>NZ_JAQSJE010000004.1 GCF_028649535.1 Mannheimia cairinae | reverse complement strand
AAGACTTCAAGTTTTAAAATATATTTTTAAACAAAGTCAATCAACAAGTGCCCACACAGATTGTCTGATAAATTGTTAAAGAACAAAAAAGAACGACGCACTGTATTTAAACTTATTCACAACAGTGCGTCGTTGTGTGGGGTGCATTATACGGAAATACGAAATGCTTGCAAGTGTTTTTTGTAAAAATTTGTAAAAAATTTATCGCTTGTTTATTTTAAAAACAAACTGCTTATTTCATTATCAAAAAACGCTATTTAATTGTGCTTTTAAACCGCTTTGACGTTGAATTCTAGTCTTAACCGCATTTTCCCATATTTTTTTGCTACCAAAGAGAGTAAATTTTTTACTTGCTCGGGTAATTGCGGTGTAAACAAGCTCTTTTGTTAATACTGGTGACGACTCTAGCGGTAAAATTAGCAAAGTATGTTCAAATTCTGAACCTTGTGATTTATGCACGGTCATTACATAACTTACCTCATATTGCGGAATTTGGCTTAATGGCAAATTAAGATATTCATTAGTATGCTTATCTTTCTTATCAAAATAGGCTCTTGGCTCGCTATTTTCATTGACTAATATAATGCCAACATCGCCACTTGATAGCCTTTCGCTATTTTCGGTAATCAAGATCGGTTTTCCAATATAGCGATCCCAACTATGATTAAATCGTATAAGCCCACTATTACGTAATGCCTCGGCAATTCGCTGATTTAATCTCTCAACACCTAGCTCACTAACCCTCAATGCTGATAAAAATCGCACTTTTTGAAAAGATAGGAAAATTTCAGCTATATCTATGCTTGCCGGATCTCGCTCACGTTTTTGTACTAACTCTAGATATTCTCTATAGTGTTCTACCGCTTTTTGAATCACTAAATTAGCCGTTTGTTCTATCCAGCTTGCTTTATCATTAAATTGAGCACTTTCCGCATAACCAATAAGATCTAAATCTTGATGCTGTGAAATGATCTCCCAAGAATCTCTTTGTTGCTCATTTACTGCTTGTGCTAAGCGGAAGATCCCAGAGTTTTTATCGAAACGTTGGCTTTCTCGCAAATGGCAAAGAGAATCACAAATGGGCATTGTATGAGGGCTTGTATCTAATTGATAATTTGCGACCGCTTGTAAATATTCAATATGTTCTTGGCTGTAACCTAATGTGGAGAACTCGCCTAATTCCCCCATAATTGCCCCAGCTTCAACGGAGGCTAGCTGATCTTTATCGCCTAATATGATTAAACGAGTATCGGCTCGAATTGCTTGAATAAGTTTATCCATAAGAGATAAATCGATCATCGAGGCTTCATCCACCACAAGCAGATCATAATGCAATGGATTTTGCTTATTATATTTCGCTTTATCGCTTAGCGGTCTTAGCCCTAATAATCGGTGAATCGTTTTTGCCTGTTTAGGAATATGCTCACGCACTTCCTGCTCTTTTTCATTTAAAAAGGAAAGATTAAGAAAGCTCAAGTTTTTCTCAATAGGTTCTTCCATTCGTGAAGCTGCTTTCCCCGTTGGAGCCACTAATGCAATATTTAAGTATGGGCGATTTTGCTGTAAACATTTGGTTTGTAAGGCGGCTAAAAGTTTAACAACAGTAGTCGTTTTTCCCGTTCCCGGCCCACCTGAAATCAAACAAAAAGATTTTCGCAGTGCTGTTGCAACTGCAATCTTCTGCCAATCAATACTCTCTTTTTGTTCAAATAATTTCTCTAAAATTGATTTATCTAAGTCCAGATTCTCATTTGTTATAGCTTTTGATGATGTCTCTGCCAAATAACTCGCTATATTATTTTCAGCTTGCCAATAGCGATAAAAATAAAGTAGCCCATTTTGAAACAACATTGGTGAGACTTTTTCAGGTTTATTGCTAAAAGCAATATGATCGTCTAGCGTTTCTTGCCACGCAAGCGGTTGAATTTCTTCAATTTTTTGCAAAATTTGCGGTAATAGATGATGAGCTGAAGACTTCCCTTTCAACTCAAAAAGATTTGATAGCACTACAGAGTCCAAACGCAATGCAGTATGCCCTTGCCCAATATGGTAAGAAATCAGAGCTGAAAGCAACACTGCTAAATTTTTTTGTAATGGCGAATAAGGATATTCTTGTTGCTTATTATCAATAAGTTTTGCAAATTGATAATTCAAATCGGAAATAATCTTTTCTTGTTTTAATTCAAATAATAAATTCAGCATAATTTGCCCACCCCATACTTAATATTGAGCATACTAATATTTTTTTGTGTGATTTTCTAAAGTATTTTTTATTTTAGGCGTATAATTTACCCATTGTTAAATTGCAAATATATAGATAATTATGAAACCAGCTACAGCCACTATCAACAGCCAAGCATTACGCCACAATATTCAACTCATCAAATCTTTTGCTCCACAACAAAAATTATTAGCGATGATTAAAGCAAATGCTTACGGGCAAGGATTGTTGCCAGCTGCAGGAATGTTAGCCGATTTAGTTGATGGTTTCGGTGTTGCTCGTTTGCGTGAAGCATTAGAAATTCAAGAAACTGGCTATACAGGCAAAATTGTATTAGTTGAAGGCTTTTTTGATAAAGAAGAACTATTAAAAACCCTCTCTCGAAAATTCGATACCGTCATTCATAATATTGAGCAACTTGAATTACTAGAGCAAGTAGCTAAAGAGTGGGATACAGAGCAACAAAAAGGGTTTTGGAGCCGTAAAGCAAAAATTTATTTTCCAGTAAATATTTGGTTAAAAATTGATACAGGAATGCACCGTTTAGGTGTCCATCCTGAACAAGTTGATATGTTCATTGAGCGTTTAAAAAAATGTTCACTGGTAAATTCTATTAGTTTTGTGAGCCATTTTAGCCGAGCTGATGAACTAGATTGTGGCTATACGGAAAAACAAATTGCTGTTTTTGAGCAAGCAACTGATAAATATAAAGAACACGCTCGCAGTATATCTGCCTCAAGCGGGATTTTATATTGGAAACAAGCTCATTATGATTGGGTTCGCCCAGGCATTATTATGCACGGCATATCTCCTCATTACACTCCTATTACCGACTTAGGCTTTAAACCGGTAATGACCCTCTCTTCCTCACTTATTGCAGTTCGTACTCACAAAGCAGGTGAGCCTGTCGGTTACGGAGGAGCTTGGGTTAGCCCAAAAGATACAAAACTTGGCGTGATTGCAATGGGTTATGGCGACGGCTACCCTCGCAATGCTCCCGAAGGCACACCTGTTTTAATCAATGGCAGAATAGTGCCGATTGTCGGACGTGTTTCAATGGATATGCTAACCGTTGATTTAGGTACTGACTGCCAAGATAAAGTTGGCGATAAAGCCATTTTCTGGGGCGAGAATTTATTGATTGAAGAGGTAGCAAAACACATTGGCGTGATTAGCTACGAGCTGATTACCAAGCTCACACCTCGTGTTATTTTTGAATATAACTAAATAAAAAAATAGCGGTCATATTTTGCAAAAAGATTACAAAATATGGCCGCTTGTATTCTTATAGAATATCTATAACTTATTTCGCACAACCGCAAGTCGCTACTTTTTCTTCAAAACGACGAGCTGCTTCGTCCCAGTTTACTACATTCCAGAATGCTTTGATGTAGTCTGGACGGCGGTTTTGGTAATTTAAGTAGTAAGCGTGTTCCCACACATCTAAACCTAAAATCGGGTAGCCTGAAACACCTGCTACTTCTTTACCCATTAGTGGAGAATCTTGGTTTGCTGTTGAAACAACTGCTAATTTACCGTCTTCTGCAACTAACCAAGCCCAGCCAGAACCAAAACGTGTTGCTGCTGCTTTTTCAAATTCTGCTTGGAAGTTTTCTACAGAACCAAAATCACGTACGATTGCATCTTTTAATGCACCTTGTAAAGTAGTACCTGCTTTTAAACCTTTCCAGAATAAAGTGTGGTTTACGTGACCACCAACATTATTACGTACTGCAATACGTTTTTCTGCAGGCACTTGGCTTAAATCTTTAATTAGTGCACCTGGGCATTTTTCTAATAATTCAGGGTGAGCTTCTAATGCTGCATTTGCATTATTGATATATGCTTGGTGGTGTTTTGTATGGTGGATTTCCATTGTTGCTTTATCAAAATGTGGCTCTAATGCGTCATAAGAGTAGCCTAATTCCGGTAATGTGTATGCCATTTTTCTTTCCTCATTAAATAATAAAGGTTAATCACTCGATTTTTAGTTTAGCATTTTTTTGATCTAAAACAAGAAATCTGTTATCTAATATAGAACCTAATCTCAATTAGTGCGATAGGTAAAAGAGATGATGATAAAAAACGCAATTTTTAACAAAAAAAGATTGACAAAAGAAAGGCTTTCCCACATTCTCTTAGCTATTCATTCAATAGAGAAATTATCAATGTTTAATCTTGCAACTATTATGACAACCACGATTATCATTATGTCATCACATAATGCGGGTTAGTGTTGCTAAAAAACAGAATTCTAAGAACCCGCTACAAGCGGGTTTTTTTGTATAAAAATTTACAAATCTATATCAGGAGAAACTATGCGAGTTCTTAAATTTGGAGGCACTTCCCTTGCCAACCCAGAACGCTTTATACAAGCGGCAGATATTATTGAAAAAGCACATTTAAGCGATCAGGCCGCCGGTGTGTTATCTGCCCCAGCCAAAATTACTAATCACCTTGTCGCTATTGTAGATAAAGCTATCGCTGGCGATTCCTTTGAATCTAACCTTTCTGAAGCAACTGAAATTTTCCATAACATCATCAATGGCTTATATGAAGCCAACAATAATTTTGCTCGTGAAGCATTATTAGCTTTAGTCGATGCTGAATTAACTCAAATTCAGCAAGTTGCTGCAGATTCTGCGAAAACAAAATCACTTTCAGACGATGTTGCTGCAACTATTCATTGCCGTGGTGAAAAACTTTCCATTGCAATGATGCAAGCATGGTTTGAGGCAAAAGGTTATACCGTTACTCGCATCGATCCGGCTGAAAAATTATTAGCTCACGGAAGCTATTTAGAATCATCTGTCGATATTGCTGAATCAACCAAGCGCATAGATGCAAATTCTATTCCTAAACAAAATGTTGTGTTAATGGCTGGCTTTACTGCGGGGAATGAAAAAGGCGAACTGGTTTTATTAGGCCGTAATGGTTCAGACTACTCTGCGGCTTGCTTAGCAGCCTGTTTAAAAGCCGATGTTTGTGAAATTTGGACAGATGTAGATGGTGTTTATACTTGCGATCCTCGCTTAGTTGCCGATGCGGTATGCTTGGAATCGATGAGCTATCAAGAAGCGATGGAGCTTTCTTACTTTGGTGCGAAAGTGATTCACCCTCGTACTATTGGCCCATTAGTGCCATTAAATATTCCGTGCTTAATTAAAAACACTGGCAACCCTGAAGGTAAAGGCACGCTAATTGATGGTAATGTAGCAACCGATAATCTAAAAGTAAAAGGGATTACTAATCTTGATAACGTTGCAATGTTCAATGTTTCTGGCTCTGGAATGCAAGGAATGGTCGGTATGGCTGCGCGTGTGTTCTCAACAATGTCAAAAGCGGGTATTTCAGTTATTTTAATTACCCAATCTTCATCAGAATATAGTATCAGTTTCTGTGTACCGGCTAAATCGGCAGAAAAAGCATTAGTCGCATTAAATACCGAATTTGCTCAAGAATTAGCAGAAAACCAACTAGACCCAATTGACATTATTAAAGATTTATCCATTGTTTCTGTGGTAGGCGATGGTATGCGTACCGCAAAAGGGATTGCAGCACGTTTCTTCTCTGCTCTTGCTCAAGCAAATATTAGCATTGTTGCCATTGCTCAAGGTTCATCAGAGCGTTCAATTTCTGCCGTTGTACCATTAAATAAAGCGATTGAAGCAGTTAAAGCCACACATAAATCATTATTTAATAGTAAAAAAGTGGTTGATATGTTTTTAGTTGGCGTTGGTGGCGTTGGTGGCGAATTAATTGAACAAGTAAAGCAACAAAAAGAGTTTCTCGCAAAGAAGGATATTGAAATCCGAGTTTGTGCCTTAGCAAATTCGGACAAAATGTTACTCAATGAAAACGGTTTAAATCTTGACAACTGGCAGGAAGATTTAGAAAAAGCAATTCAACCATCAGATTTTGATGTATTGCTTTCATTTATTAAATTCCACCACGTCGTAAACCCAGTATTTGTAGATTGTACTTCAGCACAGTCGGTCGCCAATCTTTATGCTCGTGCATTAAAAGAAGGATTCCACGTTGTGACACCAAACAAAAAAGCAAATACATCAAGCTATGAATACTATTTAGAAATGCGTGAAAATGCCCGCCAAAGCCAACATAAATTCTTATATGAAACCAATGTTGGTGCAGGTTTACCGGTTATTGAAAACTTACAAAACTTGCTTGCCGCCGGTGATGAAGTAGAAAAATTTGAAGGTATTCTTTCAGGTTCACTCTCTTTTATTTTCGGCAAATTAGAAGAAGGTTTAACCCTTTCACAAGCAACATTACTGGCAAAAGAGAAAGGCTTTACCGAGCCAGACCCTCGTGACGATCTTTCAGGTGCGGATGTTGCCCGTAAACTTTTAATTTTAGCTCGTGAAACAGGCTTACCGCTTGAATTTGAAGATATTGAAATTGAAGGTGTATTACCACAAGGTTTCTCAGAAGGAATGACCCGTGATGAATTCTTGGAAGTATTACCGGAACTAGATGCAGAATTTAGTAAACGTGTTGAAGCAGCCAAAGCAGAAGGCAAGGTTTTACGTTATGTAGGTTCTATCACTGGCGACAAATGCCGTGTGGCGATTGAAGCAGTTGATGAAAACCACCCTTTATATAAAGTGAAAGATGGCGAAAATGCCCTTGCATTCTTAACCCGTTACTACAACCCAATCCCGCTACTATTACGTGGCTATGGTGCGGGTAACAGTGTAACCGCAGCAGGTATTTTTGCCGATATTCTACGTACTTTACAGGGAGGTGCTCACTAATGGCATTACGAATTTATGCACCGGCTTCCAGTGCAAATATTAGTGTTGGTTTTGACTCTTTAGGGGCAGTAATCTCCCCTATTGACGGTTCATTGTTAGGCGATGTAGTACAAATTGAAGACTGTGATCAAGCCTTTGAGCTTGAAAGTGCAGGCTATTTTGTACGTAAACTGCCTAAAGAGCCACAAAAAAACATTGTGTATCAAGCTTATGTGCTATTTAGTGAACGCTTAAAATTACGTGGTGGCAACGTTAAAAACCTACGTCTAACCCTTGAAAAAAATATGCCGATTGGCTCAGGTTTAGGTTCAAGTGCTTGTTCTATTGTGGCTGCTTTAGTCGCTTTAAATAAATTCCACCAAGAGCCTTTTTCAAAAATGGAGTTATTGGAAATGATGGGCGAATTAGAAGGGCGAATTTCTGGCTCAATCCACTATGATAACGTTGCTCCTTGCTACTTAGGTGGCTTGCAGTTAATGACACAATCGCTAGGTAATATTTGCCAGTCGTTGCCATTCTTCGATGAATGGTACTGGGTATTGGCATACCCGGGTGTTGAAGTTTCAACAGCAGAGGCTCGTGCTATTTTACCAAAAAGCTACACTCGCCAAGATATGATTCAACAAGCTCGCTATTTGGGTTCATTTGTTCACGCTTGCCATACACATCAAGATGTATTAGCAGCTACAATGATGAAAGACTTAATTGCCGAGCCTTATCGTGAAGATTTGTTACCTAACTTCCCAACTGTTCGCCAAGGCTGTAAAGATTTAGGTGCATTAGCCGTTGGTATTTCAGGCTCGGGCCCAACAATGTTTGCTATTGCCCCAGATTTAGAACACGCACAACGTTTAGTCACTTACTTAGAAAAAGAGTATCTGCAAAACAACGAAGGCTTTATTCATATCTGTAAAGTCGATAACCAAGGTGCAAGGGAGTTAAAATAATTTCTCTTGCATATAAAACAAGCGGCCGTATTTTGTAAAAAGTTTGCCAAATATGGCCGCTTTATATTCCTAAGCACCAAGTAGTCAGCTCTATATCTATAATAAAAAATGGTCAAAAATTAAATTAATCTTTGACCATTTTCACTCTTTATAAACCAGTAAATATTTGTAAGAACATTGTGAATGTTTCTCTAGTTCGCATCTTCATTAAGCTTTTTCTGCTTCAACACGTTCAAACGCTAGCACTTTGCTTTCAATTTTTCTTAAAATGATTGTCATAATTCCTGTAATTACAAGGTAGATGACACCTGCCATACCATAAATAGATAATGCATCATACTCTGTGCCATATAGTTGGCGAGCGTAGCCCATAATATCCATAATAGTGATAGTTGAGGCGAGTGATGTTCCTTTAAAGACTAAAACAATTTCATTGCTATAAGAGGGTAAAGCACGTTTTAGTGCATATGGCATTAAAATCTTCAGTGTATCTAAACGACTTAATCCTAATGCTGCACAAGTTTCCCATTGTCCTTTTGGAATAGCTTTAACTGCACCGTGGAATAATAATGTTGAATATGCTGTGCTATTAAGTGCTAATGCAAGCATTGCACAAAACCATGCATCTGATAGTAACACCCAAAGTGGGCCTTGGGTTATCCATTCAAACTGCCCTGGGCCACTATAGATTAGGAAAAATTGAATCAATAGCGGTGTGCCAGTAAATACTGTGATAAAACCATTAACTAGCCATTTTAGCGACCGGTTTTCTAAGGAAAGAATAAAAGTCAGAATAATCGCTAAAATAAATGCAATAATTAATGCCACAAAGGTAAGTTGGAGGCTTGTGCCAATCCCTTGTGAAATCTCAACTAAATAATCCCACAACATTAGGCAACTCCTCGCTCAAAACGGGTAAAACGAGCTTCTAACACTTTAATGATACGTTGGCTGATCAAAGTAATAGCTAGGTAAATTAAAGCAGCAATGCCATACCACGTAAAAGGTTGGTGAGTATTAGCATTAATTAGTTCCGATTGACGCATTAAATCATCAACACCAATTAACGAAACAAGTGCGGTATCTTTTAATAATACTAACCACTGGTTACTTAAGCCAGGTAAAGCGTGTCGCCAAACTTGGGGAAGAACAATGCGAACAAAAACCTGCCCTCTGTTTAAACCCAGTGCAGCACCTGATTCCCATTGTCCAACAGGAATAGCTTTAATTGCACCACGTAAAGATTGCGAAGCATAAGCTGCAAAAATAATCCCTAATGCAATAGAACCACACCAGAATGCATTTAGCTCTGCAAACTCATCTGTAATTAAGAAAATAACCTGAACAAGCCCAAAATAAATTAGGAATACCACCAAAATTTCAGGTAAACCACGTAATAAAGTGATCATTATCGTTGTAGGTTTACGCACACAAGCAATTTTGCTAGTTTCAAGCACAACAAAAATTATCGATAAAATCATACCGATAACAAGGCTTGCCAAAGCCACACCTAAGGTCATCAAGGTAGCTTTGGCAAGTAAATTAAGAAGATCTGCTGACATTATTTTCCAGACATCCAAGTATTATAGATTTGCTCATATTTGCCATTGGTTTTAATAGCGTCTAATGCACCATTTAATTTTTCAAGCAATTCTGTATTTGATTTATTTACGGCAATACCATAACCATTACCGAAAAAGGTTTCATCAACTACTTTTTCGCCAACGAAATCTAACTCTTGTTCTGTTTTTAACCATTCAGCTAAAACTGGAGTATCGCCAAATACCATATCAATGCGGCCATTTTTTAAATCTAATACCGCTGATTGTAAGCTTGCATAAGGTTTTAAGTTATATTGTTTCGCATTTTTATTTAAATATTGTTGGAAAGTTGTACCATTTTGTACCCCAACATTTTTTGCTGTTTCTGGTGTAAATTTGCCTTTTACTGCAACAAAACTGACAGAATTCTCTAAATATGGTTTAGTAAAAGAAACTTGTTTTTGACGAGCTTCCGTAATATCCATTCCTGAAATAATGGCATCAAAATTTTTGAATTTTAAGCCAGCAATTAAGCTATCAAATGATTGTGCTTTGAATTGGCATTTTGCTTTAAGTTCCTCACATAATGCATTTGCAATATCTACATCAAAACCAATTACTTCACCTTTTTCATTTGTCGTTTCAAAAGGTGCATAAGAAGGTTCCATTGCAAAAGTAATGGTTTCTTGTGCCGATGCTGACATTGTTGCGAATGCAATCGCAGAAGCTAAAAATAATTTTTTCATTGTATTAATCCTTCCTTTAAATTATTCAGAGTGAGATAAATATTGTGCAAATTGTTCGGTTTTTGGTTGTTCAAAACAACTTGCATCGCCTTGTTCAATAATAGAACCGTTTTCCATATAGACAACCTTTGTTGCCACTTTACGAGCTACACCAACTTCGTGTGTCACAATTACCTGAGTAATACCTGTTTGTTTAAGTTCTTTAATAATATCAACAACTTGGGCGGTAATTTCTGGGTCAAGAGCTGCAGTTGGTTCATCAAATAATAAAACCTGTGGTTGCATCATTAAAGCTCTGGCAATCGCCACACGCTGTTGCTGACCACCTGAAAGATGCAATGGAAAGCGCTCTGCAAATTCGCTTAAACGCAAACGCTCTAAATGCGTTTTAGCACGGGTAATTGCGTCTTCTTTACTCAGCCCCAATACTTTCATTGGTGCTTCAATTAAATTTTGCATTACTGTTAAATGTGGCCATAAGTGATATTGTTGAAATACCATACCCACTTCACGACGTAGCAGGTTAATCTCTTTAGTGTTCGCTTTTGCAGATAAATCAAACTTATGATTTGCAATTTCTAATGTGCCTGACTTTGGCACTTCCATTAAATTTAATGTACGAATTAGGGTACTTTTACCTGCACCACTTGGTCCTAATAAAACAACAGTATCGCCTTTTTCAATATCTAAATTAATGTCAAATAAGGCTTGGTTTGAACCATAAAAAAAATTGACATTTTGAATACGAATTGCCATTCGTTAAATCCTACTATACTTAAAATAATGAATGAATAGTAATTATTTTTGCATAACTATGCAATTCATTTTTTGCATAATTGCAATTTTTTTACAAAAAATAACCGCTTATTTAAAAGCTAAATGCGAAGCGGTCTAATTTGTTCAGAATTTTGCGATTTATTACGTTATAATTTGTCTAAATGTTTTTTTAAATAATAACCCTGTAAATAAATATGATTAAGTACCTTTTTTCATTTTTGGTTAGTATGCTAATAGTAATGCCCTCTTCTGCTAATCTATTTTCATCTAAACCCAAGTTTTTGCCAGCCGATCAGGCTTTTATTTTTTCTGCCGCCAAGCAAGAAAATGATATTGTCTTAAATTGGCAAATTGCCGAGGGGTATTATCTCTATAAAAAAGAAATTAACCTCGCAGCTAACAATGCGGAATTAGGTGGGGCGAAATTTCCCCAAGCAAAACCATATCAGGATGAGTTTTTTGGCGAAGTAGAAATTTTTGAAAACCAGTTACAAGTTATTCAGCCATTCTCTAATGCAGATGAAAATGCCTCTTTATCTGTTCGTTATCAGGGTTGCACCAAAGGGTTTTGTTATCCGCCAGAAACTGTTGAGCTTAAATTAGAGCAAATACAAGCGGTGGAAAAATCCCAAATTTTTGCAAAATCGGAACAAGATCAGCTAGCCGAAAATTTATCGCAAAATCGCTTTTCAATTTTCTGGTTCTTTGTACTTGGCTTAGGTTTAGCCTTTACCCCTTGTGTCTTGCCAATGCTACCTTTGCTTTCGGCTATTGTAATCGGCAATAAAAACCGCCCCTCCACCTCAAAAGCATTGTTATTAAGCATTACCTATGTGCAAGGAATGGCGGTAACTTACACTTTATTAGGCTTAATTGTGGCGGCTATCGGCTTACCGTTTCAGGTTGCACTACAAAGCCCACCTGTTTTAATTGGCTTATCTATCGTTTTTGTGATTTTAGCTTGCTCAATGTTTGGTTTATTTGAAATAAAATTGCCGAATGCTTGGCAACAAAAACTCAATGCAATGAGCCAAAAACAGCAAGGTGGGGCTTTTGGTAGCGTATTTTTAATGGGAATGATTGCAGGGCTTATTGCTTCGCCTTGCACTTCTGCCCCGCTTTCTGGTGCATTGCTTTATGTAGCACAAAGTGGGGATTTGCTCACAGGCGGTTTAGCCCTTTATTTGCTTGCTTTAGGAATGGGTATTCCGCTTATTCTCATTACTTTATTCGGTAATAAAATTTTACCAAAGTCAGGTGATTGGTTACTCAACGTCAAAACCGCATTTGGCTTTGTTATGCTTGCCTTACCGGTATTTTTATTAAGCCGTGTGCTACCAAGCCATTATGAGCCATTTTTATGGTCTGGGCTTGCGATTGCCTTTTTAATTTGGCTATTAAATACTATTCCCTCTAATTCTGTTATTAAGAAAGTAGTTAAAACTTTTTTATTAATCTTATTTGCGTTTGCAGCAAAGCCTTGGGTTGATTTAGTGTGGCAAGGCGAAAAAATGCAACTCCCTCAAGTTCAGCATTTAAGTTTGGAACCTATTCACTCTCTTGCAAATTTAGAAGAAAAATTGACCGCTTCCAAAGGCAAAAAAGTGATGCTCGATCTCTATGCCGATTGGTGTGTGGCTTGTAAGGAATTTGAAAAGTACACCTTTACCGATGCAAAAGTACAAGAAAAGCTCAGTGAAATGGTGGTGCTACAAGTCGATATGACCCATAACTCTGCTGAAAACAAAGCTCTGATGCAACATTTTAATATCTTAGGTTTGCCGACCATTTTATTTTTTGATGAAAATGGCAATGAACTAACCTCTTCAAGAGTAACGGGCTTTTTGAACGCAGATAAATTCCTAGATTGGCTGAATAAATTATAGATAAATAAAGGATCTTAAATGAATCAAGAAAATCATAAAATTGAAGATATTATTCGTATTTTTGATAACTGCTTTGCAACAGAATATAACACTCGCCTAGAAAAAGGCGGTGATTACCCGATTTATTTGCCAGCCTTTTGCGATGAAGACGGGGTGAAAAGCGAAAGAGATTATAACGTAATTTTATTTGCCCACGGCTATTACAGCAGTGCATTACACGAAATTTCACATTGGTTGGTAGCAGGCGAAGCTCGCCGTAAATTAGAAGATTTTGGCTATTGGTATGAGCCTGACGGGCGTTCTGCCGAACGCCAACGTGAATTTGAAAGCGTAGAAGTAAAACCACAAGCGATTGAATGGGTACTCGCCACCGCAGCCGGTTTCCGCTATTTTGCGAGCGCTGACAATCTTTCTGGCAACCCAGGCGATAATTCTGCCTTTAAACAAGCGGTTTACGAGCAAGTAAAAATTTATGCCGAGCGAGGCTACTTGCCAAAACGAGCTGAAATTCTGCGTAAAGCCTTATGTGAATTTTACGGCACGGAAGATAAAATTGATTTGAGCCACTTTGATATTGCGAAAATTTAATTTATAAATCCTATTTGAACAAATTTATGGCCATCAGTTGAAAGGTTATTTCCTAAAATAAGTCAAATACAGTGCAAAAATTTATAAATTCATTTGCTTATTGCCTAAATTTTATGGTATTTATAGCCGCTCATTGCGAAGAGCCTAAAAAGCTTTATTTAAAACAACCAAGTAAAGTAATTAGGGCGATGTTCTAAGCGATAATAATTCCAACAATGAAAATTCCCAAACAAGGAGTATAATCTATGACTCAAGTGGCTAAAACCACATCTCTAGGTTTATTAGCGTTAGCTGGCGTTAAGCCTTATGAGCCTAAAAAAGACGAAGAATATATGAATGAGGCTCAACGTGAGCATTTCACTAAAATTCTTAAAGCTTGGCATAGTCAAATTATGGAAGAAGCTGAACGAACAAAAAGTCAGTTACAAGAAGATATGACAAACTTCGCTGACCCGAATGATCGTGCAAGCCAAGAGGAAGAGTTCAGTTTAGAATTACGTAACCGTGATCGTGAACGTAAGTTATTGAAAAAAATTGAACAAACATTGTATAAAATTCAAGAAGATGATTATGGCTTCTGTGAAACTTGTGGCGTAGAAATCGGCATTAAACGCTTAGAAGCTCGCCCAACAGCTGACTTATGTATTGATTGCAAAACATTAGCTGAAATTCGAGAAAAACAGTTAGGGTTATAATCAACTTTATACAATGCCTCTTTTTTAAGAGGCATTTACTATTTAGAGGTGTATTATTTTTAAGTATATTAAGTCTTTGTTTTCTAAGCCTAAAAAACCTAGAGCTGAAAACGAAAAACAGGCAAATGTGGCAAAACCAGAAAAAATTTCTCATACAAAACGCCAAAAGCCTAAACTAGCCGAGCAACAAAGCACAAAAAGATCTGCACGAAAAGGTCAGTCTGATGTGCCTTCTCATCTTGTGCATAAAAAATTCACGGTTAATGCTTCACACTATAACATTACCCCAAAAAACTTCCCTAAAAATGCACTTTCTATCGTAGATAAGTTGCATTTAGCAGGCTATGAAGCCTATATTGTTGGGGGCTGTATTCGTGATTTACTGCTTGGGAAAAAACCAAAAGATTTTGATATTGCAACCAATGCTCGTCCTGAAGAGATCCAACGTATTTTTGGCAGACAATGCCGTTTAATTGGTCGCCGTTTCCGTTTAGCTCATATTGTTTATGGACGTGAAATTTTTGAAGTTGCGACTTTTAGAGCAGGGCACGAATCGCATAGCAATGATAAAATATCAAAAGTTAGTGATGAAGGAATGTTATTGCGTGATAACGTTTATGGCTCATTAAGAGATGATGCCCAACGTCGTGATTTTACAGTAAATGCCCTATATTACGATACAAAACGCAACTTAATCTTTGATTTCTTTAACGGTATTGATGATTTAAAAGCAGCTAAACTTGTATTAATTGGTGAGCCTGCAGTTCGCTATCAAGAAGATCCAGTAAGAATGCTACGAGCCATTCGCTTTATGGCAAAGCTAGATATGTTCTTAGATAAAGCAACCGCTACGCCTATTCGAGATATGGCTCCTTTACTTGCCAATATTCCAGCAGCTCGTTTATTTGATGAATCATTAAAATTATTGCAATCAGGACAAGGTTTTAAGACCTATCAATTATTGCGTGATTATGAGTTATGGCATTTTTTATTCCCAGTATTAACACCATTCTTCACTCAAAATGGCGACTCTTATGCTGAGCGAATGATTGAAAAAGCCTTAAATTCAACAGATGATCGTATTGCAGATAAATTACCAGTTAATCCTGCCTTTTTATTTGCGGCACTACTTTGGTATCCATTACGAGAGAAAATGGAGCAACTAAAAAATGAAGGTGGTTTTAATAGCCACGATGCAATGATGTTAGCCGCAAACGATATATTAGCTGATAGTTGCAAAGCGATTGCTTTACATCGTCGTCATACTGCTGTTATTCGTGATATTTGGGCATTGCAATTCCAAATGATGAAACGCTCTGGTAATCGTCCACAACAAACGTTAGCACATATTAAATTCCGAGCCGGGTTTGATTTATTAGTAATGCGAGCTGAAATTGAAGGTGGCGATTTAATTGAGCTTTCGGCTTGGTGGCACGAATATCAATTTAGTAATGATGGGCAACGTAGTGAATTATTAAAATCGGTGCGTCATTTGCCAAATATTCAGGCTGATCAAAAGAAAAAACGTCGTCGCAGAACATTTCGTAGAAAACCCAAAGCGACGAAAAAAGCAGTAGAATAATATTTTTATTAGCACGCATTTTTTATGCGTGCTTTTTTACGATAGGAACCTTATGAAAACCGTTTACATTGCTCTAGGCTCAAACCTAAATAACCCGCTTGAACAACTTAAACAAGCGGTTGAAAATCTTAAAAAATTTGCAATTAATTTAGAGGTTAGTTCTTTTTATGGTTCAAAACCTGTTGGGCCGCAGGATCAACCCGATTATGTCAATGCAGTGGCGAAGTTTAAAACCGAGTTATCGCCTATCGAGTTGTTAGATAAACTTCAAGCCATTGAAAACCAACAAGGGAGAGTACGCTTACGTCGTTGGGGAGAACGCACCCTTGATTTGGATATTATTTTATACGGCAACGAACAGATTAATTCTGAGCGATTAACTGTTCCGCATATTGAGATGAGAAATCGAGAATTTGTAATTGTACCATTGTATGAATTAAGCCCTGATTTAGTCTTACCTACTGGCGAGCATTTAGTTGATCTTTACCAACAATTTAAAGATCATCAAATGTTTATTTTTAACTAACTCTATTGTTTGCTTTTATTCTCTTTTGTTTGGATCACCGCTCTAGATCTTTCATCCATTTTGACATCAATGCGGTGATCCACCACTACATTCATATTAATTGTAATACCTTCTGAGGGTGTTTCTAGCTGAATTTTGGGTGTACAGGCGGTTAAATTTATCAATAATATTACAAAACTAAGTGCTTTCATTCTTTTTCCATTATTCTAATTTTTGGTAGAGATAATTTTCTAATTTCTGTTCAAATTGTGAACCATAATTAATAAGCTTCCATAAATCAAACATATTTTCTTGATGATTATAGTTTAAGTTTACTTTCGATTTTCCTTCATTAGACTGCAAAGCTAATTTACCGTTTAATACTAAATCACCTGTCGGGCCGACATTAATTAAGCTTCTAAAATCGGTAATAGTGCTTTTATCTACAAGATGTAACAAAATTTGCTCAGTATAACCACTCATTGCCATTGCTTTTAATAAATCAGGTGTAAAAGTAAGATATGAAGTTTCTGCTTGTGTTAATAAGCCATCACAAATATAACAAGGTTTTCCACTTAGCCAAAAAGGAAAGGTTGCATTTGCTTTGCCTGTCAATTCTATTTGTTGATATTGTAAAAACGAAAGAATTTTCTCAAAATCCATCTGCTCTAAATTTAAGTAGGCTAACTCAGTTTGAGGCAATGCAAAACGTTTAACATTTAACCTTCCACCAAACAAACCAAAAGATAATTCATTTAAATTAAGAGGCTTGCTTTTAGTGTAGGGGTAATACCCGTTTATTTTCATTGTTGCATTATCTAGCAGTAAATCGCCTAGCTTAATTTGAGCAATATTCACTGTAATTGGTTTTTTAGCACCAAAATTAAAAATTCCATTTTGATAGCGATAAGGTAATGAAAATTCAATGCCTATAGCTTCCCCACTTGGCAAAGAAATGCCGCCATTTCTAATAGCTAAATGTCCACCGGCAACAAAACCATTTTTGATACTTGCACTAAAAGCGGTTTCGCCTCGAATTGTACCTTGTTTAATTATCCATTGGCTACGAAATGGAAAAAGTGGCTGGAAGCCATCTGCCGATTGTTCCGGCCAATATAATTTACCAATAATTTGGCTAGCTTCTGCCGTTAATTGACGGCGAGCAAAAAGTCTTAATGGCCCAAGCTCGCTGGTATTAATGATCCCTTTAAAATTAAGGTTTTCTACATTGCCATTAAAAGCAAGTTTAGCTTCTGGTTTTGGTAATGTTCCACCGTAGCTAAATTTAATTTCTGGCGATTTTAAGCTAACCTCGCCATTTAAGGTTAATTTTTGCGTATCAAATTTAATTATTTCATTTAAGGCTAATTCTGTTTTAGGAATTGTAGTCCCTTCAAGCTTTACTTCCGACAGATTACCAATAAATTCAGTAAGCGAAATCTTATTAGCGTGCCACTGCCCTCTTCCACTTAAATTAATTTTACTCTGAAATGCTTTTAGGTTTGAGCTTCCCCAAATTCGCCATTTCCAACTATCTTCAATAGCGTCTTCTGCCACTGCTTTTTGAAATAGATCCGAAGTACCTACTTTAAAATTATGTGCATATCCATCTAAATGAAAATTGATCTTTTCAAAATCTGGGCTTTCGCCTTTCAAAATAGCTTGTAAGCGTCCGTGTACACCATATTTATCTACACGAATCCCAGCAAGTGGAAAACGTAGATCTTCAATCGTCAAATAACGTTCTTTACCAGTTATCCTAAGTAATGAACTAGGTAAAAATCTAAGCGTTAAATCATCAAATTCCCCCTGAAAATCAAGAGGAATACTACTATATAAAATAAAATTTCCGTGTTTAATATTTCCAGTTAGCCTAAGAGGTAAATTTAAACTATTTTCCGTAATTTCACCCTCTTCATTGGAAATAACAATATTGCCTTTTCCCCATTCATTTTGAGAAAGTAAGCTAAAGCGTAAGGCCGTTTTTAATGGGAAAAAACTCTTTTGTTCAATACTGTTAGGTGTAAATTTTGCATTCACAAAACCGTGGAAAGGAAATGTTTTTGTTAAACTCCAATCAAAGCGGCCTTGCTTTATCTCTAAGCTTTCGCCATCAAAAATAAAAGGAAAATTGAATTTATCTTCTGGCGAATCTGTTAAATAAAGCAGCCAATTTCCTTCAAATACAGAACCCTCATTACTTTGCCATTCAATGGTCGAAACACCCTTTTGTAAGCTTTTATTACTTACAATCTCTTCAGGTAATTGCCATTGATATTCAGCCGAAAAATGGGGAGGCAGTTGCATAAAATTATCATTAATCTCAGCCGATAACTTAATGAAATGTTGTTCTGTTTCACTGGGTTGATAAGTGAGTTCTGACTTAAGCTGCCCATTTGCAACATTTAAGAAAAACTCAACCGCTTGTTGCTGTAAAGAGGCATTAATCTGCCCTTTAAATAGTGAAAGTTTTAATTCTGTTGAATGCTCTAGTAACGTCCTTGCTCTTAAATTTAGTGTGGTAGGAAGATTTAGCCAATTTAATTTATGGATGATAGCCTCGCCATCTGGAATCACGGCTAATAATGCATTTAGAGAAGTAGCAGAATGGGTGTCTTCTGTTTGAGGGAAAAGTGATAAACACTCATAATCAATAGTTACACTATCAATAGATAAGCGATTCTGTTCAATCCAAGTTAGTGCGGTATTATCTACGCTTACAAGCGGGCAATCTTGATAAGAGAGTTTAAATTGTGAGAGTGAAGAACCTTGCCAGCCTAACTTAACACCTTGTGGTAATTGTACTTTCCAGTCTTTAGGTAAAATCCAATTAATAGTTGTCGCAAGCTGGGCATTAGACATTAAAAAAGCGGTCACTACAATAAAAATTGCAATAATCCCTCCAATAATCGTTAATGCCCTTTTCATAAATTAGATCACATTAGTAAATGGATACAGAATTGCTAAGAAAGTCGCAACAGTCCAAGCGGTCGGATTTTTAATATTTTTACCTAATAGCAACCAAGCCAGCATTGATAAAATCACAAACTGCCCTGCAAAATAAATAAAAAATGGCATTACTGACATTTCAGGCATAATTTGTAAATGTTGATAAAGCACAAATGCAGTCCAAAAATAATTTAAGACTAAAACAATAATTGCCAGTTTTACTAATAATTTAAGAAATTGCTCTAAACGGCTACGAGCCAACATCAAATACCAACCAGCTAATAAAATACCTAATAGAATTTGAGCAAAATTATTCGCACGAATACCGTTAAACAGTGAAGGTAATTCAAACCAATAAATCGCCAAATATTGAATCATTCCAATAGCAACAATGGCAAAACCGCAATACATCAAAGTATTATATAAAGCCTCATCTTCAGGCAGACGGAAATAAATTAAGCAAAAGAATATTGCTGCAATGCCAGCAACTGCCATAGGATTATGTTTTGGAGTAAAACCGAGTGAATAGATAAAATTGCCAATAGCAAAAATAAGTAAAAATGGCAAAATAAAGGTTAAACGGCTACTTTGCCCACGGCAGATTTCGCCTTTCCATAACACGATAAAACTAATTAACCCAGTAATGAAAATGGTCAATAAATAAGGCGAGATAAAAATACTATTTGCAGGGGCTGCATAGAAATTTAATGCCATTTGAATAAAAAGCATCAATACCATTGGCAAGGCAGCGTGCGTGCTAATTTCTAGTTTTGACGGCGTATCGTGATCGTGAGCCATAAATAATCCTAAAAAATTTAAAGAAAAATGATTTTGAAGCCAGATTATGCCATAATATCAACCGTTTTTTAACTGTAAGAAGGAGTGAACTATGCGAATTTTGCATACTATGTTACGTGTGGGTGATTTAGAACGTTCAGTTAAGTTCTACACTGAAGTTCTAGGAATGCGTTTATTACGCAGAAGTGAAAATGAACAATACAAATATTCATTAGCATTTTTAGGCTATGCTGATGAAAGCGAAAGTGCTGTTATTGAATTAACCTACAACTGGGGTGTAGATAAATATGAGCTAGGTACTGCTTATGGTCATATTGCTTTAGGCGTAGATGATATTTATGCAACTATCGAATCTATTCGTGCAGCAGGCGGTAAAATTACTCGTGAGCCAGGCCCTGTTCTTGGTGGCACAACAGTCATTGCTTTTGCTGAAGATCCGGATGGTTATAAAATTGAATTTATCGAAAATAAAGATGCAAAAGCAGCATTAGGAAATTAATTTCCACCTTATTGACAAGCGGTCAGATTTGTTTGGAAATTTGCAAAAATTTTGGCAAATCAGACCGCTTGTATTTTTAATTGAAAAGAAGAAAATGGAAAATACAGTAGAACAAACCGACTATACATTACTAAAGAATCGCTTTCGTGGCTATTTGCCTGTGGTTATTGATGTGGAAACGGCAGGTTTAAATGCACAAACTGATGCTCTATTAGAGCTTGCCGCCATTACAGTAAAAATGGATGAGAATGGTTATTTAGTCGCTGATCAAAAATGCCATTTCCATATCAAACCTTTTGAAGGGGCAAATATTAATCCTGAATCGTTAAAATTTAACGGCATTGATATTGATAACCCGTTGCGAGAGGCTGTTTCTGAAAATGTGGCTATTCCTGAAATGTTTAAAATGGTGAGGCGAGCGATGAAAGATCAAGGTTGCCAGCGTGCGGTTATTGTCGCTCATAACGCAGGTTTTGATCAGGCATTTATGCAGGCAGCTATTAAGCGTATTAATGCAAAGCGTGATCCTTTCCACCCTTTTGCAATGTTTGATACTGCAAGTCTTGCAGGCCTTATGTATGGGCAAACGGTATTGGTTAAAGCGTGCCAAATGGCAAAAATTGAATTTGATGGCAAACAAGCTCATTCAGCACTGTATGATACTGAAAAAACAACCGAATTATTTTGTGCAATGGTGAACCGTCTAAAAGATTTAGGTGGCTTTCCATTACTTCCTGCAGAAAGTAATAACATTCCAGAAAACGATAACTAAATAAAGATTTTGCATTAAGGGCTGATGAGTTTTATCTCTCTATCAGCCCTTAATTTTTTTAGATTATTCAAGCCCGAATTCGCAGTATAAATAATAAATAGAAAATATTTCCATACACAATAAATAACTATATTTCTTTGATTTATGTAAAATATTTAACCATTTGAATATTTAATGCCCATACAAAAAACTATTTTTTATAGTTTTGTTAGTTAATTCACAAAATTAAAATAATTTAATTGTATTGTTTACTCAAAAGCGTAGCATACCCTTGCTTTAATTAATTTTAATAATAAAAGGAGACGACTATGGCTACGCCATCTCAACGCTTTTCAATTACTTGGGTGCTTAATTTATTTGGTACTGCAGTAGGTGCTGGCGTTCTATTTTTACCAATTAATGCTGGTATGGGTGGATTTTATCCATTAATCATTATGGTTTTACTTGTTGGCCCTATGACTTATTTAGCTCATAGAGGATTAACTCGCTTTGTCTTATCATCTCAACATAAAGGGAGCAATATTACAGAGGTTGTGCGTGAACACTTTGGTGAAAAAGCAGGTAAATTAATTACTCTGCTTTATTTTTTTGCTATTTTCCCAATTCTATTAATTTATGGTGTTGGTATCACAAATACCGTTAATTCATTTATGGAAAATCAGCTTCATATTGCACCGCCTCCAAGAATGATTCTGTCATTAGTATTAATTGCTGCAATGATTGGGGTAATGTTATTAAGTGAACAAGTAATGCTTAAAATTACAACCTGCTTAGTTTATCCGTTAGTCTTCATCTTATTTGGCTTATCTATTTATTTAATCCCTCATTGGAATGGAGCAGCATTGCAGCAGGTTCCAACAACAAGTGATTTTTTAACTACACTTTGGCTAACCATTCCTGTATTGATATTTGCTTTTAATCATTCACCAGCTATATCATCTTTTGCTCTTTCTCAACAAAAATATTACCAAGATACTGATAAAGCAGAACTTGAATCAAGAAAAGTATTACGTTCAACAGCATTAATTTTAATGCTATTCGTAATGTTTTTTGTGTTCAGTTGTGTATTAACACTGACTCCTGAAGAGTTAGCAGAAGCTAAAGTACAAAACATTTCAATTTTATCTTATCTTGCCAATAAATTTGATAATCCAATCATTTCATATTTTGGCCCATTGGTTGCATTTTTAGCGATTGGTAGCTCATTCTTCGGACACTACCTAGGGGCTCGTGAAGGCTTGGAAGGTTTAATCAATCAAATGCGTGAACACCCTATCGAGCCAAATAAATTCCGTAAAATTACTGCGGTCATCTTTTTAGTTATCTTATGGATTGTAGCAACAATTAACCCAAGTATTTTAGGCTTTATCGAAAGTTTAGGTGGTCCAATTATTGCGATGATTCTCTTTATTATGCCTGTTTATGCAGTATATACTGTACCTGCGTTAGCTCGTTTTAAAAATATATTCTCTAATGCATTTGTATTTATTATGGGTTGTATAGCTATTTCAGCAATAGTGTACGGACTGCTTTGATCCTAGTAGAATACGCCCTTATTTTTTAATTGATTATTTAGTTGTGTGTTTATGATTAGTGTATTTGATATGTTTAAAGTGGGAATTGGGCCTTCCAGTTCCCACACTGTGGGGCCAATGAAAGCGGCAAAAGAGTTTGTAGATGAGTTGCTCAATCGCAAACTTTTAAGTAAAACTGACCGCTTGCAAGTGGATGTTTATGGTTCACTTTCTCTAACTGGACGAGGGCATAATACTGATATTGCCATTATTATGGGGCTAATGGGGTATCTTCCTCATAATGTAGATATTGAACGTATTGAGCAAACTATTACAGATTTAAAAGCAAATAAACAGCTTATACTGGCTGAGAATAGTGAGTATCCGAAAACAATTACGTTTGATTTTTTCAATGATATGCCTTTTCATCGCAATTTTTTAGAACGTCACGAAAATGGTGTGAAATTCAGTGCGTTTTCAGGCAAAGAGTGCCTTTTTGAAAATACCTACTATTCTATTGGAGGAGGCTTTATTGTTGATGAAGCTAATTTTGATAGCGTTAAAGATGATGACCTAAGCGTACCTTTTCCTTATAAGAACTCAGCCGATTTATTAAAGCATTGTTCAGAAAATGCACTACCACTCTCTTCTGTTGTTTGGAAAAATGAATTAGCACTTCGTTCTAAAGCAGAAATTTCAGACTATTTGGCAACTATTTGGCAGACAATGGAAGCCTGTATTCAGCGAGGTTTACATACAGAAGGGCTATTACCTGGCCCATTAAAAGTTGCTCGTAGGGCTTGTTCTTTACGTCGTACTTTAGAGGCAAACAGTAAATTTAATATCGATCCTATGCAAATTATTGATTGGGTAAATATGTTTGCTTTAGCCGTCAATGAAGAAAATGCGGCGGGTGGTCGAGTGGTGACTGCACCAACCAATGGTGCTTGCGGTATTGTGCCAGCAGTATTGGCATATTATGAGAAATTTATTTCGCCACTTAATCAAGAAACAACGGAACGTTACTTACTTACGGCAAGTGTAATTGGCTCACTATATAAAATGAATGCATCTATTTCAGGGGCTGAAGTAGGCTGTCAGGGGGAAGTTGGGGTTGCTTGTTCAATGGCTGCGGCGGCTTTAACGGAAATTATGGGCGGAAGTGCCGAACAAGTTTGTATGGCAGCAGAAATTGCGATGGAACATAATCTTGGCTTAACTTGTGATCCTGTTGGTGGACAAGTGCAAGTTCCTTGCATTGAACGTAATGCTATTGCTTCTGTTAAAGCAATTAATGCAAGCCGTATGGCATTGCGACGTACAACTCGACCGCAAGTCAGCTTAGATAAAGTGATTGAAACAATGTATGAAACAGGTAAAGATATGAATGCAAAATACCGAGAAACCTCAACGGGCGGTTTAGCAATTAAAATTTTACCTTGTGATTAAAACTAAAAATCCACCTTCAACGAGGTGGATTTTTTAGTATTTAAATACGATTAAATGAATTAACCCATACCGTATTTTTTTAATTTTTTACGTAATGTACCACGGTTAATACCTAACATTGTCGCCGCACGAGTTTGATTACCACGTGTATATTGCATCACCATATCTAGCATTGGGTGTTCGATTTCAGATAATACTAATTCGTATAATTCTGTTGGATCTTCACCATTTAATTGAGATAAATAGTTTTTTAATGCTGCTTTAACATTGTCACGAAGTGGTTTGTTTACTTGTTGTGCTTGTGCATTCAACATTGTTACTGTTAATGGGTTTTGTGTAGGTTGTTGCTCTAACATTTTTTATCCAACTTTCTATTATTAAGATTCTAGCGAATCGATTTAACAAAATCTTCCAATGCAAAAAGTTGCTCTTTAGTGGAGTCTAATGCATTAAAAGTGCGTTTAAAATTTGATTCCGGTTGTAAATTCTCAACATACCAACCAACGTGTTTTCTAGCAATTCGATAGCCTTTTTCTTCACCGTAAAATTGGTGTAGGTCTTCAATATGCTTAAACATTAATTGACATTTTTCGTCGAGAGATAATGCTGAATATTCACCAGTTTCAAAAAAATCATTAACTTCCTTAAATAACCAAGGGTTCCCAAAACTACCTCGACCAATCATTACTGCATCGGCATTGGTATAATCAAGAACAAACTTTGCTTTTTTAGCTGAAGTTATATCTCCATTGGCTATAACTGGGATAGAAACTGCTTGTTTTACAGCTTTGATACTGTCATATTCAGCTTCGCCATTAAATAAACAACTGCGAGTACGGCCGTGGATAGTCAAAGCAACTATACCGGCCTCTTGTGCAATTTTAGCGATTTGCAGACAATTTCTATTGTCTTGATCCCAACCTGTCCTAATTTTTAAAGTAACAGGCACATCAACGGCATTCACTACAGATTCCAATATTTGAGCAACTAATTCGGGTTCACGCAATAAGGCAGAGCCTGCCATTTTTTTGTTTACCTTCTTTGCTGGGCAACCCATATTAATATCAATAATATCTGCACCATACTCAACATTGATTTTTGCAGCTTGTGCCATCTCTATAGGATCTGAACCTGCAATCTGTACGGCATTAAGACCTATTTCTTCGTGATGTGCTAAACGCAATCGTGATTTTTCGGTATGCCATACATCAGGATTTGTGGACATCATTTCTGAAAAGGTTAAACCTGCACCAAGCTGGCTACATAAACGGCGAAAAGGCTGGTCAGTAATACCTGCCATTGGTGCAAGGAAAATACGGTTTTTAATTTCATATTGTCCTATCTGCATTTTTAACCTTTTATTAACAAATTTGAAGTAATTTTAACCAGAAATATATCCAAATAAAAAGTACGGCAAATACCGTACTTCTATATCAAGATTATGTATCAGTTTTTACTGATTTGAGGGCGGGTATGATACGCATTTTTCAATCATTTTGGAAGTCTATTAATTAGACAATTTGCAAAAAAATTAAAAATTTTTCTATTGACATTATTAAAAAATAAGGCATTAAGCGTGTTTTAACTGAGTTACCTCACCGATTTTTCCTACCCAATTAATTTCAACAATGGTTGAAGTCGGAAATTGCACATTTCCTTTATGAGCAGTTAAAAGTTGTGTCAAATCAAAAACAAGTGGTAAGTGTGAAATAATTAAAATATTCTTCGCTCCTTCATCAGACAAGAATTCCAGATAGTTTTCTACCGTGTATGGATTGCCATCTGGTGTAATTTCTTCCCAAGTTTCCGTAATATTTGCAAAATATTGAGGAAAATTCACCGCTTGCATCCCTAACATTAAATGTTCGAGGGTTTGTTGTGCTCGTAAATAAGGGCTAACAATAATTTTATCTAATTGAATTTTTTGTGAGATTAAATGTTCGCCTAGCCACTTTCCTTGTGATTTAACATTTTCTGCTCCATTTGCAGTTAAATTTCGAGCAGCATCATTTGGAGCATTAAAACTGGCTTCTCCGTGACGCATTATCCAAATATTCATATATTATCCTCTTTGTTGTATTTAAACTCTTTCAATTTAAGCGTATAATGAACCTCGTTTAATGCATAATCAAGATGCTTAGAAAGATTTTATACTTATACTTTTAAATTCATTTATGGAGTCAAATAATGTCTAGAAAACTCAGAAGAACCAAGATTGTTTGTACAATGGGGCCTGCAACAGACCGTGGCAATACATTGGAAAAAATTATTGCTTCGGGTGCAAATATGGTTCGTATGAACTTCTCTCACGGTATTCCTGAAGATCACATTGAGCGCGCCAATAAAGTACGTGAAATTGCGGCAAAATTAGGTCGTCACGTAGCTATTTTAGGCGATCTTCAAGGTCCAAAAATTCGTGTTTCTACATTTAAAGATGGCAAAATTTTATTAAATATCGGTGATAAATTCACATTAGATGCAGATTTACCACGTGGTGAAGGGCATCAAGATGCTGTAGGCTTAGATTATAAAAACCTACCAAATGATGTAGTTCCTGGCGATATTCTTTTATTAGATGATGGTAACGTTCAACTTAAAGTATTATCTGTTGAAGGTGTTAAAGTTCATACAGAAGTTACTGTAGGTGGCCCATTATCAAATAATAAAGGGATTAACAAATTAGGCGGTGGTTTATCAGCACCTGCACTTACAGAAAAAGATAAAGAAGACATCAAACTAGCAGCTAAAATTGGTGTGGATTATTTAGCTGTATCATTCCCACAATCAAGTGCAGATTTAGAATACGCACGTCAATTAGCAAAAGAAGCGGGCTTAGATGCTAAAATCGTTGCAAAAGTAGAACGTGCTGAAACAGTTGCAACTGAAGAAGCGATGGATGATATCATCTTAGGTGCTGATGTGGTGATGGTTGCTCGTGGTGACTTAGGTGTTGAAATCGGTGATGCAGCATTAGTTGGCGTACAAAAACGTTTAATCCGTCGTGCCCGTAAATTAAACCGTGTAGTTATTACTGCAACACAGATGATGGAGTCAATGATCAAAAAACCAATGCCTACTCGTGCAGAGGTTATGGACGTTGCAAATGCAGTATTAGATGGTACAGATGCGGTAATGCTTTCTGGTGAAACTGCAAATGGTGACTACCCGGTTGAAACTGTGAAATCAATGGCAGAAGTATGTTTAGGTGCAGAAACAATGCCAAGTATTAATATTTCTCGTCACCGTATGGAAGGTTCATTCAAATCGGTAGATGAAGCAGTTGCAATGTCTGCAATGTACACCGCAAACCATTTAGAAGGTGTTTCAGCTATCGTTTCATTAACGCAATCTGGTGAAACGGCAAAACTAATGAGCCGTATTAGTTCTGGTTTACCGATTTACGCTCTTTCTCGTAATCAAAAAGCATTAAATCTTGCAGCACTTTACCGTGGTGTAACACCTGTGCTTTATAATGAAGACAGTCGCACAATCGATGGTGCTAAAAAAGCTATCGCATTATTAAAAGAACAAGGTTATTTATTAACAGGCGAATTAGTGCTTCTTACTCACGGTGATGAGCTAAGAGCTGGCGGTACAAATACTTGCCGTATCTTAACTGTTGAATAATTTAAACTTTTAATACCAAAAATCCACGTAAGAATTTACGTGGATTTTTTTATCCCTTAATATAGGCTATTATTTTTAACTGAGCTAACGATTATGGCTATCCAACCTCTTTCTATTTGCATTCTCCGACTTTCTGCCATTGGCGATGTTTGTCATACTCTTGCAGTAATCCAAGCAATTCAACGTCATTATCCTAATGCTGAAATAAGCTGGATTATAGGTAAAACAGAAGCAAGCTTAATGCAGAATATTACGAATGTCACACTTATTCCATACGATAAAAAAACAGGGTGGAAAGGAATATTTACACTTTGGAAGCAGCTTTCTCACAAGCGGTTTGATTTTTTATTAAATTTGCAAACGGCATTTCGGGCCTCAATCCTTTCACTCGGGATTAAGGCTGATAAAAAAATTGGCTTTAATAAAGATAGAGCAAGAGAAGCACAATGGCTTTTTACCAACCAAAAAGTAGAAATGACGGACTCCCCTCACGTGCTTGATGGGCAGATGATGTTTGCCAAAGCGATTGGTGTGGCAGATCTATCTGCACAATGGGATTTGCCTATAAGCGAAGCAGATAAAGAGTATGCAAAACAGTGGATTGATTCGACTCGGAAAAATGTGGTAATTGCTCCTTGTTCCAGTAAAAAAGAGAAAGATTGGCTACCCGAAAGATATGCTGACATTGCTAATTGGTTAATTGAACAAGATATTAATGTGATTATTGCAGGCTCTCCCTCTGATTATGAGATGCAAACTGCTAATCATATTCAAGCTTTGGTGCCACAATGTCAAAATATCGCAGGTAAAACAACGCTAAAACAATTAGCAGCTGTTATTCAGCAAGTAGATTTAGTTATTTCTTCAGATTCAGGGCCTGCTCACATCTCAACAACGCAATATACACCAGTCATTGGGTTATATGCCATTCATAATCCAAGACGGACTGGGCCTTACCAAGATCTAGATAAAGTGGTTTCTGTTTATGATGAGGCAATTTTGCAAAGTTATGGTAAATCTTGGCAACAATTACCTTGGGCAACTAAAGTAAAAGGTAAAAATTGGATGGAAAAGATTACTGTTGATTCTGTTAAACAAAAAATAGTTGAAACTTTAAAAATAAAACTGTAAAGTAAGTGTATTAAATTATTTACACAAGGAAATAAAAATGAACACTGTATTTAATCAAGACAGCTTACACAATGTAAACATTAAAGATGAAAAAATTCTATTAACACCACAAGAGCTAAAAAAAGAATTTCCATTATCTGAGAAATTACGTAAGCAAATAGAAGTTTCGCGTAAAGAGATTTCGGATATTATTCATAAACGTGATAAGCGTCAGCTTATTGTGATTGGACCTTGCTCTATTCACGACACAAAAGCGGCGATTGAATACGGTAAAAAATTAAAAGCTCTTTCAGATAAATTAAGCGATAAACTTTACATTGTAATGCGTGTTTATTTTGAAAAACCACGTACCACAGTAGGTTGGAAAGGCTTAATTAACGACCCTAAAATGGATGGTTCATTTGATATTGAAACAGGATTACGTGTAGGGCGTAAACTTTGCTTAGAGCTTGCAGAACTTGGCTTACCACTTGCAACGGAAGCATTAGATCCGATGACACCTCAATATTTAGCCGATTTATTTAGTTGGTCAGCGATTGGGGCAAGAACAACAGAATCACAAACTCACCGTGAATTAGCTTCAGGTTTATCTATGGCAGTCGGTTTTAAAAACGGTACAGATGGCGGCTTAGCTGTAGCCTTAAATGCAATGCAATCTTCCGCACAAAGCCACAGTTTTATTGGCATTAACCAAAAAGGTCAAGTAACATTACTTAAAACAAAAGGTAATGCAGACGGACATATTATTTTACGTGGTGGTAAAGCACCTAATTTTGAAAAGCAATATGTGGATGAATGTGAACAAGTATTGCGTAAAGCAAACTTGCCAGAAGCAATTATGATTGACTGTAGCCACGGCAACTCAAATAAAGATTACCGCCGTCAGCCTTTAGTGGCAGAAAATGTACTAGAGCAATTATTAGCTGGCAATACCTCAATTATTGGTTTAATGATTGAAAGCCACTTAAATGCGGGAAATCAGCCATCAGAACAACCTTTTAGCGAAATGAAATATGGTGTATCCATTACCGATGCCTGCATTGATTGGGATACAACGGAAGCATTACTCACAAATTTTGCCGAAAAATTAAGACATAAAAGTTAAATTTATATACCCCTCCTAAAAAGAGGGGATTTATTTGGATAAAGATATGAACCCATTAGCACCTTTACGTGAAAAAATCGACCAAGTAGATCAACAGCTCATCGACTTACTCGCTCAACGCTTAGCTTTAGTTGCTGAGGTTGGCAAAGTAAAATCAGAGCATGGTATTCCTGTTTATGCACCTGATCGAGAAGCAATAATGATTGCAGCTCGTAGAGAAGAAGCAGAAAAAAAAGGAATTCCAGCAGATTTAATTGAAGATGTATTACGCCGAGTAATGCGTGAGTCTTATGCCAATGAAAATAGACACGGCTTTAAGATGGTTAATCCTGATATCCAGAAAATTGTAATCGTTGGCGGTAAAGGAAAATTAGGCGGACTATTTGGGCATTACTTAACGTTATCTGGTTATCAGGTTGAAGCATTAGGTAGTCAAGATTGGGATAATGCGGCGACTATTTTAGCTAATACCGATGTGGTTATTGTTTGTGTTCCTATCGCAAAAACAAATGAAACAATAGAGCGTTTACAACCTTATTTAACAGAAAATATGATTTTAGCGGATTTAACTTCGGTTAAAGCCCAACCTTTAAGAAAAATGTTAGAAGTGCATAGTGGTGCGGTTGTAGGCTTGCACCCAATGTTTGGACCAGACATTACCAGTATGGCAAAACAAGTTATTGCTTGCTGCCACGGACGTTTACCTGAACGCTATGAATGGTTAATTGAACAAATGAAAATCTGGGGAGCAAAAGTCGAACAAATTGATGCCCAAGAACACGATAATGCAATGACTTATATCCAAGCATTACGTCATTTTTCAACCTTTACCTTTGGGTTGCATCTTTCTCACCAACCAGTACAACTTGCACAGCTACTAGCACTTTCTTCGCCAATTTATCGTTTAGAGCTTGCAATGATTGGACGTCTATTTGCACAAGATGGTAGCTTATATGCCGATATTATTGCAGATAAACCCGAAAATATTGCGACTATTGAAGCACTTAAAGAAAGCTTTGAACAAAGCTTAGCTTTTTTCAAAAATAATGATAAGGACGGCTTTATTAAAGCCTTTGAGAATGTTCATCATTGGTTTGGAGATTATTCCGAACAATTTTTAAAAGAAAGCCGAATCCTACTACAACAAGCCCACGACTCTAGACGTTAAAATCTCTAATATAAAATGCAAATAAAACAAAACCCACTATTTCAAAAATAAAAATAGTGGGTTTTGTTTATGAAAGCCACTAGAAAGTGGCTTTAGCAAGAAATCAATTACATTGATTCTGTGAATGTACGTGTGATTACGTCCATTTGTTGCTCTTTAGTTAAAGAGTTAAAGCGTACCGCATAACCAGAAACACGAATCGTTAATTGTGGATATTTTTCTGGATTTTCTACTGCATCTAATAATGTTTCACGGTTTAATACGTTTACATTTAAATGCTGACCGCCTTCAACTGTTGCTTCGTGGTGGAAATAACCATCCATTAAACCAGCAAGGTTACGTTTTTGAGCTTCGTAATCTTTACCTAATGCATTTGGTACGATTGAGAAGGTGTAAGAAATACCGTCTTTCGCATATGCAAATGGAAGTTTAGCCACAGAGGTTAATGAAGCAACCGCACCTTTTTGGTCACGTCCGTGCATTGGGTTTGCACCTGGGCCGAATGGAGCACCGCTACGACGACCATCTGGTGTATTACCTGTTTTCTTACCATATACCACGTTAGATGTAATAGTAAGTACAGACTGTGTTGGTGTTGCATTACGATATGTTTTGTGCGTTTGAATTTTCTTCATAAAGCGTTCAACTAAATCTACTGCGATATCATCAACACGGTTGTCGTTGTTACCGAATTGTGGATATTCACCCTCAATTTCAAAGTCAGTCGCAACATTTTTCGCAATACCTACCACTTCGCCTGCTTTATTTTTAATTTCAATATCGCTACGAATTGGTTTTACTTTCGCATATTTAATTGCTGAAAGTGAGTCTGCCGCCACAGAAAGACCAGCAATACCACACGCCATTGTACGGAATACATCACGATCGTGAAGTGCCATTAATGCCGCTTCATATGCATATTTATCGTGCATAAAGTGAATGATGTTTAATGCAGTTACATATTGCGTTGCTAACCAATCCATAAAGCCATCTAAGCGAGTCATTACATCATCATAATCTAGGTATTCGCTAGTAATTGCTTCTGTTTTTGGTCCTACTTGGTCGCCTGATTTTTCATCCACACCACCATTGATTGCGTATAATAAAGTTTTCGCTAAGTTTGCACGAGCACCGAAGAACTGCATCATTTTACCGACGATCATCGGGCTTACACAGCACGCAATCGCATAGTCATCATTTTGGAAATCAGGACGCATTAAGTCGTCATTTTCATATTGAACTGATGAGGTATCAATAGATACTTTCGCACAGTAGCGTTTGAAGCCTTCCGGTAATTGCTCAGACCAAAGAATCGTTAAGTTTGGTTCTGGCGATGGACCCATTGTGTAAAGTGTGTGTAAGATACGGAAACTGTTTTTCGTTACTAAAGTACGACCGTCTAAACCCATACCAGCTAACGTTTCAGTTGCCCACATTGGGTCACCAGAGAATAATTGATCGTATTCTGGTGTACGTAAGAAACGTACCATACGTAATTTCATTACTAAGTGGTCAATTAACTCTTGTGCTTCTTGCTCAGTAATTTTACCCGCTTGTAAATCACGCTCGATGAAAATATCTAAGAATGAAGATACACGACCAAATGACATTGCCGCACCGTTTTGTGATTTAACTGCTGCAAGGTAAGCAAAATATGTCCATTGTACCGCTTCTTGTGCATTTGTTGCCGGGCCTGAAATATCAAAACCGTAGCTTGCCGCCATTTCTTTCATTTTGCCTAATGCACGGTGTTGTTCTGCAATTTCTTCACGTAATTGAATGGTTGCTTGAATATCTTCGCCGGCTTCTAAACGAGCTTGTAATGAAGCAAATTGTTTTTGCTTATCTTTCATTAAGAAATCTGCACCATAAAGTGCCATACGACGATAGTCACCGATGATACGTCCACGACCATAAGCATCTGGAAGCCCCGTAATTACCCCTGATTTACGGCAACGTAAAATATCTGGAGTGTAAACATCGAATACCCCTTGGTTATGGGTTTTACGGTATTCAGTAAAGATATGCTCTACTTCAGGTTTTAGTTCACGACGATATACTTTACAAGAACCTTTTACCATATTAATACCACCGAATGGCATAATGGCACGTTTTAATGGAGCGTCAGTTTGAAGACCAACGATTTTTTCTAATTCTTTATCAATATAACCTGGTGCGTGAGAAGTAATAGTTGATGGTGTATCACAATCAATGTCATATGGCTCGTGAGTTTTGTTCTCTACTTTGATTTTTTCCATCACATCAGCCCACAATTTACTTGTTGCAGGAGTTACTTCAGCTAGGAAAGACTCATCACCTTCATACGGTGTATAGTTTTTTTGGATAAAATCACGTACGTTTACTTCTGTTTGCCAATCGCCACCAGCAAAACCCGCCCAGGCTTTTTGTTGAGCGTCTGTTAGTTGAGTCATTTTAAGTCCTCTGTAGTTAGTAAGTTAAACGGGTAAGCGGTTATTTTTTGCAAAAAATTCACAAAATCTGACCGCTTGATTCTAAAATTCTTAATGTTTTCTAATATATAAGAACCATTGCATTAAACCGATAAAGAATACCCCACCGACAATATTGCCAAGTGTGGCAGGAATTAGGTTCTTAAAAATAAAGTGCGATAAATCTAAATCTGCAAATTGTGCAGGATCAACATTAATCGCAGTCCAAAACTCTGGGCTTGCAAAATGCGAAATCATCACGCCCATCGGAATCATAAACATATTTGCTACACAGTGTTCAAAACCTGATGCAACAAACATTGCGATAGGTAACATCATAATAAAGGCTTTATCTGTTAGGCTTTTACCTGCATAGGACATCCAAACAGCAATACACACCATAATGTTACAAAAAATGCCTAGACAAAATGCCTCAAACCACTCGTGATGAATTTTATGTTGTGCGGTATTTAAAATTGTTAAACCCCACTGCCCTTTAGCAGCCATAATCTGACCACTAAACCAAATAAGTAATACGATTGAAATGGCACCAACAAAGTTACCAAAATAAACCACCACCCAGTTTTTAAACATCTGGTTCCACGTAATTCTATGACTTGCTTTTGCAACCGATGTTAATGTAGAAGAGGTAAATAATTCCGCCCCAAACACTACACACATAATAACGCCTAAAGAGAAAACTAAACCACCAATTAATTTAGCAACCCCCCAAGGTAATTCATTCGCACCAACTTGGGTTGTAGTATAAAATACAAATGCTATTGCAATAAAACCACCCGCAGTAATGGCAGAAAGAAAGGAATATAATTGATTTTTTGTTGCTTTATGAACTGCACCATCTTCAGCAATTTTTGCCATTTCAACAGGAGAAAACATCAGCTAACCTTAAAAAAGAATAGAAAAACATACATATTTTAGGAGAATTATAGACCTCTTCACTTAATCTTCAAATAAAAATCTTACTTAATTAGAGGTATTTTGGCTCCTTTTTTTGATATAGAACAAAACAGCATTAAAATGAAACAAATCATTAAATCCATTAATACATTTTTATAACAAATTAATAATAAATTTATGACAGAACAGCTTACCTCATTCTTCAGTTTATTTTTTTCTGCCGAAAATCAGCTTATTACTATGTTTTTTAGCGGACTACTAAGCTCAACTATTTTACCTGGTAATTCAGAAGTTATTTTTACGACCATTGCTAGCCAACATATTATTGCTGATAGCTCATTTTATTCTTCATCACTAATGGCATTACTCTTAATTGCCACTGTGGGAAACAGTTTAGGAAGCCTTATTACTTATGCAATGGGGTTACTAGTGCCTAAACCTACACAAGCCAAAAATCGCTACACTCGTTGGGCATTAGCAAAAAGTGAAAAATACGGTGTTATCGTTTTACTTTTTAGTTGGTTGCCGATTGTAGGCGATATTTTTTGTGGTATTGCCGGCTGGCTCAGATTTAGTCTTTGGCAAAGCGTTATATTGATAGTGATTGGCAAGCTATTGCGATACCTCTTTCTACTGGCAACGCTCTACTCTGTTTTGAAATATGTTTTATAAATTAACTAGAAAATGTATGGAAATATTGGAATAGCTCTTCAAGTTCTTCAAAATTTCCTTCTTCTTCTGATTTTTCGTAGCATAAATGTAAAACTAATTCAATGAAATAAAATCCAATAATACGGCTTTGAAATATTGCATTAGCATCACTTGGTAATATAAATTGAATGTCTGTGAACTTTCCATATGGATTCGAAGCCGAATTAGTAATTAGAACAACACTTGCATCTTTATTTTTGAACCATTTTCCTATCTCGATAGCAACATTATTAAAACGATAATAAGAGAAAATAACTAAAATATCATTCTTATTTAAATGTAGCATTTCTTTAGGTAACTCACTTGTGTCCAGAGAAAGCAAAGAAATATTATCACGAAAATATTTTATTAATGTAGAAAAATGTTTTGCCATTGCAAATGAAGAAGATGGACCAATAACAAAAATCCTTTTTTCTTTATCAAGCAATAAATTAATTAAAGCATCTAAATCTTTTAAATTTAATTGCCCTATAAATTTATCTAGTAAATTTTGAATATTATAGCTAAATTTAGTTGCCAAGCTCTTGGTACTAAAAAAATTATTTTTTTCTTTTTGATTATAAATAGTAATTGGAGGACGCAATTTATTAGGTTCAAGTCCTAGCTCAATGCTTTTTTTAAATTCTGAATAACCAGTAAATCCTAATTTATTTAAATAACGCCCAATAGTTGCTTTACTCACATTAGCATTTACAGCAACATCAGTAATCCCACAATAGATAATCTCACTAAAATGCGATTTAAAATAATGCGTTAATCTTAATTCAGCGTCAGTTAATCTTACTAATTTATCAGCTAACCGATTATACTCTTCTAGCACTAAAGAATTCAATTTTGTCATTATTTTTCCTCACTATTTTATAAAATTTACTTAGGCTCTAAAGATTACTTTTAATACGAGAGAAACTAGAAAGAGTCTCTTGAATTAAACTATCATTACAGCCTAAATAGTTTGAAGGATTACAGGATTCCAAAATTTCAGAATCACTCAAAACATCTGTAATTAATTTATTACTTAAAAGTATATCAATCATTGATTTTTTATCATTATCCCCTCTTAATACTTGCTGCATTAATTTATAAGCAGACTGGCGACCTATTTTTTCAGCTAAAGCCATCATTACAGATTCCGACATAATAAAGTAGTATGACGCATTAAAATTTTCTCGCATCCTATTTACATTGATAACTAAATGCTCAAATAATTCTTTAGCTCTGAATAATGCAGTTGAAACTGCTAAGCAAGCTTCTGGCATCAAATTCCAACTTAACATACGCATTGAAGCAGAACGTACATCTTGCTGATCTAACATATTTGGGGCCCCAGATGCATACATCCATCCCATTCGTGAAAGTGTTTGTAACATATTACAATCACGAGGATTTGTTTTATGTGGCATTGTGCTTGAACCACCACCTTTTTTTCCTTCCATAGCTTCAAAAATTGGTGTGCGGCACATCAATTCAATATCATTTGCTATACGGCATAAAGTACCGTGAATAAGGGCAAAGAATTGAATGACTTCAACATTTTGATCTTGGCTAGCATTATTCAATCCTTGCGGTACTGTTAGCCCAAGCTCAGCACAAAGTTTATCTCTTACATCCATTCCCTGTGAGCCCACAGATGCTAGATTCCCTACTGCTCCTCCATACATTCCTACAATTGCTCGTGGATAAATTTGTTCAAGGCGACTAAGATGTCTGCAAATTTCATTCAAATAAGAACTCATTTGCAACCCCCAAGTAGTTGCAGAAGCATCAATAGCATTTGTTCTGGCAACCATCACAGTATTTTGATGCTCAACTATAGAATTACTTAATTGATTACCTAAAGCAATTAACTGTTTTCTGATAAGAGTCAAACTTTCTTTTAATCGCATTGATAAGCTACTATCTAATAAATCTTGTGTAGTGCAGCCCCAGTGCAAATATTTTTTTACCAAATCATCCCCATTATCTGCAACTTGATCAATGATAGGTTTAATTGGCATTCCTATAACTTGTGTTTCTTTTATTAAACGCTGCCAATCTATTTCCAGACTATCACAAGCAGTTTCTATTGATATAACTGCATCAAGAGGAATAATACCCAATTCCGCCTGCACCTTAGCAATTGCTTTTTCAAATTTGAGCCAACATTCAATCTGGTAATTTTCTGACCAAATTTTTTTCATTTCTTGTTGGGTAAATAATGGAGAATAAAGAGAAGCATCGAAAACAGAAACAGATGAATTCATATTCATAAAAACTCCTTAACCAACAATAATAGAAGTAACGATTGTAGCAATTAAACCACCTACCATTGGAATTGATGTACGCTTAACCAATTCAATTGGTGAGATATTAGCAACACCTGCACAAGCTAGCACAACACCAGATACAGGAGAAAAAGAGCGAAAGATGCCTGCTGATAATTGCATTGGCATTGCTAATGTTGCCGTTGATATTCCTAAATTAGCTGCAGCTGTTGGTGCTAATCCGCCCAAACTAAAGAATGCAGCATTGCCTGAACCAGATAATAAAGTGACTAATCCAATAATAGAAACTAATAAAATAATCATCATTGAAGAACTTAAACCTAAATGATCAGATAAATGCATCAAGCCATCAATAAAACCTATAGTTTCTAGTCCAACTACAAAAACCTGTGCTGCAATAATTAAAGAGACAACACTAGCAAATATATCACCCATTCCCTGTAAATAAACTTTGAGTGATGCTGCCACTTTTTTACCATCTTTTGTATAGATAAAATCAAATAACATCGCTACAGCAAGAGAAAGAAACATTGCAGTAACAACATCAATTTTTATTGAAGTTACCAAAAACTTACTGAATGTTAGTAAAAGAGCTAGAGGTAAAATAGGTAAAATAGCAAAGTAAAGAGGTACCGTTTTTTGTTCATCATTTTTAACCTCCAGTTTAGATTCTCCGCCTTTTTGTGCATCTCTTTTATCAAAGAACTTTTGTGTTACGATATGTAAAATAGCAATTACAATTGCCGTTATGATTCCTACTATAAGTTGGTGCTCTATAAAATAACTAGCGGCATCGATACCAATAATTTCAGCAGCTTTATTAGATGCTCCTGATGCTGGGCCTAGATCTAGACAAGCTGTTGTCGCTAAAACTGCTGCAACAGATGCAGGAGTGCAGCCAATAGAAACTAAAACAGGATAAAGGGCAATCAATAAAAGCATTGCTAGCCCAACTGCACTAGGAATAAATACATTTAAAATTTGTCCTATAATATAAGTTAGCCCTAATAATAAATAAGGGTTACGAATATAGGACAAAGGTTTTATCGCAATTTTTACTAATGCATTAGCAGCTCCAATATGTCCCATATATTTAGCAAAACCACCAGTTGCCATAATAATTAGCCCTATTTCTGCAACAGACTTAGCACTAATCGCTTTAATTACTAAGAATAGGTCAATAATTTCTGTTCCAGAAGATTGAGTTCCTTTTGGTAAAAAGGGAGTATTATTTCCCAGAATACCGATAGTAATCATCAATAATCCTGCAAATAAAAGAATGGCTTGCGTATTATATTTCTTAATAATGAAATATCCCGTAGCAATCACGATAAGAAGAGCAATAATTGAGAGCATCATCATAACCTCCTGAATTAATATGGAAGTTTGACTATAAAACGATGGGTAAATAAAAAATATGAGAAAAAGAATTTCCCATTTATCTTATGTTGAAAATGTGATCTCTATCACATTTAATGAGCACTATAATATCTTTATTAATAACCAGTATTTGAGTATTTCAACAAAACTATAATTTAATAAAAGTACCGAAACTTAATTATAAAAAGGGCGAATATTATTTTTCATTCGCCCCCTAAATAATATGTATATTATAAGCCTCTTAACGCCTCGATACGTTTTTCTAACGGCGGGTGGCTCATAAATAATTCCTTACCACGTGCCCCGTTAATCATAAATGCAGCCAAAGAACCTTCCATTTCTTGTGGCTCGTGTACACGTTGTAAGCGTTGTAATGCTGCAATCATTTTCTCTTTACCCACTAATTGTGCAGAACCTGCGTCTGCTCTAAATTCACGCTGACGAGAGAACCACATCGCAATCATTGTAGCTAATACACCAAATACCATTTGTAACACTATATCGACAACCCAGAATACTAATGTATTAGTGCTTGAATTACCGTTACTATCACGAGTTGTTGCGGCAGCGGTTGAGATAATGCGAGCTAAGAAAATCACAAAGGTATTTAATACCCCTTGCAATAAGGTCATTGTGACCATATCGCCATTAGCAATGTGGGCTATTTCGTGTGCCACAACCGCTTCTGCTTCACCTTCTGTCATTGAGTTAAGTAAACCTGTACTTACTGCTACTAACGAGTTCTTTTTCGTCGCACCTGTGGCAAAGGCATTCACATCAGCAGAGTGATAAATCGCAATATCTGGCATCGGGATATTCGCCTGTTGTGATTGACGCTGAACCGTATTAAATAACCATTGTTCCGCTTCATTGCGAGGTTGCTTTATAACTTCTGCACCAACAGAACGTAATGCCATTGATTTTGATAAGAATAATGAAATCAATGAGCCAGAAAAACCAAATACTAAAGCAAGGATTAAAATCCCTGCGGTACTTTGCCCTTGAATGCCGGTTACGTTAAAAATAATATTTAACACAATACCTAAAACAAAGGTAATGGCTAAGTTAGTTAATAAAAATAAAATGACACGTTTTGCCATAATGTTTTAAATCTCCACAAATCAAAAATAATAGATGCAATAGTTGCTTGCTTATAATGCGGTTTTTGTAAGCAAATTCCAATAGTCTGACAACAATTATTCCCATAAATTTAACTGATTATTCACTTTTTTCTCCGGAAAATGAACATTTAATCCAATTAACCGAATTTTTCGTCCTTCTCGGCGACTCCAAATTTGATTTAATAATTCTGAAAAACGGGCTAATTCCAAGCCGTTTGTAGTACGTTCAAGCGTCGTTTGAGTAAAATCATCAAACTTTAATTTAATACCCAATTTTTTAAAATCGGTTAAAGGTATATCGCCCCAATTTCGCTGAATACGAAACAGTAATTTCTCATATTGAGTATGAATAATTTTTTCTGCCGCCTCTAACGTCCAAATATCTTCTAATAACGTATTTTCCACCGCTAACGATTTTCTGGGGCGATCAACCTCTACCTCTCGCTCATCAATGCCGTGGCTAAAATCCCATAATCGCTGCCCGAATTTGCCAAATTCTCGATAAATCATTGCCTGTTCTGCTTGTTGAATATCGCCACAACGCTCTAAACCGAGCTTATGCAGTTTTTCATTCGTAACTTTACCCACCCCCGGAATTTTTGCAAGCGGTAGATTTTTTATAAAATTTTGCACATCATCAGGGGCGATAACAAATTGCCCGTTCGGTTTATTTTGGTCGGAAGCAATTTTGGCTAAAAATTTGAGCGGAGCCACACCTGCCGAAGCCGTTAAACGCACTTCTCGCCAAATATCATCTCGAATGGCTTGGGCAATCCAAGTAGCTGAACCTGAATGCAGTTTGCAGTCGGTAACATCTAAATAAGCTTCATCTAGGGAAAGTGGTTCGATAATCTCGGTATAACGCTGAAAAATTTGATGAATTTGAGCCGAAACCGCTTTATAAAGCGGCATATTCACAGGCAATAAAATCAGATTAGGGCAACGTTTTAAGGCTTGAGCGGTCGGCATTGCACTGTGCAAGCCAAATTTTCTGGCTTCGTAATTGCAAGTGCTTAATACCCCTCGCTGGTTAGCACTTCCTCCGACCGCAATAGGCTTACCAACCAAAGCAGGGTTTTCTCGCATTTCAACTGCGGCATAAAAGCAGTCCATATCGATATGGATAATTTTATGATTAAATTTCGTTTGAGCCGACATTTGCAATATTTTCCCTAAAAATGACCGCTTGTTATCACAAAAATAGCTGTATATAAAAACAGTTTCATTTTATGTGCTTATTGTTAGAATTTCAACCCTTAAAAATAAAGATAAAAAAGGAACAAAAATGCTTTATGGTTTAGCGATTGTGCTAATTCCTCTTTTTCTCGGTTATTTGTTTAAACTGAAAAATCACCGCTATTTAGCCATTGTCAATAAAGTGGTAAACACCTGCTTGTATTTGATTTTATTGGTAATGGGAATTTCGCTCGGGCAAATTGATAATATTCTCACTGAACTACCACAAATTGGTGGAACAGCCTTTAGTCTTGTCGCTATTTTACTACTTTCAAATATTGTCGGCTTAGTGATTTACGATAAAATCCAGCCAATGCAACGTGAACAAGTTTCGCAAGATCAGCTACCTTCACGCCTACATTTACTACTCGATTCAGCCACTTTAATTGGGGCAACATTATTTGGTGGACTCGTTGGCTACTTTACGAAAGGAATGGTCGATTTTCCGCTTCATTCAAGCACCTATATTTTAGAGATAATGATTTTTGGGGTGGGGATCCAGCTACGTAATAGCGGTATTCCACTACGAGAAGTTTTCTTTAACAAAAGAGGGATTTATACATCCATTGTAATGGTGGTAAGTTCGCTAGTTGGTGGGGTAATTTCCGCTTTCTTACTTGATTTATCACTTGCCAAAGGCTTAACCTTCGCCTCCGCTTTTGGTTGGTATTCTCTTTCAAGCGTGTTAGTAAACGATGCTTGGGGCCCGATTTACGGCAGTATCGCCTTTTTTAACGATATTTCCCGTGAAATTTTGTGCCTGTTTTTAGTACCGTTATTTATGCGACAATTTCCTTCTACCTCTGTCGGCATTGGCGGAGCCACCTCGCTCGACTGTATGCTCCCAATCATTCAAAAGTCGGGCGGAATCCAAATTGTACCATTAGCCATTAGTTTTGGCTTTATTGTGAATTTGGCGGCACCGCTGTTATTAGCTATTTTTATTGGGTTAGAGGGGTAAGGCATTTCCTATTTTATGCCTAATAGCACGGCAATTTTTTGGCGAAGTTCATTCAATTCAGACTCCGCCACTTTGCCTTTAAATTCCGCTTTTCTAATACGCCAATCCAAACTTTTTACCTGATCAGAAAGAGCGACATTTTGAGGCTTTCCTTCAATCATCACTTCAAAAGGATAGCCTTTAATTTTAGTTGTGAGAGGGCAACAAATAAGTAACCCTGTTAAATTATTATAACTTGCAGGTGTTAATACCACCGCTGGTCTATTCCCAGCTTGAGGGGTAAAATTCAACCAAATAATATCGCCAACATCTGGAATATAATCGCTCATAATAACTCCTTGCCGGTAGGTTCGCCCGTATCAATCTCTTGATGTAAATTCTCTGGCGTAATATGAGAAAGTAATTGTTCTAAATTATATTCCTGCTTTATCGGCTCAATAATAATTTTGCCCTCTTCCACTTTCATCTCTACCAGATTTTCCGCTTGTAATTCAAGGGTTGCCAGTATAGAAGCTGGGATTCTGATCCCAACACTATTTCCCCATTTTTTAATCGCTAGTTGCATAGATTCTCTCCCATTATTTAATGTTATACATTGTATAATACTTTTATAACCCAAAGCAAACTTGCAAAATTCCAAGAAAAAATTGCCGCTTGTATCGCTTTATCTATCCATTTCCCCTCAAATTTCCGCTATAATTCTCAAGTTTTCCCCGAAATTCGGATACTTATTTTTATAAAAGGATAATTTTATGATGCGTTCTCATTATTGCGGTGCGTTAAACCGCTCTCACGTTGGTCAAGCCGTGACTTTAAGCGGTTGGGTTCATCGTGTTCGTAACCTTGGTCGTTTTATTTTTATGCAAATTCGTGATCGTGAAGGGATTGTGCAGGTTTTCTTTGATGAAAAAGATGAAGCTCTGTTCAAACAAGCCTCAGCCTTACGTTCAGAAGCTTGCGTACAAATTCAAGGCGAAGTGATTGCACGTGATGAGTCGCAAATCAATAAAGAAATGGCAACGGGCGAAATTGAAGTGTTAGTGAAAAACTTAGTGGTGTATAACAACGCTGAAGTAATGCCATTAGACTTTAACCAAAATAATACGGAAGAACAACGTCTTAAATACCGCTATTTAGATTTACGTCGCCCTGAAATGGCTGAAAAATTAAAAATGCGTGCCAAAATTACCAGCTTTGTTCGCCGTTATATGGACGACAACGGTTTCTTAGATATTGAAACCCCAATGCTAACTAAAGCAACACCTGAAGGTGCGAGAGACTATCTTGTACCAAGCCGTGTGCATAAAGGTAAATTCTATGCCTTGCCACAATCGCCACAGCTTTTCAAACAGCTTTTAATGATGTCTGGTTTTGATCGTTATTATCAAATCGTGAAATGTTTCCGTGATGAAGATTTACGTGCAGACCGCCAGCCTGAATTTACCCAAATCGATGTGGAAACCTCTTTCTTAACCGCTGAAGAAGTGCGTGCCTTAATGGAAGCGATGATTCACGGTTTATGGCAAGAAACCTTAGGGGTAGATTTAGGCAAATTCCCGATGATGACTTGGGCGGAAGCAATGCAACGCTTTGGTTCAGACAAACCTGATTTACGTAACCCGCTAGAAATGGTTGATGTAGCTGATATTGTTAAAGACGTGGATTTCAAAGTATTCAGCGGCCCGGCAAATGATCCGAAAGGACGTGTCGTGGCATTACGTGTGCCAAATGGTGCAGTATTAACACGTAAAAATATTGATGAATACACCCAATTTGTGGGTATTTACGGTGCAAAAGGCTTAGCGTGGGCAAAAATCAATGATGTAAATGCCGGCTTAGAAGGCATTCAAAGCCCTGTGTCAAAATTCTTAACTGAAGAAGTATTACAAGCCCTTGTTGAACGCTTAAACGCACAAAATAACGATATTATTTTCTTTGGTGCAGACAGTTGGAATGTCGCTACCAATGCTATAGGGGCATTACGCTTAAAAGTGGGTAACGATTTAGACTTAACAGATACCAAAGCGTGGAAACCATTATGGGTTGTGGATTTCCCAATGTTTGAGCGTGATGATGAAGGCAATCTTTCTGCAATGCACCACCCATTCACTTCGCCAAAAGATTTAAGCCCGGAAGAACTGGCTCAAGATCCTGAAAATGCAGTAGCCAATGCTTATGATATAGTCATTAACGGCTACGAAGTGGGCGGTGGCTCAGTACGTATCTTCAGCCAAAAAATGCAACAAACCGTGTTTAATATTTTAGGTATTAACGAAGAAGAGCAACAAGAGAAATTTGGTTTCTTATTAGATGCGTTAAAATTCGGCACGCCACCACACGCAGGTCTTGCATTCGGTTTAGACCGTTTAACAATGTTAATCACAGGCACAGACAACATTCGTGATGTGATTGCCTTCCCGAAAACCACTGCTGCAGCCTGCTTGATGACAGAAGCACCAAGCTATGCTAATCCAAAAGCGTTGGAAGAGTTGGCGATTGCAGTGAAAGCGGTCGAAAAAGCAGAATAATTTGCGAAATTGAATGCGGCGTAAGTGCCGCATTTTTTTATTAAAAAATAGCGGTCGTATTTTGTAAAAAGTTTGCAAAATACGACCGTTTTACATTCCCTCGCACGGCAAAGCCATACGAGGTTAAGCATAATTCAGCCCTTTTAGGGCTGAGAATTAGGGGAAAAATATCTATATTGCATACAAATATCGGGCATTTATGCCCGACTGACCTAATTCTCAAAAGATTTAGAATATTAAATTAACGATTATGGTCCTTTAAGTGCTTTGCCCATTGATATGCAGCAAAAGCAAAAGCAAGTAAAAGAAATAACCCTACTGTTAAACCATCCATTTTACATCTCCTCTGCTGTTTCTCTAAATGTTCTTGCACCACTTAAAAGCAAATAAATAATTGTAAATAATGTTACAGAATGTACACATTTCATTAGCCAAGAATAATCTCCATAAAGAATAACAGGAATTGCTAGAATTGCAACTTTCGCAATATCATCCATTAGCTTTGCCCAAGCCTCAAATGAAGATTTTTTAATTGGTTTTTTAAATAGATTTAGCATTATTTTTCCTCTTTCTTCCCATTGTGAAATAAGAGAAATAGATAAGCAAAAGCCAAAAGTTATTTTTTCGAGAAAGATCGAAAAAATAGCAAGCTAAAACAAACTCTGCTGCCCAAGCAGACTCTCCGGCACAGGTTTAATTTGAAAGCCTTTCTCCGCCAAAAAGCCTTTTAGGGTTTGAATATTATAAAACGCGTGGCTTTTGGTAGTGTTTTCAAAATAGAGGTAAAGTGCATCGAACTCTGCTTTTTGTTGGAAAAGTAGGTCGGCTAAACCTTTTAATTCTTCATCTGAATAGCGGTAATCGTGCCGTTCTGCCGCACTTTGCCCTTTCCACCAATTTGGGTTTCTGCCGTGTAAACGTAAATAAGCCGTACGTTGATTGGCAAAAAAATGAAACGCAGGTAAGCCGATATTTTGCGGGTAATCTACATTGCACCAAATCAAATTTTGGCTTTTACTGAAAGTATCAAATACCGCAGGAATGTGCCAGCTTGGGTGGCGAAACTCAATCGCTAGTGGGTAGCTATCAAACCATTTACAAAGTTCTGCAAGGTAACGGCGGTTTTGTAGTGTACGCTCAAATTGTGTTGGGAATTGCATAAATAAATTTGCCAATAAACCTTGTTCTGTCAGCGGTCTTAAGGCATTAAGAAAAGCGGTAGCTTGTTCTTGGGTTGCGGTACGTTGATGGCTGAAATCTTGGTGTAATTTCACCGAAAAATTTAGTCTACTTTCAGCTTTTTGTACCATTCCCTCAAAGGCTTTTAAGCCGATTGGTGCGTGAAAAGTGCTATTAATTTCGAGGGTATCGTAATGCTGGCTATATACAAACAGAAAATCTTCTTTTGCCGTGCCGTAAGGGTAAAGCGTGCCGAGTAAATCTGTATCAGCATAGCCACCGGTGCCAATGTAAATCTGAGGTAAAGTCATTGAATTCATTATATAAGCAGTTATGTTTTAACATTGGCTTTGCCTATGTATAAAGCCTTATGAGTAAATTTTAGAGATTTTTCGACCGCTTGCAAAGTGTTAATAAAGGAGTAATATCTCTGTTTATCAGTGCTTAACTAGGAATAACTATGTGGATTTGGTTTACCTTGCTTGCTGCAATCGCTCAGGCGGGGCGGAATGCTTTTCAAAAACAATTAAGTGTTAATGTGCCAACTTTAGGGGTAACGCTAGCACGCTTTTTCTATGCCGTCCCATTGGCTAGCGGTTATCTTGCCTTTTTATATTGGCACGATGATACATTCGTCATACCAACCTTCACTCCTCTCTTTTTTGTTTATGCGATTGGAGCCGGTTTAGCTCAAATTTGGGCGACCTCGTTAATGGTACAGTTATTCCATTTAAAAAATTATGCTATTGGTGTCGGACTTGCCAAAAGCGAGGCGGTGTGGGCAGCTTTACTTGGCGTGCTATTTTTTGGTGTTACCATCAGTGCTATCGGCTGGCTTGGGGTAATATTAGGTGGTGTAGCCATTTTCTTAATGACAGGCAGTGGCAACTTCCGCCAGCTTTCGTGGAAAACCCTTTTTCTCGGCATTGCAAGCGGTTTATGTTTTGCTCTAACTTCACTTTGGGTACGTGAAGCCAGTTTACAGCTCAATAGCCATTATCTAATTTCTGCTGCTTGGGTGTTATTTACTGTAATTAGTTTTGAAGCGGTTTTACTCGTACTTTATTTAGCGTTATTTCAACCAGAAACATTACGAAAATTTTTCCAATTTCCTAAACTCGGGATTTTAACGAGCTTATTCTCTTTTCTCGGCTCTTTCGGTTGGTTTAATGCAATGAGCCTAAATCACGTTGCTTTTGTTAAAACCCTTGGGCAAATAGAAATTTTCTTTATTTTAGGCATTTCTTATTTTATCTTTAAAGAGCGATTAAAAATCCAAGATTTTGCAGGGCTAATCTTAGTGGTTATTGCTGCCATTTTAGTTATCGCCCATTAAGTAGCCAATTATTCTTCTAAATTTAAGTGAAAATGAATTATAAAAATCCAAACTCCGTGCTTGTTGTTATTTATGCTAAAGATACCAATCGGGTACTAATGCTACAACGAAAAGACGATCCAACCTTTTGGCAATCGGTAACAGGTTCTATTGAAGCGGGGGAAAAACCGATTGATGCAGCTAAACGAGAAATAAAAGAAGAAACAGGTTTGCAAATTTCTAGCCAAAAACAACCGCTTGTTGATTGCAATCAACAGATAGAATTTGAAATTTTCCCGCATTTTCGGTATAAATACGCACCTAATACCACACATTGTATCGAGCATTGGTTCTTATTCCCGCTTGAAAGCGAACAAGAGCCTATTTTAAGCGAGCATTTAGCTTATCGCTGGGTTTCAGCGGAAGAAGCTATAAATATGACAAAATCCCCCAATAATGCCGATGCAATCAGACAATATTTACTCAATATCAAATAAATAAGGAACAAGAGAATGGCAGGCCATAGTAAGTGGGCAAATATTAAACACCGCAAAGCTGCACAAGATGCACAACGCGGTAAAATCTTTACAAAATTAATTCGTGAGTTAGTGACTGCAGCAAAATTAGGCGGTGGCGATGTAGGTGCAAACCCTCGTTTACGTTCAGCAGTAGATAAAGCACTTGCGAGTAATATGACTCGTGATACTATCAACCGTGCAATTGAGCGTGGTGTTGGTGGTGGCGATGACACCAATATGGAAACCAAAATCTACGAAGGCTACGGCCCGGGTGGTACAGCAGTAATGGTAGAGTGCTTAAGTGATAATGCAAACCGTACTATCTCGCAAGTTCGCCCAAGCTTTACTAAATGTGGCGGTAACTTAGGTACAGAAGGTTCTGTTGGCTACTTATTTAGCAAAAAAGGCTTAATTTTAATCGCACAAGCTGACGAAGACGCTTTAACCGAAGCGGCTATTGAAGCCGGTGCTGACGATATTCAGCCACAAGAAGACGGCTCATTTGAAATCTACACCGCTTGGGAAGATTTAGGCGATGTGCGTGATGGGCTTGAGCAAGCAGGCTTTAAATTAGAATCTGCAGAAGTAACAATGATTCCATCAACCACCGTTGATTTAGATGCAGAAACCGCACCAAAATTATTAAAATTAATTGATATGCTTGAAGATTGTGATGATGTGCAAAATGTTTATCACAATGGTGAAATTAGCGACGAAGTAGCAGCACTTCTTTAATAAACTTAAATAGGCATATAAAAAATATGCCTATTTTTTTGAACTTTTCTTAAACAATCAGTCTAACTAATTATAACTACAGACTATTTTATTTTTTTATCACTAAGGAGAAACTATGAAATTAGTTAAATTCACCCCAGCTTTAGCAGCAATGGTAGTTTTAGCTGCTTGTTCTAACAATCAAACAACTACCCATACCCCATCAACTCAAGAAGCAGTTAAAGAAGTTGCAACTCAAGCTACTCAGCAAGTAAATGATATTGCAAGTACAGCTCACGGTACTGCAGCAGTGAAAGTAGAGTCTGCAACAGATAGTTCAAAAGCAATCGTATATCGTTGCCAAAGTGGCAAAAGAGTGACTGCAAACTATGTATTCCAAGGCGAAGAAGCTAAAGCGGTAAATTTAGTTCTAACAAGCGGTGCAAAATCACAAGAAATTCCAACTTTAACACGTGATACTTCAAATGCAGATTTCACATTATTTAAATCAGATAAATATATGTGGAATGTCGATACAGGCTTTACGCTTTCAGACACAAACAAAACTGGAATGCTAACTCAAATGGGTACAAGCTCTGATGAGATTTTAGCGAAACTTTGTGATGTAGATAAAGCACTTACATCAAGATTGAATAAATAAATTATAGTTTTATAACTCAAAGCGGGGAGATATAATTATCTCCCCGCTTATTTTATATTAAAAACAGAAATGGCTATTATTTTAGGAATTGACCCAGGCTCAAGAGTAACTGGATATGGCGTAATTCGCCAACAAGGACGGCATTTGGAATATCTTGGTAGCGGTGCAATTCGCACAGCTGCTGACGATCTTCCAACTCGTCTAAAACGAATTTATGCGGGGGTAACTGAAATTATTACCCAATTTCAACCCGATATGTTCGCTATAGAACAAGTTTTTATGGCAAAAAATCCTGATTCTGCATTGAAATTAGGGCAAGCTCGAGGTACAGCGATTGTCGCTGCAGTAAATCATAACTTACCTGTTTTTGAATATGCTGCTCGCTTAGTAAAACAAACGGTAACTGGCATTGGCTCTGCCGATAAAGTTCAAGTACAAGATATGGTTATGCGAATGCTACAACTTTCAGCCAAACCCCAAGCCGATGCTGCAGATGCGTTAGCGATTGCAATTACACACGCTCACTCTATTCAACATTCACTCATTGTAGCCAAACAAAGCCAACAAAAAGTAGGAAGTGAGAAAGAGCAAATTCTTGCATTGATGAAAACACGTTATAGTAGAGGACGCTTTAGATTAAAAGGTTAATCACAAATAACTTTATCTCTTACTTCTCATTTCTACCATAAAAAACCGCTTGATAACAATGTTCACCAAGCGGTTATTTTTTAGCTAAATTTTACTCACCTTCAAATGGCACAGAAAAACGTTCAATTCTCGCACCTATTGCTCGTAATTTTTCTTCGATACGTTCATAACCACGGTCGATATGGTAGATTCTATCCACAATCGTTTCGCCGTTTGCGATACAACCTGCTAGCACTAAACTGATTGAAGCACGCAAATCTGTCGCCATAACTTCTGCTGATTTTAAACGCTCAACACCAGAACAGATGGCGGTATTGCCCTCAATCTCGCATTTAGCCCCCATACGATTAAGTTCAGGAATGTGCATAAAACGATTTTCAAAAATTGTTTCTGTAATTCTACTTGTACCATCTGCTACTGCATTTAACAGTGTAAACTGAGCTTGCATATCTGTTGGAAAACCCGGGTGTGGCATTGTACGGATATTTACAGCCGTTGGGCGACGACCTAATGAATCAAGGGTAATAGTATCTTCCGTTACATCTACCTGCATACCAGCTTCACGCAGTTTTTCAATTACTGCATCAAGCGTATCTGCTTTAGTACCTCTGCAAGTAATATGCCCGCCTGAAATCGCTGCAGCAACTAAGAATGTACCTGTTTCAATACGATCTGGCACAACACTATGTTCACAACCACCTAAATGCTCGACACCTTCAATCGTGATCATATCTGTACCTGCACCTGAGATTTTGGCTCCCATTGCATTTAAGAAATCAGCCGTATCCACAATTTCTGGCTCACGAGCGGCATTTTCAATGACTGTTGTACCTTTGGCTAGAGTACCTGCCATCATCACCGATAAAGTTGCACCAACACTTACTTTATCCATATAGATTCGTGTACCATTTAGACGCCCTTTTGATGTTGCTTTTACATAGCCTTCATCTAATTCAATTTGAGCACCCATTTTTTCTAAGCCAGAAATATGCATATCAACAGGTCTTGCACCAATAGTACAACCGCCTGGTAATGAAACTTGACCAATTTGGAAACGGGCAACTAATGGTGCTAATGCCCAAATTGATGCTCGCATTGTTTTTACTAATTCATAAGGTGCAACATAATTATTAATATTACTTGCATCAATATGAACCACACCTTTTTCAGTGCCTTTTTCAACTTCCACACCTAACTTACGTAAGATTTTGAAAGTGGTATCTACATCTTTTAAATCGGGTACATTTTTTAACGTAACAGGTTTTTCCGCTAAAATTGCAGCAAATAAAATAGGAAGTGCAGCATTTTTTGCACCCGAAATATCAACGGTTCCGCTTAACGTAAACGGTCCGTGCACACGAAATTTTTCCATTTGAGGAGCCTTAAATTAACAATAACGATTTATAACAAATACAAGCGGTCAAAAAAATTATCTTTTTTGCAAATATTTTATTTAAATTAACCAGCCATATTTAATAAGCGTTCAGTTTTCCATTTCTCAACACTAAATACTTTAATAGTTAAAGCGTGAATAGCATTTGTTGTGAAATGCTCCGCTAATGGGGCATAAACAGCTTGTTGTTGTTTTACTTTTGAAAGTGCCGCAATGCTATCACTTACAACAATAACCCCAAAATGGGCATTTTCCCCTTGAGCGTGAACTTCTGTTGCATCTGGTAATGCTTGCTTTAAAATTTCTTCAATTTGTGATGGGTTCATTCTTCAATCCTAATATAATTTGGTCATCAACACTAAACGATAAATTGCTCAAGCCACGCTTCTAAATCATATAATTCAGCCAATGTTTTTACAGAATCTGGCATATTTATAATATGCGTTGGTACGATTTGATGGTAATGATTAACTAATTCAGCAAGCAGCGTAAAACCAGCAGAATCTATTAACTCAAGCTCTTTTAAATCCCAATATAGATTTTGGTTCTGATTTGGTGATAAAAAAGAAGCACGTTGCTTCCATAACGGAAGCAACGTGTCACGAGTTAATTCGCCTGATAATTTTACAAATAAACTTTCATTGTTTTGCTGAATGTCCCATTGTAATGTTTTTTTAGGCATAACTAAACTACTTATTTTAATGTAATAGGTTGTTTTGCAGATTGATCAACTTGAGCAGTTAAAGCATCAATACCTTTTTGACGAATTACACCCGCCCACTCATTTTGTTTGGTTGCAACCATACTTACACCTTCTGCAGCCATATCATATGCTTGCCACTCACCTGTTCTGCTGTTTTTACGCCATTTGAAATCTAATTTAATCGGCTGTGCTGCACCGCTTGATAGAACATTTACTCGAATGCTTACAATAGATTTACCATCTACAGATTTCGGGCTTTCAATTTGCACTTTTTGATCTTGGTATTGTGTTAATACTTGTGCATATGATTGTTCTACAAACTGAGCAAATGCAGTAAAGAATGCCTCTTTTTGAGCATCTGTTGCAGAAGATAAGTTTTTCCCTAACACTAATTGCCCTGCATATTTAACGTGCACGTGAGGCATTAAATCACTACGTACAATAGTGCGTAAATACTCAGGATTTGCTTTAATTTTACTTTGATTTGCTTTGATATTGCCAAATAATTTATCTGCTGTCTGTTGCATTAATACATAAGGGCTAGTTTCTGCAAACGCATTTGTTGAAAATAATGCAGAAACTGCTACAAAACCTGTTACGATAATTTTTTTAATGTTTTTTAACATCTATTTTAATCTCCAAACTCTCTAAATAGAGAATATTGTTGTTACATCTACTCGAATTACTCTGCTATTGCAGGTTCATTCGCTTTTTCATCTCCAGCACTATCTGACTTTTTATCGCCATATAAGAACTGACCGATTAAATCTTCCAATACCATTGCTGAGTTAGTATCAACAAAAGTATCGCCTTCTTTCATTATTGCTGTTTCGTCTTCAATAAAAAAGCCGACATTTAATGCAATGTATTGTTCACCTAGTAAGCCTGATGTTTTAATAGAAAGTGAGCTAGTATCTGGAATTTGGTTAAAACCTTCATTTACGGCTAACGTCACTTTTGGAGTGTAAGTATTTTTATCAAGTGAAATATCTGACACTCGACCGACAACAACTCCACCTACTTTAATTGGTGCACGAACCTTTAGTCCACCGATATTATCAAAAGTTGCATAAAGGGTATAAGTTTTCTCAGAGGAGAAACCTTGCACATTTGCAACACGTAAGCCTAAAAAGACTAAAGCTGCTAAGCCAAGTAGTACAAACAAGCCTACCCAGAATTCATATTTAATTGATTGACGCATTGTCTATTCCTTTTTACTAAAATCAACCGCCGAACATAATCGCAGTTAAAATAAAATCTAAACCTAAAATAACAAGTGAAGCATTTACCACTGTTTTTGTTGTGGCTTGGCTAATACCTTCTGATGTTGGTAAGCAGTCGTAGCCGTTAAATAATGCTATCCATACAACAGCAAAAGCAAAAATAATACTTTTTATAAAGCCATTAATTAAGTCTGCAGCATCGACAGAATTTTGCATAACAGACCAAAAACTACCGCCATCAACACCTTTCCAATCCACTCCAACAAAAGAACCGCCCCAAATACCGATAGCCGTAAAAATTGCCGCCAAAATAGGCATTGAGATTACCCCTGCCCAAAAGCGAGGTGCAATAATTCGTCTTAGTGGATCAACTGCCATCATTTCAAGGCTAGAGAGTTGCTCAGTTGCTTTCATTAAACCAATTTCTGCTGTTAAAGCAGAACCTGCTCGTCCTGCAAACAATAATGCAGTAACTACTGGCCCTAATTCCCGTAAAAGTGAAAGCGAAACTAATGTCCCCAAGCTACTTTCTGCTGCAAAATCGACCAGTACCACATAACCTTGCAAGCCTAATACCATTCCGATAAATAAGCCTGAAAGCATAATAATTAACAGAGATTGCACACCAAGTACGTGAAGTTGCTTAATAAGCAGCGGCGTATGTTTACGAAATTCAGGTTTTCCGATTAATGCTCCCCATAACATAAAGGCTGAACGCCCAAATGTACGAATAAAATTAATCACAAAAGCCCCGATAGAGCTAATAAAATTAACCATTAAATAGCTCCTCCGTATAGTCTTTTGCAGGATAATGGAAACGCACAGGCCCATCTGCTTTTCCTGCTAAAAATTGTACTACTTGCTCATCTTCACTCGCTAATAACATTTCTGGTGTGCCTTCGGCAATTACCCGTTTATCTGCCACAATGTAGGCATAATCGGCAATACTTAATACTTCTTGCACATCGTGAGACACTACAATAGAAGTTAAATTTAACGCTTGATTAAGTTCTTTAATCAATTCAACAATAACCCCCATACTGATAGGATCTTGCCCAGTAAAAGGCTCATCATACATAATCAATTCAGGATCTAAAGCAATCGCTCGGGCAAGTGCCGCACGACGTGCCATACCGCCCGAAAGCTCTGAAGGCATTAAGTTTGCAGCACCTCGAAGCCCAACTGCTTCCAGTTTTAATAATACTAATTTTCGAATTAGCTCTTCGGGTAATCTGGTATGCTCACGAATAGGAAACGCAACATTATCAAAGGTTGAAATATCAGTGAATAAAGCCCCCGATTGGAATAACATTCCCATACGTTGGCGAATTTCATAAAGCTCTTTATTATTTGCTTTACAGACATCTTTTCCGTCAAATAATATTTCACCGGTCTCAGGTAAAATTTGCCCACCAATTAAGCGTAGCAAAGTTGTTTTACCGATTCCTGACGGCCCCATAATTGCAGTAACCTTACCCTTCTGCACTTGCAGATTCAGATTGTCGTAAATCACTCTCTCGCCTCGTTTAAAGGTCAGATTCTTTACTTCAATCAAATTTTCTGTGTTATACATCAAAATATGGACTCAAATTAATAAAAGTAATATTTATGGTCTATTAAATTTTACCGAATGTCAAAAAACTTTTACAAAGCTGACAAAAATTTTCATTACAAGCGGTCATCTTTACAAATCTTTTTACATAAAAAAGAGGAGAGCCACGCTTAAGGCGAGACTATTTTTTAATCAATCAATAACTATTATAATGAACTGAAAAAAAAAGGGTTTGTCTTAGTGAATGCGAGTAATTCCACTCATTAATGACAGAAATAGTAGGATATTAAGGAATATATACAATATGAATAAAACAATGAAAAAATCATTCTTAACTGCTTTAATTTTAGGTTCAGCAATGGTGGCTATGCCAATGTCTGCACAGGCTACATTACCTACTGAGGTAGATGGTCAAGCATTACCAAGTCTTGCTCCAATGCTAGAAAAAGTACGCCCTGCGGTTGTTAGCATTGCAGTTGAAGGTAAAACGCAAAGTGATTCTCGTCGTACTCGCCAGCTCCCTGAAGAATTTGAATTTTTCTTTGGGCCACACGCAGATTTCTTTGGGAACCGCTCTTCGGCACCTCGTAACTTCCGTGGAATGGGTTCTGGTGCGGTAATTAATGCTGAAAAAGGCTATATTATTACTAATAACCACGTTATTAATAATGCAGATAAAATCACAGTAAAATTAGAAGATGGTCGTGAATTTAAAGCTAAATTAGTGGGTAGCGATCCGCTTTCTGACGTAGCATTAATCCAAGTTGAAGATCCGAAAAACTTAACTGAAATTAAATTTGCCGACTCAGATAAACTACGTGTAGGTGATTTTACAGTTGCAATCGGCAACCCGTTCGGTTTAGGACAAACTGTTACATCAGGTATTGTTTCTGCCCTTGGTCGCTCAACAGGTAAATTAGACGAGGGTTATGAAAACTATATCCAAACCGATGCCGCAGTAAACCAAGGTAACTCTGGTGGCCCATTAATTAACCTAAACGGAGAATTAATTGGTATTAATACTGCAATTATCTCGCCAAGTGGCGGTAATGCAGGTATTGCTTTTGCTATTCCAAGTAATATGGCAAGTAGCCTCGTTAGCCAAATCATTGAATTTGGCGAAGTTAAACGTGGAATGCTTGGTATTAAAGGTGGCGAATTAAATGCCGATTTAGCTAAAGAGTTTAATATTTCAACCCAACAAGGTGCTTTTGTCAGCGAAGTATTGCCAGATTCAGCCGCAGCTAAAGCAGGCTTTAAGGCAGGCGATGTCATTACGGAAATTAACGGTCAAAAAGTTCGTAGTTTTAGTGAATTACGTGCGAAAGTAGCAACCTCTGGAGTAGGCAAAGAAATTGAATTAGCCTATCTTCGTGATGGTAAAGAAGCAAAAGCAAAAGTAACATTACAAGCAGATTCTGAAGCTAAAATAACCGCTTCAAACCTTATTCCTGCATTAAGAGGGGCTGAGTTTAATAACTACAGTGCAAAAGGAATGAAAGGTGTTGAAATTTCAAATGTAGAAAAAGGTTCTGTCGCTGAAATGAGAAGCTTAAGAAAAGGCGATATCATCATTGGTGTAAACCGCCACTCTGTTGAGAACATTGCAGATTTACGTAAAGTATTAGATGCAAAACCATCTGTAATTGCATTAAATATTGTACGTGATGGTGCAAACTTCTATGTAATTTTACAATAATCATATCAAAACACATTAAAAACCCCACACAACATTTTGTGTGGGGTTAAATTATTTATTCTGCCCTTCTAGCATTTGTCTTGCCATTGCCATACTTTGAATAATCGCTCTTCTGTCAATAGATTCATTATTTCCATCTAACACTTGACGCCAATAGCCTAATGCCTGTTGATAATCATTGTTTAAAAAGCTATCTGATGCAAGCAACAACAGACTTGCACTTTCATTTTTATCTAAAGCTAAGGCTTGTTTAAGTAATTCTTTTATCTCTGGCGACATTCTTTGCTTATTATCATAGTAATTTGCGGTTGCCATTGCACTTAAAATCGAGGCTTTTTTACCAAGTAATTTTTCAGCATTACCATAACAAATTAACGCTGAATCAAACTCATTATTTAATGCGTAAGCTTGCCCAAGCTCATACCATAACTCGCCATTATTAGGGTTTTCTCGTAATTGATTTTGCAGGCTTAAAATATAACGATCATTTTTTGATATTCCTTGATGTGGGTTTGTTTGCTCTTGAAATTGCTGATGAAGTTGTAATCCTTCTTGAACAACCTGATAACGCCCACTCTGCCAATAATAGATACTACCTAGCAGAAAAATTGCACATAAACTAATAATTGATTTTTTTACAAGCGGTTGTTTTTGCTGAGAATTTTGCAACTGCTGCTCAAATTGCGTTTTCTCAAATTGATAACGTTGCTCTGCCTCACTTTCAAATTCTTGCCTAAGATCATTTGCAAAATATTGAGAAAACTTAACCGCTTGTTGATAATTTTCTTTACTTAACTGTTCTCGGGTTTCCATTTACTCCGCCCTACTTCTTTTTGTTCGCCACAAAATCGCAATCAATAGCAATCCAAATAATCCTAATGGCAAGCCCCAAAGCACCCAAGTTTGTGGGTTGAATGGTGGGTCATAATTCACAAAGCTGCCAAATCGTTCTGTCATTATGCGGATAATGTCTTCATTGCTTTTGCCTTGATTTACCATTTCATATACTTCAATTCGCATATTGTAAGCTGCGGTGGCATTCGATTCAACTAAGTTTTGGTTTTGGCACTGTAAGCAACGCAAAGAACGAGCGAGCGAAACAGCACGCACACGGTCAGCTTCGTTCTTAAATACAAAAGTATCTACCATTTGGGCTTGAACAGGGTAACTTAAACATAGCATTCCCAAAACAAGCGGTAGCATTTTTGCGATTTTTTGCAAATATAACCAAATCCCACTATTTTTCATTACGTAATGCCTCTAATCTTGGCAGGAAATCTTGAGCGAAGTCGGGGTTATAGCCTTTTTGCTGATAACGCACCACGCCTTTGCGATCAATTAAATAACTCGAAGGGGCTGAAGAGACTTTAAGTGTTTGAATCAGAAAGCCCTTTTCATAATCATCAATAATTAAGTTAAATGGATTACCCCAGTTTTGTAATGCTTTCACGGCATCTACAGGGCGGTCGCTATAGGTTAAGCCCACAATCGGCACACCTTTTTGTTTGAGTTCTAACAGAATTGGGAACTCTTTAATACACCAAGTACACCAACTTGCCCAAACATTGAGAATATAAGGTTCTTTCGGCAAACTGTTATTATCTAAGCGAGCATTGCTATCAAGTAAGTTCTTGCCCACAAACTCAGGGAAAGGCTTGCCCTGCCAATCTTCTGTTGGCGAGAGTGCATCTTTATTCATTAGTGGTACAGAGAGAAAACCAACAATAGCAATTAAAAGACAAAGTGGAATTAACAAAAGTGCTTTTTTCATTTTTTATACTCTCTGCGATAACCAAATAGTGCCAATAATGCAGCTAAGATCATAATCATAGCCCCTAACCATAACGCTTGAACATAGGGTTTGTAATGCAAGCGGAAGGCATATTCTAGATTGCCAAATTTATCGCCCATTACAATATAAATATCGTCTAAATAGTGATGATAGAGTCCAACTTCTGCCATTGTCATTGTTCGAACATCATAATAACGCCGTTCAGGTGTTACTTCAGCCAATGTTTTTCCATCTAGACTAATCGAAAATACGGCTTGTTCTGTCGTGTAATTCGGCCCGATTAAATCGTGATATTCTTCATATTTAAAGGTAAACCCTGCGAGTTCTGCCTGTTCATTCGGTTTTAAACGCACACCCACTTCATCGCCATAATAGCTATTCATCATCGCCCCAATCACACAAACGGCAAAACCGATATGAGCAAGTCGCATTGCAAGCGGTCGGATTTTAAACATAAATGGCAAATAGGGAATATGGGTTAGAATAATCCAGATCGCAAGGCTAACAAAAACAGCTGGTAATATTACAAAGTCAAAATGCGGTCTTTGTAAAATTGTGTGATAAATCAACCCTGATGCCAAACCCACAGCAATGGGGAGTAACCATAATTTAACTAAAATCTGCTTAAGTGGAATTTGTTTCCAGCGTAACACAACTGCCATTGCCATAATAATCATTAACAATAATGTTAATGGAGCAAATACACTATTAAAATAAGGTGCTCCTACAGAAATACTGCCCCAATTCATAATAGTGAAAATCATCGGGTAAAAGGTGCCAAGTAGTACAACTGAGGCCGCAACGCTTAATAAACCATTAATTAATAAAAACGCCACTTCTTTTGAAAATATATCAAAGCGGACTTTTCCGTGCCATAAATTGGTACGGAATGCGAATAGTGCCAATGCAATAAAACTTAAACTAAAAAATAAAATAAGTAATGCCATTCCTCGATCTGGATCAACAGCAAAAGCGTGAACCGAAGTCAATACACCGGAGCGAACAATAAAAGTGCCGAGCAAACTCAATGCAAAGGTAAAAATTGCCAGTAGAATCGTCCAATAATAGAAAATGCCACGTTTTTCACTCACAATTAAACTATGCACTAAGGCAGTACCAAGCAGCCAAGGCATCAAAGAAGCATTTTCGACTGGATCCCAAAACCACCAGCCACCCCAGCCTAATTCATAGTATGCCCACCAAGCTCCTAACATAATGCCTGCGGTTAGAAAGCCCCAAGAGATCATCGTCCAAGGTCGAATCCAACGCATAATGGCGGCATCAATACTGCCAGAAACAAGGGAGCCCACAATCATTGCAAAGCTTACGGCAAAACCGACATAGCCTAAATAGAGTAACGGAGGATGAAAAATCAAACCAATATCTTGTAACATCGGGTTGAGATCTCGTCCTTCTGGTGGCGGTGGAAAGCCTCGCTCAAACGGATTAGAAACCAACAAAATAAACAGTAAGAAACCAAGAGAAATTAGCCCAAGCATCGTTAAACTTCTGTTGGCAAACAAGCGGTCAATTTTTTGAGAAAATTTGCAAAATACTGCAGACCAAATTACAAGGGCTGTCAGCCAAAACAACATTGAACCTTCGTGCCCGCCCCAACTGGCAGCAAATTTAAAGAAATTAGGTAATTGAGTATTCGAATGAGCTGCAACATAAATAACAGAAAAATCATCTGTTAAAAATGCATACACCAAAATAGAAAAAGAGAGCGTGGTAAAAATGGCTTGTAAATAGGTAAAAAGCGGAGCTAATGCCAGCCAATGGTATTGCTTACGTATTTCTCCCCACAAGGAAAAGCCAACTTGAAAAATGGCGGAAATTGCCGCTAATAAGAGTAAAAAATAGCCCAGTTCGGGTAGCATAATAGATCCAAAATATAACCGCTTGTAAGGGAATAAAAGCACCAAAGATAATTCTTGAGTGCTTTATGCTCAACTATTTCTGATTTAAAAAAGATAGCACTCGTCTAAGACGAGCGCTATCACTAATATGCATTATTAACTTGCAACGGTAAGTTGCCCTGCATAAAGTATAAAATAACGTAAGCAGAGTACACCGATTAAATCGAAAATTGAAATTAAGATAATAAATTTCACATTATGTTTCAAGCGGTGAGAGCCAAAAATATTTGCCGTAAGCGGAATGGCTATACCAATTAGCATTATGCCTATCCAGAATACTGAGCCCCAGAACCCACTTAAAGCATTAGCTAACGCAAGTTGCTTATCTGCTCCACCAAAGTGTAGGCCAACAAAGAATGCTACAATTAAGCCAAGTTCTGTTACCATAATTGGCACTTCAAATTTGTGCATAAAGTGAACTTCGTTACTTTCGCCAGAGAGTTTTCCTGCAAGTAGAACTACAAGGAAAGTTGCAGCAATACCCGATGATGCACCAGATGCTAAGAATAACGCTGGTAATACAGGGTTATTCAACATTGGGTAACTCACTAATGCAGAGAGTAAGAAGCCTGTATAAGCCCCTAATACCGCTGCTAGCACGAATAAGATAAACTCAATCGGTTTTAGTAATTTTTCCTCTGCAAAATCAATCCAGCTCAGTAAGAATTTAAACATTGGTAAATTACGATTAATAAACACCGCAATCCAATCTTTAAACATTACCGCAATCCATACAACAAGCACTGCCATATAGAGTTGGAATAACATTACCCCCATCGACATTACTGAATTAAAGTTATAATTAAACATTAATTTCCAGAATGTCCAAGGTTTAGTTAAGTGAAAAATTAACAGTAACAAACCAATAATAGTTGGTAAAGTACCAAGTATTGCACCACTACGAATAATCCAGTTTTCGCTATTTTTTTCAATTTTAGCACCGCTATTACGGTAAGCAATCGCTAACTGAACTGCTCCTGAGGAAATCCCCAATAAGAACAAGTAAATAGCAATACTGCTGTCCCAAACTAAATTTGGGGTTTGGAAAGGTACATATTCATTCATTATCTATGCTCTCCTTTACCAAATGGAATATGATATAAGTTAGGCTCTGTACCTAGTGATGTTTTCGTACGATAAACAGGGTTGTTTTTCACTTTATGGAAAATATCACTGGTTGGATCATTCATATCACCAAAGGTTAATGCTTTAGTCGGACAAGCTTCCACACAAGCTGGTTGCTTGCCTTCTGCTAAATTCGTATCACGACAGAAATTACATTTATCTGCCGATTTTTTCTCTGGGTGAATAAAACGAACACGGTACGGACAAACCGCAATACAATATTGGCAACCAACACACAAGTCTGAGTGCACATCAACAATACCGGTTTCAGGATCAACAAATGAGGCACCTGTTGGACAAACGCTTACGCAAGGAGCATTTGTACAATGTTGGCAAGATTGACGGAAAAACTCATATTGTACATTTGGGAATTCACCAAATGGTTCACTACGGATAATCTCTAAACGAGAAACACCTTCTGGTACATTGTTTGTAGTACGGCAAGCATCCATACAAGCAGTGCAGCCGATACAAGAAGTTTCATCGTGGACCATCGCATAGCGAATTTTCTTTTGTTCTTTCTCAGTAGCAAGAGTTACTGAGGTAGCAAGCCCGGTGCTTGCTACGACAGCGATAGCACCTGCCCCTGAGACGAAATCTCTACGGGTGCAAGTCATTATTTAGTTCCTTTTGCTTCTTTTGCTCTCATTTCTGGTGTTTTAAATTCGCCAGAGTGAATTTTAGTGTGGCAGTCTGTACAAAGTTTAATACGATCTTTTTCAGCAATGCCCTTCATTGGTTCTTTTTCTGGGTGAAGCTCGTGGCAGTTAGTACACGAAATTTTACTTGCGTGAGTATCGTGTGCCCAGAATGTTTCACGTAATTTATCTGCGGTATGACACGCTACACAGACTTGATTTTGTTCACTAATAGAACGCTCTAAATCTGGGTTAGATGCTTTATCTTGCGGATTAAAACGCATTACATCTTTGACACCTTTACGGTGATGCTCAGAAATATTACCGTGACAACTTACACAAGTAATTGGCTCACCATTATTTGGGCTTTTCACATCTTTTTGGAAGTGTTTCCCCGCGTGATGAAATGGTTTACCTGTTGCATTAGCAGACTCGTGACATTGAACACAATATTTATTTGGATCACGACGAGCATCTTCAGCAATTTGTGCATCATCTGTTTGCTCAGTTTGCCAAAGTGGTTTTGGTAGCTGTGGCATTTGGGCATTAGCGGTTGAAATTGCAAAAAAACTTGCAAATGTAACCGCTTGTATAAGGGCGAATGCTCGCCCTGCTTTTGAAATTAAATTTTTCATAATATCACCTCAAGCTACATTATTTTGCTTCTGCTTTTGGTGCAACAACTGCTGCAGGTTTTACTTCTTCTGCTGGTAATAAACCTTTAGCACGAGCTTCAGCTTCCCATTGTGGAACAACAGTTTTTAAGAATTCATCTTTTGCAGCTTGTTCTTTAGGAATATCTAAGCCAATCGCTTTTTGTGCTTTCTCTTTAGTTGAAATATCTGGAATTGCTACTGGTGTTTCTACCCCGTGTTTAGTTAATACAACCCCTAATTTCGCACGAGCATCTGCAGCACGGTCAATACCTGTTGCAATAACGTGTAACATTACATCTGGTGCGTGCATATGGCTACCGTGACCAGCCGCTGAGTAATCCCAACGCCATTGAGCGTGACGGATAGCAGTTTGAATATCGGTCATTTCATCTTGAGTTGCACCAGCGTCCCAAGCAGCTTTCGCTTCAAAGTGAGCTTTCACGATTTGATCTTCTAATTTGATCATTGCGTCTTTAACTTGTTTTTTATGTTCTGCTACACGAGCTTGTAACGTTTCTTTACTTTGTTCGTGACAAGTTTTACAAGTTGCATCAAATTGATCGAATGGGTTACCGATTTTGTGATCTGTATAAACATTGCCATCTTTATCTTTTACTTTCGGCATATGGCAATCAATACAGGTTACACCGTTTTTACCGTGCACACCTTGCGACCAAACTTCAAAGTCTGGGTGCTGTGCTTTTAACATAGGTGTTTTAGATAATGCGTGAGTCCAGTCTGCAAATTCGATTTCATCGAAATATTTTTCAATGCTATCGACATCTACACCTTTATCCCAAGGGAAGGTTACATCAGTTTTGTTTTTGAAGTAGTATTCAACGTGACAGTTTGCACAAACTGCAGCACGTTTTCCGTGTTTATCTAAATCTTCAAATTTCCAACCTACTGTATTTAAGGCACGTAATACGTGAGGACGAGCAACTTGTAGTGCAGGTTTGCCTTGTTTGAACTCCTCTGAATTTGTGTCGTGGCAGTCTGCACAACCAATAGAGTTTACAATTTCTGCACCATATTTTGCCCATTTAGGATCGAAGTATCCACGTTCTCCTTTTTCTTCAAGTAAACGAGCAGCATCTGGGCCTTTACAAGTCCAGCAAGCCATTGGTTGTGGACCATCATTTTCATCTTTTGGTGCTCCTGTACGTAAAATATCACGTACATCAGTTACCGCATAATAGTGACCACGTGGCTTGTTATAATCTTTCGAGAAAGCATAACCTGCCCACAAAATCACATAACGAGGATCCTCTTCTAATGCACTATCAAGATCCGCTGATTCAGATGTTGCTTTCCAAGAGTTGTATTGTAATGGATACTTCTCTGCAAAAGTATGGTTTGCAGAGTTAATCGTAACGCCTAATTTTTCGTATTTAAGTGCTTTATCTGTTAGTGATTCTGTTTTTGATTCTTCAGCTAAAGCAGGCTGTAAACACCCCAACATTGAAATTGTCGCCATTACAAGGCCTTTTGCTATAAATTTCATTTTGGTTCTCCCACGCAGGTAAAAAATAAATATATAAAAATGAGAATTTTTCCTATTAAATTAATAAGATAACTCCTAATAATTCATTAGTGAGAATATGAAATTTAAAGTCAATCTACTATTCCAAAGTGAAGATTTATTGAAGTAAATCAATAAAATCTTGCAAAATACCTCTTAAGAGGTAACTCTTTTTTCTTAGTAAATAAAAACGACTTTTATTTAGTCTTCAGCGTAAATAAGAATTGCCAAATTTTGCCGAAAATAAAGTTTAAAAATTGCCGAATTTATGTTATCTATAAAGTATTTTAGAAAAACGATAAAAACTTAAAGGACACAACATCAATGAATGGAGCAAGATTAATCACCGAAAGCCTTAAAGCACACGGTGTTACAACATTATTTGGCTACCCAGGTGGAGCTATTATGCCAACCTATGATGCCATTTATGATTCAGGGTTAGATCATCTTCTTTGCCGTAATGAACAAGGAGCTGCTATGGCCGCTATTGGTTATGCTCGCTCTACAGGAAAAGTTGGGGTTTGTATTGCTACCTCAGGCCCAGGTGCCACTAATTTAATTACCGGTTTAGGCGATGCTGCCCTAGACTCCATTCCTGTTGTAGCCATTACAGGGCAGGTGGCAAGCCATTTAATTGGTACAGATGCTTTCCAAGAAGCTGATGTACTAGGCTTATCACTAGGCTGCACCAAACATAGCTTTATTGTTCAAAGCATCGAAGAATTACCCGAAATTCTTGCTCTTGCTTTTAAAGTTGCCCAAAGTGGCAGACCAGGCCCAGTACTTGTTGATATTCCACGTGATATTCAACTAGCACCCACTTCAGCACAACCTATTGTTTACGCAAAAGAAAACCCTAATCCGCAAGATAAAGAAAAATTAGAACAAGCTAAACAATTACTTGCTTTAGCCAAACGTCCAGTTCTTTATGTAGGTGGTGGTGTTGGTATGGCTGATGGTGTACAAGCGGTTAGAAATTTTGTAAAAATTGCAAATATCCCTTCTGTTTCAACCTTAAAAGGATTAGGTACTATTGATCCGACCGATCCGCTTTATATGGGAATGATCGGAATGCACGGTACAAAAGCCGCAAACTATGCAGTACAAGAGTGCGATCTATTAATTGCTTGTGGTGCTCGTTTTGACGATCGTGTAACAGGCAAATTAGATACCTTTGCTCCTCACGCAAAAGTCATTCATATTGATATTGATAATGCAGAAATTAACAAACTGCGTAAAGTACAAGTTGCCTTACAAGGCGATTTAATTGAAGCCGTAAATTCTCTTGCTCAATCGTTAGATATTGAACCTTGGCGACAAGATGTGCGAGATCTAAAACAACAATTTGATTTTAAATATCAAGACAATGCAGGGGAAGGCGATATTAATGCCGTTGCCTTACTAAATACGCTTTCTCAACGTAAAGCACCTAATAGCGTGGTTACCACTGATGTTGGGCAACACCAAATGTGGTCGGCACAGCACTTAAGTTATCACGACCCAAAAAACTATATTACCTCTGCAGGTTTTGGCTCTATGGGCTTTGGCTTGCCTGCTGCAATAGGGGCAATTAAAGCGAGACCTAACGATCCAGTTATCTTAATTACGGGCGATGGCTCAATTATGATGAATATCCAGGAATTAGGTTCAATTAAACGTGGAAATTTGCCAGTTAAAATTTTACTGTTAGATAACCAACGCTTAGGTATGGTTCGCCAATGGCAATCGCTATTCTTCCATGGTCGCCACAGTAATACTATTTTAGATGACAACCCTGATTTTGTAATGCTAGCAAAAGCTTTTGATATTGAAGGTGAACGCATTGAAAAAGCAAATGAGGTTTCTGATGCACTAGATCGCCTATTAAATACAAAAGGAGCATACTTACTTCACGTTTGTATTCCAGAAGAAGACAATGTATGGCCATTAGTACCACCTGGTGCTTGTAATGCCGATATGTTAGATGACGAAGTATAGGGAGAAAAAAATGCAACAATATTCATTAACCATTAAAGCAAATAAACGCCCTGAAACTTTAGAACGTATTTTGCGAGTTATTCGTCATCGAGGGTTTAATGTTATCAGCCTAAATGTAGAATCTAACGATACAACATTTCATTTACATTTCGTGCTAGAAAGCCCACGTGAAATTGAGCTTTTAACACATCAATTAGAAAAACTTTTTGATATTATCGAAATCAATTAGCCAAACTTTTTAAGACCGTGTAGAAAATACACGGTCTTTTTTTCGCCAAAAATTTACAATTCGCTATCTTTTTGATTTTATTCATTTCTTTTAAAAGCAATCTATTTTTTTAATTTTTTCCTCTTTATTTTCTGATTTTATAGATCTAACATACTATATATAGTGTTAAAAAATGTTAAAAAACACAATATATTGTGTTAAACCTAATAAAGATGGAAAACCTCAAATTTAGTTCAGAGCAAATTGTTTGGCAAGAAGTCCCCAATGAAACTTCTCTTGCATTCCTGATTACAGGCTGTCCACTAGGTTGTAAGGGTTGTCATAGTGCAGATAGTTGGAAAAGCTGTAACGGAAAAGTGCTGACCGAAGAGTACCTTGCTAGCCGCCTAAAAAACTATCAGGGGCTAATTAGTTGCGTACTGTTTATGGGTGGAGAGTGGCAAAAAGAGAAATTATTGCCACTGCTAAAACTCGCGAAACAACAAGGGCTTGAAACCTGCCTCTATACCGGCTTAGAAAAAGAGGAAGTGTCGCCATCATTATTATCGGAATTAACCTATTTAAAAACAGGTCGTTGGATTGCAGAACGAGGAGGGCTAAATAGCCTAACCACTAATCAACGTTTTATTGATTTGCGTAGCAACCAGACCTTAAACCATTTATTTATAAAAGGAGCTTCACTATGATTCGCTTACAGCAAGCACAATTAGACGACAAATTAACCTTTATTGATGACTACATTCACGCTAAAAATGCCGCCGATGGCTCAAAAATGGATGCCAATGCTAACGTAACACAAAAAAATATTGCCACAATGGAAAACGAACTAATGAAAGATTTTTTTGTGCAAATTAACCGTGCCAAAGTTAGCCAAAAAATTACCGAATTATTTGATGCAGAAACCGCACAAGAGTACCTCCGACAAATTGAAGCTCACGAAATTTATGTGCATGATGAAACCAGCCTTAAACCTTATTGTGTTTCTGTCACAATGTATCCTTTCTTACGAGACGGTTTAAGTAAATTAGGCGGCGAATCAAAAGGCCCTAAGCACCTCGCCTCATTTTGCGGATCTTTTATTAACTTTGTGTTTGCCGTAAGCTCACAATTTGCAGGAGCGGTAGCAACCGTTGAATTCCTAACCTATTTTGACTATTTTGCCCGTAAAGACTACGGCAATAACTATTTAGAAACCCACCGCCACGAAATCGAAAACCACTTGCAACAAGTAGTGTATAGCATTAACCAACCAGCTGCCGCTCGTGGTTATCAAAGCGTGTTTTGGAATATTTCCCTTTACGACCAATTCTATTTTGAGGCGATGTTCGGCAATTTTGTTTTCCCTGATTTTAAAAAACCGTGTTGGGAAACTACCGCTAAGCTACAACTTTTCTTTATGCAATGGTTTAACAAAGAGCGAAGCAAAGCAATTTTAACCTTCCCTGTGGTAACGGCAGCAATGCTTACCGCAAATGGGAAATGCAAAGATGATGAGTTTGCCAACCAAATGGCAAAAGAGTTATCACAAGGCAACTCATTCTTTATTTATCAATCTGATAATCCGGACTCGCTCGCTTCTTGTTGTCGTTTACGTAACGAAATTAGCGATCACACTTTCTCTTATTCCTTAGGGGCAGGCGGTGTGGCAACGGGCTCAATTAACGTAATTACCCTTAATATGAACCGTTTAGTGCAAGATAAACGTGATTTAGCAACAGAAGTCGGCAAGATCCATAAATATCAATACGCTTACCGTAAATTGATGGAAGATTACCTAGCCGCCGGAATGTTACCTGTTTATGATGCAGGCTTTATTTCGCTCGATAAGCAGTTCCTCACTATTGGCATTAACGGAATGGCTGAAGCGGCGGAATCTCAAGGCTTAACCGTAGGCTATAATCCTGATTATGTTGAATTTGTACAATCTCGTCTTAAAACTATTTTTGAAGCCAATCAAGCAGCAACTGCTCAATATGGGGTGAAGTTTAATACCGAATTTGTACCAGCAGAAAACCTTGGTGTGAAAAATGCGAAATGGGATAAAGCCGACGGCTATTTTGTCCCTCGTGATTGCTACAATTCCTATTTCTATGTGGTGGAAGATGAAGAAATCAATGCACTTGATAAATTCTTACTACACGGCAAAGAGTTAATTGAATGGCTAGACGGCGGATCTGCTCTACATCTAAACTTAGATGAAGCCTTAACCACTCACGGCTACCGCACACTGCTGGATACCGCCGCCAAAACGGGCTGTAACTATTTCTGCATTAACGTGAAGATTACCATTTGCAACGACTGCAACCATATCGACAAACGCACTTTACACCATTGTAGCAAATGTGGTTCACACAATATTGATTACGGTACTCGTGTAATTGGCTATTTAAAACGGGTATCTGCCTTCAGCTCCGCTCGCCAAAAAGAACATAATTTACGGTTCTATCATCGAGAAGCTGCGTAAATAATCTTGAATTAAGGGTTGTAAGTATCTTTACAACCCTTTTTTTAGCGATTATATTAGCCACTGATTTAGTCGGGGTGCCTATTTTTCATAAATAGGCTGAGAAATACCCGTTGAACCTGATGCAGTTAGCACTGACGTAGGAAACTAAAAGGAATCAAAACTTACCCTCTTTATTCCCCGTTTGTGTTGGTGCGTTTTTTCAACCTAGAGGAATAAACGATGACCACTCCTATTTCATATCAATCACATTACTTGCAAAAAATTCGAGAAATTCGACCGCTTGTACACAACATTACCAATATTGTTGCTGCTAACATTTCCGCAAACGGGCTATTAGCTCTCGGTGCTTCGCCCATTATGGCCGCAGCTATTGAAGAAATGGAAAGCGTGCCAGCATTGAGCCAAGCAGTAGTAATTAATATTGGAACCTTAATTGGCAAAGAAGTTGAGGCGATGGTACTTGCAGGCAAAACCGCAAACCGTTTAGGTATTCCTGTGGTGCTTGATCCTGTTGGTGTCGGGGCGACACCATTTCGCCGTCAAACTGTAGAAAAACTACTGCAAGAAATCCAATTTACCGCTATTCGAGGCAATGCGGGCGAATTAGCCACTATTGCCAATGTTGCTTGGAATGCCAAAGGTGTCGATGCAGGGGAAGGGGCTTATAGCCTTGTTGAAATAGCACAACAAGTCGCAAAGAAATATCACACTTTAGTGGCTATTAGTGGCGAAACTGACGTAGTAAGCAATGGCTTACAAACTGCTTTATTACACAATGGCACGCCAATGTTCCCACAAATTACTGCCTCTGGTTGTTTATTAAGTGCGGTTTGTGGGGCTTTTCTTGCCGTAGCAGACACAGAAAACCATTTGCCTGCTTTAATTGAAGCCTGTACCGCTTATGCGGTGGCTGGCGAGCTTGCTGCAAAATCATTAGCTCCAACACAATATGGGCATTTTGCTGTTAATCTGCTTGATGAACTAGGAGCATTAACACCAGAAACGGTTGAAAATTTAGCGAAGGTGGAATATGTCTAAACAATCTGCACCTTATCAGTTGATTGTTTAGTCCAACTTTTAGGTGCAGATCAGTTTGCTATCCGCTTATTTAAAAATTTTAATTTGTAAAACTTTCCAATTTTTTAACCGCTTGTTGCCAGTCTTGTGCTTGCGTAATAGCGGTTACCACTGCACTACTGCCTACACCTGTTTGCATAACCTGCTGAATATTGCTTTCTTTAATTCCACCAATGGCAACTGTTGGCATTTGAATTGGAGCAACTAACTGCACATATTTAGCTAAATTAACCACCCCTTGCGGTTCGGAAGGCATCTCTTTTGTTTGCGTTGGGAATACGTGCCCAAAAGCAATATAAGACGGTTTAATCGGCAAGGCTCGCATTATTTCAAAATAGCCGTGGGTTGAAACACCTAAACGCAAGCCGGCTTGCTGAATAGCATTCAGATCTGCAGTAGCAAAATCTTCCTGCCCTAAATGCACACCATAGGCCTCATATTTCACTGCAAGTTGCCAATAATCGTTCACAAATAAGCGAGCATTGTGTTGTTTTGCTAATTGAACAGAACGCTCAATTTCACGTTCTACCTCAGCAAGCGGTCGATTTTTCACACGAATTTGCAACGTTTTTACCCCAGCTAAGATTAAACGCTCAATCCACTCAAAAGTCTCTACTACTGGGTAGAGCCCAAGTTGGTAGTCAGTTTCTGCAAAGGCTTGCGTTGGTACACTCAGTGGTGCCGAAAGCAAAGAAGTGGTTGGGAAAAATTGGAGAACTGTCGGGTAGCCTGTATGGCAAAGTGAGCTTAATGCGGTTTGCCCTCTGCCCTCTTTTTCTGATAAACCTTTTTGCAAGTAAGCGGTGGCGACAGTAACTGAGTCAGGCAAATCAAAACCTTGGGCAAGCATCGCCCCAATGGCAGAGGCAAAAGTGCAACCTGTTCCGTGTGTATTCACACTTTGCAATCTTGAATGGTTAAAACAATAAACCTCTTTTGGTGTGAGCAAGTAATCACAAACCTCTTCGCCTTGCCATTCAAAATGCCCACCTTTTCCTAAAACCGCTTTTACACCTTGTGAAAACAAGGTTTCTGCTGCTTTTTTCACATCGTCTAAGGTGGCAATTTCCGTTTCACTTAGTAAAGCAAGTTCTGTTCCATTTGGGGTGATTAAATCCACTAACGGATACAGTTTTTCTTGCACAATCGGCAATAAAATACTATCGGATAATGCCTGCCCACTGCTTGCTACCGCTACAGGATCATAAACTACATAGCAATGCTCTTCACTCTCAGCCCGAATTTTCTGGATATATTCACACAAAATTTCGACCTGATTTTGAGAACAAAGCAGCCCGATTTTTATTGCATTCGGGTAACCTTGAATTAACAAAGCCTCAAATTGTTGGCGAAAGGTGTGATCATCAACAGGCGTTACACACAATACCCCGTGCGGATGTTGTGCCGTTACCGAAGTTACGACTGAACAGCCAACAAGATTAAAATCGTGAAAGGTATGTAAATCGGTTTGTAAACCAGCACCCGCACAGGAATCTGAGCCGGCAACCGTCCAAATAACTTTAGGTTTAGAAATAGAATGATTAGACATAGACATCGCAAAATCCTCATAAAATTGTTAAGGGTTTGCTTGTCAGAGATGTGGTAAGCGGTTCAAAAATTTAAATTTTTGGCAAAACTTGTTCCCTACGCAGGTACTAACCTACAGGTTCCACGGATCTCGCTTTTGCGATCTCAGCCTTACGGCACTCCGACAAGAGTTTTTAGTATATACCAACAAACAGTCAAATTTTCACAAAAATTTGCAAAATGTTAAGAAAAAATAACCGCTTGTAATTTTAATAATGCACTGATGATATTCGTCTTTGACAAATACCTTAAACAACACATTTTCAGCACTCGTCATAAATGAACGCTATCGGTATTTACTCTATTTTTCCACAATTTAAACAATACAGATACATCTGTTTTGGGTCGTTAAAACGTGAAAGTAGCTCAAGTTGTTGCGTTGATTTTTTAAGCAGAGGTAAGTCTAGCCAATTCGCTAAATTAACCTGCATTTGTGCTTTAAATTCTCGGCTTAATTTTCTGAATAAGCTGTCATCAACTTCGGCAAACCATTGCAAACCAAATTGTTCTACTTTGGCTTTACTTTGGGTTTCACGCTGTTGGTTAATTAGCTCTGAAAGCATTGCATAAGCCACATTGAAATTGCCTAATTCATCGACCAAGCCGTGTTTTAACGCATCACTGCCACTCCATACCTGACCTTGTGCAACCTTATCTACTGCCTCTTTTGACATTTTTCTGCCTTCAGCCACTAAGCTTAAAAAACGTTCATAACCACTTTCAATGCCAATTTGTAACAGTTCACTTTGCTCTTTTGGTAGCGTTTTTAGCCCCATTGGTTGAGCGAGTGCAGAAGTTGCAATACCGTCTTCACTTACCCCAAGGTTTTTAGCCGTTTTCTCAAAACTTACCGCTAAACCGAAAATGCCGATAGAACCTGTAAGCGTATTGGGGCTGGCGATAATTTTATCGCTGGTTGCCGCAATCCAATATCCGCCCGAGGCCGCCATTCCGCCCATTGAGGCTACTACAGGTTTGCCGGCTTTTTGGAATTCTTCCACTTCTTGACGAATCAATTCTGATGCCATTGCACTCCCACCCGGGCTGTTGATTCGTAAAATCAAACCTTCTACGTTTTTATCAGCTCTGGCTTTCTGTAAGAGTTTAACTACGGTTTCACTGCCTACCCCCGTTTCATCGCTTTCGCCCAACATAATTGCACCTTCAACATTTACCACAGCAATTTTCGGTGCATTCACTTCTCCAAAGCGATCATTAAGCTCATTGGCATAATCATCAAATTCAATGTGGTTATAACTGCCCTCACTATTTTCACCAAAATGCGAAATAAGCATCGCTTTGGTTTCTTGGTTAGAGGCTAATTTGTTTACCCATTTTTGGTTGAGTGCAAATTGAGCATCATCGCCTTTCGCTTGTTTATATTTTTCGATATAGGTTGCAGGGGTTAAATCAATGTTCTCCGTTGGAATTTGGCGATTTTCAGCCACAGTTTCCACCGTTTGTTGCCAAGTTTGGCTAAGCCAAGCTTGTGCGTTTTGTTTTGCCTCAGGCGACATATCATCACGCATAAAAGGCTCAACGGCAGCTTTATAGGTGCCTACACGGAAAATATGCGGTTCCGCCTCAATTTTCTCGAATAACGATTTGAAATAGATATTAGAATAACTTAAGCCTTGTAGCCCAACAGAGCCTGCTTTATTCAGATAAACCTCATTGGCAAAAGAGGCTAAATAATATTGTTTTTGCGAATACTGCTCGCCAATCGCAATAACCTTTTTGCCTGACTCTTTAAAATTGTTAATTTCATTACCGATAAAATCTAAAGAGGAAAAATCCGCACTTTGTAGATGGCTTAGATCTAACACTAAGCCGGTAATTCTTGGGTCATCTTTTGCTTGGCTAATGGCTTGCACCACATCAAAGGTTGAGATTTTAAAAGGCTCGCCACTGCCTAATTCTGATTGAAGCAAGCGGTATAAATCGGCAAAATCTTCACGATTATCCGCAAGGTCGCCGTCTAAATTTAAACGCAACGCCCCTTGGGTAAACATCGTTTTTTGGGTTTTATCTGCACTTGAGATAAATGCCACAACAGGCACTAACAACAGCATAAAAAGAATAAAAAAGAGGTTGATTACACACTCTCGAATACAACGAAAAGCACGATAAACAAGTTTTAACAGTTTTAGCATTGGGAAAGTCCAAAAATAAAATAATTTGGTACAGTATAAAGCAATCACGAAATGATTAAAATATGGTATGCTTTTATCAACGAATCAATCTTAAAAAGGTTATCAATATGCAGTCTTTAGATTTACTTCTTCATCGCCGTTCAAGCAAAAAATTGGGTGATAAAGCCCCGAACCCAGAACAATTAGAACAAATTTTAAAAGCAGGGCTACGAGCCCCCGACCACGGTCGTTTAAAGCCTTATCATTTTGTAGTGATTGAAAAAAGCGGTATGCCACAACTTCGAGAATACTTAACTTCTGCGGTTGAAGAATTTGGGCTGAGCGAAGAACATTTAAAAAAGGCGGAAGGTTTATCTAACCGAGCCCCAATGATTATCGGTGTAGTGGCAAAGCTAGATCATAATATTGCGAAAGTGCCAGCTTGGGAGCAAATGCTCACTGCAGGTTGTGCCACTTATGCGATACAACTTGCCGCTAACTCTCTCGGTTTTGATACGGTTTGGATCACGAATAAATGGATTAACGGTTCAGATCTCCGCAGTGCTTTCGGTTGCCAAGAGGGCGACAAAATTATTGCCTTAGTAATGATTGGCTCGCCACTTGAAGGAGAAATTAACCAAGCAAAAGAAACGGAAAACTTAGACGGTTTCGTTAGCTATATTAAATAATGATGAACACAATTTTAATTACAGGTTGCTCTTCCGGCATTGGTTATGCCACCGCCCAACACCTAAAACAAGCCGGCTGGCGAGTGATTGCCAGTTGCCGAAAATCAGAAGATGTCGAACGCTTGCAAGCAGAAGGCTTTGAGTGCATTTTGCTAGATGTAACCAATTCCGAGCATATTCAGCAAGCCTTTGATTACATCAACACAAGCGGTCGATTAGACGCCATTTTTTGCAATGCCGGCTACGGGCAACCCGGCTGTGTGGAAGATATTCCCCGTGCAGCATTACAAGAAATTTTTGAAACCAATGTTTTTGGAGCTTGGGAAATTATCAATCAAGCGATGAAAATCTTCCGCAACCAAAACCACGGCAGAATTTTAATCAATAGCAGTATTTTAGGCTTTGCCGCAATGCACTATCGTGGGGCTTATAATGCCACCAAATTCGCCTTAGAAGGCTTGGCAGATACATTACGCTGTGAATTATATGGCTCAAACATCTATGTTTCGTTAATCGAACCTGGCCCAATTCAAAGTAATTTCCGACCAAATTCGGTTGCCAAACTTGAGCAATATATTGATTTGGAAAATTCCTATCACAAAGAGTTAAACCAAAGCCAATATAAACGCTTAACCACAAAAGGCAACGCAAACCCATTCACGCTCCCTGCCTCTGCCTGTGCAGAAGCCTGCTTAAAAGCCTTAAAAGCAGAAAAACCAAAAGCCCGTTATCAAGTTACCTTCCCAACCAAACTCTTTTGGTGGCTAAGAAGATTATTACCAACGGTCGCTTTTGATTATATGAATAGAAAATTTGGTGGGTAAATCCAAAAAGAAATAAAAAATATTCCTGATGGCGCAAGCGTCCACGCTTGTGCCAAACACAAAAAAGCCAAAATAAACTAAATTTTACTTGGTATATTTTGGCTTTTAGCTTATAACAGAAATACTTCTGCCAGAATGAGTAGGCACAAGCGTGGACGCTTGCGCCATCGTGAGGCAGAACACATCAGGATATTTTTTATCTTACTTTTTCCAACCTTTTAAGGCATCAGCAAAAGCATTGTTGCCGAAGGTGTTGCGGTTGTTTTGCAAGCGGTCGTTTTTTTGTGGATTTTTGCGAATTTCTGCTGAATTTCGACCGCTTTTTTGTTCTTTTTTGTCCGTTGGTTTGTCGTCTAAACGCATGGTTAAAGCAATACGTTTACGAGCAGCATCAACTTCTAACACTTTTACTTTAACCACATCGCCTGCTTTGACCACAGTATGCGGGTCTTCAACAAAAGTGTTTGAAAGCATTGAAATATGCACTAAACCGTCTTGATGCACGCCAATGTCCACAAATGCCCCAAAGTTTGCCACGTTAGTCACCGTGCCTTCTAAAATCATTCCGACTTTAAGGTCGGAGATTTCTTCCACACCGTCCATAAAGCTGGCGGTTTTAAATTCGCCACGTGGATCTCGCCCCGGTTTTTCGAGTTCTTTGAAAATATCGTTTACCGTTGGCAAGCCAAATTGCTCGTCCACAAAATCTTTGGCATTTAGCGAATGAATTTTAGTACTGTTGCCCATTAACTCGGCAAGAGTTGATGTGGTTGCCTGTAAGATTTTTTCTACCACAGGGTAAGCCTCTGGGTGAACGCTTGAGGCATCTAACGCATTTTTACCACCGATAATTCGCATAAAACCGGCACACTGTTCAAAGGCTTTTGGCCCTAAACGAGGCACTTTTTTCAAATCTGTTCGGCTGTTAAAACGACCGTTTTCATCACGGAAAGCCACGATATTTTGTGCCAAGGTTTTCGTCATTCCCGCCACACGAGCCAATAACGCAGCCGATGCGGTATTGAGATCAACCCCTACCGCATTTACGCAATCTTCCACCACCGCATCTAGTTTGCGAGCCAGTTGGGATTGGTTTACATCGTGCTGATACTGCCCCACACCAATCGCTTTCGGTTCAATTTTTACCAATTCTGCCAGCGGGTCTTGCAAACGGCGAGCAATAGACACCGCTCCACGCAATGATACATCTAAATTTGGGAACTCATTCGCCGCAAATTCCGATGCGGAATAAACAGATGCCCCAGCCTCACTGACCACCACTGTTTGCGGTTTATTTTCTTTGATCTCTTTAATGACCGCTTTGGCAAAACGCTCGGTTTCACGAGAGGCTGTGCCGTTACCAATGGCGATAAGTTCTACATTATGCTTTTTGATTAAGGTAAAAATCGCTAATTGAGCCTCTGCCTCTCTGCCTGTGTGTGGATAAATTGTTGCAGTATCTAATAATTTCCCTGTGTTATCCACAACCGCCACTTTTACCCCCGTACGCAAGCCCGGGTCTAAGCCCATTGTATTTCTTGCCCCTGCCGGTGCTGCCATTAACAATGCTGAAAGATTGCGAGCAAACACATCAATCGCCTCTTCTTCCGCTTTTTCACGCAGGCTACCCATTAGCTCGGTTTCTAAATGCAGAGCGGCTTTGATTTTCCACGTCCACGCAATTACTTGCTCACGCCATTTATCTGCAGGTTGATTATTGAAAATCACACCTAAGTGACTGCGGATAATCTCTTCACAATGGCTGGTTTTCGCCCCTTCTTCCGCATCTGGATCAGCATTTAAACTTAGCGATAAAACACCTTCATTTCGCCCACGGAACATCGCCAACGCACGATGAGACGGCACGGTTTTAAACGGCTCACTGTGAGCAAAATAATCACGGAATTTTTCGCCCTCTTCCTCTTTACCTTCAATCACTTTCGATTCAAGGGTAGCGTAAGCGGTCAAATATTGGCGAAGTTTTGCAAGTAGCTCCGCATCTTCGGCAAAACGTTCCATTAGAATATATCTTGCCCCGTCTAAAGCGGCTTTGCTGTCTGCCACACCTTTTTCCGTATCAATAAAAGTCGCAGCTAAGGTTTCAGGATCTTGTGTCGGGTCGTTCCATAAACTTTCGGCTAATGGTTCAAGCCCTGCTTCAATCGCAATTTGCCCACGGGTGCGACGTTTTGGTTTATAAGGTAGGTAGAGATCTTCTAACTCCGTTTTACTTTCACACGCTAAGATCTTTTCACGCAACTCATCGGTAAGCTTACCTTGATCTTCAATAGATTTCAGAATGGTTTGACGGCGGTCGTCCATTTCACGCAAATAGATTAGGCGGTTTTCAAAATGCCGTAATTGGGTGTCGTCTAAACCGCCAGTTACCTCTTTACGATAACGGGCGATAAAAGGAATGGTGTTGCCTTCATCTAATAAAGTCATAGCAGCCAAAATTTGATGGCTACCAACATTTAATTCAGTTGCAATAATCTGGCTGATTTGGCGATTTAACTCACTGTGTAATTGGGTCATTTGCTTTCCTTCAATAAAGTTGCTCGGGGTTTATCTAATTTTTCGAGCTCAGTTAAAGTTTCTGTTACTTTCTGCCAATTCGGCTCTTTTTTGGCACAAAGTATAATATTTTCTAAACTATCTGCTTGATGATAATAAGGTTTTGGGCTTTTTACCGCCGTTTCAAACTGTTGATAAGCCTGCTTAAATTGACCTTGCTTGCATAAAAAAGTGCCATAATTATTCAAAACATCAGGGCGGTTATCACTTAGGCTTAAGGCTTGTTGGTAGGATTTTTCTGCATTTTCCACATCGCCAGTTTGCTGATAATAATAGGCTAACACCGAATAAGGCAGGTAATCTTTGGCATCGTGGGAAAGGGCTTTATCGATATTCTGCTTCGCTTTTGGGAAATCATTTTGTTCTAAATAAGCTAAAGCGAGGTTAATACGGGCTTTTACCGCTTCCGAACGGTTAAATTCAGGTTCAGAGGAAGATTGCTGGGTAGAAGAACAAGCCACTAATAAAATGGCTAAGCTACAAGCGGTTAAATTTTTCAAAAATTTTGCAAACATTATGCTCTCCTCACTAAAATAGGCTTAATTTTACTGTTCTCTTGTATTCAAGACTAGCGATTTTTAGGCAATGAAGGAATTTTTATTTTTGGTTTTTCGAGATGGATCGAAAAAATAAATTTTGCTTATTGTAAAGAATTTCATATTTTCATACAGTTTTTAAAAATATAAGAATTTTATTGAAAAATACTTATAAAAATTATAATGTAGAGGAAATATGAAAAGTGTTATTTTTCAAAGAAAAGCCTTAAAACAATTAAGAAAACTACCAAATGGTGCTGAAATTCGCCGAAAGTGTGACGATTTAATCTATTTTCCATATTGTGCTAACGTAAAAGCATTGGTAAATCATAAGTATGAATATCGCTTTCGTGTCGGAAATTATCGTGTATTTTTTAATATTGAAGGCGAAACAATGAACATTATTTCAGTGGAAGAGGTAAAAAAGCGAGATGAACGAACTTACTGATATTCAATACTTAAATGATAAAGACGGCAATCCAACTTTTGCGGTATTACCGATTGCGACATTAGAATTACTCAAACAAAAAGCCAATATTAAAACCGCTATTGAAACAGGTATTCCCTCTGCTGTTGCAGGCATTGCGTTAGATAATGATTATTCCGCATTACGAGCTTGGCGAGAGTACTTAGGCTTAACACAAGAAGAAGTCGCTAAGCGATTAGGTATTTCACAACCTGCCTATAGCCAACACGAAAATGCGAAAACATTACGGAAAACCACTCGTACAAAAATCGCACACGCTTTAGGTTTAAATGAAGAACAGTTGGATTTTTAGATTTCTTTAAAATATTAATTTTTCGAGGCAGATCGAAAAAATACTACTTCGCCATTGCATAATATTTAATGCTTTATCAATATGCTTGACATAAAACAAAATCCTCATAAACTAATCATTAATGATTACAAGGTTTGGTATGATAAAGCCTCAAAATCAGGTTATAGAACCTTTCAATGTTTTTCTAACAAAATTTCACGCAGTTTCTTTTTCTTTATGAAAGGAAAGCAAGCCTATATCGTGCATATTTTCCAAAAGAAAAGCCAAAAAACCCCGAAACAAAATCTTGAACTTGCAATGAATCGTATGAAAAAATTAAAGCAGGAATTAGAAAATGGCTAAAGATCTTGATTTAGAAGTGATTCCTTTCGAAGATGTATTGCAACAAGCAATGAAAAATCCAGAATTTAAAGAGGAATTTGATGAGTTACAGGTACAACGAGAACTTGCTCAGCTATTAAAGCAGGCTCGTTTAGATAAAAATCTAACTCAAGCACAGGTTGCTGAAATTTCAGGTATTAATGTTAAAAATATTAGCCGGTTAGAACGAGGCATTGTCTCGCCTAAATATGCAACTGTTGTTCGTTACCTAAAAGCATTAGGTGGCTCATTCAAATATGTTCCTCATTTAGGATAATTATATGAACAAAAGGCAGGTAAAACCTGCCTTTCTATTATTCGCTATAATTAATGTGTTTTCACATCAATCCCTTGCCCAAATTTACGTTTTTCTAAAGTGCGTTTGGTGCGGTCAATTACATCGCCTGCCAGTTGTCCGCAAGCGGCATCAATATCATCGCCTCGGGTTTTACGCACGGTAACGGTAAAACCATATTCCATTAACGCTTTTTGGAAGCGATCAACACGAGAGTTTGAACTCTTACCATAAGGGGCTTCTGGGAACGGGTTCCACGGAATTAAGTTAATTTTGCACGGGGTATTTTTTAATACTTCTGCTAATTGATGAGCGTGATCGGTGCTATCGTTTACATGATCTAACATTACATACTCAATCGTAACTTTACCGTGGTTCGCATTTGAAACTTCAAGGTATTTATTAACGGAATCAATAAGCATTTTAATGTTATATTTTTTGTTAATCGGCACCAGTTCATCACGCAATTCATCATTTGGAGCGTGTAAAGAAATTGCCAATGCCACATCAATTTGCTCACGCATTTTATCTAATGCCGGCACAACACCTGAGGTGGAAAGGGTTACACGACGTTTAGATAAGCCGTAGGCAAAGTCGTCTAACATAATTTCCATTGCCGGAATTACATTATTCATATTCAGCAACGGCTCGCCCATTCCCATCATTACCACATTGGTAATAGGACGAACACCAGTTACCCCGAAATTACCAATAATTTTAGACGCTCGCCAAACCTGCCCGATAATTTCTGACACGCTTAAATTACGGTTAAAACCTTGTTGTGCGGTTGAGCAGAAAGTACAAGCTAAAGCACAGCCAACTTGTGAGGAAACACAAAGGGTTGCACGGTCATCTTCGGGAATATAAACCGTTTCAATTTGCTGGTCGCCCACTTGCATCGCCCATTTAATGGTGCCGTCTGCCGAACGTTGTTCTACCGCCACTTCAGGTGCTTTAATTTCTGCAATACGTTTTAATTTTTCACGCAATACTTTGTTGATATTGCTCATATTATCGAAATTATCTTCGCCAAAATGGTAGATCCATTTCATCATTTGATCGGCTCGAAACGGTTTTTCGCCCATAGAAGAAAATAGCTCACGCATTTCTTGGCGGTTTAGGTTTAATAAATTGATTTTTTCTTTTGGTTGCTCTGTTGCTGGTTGTGCAACATTAGTGATTTGTTCTGACATAAAAGTTGAAAGCCTCGTTATTACACGGATTACGGCAAAAGGTTAGTTTTGCAATCTAATTTTAAAGCAGGCAATTTTACTGGCTCTTTAATGTTTAAGCTAGCAATTTTTAACCAAAAACTTTATTTTATTTAGCCCCTGTCTATTATTTAAAGGAAACTTAGCGGATAAATACCCTTATAAAAAATAATGCTATTTACTTTCATTTTCATTCCTTATAAAATACTCGGCGATAATTCTCATTCTCAACAAATAAAAGGAGGCTGAAAATGAAACTATCAACAATAAAAAAAGCATTAGTATTAACTTTTGGATTGAGTGCTGCAATGGCAATGGCTGAACCTTTCAAAGTCGTCACTACTTTTACGGTAATTCAAGATATTGCTCAAAACGTTGCGGGCGATAAAGCCACTGTTGAATCTATTACCAAACCTGGGGCAGAAATCCACGATTATCAACCAACACCAAAAGATATCGTGAAAGCACAAAAAGCAGATTTAGTATTATGGAATGGTATGAACCTTGAACGTTGGTTTGAGCGTTTCTTTGAAAACGTAAAAGACAAACCAGCGGTTGTTGTAACCGAAGGTATTACACCAATGCCAATTACTGAAGGGGAATATAAAGACTTACCAAACCCACACGCTTGGATGTCAACCGACAATGCATTAATTTACATTGAAAATATTCGTGCAGCTTTAGTAAAATACGACCCGAAAAATGCTGATACCTATAATGCCAATGCAAAAGCTTATGCAGAAAAAGTAAAAGGCATTGCCGAGCCACTACGCCAACGCTTAGCCTTTATTCCGGAACAACAACGTTGGTTAGTCACCAGTGAAGGAGCATTTAGTTACTTAGCGAAAGACTACAACTTAAAAGAACTTTATTTATGGGCAATTAATGCGGAAGAACAAGGTTCGCCAAAACAAGTGAAAAAAGTGATTGATGGTGTAAAAGCCAATAAAATCCCTGTTGTCTTTAGCGAAAGCACTGTTTCAGACAAACCTGCAAAACAAGTTGCAAAAGAAACTGGGGCATTATATGGTGGTGTAATTTATGTGGATTCACTTTCTGAGAAAGATGGTCCGGTACCAACTTACCTAGATTTGCTAAATGTAACCATCAGCACCATTGTTGAAGGGTTTGAACATAGCAAAAAATAATAAGATTTTAAAATGACAACAATTTCAACCTCTATTTCTGTCGAAAATTTATCAATTCGCTATAACAACGGGCATCTTGCTTTGCAGGATGTATCGTTCAGCCTTGAAAATGGCACAATTTGTGCATTAATCGGCGTAAATGGAGGTGGAAAATCCACTCTTTTTAAAAGTTTAATGGGGCTAGTTAAGCCTTTAACTGGTTCTATTAAACTTGGTCAATTACCAATTTCTAAAGCTCTTAAACAAAACTTAGTCTCTTATGTGCCACAAAGTGAAGAGGTGGACTGGCAATTCCCTGTCTCTGTTTATGATGTAGTAATGATGGGTAGATACGGCTATATGAATTCCTTACGTCGCCCTGCCAAAATTGATAAACAGAAAGTAGAGCAAGCAATGCAACGTGTTGATGTTTTACATTTAAAAGACAGGCAAATCGGCGAACTTTCAGGTGGGCAGAAAAAACGTGTTTTTTTAGCTCGAGCCTTAGCTCAAGAAAGTAGAATTATTTTGCTTGATGAACCCTTTACCGGTGTTGATGTAAAAACTGAAAATGCGATTGTCGATCTACTTAAACAGCTAAAAAATGAAGGGCATTTGATTTTGGTTTCTACCCATAATCTTGCTAGTGTACCGAGTTTTTGCGATCAAGTTTTAATGATCAATCGCACACTACTTGCAAGCGGTAGAACGGAAGAAACCTTTACAAAACAAAATTTAGAAAAGGTATTTGGCGGATTATTGCATTATCAAAAATAATCTTTCTACAAAAGTAAATGGGGAATGTTAAACACTCCCCATTTTTTATCTCTTAACGCTTAGCTCACGGCTCTAACAGCACGAGCGTTATATGCAAAACTTAATAAAAAAATGACCGCTTGCACAAGAATAATGGTAGGGCCTGTTGCTGCGTCAATATGATAGCTTAGCAATGTACCGAAAACCGATGAAAAAATTGCCACACTTAACGCAATAACTAGCATTTTATCAAAACGGTTTGAAAGCAAATAAGCGGTAATGCCTGGTGTAATCAGCATTGCTACCACCAAAATAACCCCCACTACCTGCATTGCACTAATAATGGTTAAAGCAAGTAATGATAATAAGCCATAGTGCAATAATTTTACGGGAAGCCCCATCACTTTTGCTTGGTTTACATCAAAACAGTAGAGTAAAAAATCTTTGCGTTTTAAAAGCATTACCGACAAGGTAAATAAACTAATTACAAGGGTTTGTAATAAATCTGATTTTGTTACGCCAAGCAAATTCCCAAATAGAATATGAGTTAAATGCTCGCCTGTGTTAAATGAGGTAAACAATAAAATACCTAAGGCAAACATTCCTGAAAACACGATACCCATTACCGTATCTTCTTTTAAACGGCTATTTTCTTTTAAATAACCCACCGAAAACGCACAACCTAAACCTGATAAAAAGGCTCCAATAGAAAGTGGCAATCCTGCTAAAGAAGCAATCACTACCCCAGGTAATACTGCGTGGGAGATTGCATCGCCCATTAATGACCAGCCCTTTAACACCAAATAGCAAGATAACACCGCACTGACTGTTGCCACTAAAATCGCAGTTAATAATGCAGTTTGCATAAATTCAAATTGCAGAGGTTCTAATATCCAATCAAGCATTTTTCACCTCAACAGCACGGTATTTTTGAGTGATTAACCCATATTTAGGTGCAAAACAAAATGCTAATAAGAAAATAATGGTTTGTAAGCAAACAATCACAGCCCCTGTTGCCCCATTTAAGAAATAGCTAAGATAAGCCCCAATTCCTGAAGTAAGCGAACCAATTAACATTGCAATTACAACCAAACGAGGGAAACGATCTGTTAGCAAGTAAGCAGTTGCCCCAGGTGTAACCACCATTGCAATAACTAAAATTGCCCCTACTGTTTGCAGAGCAATCACGACACAAGCACTCAATAAGGTAAAGAAAATTACTTTATAACGTAATGGCGAAAGCCCGACAGACAAAGCGTGATGTTCATCAAAAAACACCAATAACAGATCTTTCCAAAATAGCGATAAGCCAATTAGAGAAATGGCAATAATCAGAATAACTTGCCATAAATCTTCATCGGCAATGCCTAATATATTGCCCATTACGATTGAATTCACATCTACAGAAGTTGGGTTTAGAGAAACAATAAACATCCCCAACGCAAAAAAGGTGGTAAAAATAAAGCCGATGACTGCATCTTCCTTAATTTTGGTTAAGCTTTTTACCCAAAGAATAGACAACGCTGCCAAAATACCAGAAAAAAAAGCCCCAAAGGCATAAGGTAATTTCAACGCATAAGCCACTGCCACCCCTGGAACAACAGCGTGTGATAGAGCATCGCCAATTAGCGACCAGCCTTTTAACATTAAAAAAGCAGAGAGAAAAGCACAAACTAACCCCACCCCCATACTGACAAAAATCGCTTTTTGCATATAGTTATAGGCGAAAGGCTCTAATAAAATATCAAACATAAAACTAACGGAGTTGTTGAGAATAATTCTTATATTAACACATAAATCTAGTCAATGTATTTTTTTATCGGTATCAATATAATTTTTTATTCTACATCTTAATTTTTCCGTCTATTTTTGTGATAAGACGCATTGAATTCTTATTTTCACAATGCTATGTTAAACGAGCTTAAAACTAATAATAAAACCTAAGGAGACACACTATGTCACAAGCACGGCCCGCCAAGCGAGATTGGCTACAAAAAATAGAATTTATTGGTAACAAACTGCCCGACATTACAATGCTATTTATTTATGCATTAGTAATTTGCTGGTTACTTTCGTGGGGATTATCTTATTTGTCTTTTGACTACATTAACCCCGTGACTAAAAAACCTGTCGAAGTTATCAATCTTTTCCAACCGAGTGAAATACTCAATTTCTTTACTGTCCTTACCAAAAATTTTATTAACTTTCCACCTTTAGGCATTACTATTGTTGCCACACTTGGTATTGGTATTGCGGAAGCAAGTGGTTTTTTAAATGTTGGGCTAAGCCGAGCACTTAATCTTATTCCTAAAAGAATTATTACCCCTGCCGTCATTGTTATTTCGGTGTTAGCTCACGTTGCCTCAGATTCGGCATACGTTGTTTTAATGCCCGTGGCAGCTCTTATGTTCTATACCGTAGGTAAACACCCTTTAGCTGGAATAGCGGCCTCTTTTGCAGGGCTTGCAGGTGGATTTTCAGCAAGTTTTACACCTTCTATTGTTGATCCAATCATTCAAGGCTTTACACAAAATGCTGCACAAATTATTGATCCAACTTATGAAGTAAACGTACTCGGTAACTATTTCTTTAGCTTCGGCAGTACATTTTTTGTGATTCTAACTTGTTGGTATATTACCGATAAAATTATTGAACCCCGTTTACAAAAAACGATTCCGATTGATAAAGATCTTGACCCAAAAGATATTGAGATCACACCACCAACGGCATTAGATTTAAAAGCATTCCGCTGGGCTTCTATCATCTTTGTACTGCTTGCGTTAGGTTTAGTGCTTTTAGCCTACCCTGATGACTCATTACTGCGTGCCCCTGATGGCTCTCTAACCAGCCCTCAATCGCCAATAATGCAAATGATTGTGCCACTATTACTACTCTTTTTTGCCGTACCTTCATTGGTACACGGGATTATTGCGAAATCTTTCCGTGATACAAAAGCGGTTACGAAATCAATGGAAAAAATCACTTACACGCTAGTGCCATTCATTGTATTTTCTTTCTTCTGTGCACAATTCTTATACTCATTTAACCGTTCAGGCATTGGTACATTAATTGCTTTATCGGGTGCAGAATTTTTAAAATCGTTACAAATGCCTTCTGGTATTACGATTTTTGGTGTGTTAGTGCTGAGCCTACTACTAAACATTATTATTACCTCAGCCACATCTAAATGGGCAATTTTATCTGCTATTCTTGTTCCTATGTTGATGTCGGTAAATATTTCACCTGAATTAACACAAGCGGCATTCCGTATTAGTGATTCAGTAATGAACGTTTCTACCCCGATGTTTGCATTCTACCCGCTATTAATTTCTTATTGCCAACGCTATTACAAAGCAACGGGGGTTGGTACGCTTTGCTCAATGATGATCCCTTACACCATAGGATTATTTATTGTATTAACAATCTTGCTATATCTTTATTGGGGATTAGATATTCCGCTTGGTTTTGATGCAGGCTACGTTTACCCAAGAGCAAATTAAATAAAGGAGATAAAAATGATGTTAAAAGATCAACTAATTGAACGCTTCTTTCGCTATTTAGCAATTACTTCACAAAGTGATGCTGCCCAAACCACCGTGCCAAGTACGCAAGGGCAATGGGTAATGGCAGAACTGCTAGCAAAAGAACTAAAGGAACTTGGTTTAAGCAATGTAGAAATTGATAAACACGCTAACGTAACTGCCCTTTTGCCTGGTAATGTCACAAATGCGACTGCCATTGGTTTTGTCGCTCATCTTGATACGGTTGATGTATCCCTTTCGCCAGATATTCACCCTCAAATAAAGCATTTTAATGGCGAAGATATTTTACTCAACGAACAAGAAAATATTTGGCTAAAAGTTGCAGAACACCCTGAAATTCAAGCTTACAAAGGACAAGACATTATTTTTAGTGATGGCACAAGTGTGCTTGGTGCCGATAACAAAGCGGCTATTGCAAATATTATGACTGCACTTGCAACCATTAAAGCCAATAACTTGCCTACTGGCGACATTCATATTGCCTTTGTGCCAGATGAAGAAATTGGCTTACGGGGTGCAAAATTATTAGATTTAACCAAATTCAAACCTGAATTTGCTTACACAATAGATTGTTGCGAGCTAGGCGAGGTAGTATATGAAAACTTTAATGCAGCCTCTGTTCTTGTTAAAATTCAAGGGGTAAGTGCCCACCCAATGTCTGCCAAAGGTGTATTGGTTAATCCTATTCTGGTAGCTCAAGATTTTATTCGCTTATTCGACCCACATCAAACCCCAGAACACACTGAAAATAAAGAAGGATATTGGTGGTTTAACGGGTTCCAAGCAAATCAAAGTGAAGCTATTTTAAATATTGCTATTCGAGATTTCGATAAAACTCAATTTGAAGCCCGCAAAGCATTTATTGATGAAGCGGTAGAACAAATTAAGCTCAAACACCCTCGAGCTAAAATTACCGCACAAATAGAAGACATATATGGCAATATTGCAAATACATTGGGGGAAGATCGTCGCTCAATAGATTTACTCTTTAAAGCAATGGAAAACCGCCAAATTGAGCCTAAAGTAATTCCAATGCGAGGCGGTACAGACGGAGCAGCATTATCTGTAAAAGGCATTACAACACCAAATTATTTTACTGGAGCTCATAATTTCCATTCACGCTTTGAATTTCTCCCGATTCCTTCATTTGAGAAATCCTGCGAATTAACATTAGAAATTATTCGCTTAGCGGCTAAATAAATAATCAAAGCATTATCGGCATTAATTTAAAGTAAGTTAATGCCGATTTTTTATAATCCCTTTCATTACAAGCGGTCGATTTTTTCTAACAATTTGCAAAAAATTAACGATTTTTCACCGCTTGCAATTAAAATAAGCAATAACTACAGGCTTAGTTTTATTAGAAAGTTGATAAAAAATGGGGGGAGTGCTAGCGTTAAGCAAAATTAAGACATAAAAAAAGCACCTTAAGGTGCTATCTCTATTTTTTGCTTTTATATTCTCTAAAATGGTGCCCGAGGCCAGACTTGAACTGGCACGCCCCGAAAGGCGAGGGATTTTAAATCCCTTGCGTCTACCGATTCCGCCACTCGGGCACAACGCATTTAAAGAATGGAGCGGGAAACGAGGCTCGAACTCGCGACCCCGACCTTGGCAAGGTCGTGCTCTACCAACTGAGCTATTCCCGCTTTGTTTTGGCTTATCGCCTTCAACGGATGTGCATTTTACGTAAATCTTAGTGTGAGTCAATAGTAAAATACACAAGATTTTCAAAAAAAACCTCAACTGCCGAAAAAAAGCCCAAATCATTCAAAAATACAACAAATCCATACCTAAAGATTACGACATACTCATCATATTTGTGGGGACTTATGTAAATCTTTACATAAAATTACATTTCTCATATGGAATATAACACTTTAATAACATAAAATACTATTGGGTATAATTTAGCCTATAACTTCAAATACAGAAGAGTAACGGTTTAAATAACTATATTTATTTTTTTTGAACTTATACCTAAGTTCAAATTCATTTAAGGAACAACTATTTAATGAATAACATTTATCGAGTGATTTGGAATGCCTCTACGCAAAGCTGGCAAGCAGTAAGTGAATTTGCTAAAACTCAAGGCAAATCAGCCTCTACTACTGTAGGCAATACTACAGTAAATAACACACCTGCAATCAGCCTAGGGGGCAAAACTCTATTCGCTTTTAGTGCTATTATGTCAAGTATGATATTGCTGGCCAACCCCGCCCTAGCCGCTACCGGCGAAACCACAGCAGCAGAGGCAAATGCTGGCATTTTGGAAGACGGCAACGTTTGTTACTACGACTACTCCAACAATAACGTTATTTGTGGCGACAGAAGGACGACCGACAATGATAAATCCAACGTCGTGGTCCTGGGTAAAACCGCCCAATCAACCGGCAATAACGCTGTCTCTATCGGTAACAATGCCGTTACCGCACTTAATTCCACAGCCGTAGGTTATAACTCATTAGCAACCGGCAATTCCAGTACTGCCTTGGGTAATGACAGCCGTGCTGCCGGTGAGTCAGCCGTAGCTATTGGTAATACCGCCAAGGCTGAGCAAGTAGGTGGCATCGCCATTGGTACCAATGCCAATGCCAGACAAAATAGGCTAACCGCTGAGGAAATCACAAAAAAGATTAATAGCTCTTTATTAGGTAATGTTGTTATTGGTAATGGTGCAGTTGGTGGAGGACACCGCCCCTCTATCGCGATTGGTGCCGACGCTGCGGCTACAGAACAAGGTGTTGCGATTGGCTGGGGGGCACGTGCCAACCAAGGCTCGTCTGCACTTGGTGACCAAGCACGAGCTACTGGCGACCAGTCTCTTGCACTGGGTGCCAATACGACAGCCTCAGGCGATGCCTCTATTGCTATCGGTGGTGACGATTTAGATGCAGCACAACGTGTTGTCATCACTGTCAATGGCAGACAAGTGACAACTGCTAATGCATTTCAGCAATTAACTGGTCAAGCCTTGCCAACAGGCTATAACGATACCACTGCTTCAGGACCTGCTTCTGTTGCACTTGGTACTCGTGCTAAAGCAATTGCCGCCTATACCACGGCTTTTGGTACATTAACCGAAGCTTCAGGGTTATCTTCTACGGCAATTGGTCTGCGTTCTATCTCAAAAGGCGATGGCTCACTAGCACTGGGTACAGCTGCTCAATCTTCTGGCAAAAACTCTATTGCCTTTGGTACCTCAAAAGCCTTTGTCGAAAATGCCATTGCTATTGGTAAAGATGCCAATGCCACGCACAAAAACTCTGTCGCACTTGGCTCAAACTCAGTAACCGCCAAAGCCACTGCCCAGACAAAAGGCACTGTTAATAGCATTACCTATGGTAATTTTGCCGGTGTTGGTTCTGCCGAAAGTGGTTCTGTTTCTGTTGGTAAAAAAGATGCAGAACGTCAAATTAAACACATCGCCGCCGGTGAAATTTCTGATACTTCAACCGATGCCATCAATGGTAGCCAGTTATATATGACCAACGACGTCTTGGGCAACCTAGCCAACAGCGTTGTCAATAACTTTGGTGGCAATGCGAAGCTAAACCCTGAAAAACAAGGCGACATTACCTTTACTAATATCGGTGATACTGGTAAAGACAATATTCATAATGCCATTAAATTTGCTACAACTACTGTCAAAGCTGGTAACAATACCACGGTTGATAAAACAGAGGGTGCAAACGAATACACCGTTAATGCTTGGGACACCACCGTTTCTGCCAAAACCAACGGCGGTGTAACGGTTACTCCAACCATTAATGAAGACGGTATGACTCGTGCCTATAAGCTGTCTGTTAATGTAGATGGCAACACCATCAAACTAGACGACAATGGCAAACTGGTGGTCAATAAAGACGCTATTGATACCAATACCGTGACCACTTTGGTTGATGGCAACCACACCACGGTGACCAATACCGCTAAAGCGGGTGAAGACCCTGTTTATAAGGTTGATGTTAAAACATCTACTTTATCAAACAACACCGACGGCAAGGTTAAAAATGATGGCAATGATCTAGTGACTGCAGATCAGGTAGCCAATGCTATTAACAACTCAGGCTTTAATGTGGTAGCGGCTGGCAACAAAACCGAGGGTGCTAGTGATTTTGCCAAAGAGCTTATCAATCCAGGTGATACTGTTACCTTGGAAGCTGGCAAGAACTTAACGGTTAAGCAGGAAAATGGTCGTTTTACCTTTGCAACCTCTGACGATGTTACATTTACTACGGTTAAAGCTGGCGACACCACCATCAATAATGACGGTTTGACCATCACAGGTGGTCCGACCATCACTAAAGATAATGTGGATGTTGCTAGTAACAAAATCACCAACGTAGCAGCTGGTGTTGATGACGCCGATGCGGTAAATGTTAGTCAGCTTAAAGCATCACAAGCAACGAACCAAGCAGCAACCACTTGGAAAATTAACACAAGCGGTCAAATTGATGCAGAGAAAGGTGCAGAAAGCGTTTCTAACCAAACTGTAACAGTAAAACATGGTATCAACACCAAAGTTTCTGAAGTTAAAAAAGATGCAAACGGTAACTACAGCTATGAAATTGATGTAACTGGTTTGCCAATGGAATATGTAGATGCTCAAGGTAATACGTTAGTGAATGTAGGTGGTAAATTCTACTCACAAAAAGAAGGTAATAATGGCGAGTTAGTGTTAACCCCATCAACACCTGCTAAAGTGCGTATTTCAAGCGATAAGCCAATGCAACTAACCAACGTAGATAAAGGTGAAATTAGTGCAACTTCAACAGATGCAATTAACGGTAGCCAATTACACGAAACAAACCAAAATGTGGCAAATAACACTGCTAACATTGCGAAAAACAAAGCTGAAATTGATAAAGGCTTAGATTTCGCTGGTGATAAAGGTGAGTTTAATCGTAAGCTAGGTCAGAAAACAACTATTAAAGGCGGTATTACTGACGAAAGCAAACTATCTGATAATAACATCGGTGTCATTGCTAAAGATGGTACATTAGAAGTTAAACTAGCTAAAGATATTAAAATTGATAGTGTAAGTATCAAGAGTGCTATAAAAGATCAAAATGGAAACACCCAAAATGTGACATTAGATCAAAATGGTCTAAATAACGGCGGTAACCGTATTGTAAATGTTGCTCCTGGTGTTGATGGTACTGATGCAGTTAATGTAAACCAATTAAAAGGTGTAGCTAACAACCTTAACAACCGTATGCACAAAGTGGACAAAAACTTACGTGCAGGTATTGCTGGTGCATTAGCAAGTGGTGACTTACCACAACCATACCTACCTGGTAAAAGTATGATAGCATTAGGTGCTGGCTCATACCGTGGTGAATCTGCTATCGCTATCGGTGCTTCTAGAAACTCTGATAACGGTAAATGGATCATCAAAGGTTCTGCAAATACAGATTCACGTGGACACGTAGGTGTTTCTGGTTCTGTAGGTTATCAGTTCTAATCTTGATATGAATAGTGGCGGCAACCGCCACATTATCTAAATATAAATGCGGTCAAAGCAATATTGTTTTGACCGCATTTTTTTGTACTATTGAAATAAGTAATTAACAAGGGAATAAAAGGCTAAATGGAATATGAAGAAATAAAGCAATATTTAGATAAAGAAAAAATTTAGGTAAAGAGGAAATTTAGATATAAAAAAAGCACCTTAAGGTGCTATCTCTATTTTTTGATTTTTATATTCTCTAAAATGGTGCCCGAGGCCAGACTTGAACTGGCACGCCCCGAAAGGCGAGGGATTTTAAATCCCTTGCGTCTACCGATTCCGCCACTCGGGCACAACGCATTTAAAGAATGGAGCGGGAAACGAGGCTCGAACTCGCGACCCCGACCTTGGCAAGGTCGTGCTCTACCAACTGAGCTATTCCCGCATTTAAAAACGCTACGAACCTCGTAGCGTCTCAACAGTTGCGTATTCTATAGAATTCCGATTTAAAGTCAAATAAAATTCTCAAAAATCCGTAAAAAATGATTCAAGTGGCGAAAAATAAAACTTTTTTGCAAAATTTTGAACAATTTCAACCGCTTGTTATAAAAAATTGACTTAAAATCAGTCAAATTTATATTGGGTAAAGCCTTTAGCAAGGCCAATTATAACTTCAGAAGATTTTTCCATTGTTTCTAATGAAATAAACTCAAAGCGTCCGTGGAAATTTTCGCCACCGGTAAAAAGGTTTGGACAAGGTAATCCCATAAAAGATAAGCGAGAACCATCTGTGCCGCCACGGATCGGTTCTAAATTTGGCTCAATACCCCGCTCTTGCATTGCTTTTTCGGCAATATCAATTAAGTAACGATAATCGGCTAGCACTTCTTGCATATTACGGTACTGTTCAATAATTTCAACTTTGCCACAGTGTTCGCCATAACGTTGCTGCATTTGCATCATTGTTTCAGTTAGATACTTGTTATATTCAGCCAATTCTTGGCGAGAAAAACTACGTAGAATATAGTGGATTTCTGCTTTATCAATACTGCCTTCAATGCCGTGAAGCATAATAAAGCCTTCTCTTCCCTCACTCGTTGCAGGTGTATTATGTGGCGGTAAAAGGTGTTGGAATTCACAAGCTCGTTCTAAAGCATTAATCATTTTGCCTTTTGCCGTACCAGGGTGGACGCTTCGTCCATAAAAAGTAACTACTGCGGCATCTGCATTAAAGTTTTCATATTGTAGTTCACCTAAAGGCCCGCCATCTAAGGTAAAGGCAACATCTGCACCAAAGGCTTCGACATCAAAATGATCTGCCCCACGTCCAATTTCTTCATCGGTTGTAAAACCGACTCTAATTTTCCCGTGCGGAATTTCAGGGTGAGATTGTAAATATTCCACTGCCGACAAAATAATTGCAATGCCCGATTTATCATCAGCACCTAATAACGATGTGCCATCTGTCGTAATCAATGTATGCCCTAACAAGCGGTTTAAATTAGGAAAATCTTTTGGAGAAAGTTTATCCCCACTGCCTTGTAGCAAAATATCGCCACCTTGATAATTTTCGATAATCTGCGGTTTCACATTTTTGCCGTTAAAATCAGGCGAAGTATCTACGTGTGCAATTAGCCCCAACACTGGTAGCGTTTTCTCAACATTTGCTTCAAGGGTTGCAAATAGGTAACCATTTGGGTCAAGGTAGATTTCCGTCAGCCCCATTGCTTCTACTTCATCTTTTAATACATCTAATAAATCCCATTGCTGAGGCGAGCTTGGCACAGTTTGGCTTTTTGGGTCAGAGGTGGTGTGGATTTGGGTATAGCGTAATAATCGTGCTAATAATTTCTGTTTCATATTTTTTCCTTAATACACAAGCGGTCTTTTTTAAGCAGAAAATTGCAAAATTCTAAGCTAAAAAGGCCGCTTGTATTACCAATGAATTGTAGGTTTACGTTGTTGTTCTACACAATCTTTTAAATAAAGATTAATGAGCGTTTGATAGGGTAAATTAACTTCTTCAGCTAACTGCTTAAAATAAGAAATCACTTCATCTTCAATTCGAATTGTCACTACGCTTTTAGATTTTAAACCTTTAGCATAAGGATTTTTAACCCCATTTGAAAAATCATACTCTTTTCGCATTTAATGCCTCCTTCTATATTGTACTGTTTCTCGTGAAGTCGCTTTTCGTGCCGAAATAATGCGAATATTTCTATCACGTTCACAATGAACTACAACTAATAAATTCTTAGTATTACTCATTCCTAATAGCAAGAAACGAGTTTCTAAATCAGAGTGATCTGGGTCTAGAATTAAAATAGCATTGTCATCATAAAAAACTGTTGTTGCTTCCATAAAAGTGACATTATGCTTTTTTAGATTAAGCAATGCTTTGTTTCTATCCCATTCAAATCCATCAATAGAATTCATACCTTCCTCTATCTTAATGTAAATAAAAAATATTTACAAATTATTTAAAATAGAGGCATCTTATAATTAATATTAGATACAACAAGCCCCAATTATAATTGGGGCTTGAATAATTTGAAAAATTTATTTTAAAAACAAACGCTTGTACTAGAGGTCATTTATCTTTTGAGTATAAATTTTAATCTATTTTGTAGGAGCAGGGTTTATCCCTGCCCGAAACATCATTGATTTTCACGGGCGGGTATAAAACCCGCCCCTACCGACATTATCAACACCTCTATTTTGTTAGATTCTCAATCAACTCATTCACAAAGGTTAAACGTTCGCTATTGCTTTCTAAGCCTAATCGGAATTTAAACTTCAACGCTCCTTCAAATTGATAGACCGCAGGCTGTTTTTGAATAAGTTGGATAAACTTCATCGGGTCTGGGGTAGCGGTCGGTTTAAACTCTAAATAACCACCGTGAATGCCTGCCTCAATTTTTTTCAACCCAAGCGATTGAGCCACCAATCGCAACTGAGTAATTTGGAATAAGTTTTTGGTTGGTTCAGGCAATAAGCCGAATCTGTCTATCAATTCCACTTTCAGATCTTTTAGTTGTTCCGTGTTTTCAGCACTAGCGATTCGTTTGTAGAAAGAAAGTCGCATATTCACATCTGGTACGTAATCATCTGGCAATAGGGCTGGCACTCGTAGCTCGATATCTACTTGGTTTTGAGTAATTTCGTCTAAACTTGGCTCACGCCCTTCTTGTAAGGCTTTGACCGCACTTTCTAATAGATCCATATAGAGTGAAAAGCCGATAGACTCAATTTGTCCGCTCTGCTCGCTACCTAATAATTCCCCAGCTCCACGAATTTCCAAATCGTGGGTGGCAAGAGCAAAACCTGCTCCTAAATTGTCAATGGTGCTCATTGCCTCTAAGCGTTGTTGAGCATCTTTAGTGAGTGTTTTCGGGTGCGGTGTGAGCATATAGGCATAGGCTTGGTGGTGCGAACGTCCAACTCGCCCACGAAGTTGGTGGAGCTGTGCCAAACCGAATTTATCCGCCCGTTCAATAATAATGGTGTTGGCGGTTGGAACATCGATCCCTGTTTCAATAATGGTCGAACAAACTAAAAGATTAAAGCGTTGATGATAGAAATCGCTCATCACACGTTCGAGCTCTCGCTCACGCATTTGCCCGTGCCCGATCACTACTCGTGCCTCCGGCACTAAAGCGGTCAGTTTTTCGGCACAATTTTCAATAGTCGCAACATCGTTATGTAAGTAATAAACCTGTCCGCCCCGTAAAATTTCGCGCAGAATTGCCTCACGAATAACTGCCTCATCACTTTGTCGCACAAAAGTTTTAATCGATAAACGGCGAGCTGGCGGACTGGCGATAATGGAGAGATCTCGCATTCCGTTAAGTGCCATATTCAGCGTTCTAGGAATTGGGGTGGCGGTTAATGTGAGAATATCCACATTAGCACGCAGTTGCTTGATTTTCTCTTTTTGACGTACGCCAAAACGGTGTTCTTCATCAATTACCAATAAGCCGAGATCTCGAAAAGCGACATCATCTTGTAACAATTTATGGGTGCCGACTAAAATATCTACTTTGCCTTCTGCCACTTTTTCTAAGATGACTTTCTGTTCTTTGGCTGTTTTAAAACGTGATAGCACTTCCACATTCACAGGGTAATTAGCGAAACGGTCTTTAAAATTCTCGTAATGTTGTTGTGCGAGTAGCGTGGTCGGGGCAAGAATTGCCACTTGCTTATGATTCATTACCGCTAAAAAGGTGGCTCGAATAGCTACTTCGGTTTTACCAAAGCCGACATCGCCACACACCAACCTATCCATCGCTTTTGGCTGGCACATATCGCTAATCACGGCATTGATTGCCATTCGCTGATCGTCCGTTTCTTCGTAAGGGAAGGTGGCACTAAATTGTTGGAATAACTCTTTATCATAGCTGAAGGCAAAGCCGGTTTGGCTTTCTCGTTTCGCATAAACATCAAGCAACTCGGCGGCGACATCACGAATTTTCTCCGCCGCTTTTTGACGGCTTTTCGCCCACGCTTCTGAACCTAATTTGTGTAATGGTGCGGTTTCATCTGCCCCGCCGATATAACGGCTGATTAAATGCAATGCTGCTACCGGCACATAAAGCTTGGCATCGTTTGCATAGTGAAGCACTAAGTATTCGGCTTTCACTCCGCCTGTATCAAGCACCGTTAAGCCGCCGTAGCGACCTACCCCATTTTCTAAATGCACCACCGCTTGCCCGATTTTGAGCTCGGCAAGATTGCGAATAAGTGTGTCAGGGTTTACCGTTTTACGGTTTTTCTCACGACGGGTTTGTTGGACTTTTTCGCCTAGCAGATCCGTTTCGCAAATTATTGCTAAATTTTGACCGCTTGTTTGCTCTAAAATAAACCCTTGATCAAGCGGTGAAATAATTAAGAAAGTTTGCAACTGTTCAGAACTAGATGCCTGAACCATCACATCATTCAACGATTTGATCTGTTTTGGCTTAATGCCTAAAGGCGAAAGCAAGTCTAATAGGGTTTCTCGTCGCCCTTCACTTTCCACCGAAAACAGAATATTTCCTTTAAATTTTTGCTGAAATTGTTGGAATGCGGTAAAAGGCTCTTTGGTGCCTGACTGAATGGCTAGTTCTGGCAAGTTCGCCACATTTGCATTGATTTTCGCTGCAGATTTACGGATTTTCTCTGCCGTAATGGTTAAACGTGGGTAATTCTTAAGGTTGCGGTTTACTTCATCAATCGCAAACCAAAGATCACTTGGCGGTAACAGCGGACGCATCGGATCCACTCGTCGGCTTTCATAACGATTTTGGCTATCTTGTTGAAATTGCTCCGCTTTTTGTTGAATATCGGCATAGGTAATAAATAGCGTTGTTGCGGGCAAATAGTCAAATAAGCTCGCCATTTCTGCAAAAAACAATGGTTGCCAATATTCAATCCCTGCGTTCAGAATCCCTTTACTAACTTGTTGATAAATATGCTCGGGTTCTCGACGAATTTCGCCAAACACTTCTCTAAATTTGGTTCTAAAATGTTCGATTCCGTTACTATCTGTCGGGAACTCGTGAGCCGGCAATAAATTGATTTCTTTAATTTCAGCTTTGGTGCGTTGGTTATCCACATCAAAGGTGCGGATGGAATCAATTTCATCATCAAAAAAATCGAGGCGAAACGGCTCTTCTGCCCCCATTGGGTAGAGATCTAAAATTGCCCCTCGTACCGCATATTCGCCATATTCCAGTACTTGTTCCACCGCTCGGTAGCCTGCATTTTCAAGCTGTAAGCGTAAGTTTTGAATAGAAAAACGGTCGCCTTTTTTAATCAGCAATACATTATTGGCAAGGTAACTCGGCGGACACACTTTTTGCATTAAGGTATTGATTGGCAACAAGAAAATCTGTTTATTGCCTTGTTGTAACTGGAAAAGTGCCGATAAGCGAGCCGAGATAATATCTTGATGTGGCGAGAAATTATCATACGGCAAGGTTTCCCAATCGGGGAAAAGTTGCACGGACATATTGGCAAACTGTGGCAGGCTTCTTTCCAGCCTTAATGCGGTGCGGGTATCTGGTGTAACAACTACGGTTAAACCATTAAATTGTTGAGCCGATTCGCTAATGGCAAGGGTGTCGGAATGCCCGATAAGATGCCCGAGCGTTTGATGATCTTGATGAGTAGTGCCAACTTGCGGCAAATTGATATTTAATAAAGACATAACAAGCGGTTATTTTTACCTAAAATTTTGCAAAACTGTGCTTAGTGTACTAAAGCGGAGTAAATTGTGCAAAATAACCTGATAAAAACACATTTCTGCAATTTTATCTGAAAGAAATTCTGCTAGAATAAAGCTTCCCTTTCACTTTACATCAATAAAAATATGAAAAATAAAATCTTAGGAAGTGCATTGATGATTGCAGGCACCACTATTGGTGCAGGAATGTTGGCAATGCCATTAACATCAGCAGGTATGGGCTTTGGCGCTACTGCTGGCTTATTAATTGGGCTGTGGGCATTGCTAGCTTATACTGGCTTATTGTTTATGGAAGTTTATCAAACCGCTCCGCAAAAAGATGTTGGTGTGGCAAGTCTTGCCGAACAATATTTTGGTTTAATAGGCCGTGTACTTGCAACCTTTAGTTTGTTGGTTTTACTCTATGCTCTACTCTCTGCTTATATTACAGGTGGAGGCTCATTGTTAGCAGGCATTATGCCTGAAATGGCTGATGCCGATCTCAAACTTAAAATTAGCATTCTAATTTTCACTTTTGTACTTGGAATGTTTGTAGTTATCGGTGTGAAATCTGTTGATGGTTTAACCCGTCTAATGTTTATGGGTAAAATTGTCGCCTTCATTATGGTATTAGTAATGATGTTGCCAAAGGCTAAATTAGAGAATTTAACCGCTGTTCCACTTGATAATTTATTAGTGATTTCATCTGTGCCAATTTTCTTTACCGCATTTGGGTTCCACGTCATTATGGCGACTATCAACACCTATTTAGATGCCAATATTAATAAGATTCGTACCGCTATTTATATCGGTACCGCAATTCCATTAGTAGCTTATTTACTCTGGCAATTAGCTACTCACGGTGTGTTAAGCCAAAATGAATTTACTGCGATTTTAAAACAAGACCCGACCTTAAACGGCTTAGTAACCGCCACCAGCCAAATTACTGGTAGCACGATTTTAGGCGAGGTGGTACGTTTATTCTCAGTATTAGCCCTAATTACTTCATTTTTAGGCGTATCAATGGGTATTTTTGAAGGTGTGGGCGATTTATTAAAACGCTTAAATTTACCGACTAACCGTTTATGGCTAACGATTGCTACTTTCGTACCACCTATTTTATTTGCCTTATTCTACCCAGATGGCTTTATTATGGCATTAGGTTACGCAGGTTTACTCTTTGCCTTCTACGGTATGATTTTACCAATCGGGTTAGCCTGGAAAGCTCGTAGCCAGCATCCTAATCTACCTTATCGTGTAATTGGCGGAAACTTAGCACTAGTTATTGCGTTAATTGCCGGTATTATCATTATGGTGATTCCGTTTTTAATTCAATTAGGTTATTTACCACAAGCGGTGGGTTAATCAATCTAAAAAAACAAAGGGCTACAATTTGAGATTGTAGCCCTTTGTTATCCTAGTTTAGAAGCGATATTCTGCACTTACAGAATAGTTTCTGCCTGGTGCATAAAAACGTTGTAAGCCTTGATTATTATGCTCATAATCCACTTTATCTGTTGTACCACGAGTATTAATTCCTCTAAGAGTATCCCAAGTATGATATTTAGTGTTAAATAAATTGTATACACCTGCACGCAAAGTAAGATTTTTTGTTGGGTTATAGTAGCCAAACATATCAAATACCCAGTAGGATTTATTTAGCCATCGGTATTCTAACTGTTTAGTTTGTTCTATTTCTTTAGTATTATAACGAATACAGCCATAACCTGGCCATTCTTCAGAACATTCTCTTACAAAATCAATGCTCTGCTCTGTAAATTTTGCATCACTACCTTTTTTTCCCCGTTGGTAAGTTGTACGAGTAAAAATCCCCCATTTACCGCTAGGTGCTTCATAATCCAAACCAAAGACTAATTTCAATGGTTGGATAGAAAGCAAACTATCTCCATTAGATAATTTACCTCTACTGTAGCCTAATGAAAATAAGGTTTTCATTCCATCTGGTAGCGGCGAAACTTCATTGAGATTTAAGCTTGTTTTTAATTCTAAGCCATAAATGCTTGCTCTATCTAAATTAACCATTTGTTGAGATGGAATTTTATTTGTTTGCGAACAATAACTGCCTAGGTATGGTGGTTGACATAAATCATTATAGAATACCCCGATACTCTCCTGTTCAAACAAGAAGTTACGGTATTTAGAATAATGTAAGTTCAAATCAAAAGTACCTAGCTGATGATCGGCTTTTAAGAAAAGATTGTGATTCAAGCTTCTTTCTGATTTTAAATTCGGATTTGCTTTCCACGCTCCCGCTGCACTACTATATTGAAAATAAAGCTCCGATGCGGTTGGTACACGAAAACCAGAGGCAATACCATAACCCGCTTTCCAAGTGTCGTTAATTTTACCTTCTAGCTCAAATCTACCACTCCAATTTGTAAATTTAGTTTCTTTTGATGGCGATTCTTGCTCTGCTCGATAACAGTTATAGGAACATATCGCATTAAAATCTTCTGGAGTAATTTTCGTTTGATCATAACGCACTCCTAGAACCGAACTAAATGTTTCATTCCAATAGGTACTACTTTGAATGCTTACCCCATATTGACGAGTTACCATAGGACGTTGGATAGTGTAAATATTTCGAGTATTAGTCGATAGATTATAATCATCATTAAGATTTTCAAAACCACGTTGAGCTCTAAAAGCTTTTAATGACAATAGATGTTCCCCAATGAATTTTAGTGGCTGACTATCTAATTGCAAAGAAATTCGTTTATAGTCCGTTTCCATATTACGGAAATCAATCTTTTCAATCTTATCGTGTTCGGTTGTATAATATCCATCTAGATAGCCCCCTACACGCTTATAATAACCTTTATAGTTAATGGTTCCATTTTCAGTTTTTTGATAATCAAAATCTAAACGAGCTGATGATAAATAAGGATTATCTATATTCCATTCATAAAATGAGTTAATATTTAATAATTTTTGAATATCATCATTATCACGATACCAACCACTAGAACCAAAAGGATCATCGTAAGAATATTCATTGGTAAAACGTTTATTGCGTTGACTTGCTATAGACATTCCAATCTTATGTTCAGGATTGATTTTCCAAGTTAATTTAGCTAGATAACTTTTAAATGTATGATTTGAAGGATCTGGGGTTATTCTACTTGCCCCAATTTGTGAACGTTGAATAACATCATTAGGTGTATCATAACTCCTTTTCTTTTGCGGTATGATATCTCCACCGGCACTTTTCATTTGATTGCCATCTCGTTGCGAATACATTAACGCAATATCAAAATGTTCTCCAACATAACCTATACCAGCAGTTTTTACCCATTCACTATTCTTAGATGCATAACCGGTTCGAATTAAACCACCTAATTTACCCTCAGTAACAAGATCTTGCGCTTCTAGTGTTTTATAATTGACAGTTCCTCCTAAAGCACCGCTGCCAGAGTTAAAACTATCTGAACCTTTAACACTTTCAATAGAACGAACGAATTCCGAATCCACGCTTAAACGAGAGTTATTAAAATTACCGTAACGTTTGTAGAGAGAGTTTTCTTCAAAATCAGGAATATTTATACCATCAATAGAAATACCAACGCGATTACCTTCAACTCCACGTATTGCAAATCCTTTCAAATAACGCCCATTATCCGCCACACCAATATCTGTGCTATAACGTACTAAATCTTTTGTATCACGAATCAATTCTTGTTGAATTTTATGATGCGTTTTCTTCTCAACCGAAGCCTTAACCTCTTCTTTTGCCACAACATTAACTTCTGATAATTGTATTGGTATTTCGCTTGAATAAGCAAAAGAAGCTGTTAATGCACCGCTTATACTAAATGCAAGTAACGTAGGTTGAAATTGGTAGAATCTAGATAGATGAATTGGCATAAATAATACCCTTAGATAAATAATTAATGATTTTCATTATTAATAATTTGATTATTATGCCATTATAGTTACAATAGTCAATAATGATTATCACCTTGATTAAAATAATGAGTATCATTTATAATTTATAACGAATTACTTAATAACTTAGAGGTATTTATGACAACTAATCGTCAAGAGGTCTTACAGAACCGATTAGGCCCTGAAATTGAAGAATTAAAACAACAAATAAAAACAATTATGCTTTCTACCATAAGTAAAGATGGTATGCCTAATGTTAGCTACGCACCTTTTGTAATTAATAATGGAGAGTATCAAGTACTGATTTCAACAATCGCTAAGCACGCTCGTAATTTAATGGAAATGCCAAAGGTTTCACTTATGCTTATTGAAGATGAAAGCAAAAGCCGCCAGATTTTTGCTCGTCGTCGCCTTACATTTGAAGCGACAGCAAGAATGGTTGAACGAGAAGGTTTAGAATGGGAGTCGGCACTTAATGCATTAAAAGCTCGCCACGGTGATTTAATTACTGATCTGTCTAAAATGCAAGATTTTAAGCTCTTTTGCTTTAAGCCAACTGCAGGACTTTTCGTAAAAGGTTTCGGGCAGGCATTTGATGTTGGGGTTGATGATTTAATTAACGTAGTACATTTAGATCAAGGTCATCAAACCGCATAACTTTATTAACTAATGGCTATAAATAGGAATATTTATAGCCATTTTTGTTTTATACAAGCGGTAATATTTTTTGGAAAATTTGCAATGATTTTAGTACAATACTGACTACTATTCTATGAGCAAATATTCGCTCTCTAAATGAAAGGAAATCCTATGCAACCTAAAGCCAAATTAAGAAAAGACTACCGAGCACCTGATTTCACAATTACCGATATTTATCTTGATTTTCAATTAGATCCTGATCGCACTTTCGTTACCTCAAAATTAACTGTTGAGCGTAAAAATGCAGAATCAACAACACTTCGCTTAGATGGTCATAGTTTTGATTTCCTTTCGATTAAAATCAATGGACAACCTTTCACTGCTTACAAAAAAGATGAAGAATCTTTAACTTTAGATTTAGCCGAACAAGCTTTAGATAAATTTGAGCTTGAAATTGAAACGGCATTAAACCCTGCTCAAAATACCTCTTTACAAGGTTTATATAAATCTGGCGATGGACTTTGCACACAATGTGAAGCAGAAGGTTTCCGCCAAATTACCTATATGCTAGACCGCCCAGACGTACTTGCAAAATATACGACAAAAATAACCGCTAGTAAGAGTAAATATCCATTCTTACTTTCTAATGGTAACCGCATTGCACAAGGCGAATTAAGCGATGGCAGACATTGGGTAGAATGGCAAGATCCGTTCTTCAAACCAAGCTATTTATTTGCTTTGGTTGCGGGTGATTTCGATTTATTACAAGATAAATTCATTACTAAAAGCGGACGTGAAGTTACCTTAGAAATTTATGTTGATCGTGGCAATTTAGACCGTGCTCCTTGGGCAATGGAAAGCTTAAAACGCTCAATGAAATGGGACGAAGATCGTTTCGGCTTAGAATATGATTTAGATATTTATATGATTGTTGCTGTTGATTTCTTCAATATGGGAGCAATGGAAAACAAAGGCTTGAATATTTTCAACTCTAAATTCGTGTTAGCTAAACCAGAAACCGCAACAGATACCGATTATTTAGATATTGAATCTGTGATTGCCCACGAATATTTCCACAACTGGACAGGCAACCGCATTACCTGCCGTGATTGGTTCCAATTAAGCTTAAAAGAGGGCTTAACTGTATTCCGTGATCAAGAATTCACTTCTGATTTATGGTCTCGCTCGGTAAAACGTATTGAAGATGTACGTTTATTACGTGCTGTTCAATTCGCCGAAGATGCCAGCCCAATGGCACACCCTATCCGCCCGGAAAAAGTGATTGAAATGAATAACTTCTACACCGTAACCGTTTATGAAAAAGGTGCAGAAGTCATTCGTATGATTCACACCCTTTTAGGCGAAGAAAAATTCCAAGCAGGAATGAGACGCTACGTTGAAAAACACGATGGTTCGGCTGCCACTTGCGAAGATTTTGTTAAAGCGATGGAAGAAGCCTCAGGTATTAATTTAGAGCAGTTCCGCCGTTGGTATAGCCAATCAGGCACACCAGAGCTGACTATTTCTGATGAATATGATGAAGTACGTAGAACCTACCGCCTACATATTTCCCAAATGACACCGGCAACAAATGATCAGTTAGAAAAATTAAACTTACACATTCCACTTAAAATTGCTTTATATGGAGAGAATGACGGCAAGCGTTTACCTTTACAGTATGAATTATTAACGGTAAGCGATGTATTAGATGTAACAAGTGAACATCAAACCTTTGAATTTCATAATGTAACGCAACGTCCTGTGCCAGCACTACTTTGTGATTTTTCTGCCCCTGTTCGTTTAGATTATAACTACACAACTGAGCAGCTGCTCACACTATTAAAATACGCAGAAAATGATTTTATTCGTTGGGATGTTACACAAATGCTCTACACTAAAGAGCTACGTGATAATTTAAGCCGTTATCAGCAAAATCAACCGCTTGATTTTTCTGAAAGCTTAATTGATGCATTAACTTTTGTGTTAGATAACTCTGCCACCTATCCTGAACTAACGGCTTTAACTTTAACGTTACCAAAAGAGACGGAATTTGCAGAATCATTTAAAACGATTGATCCTACTGGTATTTCACTAGTACGTGAATTTATGCAAGGTTCTATCGCCCAAGCACTGCAAGAGAAATTACTCACGGTTTATAACCAAAATCAATGCGATAAATACCAAGTTGTAGCAGAAGACATTGCTAAACGAGCATTACGTAATGTTTGCTTACACTATTTAGCCTTTACCGATTTAGGCAATATTCTTGTGCATAAACATTACAACAATGCCGATAATATGACCGATACTCTAGCGGCACTACAAGCGGCAACAAAAGCTCAATTAAGTTGCCGAGATACTCTTTTAGCTAATTTTGAACAGAAATGGAAACACGATGGCTTAGTTATGGATAAATGGTTTATGCTACAAGCAACCCGACCAGATGAAAATGTACTAGCGATTGTGCAAAACTTATTAGAACACCCAAGCTTTAACTTTAATAATCCAAACCGCTTGCGTGCGTTAGTCGGTGCATTCTGTAGTCAAAATCTAAAAGCCTTCCACGCAGTAGATGGCTCAGGCTACCGTTTCTTAGTTGATATTTTAATTAAGCTTAACGAAAGTAACCCACAAGTTGCCGCTCGTTTAATTGAGCCATTAATTAAACTCTCTCGTTACGATAACCAACGCCAAACACTAATGCGTCGTGGTTTAGAGCGTTTGCGTGAGTTAGATAATTTGGCTAGAGATCTGTTCGAGAAAATCGAAAAAGCGCTAGATTAGGCTTATACTGAAAATAGAAAAGGCTGAGTTCTGTTGAAATCAGCCTTTTTGTTTATCTATAGCCCTTAATACTTAAGGACAATGCACTTTTTAATTAGTGTGTACTAGTACTCGTTGTAGTACGGCTTGCACGTTTACGGTCGTTTTCCGTTAATAAACGTTTACGGATACGAACCGATTGCGGTGTTACTTCCACTAATTCGTCATCATCAATAAACTCTAATGCTTGCTCAAGTGAGAAACGAACTGGAGTGGTTAATACGATTGCATCATCTTTACCTGATGCACGCATATTGGTTAGTTTTTTACCTTGCAAACAGTTTACCGTTAAGTCGTTTGAACGGCTGTGAATACCGATAATTTGACCTTCATACACATCAACACCGTGGTCGATCATCAGCTTACCACGCTCTTGTAAACCGAATAACGCATAGGCTAATGCTTTACCTGTTGCATTAGAAATTAGCACACCATTTTTACGCTGACCGATTTCACCCGGTTTCACATCATCATAGTGGCTGAATGTTGAGTAAAGTAAGCCTGTACCTGATGTCATTGTCATAAATTCGTTACGGAAGCCGATTAAACCACGGCTTGGGATCACATATTCTAAACGAGTACGACCTTTGCCATCTGGAATCATATCTTTTACTTCACCCTTACGGATACCTAACGCTTCCATTACCGAACCTTGATGTTGTTCTTCAATATCAATAGTTACTTGCTCGAATGGCTCTTGTTTTTTGCCGTTTTCTTCTTTATAGATTACTTTCGGGCGAGATACCGCTAATTCATAACCTTCACGACGCATATTTTCGATTAATACCGATAAGTGTAATTCACCACGGCCTGAAACACGGAATTCATCTGGGTTTGGTGTTTCTTCTACACGTAATGCTACGTTATGCACTAATTCTTTGTTTAAACGCTCAAGAATTTGACGTGAAGTGACAAATTTACCTTCTTGACCACAGAATGGCGAGGTATTTACACAGAAGAACATGGTTACTGTCGGCTCATCAACAGTTAAAGCCGGTAATGCTTCCACAGCATTAATATCACAAATTGTATCTGAAATATTTAATTCACCTAAACCGGTAATTGCAATAATATCGCCAGCAAAAGCTTCTGTTGCTTCAAAACGTTGTAAACCTAAATGGCCTAGTACTTGACCAATTCTGCCTTGGCGAGTTTTACCTTCGCTATCTACAATCGTTACTGCTTGGTTAGGTTTTACAGAACCACGTTTAATACGACCAATACCAATTACACCCACATAGTTGTTATAGTCTAATTGTGAAATTTGCATTTGGAATGGTGCGTTTAATTCCACTTCTGGCGGTTGAACGTGCTCTACAATCGCTTCATATAATGGGGTCATATCAGGAGCTAGCTCCTCGTGCTCTAAACCCGCCACACCATTTAATGCAGATGCATAGATAATTGGGAAATCTAATTGCTCATCGGTTGCCCCTAAGTTTACGAATAAATCAAATACTTGATCCACAACCCAATCCGGACGAGCACCTGGGCGGTCAACTTTGTTAATAACCACGATTGGTTTTAAACCGTGTGCAAAGGCTTTTTGTGTTACGAAACGAGTTTGTGGCATAGGGCCGTCAAAAGCATCTACCACTAAAAGTACAGAATCTACCATTGAAAGCACACGTTCTACTTCACCACCGAAGTCTGCGTGCCCCGGAGTATCTACGATATTGATATGATAGCCGTTCCAGTTAATCGCCGTATTTTTTGCAAGAATAGTAATACCACGTTCTTTTTCAAGATCGTTTGAGTCCATTACACGCTCGTCGGCATCACCACGCATTTCGCCAAAAGTACCTGATTGTTGTAAAAGTTTATCAACCAGCGTTGTTTTACCGTGGTCAACGTGAGCAATAATTGCAATATTACGCAATTTTGAAATATCTACATTTTGCATTTGAATATCTTTAAGTTAAGTCAAAATAAAAACTCTCGCCCATCAAAACTGGCGAGAGTCAAGAAATTAGGAGGCGTGATTATACAGAGTTTTTCACAAGTTGACTACAAAACAAGCGGTAGAATTTGTAAAAGTTTTTGCAAATTCTAAAATCATATAAGTTAATGACTATAATCTCTCGCCCCAAAAATCGCCGTACCAATTCTTACCATTGTTGAGCCACATTCAATCGCTGCCGCCATATCGTCAGACATTCCCATTGAAAGCGTGTCAATGCCGTCAAATTCTGCCTGCAAGCGGTGAAAAAGTTGCTGCATTTTGCAAAGGGCGATTTTTTGTTGCTCTGGCTCACTTTCTGGCTTTGGAATTGCCATTAACCCACGTAATTTAAGGTTAGGCAACTGTGAAATCGCTTTCGCAAGTGGCAGCATTTCTTCGGGTTCAATGCCAGATTTGGATTCTTCATCGCTAATATTAATTTGAATTAATACATTCAGCGGTGCTTTTTCTTGCGGACGTTGTACATTTAAACGCTCAGCAATTTTTAGCCTATCGACCGTTTGAATCCAATCAAAATGGGTTGCTACCAGCTTGGTTTTATTCGATTGCAAAGGCCCGATAAAATGCCATTCAAGGTCGTTTCTATTTGCAAAATATTCGATTTTTTCGACCGCTTCCTGCACATAATTTTCGCCAAAGGCAGTTTGCCCTGCGGCAACTGCCTCTTCAATCGCCTGCACGGGTTTGGTTTTAGATACAGCCAGTAATCGCACATTCGAGCGATGATATTGGACTGAGATTTGCTGAATTTGTTGATGAATTTGGGCTAAATTCATTGAAATTGACATTTCCGTTCCTTTCATTTCACTTCTTTTGGTAAACTAAGGCAAAATCATATCATATTTGAGGCAAAAAAATGTTAGACCTAACCAAGATTAAATTAGTCATTACCGATGTGGACGGTGTTTTAACCGATGGTGGAATGTACTACACCGATGAAGGGGAGGTGATGAAACGCTTCCACGTTCACGATGGCTTAGGTGTTAAAATGCTACAAAGTTGTGGCATTAAGGTAGCAGTGTTATCGGGTGGCGATACCGCTCTGCTCCGTAAGCGTTTAGAGGTGTTAAAAATTGATTTAGCGTTATTAGGCAAAATGGAAAAACGCTCTGCTTGCTTTGAGTTAATGCAACAAGCAGGTGTAACCGCCGAACAAACCGCCTATATTGGCGATGATACCCTTGATTTACCTGCCTTTGAAGCTTGCGTATTGGCGATTGCCCCACGCAATGCCCACGATTATGTAAAAGACCAAGCCGATTGGATTTTAGAGAAAGCCGGCGGCGAAGGTGCTTTTCGTGAAGTAGCCGACCGCATTTTAGAGGCCCAAGGCTTTAGCGAAATTTTTAAAACCGCCGACGGTTTTTTGACTATTGCGGGGAAAATGGCTCAGTAGCCACATTATCCCGTTTTACACGGGATAATTCTTAATCTGCTTTTTTGCCCTCAATATATCGCTCAAAATTATTGATATATTCTTCCAAATTGGCAGTTAGCATCTCTTTATATTGTTCAACAAAATATTGAATTACCTCATCTTTGGAGTCCACTAATTGTTGCTTATATTCCGCTTTACTTGAAGCAACATAAGCGTTAAAACGGGCACAGGCAAATAGCATCGCATTACTTACTTGGTTTGGGGCAATATTTTGTAAATGAGCATTGGCAATATTAATAAAGCCGTCTGCACGTTGGTAAAAGGTTGGGTCAATTTGTTTGTCTGTAATCTTAATCATAATATCCTCAATAATAGGTGTTCATCTCTTTAAAAAATAAATACAAGCGGTTATTTTTTTGCAAAATTTTACAAAAAAACAACCGCTTGTAAGTTAAAAAATTAATCGTCTAGCGTGATTGCATCTTTGATCTTTTTAAGAGCTGCATTCTCAAGCTGGCGAACACGCTCGGCTGAAATGCTATATTTATCCGCCAAATCTTGTAAAGTCGCTTTATTATCATCTAGCCAGCGGGTTTTGATAATGTCTTGACTACGTTCATCAAGCGTTGCAAGTGCATACGCTAGCTGAGCAGTTGCTTGCCCGTTATGCTCTTCGTCTTCTAAATCGTCCGCAAAATTAGAACTGTCGTCTTCAATATACATAGAAGGAGCATAAGACTCATCGTCATCTTCGCCTGCTGGCAAATCAAAACCAAGATCTTGCCCTGTCATTCGAGATTCCATCTCACGCACTTCTTCCACCGACACACCAAGATCGTCCGCTACTTTTTTAATTTCTTCTTCATTAAACCACGCTAAGCGGTTTTTATTTTTACGTAAATTGAAAAACAGTTTACGTTGTGCTTTGGTGGTGGCCACTTTGACAATTCGCCAGTTTTTCAACACATATTCGTGAATTTCTGCTTTTACCCAGTGTACCGCAAAAGAGACTAAACGCACGCCAACATTGGGGTCAAAACGTTTTACCGCTTTCATCAAGCCGATATTGCCTTCTTGAATTAAATCTGCCAATGGCAAGCCATAGCCTAAATAACCACGGGCAATATGAATAACAAAACGCATATGCGATAAAATCAGCTGTTTTGCCGCCTCTACATCTTCATCATAGTAGTAACGCTCAGCCAGCTCTTTCTCTTGCTCAGCCGTTAGAATCGGATATTGATTCGCCATTCGGATATAGCTATCTAAATTCCCTTGTGGCACAGGCATAGAACCAGCGACTAAAGCAGGGTGCATCGCCTCTACCGAAGAGTTGCCTTCCTCATCAATTTCATCTGGTTCGACAGCCTCCGCTTCAATGATCTCTGCATCTTCAATATCGTTTTCTTCAAACTTTTTCATTCTGTCTCTCTTAAACTACAAGTTGTCTGGTTATTATAACAGTGTTCGTCTTAATCGTATGCTATTTTATATAGATACTAAGTAAAGTAATGAGTTCCAGCAAAATTCGCAAATTTTTTTGCAAAGTAGCCCGCTTTCCTTTAGAATAGTTCTACTTTTGGGGCTGATTTTGGATTCGACGGGATTAGCGAAGCCCAAGGTGCACGTCGAGGTGCGGTAGGCCTCGTAAATAAACCGCAAAATAATAGTCGCAAACGACGAACAATACGCTTTAGCAGCTTAATAACCTGCCTTAAAGCCTTATCTCCTCAGCTTCCGCTCGTAAGACGAGGGTAAAGATAAGTCACCCAAAACGAGATCGTGTTGAAGCCGCCGCTTTAGGATCGAAGCACTAAATTGAATAAAGCTAGTTTTTTGATGGCGTGTCTGTCCGCAGTCAATTAATGAAATTAAAGACGAGACTAAACGTGTAGTGCTGAAGGTAGAGTAATTTCGGACGGGGGTTCAAATCCCCCCAGCTCCACCAAATTGTAAACCTATAGAGTTCTATAGATACCTAAAGAGCCTTGAATTTCAATAGTTCAAGGCTTTTTTATTGTCCTATCCGTACCTATAAGATACAATCAAATCCGAAGATTTTAGTTATATGTTTAGTTATACGGTATATCTAAACTTTAATCCCATATAACTAAAATCATGGTTAAGCTTTGCTATTCAAGGCTCAAGGGGAATTTATGGCACGATTGACGACACCTCTCACAAATACACAGCTAGATAAAGCTAGCCCCAAAGAAAAAGAATATACATTGTCTGACGGCAAAGGACTTTATTTGCTGATAAAGCCTAACGGATCTAAGTTGTGGCGATTTAACTATTACAAGCCGTATACTACCCCGAAGAAGCGAGCTTTAATTAGCATTGGGAGTTATCCCGATATTTCATTACAACAAGCAAGACAAACTAGAGATGTGTTTAATGTCTTGCTTGCTCAAAATATCGATCCTCAAATCCACCGCCAAGAACAAGCACAAGCGAGGGCTAATGAGCTCAATACAACTTATGAGAATGTGGCGTGGGCTTGGTTAGAACACCGCAAAACCAAGAAAAACTTTTCGGATAATTACCAAAAAGACGTGATCGCCTTAATCAAAAATAACCTACTCCCCCATTTTGGAAAAATGCCTATCACGCATATAACCGCACCGATGGCGATTAAAGCCTTTAAACGCTATCAAGACGAGGGCAAGCTAGAGAAGCTAAAGCGGACGATTCAAAAGCATAACGAAATAATGACCTTTGCTTTACATCGTGAAATGATACCGGCTAACCCTACCGCCAATATTGCGAAAGAATTTGATAGCCCGACTGTAGAGCATTTTAAAACAATCAAGCCGGAAGATTTAGGGGAGTTCTTATATACCTTACAGAATGCACAAATCCATTTACAAACACGCTATTTAATTTTGTGGCAGTTACTCACTATGACACGCCCAAATGAAGCAGCAAAAGCAAAATGGGCGGATATAGACGAAAGGGCAAAGTTATGGACTATTCCAGCCGAAAACATGAAGCGAGGCATAGAGCATAAAATCACGCTCTCACGGCAAGCCGTTGCACTCTTACGAGAGATTAAAAAATTAAGTGGCGGTAAGGAATATTTATTCCCGAGTGTCAAAAATCCACAAACACACGTAAACCCCCAAACCGCTAACGGAGCGATTAAGAGAATGGGCTATAAAGGAAAGCTAGTTGCTCACGGCTTACGCTCGATTGCCTCAACCTATCTTAATGAGAAAGGTTACAACAGCGATTTAATAGAGGTTGCTTTATCGCATATGAACTCAGACAGGATAAAGGCGGCATACGACAGGGGTGAACGGCTAGAGCAACGCTTTAAACTTCTTCAAGTATGGGCTGATTTTGTAGAGGAATGCTCACAAGGTAGCTTGCCTCAATATCATTTAAAAGTAGCTTAGTGAAGCTTCCGCCAAATACGACCGCTTATAATGCCGTTAAGATGATTTCTTGACGGCTTTTTTATTGTCTAAATATATTAAAAAAATACGACACCTATTTTTTTCCACTTTTCTGTCACTTATCACTTCTATACCCTTTCAAGCCTTGATAAATAAGGAAAGTAAGGAAGTGATAGAGGAAGTGATAACAAGTGATAGAAGTGATAAAACAGGGGTAAATGATAAAAAATTTCTGAAAATTTTAGGAATTGAGAATATCTAAATGCAATAGCACCTATTGAAAAATTGAGATTCTTTTATAATCATTGAATATTCTCATTGATTTAATCAAAGCTTTATAGGGAGATATTATGACGACACTATACGATGATTTATTAGAAGGCTTAACGGCAATGAAGGAGCATTTAGAGGGGAAACGAACCCTACGGACAGAAACTCTAAAACGCCCAGAGCCGAGCCATAATTTAACCTATAAAGCATTACCAAAACCTATACAAGTTTATTAAGTTGTAATTTATCTTTATAACACATGAATAAAATAACCTAGTTAGGTTACTAGGCAATAGGAGATTTAATAATGTTTGATGAACTAAAGATAGCTCAAGCAACGGCTTATTTATTAAATAAGGCTGGCGGCACAATGGAGCATATCAAAGCGATGAAACTACTCTATCTTGCCGACAGATTATCTTGGGATAGATACAATTATTCAATTTCAAATGATGAATATTACTCTTTGCCATATGGTCCTATATTAAGTAATACACTTAACTTAATGAGAGGCGAAGAGGCTAGCATTTACCAAAAGGCAAGTATATGGGGTGAATGGATAGCGGATAAAGAAGATCATAAAATTAGCCTTAGAAAAGAAATAGATACAACTGATGAATACTTTTTTGATTGCCTTTCTGAAAGTGACACAGAAATTCTAGATGAAATCTTTGCTAAATTTGGAGGCTTTAAGCCTTTCGCTTTAGTTGAATATACCCACAACCCTAAATACATTCCAGAGTGGGAAGAGCCTCAAGGAAGAAGTAAGCCTATTTATTTAAAAACCTTACTCTCTCATTTAGGCAAAACAGAAAGTGAGATTGAAAATATATTAGAGCAATTAGAAGAACAAGAGGCAATGGCAAAACTCTTAAGCGGTTCAAACAATGCCTAATATAACAAGACAAGTTACAATTCTTCGCCCAACTAACTACGGAAAAGAAGAGAACAATTATAAACACTTGTATATCTTACTTACTGATCCTTGTTTTGATGGAGAAACTGGTAAAGAAGATATGATTTTAAGTGTGAGTTGTTCAAGTATAAAAGACGAAAAGCCCCTAGATATAAGCGTTTTCTGAAAAATGCAATAAATCAAAATGCCTGTATGAATATTCTATAACTCTAATAAGCCGCTGATTGAAATATTGGCGGCTTTTTTATTCCCTCTACTCCCCTACTCTTATGAAGTTCAGCACGCATCTAAACCTATTTTTATTCACTGTAATAAAACACAGTCTTTTTGTTTGGGATTTTTATGAATAATTGGTAAAATACAACCTATTAGGTTCAATCCGTATCTATACGGATTTATTCAAATTAGCGTGGATAGTGGCGGAGTAGCTACCAAAACGAAAGGAGAAAGCCCTTTATTTCTCTTTCCACGCTCTCACATAAAGGCAGCGCATAGGGGCGTTAGTTAGATAATGGCAAAAACACAACATTACTATAATTCTTTACCTGAGTGTTCAGTTGTAGATTATGAGCTTATCCCATACACAGAAGGCGCTTTATTATGGTGCGGAGTGAGATTTGATGATTTATCAGATGAAGTAAAATTAACATCAAGAATATCACAAAGTATTTATAGCCACCCTTATATCCCTTGTTTAGAAAAAAAAACTAGAATGCTAAATAGAGCAATCAGTGAAGGTAAACTAAGGGTTGTTAGGGAACATGGAGAAGGAGGGGAAATTCTTACTGACTATCTAGGCAATATAAGAAAGGATAATAAAGGAAATCCTATGATTGATCACGTTGCTTATGATAGACGTTATTTTTGGATTAAAGATTTAAAAGCCTTTATTTCTGAACATTACCCCAATGATCGCCCTAAAACCATTTTTCACGATGAAGAATTAAAGCCTATTGTTGATTTAATTGAATATGAAAGAATGAGTAAAGAATATCAAAAATTACTTGCTGAAAATACCAATCTAAAAACAGATTTAGCAAATGCAGAAAGTAAAACTAGGGATAGTGATTTAGCGCTTCAATCAATGGCAATTCAAGTACAACAAGCCAAAATGGCCCAAAAAGACGCTGAAGATCGACTAGAAAAAGGGCGTGAACTTTACCGGCAGTTACAACGACAAAAAGCTGTAAATCCCGATAAAGTAGCAGATGTTCTTAAATTAATGAGCCTTTCTTTTGATGATTTACCGAAAAAAGGGGATAAGCTCACGGCAAGCGGATTAAATTCTTATCTGTACAAATTGAAAGCAAAAATAGAACGAGAAACAGGGCAAGAACTGCATTATTCTATACCTGATACAAAAACATTATCAAACTATCTTAATCGTTAAATCTTAATGGGCAGATCAGAAATGCCCTTTTTTATTATCTAAATTTTTGGGAATACTTAGGAATTCCCAATACCTAAAATTTCAGTTCTCTCAAAATACCCCTATCCAAACCGCTTATACCCTTTCACGGTTTAAGCATTTCAATTCCAATTCAACAGTATAGGGGAAAAACAATGACCGAAAGTGTAACTACTCATTCAACCGATAATGTTCGCATTATCCGCCCACTTCACGCACACCAAAAATTAGGCGTAGGCAAAACCACTTTTTCAGACTGGCAAAATCCGAAATCTAAACGCTATCGCCCTGACTTCCCGAAGAAGATTCAACTAGGAGCAAATTCGGTTGGTTATCTAGAGAGTGAAATCAACGCATTTATTCAATCACTAGCGAATAGCAGAACAGTATAGGGAGGTTGCCAATGACAGCAGAAAATTATTCAGCCACTCAATTAACCGAATTCTTACCGATTGTTACGCAACAACATCAAGGAGAAATCAAACAATTAGTTGATGGTCGCCAATTATGGCAATTCTTAGAGAGCAAACAGCACTTTGCGGACTGGATTGTAAAAGCGATTGAAGCAGGTTTCTTTGAGAAAAATAAGGATTATTTTACGTTTCATAAAATTATGAATCGTAAACAAGGCGTTAGAGGTGCAAGTAAACGCAATGAGTATTTGCTGACCGTATCAATGGCTAAAGAATTAGCTATGTTAGAGCGAAACGAGCAAGGGAAATTAGCGAGAAAATACTTTATTCAATGTGAAGAGCGGCTATCACAGATTGCACCTGATGATGTAATGCAGTATCGCCAACAATGGCATAAAGACCGAGAGGCAGTAAAAACCCCATTCAAGCGAATGTGTAACTCACTTGAACAAGCAAGAGAAAGAGAGGGTAAGGCAACAAGCCAAAAGCACTATATCAATGAAGCAAAAATGCTAATGAATGTGCTATTGGGTATGAATGTTCATCACTGGCGACAGGCTCACAACATCATAGGCGATACAAGAAACGCTCTTAATATCGAGCAGTTGCTCAAACTGGAATATCTAGAGCAAGCCGATAGTTTGTTGCTTGATATGGGAATATCCGATTATCAGCAACGCAAGAGCAAGCTCGCTGAGATGTTAGCAGTTAAATTTAATCAGAAGTAACGAGGCAAATAATGCGGTGCATTATAGCAAAACAAAACCCCGTTTTAATGCGGTTAGCTATTCGCCATTATCTAGAAAACAACAAAGGCAATAAAACGCCATTATTCACGTTTTTAAGCCTGTATTCAGATAATGAGCCTTACCTCCTGCTCGAGCTTTTAATAATGCTAGGTAGGCGAATAGAGGCACTAGAGAAGCAATACAAGGTAATGCCAATAGAAAACGATTTAATCACGGTAGGCATATTAAAGAAACAACTCAATAAGCTGCTAAAAGTGGCGGAGAGAATGGAGAATTAAACAAGATGAAAACAAAAAACACATTAAAACACGAATTAAATTTACCGGGTATTACCGCTTTAATGAATGAGCCTATCAAAGCAACATTGAGCTTTTTAGGTTTTCCGCATATCCGAATTGAACGACTATACCACGATAACGGCAACCCATTTTTTATTGGGGTGCTTTCTCTTGACCTAGACGACCATATCAATATTGAAATGGCGGGAGCTACAGGCTTTTTAGAAGCTCTCGCTATCATTGCCTATCATCAACAACTAACCGCTACTCCCCTATTAGTGAATGATGACCTTGTGGCGGAAATTAACAAGCTTCCGCCACCGCAGCAAATAAATCCATTTATCGATCAACACGGAAACAAAATCACTAAAGAAATGATGAGTAAAGAATATCGTAAAGGAATCGATCTAGCCTTTACTGAAAAACGAATGAAAGAGGGGAAAGAATGAGCAAACTCACTCCAAAGAACGGTCCTATTACGGTCCGTATTGAAGAAGGACAAGGAAAATGAAAACACTCAAACCAAACTTTAAAACCTATCCGCAAACTAATCGTCTTTTCGCCTTGAACAAAATAGCGATTGAACGTTGTAAAACAGACTATCCCGACTGTTATCACTTCAAAAAGGCATTAGCGGAAGAATGCAAGGAATTAGCCGAGCGGTTGAAAATGGGGCTTGTTCTGATTAATGAATTAAAGGCTAGCAATACCACGCAGAAAAGCAACCAGAACAGCGATTTTAAGGCTTTTCGTAATGGGGCAAGGTATTTAATCAAACAGCTTGAAGAAACCACCTTACACGTTGCTAACGTTGAGAATGGCGATTACGAGCCGACACCATACACACCAATAAAAAACAACGCATGATACATCCCGAAATAGTAGGGAAATCCCGAAAAAGTAGGGAACACAAAATATAGGACAGACAAAATGAAAAAACAAAGCGAACAAACGAACGAAGAAAAAGTATTGCTAGAAGTGGTACTTAATGAGAATGGTATTTCAGACCTTGAATACTCTTTTAAGTATTGGATTAACAGCCCTAGAACCTATATCAGCGATTTTGAGAACAAAACAGGGCTTAAGCTATGGCATAACCAAACTAAGACCGCTAATGGCAAGCGTTGCACGTTCTACACTCTACCCGACCGCAAAACAGCCCAAAAGGTTATTAGTTACCTCAACCATAAGGCAAATTTACGAGGGGAAACAGCTATCACTACTGAACAAGAACAGCAGATTTTAAATCGTTTTAATGTGTGATAAGAGGTTATCAAATGCCAAGAATACGATCAGAAACCCTGACACCGAAGCAAGAAGCCTTTTGCCTTGCTTATGTTGAATGCGGTAACGAATTAAGAGCCTATCAAACCATTAACACAGGCACAATGAAACCGCACTCAATGCGAGCAAGGGCAAGCGGTATGATGAATGATTATCGAGTATTTGCCCGAGTAAAAGAGCTGATTATAGAGCGTAAAGCACAGGGCAAAGCATTGCCAAGATTTAGGCGAGGTTCACTGGTGGCGGAATGGTTAGAGGGTGAGAGAGATTAAAAACGATCCCCTATAAAACCCTGCTTTTTTTTCGACAACATTACCCAAAACAGGTAAGAAATATTACCCAAAAAGGGAAAACTTTACCTAAACAGTAAATAAAAATCCCTAGCCATACACAGCTAGGGATAAGGACACAAAATGAAAAGTTATCAAACCTATTTTAGAACAAATATTAATTTTGTTCATTATAAACAATCAATAATTGAATTTTTTTCACTTAACAAATGGCTATTACAGATTTATGCTTTAGTCGTTGTAGCAAAATCTACAACCGAGCCTGAGAACTCGAATAATTTATACACGGCGAACAGTAGCACGCCTTTAACTCGTGCTTTTTTTGTTCGTAGCACACGCACACCTAAAGAAAACAGAATGCAGATTCGCATTGTGGCATTTCTCTCAATGGTAGCGTGTAATGGGAAAGGTTCGCCCTTTGCTGTGTCCCGTGTATCGCAGTTTCTCAGCCCGTTACACGTTACCGCCCAAACCCTGAGAAGTTTAGCGGTAGCCCCTACAATCTACACGGAGCTATTAGCTATGATCTACAAATTCCTATGCTTAAACCGCACTAAGCACACCTACAATCAAGAAACCTTATACATTCAAGCCGACAGCGAAGAGCAAGCACGCTTACAGCTATCTGCGGATTATCGTCTATTGCTTGACCGTCCTATTGCAAAATTCCGAGCAAATCAGACCGCTTGTCAAACCCCTGAACAAAATAACAGATTGCCAAATGCTGGCGGTTGCGGTTATGATGAAAGCACTACTAAAACAGTTACCGGCAATCGCACCCGTAAGATTTGCGATTTTTTTGTATCTCGAATTCAACAAAATCACGGGAATACTACACCCGAGATCTATTCAGAATTTGCGGTACGGTTGATAAGCCGAGATAAGCCAAGCAATTGGACGAATAAGGCTAGCCGTGTAACTGCGGTAGTTGAGACCGTATCGCACCTATTAGCGATATATCCTTTCAATCACTCACTAAAAACAGTTACAAATATGAAAAATCTAACCCAATCCCCTAGCGGCAACACCGCTAAATCGCTATATAGCGTTATCCTAACCCACAAAGACGGCTCAACTTTTGACTGTGCTGTGAATGTATCTCTTGATCGTGCTAATCAAATTAAAGCCGAGATAGAGCAAAGAAAAGCAAGAAATGCTTTTGGTTTCCATGACCTAGAAGCAATTACTATCACAAGCGAAAAAGGAGGCTTATATGCGTAAGGTTGAAATCAAAAACGCTTTATCAGAATTATGGCAAGCACAAGCAATGGCTGAAATCATTTCCAATGCTGATTTAGAAAAAGCTGATCCTATCACAATTCAAACTACTGTCAGATGCATTTCAAAATTCATTTTAGATGGCGTAATGACACTTGAAGAAGAGCTATAAAAAAGGGGGATATTATGTGTAAACAAGTAATACGTGACTTAGCAGATATTAAGCACGAAATAGATACAGCCCACGCTTTTTTAAATATTGCCCTGACTGGTAAAGGTTGCGTATATCGTGGGGAAGATAAATCCCAAACGCTCACGAAAGAAGAAACGATACAAAGTGCATTTGATAGCCTAGATTCAGCCAAAGCAATGTTAGATGACTACCTAGAAGATATGGCGGAAGATATAGGGGGCAACAATGGCTAAATTAAAGAATGCCCCTAATGTGAGCAAGCAACCTAAAGGCAAGCCCTATGAGGCTTATATCATCGCAGGTTCGACAGCATGGAATAAAACCAAGCAGCAAACGATTCTTGAATGGACGAAAGCCGAAGCTAATTATCAACCTATCATACTAGGCGATACACAACTAAAAGACATTGACCGATTAAAATTAGCGGTAGATGTAGGCACAGTATCAATATATCGAGCGGGAGAACTCACAGAAAGCGATAAGAATGCTATTTGTCAAAACCTAGCCAAGCATTCAACCGTTGAAACCGTTGCTTTCTATGATGAAGCCTTACAGTTTGAGGAAAACGCAAGCAACTATATTTCACGCTTGAGAAGTGAGCTTAAAAGCGAACACAAACCGCTTGAGATACCCGAAGCCCCAACACAGCTAGAGCTTATTCAGCTATTCAAGCAATGGTTCAATAAGCCTTTAAAATGCGATTATGACACTCAAATGATTTACGCATTTAATGGCGTATATTGGGAAGCAATAGGCACTCATCATTTAAAAAGACGATTGGCGGATTTTCTAGATGAATATGAGCAAAACTACACCGCCGATAAAATCAGTAGAATTATTGCCTTACTAGAAATCAAGCTTGATGAATTACCTAGAGCCAATCCGCATATCACAGGCTTTACGAATACGGCTTTAAATAAACTGACTGGAGAGCTATTACCGCTTAATATCGACCTACATTTAAGAGGAATTGAACCATTTGAATTATCCATTGCAACAGATACGCCTTATTTTGATGATTGGCTGTCCTTTGTGACGGAAAACGATGAAAGCAAGCGTGAAGCTATTCTAGCAGGCTTATATATGATTCTGACTAACCGCCACCAATGGGCTACATTTATTGAAGCTACTGGCGTAGGGGGAGCGGGTAAAAGCGTAATGGGTATGATTGCGACACTCTTAAACGGAAAAGCAAACACGGCTTTCATTACTTTAAATGAAATGGAAGATGAAAAGCACAGAGCGACCTTAATTGGGAAAAGCCTTGCGTATAGTTCAGATCAAGAGCCATATAGAGGGAGTGCTGAGGATTTAAAACGACTGACAGGGGGCGATATAATACGAGTACGCCATTTATATGAAGCTCCCCAAGATGTGAAAATCAATGCGTGCTTCCTTATGCTTACCAATCATGCCATGAGCTTTAACGATAGAAGCGGAGCGATACAACGTAGGCGAGTGATTATCCCTTTTACTCGAAAAATACCGCTAGAGAAAAAAGACGTTTATTTTATTGAAAAGGTTCAGAAAGAAATTTATGGCATAGTACACAAATTACTTGAGAGATTTCCTAATCCTGAAGAAGCGAGGCTCATTCTAGAAGCGTACAAAGAAAATTCAGATAGCCTAGCGATCAAAGCAAACGGAAACCACCTTGTAGAGTTCGCTCAAGCGTTCGAGATTACGCCGGCAAAAGGATTGCCATGGGGAAGTACTAGAAGCCCACTCGCAACAGATAAAGCAATCTATAACGCTTATCTTTACTTCACAGGTTGTCAAAATCTAAAGCCAAAAGATATATTACCTCTAGGGGCATTTAGAGAAGCGTTTAAATCAGCCCTCAAGGAGATAGGCACAGGAGAGCTAACCGAGAGAATATTAGACGGAACACGCTATACAAACGTTATTCTAAAACACAGTATTACAAACTGGACTTAACCAAACTACCAAGCTCTTAATGACGAATTAGGGGCTTTTTTATCACTTTCTATCACTTCTATCACTTCTATCACTTCTTTTATCACTTCCCTTGAAGCCTTGTGCCATAAGGCTTTTACCCCTCAAAAAGTGACAAGTGACAGAAAAAAGCAAAAAAACTTTTAACTGTTTAATTTTGTTCTAAATGTATATGTGACCTAAATCATCATTGAGTGCAAAACAGAACCAAGCCTTAATCTGAAATTGCGATATAATGCCCCTAATATTGCGACCAGAAAAACACTATGCCAAGAACAACAACCTATCAACCTAAAATAGCCAATAGCATTTGCGAACAAATAGCAAATGGGGCTAGCTTACGTTCTATTTGCGATAATCCGAGTATGCCTAATAAATCGACTATATTCCGTTGGTTGAATAAATATCCTGACTTTAACGCACAATATCGCCAAGCGATGAAATGGCGATTAGAATACTACCTTGATAGAGTGCTAGAGATTGCGGATAGTGCGACAGAAGAAACATTAAAGGCGAGCCGATTACAAATTGATAGCTTGAAATGGTATGTAGGAAAACTATCGGCTAGAGTGCATAGATGAATAAAATAAACGGCTCTTCCGAGCCGTATAGATGATTATCTGATTTCAATATTAACGTTATAAGATGAGGTCTTATTTTTTATTGCAGCTGCTTTAGGCTGTAAAACTCTAATTTCGTATGAGCCAGTTTTAGGAAGCAAATACGGTTGATCTTGAATAAAATCGTCAGCGTCATAAAGTACAGCTTCAGCATTTCCTTTAGTTGTCAAATTTACATTTAGTGTTTGCCCTTGTTTTGCTGAAAACTTATAAGATACGCATTGCCAACCTTTAACCTTACCATTATAGCTTGCTGAATAAGCCCCTTTCTTAAACTTGACATTTGTCATCTTACAATCTTGTGCAGCACTAGCCATAGATGTAGCTGATAATACAGCTAAACCAGTAAGACCAGTCATAAACAATTTACTTAACTTAATTTTCATATATTCTCCTAGTTAGGTTTGAGTAATTTCTGTCATATAGACAACTTGAATTTAGGATTTATCCTTACATCATGATTTTATGATTAAAAAACATTCTGTTTAATGGGGTGACTTTTGATTTTAGTTATACGTTTAGTTATATCCTGAAAGATCAATTTCACAACAATCCTTATGTTACAAGGCTCTACCGCATGTAATTCAGATGACCCCAGCCCTATAGAGTTCTATAGATACCTAAAAAGCCTTGAATTTCAATAGTTCAAGGCTTTTTTATTATATAAATTGTATAAAAACCTTTATCTAGTCCCATATTGGGATTATAATACCATTATATTGGATAGGGGCAATTATGAGAATTATCTCAACATCAACACTTATTGACTACTACACAAAGCACCCTGAAACAGAGCAACCTTTAAAAGCGTGGGTGGCGGAAGTAAGAAAGGCAAACTGGCAAACCGCACACGATATTAAAGCACAATATAAAAATGCGAGTATTCTTAAAAATCGCAGAGTGGTATTTAATATTAAAGGAAATAATCATCGTTTGATTGTGGCGGTAGCTTTTAGACTAGGGGCGGTATATATCAAATTCATAGGCACGCATACTGAATATGACCGTATAAATGCTGATGAAGTAGAATTATAGAATAGAGGTAAGCAAATGAATATAACACCAATTAGAACTGATACTGACTATCAAAACGCACTAAAAGCCATTGAGCCGTTCTTTGATAGAGAAGATGAATTAACTGATGATGAGTTAGATTATTTTGATGTTATGCTTAGCCTTATTGAAAACTATGAAAGCAAACATTATCTAATCGAACTGCCAGACCCTATTGAGGCAATTAAGTTTAGAATGGACCAGCAAGGGCTAGAAATTAAAGATTTAGATAATATTATCGGTAAGCCTAACCGGGTATATGAGATTTTTAATAAAACGAGACCGCTTACGCTGAATATGATTAGAAAATTACATAGTAAGCTAGGGATTGGGGCTGATGTGCTTATTCAAGTTTAGCCCTCTACACAGAAACCTAAGTTAGCCGTTAATGCAAATTAACGGCTTTTTTTACTGTCCCTAAAAGCCCCATACAACCAATCTAATCCAAAGATTTTAGGAGTAATAGCCTAAAATAAAAAGGACTGAATTGATTAAATATCGAAAACAGTCCTTAAATAATTATTAGCCTTTATCGGCATTTATTAGGCAATACTAATTGTACGATTAGCCTTGATATTTTTGGAATACTAAACACGCATTCGTTCCACCAAAACCAAAGCTATTAGACATTACTGTTGTTAGTGCTTTGTCTTGACGTTCTGTTACGATATTTAGGCCTTCTGCTTGCTCATCTAGAGTTTCAATATTGATTGAAGGAGCAATAAAATCATTATCTAGCATCAATAATGAGTAAATTGCTTCGTGAGCTCCTGCTGCACCTAGAGAGTGTCCCGTCATTGATTTTGTTGAAGAAATAGCAGGTTTTTTATCTCCAAATACATTGCGAATTGCACCTAACTCTTTCACATCACCAACTGGGGTTGATGTGCCGTGTACGTTGATATACTCTACATCGCCATTCACTGTTGCCATTGCTTGTTTCATACAACGCTCAGCACCTTCACCACTTGGTGCAACCATATCGTAACCATCAGAAGTTGCTCCATAGCCTACGATTTCAGCATAAATTTTTGCACCACGAGCTAAAGCGTGTTCTAGTTCTTCAACAACAACAACCGCACCGCCACCGGCAATTACAAAACCATCACGGTTTGCATCATAAGCACGGCTTGCTTTGGTTGGTGTATCATTATATTTCGTTGAAACAGCCCCCATTGCATCAAATTCAGTTGCACATTCCCAAGAAAGTTCTTCTGCACCACCAGCAAAAACAATGTCTTGTTTACCTAATTGAATTAACTCCATTGCGTGCCCAATACAGTGTGCTGAAGTTGCACAAGCTGAGCTAATAGAATAGTTTACACCACGAATTTTATAAGGAGTTGCTAAACAAGCAGAAACACTTGATGCCATTGTTTTTGTAACAGCATATGGCCCAACCGCTTTCACGCCACGTGGGCTACGTACTGCATCGCAAGCGACTAATTGGCTATGGGCAGAACCTGTACCTGCACCAATCACAAGCCCTGTACGATCATTTGAAACTTGTTCATCTGTTAAACCTGAATCTTCAATCGCTTCTTTCATTGAAAGATAAGCGTAAGCCGCTGCATCACCCATAAAGCGATAAATTTTACGGTCAATTAATTCCGCTGGATTTAATTTAATCGTACCAGCGACTTGGCTACGCATTCCAACCTCAGCAAATTCCGGTACAAACTCAATACCTGATTTACCTTCTTTTAATGAAGCTAACACCTCATCTTTATTGTTACCGATACTTGAAATAACACCTAAACCAGTAATAACGACTCTTTTCATTTTGTTTTGCTTCCTTCATCATTTAAGTTCTGAAAATATCAATTCAGCTTACACTTGTTCACTCAAATAAGCTACTAAAACTTACTTAGTTTACACGATTTTGTTACTGGTCTGAACTCTTTTCAAAAGGATAAAACGCTGATCCGAGTTGTTTTTGACAAAAAAGAATAAAATCATCTATTTATCGACTTTTTTAACCAAGTTAATTACATAATGATAACTTTTCAGATAAAATATTAAGCAGATCACATTTTGGTAAGGAAAACTTAGCGTGAAAGAATTAACCCTTAAAGCAAACCATATAGATGCTGTAAATAAAGTTGCGACTGAAACCGCAACAGGGAATAGTTTTGCACAAAAGTTAGCTTTTACTAAAGCAAGAATTACAAAGCTAAATGAGTACCGTATTGAGAGAGCTATTAGTGCAAATAATCAAAATTTCGCTCACGTATTCTCACTTATTCCTTTGCTTATTCACCTTAACCATCCTGCTCTTCCTGCTTATGTAGAGAATGCTCCTCAAGGTATTTGGCATTTTGAACTCTCCGAATATCAAAAGCATTTTCTAATGTCGTATAGCTTTGATGAAGCTATTTCTGCATATCATTTAGAAAATCAAGCTGATTTTGATGCTCTTTATTCAATGGGGAGTACCGGTTCTATAACCCAAACCAGCCTTTCTGATCTCGATTTATGGTTATGTTATTCAGATAATTTGACAATAGAACAATATAAGCTGATGGAGCTTAAAATTGCTAAATTACAAGAATGGGCAAAAACATTTCAAGTAGATATTAATATTTACTTGATGAATCCAGAACAGTTTAAAAGTCAAACCTATAGTAGTGGCGTAACAGATGAACATAGTGGTTCTGCCCAACATTTTTTCTTGTTAGATGAGTTTTATCGTTCTGCTATTTTATTGGCTGGAAAGCGATTGCTTTGGCTACATTTGCATAAAAACGACTACCAAAATGTAAAAAACAATCCTGAAATTAATTTGGATGAATGGGTTGATTTTGGCGATTTTTCTAGCCTTTCTACCAGCGAGTTCTTTGGTGCAAGCTTGTGGCAACTCTATAAAGGAATCAATAATCCATATAAATCAGCAATTAAAATTTTGCTGTTAGAGTGTTACGCTCATACTTATCCAAAAACGAAATTAATTTCAAAGGAATTTAAACAGAAACTTTTAAGTGATGCTTCTATTCAATATCATTTTGATCCTTATTTAGCGATGCTTGAGCTGGTTACTGAAAACCTTATTAGTCGCAAAGAGTGGATAAAATTAGACCGCTTACGTGTCTGTTTTTATACTAAAGCTATTGAAGGGGAAGCAAGTAAAAATTGGCGTTCAAATGATCTAAAAGAGCTTGTAACACAGTGGTCTTGGTCTGAAGAACAAACTGCTTTGTTACTTAATCGCCAACATTGGAAAATCAAACAAGTAATGAATCACGATCTAATGTTAGTCGATCATTTATTACAAAGTTATCGTAATCTTATTCATTTTGCTCGAAAATTTCATATTAATCCGAGTATTATGACTAATGATATTGATATTTTAATGCGAAGACTTTATTCCGTGTTTGAATCATTGCCAGGAAAGGTTTCGCTAATCAATCCTAAAATTTCTTCAAATTTAGCTGAACAAAATATGACATTTATTGAGGCTAAAGAAGGAAGTGCAATGCAAGCCGGTTGGTATTTAGTTAATCAAGCACCTAAGAGCCAATATGATTCTGAAAACCGTTATGTTCATTATAATAAAAATCCGATTAAGCTCATTGCTTGGGGATATTTTAACGGTATCATTAATGCCAATACCCACTTACATACGATTAGCCGTAATTTGAATATTGAAAAATTACGCCAATTTATTACCGATTTACGTTTATCATTTCCAATTCAAGCACCAGAAATGACAAATGATGATTTACATCACCCAAATGAAATTCGAAATTTAGTTATTGCGATTAATCTAGCTCAAGATCCAACTCAAGATATTCCTAATTTACCTAAAAAAGTACATCAAAGTGATTTGTTTAACTTTGGCAACGCACAAAAACCGCTTGTTGGTAGTGTTAGTATTATTTATCGTAATGTTTGGAATGAAATTCGTACACAACATTTCGAAGGTGATGATGCTATTTTAAAAGCATTAAAATTAGTCTCTAATCGGATATATCAAAGTTCTGCTTCGCCTCGTTCCGTGAATGTATTCTGCTACAGTAAACGTTTAAGAAGCCAGTTACGAGAGTTTGTGGCTGATTTAGTTCATAAATGTATCACTATTCAAACAGGCTGTGTTTTACAAACCACTGAGCTGGATACATTAAAAATTGCAGGTAAAACCTGGCAATTTGTCTTTAATAAGCAAACGATTGGTTTGAAACAAATTGAAGAACAAGCGGTTGAAAATTCAGAAAATATTGCAAATGATGTAGTAGTAAAAGAAAAAGCTCTTGAAAAAATAAAACGAGAATTTCCTTACCAAATTAGTGAATTTGCTAGTGAAGGTTTTCTGCAATTTTTCTTTGAAGATAACGATAATAATAGTTTTAATGTTTATGTCGTCGATGAACGCAATAGCGTAGAAAGTTATTATAACTGCTCTGGCAACAAAGAAGAGAAAATTAGAAAAATTAATCGGTCACTTAATGAAAAACGATTAAATGCTGAAGTTAGCTCTGCTTTTGGAAGCTTCAATTATCCACAGTTTTATCAAATTATCTCTCCCAATAATGAGATATGTATTGTGCCGTATCAAAGTCGTCAGCACTTAGATTATTTAGCACAACAAAATAATTAAAAACAAGCTCAAATCATATGAGCGAATAAAAAATCAAATATATCAAGAACAAGTGAGAATATATGTCAAGTTTAGCGAGCCCAGAATTAGTTAAAACCGTTGTACTGCTTGCAACCAGTGTTACTATCGTGCCTCTTTTTAAACGAGTTGGATTAGGAAGCGTACTCGGTTACTTAGTTGCTGGTTGTTTAGTTGGGCCATCTGGTATCGGATTATTTCAAGATCCTACCGCCGTCGTGCATATGGCGGAACTGGGTGTTGTAATGTTTCTATTTATTATCGGTTTGGAAATGCACCCTGAATTACTGTGGGCAATGCGTAAAGCTATTTTTGGCAGAGGTCTTCTACAAGTTGCAACCTGTGGAACATTATTGACTTTAGCAGGGATTTATCTGCTAGGGTTCTCAAAAGAAGTGGCTTTTATTGCAGGAATGGGGTTCGCACTTTCATCAACTGCTATTGTAATGCAAGTGCTTGAGGATAAGGGGATAAACTCTACACCTAAAGGCCAACGTATTGTCGCAACGTTATTATTTGAAGATTTAGCGATTGTACCATTATTAGCTTCTGTAGCTTTTCTTGCACCAAGTCAAGCAAGTGAAGAGCCTAGTACAAATTGGGCGGCTATCGGTATCAGCTTAGTTGCTGTACTCACACTTATAGCTGCAGGTAAATGGTTGATCAATCCTGTCTTTAGGGTTATTTCTAAAGCAAAAGTACGAGAAATGATGACAGCGGCTGCATTATTAGTTGTACTTGGTGCTGCCTTATTAATGGAAATCAGTGGGCTTTCAATGGCAATGGGAGCATTCCTTGCCGGTGTTATGCTTTCTGAATCTTCATTCCGCCATCAATTAGAAGCCGACATTGAGCCATTTCGTGGGCTACTACTAGGGCTATTCTTTATGGGGGTTGGGATGTCTTTAGATTTGAGCCTTGTACTAAATAATTGGTTATGGCTATTAGCAATTGTAACTGTCTATGTTATCGGTAAAGGAGTTGGAATTTTTACGATTGCCGTATTTACCCGACTACCACTTGCTGAATCAATTATGCGGACAACGATTATGGCTCACGGTGGGGAATTTGCATTTGTACTCTTCTCTGCTGCTGCAACTGTCGGGATTCTATCACCAGATAATCACGCAACATTGACTGCTGCGGTTATTGTTTCAATGTTGCTATCCCCTCTTTTACTACTTATAAAACAAGGCGTGAAAAAGAAAAAAGCAAAAAATGAATCGCCAAATATGACGGGGGTTGAAGTTCCAGAAGACTTAGAAGCAAATGTATTAGTGATTGGATTTGGACGCTTTAACCAAATTGTCTGCCAAGTTTTATTAGCAAGAGGATTAAGCGTATCAGTTATTGACTCTGACACGGATCATATTCGTGCGGCTGCTCGTTTTGGTTTTAAAGTATATTATGGTGATGGTGCACGTTTAGATGTATTACGAGCGTCTGGCATAGCTAATGCAAACTGCGTTATTATTGGTGTAGGTAAGCCAGATAGAACAGAACGTATTGTAGAACTGATTAAATCAGAATATCCGCTAGTACCCATTTTTGCTCGTACATTTGACCGCCAAAGTGCTGTAGATTTAGTCAAAAAACACCATATTGATTATTATGTTCGTGAAACTTTTGAGTCTGCCCTTACCTTGAGCCAAGCCGCCATCGAACATCTTGGGTCAAGCGAGCACGAAGCAAAAGAAATTATTAACTATGTGCGTCGTCTGGATTCAGATCGTTTTAATGAAGAAGTATTACACGGTTTCTCAGCAGAAGTTGTACGAAAATATTGGGTGCCAACACCTTGGATTAGCCCTCAACACGAAGGAACAGCATTAAATGCAGAAACTGCTGATATGCTCGAAGAGCTAGGGGAAAATGTAGAAGTTGCTGAAGTTGAATTTGATGATATCCAAAAGGTAGCAAAGGAAGCTCAACCTGAAGAGATACTACTCACTGAAGAAAATAGCACCTCAAAGTCTAATTAACAGTAAAACGCAACTGTTCTTAACAGCCTAAGTCTATTTCTAACAAAAATAAACTTAGGCTGTTTTCTTAACTTTCTTCTCTTAACCACATTTCTTTTAACAAGCGGGTAAATTTACCCAATAATTTACCAATCATTAAGTACACTAAAGTTTACAGTGATAGTAAAAAAATACAAAAATTTATTTTAATCTGTTTTTATAATAAAAATCAGAATTAAATTCTGATTTAAAAACATTAAATCTTACAAAATAAGAAAAAAACAAAAAATAAAATAATTAAACACTAGTGCGTTTTGTAACAAAAAAATAACATACTGTTTTTATATTTATTTTCTTAGTAGAATGAAATCCTTTTTACATCTTACCTAATTGAAAGGAACATAATATGACACAACAAATTGAACGTTCTACTTGGCACAGTAAATTTGCTGCTATGGGGCCTGGTATTTTAATGGCATCAGCAGCTGTTGGTGGTTCGCATATTGTTGCATCTACCCAAGCAGGAGCTATCTATGGTTGGCAACTTGCAATTATTATCATCTTAGCGAATATCTTCAAATATCCTTTTTTCCGTTTTGGTGTGCAATATACATTATCAACGGGTAAAACGTTATTAGAAGGATATAAAGAAAAAGGTGGGATTTATCTTTTCATATTCTTCTTACTCAATGTATTTGCAGGTATGATCAACACTGCGGCTGTTGGTATTGTTTGTGCTGCAATTCTAAAATTTATCTGTTCTGCGATTGGTATCCAATTTGATGTTAGCATTCCTGTTGCAAGTACAATTATTATTACACTCACTTGGGGAATCTTACTATTAGGACAATATCGCTTTCTCGATAAACTCTCGAAATGGATTATGATTGCATTAACTGTTTCAACCGTTACTGCCGTAGTGATCGCTGCATTAAAAGGCGGGGTTGAAATTGCACCAGATTTCGTAGAACCTTCCCCTTGGAATTTAGCAGCCTTAGGCTTTATTGTAGCATTAATGGGATGGATGCCTGCACCTATCGAAATTTCAGCAATTAACTCAATGTGGGTTATTGCGAAAAAACGCTTAAATAAAGTTAGCTATAAAGATGGTATTTTTGACTTTAATGTTGGCTTTATTGGTACTGCAATGCTTGCACTGGTTTTCCTATCTCTTGGGGCATTAGTGCAATATGGTTCTGGTGAGCAAGTAGAACAAGCTGGTGTAAAATATATTGCTCAACTTATTAAAATGTATGCTTTTGCCATTGGCGATTGGTCTCAGCTACTTATCGCATTCATTGCATTTATGTGTATGTTTGGCACAACAATTACTGTTGTTGATGGTTATTCTCGAGCAAATGCAGAAGCACTGAGATTATTACTTGGACGTAAACAAAATTCACAAACAGAATTAAGCATTTGGATTACCGCAACAGCCCTAATTGGTATTTTAATTATTACCGCCTTTATGAGCGATGTTGCTAAAATGCTGAACTTCGCAATGATCTGTTCATTTGTATCAACCCCTGTATTTGCTTGGTTAAACTTCTCTTTAGTGTTGAAAGGTGAACATCGTGCAACTGGTGGATTATTTTGGTTAGCAATTTTTGGCTTGATTTACCTAACAAGCTTCACATTACTATTCTTAGCACAACAATTCGGTATTATTGGCTAATATGAAAAAAGCGAGCATATAATTTGCTCGCTTTCTACTTATCTTATTGTTTTATCTCAGCTAAATAAGCTTTATTTGCCCGTTCAAATGTGTCTCTTACTGTTTGACTTGGCATAGGTGTTATAAGTGATACAACAACAATCATTATAGTCGCACTGATAAAGCCTGGAATCATAGAATACATCTCTGGCAAACTAAGTGCTAGAGTAATATTTTCCCAGAAGTGTACTATTAATGCCCCTGTCAGCATTCCTGCAATAGCCCCAAAGCCATTCATACGTTTCCAAAATAAAGAAAGTAAAACAACCGGGCCAAAAGCAGAACCAAATCCTGCCCACGCATTACGCACTAAACCAAATACTTTACTATTCGGATCTTGTGCAATATAAATCGCTAAAGCTGCCACAGCAAGAACCATTAAACGACTTAGCCAGACAAGCTCTCTATCCGAAGCTTTTGGGCGTAAAATGCCTTTATATAAATCTTCAGTAATAGCACTTGAGCAAATTAATAATTGTGCCGAAAGTGTACTCATTACAGCAGCTAAAATAGCAGATAGTAATACACCTGCAACCCAAGGGTTAAACAAAAGTTTAGATAGTTCAATAAAAATCTGTTCTGGGTTTTGACTAACCGCTCCTGCTTTTTCTGGATAACCAAAGAAATATGCCATTCCAAAATAACCTATGCCAATAGCACCAATTAAGCAGATGATCATCCACGTCATACTAATACGGCGAGCTTTTTCTAATGATTTAACACTTTCTGCCGCCATAAAGCGAACAACAATATGAGGTTGCCCAAAATAGCCTAATCCCCAAGCCATTAAGCTAATAACACCTAAAACCGTTGTACCAGTGAAAATATCGTTATAATCTTTTTGTGCCATTTCGCCTGCTTTATTGATTAAAGTCTGCATCTCATCAAAGCCACCTAGATTAAACATTACAAACATCGGTGTTAAAATTAAGGCAAATACCATTAATGAAGCTTGGATAGTATCCGTCCAACTTACCGCTAAAAAACCACCTATAAAGGTGTAAAGAATAGTCGCAATAGCACCATACCAAATTGCTTGGTGGTAAGCTATACCAAAGAGATTTTCAAATACTCGAGCACCGGCAACAACACCTGATGCACAATAAATTGCAAAAAAGAGTAGAAAAATGACCGCTGATAAAATTTTAATTAAACGTGTTTTATCGCCAAAACGATTATGAAAATATTCTGGTAATGTTAAAGCATCCCCACTATGTTCAGTATGTGAACGTAAGCGACCTGCCACTAGCTTCCAGTTTAAATAAGCCCCTATCGTCAAGCCAACCGCAATCCAGCCTTCAATTAAACCTCCGGCATAAATTGCACCTGGTAAACCCATTAATAACCAGCCAGACATATCTGAAGCTCCTGCTGATAATGCGGTTACAAAGCTACCTAAACGACGACCACCTAAAATATAATCCGCCAAATTATTGGTTACACGATACGCAATGAAACCAATAGCGATCATCCCTACTATATAAACAACAAACATTACTGTTGTTGGATCAAAACCAAACATTAATAAATCCTCAAGATTTCCCAAATTTTATAATTAAATTTTACAAAGTGTGAAAGATTACCTGAAATAATCAAAATGGCAACCGATAAAAATTGCTTCCTAGTGAAATAGGAGTGATTTAAGGAAAATACCTTTTACCTTAACAACCACCTAATTCTGCTGAAATTTTAGCAGCCGCTTCTTGAATAGCTGGCAGTAAATTCTCTTGTCCTAATTGATTAAGGCGAGCGGTAGAAAGTGATACGGAAACCGCATAATTCACTTTTTGTTGATGATCAAAGATCGGGCAAGCAATACAGGAAACCCCCAATTCATTCTCTTCAGCATCCATTGCAAACCCTCTTTCTCGAATGGTTTTTAACTCATTTCGCATTCCTTCAATCGTGGTAATGGTATTTACAGTCAATTTTTGGATAATCGATGATTTTTCTTGCCAGTATTGTGGAATATACTCTTGCGAACCATAGGCTAAAAATAATTTTCCCATACCTGAACAGTATAATTGAAGTGGTTGCCCAATATATGCTCGTGTTCTCATTAATCCTGTTGTTGCTTCCAACTTGTTAATTAAGATTGCGTGCCCTTTCTCACGCATTGCAAAATTGACTGTTTCACCTAACTTTAAGTTAAGTGCTTCTAAATGAGGTGCCGCAATATGTAAAATATTAATTGAGCTCAATGCTCTTTGGCCAAGAGCTAAACATTTTGTAGTAAGCCGATAACTTCCAGCGGTAGGTGCTGGTCGAACATACCCCTCTTGTTGTAATCCTTGTAGTAAACGGTGCACTGTACTTTTATTTAGCCCTGAAAGCTCTGCTAAATGAGCTAAGGGGCAGCCGTTTGGGAACTGAGCTAAAAGCTCTAATAAGGTTAAGCCTCGAATTAAACTCTGATTTCCTGCTGATTCCTTTTCTTTTTTTTCCTTCATTTTATCGTTCCTAAAATAATATGATCTAGTGGCATATCCCAACTCTCCGTGGGCAAAATTTCAATTTGCTGACATTGATGAGCAAGCCCTACTCGAATAATATTCGGTGCTTGAGCAAAGGTTCTATCATAAAATCCACCTCCCATACCCAATCTATTACCTTTTTTATCACAGGCAACCAAGGGAGTAAAAATCATCTCTAATTGGCAAAGAGGAATAATATTTCTCACATCTAATACAGGTTCTTGAATGCCAAAACGGTTCAACTTAAATTCTGTTTTAGAATTGTAATTTATAAACAATAATTGACCGCTTGTAAAAGGATGAAGAAGGGGAAGGTAGAGATTTTTGTGTTGAGTAAGAAGTATATCCATTAAAGGTTTAGGCGAAATCTCCCCTTTAAATGGTAAATAAAAAGCAATATTTGAAGCATTATAAGATTGAATTAATGAAATAGCCTCAGGAATAATAGATTGTGCAGCTTTAGCTTGTTGTACATCAGTTAAGCTTTGCCGCTTAACTTTCATAGATTGGCGTAATTGACTACGAAGATCAGTAGTAGATGAAAAGCTCATATAAAAGACCCGAGATGCCGCTACCAGTAATGGTCCTTGAACCAGAAGGTTCAAGGGAGTCAAACTTAATTACTTTTAGGCTTCTTACTCAAGGTAAGCTTGCTCACCAGCATTAGATGTCTAACTCAAAGTTTTAAATTATCGGCTCAGGGACGTAACTCGTAACGCACACCCCAGGCAACATTTATAGTAACGGAATTTAATGATTTTTCCTAGTGTTTAATACAATAAAATTGTAAATTCTTAAACCGCTCGCTTCATTCCTAATCAGCTAGATGAGAAATTCGCTAATTTGATTGAAATTTACCAAGAGAATTATCTAACTGCTCAATACAAGAAACTAAAACATTCTTATTTTCTGCATTTTGTCGCTGAGCTAACTCTAATTCATAATTTAAATTCAGAGCAACAATAGCCAATACTTTCTCAAGTTGAATAATACCTGATTGCTCTTTTAATACCGCAACCCGCTCCTCTAAACGTTGGGCTGAGGCCAGTAAATTTTCTTGTTGTTCTACAGGACATTGTAAACGTAATACCTGCCCAAAAATCTGTAATTCAATATTATTGGACGACATAAATGCGAAATCCTCACTTAAATCTCTAAAATTTTGTTATATTATGCCATTCTTTATCAAAATCACAAATAACACAATTATGGCTATTACAAACTCAAACGAATTTAAACAACTCATTTCGCAATTACAAATTAATGAAACAGTAGCAGAATTTCACGGTTTTCTATCTGGCTTAATTGCTGGCGGAATTCAAGATGAGTCTTGGAAAACGCTTACCTACCAATTTACTAATGACGGACACGCATTCTCAGTCGCACCACTACAAAGCTTAAGTGAATTTTATCAACAACTCTCAGAAAGTTTTAGTGAAGCCAATACCCTTTTCACTCTTTGGTTACCTGAAAATGAAGAAGATGGTTTTGCATTGGCTGATGGAATTGCAGAGTGGACGAACAGCTTCCTATTAGGGCTAGGATTATCTCAACCCCAATTACAACAAGAAACTGACGAAGTAGGCGAAGCTATTGATGATTTAGATGAAATTGCAAAATTAGGTTACAATGACGAAGACAGTAATGAGGAACTACTTGAAGCAGGCGAAGAAGTGGTAGAATACCTAAGAGTTATTGCATTATTCTTACATAGCCATTTTGCATTAGGCGTAACTTCAAATGATAAGCCTCAACTACACTAATACCACAGCAAGGGGTTAAATTTTTTAGAAAACTTGCAAAAAGTTTTGCAAAAACAACCGCTTGCATAACAAAAATAAAGGAAAAACAATGTCTGAATTAAAAAATGATCGCTATTTAAAAGCATTATTACGTGAACCTGTTGATATGACGCCTGTTTGGATGATGCGTCAAGCCGGTCGTTACTTACCAGAATACAAAGCTACCCGTGCAGTTGCAGGCGATTTTATGTCGTTATGCCGCAATGCTGAATTGGCTTGCGAAGTAACCCTTCAGCCTTTACGTCGTTATGATTTAGATGCGGCAATTTTATTCTCTGATATTTTAACCATTCCAGATGCTATGGGGTTAGGTTTAACCTTTGGTGCAGGCGAAGGCCCGAAATTTGCTCGCCCTGTTACAAGTTTAGCCGATGTGAATAATCTCCCTATTCCTGATCCTGAAGGCGAATTACAATATGTGATGAACGCAGTACGCACTATTCGCCGTGAATTAAAAGGTGAAGTACCTCTTATCGGCTTTTCAGGTAGCCCTTGGACCCTCGCAACCTATATGGTGGAAGGCGGTTCAAGCAAAGCATTCACTAAAATAAAAAAAATGATGTATGCCGAGCCACAAACCTTACATAAATTATTAGATAAATTGGCAGATAGCGTAATTTTATATCTAAATGCTCAAATCAAAGCTGGTGCACAATCTGTAATGGTATTTGATACTTGGGGCGGTGTTTTAGCACATAATGAGTATAAAGCGTTCTCGCTACGCTATATGCACAAAATTGTTGATGGTTTAATCCGTGAAAATGAAAATCGTAAAGTGCCTGTAACCTTATTTACCAAAGGTGGCGGTTTATGGTTAGAAGCCATTGCAGACACTGGCTGTGATGCGATTGGCTTAGATTGGACGGTTGATATTGCAAATGCCCGTGAACGTGTCGGACATAAAGTGGCACTACAAGGTAATATGGATCCGAGTGTGCTTTATGCCTCTCCTGAACGTATTGAGCAAGAAGTAAAAAATATTCTTGCAGGCTTCGGCAACGGTAGCGGACACGTCTTTAACTTAGGGCACGGTATTCATCTAGATGTGCCGGTGGAAAGCCCGAAAGTCTTTGTGGATGCTATCCATAATTTTTCAAAACCATACCATAAATAAATCACACAAGCGGTCAAAAAATGTATTATTTTTGCAAAATATTACTAAAAAACGACCGCTTGTAATATGAGGAAAAACTATGCGAAACCCAATTCATAAACGAATGGAACGCTTTGAACCTTGGCAACACCTAACCTTTATGGCGTGTTTGTGTGAAAGAATGTATCCTAATTATCAGTTATTCTGTGATGTTACCGAACAGCCTGAAAAAGCCAAAGTTTTCCAAAATATTCTTAATCTGGTTTGGGAATATTTAACGGTGAAAGGTGCCAAAATTAATTTTGATAACCAACTGGAAAAATTAGAAGAAATTATTCCAGATGTGAACGATTATGACTTCTTTGGTGTCTTACCTGCACAAGAGGCTTGTGAAGCACTTTCAGAATTACTTCATAGCATTATTGCTGGTTCAACATTAGAACAGGCTATTCGTATCAGCCAAATTTCTCTTGGAACTGTTGCAAGCTATCTTGAAATGCAACAAGACAAAGAACTTAATGAGCAAGAACTCAAAAATAGTGATGAAATTCAAGATGAATTAGATGTTCAATGGCAGATATATCGCTTGCTAAACGAGTGTGAAAAACGTGATCTCGATCTCATTTTTGAACTTAAAAATGAAATTAGGGGGAGCGGAATCAGCAACATCGGTTTAAATATTAACCAATAGCATTGATATTTGCAAAATCTTGCTTAATAATACTTTGAGAAATCTAAACTTTGAATTAAGCTATCGCAAGCTTTAAACAAGTTTTCAGACGTTTTACGTCATTTATTAAAAACACATATCTTAGAGGATAAAACTATGAACAAAACTGAGTTAATCGATGCAATCGCAGAAGGTGCGAACTTAACTAAGAAAGATGCTAAAGCTGCATTAGAAGCAACTATTAACGCAATTTCTGCAAGCTTAAAAGAAGGTAATGCTGTTCAATTAATCGGCTTCGGTACTTTTAAAGTAAATGAGCGTAAAGCACGTACAGGTCGTAATCCAAAAACTGGTGAAGAAATCAAAATCGCAGCGGCTAAAGTACCTGCGTTTGTTTCAGGTAAAGCACTAAAAGATTTAGTAAAATAATTCTTTTTAGAAAAATACGAAGTAAAAAAACCTAGATTGTATTCCATCTAGGTTTTTTATTTTATTCTCTAAACAGAGAATGGATATTGAATTGATGGATGATATTCGTAACCTTCTACTTTAAAGTCATCGAGTGTTACCCAAGTTTCTAAATCTTCTAATGATTTAATATCTGGATTGATGATTAATTTTGGTGCACCTAGTGGTTCTCGTTTTAATTGTACATCACGCATCAGTTCAAGTTGATCTTCATAAATATGTGCATTAACAATTTTATGGTAGGCCTGCCCTGCTTTATGCCCTGTAATTTGAGCCATTAATGCTAAAAAAGTATAGCATTGAATCATATTCCAATTTAAGCCAAGTGGTACATCTGCCGAACGTTGCGTACTATTGAGATACAAAGTATCCTCTAAAAGTGAAAAATGGTGACTATGCAAACAAGGTCGTAAGCACCCCATATGGAAAGCACCTGGATGATAAAAAGTATAAATTTCTCCTCTGTTATCAACTCCTTTTTTCAAATCATCAACAATTTGACGCAATAAATCGACTGTTCCGCCATCAGGTTTAGGGAAGTTACGCCCAACTGCACCATAAACCAACCCCATATCATCTTCGCCTTTACGATAAGGGTTAGCTAGCCAAGCGGCATTATCATTGGCATTAGCATCCCAAGATTTAGTACCTAGTTGACGAAAATCGGCTGCATTATCATAACCACGAATATAGCCAAGTAACTCTGCAATAGCCGCTTTCCAAAAGCTACGGCGTGTAGTGACAAGTGGAAACTCGCCATTTTCAACATCATAGGTCAGATCAGCATTAATGACTGTTAAACAACGCTTACCAGTTCGTTCATTTGCTACCCATTTCCCTTGATTTACAATACGATTGCACAAATCTAAATACTGTTTCATAGTTACCTCATAAAAAATTTAAGTAATTTTGCCATTTATTCGGTAAAATAGCTAAAACTTTATGACACAACCAAGAAGGAGTTATGGATATGAAAAATGTAATTAAATCCATTTTAGTTTTTGCAACCTTATCTGTATTAGTTGCTTGTTCATCAAATAAAAACAGTTGGACTCGTTTAAATGATGGCGAAATAGACCAGAAATCCTACGCTATTGCCTATGGAGCAACGGCTCAAACTTACGCTGATAGAGTAAATGAAAGCTACGATATTAGTTCATTTATAAATGGAGTTAATGATTGGTATATTAAAACTGTTGCCTTACCGGTTGAACAAATCCGTGCAATGACAATGAACCGAATGCTAGATCATAATATTTATGCTTATTATAGTGGTGTGCTTTATGCCGCAGATTTACAAAGCAAATTTAATCATTTAGACCCTAATTGCTGGAATTTAGTGCAACCAACAAGTATGACTCAAGGCATTCACGATGCGATGTTAGACTTACAAAAAAATAAAGTCCGTGATGATGAATACATTCAAAATGGTGTAGAGCAAATTTTACACCTTTGTGTAAAAACTATTGCAGAAGATGAAAGTAAAGCAAAAAGAAATTAACGCAATTTAATTTCTCCTATTTACTACTAGCGGTAAAATTTTTATACAATTTTACCGCTTTTTTTATAGAGCGTATTGATTTTTTCTCAAATAAGAAATGTCCTGAAGAATTAAGCTTAAAAAAATCATATTATCCTAACCTTATGAAATGTCTGATATTTATTCATCGAAATCTTAAAAAAACATCGTTTTGCTTATTCCATAGGCAAACAATCTACATTTTTAAATTTTGCGGAAAAAGAATTTGACATCTTTTTAAATTCTAGTAATATGTCGCCCACAGACACAGTGAGTGGTGAGATGGCCGAGCAGGCTGAAGGCGCTCCCCTGCTAAGGGAGTATAGGGTTAAAAGCTCTATCGAGGGTTCGAATCCCTCTCTCACCGCCATTTACTTTATCACGCACCCGTAGCTCAGCTGGATAGAGTACTCGGCTACGAACCGAGCGGTCAGAGGTTCGAATCCTCTCGGGTGCGCCATTTTATTGACTACTCTAAAATAAAATGGTTGCGGATAAATTAAATCATCTCACAATTTCAAATACGCACCCGTAGCTCAGCTGGATAGAGTACTCGGCTACGAACCGAGCGGTCAGAGGTTCGAATCCTCTCGGGTGCGCCATTTCTTATTATTTTCTTCTATTTTTATTACCAACATTTCTTAAATGTATTATTTTTTTAATACATAATTTCAGTTAAACTTAGTACTTAATAAAAATAATGAGGATTTTAAATTGAAAGGATTAATTACTCGCCTTTTTATCGCCATCGCACTGCTACTCTGGGCTTGGGATATGATTTTTCCTTGGCAAAAAATTGTCCATTCAGAAGCCAATCACTATATTCAAATTCAACAAAATAAAATGCTAAAAGTTGGAATGATCAACCACCCTCTTTCTTATTTTATTGGCAATGAAGGAGCGAATGGTATTGAGTATGATCTAGCAAACGCTTTCGCACAATATTTAGGCGTTCATCTAGAGATAAAGCCCTATGAAAGCAGTGAGCAATTATTTGATGCATTAAAAAATAATGATATTGATATTGCTGCAGCAGGATTATTATATCACCCAGAACTACACGAAAAATTCCAACTTGGCCCTTCTTATTACTCTGCTTCTTGGCAGGTAGCTTATAAAAAAGGAACGGCTAGACCTTACCGTTTATCTGACTTACAAAAAGATATTATTATTCCAGCAGGCTCTGCTGTTATTCCTATCTTAAATCAATTAAAGCAAGAAAATCCTGATTTAAACTGGCAAATTTCAGATAAACATACGCAGGAAGAGCTATTATTAAAAGTTGCACAAGGCGAAATTCCACACACTATCGCAATGTCTGTTGATATTTCATCAGCCCAACATATTAGCCCTAACCTTGCGGTTGGGTTTGATTTAACCGATGAAAGCCCAGTATTATGGTATCTAGCAAATAGTTCATATAGCGAGCTACAATCATCATTATTAGACTTTATGTCCTATTCTGTTGAAAATGGCTTAATTTCACGGATTGAAGAAAAATATTTTAATCATTTAGCTAAATTTGACTATGTTGATATTCAAAGCTATCTAAAAGCAATTAAAACAACATTGCCCAAATATGCTCCTCTATTTCAAGCACATAAAGGAGATTTAGACTGGCAAATGCTGGCTGCTATTGCTTATCAAGAATCTCATTGGGATCCTAATGCAACTTCCCCTACCGGTGTTAGAGGAATGATGATGCTCACAAAAGATACCGCAGCTAGAATGAAGATAACCGATAGAACTAATCCGGCACAAAGTATAAAGGCTGGATCAGAATATCTGCATATGTTAATGAGACAAATGCCGGAAACTATCCCTCAAGCAGATAAAATTTGGTATAGCCTGGCAGCCTATAATATGGGATTAGGTCATTTACTTGATTTACGTCGTTTAACAAGACAGCTTGGTGGCGATCCTGATAATTGGCTAGATGTGAAAAAGAATCTCCCATTACTTGCCGAAAAACGTTATTATACTAATCTAAAATATGGTTATGCTCGTGGATATGAAGCTCTACAATATGTCGAAAATATCAGACGCTATTACAATAGTATTATTAACTATCAACGAGTTGAAGAACAAAAAACACTAGAAAATAGTTTAAATGAAAAAATGAAGCAGGAGGGTGCGTCTAATGAGAAAACTGAAGAAAAAGAAATCTCTTCCGACAAGGAAATTACGACGAATTAATCAGATTAGAAATAGAAAAAGGCTGATTTCTTCACGTAAAAAAGCATTTATGCAAATTCAGCAAACGTTATACTAACTAATTATACCCTTTTGAGAAATATTGCTTGAAAGGGTTTTTTATTTAGATGCTTAATAGGAAATAGTGGTGGGCGATACCGGTCTCGAACCAGTGACCCCCTCCTTGTAAGGGAGGTGCTCTCCCAACTGAGCTAATCGCCCTTCTTGATATTGCAATAGCAATAAAATGAAGTTTATGATTTTAGTCTTAAGTGGTGGGCGATACCGGTCTCGAACCAGTGACCCCCTCCTTGTAAGGGAGGTGCTCTCCCAACTGAGCTAATCGCCCACTTGAGACTTAAATCAAAGGGATTTGAAAACGAAACACTTGAAGTTGAAGTGGTGGGCGATACCGGTCTCGAACCAGTGACCCCCTCCTTGTAAGGGAGGTGCTCTCCCAACTGAGCTAATCGCCCGTTTTCAAAATAGATTGTTACAACGAAGGACACTTATTGAAAAGTGGTGGGCGATACCGGTCTCGAACCAGTGACCCCCTCCTTGTAAGGGAGGTGCTCTCCCAACTGAGCTAATCGCCCGTCGTTGTGGATGTGAATTATAGAGATTTTTGCTCTTTCGTCAAACGCTTTTTACGCTTTTCACCTCGTTTGATGATTTTTTACCCCAGAAAATCAATTTTTTGCTATTATTCGCTCTCAAGAATAGTAAAATAGACAAGTTTTTTTAAAATAATGAATCAGGCAAAATAAATGAACATTGAAACCCTTTTCCCTTTAGATCCTAATGTAAAAGTACGTACTCGCTTTGCCCCAAGCCCAACTGGCTATTTACACGTGGGCGGAGCTCGCACAGCTCTTTATTCTTGGCTTTATGCAAAGCATAATGACGGAGAATTTGTATTACGAATTGAAGATACTGATTTAGAACGCTCAACACCAGAAGCAACAGCGGCTATTTTAGAAGGAATGGAGTGGCTAGACTTAGCCTGGGAACACGGTCCGTATTTCCAAACAAAACGTTTTGACCGTTATAACCAAGTAATCGATCAAATGCTTGAGGCTGGCACGGCATATCGTTGCTACTGCTCAAAAGAACGCTTAGATGAATTGCGTAATACACAAGAAGCAAATAAAGAAAAACCTCGTTATGACCAACATTGTTTAAATGATCATTCACATTCTATTGATGAACCTCACGTTGTACGTTTTAAAAATCCAAAAGACGGCTCAGTGATATTTGATGATGCGGTACGTGGTCGTATTGAAATCAGTAATAGTGAATTAGATGATTTAATTATTCGTCGTACCGATGGTTCTCCAACTTACAACTTCTGTGTAGTAGTAGATGATTGGGATATGGGAATAACCCACGTTGTGCGTGGAGAAGATCATATTAATAATACACCTCGTCAAATCAATATTTTAAAAGCATTAGGTGCTCCGGTACCAACCTATGCTCACGTTTCAATGATTAACGGCGACGATGGTCAGAAATTATCAAAACGTCACGGTGCAGTAAGTGTAATGCAATATCGTGATGACGGTTATCTACCCGAAGCATTAGTGAATTATTTAGTTCGTTTAGGTTGGGGACACGGTGACCAAGAAATCTTCTCTCGTGAAGAAATGATTGAGCTATTCGATATTCATTCAGTAAGCAAATCTGCAAGTGCTTTCAATACTGAGAAGTTACAATGGCTTAACCACCATTATATTCGCTCATTAGCTCCAAACTATGTAGCGAAACATTTAGAATGGCATATGAATAATCAAGGCATTGATTTCTCTAATGGCCCAGCACTTAGCGAAATTATTCCTGTATTAGGTGAACGTAGTAAAACATTAAAAGAATTAGCTTCAGCAAGTACCTATTTCTATCAAGAGTTTGAAACTTACGATGAAAAAGCGGCTACTAAGAATTTTAAACCAGAGGCAATTCCTCCACTTGCAAAATTATTGGAAAAACTAACCGCTTGTAATGAGTGGTCGGTAGAAAATATTCACGAAGCTATGAATCAGACAGCTGCAGAGCTTGAAATCGGTATGGGTAAAGTGGGTATGCCATTCCGTTTAGCTGTAACTGGCTCTGGTCAGTCACCATCAATGGATATTACGGCAAAACTTGTGGGTAAAGAAAGAACCTTAACTCGTTTACAAAAAGCAATAGACTTTATTAATGCAAACAGTTAGTTTTTAAGCAATCAACACGCTAAAAGAATTGACATATTAAGGCGGAAAGCATATCATTCCGCCTATGTTTTGGGGGTATAGCTCAGTTGGGAGAGCGCTTGCATGGCATGCAAGAGGTCATCGGTTCGATCCCGTTTACCTCCACCAAATTACTCATCGCACTATAGTTCCATATAGTGCTATTTTTTATCTAACATCAGCATTCTCAACTAAGTTTAACATTTCCTGTGCATTTGCTAATACTGTTTCTGTAATATTACTACCAGCTAATAAACGAGCTAATGCTTTCACTCGTTCTTGCGTAGATAACAACGTCATATTTGTTTCTGTTTGGTTATTTTCAACATATTTCTGTACATTGAAATGCTGGTTTCCATAACTGGCTACCTGAGGTAAGTGAGTTACACAAAGCACTTGGCATTTTTTGCCTAATTTTCTTAATAATTTACCTACTGTTGCGGCAGCTGCACCACTAATCCCAACATCGACCTCATCAAAAATAATCGTCGGTGTTGAAAGCTTATTGGCCGTTAGAACTTGAACGGCTAAAGAAATACGAGAAAGTTCTCCACCTGACGCAATTTTAGCAAGAGGTTGAGCTTGTTGCCCTAAATTACTGCGTAAATTAAATTCAACAAAATCAGCACCATTTGCTGTTAATTTCTTAGGGTTATGCTGCACATCAATAAAAAACTCCCCATTTTCCATTGCTAAGTGCTTTATTTGCTTTGTAACTTGCTCTGACAATTTACGTCCAGCATCAACACGCTTAAGATAAATCTTCTCAGCAGTAGCTAAACACTCTTGATAAGCTTGTTTTTCATCAGCTATTAATTGCTCTTCATTATCTTCAAAATCAACTAGTTGTTGTAACTCAATTTTTAACTTAGCATAATGTTGCCACAATTCTGAAGGCTGAACATAGTGTTTACGAGCAAGGGATATTGTATGAGAAATTCGATTATCTAATTCACTTAATAATAATGGATCTTGCTCGATTTTGTTTGCTAGTTGGCTTACCTCCGAACTTGCCTCTTGTACTTGAATTAATGCTTCATTTAGCATATCAAGCACTCCTTCATAATGGCTATCAACTTCTACTAAGCTTTCAACATTACGAATTGCCTTATAAATAAGATCATTTGCATTAATTTCATCTTCGCTCAGTAAATTTAAAGTTGCTTGGGAAAATTCTGTTAGTTCTTCTGAAGAAGATAGAATACTGTGTTTCTCCTCCATTTCTTCAAATTCACCTTCTTTAATAGCAAATTCATCTAGTTCTTCGACTTGATATTGCAGTAGTTGCTTACGAGCTTCATTCTCTTGACATTGTTGCTGAAAATTACGAACTTGTTTATTCAGCTTTTGCCACTTATGATATTGCTCTGCCATTTTCTGCTGTAATGACTGTAAACAAGCATAATTATCTACAATCTCAAGCTGATATTCACTTTTTAGAAGTAACTGAGGTGCGTGCTGTCCATTTAAATGGATAAGATACTGCCCTAGCTCTCTTAATTGAGAAATAGGTAAAGGCCTATTATTTACAAAAGCTTTTGAACGTCCATCTATATTAATTACACGACGTAAAATACATTCTTGAGGATTATCTTCTTCAAGTAGTTCTTGCTCTTGTAACCATAAGTAAGCGGGACTATTTTTCTGCATTATGAAACTAGCTGTAATATCAGCTTTATCAGCACCATTACGAATCATTCCACTTTCTGAACGATAGCCAAGGCATAATCCTAAAGCATCAATAGCAATAGATTTACCTGCACCAGTTTCTCCAGTAATGACAGACATTCCTTCATTTAGCTCTAAGTCTAAATGGCGAACAATTGCAAAGTTATTAATAGAAAGGTGGGTTAGCATATAAATCCCTCAACAAAGCTGTATATAAATATAGTATATACTGATATTTTAAACAGTAAAGAGAAATTTTATGCTTTAAATAAAAAAGGATGGTAAACAACCATCCTTTAGCTCTAATCTTGTAATTAAATAAATACTTCTTGCTGAGCTTGATAACCTTTAGGAGCTTGAGCTTTATCTTCAAAGGTAACAAATTCCCAAGCGTTTTGATTGGCAAGCACTGCACGCAATAATTTATTATTTACACCGTGCCCTGATTTATATGCACTAAATTCACCAAGAATATTATAGCCACACATATATAGATCACCGATTGAATCTAGCATTTTGTGGCGTACTAGCTCATCTTTAAAGCGTAAACCATCTTCATTTAAGATTCGATACTCATCTAACACAATAGCATTATCTAAGCTACCACCTAATGCTAAGCCAATAGATTGAAGATACTCGACATCTTTCATAAAAGTAAATGTTCTTGCTCGACTTAATTGATGAATAAAACTCTCAGCAGAGAAATCTAATGAATAGCTTCCTACATTTTTAGGAATGAGAGGGTGTTCAAAATCAATAGTAAAATTAAGTTTAAAGCCATTATTATATGGTTTTAATTCAGCCCATTTATCTCCTTCTTCAACTCGTACTGTTTCTTTGATACGAATGAATTTTTTAGGTGCATCTTGTTCTTCAATACCTGCATCTAATAATAAATAGATAAATGGACTAGAACTACCATCCATAATTGGGATTTCAGGTGCATCAACTTCAACAATAACATTATCTAAGCCTAATGCTGACATCGCTGCATTTAAGTGTTCTACTGTTGAAATACGAACGCCATCATCATTTACCATACAAGTGCATAACTGCGTATCACGAATAGAGTCTGCACTTGCAGGGAAATAAACTGCAGGCTCTAAATCGGTACGAGCATAAATAACACCTGTATTAGCTGGTGCAGGGCGTAAAGTTAATGTAACTTTTTTGCCACTATGCAAACCAATACCTGTTACTTTTGCTGCTTGTTTTAATGTTCTTTGTTTAATCATAACTTTCCCTTACTTTCCAAATTTTGGAAATAATTATCCTTTTCTCATAAAATCTGGAATAGAATTCGGATTAAAAATCTGCGTTGTATCTACAGATTGTGGTTTTACTACATTTTCAGGTTTCTGTACCGGTTGCCCTTGATTAGCAAATGGATGTGATGACATATAACCTGAAGGTCGTTGAGTTTGCGTCATTGGTTGTTGTGCCACACCTTGATTCTGCTGACCTTGTGTATTAGGGTGTCCTTGCATCTGTTGATAAGGAACTTTAGGCATATGTAATGTTTCTTCTGGTTGCCCAATACCTGTTGCAACAAGAGTTACACTTACTTTGCCATCCATCTCTGGATAATAGTTACAACCAAAAATAGTTTCTGCATCTTCCGAAGCTCTTCCTTCAATAAGATCCATCATAGCATAAACTTCATCTAATGAGAAATCAGTACCCGCACTAATATTAATAAGCATACCGGTTGCACCTGTAATATCAACATTTTCAAGTAATGGGCTAGAAATAGCAGCTTCCATTGCAGTTTCTGCACGGCCTTCGCCAGCTGCTCCTTCTGCAAAACCAGTACCAATCATTGCTACACCTTTATCTGACATTACATTTTGTACGTCCGCAAAGTCCACATTAATATCTGCACCTGTAGAACCACCAGCACTCGTAATCATATTAGTAATACCTAATACACAATTACTTAAAACATCGTTTGCAGCAGCAAATGCATCAACAACCGAAATCCCTTTACCAAGACCACGTAGTTTATCATTTGGAATAACAATTAATGAATCAACATATTGAGATAACTCTTGAATACCTTGCTCTGCATTACGCATTCTTACTCGGCCTTCAAATTTAAATGGTTTTGTTACCACTCCAACTGTTAATGCACCTTGTTCTTTTGCGATTCTGGCAACAACAGGGCCCGCACCAGTACCTGTACCGCCCCCCATACCAACAGCAATAAATACCATATGAGCACCATTTAGTGCATTGGCGATAGCGTCTTTATCTTCTAATGCTGATTGTTGTCCTACCTCAGGCTTACCACCAGCACCTCGCCCCCCCGTTAAATCGCCACCAATTTGAATGGTTTGGCTTGTTGATCTTTTTCTTAAGACTTGTGCATCTGTATTTACATCATAAAACTCTACACCGTTAATTCCATCAGAAGAACGGCACATACTATCAACAGCATTTCCGCCGCCGCCGCCAACACCCACAACTTTAATATTTACAACTTGTTGTAGTTGCTCATAGATAGGTTCAAACATTTTTATCTCCCTGCGTGTTTTTAATCACACTATTTAAAATTTTGCTTTGATTATATCAATAAATTTTTTCGTACCACGTCCCAAAGCACTTAAAAAGTTTTCATCGGAATCTACGATAATACCCTGTTCGGTATAATTATAATGACTATACTGTAAAAGCCCTAATGCAGTCGCATATTGAGGCTTATTCACATAATCTGTTAGTCCTGTAATATTTAGCGGATATCCCACACGTACTTGAGAACCAAAAATAGATTTTGCACATTCTACAATATCTTCAATTTGTGAACCACCACCTGTAATCACGATACCAGCAATTAATTCTTGTTTTATGCCTCTTTGGAATAAATCGTGTCTGAGTTGAGTTAATTCACTTTCAATTACACTTAATAAATCATTATAACATTTTGATGTTACTGTCGCGACTTGTGCTCGAGTAAAGGTTCTAGCCATTCTTCCACCTAAGCCTGCAACTTCAATCTTTTTATCTGCGTTATGCGTTGGAGGCGAAATAGCACTCCCATAATTTATTTTAATACTTTCAGCTTCTGGACGAGAGGTGGTAAATACTTGAGCTAAATAATCCGTAACGCTATTACCTGCATATGGAATTACTTTACTAAATCTTAAAGCTCCATCGGTGTAAACAAGAACATCCATCGTGCCACCACCAATATCAATCAAGCAGACTCCAAGTTCTTTCTCATCTTCTGTTAAAACAGAATAACTAGAAGCTAGACCAGAGAATACAACTTGATCAACTTTTAATTTTGCACGCTCTACTGCATTTTTTAAATTTTTTAACCAAGCTTGATGGCAAGCAATTAAATGTGCTTGAACTTGTAAACGCATTCCTGATAACCCAATAGGATTTTTGGTTGCTGGTAATCTATCTACGTGATATTCCTGAGGGATCATATGTAACGTTTCTAATCCATCTTGCAATTTAATAGCTTTAGCCATATCAACAGCACTTTCGATATTATCCTGAGTTACAATACCATTTGAGAGTGTAGAGGATCCAAATTCATTTAAACCAACAATATGTTGCCCAGAAATAGCCAAAGTTACGCCCATAATTTGGCAATCAGCAATAGATTCTGCCTGCTCAATAGCTCGCTGAATTGAGTTTACGGCAGCGTTGAGATCAATAACACCACCACCATCTACCCCTTTAGAAGGGCAAACACCGGCACCCATTACATTAATCACACCATCAGGTAAGACTTCACCAACAACAGCGACTACCTTTGATGTGCCAATATCTAGGCCAACAATAATTTTTGATTCTACAGCTTTCGTCATATTATTTATATTTACTCAGTTTAATTTCTTATAGGGCTGAAACCCACCGCTGCACCATATGGATATCGCAAATCAACGTAAGCTAACCTACTCCCCTCTGGTACATTAATCTCAGGAAAAATTGTTACAAAACGATCGATTTTAGAAGTCCACTCTCCTCTTCCTAATCTTAATTCAACTTGATTAGAAAGTCGGATAATCCACGAACCTCGGCTATCAACAGAAATAGAGGTTAAATCTAAATTCCGAGCGTGTAAGTCCGCCTTTATTTTAGCCCAAGCTTCCAGCACATTTTTGCCTTCCGTATCTGGCCCATATAGCAAAGGTAAATCTTTAATATCTACTCTATCTTTTGGCAAACTGAACACAGTACCTTGTTCTGAAACAAAATTTGTGTCATTCCATACAGCAACAGGCTTATGTTCAACCAAGGTGATACTTAAACGATCTGGATAAAGCTTACGAACGACCACATCTTTGACCCAAGGGATTGATAAAAGCTTATCTTTAACCTCTTGAATATTTTGTCCGAAATATCCTTTTAGAGCAGGTTCTTTCGATAAAGTTTCACGAATGTCAGCATTTGTTGTAAATTCTGTTTTATGCGTTAAAGCATAAGCTCGAATAGGGTTTTTATCCCAACTTTCGAGGATATTTTGCCAATTACTATATATACTAAATAGAAATAGTGTACATAATAACACAATTAATGGCTTAATGAATACTAGCCATTTACGTGAAGAAACCGAAGTTTTTGGATTTATAACATTCAAACGCACATTTGTGCTGTTTTTCTTGCGGAAAAGCCCCATTAAGCACTTAACTCCAATACACGTTCGACTAATTTCTCAAACGAAATACCAACCGTTGCTGCTGATTTAGGAAAAATACTGTGGCTGGTCATTCCTGGACTCGTATTTACCTCAACCAAGCGAAACTTCCCTTCACTATCTTCCATTACATCAACACGACTCCAGCCACGGCACCCCACAACATCATAAGCAGCTTTAACTAATTGTGCTACCTCAGCCTGACGCTCTTCATTTAAAGCAGGAACAACGTATTGAGTATTATCTGATACATATTTTGCGTGATAGTCATAAAACTCGCCATCAGGAATAACTTGTACCGCTGGTAGAACCTGGCCATCTAACACTGGCACTGAATACTCGCTGCCTGCTAAAAACTCTTCAACTAATACTATTGAATCAAATTTAAGTGCCTCAGTAATAGCTGGCTCAAGTTCTTCTTTGGTCTTTACTTTAAAGACACCAACACTCGATCCCTCGCTAGATGGCTTTACAAAAACTGGTAAACCTAATTTTGCAATAATCTCATCAAAATCGACCGCTTGCCCACGCTGCACAACTACCATATCAGCAGTCGGCAATCCTACTGCATTCCATAATAATTTAGTGCGGAATTTATCTAACGTAATTGCCGATGCCATTACCCCACAACCAGTATAAGGAATACCCATTTGCTCTAATGCACCTTGTAATACGCCGTTTTCACCTATACCGCCGTGTAAAATATTAAAAACACGTTGAATGCCTTTTTCTTTTAATTTTTCAACAGGGAATTCTTTAGTATCAATAGGTTCAACATCATACCCTAAGCTTTTTAGTGCTTCTGTTACTGCAGCTCCAGAATTAAGCGAAACTTCACGCTCTTGAGAAACACCGCCAAATAGCACCGCTATTTTTTCGTTTTTAATACTCATTTTATATCCTTTTACGATCTAATCTTTCTACAAATTAGAACCAGTAATTACAACTATGCTTTCCAACTTTCAGCTAAACCACGAGAAATACGGCTTACACTTCCCGCACCTTGAGCTAAAATCAAATCGCCATCTTGAATAATCTGATCTAACACATTGCCTAATTGTTCCGTATCTGAAACTAAAATAGGATCAACTTTACCTAAATTACGAATTGAACGAGCTAGGGCTTTACTATCCGCTCCAACAATAGGTGCTTCCCCTGCCGCATAAACATCTAATAAAATTAATGCATCTACTTTAGAAAGCACTTGCACAAATTCATCAAAAAGATCTCGGGTTCTTGAATAACGATGAGGTTGGAAAATCATCACTACACGTTTATTTTCCCAGCCTTGACGGGCCGCTTGAATCGTTACATCTACTTCTGTAGGGTGATGACCATAGTCATCCACTAACATAATTTTACCATTCGGGCGAATAAATGATCCTAACTGATCAAAACGGCGACCTGCACCTTGGAAATCCGCAAGGGCTGCTAAAATAGCTTCATTTCCAATTCCTTCTTCTTTTGCTACCGCCAAAGCTGCTGTTGCATTTAACGCATTATGCATACCAGGTACATTCAACAGTACATCAATACGCTCGCCACTTGGACAAACCACCGTATAATGCCCTTGGAACCCTGTTTGTTGGTAATCTTCAATACGATAATCAGCGTTCTCATTAAAACCATAGGTCACGACCTGTCTGCCAACACGAGGAGCAATTTCCATTACCGTTTCATCATCAGCACACATTACCGCTAAACCATAGAAAGGTAAGTTACGTAGAAATTTAACGTAAGTATCTTTCATTTTTTCAAAATCGCCGCCATAAGTATCCATATGGTCAGGTTCAATATTGGTAACTACTGAAACCATTGGTTGTAAATGTAAGAAAGAGGCATCACTTTCATCAGCTTCAGCAATTAAATAGCGGCTTGCACCTAGATGAGCATTTTTACCTGCCGATTTAACTAAACCACCATTTACAAAAGTCGGATCTAATTTAGCTTCCGTGTAGATCATTGAAACCATTGCAGTTGTCGTTGTTTTACCGTGTGTGCCCGCAATCGCAATACCGTGACGAAAACGCATAATTTCCGCTAACATTTCTGCACGACGAATAACAGGAATTCTCGCCTCACGAGCAGCAATAATTTCAGGATTAGTTTCGTCAATCGCAGTCGAAACCACTACAACGCTTGCACCAGCTACATTTTCAGCTTGATGCCCAATAAAGACTTTAGCCCCTGCTGCTGATAAACGCTGCGTTACCAGACCATCTGCAATATCTGAACCTGAAATTTGGTAGCCTTCGTTTAATAACACCTCTGCAATACCGCTCATACCCGCACCACCAATACCAATAAAGTGGATTTGGTTTACACGACGCATTTCAGGGACTAACTTTTTAACCTTATCTTGGAAATTTTTCATATTTTATCCTGCTATTAATTTAACAAGCGGTGAGAATTATTTATATTTTTGCAAAATTCACACAAAATTAGACCGCTTGTAATGACTTAATTCGATTCTTGAATAATAACTTCAGCAACACGTTGGGCTGCTGTAGGTGTTGCCTTAGCTCGTGCTTTTATTGCCATTTCTAATAATTTTTGTCTATCTGCAATTAATGGCTCTAATGCTTTGAGTAAAGACTCCGGGTTAAAATCAACCTGCTCAATAATAACTGCTGCACCTGCTTCAGCTAAATAGTTTGCGTTTAAAAACTGTTGTCTATCTTTATGTTGGAACGGCACAAAAATCGCTGGTAAGCCAACTGCTGCAATTTCACATACAGTTAAAGCACCTGAACGGCAAATTACTAAATCAGCCCATTCATAAGCAGCTTTCATATCATCAATAAATTCCGAAGCAATACCATTACCAGTTTGTTGGTAAACTTCTGCAATGCCTGCTAAGTTACCTTTTCCGACTTGATGACTAATAAAAACATTATTGCCTAATACTTTTGCGACTTCTGGCACTGTTTGATTAATGACTCTTGCACCTTGGCTGCCCCCCATCACTAAAATATTGATAGGATAACCTCGTTCAAGAAAGCGTTGCTCAGGTGGTGGTAAGGCAGATAAATCTTCACGCACTGGGTTGCCAACAACTTCTACATCTTTAAATGCCGTTGGAAATGCTTGAAGTACTCTGCGAGCTACTTTAGAAAGCCATACATTTGTTAGCCCTGCTACTGCATTTTGCTCGTGTAAAACTACTGGCACACCACAAAGTTTAGCTGCAATGCCACCAGGCCCAGAGACATACCCGCCCATACCAAGCACGGCATCAGGCTGGTAATTTTTAATGATTTTTCGAGCCTGCAGAACCGCTTTAAAAATAGCAAAAGGAGCCTTTAATAACGCACCTAAACCTTTTCCTCTTAATCCTGAGATTTCAATAAAATCGATCTCAATTCCGTGCTTAGGCACTAGAGTGGCTTCCATTCTATCTTTCGTACCTAACCAACGAATTTGCCAGCCTTGTTTTTGCAGCTCTCTTGCAACAGCAATAGCAGGGAATACGTGTCCGCCTGTTCCGCCAGCCATTACTAATAATTTTTTAGTCATTTTTAGCCTATTATTATGAAAAAACGTTATATTTTACTTGATTTTTATCTATCTTGGAGAATATCAATCAATAAATCTTTGCAAAATTTTATAAAAAAGAGACCGCTTGCTTTTTAAGATGTCTTAATCTTTGCGTGCCCCATTCTTTCAGCTCGATTCTCGTGGTCAATTCTTAAAAGTATTGCAATAGCAACCGACATAATAACCAAACTTGAACCACCATAGCTGACCAAAGGAAAAGTTAAACCTTTAGTTGGTACTAAACCAGATGCGACACCTAGGTTTACAAAGCCTTGAAAGAAAATCCAAATGCCTATTCCAAATGCCATATAACCTTTAAAACGTTCTTCTAACACCAATGATTCCTTACTAATTTTTAAGGCTCTCACCGTCAGCAATACCAATAAAAGTACAATGCAGATAATACCGAAGAAACCAAATTCCTCGCCAATTACCGCCATTACAAAGTCAGTATGTGCTTCTGGTAAATATTCTAATTTTTGTACAGAATTTCCTAATCCTTGTCCCCAGAATTCACCTTGTCCAAATGCCATTTGTGAGTTAGAAAGTTGGAAACCATCACCATAAGCGTCGGCAAAAGGATCTCGATAAGATGTTACCCGCTTAAGACGATATTCAGAAGTGAGGACTAAAACAACAAATAAAGCAACAGCAGCAATAACTAAGAACATAAACTGCATTAATTTTGCCCCAACAATGAATAACATCGAAAATGTCAGTACAAATAATACTATCGTACTGCCTAGATCAGGCTGCAAATTCAATAGAATACCGAAAACAGATAGAATAACGGCTGGTCGCCAAAAACTTACTGTTTCAGTTAGAATTTCGTCATATTTCCGAACATAAAAACCGGCAAAGTAGCAAATGATGGCGAGTTTGGCTAGCTCAGCAGGTTGGAAATTGATGATTCCAAGAGGAATCCAACGCACAGCACCATTGATAGAACGTCCAAAAATTAATACTGCAACCAAAAAACCAAGTGCAATAAAGAATAAAAAAATGTTATGCCTTTCCCATTTTTCAATAGGAATTTGTACCGCTATATAACAAGCAATAAGTGAAGAGATAATATATACCCCATCTCGAATTGCAAAATAGAATGGATCATTATAAAGTCTTGTACTAACTGGAATCGAGGCTGATGTAACCATTACAAAACCAATAATTAATAAACCTAAAAATAGCCAAATTAAAGTTCTATCATAAAGTGAATTTGTAGGAGTAATCCTTCCCCACTTATCCCATTCTGTTTTAATTTTATTTAACATTATGCCTCTAACCCTTGTGCTAGTGCCATAAAGACATCACCACGTTGTTCAAAGTTTTTAAATTGATCTAAGCTTGCACAAGCTGGTGAAAGTAAAACCATATCACCTTTTTGTAATTTTGGACGAATGGCTTCAACCGCTTGTTGCATTGTTTCAACCAACACGCTCTGCTCGGTTAATTTTGCAAGTTCAGAACCATCTTGCCCAAAGCAATAGCAAATAATATTTTCTTTGTTAATTAACGGTTTTAACTCTGAGAAATCTGCCGCTTTGCCGTCTCCGCCAAGTAATAAATAAAGTGTACCTGCCACCGTTAAGCCATTTAATGCTGCTACAGTACTACCGACATTAGTCGCTTTTGAATCATTGACCCAACGCACGCCATCATTAGTTGGAACCGCTTGGAAACGATGTGGTAAACCGCCATAAATCTGTAACGCTTTTACAATGCCTTCTCTTGGCACATTTGCAGCCTCTGCCAATGCCATTGCAGCAAGGGCATTCATTTCATTGTGGCGACCTGAAATTAACATTTTATTTGTATTCATTACCGCAATATTGCCTGAATAAAGAATGCCGTTACTTACTGTATATTCCGCATTTTGTTCTGCAAAACGAATCACATTTTTGACCGCTTGTTCGGGGTAAGTCTGAGTATCTTCGCCATTTACAATAATATTTTCTGCATTGTCATAAATACGCAATTTTGCTACACGATAATCTGCGATGGAATTGTAACGATCCATATGATCTTCACTAATATTCAACACCGTTGCTGCTTTGGCTTTGAGTGAGGCAGTTGTTTCTAATTGGAAGCTTGAAAGTTCAAGTACAAATAATTCATACTCTTCGTTTAATAAGCTTAATACTGGTACGCCAATATTACCGCCCATTCCAACTTTTAAGCCAGCTTGTTTTGCCATTTCATAGGTTAGGGTTGTAACTGTGCTTTTACCATTCGAGCCTGTAATCGCAATAATCGGAGCTTTTGCCTCTCGGCAGAATAATTCAACATCGCCAACCACTTCCACACCTGCTTGAATTGCTTGCTGAATTTCTGGTGTTGCAAGTGCAAGACCCGGACTAATTACAATTAAATCCGATGTAAGTAGCCATTCACTATTTAAACTACCTGTGTGTAATGGAATATTTTTATCTAACTTATCTGCTCCTGTAGGGTTAGCTCGTGTGTCAATAACTTGTATCTTAGCTTTTTTATTTTTAAAGTAATCAACACAAGATAAGCCTGTTGTTCCTAAACCGATAATAGTAACGGTTTTGTCTTGATATTGGTTTTGCATAATATTCTCTCTAATAATACCTAGCACGCTTTGGCTTGATAGGTCAAAAAAACAATCAAAGGTGCATTCAAAAATGCACCTTATTTAACGTAATTTAAGAGTGACTAAACCGATTAGCACCAACATTAATGTGATTATCCAAAAGCGGACAATAACTCGTGGCTCTGGCCAACCTTTTAATTCAAAATGGTGATGAATAGGTGCCATTCTAAAAATTCGTTTTTGACGTAATTTATAAGAACCAACCTGTAAAATAACGGAAAGAGCTTCAACCACAAATACCCCCCCCATTACCACTAATAATAATTCTTGGCGAACAAGCACTGCGATAACACCTAAAGCTCCACCTAAAGAGAGTGAGCCAACATCGCCCATAAATACCTGTGCTGGATAAGTGTTATACCATAAGAATCCTAAACCAGCACCGACAATAGCTGTACATAAAATTACTAATTCGCCAGCATTTGGAATAAATGGAATATGTAAATAGTCTGCAAAATTAAAGTTACCTGTTGCCCAAGCAATTAACGCAAAGGCTGATGCAACCATAATAATAGGTACGATAGCTAAGCCATCTAAACCATCCGTTAAATTTACAGCATTACTCGTTCCGACAATAACAAAATAAGCTAATACAATATAAAATAAACCAAGTTGAGGCATTAGATCTTTAAAAAACGGCACAACTAACTGAGTCGCCGCCGTGTCTTTACCTGCAGCATACATTCCAAATACTGCAACTAACGCAATCGCTGACAGCCAAAAATATTTCCAACGAGCAATTAAACCATCAGTATTTTTACGGGCGATTTTGCGGTAATCATCTACAAAACCAACGGCTCCATATCCAAATAGGACAAATAAGGTGAACCAAACATAAGAATTACGTAAATCAGCCCAAAGTAATGCACTAATACCAATAGCTGCAAGAATCATTACCCCGCCCATTGTTGGTGTACCACGTTTCTTAAAGTGGCTTTCTGGGCCATCATTACGCACTTCTTGGCCGAATTTTAGAATCTGTAAACGACGAATCACTTTTGGCCCAATCCAAAGCCCGATGCCCATTGCGGTTAATAATGCCATAATGGCACGAAAGGTAATATAAGAGATAACATTAAATATAGTGTTATATTGAACAAGATATTCTGCAAGCCAAACTAGCATTGTTTAGTCCTTAAAAATTAGAAATTTAGGTTAAATAATTTACAAAGTTCGGAAATCACGGTTTCCATTTTTTGGCTACGGGAGCCTTTCGCTAATAATACAAGCGGTTGTTTTTGTTCTACTTTTTGCAAAATAATTGGCGTTAAGAATTCAACCATTTTTTGCTTATCGGTAAAATGATGTTCAGAATTCTGACTAATCACAGCACTCTCTTTACCAAAACTCACAATCAAATCTAAATTTGCCTCTTTTGCAAAATCTGCAACTTCTTGGTGGCAAGCTCCGCTTTCTTCTCCAAGCTCTCCCATATCCGCTACCACAAAAATTCGGTATGCGGGATAATTTTCTAATACTGAAATCGCCGATTTCATTGAATCGACATTTGCATTGTAAGTGTCATCAATAAACAGGCAATGCTCATTGATTTGCACTGGGAATAAACGACCTTTCACCATTGAACGCTGCTCAAGCCCTGCTTTTACAGCTTCTAAAGTCGCTCCAACAGACATTGCAAGCGAAGTTGCTGCTAAAGCATTGCTCACATTGTGCTTACCTAAATAAGGTAGCTCAATTTCAACCTCGCCCTGTGGTGTATGGAGCGTAAAGCGTGAACCAGCCAAGTGAAGTTGCACATTCTCCGCCCAATAATCGGCATAAGAATCTTTATCTGAACCAATATAAGAGAAAGATTGCATTTCGTGAGAGCCAATCTCTTTTTGCCACTCAGGGTAATAAAAAGCTAGATTTACAATCGCCTTACCGTCTGCTTTCAATCCTCGATAAATTTCGCCTTTCGCCTGAGCAACACCTGCAAGAGAGCCAAAACCTTCTAAATGAGCAGGTGCGACATTATTGACTAAACAAGCATCGGGTTGGGTAATTTCGGTAGTATAGGCAATCTCGCCAATATGATTTGCCCCTAATTCAACCACTGCATACTTATGCTGTTCAGTTAAACGAAGTAAGGTCATCGGCACGCCTAAATCATTGTTTAAGTTACCAAATGTATAAAGCACCTCATCATCACAAGCGGTCATTTTTTGCAAAATTTTTGCCGTCATCTCTTTTACCGTTGTTTTACCGGAAGAGCCTGTCATCGCAACAGTTTTTGGATTCAGTTTCGCTTTTAACCATTTAGCCAATTCGCCTAATGCCAAGCGAGTATTCGCCACCACAATTTGTGGCACATTAATTTCACACTCACGCTCAACCACAACGGCAACACAACCTTGAGCCACTGCATTTTCGAGATAATTATGTGCATCAAAGTTCTCGCCCTTTAATGCAAAAAACAAGCCATTTTCAATCGCTTGACGAGTGTCTGTACTGGTTGTCTCCACCACAATATCGCCACGCCCGATGAGTTTAGCTTTTAAAATATCAGCAATTTGCTGAGTGGTTAGTTTTATCATTTTGTTTTTCTTTTAAATATATAAAATTTCTTATGAACCGAAATTAAGTCTGCCAAATCTCCCCTAGCCCCTCTTTGCTAAAGAGGGGAATTTGTTCATCACAAATTTATAATCCATCACTCTTCATAAAAATGATTGTGAATAGTCAGATGAGTAAAAAATTTACTTTGATAAAGCTCCCCTCTTTAGTAAAGAGGGGTTGGGGGAGATTTGATCATAACCCCAGATACTTCCTCGCCGTTTCCTGATCAGAAAAATGCAACTTCTCCGTGCCGATAATCTGGTAATCTTCGTGTCCTTTACCGGCAATTAAAATCACATCTTTTGCATTTGCTTGTTCAATCGCTACTTTAATAGCCTGTTCACGGTTGTGAATAATTTGCACATTTTCTGGTTTATCAAAGCCTGTGATGATATCTGCCATTATTTTTTGGTTATCTTCGGTACGTGGGTTATCGTCCGTTGCAATCACTTTATCAGCCAGCTTTTCTGCAATATTTGCCATAAGAGGGCGTTTGCCTGCATCACGGTCACCGCCGCAGCCGAAAATACAATAAAGTTCACCTTCGCAATGTAATCGTGCCGCTTGTAAGGCCTTTTCTAAGGCATCTGGGGTGTGTGCGTAATCCACAATTACCATTGGTTTACTCTCGGCGGTTAAACATTCCATTCTGCCAGCGACACCAGCTAATTGAGGGGCTGTTTTCACTAATTCTTGAATATCAAAACCTAAGGCTAGCAACCCTGCAAAGGCAGTTAGAAGGTTGCTCACATTAAAAGCTCCGATTAAGCGACTGTTAAGTTCCCCATTACCCCAACTTGATTCAAAGGCAATGCTTGCACCCTGTAAGGTAAATTTCACTTTGGTCACTTTTACAAAACGGTGCGGGCGAGAAAAATCAGGACTTGTGCTAACCGCAACTGCATTTGGTAATTTTGCTAGCCATTCTCTGCCAATTTCATCATCAGCATTAATTACTTGCTGTTTAGTATTTAATTCGCTAAATAGACGGAATTTGGCTTGGGCGTATTCTTCCATTGTATTATGGTAATCAAGGTGATCTCGGCTTAAGTTGGTAAAGATTACAACATCAAACGCTAAGGCTTCCGCTCTAAATTGAGCTAAACCGTGAGAACTGACTTCCATTGCACAAAAATTAGCACTTTGTGCTACAAAATCGGCTAAGTTACGTTGAATTTCAATCGCTGATCCTGTGGTATTAACCGCTTCTTGCACTTGCCCATATAAGCCATTGCCGATTGTCCCCATTACTGCCGATTTTCCGCCTAATAAATTTCGCCATTGAGCAAGCAGTTGAGCCGTTGTTGTTTTGCCATTAGTACCAGTAATACCTGCTAACACTAATTTTTGTGAAGGGTTGCCATAAAATGCACCTGCAATTTCAGACAGAAGTTGAGGTAATTTTGGTACTGAAATCACCTTACAACAAGCGGTTCTATTTAAGTTAAATTTTGCAAATTTAGGATCTAGTTCAATTTCAGATTGATCATCTTCCGCTTCTGAGAGGATAATTCTTGCACCTTGTTCTATTGCTTTTGGAATAAATTGTCTGCCATCTACCTGATGACCCTTTAAAGCAACAAAAACATCGCCAGCTTTTACTTGGCGACTATCTAGTGTAATTTGGTTAAGCTCGGTTAGTTTTTCAACCCAAGCATCTAACTCTGTAAGAAAAGGAAGTAAACGTTTCATAACAAGCCTTAATTAATACGATGCTCTAATTTAATTTCTCTAACCGCACTCTTTGTATTTTCTACTAAATTATCCGGTTTTATATTATGGTGCTTTAAGGTGTAGCCCATAATACGGGAGAATAGTGGAGCTGATACGGCACCACCATAATAATTACCTGCTTTTGGTTCATTAATTAATACAACTAAAGCAAAACGAGGATCACTTGCAGGAGCAAGGCCTGCGGTATAAGCAATATGTTTTTCAACATACTTACCGTCTTCTAGTTTACGAGCCGTACCCGTTTTTACTGCAACACGGAAGCCATCTACTGCAGCTCGTTGCCCACCTTCACCTTTGTGAGCAACACTTTCCATCATATGTACCACGTCTCGAGTAATTTTTTCTGGCAATACTCGCTCGCCAATAACAGGTGGATCAACCTTCGTGATTGAAAGTGGGCGATAAATACCAAAACTACCTAAAGTCGCATAAGCTCTTGCAAGTTGAAGAGGGGTAACATTTAAACCATAACCATAAGAAAGTGTAGCTCGTTCAATGTCTGACCAACGTTTGCGATCACCGCTAGAACCTCGTTGTTCACCTAAGCCTAAACCAGTATCTTTACCAAAACCGACTTTGGTATAAGTATCAACTAATGCATTTGGTTGCATACGCAGTGCTAGGCGACTTACTCCAATGTTACTAGATTTTTGTAAAATGCCTTGAATCGTTAAGCTATTTCTTGGTGCAACATCTTTGATGGTATGCCCATTAACTATAAATGGCTGCGTATTTAATACCTCATTACGATCCGTTACTCCGTGTTGTAAAGCGGTTAATACAGTAAAAGGTTTTACTGTTGAACCAGGTTCGAAAGTATCTGTTATCGCACGGTTACGCATTAATTCAGGCTTAAAGGTGTTACGCTTATTTGGGTTAAATGATGGTGCATTCGCTATTGCCAAAATTTCCCCTGTTTGTACATCAACTAAAACAGCAGTACCTGATTCTGCATTATTTTCTTCTACAGCTTTTTTAATTTCGCCGTAAACCATTGATTGTAATTCTTCATCAATACTTAACATTACATCTTGCGGATCATATTGTTTTTCTGAGCGAATATTCTCAACAATATTTCCCTTCGCATCTTTACGGATAATTTGTTTACCATTTTTGCCAATAAGTAAGGAATCAAAACTACGCTCTAACCCTTCTGAACCGTGCATATCATCTTTATCAGTAAAACCAATAAGCTGAGAAGCTTCTTCGGCTAGCGGATAAAAACGACGTGATTCTACTTTTATCACTAATGCACTAATTTTGAGATCTTTTGCATATTCGCTAATTGCTTCTGATTGATGACGAGATAAATAAACAAATCGTTGTCGATTTTTAGTATAAAGCTCATCCATTACGTCATTATAAGCTCTGCCAATCTCTTTACTTAGTGCTTGGAATTTTTTGCGTTCTAATTCTGCTGTTTCATTGTCTAAACGCACAAAAACGGAACTTGGATTATTCCGCACCTTTTCAATCAAAGCGTTATAATCTAACCCCGTTACCTGAGCAAGCTGCGTCCAATAGCCTTCACTTTTTGTGTTTAAAATAGAACGAGGATCAAATTCAACTCGCTCTTTTGATACATTTTTTCGCTCAATGAACTTATTAACACTTGCCTCAATCTTACTTTTTGAAGCTTCCATTTCAATCGCTAATGCACGCCAACTTTCATTAGAGCGACGTAATTTTGCATCAAAATATTCTCTAGGGTCTAAGGTAAGCGAGAACATAGGCACACTAATAGAAAGAAAACGACCATCACGATCTAAAATTCTTCCTCGAGTAAATTGTAGCTCTTTTGTTCTTAGTGAGCGGTTATTCGCTTCTTTAATTAATCTCTCGGAATCTATAAGCTGAATATAAGCAGCTTGCCATATTAGCCCTACGACTAACAATGCCATAAAGCTAATAGCCAATCCAAAACGCCAAGTAATAAAACTACCCGATTTTTTAGTGTCCATATTTTTGTTTTTTGAGTTTGCACGTGCAGAAGTCTCTTTGCTCTGCTTAAATTTGACTGACTTAACCATTTTTATTCAACTAAAATTATTTCTTGCTCTTTTTTAACTGGTTGTAAACCAAAAGATTTTGCGGCAGCTTCTACCCTTGCCTTCCCACTTCGGCTATTTTCTTCTAACTGTAAATTTGTGTATTGGCTTTCTAATCTTTGATTTTGATTAATTAATTGCCCTTGTTCACTCACTAATAAACGAGTTTGGTGAGTAACCCAAATTGTTGCTATCGCAGAAATAACAATGCCAATTAAAAGTAAGATAGCAACTTTATTATGGCTAAAAATGTCATCTACAATAATCTGATGCAAAGGATAACGTTCGTTTGACATATTCATTCCTGTAATTTAACGTTTTTCAGCAATACGTAATACCGCACTACGTGAGCGTGCATTTGCTTCGATTTCTTCATCGCTTGGCATTACTGCTTTACCTATTGTTTTTAGCGGAATATCTTTATTTAATTCTGCCTCTAAAATTGGCAAGCCTCGTGGCACTTCTTTTCCTTTACTATGCTTACGCATAAACTGTTTTACCATTCGGTCTTCAAGAGAATGGAAACTAATAATAGACAAACGCCCTTCTGGGGCTAATACACTTAATGCGGCATTTAAGGCTTTTTCCAATTCGTCTAATTCGCTGTTGATAAAAATCCGAATTGCTTGGAACGAGCGAGTTGCAGGGTGTTTATGTTTATCTTTAAACGGCACCGCATCGCTGATAATTTGAGCCAGTTGCAAAGTGCGAGAAATTTTCTCATTTGCAGATTTATTGTAAGAAACGACTGCTTGTGCAATGCGTTTAGCAAAACGTTCTTCCCCGAATTCTTTTAATACCCAAGCGAGATCTTCTACCGAAACTTGAGCCAACCATTCTGCTGCGGATAAGCCTTTGCTGGTATCCATTCGCATATCTAAAGGCCCGTCACGCATAAAGCTAAAGCCACGTTCCGCTTCATCAAGTTGGGGGGAAGATACACCAAGATCGAGTAAGATACCGTCAATTTTGCCAGTTAAACCCATTTCTTCACAAATGTCAGGAATTGCCGAAAAAGCGGTATGTTTAATTTGAAAACGAGGGTCGGTAATTGTTTGAGCTTCTGCAATCGCCCGAGGATCTCTATCGGTTGCAATTAAACGACCATTTTCTCCGAGTTTAGATAGGATTAAACGAGAATGCCCGCCTCGCCCAAAAGTGCCGTCAATGTAAATACCGCTCGGCTTAATTGCCAAGCCATCGACAGCTTCGTGTAACAGGACGGTAATATGTTTCGAGGTATCGCTCATTTAATATTCCAATTATTGATTATAAAGATAAGTTCTTAAGTGCTTCGCAATCTAGCATTTCTGCAGAACTGCCAAAGGCAAGATCTTCAGCAATTTGGGCTTGCCATTGTTTATCTTGCCAAATTTCAAATTTATTTAATTGCCCAACTAGCATTATTTGTTGTTCTAATTGAGCGTGCTGACGTAATGTTTGGCTAAGTAAAATTCTGCCAGCTGCATCCATTTCACATTCAGTGGCAAAACCTTGCATTACTCGCTGAATTCTACGTTGGACAGGATCAAAATTTGATAATGCCAATAATTTTTGCTCAACCACTTCCCATTCATATAATGGATAAAGCAATAAACAAGGTTGGCGAATATCGACCGTACAAACTAAAACACCGTGATGCTTCTCTTTTAATTGGGCACGATAACGGGTCGGAATTGCTATCCGCCCTTTGCTATCAATGCTAATTGAAGTTGCACCACGAAACATTTCGAACTTTTGCCCTAATCAAAAGAGGTTAAACTTAAGAAAAAGTTCCACAATATACCACTTTTTCCCACTTAATTAGCAAATTCTATCTATTAGTTGTACATCTATCAAGGAGTTTTGATTTATTTAACTGGAATTTACAATCACAATACAAAATAAAAGCCCATCTTTTTAAAGACAGGCTTTGCATATTTTTATGATATATAACGACTTATTTATGCTTTAATACCAACCTAAAGAGAGATATGGCCCCATAAATACTCCAATAACATAAGATCGACACAAAAAACAGCGTAGCGGTATATGGCAACCAATAGTAAATGCCAAGCACCTCTACTGTTCGACATTCCAAACGCTGACTCTCTGTTAATTTGCTTAGATCACTGCAATCATAAGGAAGATAAGTAAAAACAAAGTAGCTTATTATGGCCATAATTAATGCAAATAAAATACTAAATGCAATCTGCTTTTTATAATCCATTTATTCCTCTACTTTTTCTTTGCTTTACTAGCGGTCGTTTTTTTCGCTTTTTTTGCAGATTTCTTAGGAGATTTCTCTGCACTTTTCGCTTTTTTAAGCGTTTTTGGCTCTTTAAACACCGCTTTAATTGCTTGGGCTTTCGCTTTTTTCTTTGCCGTTTTTCCGTTCGTTTTTTGTGAATCGGTTAGCAATTCAAAATCGATTTTCTTCTCATCTAAATTGACATTGATCACTTTTACACGAACTGCATCGCCTAAACGATAAATAATACCGCTACCACCGACTAAACGCTGACGATCCGCATCGTAGTGGTAGTAATCATTATCTAAGGTTGAAATATGAACCAAACCATCAATAAGCAGTTCATTAAGTTTCACAAATAGACCAAAGCCAGTTACGCTTGAAATGACACCATCAAACTCATCACCAAGGTGATCTTGCATAAATTCACATTTCAACCAGTCAGCAACTTCACGGGTGGCTTCATCGGCTCGACGTTCGGTCACCGAACATTTATCACCAAATTGATCCATATCGTCCAATTTATAGTGATAACCGCCACCATCTGTGTAATGGCGAGTATTGCCTTTTCCTTTCTCAATTAAATATTTAATCGCACGGTGGAGCAATAAATCCGGATAACGGCGAATCGGCGAGGTAAAGTGAGCATATTCCGTTAAGGCTAAACCAAAATGGCCAACATTATCCGCCGCATAAACCGCTTGTTTAAGCGAACGCAGTAACATTGTTTGGATTAACTCTTTATCGGCTCGCTCAGCAACTTGCTCAAGTAAAACACCGTAATCTTTCGGTTGCGGATCTAAGCCAACGTCCCAAGTTAAACCACATTCACGCACAAACGATTTAAAGCTGAGTAATTTTTCTTCACTTGGTTTATCGTGAATACGGAACAACGCAGGTTCATTAGCTTGCTCGACTAAACGTGCCGCTGCAATATTGGCTAAAATCATACACTCTTCAATGATTTTGTGAGCATCGTTACGAATGAGCGGTTCAATTCGCTCAATTCTACCTTGTGGATTAAAAATAAATTGATTTTCAATGGTTTCAAACTCAATCGCCCCACGTTTATGGCGAGCTTTCATCAAGGTTTGGAACATTGCATAAAGCTCTTCAATATGTGGCACTAATGGTGCATAGCGTTCACGAAATGCTTCATCGCCTTCTAACATTTTCCACACTTTAGTATAAGTTAAACGAGCGTGTGAATTCATTACCGCTTCATAAAATTCAAACTCGGCTAATTCCCCTTTCGCTGAAACCACCATTTCTGCTACTAAACAAAGGCGATCAACCTGTGGATTTAATGAACATAAACCGTTTGAAAGCACTTCCGGCAACATCGGGATCACTCGATTTGGGAAATAAACCGAATTTCCACGATTGAGGGCTTCTAAATCCAATGCTGTTTTCGGGCGAACATAGTAGCTCACATCAGCAATCGCCACCCATAATCGCCAGCCTTTGCCTTCTTTTTTAGCAAATACGGCATCATCAAAATCACGTGCGTCTTCGCCATCAATGGTAATCAAGGGTAAATCTCGCAGATCCACTCGCCCTTTTTTCGCCTCTTCCGGCACTTCTTCACTGGCAAATTGACGGATTTGTTTTTCAACCCCCTCAGGCCAAACGTGTGGAATATCGTGATTACGCAGGGCAATTTCAATTTCCATACCCGGAGCTAAATTATCACCTAAGATTTCGGTAATTACCCCTACCGGTCGGCTAAAACTGGCTTTTCGCTCTTGTAGCTCAACCACAACAACCTGCCCCATTCTAGCACCCATACGGTGTTCATCAGGAATTAAAATATCTTGGTTAATACGGCTGTCATCAGGCACCACAAAGCCAATACCGCTTTCTAAGAAAAAGCGACCGACAATCTGCTTTTTACGAGCTTCAAGCACTCGCACAATGCGAACTTCTTTACGCCCTCTGCGATCGGTACCGTTTGGCTGAGCAAGCACAAAATCACCGTGCATTACACGCACCATTTGGGCATTCGGAATAAACCAATCTTCATTTTTAGCTGATTTTTCACTACCTTCTACCTGTAAAAAACCATAACCATCACGGTGCCCAATTACAGTCCCTTTGAGCAAGTCCATTTTTTCAGGCAAGGCATAACGTTTACCTTTAGTAAATACCAGTTGCCCATCATTTTCCATTGCTCGTAAACGACGGCGAATACTTTCTGCTCTCTCTTCATCATCAATCTGAAATGCTTTGAGTAATGCATCTCTACTCATCGGAGCGTTATATTCACGAATAGTTTTTAAAATAAACTCACGGCTTGGCACCGGGTTTTCATATTTTTCTAATTCTTTTTCATAGTTTGGATCTACTATCATAGAATCCTCCTTTCATTTAATATTTTCTTATTCTAACTGACTTTTACCTTAAGTGGTAAAAAATCGACAAAATCTGACTGCTTACTTTTTTATTGCTTTTTGTTATATAATCCTACTTTTATAATCAATAAGTTAAGGAAACTTTATGACCTACCCTGAATGCCCTGAATGCAAAAGCGAAAACACCTATCACGACTCTGTTCAATTTGTCTGCCCAGATTGTGCTTATGAATGGACGGGCGAAGAGACGGAAGAGCAAGATGAAGATGTTTTAATTGTTAAAGACAGTAACGGAAATTTACTTAATGACGGTGATGATGTTTTATTAATTAAAGATTTAAAATTAAAAGGTTCATCTGAAGTGCTTAAAAAAGGCACTAAATTTAAAGGCATTCGCTTAGCAAGAGGCGATCATAATGTGGATTGTGGCAAAATTATGCTGAAATCTGAATTTCTGAAAAAAGCATAACTGGAATAATTCATTCTAAAAGCGATCTAAATAAATATAACATTATTTTGCAAATTTTCAAACTGTAGAAAATCAAACCAAATTGGTTTCGCTAATGGTTCTAAAATTCTTGCAACAGAAAATAAAATAAAAATCTCCATTTACTTTTTATCATCTAGTGTATAAAACAAGCGGTTGAATTGTCTGACTTTTTTGCAAAGATAAAGAGAAATTCAACCGCTTGTTGTTTAATTTAAGCCAAGTTTATTCAACTTTTCAGCCTCTTCTTTAAAGCTTTCAATAGCTGCTTTATCAAAGAAATATTGCGTGCCACAGCATTCGCATTGCATATCAATCACACCTTGCTTTTCGGCTAGCATTTCTTCAATTTCTTCTGCTGGTACTAGCAGTAATGCCGAGCCTGAACGCTCTCTTGAGCAACCACATTTAAATTCTGTTGCTTGTGACGGATAAACTTCCACTTGCTCTTCGTGATATAAGCGGTAAAGCAATTCTTCTGCCTCTAAGCCGAATAATTCTTCGTCTTTTACGGTTTCCGTTAAGGTAGCTAAATGCTCAAAATCATCACGGGTGCCTGTGCCGTCTGGCATAATTTGCAACAACATTCCGCCGGCAACTGCTTTGCCTTCATATTCGCCTGTGCGAATAATCAAGTGCGTTTTTAACTGTTCTGAACGCTCGAAATAATCTTCTAAACATTCACGAATAGTGGGTTTATCTAATGCAATAACACCTTGATAGCGTTCGCCATCGGTTGGGATAATAGAAATTACTAATACACCGTTGCCAATCATTTCCGCAAGAGATGAACCATCTGCAATCTCTGCTTGCACACGGGCTAATGCACGTAATTGTTGGCTGTCGTTACCGTTTACCACCGCTAATTTTAACGGGCCATCTCCTTGAATTTGTACGGTAATGGTGCCGTTAAATTTCATTGTGGCGGTTAAAAGGCTGGTGGCAACTAGCATTTCGCCTAATAAATTTTGCACCGCTTTTGGGTAATGATGGGTGTTGAGCGTTTCAGTAAAGGTATCGTTTAAACGCACCCATTCGCCACGCACCGCACGATCTTTAAATAAATAGCGGTAGAGTTTGTCGTTGTCTTTTGTGTAGTTCATTGTTTTTCCTAGTGTGCAAGCGGTGAAATTTGCAATCTTTTTTGCAAAAACGACCGCTTGTAAAAATAAAAAGGTGAGCAAATTGCCCACCACAAACTGGATTGCTCACAATATAAGGACTATTTTTTGAATTGCAAGGGCTTAACTAAATTCTTGTTCTTTAAATTTAATTAAATCACGGCGTTCTTTTTTGTTTGGACGACGGTCTGGATGTGGCATAGAAAGAGCATTTGCCTTACGAGCAAATGCCATTGCCTCACGGTGTTTTACGCTTTTTTCGGTTTCTTGATAAAGCAGTTGTGCCTCTGGAGCCCCTCGACGTTGGTCGCTCAACGCAAGCACTTCAACCTCTTTTTCTTCATTGCCTTGGCGGAGTTTAATGGTTGCCCCAATTTCAACTATTTTACTCACTTTGGCTCGTTGCCCGTTGTAATGCACTTTCCCGCCCTCAATCATCGCTTTTGCGATAGAACGAGTTTTGTAAAAACGTGCCGCCCAGAGCCATTTATCTAAGCGGACTTCGTTATTATTTTCGGTGTTTTCGTGTTTATTTTTCATTTTCTGTCCTAAAATCAAAACAATCTTAGAAATAATAGAGCGAAAGTTGGAATTTTCAACTAAAATAATGCCAAAAGGGGAACAAAATGGCAAAACAACTTCCAGAAATTCTAAATATAAAAACCGCCGCCAAAACCCGTATTTTTGAGGTACAGACGGTTGATTTGCGTTTTTCTAATGGCGAGGAGCGTACTTATGAGCGTTTAACACCGCAACGTCGCTCTTCTGTCTTAGTCATTCCAATTCAAAACAATGAGCTTATTTTTGTAAAAGAATATGCCGTCGGGCCTGAGCGTTATGAGCTAACTTTTCCAAAAGGCATTGTTGATGCCGGAGAAGAACCTATTGAAAGTGCAAATCGAGAGTTGCAAGAAGAGATTGGTTTTGGGGCGAACAAAATAGAATTTTTGCGTTCGCTTTACAGCGGTCCGAGCCATATGTATGGTTTAATGCACGTTTTTGTTGCTCAAGATCTCTATCCATCTAAATTGGAGGGTGATGAGCCTGAGCCACTGGAGGTTGTACGTTTTCCGTTAGAGAAAATCGACGAATTATTAGCGGATTCTACTTTTGCGGAAGCCAGAAATTTATCGGCTCTTTTTATGTTAAGAGAATATTTAAAATCCAAATAAAACTTTGGAGCCATTATGCAAACATTAGAACAATCATTACTTAATAACGTTATTAACATTGCCAAAGAAGCCGGCGAGCATTTAAAACAGTTTTATGCAGGTTCGGTAGAAATAAAAATGAAGGCAGATTCTACGCCAGTGACAGAGGCTGACTTATTTATCAGCCACTTTTTGACGGAACGTTTGCAACAATTAACGCCAGATGTACCAGTGCTATCTGAAGAGAATTGCAATATTCCGTTGGCAGAACGTAACCATTGGCAGGAATATTGGATTATTGACCCTATTGATGGCACGCAGCAATTTATTAATCGAACCGATCAGTTTTCGATTGTGATTGGGCTTGTACAAAAGCGAGGAGGTAAAAATCAGCCCGTACTCGGTGTGATTTATGCCCCAATGTTGGATAAACTCTATTTCGCAATGGAAGCAAGCGGTGCATTTTTGCAAGAAAATGGCAAAATTCGATCGCTTGTTAAAACAGATTCAACTGATAAAGCAGAATTGACGATTACTGTTGGTAGCCAAGTTCATGCAGCCAAAGCCCAAAATATTATGGCACCAGAATACCAAGCAACTTTTTTAGAGTACGGTTCAGGTAGTTTAAAAGCCGGTTTAGTAGCGGAAGGTAAAGCCGATTGTTATATCCGTTTTGGCGATACAGGCGAGTGGGATACTGCGATGGCAGAAGTTTTATTAAATGAAATTAATGGTACTATTTTTGACTTTAATTTCTCACCATTGACCTATAATGAACGTGATAATTTTATTAATCCTTATTTTGTGATGGTTGCAGATAAATCCGTAAAATGGGATAAAATATTTTTATTTAAATAGATACTATCTATTAGCCATTTTTATGGTAATCTTGCATAGTAAACAAAATTTTAACAAATACAGGATATAACTAATGAATGCTGAAAATAGTTGCGTGGTCATTTTTGGTGCTTCCGGCGATTTAACTTTCCGTAAACTTATTCCCGCTCTTTATAATTTATATAAAATTGGACGATTAGGGAAACACTTCTCGGTTTTAGGCGTTGCTCGCTCAGAATTAACAGATGATTCATTCCGTCAAAAAATGCGTGATGCCTTAATTAAATTTGAAAAAGCCAATGGTCCTGAATTAGAGGCATTTTGTGATCACCTTTATTATCAAGCGGTGAATACGTCTGATGCAGTAGATTATGCAAAATTACTTCCTCGCCTTGATGAATTACACGATAAATACCAAACGGGTGGCAATACGCTTTATTACCTTTCAACTCCACCAAGTCTATATGGTGTCATTCCTGAATGCTTAGCCGCTCACGGTTTAACTACCGAAGAATTTGGTTGGAAGCGTATTATTGTTGAAAAACCTTTTGGTTATGATATCGAAACTGCTAAATCACTTGATATTCAAATTCACAAATATTTTGAAGAACACCAAATTTACCGTATCGACCACTATTTAGGCAAAGAAACGGTTCAGAACCTATTGGTTTTACGTTTCTCAAATGGCTTATTTGAACCGCTTTGGAACCGTAATTTTATTGATTATGTCGAAATTACAGGTGCAGAATCTATCGGGGTGGAAGATCGTGGTGGTTACTACGATGGCTCTGGTGCAATGCGTGATATGTTCCAAAACCATTTATTGCAAGTGCTTGCGATGGTTGCAATGGAGCCACCTGCTATTATCAATGCGAACTCAATGCGTGATGAAGTAGCAAAAGTATTGCACTGCTTACACCCATTATCTGAAGAAGATGTAAAAAATGATGTCATTTTAGGGCAATACGGCAGAGGGACTGTCGATGGCGAAGAAGTGCCTGCCTACTTAGAAGAAAAGGGTGTGCCAGCAGATTCTAATACCGAAACCTTTATGGCGGTAAAATGTGAAATTGATAACTGGCGGTGGGCAGGAGTACCGTTCTATGTGCGTACCGGTAAACGTTTACCAACTCGTGTAACCGAAATTGTTATCCACTTTAAAACAACCCCACACCCAGTATTTAGCCAAAATGCACCAGAGAATAAATTAATTATTCGTGTACAACCAGATGAAGGGATCTCAATGCGTTTTGGTTTGAAAAAACCAGGGGCGGGCTTTGAAGCAAAAGAAGTTTCAATGGATTTCCGTTATTCTGATTTAAGTGCAAATTCAACACTATTGACCGCTTATGAACGCTTATTATTAGATGCATTAAAAGGCGATGCAACGTTATTTGCACGTACTGATGCGGTACACGCTTGCTGGCGATTTGTGCAACCTATTTTAGACTACAAAGCCAACCGTGGTCGTGTATATGAATATGAATCAGGCACTTGGGGCCCAACGCAAGCGGACAAACTGATTGCCAAACACGGTAAAGTATGGCGAAAACCTTCAGGAATGATGAAGAAGAAGGTTTAGATTTTAACTCTCTTTTTTAGAAAAATTTCGCAGAAATTATATATGTTCATACGAAATATTGAAATCGTAATCAAATCTCCCCTAACCCCTCTTTGCTAAAGAGCGGGATTATTCTGAGGAAAAATGTAAAATGAACACTAAAATTTTCCCAACTGCCCAAAATGCAGTTGAAAAAATTGCTCAAGAATTAAAAGCGTACAGCGAACAAGACCGCCCTGTGCATATTTCGCTTTCGGGTGGTTCAACCCCAAAATTGCTATTTAAAACACTGGCTACAGAACCATTTAATACCGAAATTCAATGGCAGAATTTACATTTCTGGTGGGGTGATGATCGAATGGTTGAACCGAATGATCCAGAAAGTAACTATGGCGAAGTACAAAAATTATTATTCGATCATATCCAAATTCCTGCTGAGAACATTCATCGTATTCGTGGCGAAGAAAATGTGGAGCAAGAACTTGCAAGATTTTCACAAGAATTGACCGCTTGCGTACCAAATCTAGCCTTTGATTGGATTATTTTAGGAATGGGGAATGATGGACACACCGCATCACTTTTCCCACACCAAACAGACTTTAATGATCAAAATGTGGCAGTAATCGCGAAACACCCTGAAACAGGGCAAATCCGTATTTCAAAAACAGCCTCTCTGATTGAGAAAGCAAAACGCATTACCTATTTGGTTACAGGAAAAGCCAAAGCAGAGATTTTAAAAGAGATTCAAGACACACCAGCAGAACAACTCCCTTACCCAGCCGCTAAAATTAAAGCGAAAAATGGGGAAACGGAATGGTATTTGGATTCAGAAGCTGCGGCTAATTTATAAGAGGTTAAATAATAGTACTTATCTCTAGACGAGTACTTATAACGTAATAAATTTAGGTACTCGTCAAAGACGAGCACCATCATAGTCATCTTTACAAGCGGTTATTTTTGTAAAAAAGTTCGCAAATTAGACCGCTTGCACAGAATCAAAACTAACAGGAGCAAACAATGTCACAAAAAGGCGATATCGGCGTTATCGGTTTAGCGGTAATGGGTCAAAACTTAATTTTAAATATGAACGACAATGGCTTTAAAGTAGTAGCGTTCAACCGTACAACTTCAAAAGTAGATGAGTTTTTAGAAGGGCCGGCAAAAGGCACAAACATTATCGGTGCTTATTCATTAGAAGATTTAGCAGCGAAATTAGAAAAACCACGTCGTATAATGTTAATGGTACGTGCTGGCGATGTGGTTGATCAATTTATTGATGCGTTAGTCCCACACTTAGAAGAAGGCGACATCATCATTGATGGTGGTAACTCAAATTACCCTGATTCAAATCGCCGTGTGAAAGCGTTGGCAGAAAAAGGTATCCGCTTTATCGGTACGGGTGTGTCTGGTGGCGAAGAAGGTGCTCGTCATGGGCCGTCTATTATGCCGGGTGGTAACGAAGAAGCGTGGCCTTATGTAAAACCTATTCTACAAGCGATTTCAGCAAAAACCGATAAAGGCGAACCTTGCTGTGATTGGGTTGGTAGAGAGGGTTCTGGCCATTTCGTAAAAATGGTGCATAACGGTATTGAATATGGTGATATGCAGTTAATTTGTGAAGCTTATCAATTCTTAAAAGACGGTTTAGGCTTAAGCTACGATGAAATGCACGAAATTTTCAAAGAGTGGAAAAACACTGAGCTTGATAGCTATCTTGTTGATATTACAACCGATATTCTTGCTTATAAAGATGAAGACGGCGAACCACTTGTGGAGAAAATTTTAGATACGGCAGGCCAAAAAGGTACAGGTAAATGGACAGGAATCAACGCATTAGATTTCGGTATTCCATTAACCTTAATTACTGAATCTGTATTTGCCCGTTGCGTATCTTCATTTAAAGATCAACGTGTAGCAGCATCAAAATTATTCAATAAAACCATTAGCCCAGTTGAAGGCGACAAAAAAGTTTGGATTGAAGCAGTGCGTAAAGCATTATTGGCATCAAAAATTATCTCTTATGCACAAGGCTTTATGCTAATTCGTGAGGCGTCTGAAAACTTCGGTTGGGATATTAACTACGGTGCAACTGCGTTATTATGGCGTGAAGGTTGTATCATTCGTAGCCGTTTCTTAGGCAACATTCGTGATGCTTATGAGGCAAACCCAGATTTAGTCTTCTTAGGTTCAGACAGCTACTTCAAAGGCATTTTAGAAAATGCGATGGCAGACTGGCGTAAAGTGGTAGCAAAATCTATCGAAGTGGGTATTCCAATGCCTTGTATGGCAAGTGCGATCACGTTCTTAGATGGCTATACTTCAGAACGTGTACCAGCAAACTTACTGCAAGCTCAACGTGATTATTTCGGTGCTCACACTTATGAACGTACCGACAAACCTCGTGGCGAGTTTTTCCACACAAACTGGACTGGTCGTGGCGGTAATACAGCATCAACAACTTATGATGTTTAGTTTTTGATTAGATAAGAAAAACCCTCTTAATTTAAGCAATTAAGAGGGTTTATTTTTAATTAGTACATACCTTCACGTTCTTCACGTGTACTGATATAAATATTTTTGACTTGAGTGTAGGCTGCCAACATCATTTTATGGGTTTCTCGTCCAATTCCTGATGTTTTATAACCACCAAATGGAGCCCCTGCTGGTAATCTGTTATAGCAGTTTACCCATACACGACCAGTTTCTAATGCTCTTGAGACACGTAATGCTCGATTGATATTTGTTGTCCACACAGCTCCGCCTAAGCCATATTCACTGTCATTTGCCATTTTAATGACTTCTGCTTCATCTTTAAACTTAATAACAACAGCAACAGGGCCAAAGATCTCTTCTTGTGCAACTCGTTTATTATTGTCTGATGCTAAGATAAGTGTCGGTTGGAAAAACTCACCATTTTCTAAATGATCTTCATCTGATTTTTGACCACCTGTTAAAATTTCACAACCTTCCTCTTTAGCAATATCAATATATTTGCTAATAATTTTAACTTGGTTGCTATTAACTTGTGCCCCCATTTGAGTATCATCTTCCCAAGGTAAGCCGACTTTGACTTTTTTGAACTCTTCTTTCAATGCTGCAATAAATTTGTCATAAATGCCTTCTTGTACAAAGATACGAGAACCTGCACAGCAAACTTGTCCTTGGTTAAATAAAATACCTTTTTGCGCTCCCTCTAAGGCTTTATCAAATGGCATATCATCAAAGAAGATATTAGCGGATTTACCGCCTAACTCAAGAGTGGAAGGAATCAACATCTCAGCTGCAGCAACCCCAATTTTACGTCCAATTTCAGTAGAACCAGTGAAAGCTAATTTACTAAAACCTTTATGTTGTAGCATATATTCGCCAGATTTAGACCCTTTACCCGTAATCACATTAAATACACCTTTAGGGAGTAAATGATTAATTTTTTGAGCAAATGATAATATGCTTAAAGAGGTAGAAGATGACGGATGGATTACAATAGTACAACCCGCTGCAAGTGCCGGAGCTATTTTCCACGCAGCCATTAAGAATGGGAAGTTCCAAGGAATAATTTGACCAACTACACCAATAGGTTCTCGAAGAATAAGTGATAAATCTTCCTCATCTAATTGATTTGCAAACCCCTCTTCCGAACGAATAACGCCAGCAAAATAACGGAAATGATCAGCTGCTAAAGGAATATCTGCCGCACGGGTTTCACGGATGGGTTTTCCATTATCTAAGGTTTCTTGTAAGGCAAATAGCTCAGCATTTTCATCAATAACATCAGCAATCTTATGTAAAATAGTTGCTCTTTCTGTAGCTGAAGTAAGCTTCCACGTTTTAAATGCCTCTTGTGCAGCGGAAACAGCCGCATCGACATCAGCGTCACTTGCGTCAATAAAAGTAGCTAATTCGCTACCGTTTGCAGGATTATAAGAGGTTAATTTTTCCCCTTTTGAACCATCTGTCCAGTCACCATTGATAAGTAATCTATAGTGTTTATCAAATACATTTAGATCTTTTGCCATAATAACATCTCCTATTTGGGGTTGAGATTAAAATATGTGCAACTCAAATGAGTTAGACCTAGGGTAAAGTGCTTTAGCATTAAATTCAACATAGAAAATAGTTTTTAAAATCTATTAATCTAATAGTGAGACATAGATCACATTTCCAACAAAAAATTGTGAACTTTATTTACAAATAAGAATGCATAGCCGGATAATAAAACCTAGCCTAAATGAACTTAATTTAGGCAGAGTCTGGCTATATTTATAAACGATAATATTGTGATTTTTATTTTCACGACTCAGCATATTGGTTTAAAAGATAGCAGAGATTAATCGTTTTTTTCATTAATTTTGGGGGCTATATGCTTACGGACCAGGATATTTTTAATCGTTATCAAGCAAAACAAGAAGAATTTAAGAAAGAAGCGGATATTACCTTAGTCGGACATTCATTGTTCGATATGTGGGGCGATATGGAAAATGGTACACCAAATTTAGCAGGGCAAACTGTTGCAAATTTAGGCTTATCAGGAACCAGTGCTCGCCAATATCTAGATGTCATTATTAAACAAAATCTGATTAAACACGTTGGAAAAAATGTTTTTGTTTTTTTAGGTGTTAATGATATTGTCAAAGAATCAGAGTATTCGCCAAAACAGGCTTTAATTTGGATTGAGGAGATTGTAAAAGGTCTGCGTGAAATTGCACCTCATTCTAACTATTTCCTATTAGAAGCCACACCAGTAAATAATATTGAAACAACAGATAACCCGGCAATTAAAGAGATGAATGCCTATTTTGAGGCTAATTGCCCTTCTGATTTAACTTATATTAAAACCTGGGATCGTTTTGAGAACGAAGAAGGTAAGTTAGATTTAAGCTTATGCCACGATGGATTGCATTTCACACAAGCTGGATATGATCGATTAGAAGCGATTTTAACTGCTTATTTATAGAAAAATAGGTTTTAGTCGCTGATAAAAATCCCCATTTATTTTATCAATGAATGGGGATTTATTCTTATTTCTTTATTTAGCTAAACATTGGCTAAACTCGTCTGCTAACGCTTGTAAAAATTCAGGATAAGACGTAGCACTTAACTGAATTTTAGCACCAAGTGGATCTAACTGCCCTACCTTGACTTGTGTTTCTTTTGCTAAACTTTCAATTACTTTTGGTGTAAATTGTGGTTCAGCAAATAAACATTGTGCTTTGTTTTGCGTAATATTTTTCTTAATTGCTGCTAAAGTTTTTGCACCTGGTGCAACTGTCGGGTTGATTGTAAATGAACCTAGTGAGTTTAAACCATAAGCTCTCTCAAAATAGCCATAAGCATCGTGGAAAGTATAATAACCTGTGCCTTTTACTGGTTCTAATTGTTTTGCAATTTCTGCTTTTTTAGCGGTTAAATTTGCTTTGAATTTTGCAAGATTATCTGCAATTTTTGCTTTTTGTTCTGGTAGCTGCTCCGTTAAGCGTGCTGCAATTTGTTCTGCTGCTAACTCACTGGCTTCAGCTGAAAGCCAGATATGCCAATCTTCATCGTGGCTATGGCCGTGATGGCTATGATCGTGATGATGGTGTTCGTGTTTATGGTTGTGCTCGTGTTTATGGCCGTGCTCGTGTTTATGGCCGTGCTCGTGTTTATGGCTGTGGTCGTGTTTATGATCGTGGTCGTGATCATCATCTTTTTTCGTGGTTGCGACAATATCATCAATCGCATCAACATCTTCTAACGTTAATACTTTCTCTTTAGGTAATTTTTCAATACTTTTTTCTAAAAAGCTTTCTAAACCATCACCTACCCAAACAACTAGCTGAGCAGATTGTAATTGTGTTACATCTGATGGTTTTAAACTATAATCGTGTGGAGATGCACTTACAGGCAACAATACTTTTGTTTCTGTTACACCATCAGTAATAGCACTTGCAATAAAACCTAATGGTTTGATACTTGTTAATACATCAGCTTGAGCAACACCTGCCCCTAAAACCGCTAAACCAATAAGTGTTCTTTTAAACATAACAATTTCCTCTATTTTCACAAATAAGTGTAGGTCGGCACATTCTAACAAAACAAAATAAAATTTCTATAATTTTTTTATGGGTATTTTTCAGCAATATTTTTCTATATACTTGCATTTGCAAAAAAATCTACAAATTTGACCGCTATGAAATATAAAAATTTACGAGAATTTCTGAATTTGCTTGAATCTGAAGGCGAATTAGTTCGAGTGAAGCAAGAAATTGACCCTTATTTAGAAATGACTGAAATTGCAGACCGCACCTTACGCAAAGGTGGGCCAGCTATCCTTTTTGAAAACCCGAAAGGCAGTAATATGCCTGTGCTTTGTAACCTATTTGGCACACCAAAACGTGTTGCAATGGGAATGGGGCAAGAAGACACCAAAGCCTTAAGAGAGCTTGGCAAACTGTTAGCTTTTTTAAAAGAGCCAGAACCCCCAAAAGGATTTAAAGATCTTATTGGGCAGTTACCACAATGGAAGCAAATTCTGAATATGCCACCTAAGGTACTTAGCAAAGCCGATTGCCAGCAAGTTGTTATTTCAGGTGACGATGTTGATCTGACTCAACTGCCGATTATGCACTGCTGGAAGGGCGATGTTGCTCCGCTTGTTACTTGGGGATTAACGATTACGCAAGGGCCTTACAAAAAACGTCAAAACTTAGGCATTTATCGCCAACAACTGATTGGCAAAAATAAATTGATTATGCGTTGGCTTTCCCACCGTGGTGGTGCTTTAGACTTCCAAGAGTGGAAAGCGGAAAATCCAGATAAACCGTTCCCTGTTTCAGTAGCACTTGGTGCGGATCCTGCCACTATTTTAGCGGCAGTTACTCCTGTTCCAGACACCCTTTCCGAATATGCCTTTGCTGGCTTATTACGGGGCAATAAAACCGAAGTGGTGAAATCTATTTCTAATGATTTGGAAGTACCAGCAAGTGCAGAAATTGTGCTAGAAGGCTATATTGATCTAAACGAAACCGCATTAGAAGGCCCGTACGGCGATCACACTGGCTATTATAACGAGCAAGAATATTTCCCAGTATTTACCGTAACGCACATTACTATGCGTAAAGATGCAATTTATCATTCCACCTACACCGGCAGACCACCTGATGAACCAGCCGTATTGGGCGAGGCATTAAATGAAGTCTTTATTCCGATTTTGCAAAAACAGTTCCCTGAAATTGTGGATTTCTATCTGCCGCCTGAAGGCTGCTCTTATCGCTTAGCGGTTGTTACTATCAAAAAACAATACGCAGGACACGCAAAACGTGTGATGATGGGCGTTTGGTCATTCTTACGTCAGTTTATGTACACCAAGTTTGTGATTGTATGCGATGATGATGTAAACGCTCGTGATTGGAAAGATGTTATTTGGGCGATTACCACTCGTTGCGACCCGGCACGAGATACCACACTCATCGAAAATACCCCAATTGATTATCTGGATTTTGCTTCCCCAGTTGCAGGCTTAGGTTCTAAAATGGGAATTGATGCGACTAATAAATGGGCTGGTGAAACCAATCGTGAATGGGGTACACCAATCGAAAAAGATGAAAATGTGGTAAAACGCATTGATGAGATTTGGGATTCACTAGGAATCTAGAGCAAACCTTTTAAGCGATAAATCACTTAATTTGAAACCTCAACATACGTTAAAACAAGCGGTTGTTTTTTTGTAAAAAAACGGTATTATGTAGCAGTTGCACAAAGACCTAACCGCTTGAAAATACTAGAATCTCCATTGAAAGTTTAACTCAATGGAGATTTTTATTATGGCAGAATCCCACCTTATTTCTCAACTTACCAAATTAATCGAAAGTAGCTATAAAGAAAAAGCAATTCTTGAACATCAACTTGATCAGTTAAAACAACAGAAATCAGATTTAGAGGATAAAATACTTTGTTTTGAGAATACCTTGATATACATTGAACCCAATTTCGATTTAAGGCAAATCAAAACACAATTTAATGTTTCAAGGCTAATAAAACCTCGATTGTTTAAGCAAAATCTTCAATTGTTGGTTGCAAGAGTATTCAAGCAAAGTGATAGTTGGAAAACATTATACTTTATTACAGAGGCGGCGTTGGAATTAGACACTGGCAAAAATTATCCTCTACCTCAAAGGGAACATGAATTAGCTGTTGCTCGCGTATTAAAAGAACTGTATAAGAAAGGAATTATTGAACGGAAAGAAGTTGAATTACATAAACGGACACTAAAGCGAAGATTTTTCAGGCGTTCTGAATGGCGATTAAAACCTTTAGCGTGAGAATAGAGAATAGCGGTAGAGATACCGCTATTTTGGTTATAGACTAGGTTTTTCCCAATTTATTTTATATACAAAACCAGCCTCTGGTTCTATGATTGTATATGTAAAACTCTTAGTCGGGTAATCAAATTTCACTGATGTTATATGTTGCTCATTTGCATTAGGCTTATCTATTGGTTTTCTTGTTATTTTAGCTTCGCAAGCGTATGAGTCGGTTGCATAATACAATTCAATTTTAAAATTAATAAACCTAATTGGTTCTTTTACATATTGAGCTAAAAATGGCTTGGCATCATCATTTTCTACAATTGCTTTTGTATGCAATACATCACATTCATTATAAACCAGAGAACGAGCTGGAGTTAATTTAACTCGATGATATTTATTGCCAAAATCATCCTCTCCATAATTAATTTGCCCTACTTGTTGTAAGTCAGACAGAATTTGAGGGTTGTTTGTTCCAGTCCAAATGAACCTATGTTCAAAACATCCTTTACAAAAAGTTTTAACCTGAATATGGCGAAACTGTTCATAAGTAGACGTTTTTCCATCAAAAGTAGAGTATTTAAAGAAAGAAGCTATGGTTAAATAGCCATTACTATACTGTTTTATCATTGAATCCTTAGTAACAAGGTAAACTCTAAATGAACAAAACAAGATTAGAAAACATAAAAGCCCAAAAACAATCCAAGATTGAATGGGCTTTTCGAATAATTGAGATATATTTACACCAATAATAGTAAAAATGGTGCCTAAAAATGTTAAAAGATTAATAGTATTAGATTTCAACCATTTCATACTTTACCTAGCTTGCATCAACACCCATAATAAGTCTCCTAGCGTATAAGTTAAATACTACTTGAAATTGCATTTTTGTAGTATACGAAGCATATAACCCTTCTATCCTTTAGATAGAAGGGTTATATGTTCGTGCAAGCAAAACCGTTGCACTAATTTTATATGTAAATTTAAATAAGTCAAGCTAATACATAACAAGAGTTCTAAAAGAGCATTGCTTTACCTCCATTGCCAATACACTTCATTTCGGCTAACTTGTATTCGGCTAATCCAGTTTCTTTGGTAGAATTCATTGAGTTGCTTTCGAACGGAATCAAGATGCTTTTCAGAAGGTATATCAGGATTTTGTTCAATATCGAAAATGCGCTGCGTGAGTTCGGCTATTGTAAAGGCTTTATTGGGTGCTTCTCGCATCATTTGTACGATGTATTTACGAATTTTCCCTTTAAAGAGCTTATATTTGGAACGGTACACAAAGTTGTCCGTATTATAAAGGGCTACATCACTTTCCTGTTGAGTAAGCTCAATAGCACGTTTTAATGTGGCAATGTTCGCATCAAGTAACGCAAGATGATGTAATACCTGTTTACGTTCAAACTCAAATTCTTTGAGTTTCTTATCTAAGTTATATGCCATATATCTACTGCCAAATCACTTCTTGATGAATAATTTTTCGTTGCCAATAACCGCACCATTCATTGTTATCGTTGGTGGTTTTCAAACATCGGCTTAATACATCAATAAACTGCGCTTTATTTGAGGTACGGCGATTGTCCTCACGGTACGCAATTTCATTAGCATAGTTAAGTAAGTATTCGTTGCTGATACGGTGAACTTGTCCGTAGTACATACGTTTGAAACGACTAAATAGACTTTCTGCCTGATTGTTTGTTACACCTAAGTCACTACGATATTCTTCTTTATGGTTTACAGTTCTCAAGTTATAGTAAGGCAACAAGACATCATAAGCCGTGCTTTCATCGGTATTGATTTGTGTATTCGGTTTAATGAACTTATCGGCAAAACTTTTCACTACCGATTGCGATTCAGTATGCGCTACAAAAACGTGAGAACGTTTTACCCCACAATGCAGCGCATTACTGGCTTTTTCTTCTGGCGAATAATGCTCACGCGCAACCATGACACAACGTTTATCAGGATTCTGATTTTCCTTTAAACGATAGTCAATGCGGTCAGATTTCTTATTTGCTTTACGTGGTGCAGGATGAACATAAGTACCGTCCATATCCACTACACCTGAAAGTGGTTTCATATCACGACTTTCTAATAATGCCTTGCGGAATTTATGTGATAAAACAAATGCCGTGCGAGGATTAAGTTTTGCATTACGTGCTAATTGAAGGGATGATAAGCCTTTGACAGCATTTACCCATTCAATTAAAGCATAGAGATAAACCTTAATTGGTTTCTTGCGATTGGCAAAAATGGTGCCAGAAGTGACACTAAAAGTGTGATTACAATGTTTGCAGCGCCATTGTTTACGTGTAGAAATATAATAAGGCTTGTGTTGCACCCCACATTTAGGACAAGCAATAAATTCTTTTCCACCCCATCTTAATTCACAAAGCAAATTATACGCTTCTTCTTCCGAGAGTTGTGCTATCTCGTAGGAAGAAAGCGTGCGAGCTTTGCTAGAAAGAAGAAAATGTTGGGTCATAGTATTGAGATCACACCTTGATTAAACTAAAATATGAAATATTATTCATATTGATTGTGTATAATGTAGCACAATCATTCAGTTTTTTCAATAGGAATGTGAAATAGTGTGCATATCTAAGCGTTTGAAACAGATATTGGAAGCTAAAAATATGACAGTTACTGAGTTTTCTAGAGTGACGAATATCTCATATCGTTCAGCGATGAATTATCTAAATGAGGGAAGAGATCCTAGTGTGGAAGCGTTAGTGAAAATTCATAATACGTTAGATGTTAGTATTACGTGGCTATTAACTGGTAAAGAAGATAATTTTCAATTTAATAATAGTAATATTTCCGAACAAGAAAGAGCGTTAATTACTAATTACAGATTAATGCCAAGTAAATTAAAAGATTATTTTTATAATTTACTTTTAGAAAATTCAAAAATATTAAAATAAATTTTAATAGGATTATTATGACTAAAACTTATGATAAAAAATCAATCAATTCACCTTTTAGATATGCGGGTGGGAAATTTTACGCTAGAAAACTTATCCTAGAATGCATACCTAAGCATTCCGTTTATATAGAGCCTTTTGTTGGTGGAGGTTCCATTTTTTTTGCAAAAGATAAGGTAGAATATAATATTCTTAATGACATAGATCCAGATCTAATAAATACATATTTAATAATAAAAAATAGACCAAATGATTTAATAGATTTTTTAAAAGATGAAAAAGCATTAAAAGAAAGACATCATTGGTATAAAAATGAGTTTTCACCTAAAGATGAATTAGAAAAAGCAGCGAGGTGGTACTATTTAAATAGAACTTCATATTCTGGTATTATGAATCCTAAAAATTGTTATTGGGGCTACGGTGACAAATATAGTATGAGACCTGAAAATTGGGGAAATAGTATTCTTAAAACATCTTCAAAGCTACAAGGGGTAGAATTTAATAATTTAGATTTTGAAATTATTATTGATAATGCACCAGATAATGCTTTTTTATTTATTGATCCTCCATATTTCAATGCGGATCAAGACAAGTTCTATACTTATTCCTTTAATAAAGAAGATCATTATAGGCTTAAAAAATGTTTATATCGGAATAAAGATAGATTAAAATTTTTAATCACTTATGATAACTCTGAAGAGGTTAGAGAGCTATATGATTGGGCAAATTCAATTGTTGATAAAGAGTGGAACTACACAATAAACAGAACTGACGACCAAACAAAAAATAAAATTAAAGAAGAAAAAAGAGGTAGTAGATATAAAGGAAAGGAAATTTTTATAACTAACTATCATATAAATCATTCAAATAGCCAAATCGACTTAGATATATAAATAAATTTGGCATAACAGGGGAAATAACTTATGTTTTTAACACCTGTATGCCAAATTAAAATAATTATTTTAATACTCCCCTATATGTTTAAGTAAACGATGCTCTATTTCACTTATATGAAACCATTTATCCTGAATGACATTTGCATTTTTATCAAATTCAATTAAAGGATAATTTGGAATAAATTTACAATTTAATTTATTATCACATTTTTTCCTAGTACATATATTTCCATTGTTAGATATTGCTAAAGCGTGAGATGAAGCAACGTACATATCATTAAATGCTAAATCCTGATAACCTTTATCTGTTTTATTTATTCCATACTTAGAATATAAAAATTTTAAACCAGCCTCAGAAGGAGACCAAACAAAGATACCATTGGAATTGGTCGCATAAAAGACATTGGCTAATGATGTTATAACAAAATCAAAATCAGATGAAAGATACTGATCATTATGAACTAACAAGCTATCTTTTGGGACACCTCTTTCAGGAGCAAGTCTGCTTGCTAATTCTTCACCTAATGTCCGACTGCGCATACATTTGACTGAAAGAATATATCCACTATTATTAGATTTAATTCTTCCTTTTGCTGATAGTTTGCATTCAATTGATATTTTCTTGTTACTAGGAATATGGGTTATCAATACATCTTGATCGTGATAACCTAATTGGGGATTTAAAAATGGTTTTTCAATTTTCCATATTTCATTAGATAAAATAGTCGAAAGTTTGTCAGCAACTGAAAATTCAAACGCTTTTCCCCTAATCATAGGTATAACTTTTGGATCTTTGAGAATTGCACCGAGATGATTAAATGGCAAATTATACAAATCACAAAAATTAACTAAATCAGAATTAATATTCATATAAGCTCTAAGTTATATATTTTCAAATAGTTCCATTAACGTAATATCTAAAGCTTCTGCTATGGAATATATGGCTTTTAAAGATATATTTCTTCTTCCATTTTCAACTCCAGAAATATAACTTCTATCCAAACCAGATCTATAAGCAAACTCTTCTTGAGACAATCCATTTTGTTCTCTTAACATTTTTACCCTATTACCAAAGGTAACTAAAACTTCACTTTTCATAGTCTTAGAAAATATTTTTTTAGTAATATACATAAAAAAACAGTCCAACCATAGACGATGAGTAACATAACTCAGATAAAATTGCTTTACATTTAAAGTCATTCTAGAAAAAATTTTTTCATTTTCGCTTGATTTCAATTTTTTACTAAACTATATTGGTAGGTGATTAGCTTACATCACTTGAATACACTTATTTTTGCGAATTATTTTACTATTGCTTGTTCGATATTGATATTTATCGGAAAGCTAGATAAACCACCTAGCTCAAATAGTTTTGGCTAATAGGAATTAGTATTCCATCTTTCGGTTTATTGAATTTCCTCCACAAGTTTCTTGTGGTGGTACGGTATTCGAGGCATAAACGCTTTGAGCCGATCTGATTTCTTCAGGTGGGCGTTTTTTTGTGTCTGGCGTTTAGCAAATCTCGAATGCCTTGTACTACACAAGGAAATTCGCAATGGCTCAACATTATTTACTTTCAAGCAAATCAAAAAACATCAATTTAAAAGATATTTTACGCCTTACTGAAGAAGATGCTTTTCACCTTTTTAAAACTCACCGTTGGGGAAGCCCTGATAATATTCGTGATGTATGCTGTCCGCATTGTGGTATTCGCCACGAAGCCTATTTCCTTCCTTCTCGTAAACGTTGGTGTTGTAAACATTGCAAACGCCATTTTTATATTACAACAAATACAGCCTTTGCCTTTCATAAAGTTGATTTAGTCGATATTCTTGCTGTCATCTTAATGATGGTAAATAGCTCAAAAGGCATTAGTGCGATTGATGTTAGTCGTCATCTTAATTTGAACTACAAAACGGCATTTGTACTTTGTGGGAAAGTTCGCGAAGCTTTATTTAAAACGCGCGATTTAAGTCCATTGTCAGGCGAAATTCACGAAGATGGAATGTGGATCAACTTTACCTTGCGCCCAACTAATTTTCGTAAAAACAATCATAAACAACGTCAAAAAGCTGATAAGAAAGGTCGTAAATATCCTAAATTTAGAACGACTAAACGTTGTCTATTCGCTATTACACAACGTGCTGCAAATGATAGTAATATATCTGGAGCAAATCGTACCATTGTTGCAATGGATTATACCGAAAATGCGGATACTGTTTTTGCATTAAATCAACGCTTTGTCAAAGCAGGCAGTGATATTATGTGTGATGAAAACCCTGCTTATAAAAGTCTTGATTTTCATTACACCCGTTGGTCGGTGAATCATCAAGAGGCTTATAGTGCGAAAGGTGTAAATAATAACCTTGCGGAATCCTTTAATGCCAGAATGCGCGACTTAATGCGTGGCACACACCATAAAACCGATAATAAATATGCCTTACACTATGCCAATCAAGCTGCATTCTTTTCAGATAATCGCCGAGAATCTAACGGTAAACTTTTTGAAGATGTCCTCAAACGTTGTTTATGGGTTCTGCCATTTAAAGAATGGGTTGGTTATTGGCAGGGAAATCATCGTGAAGGTGAGCTTCTAGGTGTGAAAGCCTTTGCACCTAACGAAATTTCATCACACTACTTTAAGCGACTTGAAGAACAAACTGCATACGATGAAATTCTGATGGCGGCATAGAATCGTATAGACGCTAATAGACTTAGATAGAATTATATAGAAAGAAATAACTTACCTGAATAAAGGTTGAGAGGATTAGCTACGCCTTGAATTTGAAAAAATGGAAAATTGATGTGAAAAATTGCGAGGTTGAAGTTAGAATTTGAGGTAAAAGAAATGCCTTTCACAATTTTCATTCGGAAAGGCATTTAAATTTACGCGGTAAATTAGTCAATTTTCGGACTTTGTGCAACTGCTACATAATACCGTAAAAAAATGCAAAATTTCAACCGCTTATATAAAGCATTTCATCTCTTCTTAAATAAAATTAACTCTCAATTCCCATAATAATTACCTTGCCTTTTTAAACATTAAAATGCGATAATACCTCGTTATTTTTGCCCTTAAAAAAGCAATAAAAAATTGCAAAAAATTTGGCAAAAACAACCGCTTGCAGAAACTTTCGCAAGCCTTACTTAAGTGTTTGATTTTGCGGTTTCTTTGAGACAAGAAGAAGTAAACGTAAGACAACAATCGGCACTTTTTAGGAATTTAGACAGTCGTGAGATAGACGCAAAAAAACTCCTAACGTTATTGGCATAAAAGCCGTGTAAAAAAACAACAAAATAATCGAGAAAACACAATGAAAAGAATGTTAATCAATGCAACTCAAAAAGAAGAGTTGCGTGTTGCCCTTGTTGATGGGCAGCGTTTATTCGACTTGGATATCGAAAGCCCAGGTCACGAACAAAAAAAATCTAATATCTACAAGGGTAAAATCACCCGTGTTGAACCAAGCCTTGAAGCTGCATTTGTCGATTACGGTGCAGAACGTCACGGATTCCTGCCTTTAAAAGAAATTTCACGTGAATATTTCCCTCAAGACTATGTCTTTAACGGTCGCCCGAATATCAAAGATATTATCCAAGAAGGGCAAGAAGTTATCGTGCAAGTTAGCAAAGAAGAGCGTGGCAACAAAGGTGCAGCCTTAACCACTTTTATTTCACTTGCTGGAAGCTACCTTGTGTTAATGCCAAACAACCCTCGTGCTGGCGGTATTTCTCGCCGTATTGAAGGCGACGAACGCTTAGAATTAAAAGAAGCATTAGATAGCCTAGACGTACCTGAAGATGTTGGCTTAATCGTGCGTACCGCAGGTGTAGGCAAATCGCCTGAAGAATTACAATGGGACTTAAAAGTTCTTTTACACCATTGGGAAGCTATCAAAAAAGCGGCGGAATCTCGCCCTGCCCCGTTCTTAATTCATCAAGAAAGTGATGTAATTGTGCGTGCAATCCGTGATTACCTACGTCGTGATATTGGCGAAATTCTTATTGATAATAAAAAAGTATTTGAAAAAGCGAAAAACCATATTCGTTTAGTTCGCCCGGATTTCATTAACCGGGTGCGTTTATACGAAGGTGAAGTCCCGCTTTTCAGCCATTATCAAATCGAATCACAAATTGAATCAGCTTTCCAACGTGAAGTGCGTTTACCATCAGGTGGTTCAATCGTTATTGATGTAACCGAAGCGTTAACGGCGATTGATATTAACTCATCACGCTCAACCCGTGGTGGCGATATTGAAGAAACAGCCTTAAACACAAACTTAGAAGCGGCAGATGAAATTGCTCGCCAATTACGCTTGCGTGACTTAGGCGGTTTAATTGTTATCGACTTTATTGATATGACCCCAGTTCGCCATCAACGTGAAGTGGAAAACCGTATTCGTGAGGCTACTCGCCAAGACCGTGCAAGAATTCAATTTGCACGTATTTCACGTTTCGGTTTATTAGAAATGAGTCGTCAGCGTTTAAGCCCGTCATTAAGTGAGGCTTCATCACATATCTGCCCTCGTTGCCAAGGCACAGGTAAAGTACGTGATAATGAATCTATCGCCCTTTCAATTCTACGTTTACTAGAAGAAGAAGCGATTAAAGAAAATACTGCTCAAGTTCACACCATTGTGCCGGTACAAATTGCGACTTACTTGTTAAACGAAAAGCGTAGTGCAATTTCAAGTATTGAAAAACGTCATAATGTACAAATTGTTGTAGTTCCTTCTGAAAGTATGGAAACCCCACACTTCAGTGTTTACCGCTTACGTGAAAATGAAGTAACACCAACATTAAGTTATCATTTAACTAAGCACTATGAAGCTCGTACAGAAGACGAACATTGCAACCATAATCATAATGATGATGCGTTAGTTACTCGTAATGAGCCTGTAATTACAGTTGAATCTGTATTACAAAGTTCTGAGCTTAATTTACAACCTTCTCCAACCCCAGCAAAACCAGCTAAACCATCGTTATTAACTCGTTTAATTGCAACAATTAAAGGTTGGTTTGCAGAAGAAGAAAAAGTTGAAGAAAAACCGAAACCAAAACGTAATCCACGTGATCGCCGACAACGTCGTGAACGTCAAAATCGTCATTCTCGAACAGAGAATCAGGAGCGTAGACAACAAAATCAATCTGCAAAACAAGAAGAAAAAGCAACACGAGCAGAGAAAAAACAACGTCGTGCCGTAGTAGAGGAAGTTGCAGGTATGACTGAAAATACTGAGGCTCGTACAACTCAACGAGAAGTTCAAACAGAACGTCGCCAACGTCGTGAATTACGTAAAAAAGTACGTGTAGAAACAACCGAATCAACAACCAATGAAACAGTTGTTACATCGGCCACACCTGTACCAGTTGTAGTAGAAAAAGCAGTTGAAGTTGAAAAAGCAGTTGAAGCTGAAAATGTGCAAAATACAGCTCAAATTCAACCGCTTGCAATACCAGAAGTTGCTACAGAAAATAGTAACAATGAAACACGTGATAAAAATCGCCAACGTCGTTTACCTCGCCACTTACGTGTAGGAAATCAGCGTCGCCGTGAAAATCAACGAGTCAATGTTGCCTCCTCAGCAATGCCATTAACTTCAGCTGTTGCATCTCCAGAGCTTGCAAGTGGTAAAGTTTGGGTTCAATTTGCTATGCCAGTTAAATCAGCAAAAGTAGAAGAGAAAGTACAGTTCTTATCTGTTGATGAAATGTTAGAGCAAGAAGAAAACAGAGCCCAACCAGAGCCAGAAAAAACAGAGAAAAAAGTCAGCACAAAACAGACAACATCTGTTGCTCCATTAGGTGGTTTTGTTGCTCAGGCGACTGAACGAGATCTGGTTAAAGAAAAGCTAGAACAAGCACATAAACCAAAAACAGAAATAGATTCAACACAAGAACCTGATATCCAAAAATCAGATGTGAAAGAACATATTGCTCCTTTTGGCAGTGTTGTTTCTCAACATTCTGAGCGTGATTTAGTAAAAGAGAAAAATGAACGTGTAGGAAAATTCCAATCACAAGCTACAGTAGCACCTGCAATTATATCTGCAAATTCGCAAGTAATTGAAACTCCCGTTTCCAGCTATGAAAGTGAATATAATTTTACAGGTAAGCTGGGTACTTTCTCTCGAGTTAAACATACAAAATCAGCGATGACTGTTGCTAAAGCTGTTGAAGAAACCTCAGAAAAAGTAGTTATTACAGAATGGCAACATTCAAAATACTATTTTTATGGCAAAGGATTTGGTGGTTATACTAGTGCCGTAAGTCAGGTGCAATCTGCCCCACGCTCAACAAATAATTAAACGCTCTAGCGTTTAAAAATAAAGTTTATGCCTATTGTTTATTTACACAATAGGCATTTTTTATGAACTTTTCTCATAAAATAGTGACTAAATTGCTATATTGACAATTTGTTTATTTAATTATTTAAGGAATTTAGAATGAAAAAATCATTTTTAGCATTATTAGTATTAGGTTCAACAATGACACTTGCAGCTTGCGATCAAGCAAAAGAAGCGGTTCAGGCAACAAGTGAAAAAGTAACTGAAGTTAAAGATGCCGCAGCAACTAAATTAGAAGAAGAAAGAACTGCAACTTATGAAGCACAAGCTGCTGCAGAAAAAGCAGAAGAATTAAAAGAAGCAGCATCAGCCAAATTAGATGAAGTAAAAGCGGCAACTGCTGAAGCGGCTCAAGCAACGGCAGATAAAATCAACGAAGTAAAAGAGGCCGCAGCGACTAAACTGGAAGAGGTAAAAGCAGCGACTTCTGAAGCAGCTCAAACTGTTATGGAAAAAGCAGATGAAATAAAAGATGCAACAGCAACTAAATTAGCAGAAGTAAAAGCTGCAACTTCTGAAGCAACCCAAGCTGCGATGGAAAAAGCAGACCAGATAAAAGAAGCTACTGTTGCTAAATTAGAAGAAGCAAAAGCCACAACTTCTGATGCAACTCAAGCAACAGCTGAAAAAGTAGCTGAAGTAAAAAATGCGGCAGCAGCTCAACTGGAAGAAACAAAAGCAGCCGCCACTGAAGCGACTCAAGCAACTGCAGAAAAAGCTGCTGAAGTAAAAGATGCAGCTGCAACTAAATTAGAAGAAGCTAAAACTGCAACATCTGAAGCAGCTCAAGCAACTGCTGACAAAGCAGCTGAAATGAAAGATGCAGCTGCCGCTAAAGTAGAAGAGGTTAAAGCTGCAACATCTGAAGCAGCTCAAGCAACCTCTGACAAAGCAACTGAAATGAAAGATGCAGCTACCGTTAAGGTAGAAGAGGCTAAAGCTGCAACATCTGAAGCAGCTCAAGCAACCGCTGACAAAGCAGCTGAAATGAAAGATGCAGCTGCTGCTAAGGCAGAAGAGGCTAAAGCAGCAACGGAAGCGAAAATTGAAGAAATGAAGCAAGCGGTTGAAAATAAATAATTTTTCACTTAAAACATATAACTCAGCCCCACTAGTCCGCTAGTGGGGTTATTTTTTGCTTTTAGTTAAAGATGATGTTTGGTCCTATATGTTAAATTTTATGGGCATAAAAAACGCTAAACTCATCAAAAATTTAGCGTTTTTAAATTGATTATAAACCTTTTGGAATCCGGATTTTTTGACCAGGAAAAATCTTATTCTCGTCTTTAATCACTTCTTTATTCGCTTCAACAATCGCTTTATATTTAGCACCATTGCCATATGCTTTGGTTGCAATATCCCACAAAGTATCGCCTTTTTGGATTACATAAAGCTCATCATCACTTGCTAATGGCTCACTATCAGGACGTTGCAACGCATCAATATTTACTTCTGTAATACCTGCTACATTACCAGCCATTAATACAGCTTTCTCAACTGCAGCAGCTGTTGAAGCAATACCTGAAATTTTTGCAACACCATTCTCAACCGTTACATTTACATTTTCCACACCTGGATTATCTTCACTTAAATGCTCAGTAACCGCTTTTGATGCATCTTCTTCTTTATTAAATAATTTACGACCAATGTCGCCAACAAAATCAAATAAACCCATAGTAAGTTCCTTATAAATAATCAAATGGGAATTTTATTCTACACAATTTCTACTGATAGAAATAGTGCGTTCTTGTATTAGAGCTAACTAAATTTTATTAGTTCAATGATGAAAAACTTTATATATTATTTATTTTTGTAAAAAAAGCAGCTTAGATTTTATATTTCCTTTATTTTCGGCTAAAATCTACTGTTTAAATGTATTAGCCATTATCTAGGACAATTCTGTGAAACAAGTGCAATTTTATCTATTAAGTCAGCTTGATTTAGATAATATCTCAGCATCAGAAGCTCAAGCTTGTGAGCTTGCGGCCTCTGCCTGGCGATTAGGTAAGCGAGTGCTTATAAGCTGTGAAACGGAACAACAAGCTCTAAATATTGATGAAGCACTTTGGGCAAGGGATCCTGATTCTTTTGTACCACACAATTTATCAGGTGAAGTGACTACTTACCCAACACCTATTGAAATATCTTGGAAAGGCAAACGCAATGCCCAACGTCGTGATTTATTGATTAATCTGCAAACAGAAATACCTGAATTTATCAATAGTTTTAATCAAATCATTGATTTTGTACCTGTTGATGAAACCGCTAAAGCACAAGCGAGAGAACGATACAAACAGTATCGCCAATTAGGTTGGCAGTTGGAAACAGTACAACTATGATGTGGCAATTAAAAACCTTTACCGAATTATCTACGCTTGAGCTATTTGAAATCTACAAATTACGTACTGCTGTTTTTGTGGTAGAACAAAACTGCCCTTATCAAGAAGTCGATAATAAAGATTTACAAGCGGTGCATTTATTTGCAAAAAATACCAAGAATTTAACCGCTTACTGCCGTTTAATTCCGGAAGAAGACGGCATTCATCTCGGTAGAGTATGCGTCGCAAAAAATGCCCGAGGCTTTGGATTGGCAAGAGAATTAGTCCAAAAAGCAATGGATTATTGTGTAGCACATTTTCCTAACCAGCCAATACACGCTCAAGCCCAACGTTATCTACAAGGATTCTACGAAGGTTTTGGTTTTCAAGCGGTATCCGGCGTTTATTTGGAAGATGGGATTGAGCATTTGGATATGGTGCTAAAAGATGGGTAATCATAAATTAGCTGAATTAGAGGGGATTTACAAATTTAATTGACAAATCTCCCCTAACCCATCTTTACTAAAGAGGGGAATAGATCAGCAAGAAATATTCATTTTGTCGAAAAATAAAAATTTATAATTGCGTAGATTTTTAATTATTCCCAAAAAACAGTCCCCCTCTTTAGTAAAGAGGGGTTAGGGGAGATTTGAAAGCCACAAAGTGGCTCACTTAGCCAAAAGCTGATAGTAACCACGTACGGCTTGCCGTGCGTGGAGAAATAATACCCGAAAATGTATCTCATACTTAAAGGGGAAATAAAATGACCAAAATCGAACAAATTAAAGAACATCAACGCCAATTACAGATTCAGTTTAAAGCGTGGATGGAAGACAAGAAAAAGCGTGAAGTACTGACATTTATGCGACCGAATGGGAATATTGTAGAACATTATCCTGATGGTACAGAGAAAGTAATTAAATATGCAAAATAATCTGGCGATTTTCTACTGTGGTACGAACGGTGCGGGCAAAACAACCTTGCGTGGTTTTAATAAAGATACCGTACAAATTGTGATTGATTCCGATCATATTGCAATGGAAATCAATCCGAAAAATCCACGCCTTGCTGATATTGAAGCAGGGAGAAAAGCCGTTGAGCTATCTAAGTTTGCATTGAAAAATCAAATTTCTTTTTCGATGGAATCTACCCTTTCGGGTAAATCTGTTTTAAATCGAATGAAACAGGCAAAAGAGCAAGGATTTACTGTTCGACTGAATTACATCGGAGTAAATGATCCGGATATAAATGTAAAGCGTGTACAAGCCCGAGTACAAGCCGGCGGGCATTTTATTGATGAACAAACAATCCGCCAACGGTTTGAAATTAGCCGAAAAAATTTAATTACCGCACTTTCATTTTGCGATGAAGCATTAATTTACGACAACTCTGCAGAAATACCCGAAGTCGTTTTTCATATCGAAAATGGAAAAATTACGCAGATTGAAGAAAAATTGGTAGAGTGGTGTGAAAATTTACGGAATGAACTTTTAGTGTTAGGTTACAAGCGGTTGGATTTTTAGAAAATTTTGCAAAAAATCATTAAAACTAGACCGCTTGTAAAAAGATAACTCTATCTTTGACTAGTACTTAAAAAATCTAAGGTACTCGTCAGAGACGAGTGCCATCGGGAATGAAATTAGGGATCTAATCTATGAAGAAAATCTTTATCTTACTTGCTACATTGTGTCTAACATTAGCAGCTTGTACGACAAAAGCTGAGAGAATTTCTCGAGAGCCTGAAAGAATGTTAGCGTTTTTGATTTCTAATAATCAGCTCTATGTTATCGGTGAGAAAAATGATTATCTGTTTTCAGGGAAAAGTGTTAGTGAATTTGATAGTTTTATGAAATCAAATTATGCTAAATATATCCAAAAAGCAGATGTATTAATTGCCATTACAGATGCTTCTAATGTGAATATTCACTATACAGGAATGTTAAAGGTATTACCTGACGAAGATAAACAAGCCATTCGTAAAACATACGGGATTGGAAGTGATAATAGTGTAAATTTTAGCACCTCAGGACAACGAGTAAAACTACAAAATCGAGATGAAATTCTTGCTAAAAATCCAGTGAATGGTTCATTTTTTGCTGATGTAAGCTACTATGAAAGCAAGTTAAATATTGGTGAAGATATTAAAAGTATTTTAATGCTCCCTGTTGCTGCGGTTGCTATTGTGCCAATGATGATTATTTGGGGGGCTGCTTGTGCTGGAAGTACAACAACAGGCTGTTAGAATGATGAAAACAAACATCTTGTGGTTAGTAAGAGTAGAAAAAATCAAAGAGCCACAAAGTGGCTCAGATCATAACTACGTATGGTTTACCATGCATGGGTAAAAAGCAGTGAATTTCCGCATATTTACACATTTAAAATAATAATTCTCAAATCATCAGGACATAAGTATGTATATTCTAGATAAATCAAGTAAAAAATTAAAAGAAATTAATAAAACAACTTTTTCAGAACAATTACTAAAAGAACGTTATGATCTTCAAGAATGGGTAGATAATAATCCCCAAATTTTATGTAATGCTTTAGGGGAAAAAATATTAATTATACAAAAAGAGTTTAGTGATTTTGATAAAACAAAAGAAAGATTAGACTTACTTGCTATTGATAAAAATGGCAATTTGATTTTAATTGAAAATAAATTAGACGATAGTGGCAAAGATGTAACTTGGCAAGCACTAAAATATGTCTCTTATTGCTCAAGTTTTAATAAAGACCAAATAATCCAAATTTACCAAGATTATTTAGATAAAAAGTACCCTAATCAAAATAAAAGTGCTAGTACAGAGCTTTGTGAATTTTTTGATGAAGAAGAATTTGAGAATATATCACTAAACTCAGGATTTAACCAACGTATTATTCTTATTGCGAAAGAATTTCGACCAGAAGTTACAAGTACTGTATTATGGCTAAGAGCGAAGAGTATTGATGTACAATGTATTAGATTTATTCCTTATCAATTAGATGATAACCAGATAATTATAGATGTTGATAAAATCATTCCTATTCCTGAAACAGAAAACTATATGATAAAACTTTCTCAAAAAGAAATACAAGAAACTGCAATATCATCTAATAAAAGTAAAAGAAAAGAAATTTATGTCGAATATTGGGATAAATTGTTAGAGAATTGTAAAAAAGAAAACCTAAGTTTATTTCAAAATAGAACAACATCTAAAGATAATTGGATTTCTGCAGGTTCTGGCATATCATCAGTTCAATATATTTTTGTTATTGGCATTTCATCAGCCAGAGTTGAACTTTATATTAATAGAAAAGAGCAAGAAGAAAATAAAAGATTTTTTGATTCGCTAATTAAAGAGCAAGAGAATATCGAAAACGAATTAAAGTTGGAATTATCTTGGGAGCGTTTAGATGATCGAAAAGCTAGTAGAATATCTATCACTAATAATGAAATCTTTGAGCTATATGATAAACATAGTTGGGATGAAGCTATTAAATGGCAAATTAAAACAATGAGAATATTTGAATCAACATTTAAAGAATATTTGAATCATCTAAAAGAGAATTTTAATAATCAGTAATACATTATAAGCACGTAGAGAAACCCAATGACAAAACAATTCACAATGGAAGACCGTTTTAACCCTTCCGCCGTAGAGCAAGCGCTCTACCAACACTGGGAATCGCAAGGCTATTTTAAACCGAGCGAAGATATTAACGCACCGAGCTACTGTATCGCTATTCCGCCGCCGAATGTAACGGGTAGTCTGCATATGGGGCATGCATTCCAGCAAACCTTAATGGATACGCTGATCCGTTTTAACCGTATGGAAGGCAATAATACCTTGTGGCAGGCTGGGACTGACCACGCAGGGATTGCGACCCAAATGGTGGTGGAGCGTAAAATCGCAGCGGAAGAAGGCAAAACCCGCCACGATTACGGGCGTGAAGCCTTTATCAACAAAATCTGGGATTGGAAAGCCTATTCGGGTGGTACAATCAGCCAGCAAATGCGTCGTTTGGGTAACTCCATCGACTGGGATCGTGAGCGTTTCACGATGGACGAAGGCTTGTCCAATGCGGTGAAAGAAGTGTTTGTTCGCTTACACGAAGAAGGCTTGATTTACCGTGGCAAACGCTTAGTAAACTGGGATCCGAAACTGCACACTGCAATTTCTGATTTAGAAGTGGAAAATAAAGAGAGCAAAGGCTCGCTTTGGCATTTCCGCTATCCGCTTGCTAACGGTGCAAAAACGGCAGAAGGCAAAGATTATTTAGTGGTGGCGACCACCCGTCCGGAAACGATGTTGGGCGATACGGCGGTTGCGGTTCACCCGGAAGATGAGCGTTATCAATCGCTGATCGGTAAAAGCGTCGTATTGCCATTGGCAAACCGTGAAATTCCGATTATTACCGATGACTATGTTGATCGTGAATTTGGCACGGGTGTAGTGAAAATTACCCCAGCTCACGACTTTAACGACTACGAAGTGGGTAAACGCCATAGTTTACCGATGGTCAATGTGATGACCCTCAATGCCGATATTCGTGATGAAGCGGAGATTGTCGGTTCAGACGGTAAGCCATTAACGGCTTATGAAGCGAAAATCCCTGCCGACTATCAAGGCTTAGAGCGTTTTGCCGCACGCAAAAAAGTGGTGGCAGATTTTGAAGCCTTAGACTTATTGGAAGAGATCAAACCGCATGATCTGAAAGTGCCTTACGGCGACCGTGGCGGTGTGCCGATTGAGCCGATGCTGACCGATCAATGGTATGTTTCCGTAAAACCGTTGGCGGAAGTGGCGACCAAAGCGGTGGAAGACGGCGAAATCCAATTCGTGCCGAAACAGTACGAAAACCTGTATTTCTCTTGGATGCGTGATATTCAAGACTGGTGTATTTCTCGCCAACTTTGGTGGGGACACCGCATTCCGGCTTGGTATGATGAGCAAGGCAATGTGTATGTAGCACGCAATGAAGAAGAAGTGCGTCAAAAACACAACCTGCCTGCCGATCTTGCCCTAAAACAAGACGAAGATGTGCTGGATACTTGGTTCTCATCTGGCTTATGGACATTCTCAACCTTAGGCTGGCCAGAACAGACCAAAGAGCTGAAAATGTTCCACCCAACCGATGTGTTGATTACCGGTTTCGACATTATCTTCTTCTGGGTGGCTCGTATGATTATGTTTACGATGCACTTCATCAAAGATGAAAACGGCAAACCGCAAGTGCCGTTCAAAACTGTGTATGTCACCGGCTTAATCCGTGATGAGCAAGGACAGAAAATGTCTAAATCGAAAGGGAATGTGCTTGACCCAATCGATATGATCGACGGTATTTCTCTTGAAGATCTATTAGAAAAACGCACCGGTAATATGATGCAGCCGCAACTGGCGGAAAAAATTGCCAAAGCGACCAAAAAAGAGTTTGCTGACGGCATTGTTGCACACGGGACGGACGCACTGCGTTTCACCCTTACCGCATTAGCCAGCAACGGGCGTGATATTAACTGGGATATGAAACGCTTAGAAGGCTATCGCAACTTCTGCAATAAATTGTGGAATGCGAGCCGTTATGTGCTGACTAACGACAAATTGGATTTAAGCGAAGGCGAAATTGAATTTTCACTGGCAGATCGTTGGATTGAAAGCCAATTCAACCGCACGGTAGAAACCTTCCGCACCGCTCTTGTTCAATACCGTTTTGACCTAGTGGCAAACACCATTTATGAGTTCACTTGGGATCAATTCTGCGACTGGTACTTAGAGCTGACCAAACCGATTTTCTTCAAAGGGACAGACGCTCAACGCCGTGGGGCAAGCCGTACGCTCATCAATGTGTTAGAGAAATTATTACGCTTAATCCACCCGATTATGCCGTTTATTACTGAAGAAATCTGGCAAAAAGTGAAAGGTTTTGCAAACATTGATGCCGATACCATTATGTTGCAAAAATTCCCGAAATTTGAACCGCTTGCAGTTGATGAAGAGGCAGAAAACCAAATCAACTTTATCAAAGAAGTAATTGTGGCAGTGCGTAACATTCGTGCTGAAAGCAACATTGCACCAAGCAAAGGGTTAGATTTGATTGCTCGTAATTTCTCGGCTGATGAAGTCACCATTTTAAATGCTAACGAAGTATTGTTGAAATCAATGGCAAAACTGGATAGCGTAAACGTGCTGGAAAACGGCGAAAATGCACCGTTATCTGTGGCGAAATTAGTCGCAAATGGTGAGATCTTAATTCCAATGGCAGGCTTTATCAATAAAGAGGCAGAACTAGCACGACTCGCCAAAGAGATGGAAAAACTCAAAGGCGAAGTGGCACGCATTGAAGGTAAGCTAAGCAATGAGGCATTTGTAGCGAAAGCCCCAGAGCAAGTGATTGCCAAAGAGCGTGATAAAATGCAAGAGTACCTCAATGGTTTAGCTAAATTACAAACCCAATATAGTGAAATTGAAGCACTATAATGAATAGACAAGCGGTCAAATTTTTACATTATTTTGTAATAATTTGACTGCTTGTTGGTTGAACGTTATTCAATAAATATTTAAAGAGGTATTTATATGTTACTAAATGATAATATGTCATCTTGGCTTAAAAAATTTCTCGCTACAAGAGGATTAAATCAAGCAAATGGTAAACCTCTTTATACTTATAGAATGACTGACAATGAATTTGAACAATTAAAGCGGTTATTACATAACCATCAATATCAAATAAGCTCTTCTAGCACCATTTCATCTGCTCTATTTTGCTTATACTCTGCAGAATGGTATCGTAGAGAATACCAAGAGGGATGGAGCTGGAATGGTATTATGCAATCTCTTGGCATCCAACTAGATAGTACTGCAAGAACAAGCGTTATTCAGGTTGGTTTCAAATACTGGAAAAGGAGCATTGTTCGTTATAATCAACAAGAACGCCACAGCTATTTAGGTTCTGTCTATCGTGAAGGTGGTTTACCTTATTCTTTACTTATTTCTGAAGATAGTAAATTCCAAGAATTATTTAGAAAAATATTAGAATTCTCTACACAAAATCCCCAAATTCTCTTAGAACCATTGTTATTAATACCTTATCTTACTTATTTTCCTGAAGCTCTAAAAGGAGAAACAACATTATCCTTAATTACAAATATGGCGACACAGATTGCTTCACTTGTAGAGAAATATTCTCTATCAGAATATGAATATCCTGCTAAACACCTAGACACAATCTATCCAGACTGGAAAATGGATTTCCCTATTCCTTTAAAGAATGATACAGCAGACAAATTTCTAGCAAATCTAATTGACAGTTCAGCTACAGTTCGTAAAAAATATATTAAAAATAATGAATCCTATATATTAAAACAATTTCTAGTTGATGTAGAAAGATTACAAATTCAAGTAGAGATAAGCTTTACTAAACAGATTTCAATCAATTCTCAATCCCGTCTAAATGAGAGCCGCTGCCAACTCAGTTTATATGAGGGGACTAACCGTTTAGCCCATATTGGTTCTGCTTATGTTGTTTCAGAGAAAACCAATACAGAATATGTAGTAATGTTACGCCAATCGCATATCCAAACCCATAGAAAAGAGATTAAATTACCACTATTTATAGTATTAGAACAGCAAGGTGCTATTGTTTATAAAGAAATAATTCCAGAAAGTGAGATAAATATTGAAGAAATGCCACTGATCTTACAAAGTGATTATCCACATAAGATCATTGGTTCTGGCAGTATACAGAAAAAGTCTGATATTCTATATGTAATAACTAAACAAAATATAAATTTCCAGTTACAAGATAAATATTCAGAACTAGTTGAAAATGGTATATTTAATGGCTATGTACATTATCTATTATCGGGTAAGATAAACATCATCTATAATAATGAGAAATTCTATATTTCTACTCAAAACGAAAAACTAAAGAAAAAGTTAAAATTAGTCGGGAAAGTGTTACCTTATTTTACTCCAAACGGTAGACCTATTTATTTAGGGATTCCTAAAATCAGTCAGTCTGATGATGAGTTCAGACTGTCCATAGAACAAGAGGATAATGGAAATTTAACTTATGGAGAACAATCTGCCAGGATCTTAGATAAAGAAGGAAACTTAATTTTCAAACAAAAAGTCGCTATTTTACCTGAAGATTTTAAGATTATATTAAATAAGTCAAATAATGCTAAAGAAGGTAGTATAACCTTTAATTCTAATAGAAACTTTATTATTTATAAACCTTACACCCCTGAATTGGAAAGCAAGGTTAGCCCTATCAGTGATACTTATAGCAAACAGTTATTAATAAAAAATACTGGTATATTTAAATCAAAGTTTACTATTGGACTTGCATTCAATTTACTGTCAAAAGTTGAAATTACTTTACCTTTTCCTTCAACTGGAGTACAAATTTTAAGTAACACTGGACAAGAGATTTCGTTATTTCAATCTCTATCTACTCAAGAACTTCTAGGTAGCCAAATTCTTTTTTATCCAGATATCAATTCAGATACAATTTATTCTATTGATTTTGAAAATTCTCAAAAGAATAATTATAACTTTAAATATCTCGTTCAAGATACTCCATTAGAAATGAGTTTAAATGAATTTAAGCCTGAGATTTATTCTTTATTCTCTATCTCCAAGAATTTAGACGAGCAAGTTAAAGTTACTATTAGCCAAAATGGTCGTATCATTAGACAAATAAATATCACACTATATAAAACAGAAATCAATATTATAGGTAATTATATTAGTGTCGGAGAGTATCATAATGACATTCATTTAGAATATATTTCTTTAACTGATCTTGAATGTATTAAACTGGAGAAAAATGAATCTGGCGATTTCTTGTTACCAAATAATCGTTTTCCTGCAGGATTAGTTATTCCTAGTGCCGATTCATCTCTACAAAGCAGAGCGAGACTTATACCATCAACCATGCAATCAGAAATAAAAGGTGAATTACAACAAGCAATTGCATTACCACCAGAGAGCTACTCTGAAAGTATTCAGTTAGTATTAAACAAAATGGCAAATGATTTAAATCATTCTGGATGGGATTACTTAAATAAGCTTTATCAAAATTTCAGCTATTTACCTCTATCTACATTTTTAATCTGGAAAGAACTAGTAAGAAATAGTGAAGCATTAACGACATTTATTGTGAGGTCCTCTGACATAGAAAAAGTAATGGAGCATTTTCAGAATGAATTTAATGTTATTTGGGTTCTAGTTCCAAAGTATCTTTGGAAAAATAAATTAGAACTACTTAATCAAATAGTACCAAAAGAGCTTATTTCCCCTATTATTAATCATAAGACAGAGCAAATTTATCATTTTGTGTCTAGCCTAAAAAATACTGATAATAAGTTTACTGAGGAAATGGCTAGATATATTCTTCCTACTTGGCATCAAGATTTGAAGAATAAAAACCTTGACCGATATTGGATTCATGAGTTTGGGTATGAATTATATAATTGGGCTAATGAAAAACGGATAACCTTACCTTTTACTATTGAACACGGTTATCAACAAGCTGTGATTTTATTTCCATTTTTTGCTGCAGAAGTTACTTGTGGAATATCATCTATTGATAGTTTACGCCCGCTAGAAGACAAAGATTTTTATACATTTAAAATGTTAATGGAATTTGATTCAGAATGGTTTAATTCCGTCTATTTATATGCAATACAACTATTTGAAAATAAGGATAAGTAAATGAAGCCCTATTTTGCTGCATTAAGAAATCAAGCTAACAACAAAGCGAAAGAAGCCACCCTTAGTATTTTAGGTATTAGTTACCCACCTCTGAGAAACTACTTGAGCAAGCAATTAAGTGACAATGAACCTCTTGTAACAGAGCCAGTCTTCGAGCCTATGTTTGCTTGGGAAATGCATTCTCAAACTATGGCACACTTAGTAAAAGAAAATCTGCTGTCAGAAGCCGTTGTTAATGCCTTAGATGCCCAAAGTAATGAACGGTATGCTTTCAAGAAATCTTGGGCTCCTTTCAAACATCAATACAAAGCTTGGAAAGATCTCTTATCCGATAAACCTCAATCTCGTATTATTACAAGCGGTACAGGTTCAGGTAAAACCGAATGTTTTATGGTACCAGTGTTGGAAGATTTATATCGAGAGATGTCCCAAGATAATCAACCGTTAGTTGGGGTGAGAGCATTATTTTTATATCCACTTAACGCACTGATAAGCTCTCAACGTGAGCGTTTACAAGCTTGGACAGAGCATTTTGGAAATAAAATCCGTTTCTGTCTTTATAATGGAAATACAGAAGAATTTTCAGATAATGTAAAAGATGAGCAAAAACGTTTTCCCCAAACAATTTTATCTCGAGAGCTTCTACGAGAAACTCCTCCTCCAATTTTGGTCACTAACGGTACAATGTTAGAACACATGCTCATTCGTCAAGTCGACGCTCCTATACTCAATAAATCAAAAGGTAAATTACGCTGGATTATACTTGATGAAGCTCATACTTATATAGGTTCTCAAGCAGCTGAGCTAGCCTTACAATTACGCCGAGTAATGAATGCATTTGATGTAGAAGCTGAGAATATTCGCTTTGTTGCTACCTCTGCTACTATTGCAGGCTCAGATGCAGAGAATCAGCTTAAACGTTATTTATCCCATCTAGCAAATATCTCAGAAAGTCAAATTTCTGTCATTGGTGGATCTCGCCAAATTCCTGAACTATCTATCCTCCCACCAAAATCTTTGATATTAGAAGAGATTGAGCAAATAGAAAGCGAACAAGATGTTTCTAAAGAACGATTTAGTGCCCTACTCAGTTGCCCACTAGCGGTAAAAATTCGCCATTTTTTTGCGAAACGAGTTCGCTCAGTAAAAGAGGCACTATCTGAATTTACTGAACTTTCAGAGCAGGAACTCTACCGATGGCTTGATCTTTGCACTGGAACAAAAGAGGAAGAAAATGGAGAAGCATTCTTAAAATTACGCTCACACTATTTTCAGCGAACTCTGTCTGGACTATGGTGTTGTATTGATCCTAACTGCTGTTCTAAGCAAGACACATTACTAAAATCATCTTGGTCTTTGGGAAAAGTATTTACTCAACAAAGAGCTAAATGTGATTGTGGTGCTGCGGTACTTGAATTGGTATTTTGCGAGGAATGTAATACACCACATTTATTAGCGACCTTACAAGATGATCAACTAAAACAATGGACAGGAAAAGTAGAAGATGAATTTGCCTTATTAGATGAAAATGATGCTGAAAATTTAGAAGTACCAGAACAACTAGAACTACTCCCACAGGAAGAAATATTACTTAGCTTAAATCCTAATCCTACTTACTACATTCCTCGTCAATTTGATCGGGAAGGAAAATCTCAAGACCTGAAAGGCGGAAGTATACACTACCATCAACTTAATCATGACAGCCTCATTTGCTCCGTTTGTAACCATTCAGGGAAAGGAGCTTATGGCAAAGCTATGCGTCGTAGTTTACTTGGTATCCCTCTATATGCAATGAATTTGGTACCAACTTTATTAGAGTACTGCTCTGAGATTGAAAAAGATAAACTCAGCAAACCAAGTAGAGGAAAACGTCTTATAACCTTTACTGATAGCAGACAAGGAACTGCGAAACTAACTATAAAAATGCAACAAGATGCTGAACGTTCTCGCCTTCGTGGGCTTGTAGTCAAAAAACTAAAAAATTCCATTGAATTAAAAACAAATTTATCTCCAAAATTAAAATCACAAATACAAGGGATCGATAAGATTACATTAAGAAAACAGTTCAATTTATTAGCTGAAACCATTTTCCATTGGAATAAAGATGAAAAAAAAGAAGTTGAAGATTATTTGCAGAATGAGGGCGAAATACAACCGCTTGCAAAACCATGGAAAGAAATGGAAGCTGAAATTGCTAAAGATATTGGCTTAGTAATGCTGGAAGAAAATCATCGATTAGCTCCAACTGTCTTTGATAAAACCGATGGCTCAATAAAACTTGCAAGGTTACTACTGTTAAGAGAATTTTCTCGTCGCCCTAAAAATCGTAATAACTTAGAAACACAAGGATTAGTTAAGTTAGTTTATCCAGCATTAGAAAAAATCAAATATACTCCAAACTATTGGGAGCGATATGGACTCACTTTAAAAGATTGGCAAGATTTTTTAAAAACTTCCCTAGATTTCTATGTTAGGGAACGTATTTTTGTTGAAATTGAGCAAGGATTGAAACGTTGGATTGGAATTCCAATGTATGAGCAACGGCTTATTAGCCCTACATCTCAAGATGATGAACAAAAAGGCATTCGTCATTGGATACAAGTTAAGGAAGGAAAGACTAATCAACAGCGTTTAATTAGCTTACTTTCTGCTGGTACAAATCTAAATCCAAAGAATAAGAAAGATACCGATATCCTCAATGAGTGGCTAAAAGCTGCTTGGACAGAATTAGTCCAGCTACAAATCTTGACTGAATCAGATAAAAAATATCGTTTAGATTTTGGACATCAGCCTCAAGATAATGAACATAATGTTAGCCTAGCATTAATGCATAAGGCTTATATTTGTCCGATTAGTAATAAATTGTTGGATACAACATTCAAAGGATTTACACCTTATTTGCCTTCTGCTTTCAGGGAGCTATCCAAGACTCCTGACTTTGCAGAATTTAAATGCGAAGAGATAAAATTACCTGCTCTGTGGGAGTTCAAAGATAGTGATGATTTTCTTGAAGCTCTAGAGCTAACTCGCCAACAAATTTATGAGAACAAAGATATCCAAAAACTAAGAGAGCAAAATTTATGGACAAATATAAATGATAGCGCTGTTGAAGGTGGGATTTATTATACAGTTGCTGAACATTCAGCACAGCAGAATAGTAAACGATTAGAAGAGTATGAAGACGAATTCAAGCAAGGCAGAAAAAATGTCTTAAATTGCTCAACGACAATGGAAATGGGAGTTGATATTGGCGGTATTATGGCAGTAATAATGAACAATGTACCACCACACCCTGCTAATTATTTACAGCGTGCTGGTCGTGCTGGTCGCTCTAAAGAATCAAGAGCAATTAGCTTTACGTTATGTAAAGATAATCCTCACGATCAGGCTGTTTTTGCAAATCCCAAATGGGCGTTTTCAACTCCCATCCCAGCACCTTATGTAGAATTCAGTTCACAAAAATTAGTACAACGTCATTTGAATGCATTTTTACTCGGGAAATTTTTATTAACATTAGGGATAACTAAAGAACGCACAAGATTAACAACTGAATGGTTTTTCGAAAAGATAGACTCAGAAAATAGCCTCTCATTTGCTAAAAAATTCCAGGTATGGCTATTAAATAAGAAAAATCAAGATCTATATCAAAACAAGATTTTCCGTATTTTGAGGGGAACTTGTTTGCAAAGTTATTCTATAAAACAAATTTTTGCCAAAGCAGAGCAACAAATGGGCTATATAACAAAACGGTGGCAGTCTGATTTTACATATATTACTGAGGAATTAAGGAAGGCTAATGGACACTACCAATATAGCTTAACACAGGAGAAAAAACGGCTATGTGATGCATATCTGCTAACAACATTAGCACAAAAAACATTTCTACCTTCTTACGGTTTTCCAACTAATATTGTTGAATTGGTTACTGACAATATAAATCAAGTAAAAGAACAAAAAGAGGGAAAAACAAAGAAAGTAAAATCATTACCAACACGAGAACTCCCAGTTGCTATCCGTGAATATGCACCAGGTGTTGATATTGCCTTAGATGGTATTGTATATAGAAGTGTCGGTATTACATTAAATTGGCAAAAAATTTATGAACCTAATGCCAAAGAAGCTCAGCAATTTGATTTAGCTTGGCGCTGTCCTCAATGTGGAGAATCAGGCTATGAAACAGGTGCGGAGAAATATGGCAAATTACAATGTTCAAATTGTGATTGTGCTATTCCTATGGATTACCAGAAACGTACTGTTCAGCCAACAGGTTTTGTAGTTGATTTCTATCAGCCGATTTCGAATAATGTAGCAGAAAATCATTTTTTACCAATACAAAATGCTTGGGTTATTGCAAAAGGAGATATGAAACCATTGCCGTATCCTGAATTAGGATTTATGAGAGCTGATAGCCAGGGACATGTGTTCTATCATAACTCAGGTTTTGGTGGAAAAGGCTATGCAGTTTGTATGGGATGTGGACGAGCAGAGTCGATGACGAAAGATGAGGAATTTCCAGCAAAACTTAACCCTACCGATCCTAAATCACAGCATTTTTCGCCAAAAGCGGTAAATATTAAAGATGGAGAGAGACGGGCACATTGTACAGGTAGTATCTTGCCTAATATACATCTAGGTGTTTCTACTTATACTGATGTTTTCGAACTGATTTTGCGTAGTCCTGAAAATGGGTATTTGAATAGTAGCAAAGCAGATCGAGCAATCGCAACTACCCTTGCTGTTACATTACGCAGAGCTTTAACTGAGCAGCTGGGCATATCTATTAACGAAATACAATATAGTATTCGTCCTATTATTTTATCAGGGCATCAGCACAGCTTTGCATTACAGCTTTTTGACACTGTATCGGGAGGAGCTGGTTTTTCTAGTAATGCCATTCATCACATTGATTCTATATTAGAAAAAATGGTCAATATACTAAACTGTGATCATCATTGCGATGCTTACTGTTCTGCTTGTTTATTAGAAAATGATTCACGTTTTGATGTAGATAAACTTAATCGCCAGAATGCTTTGCAATGGTTAGGGACGTTGACAAATCATTTGTATTTGCCACCAGAGTACCAAAATCTTATTCAGAATGGAAAATATAGTACTTTAAGTTTAACTGAAAAATTGCGAGATCTAGTTAATCAAAAAATAAGTGAAATAAGATTTGTTCTATCTGAAAATAGCAATGAATGGCAGTTGTCTTTCTCGCAGATTCGTCATCAACTGTTACCCTTATTATCAGAAGATATAAATATTAAGTTTGTATTACCTCAAGAGAAATATAATTCAGAAATTCAAGATTACTTTGCCCAGTTAAAACAATTAGATATTAGCTTTATTTCTTCAAGTGTCAATAACAGTATTGTTTATCAAGCAAGAACAGAGAAAGGTTGGATTACGCTTGCTACAACAGATAATCAGGCTAAACACTTAGGTGAAAATTGGCTAAATACCAAAGATATTGTTATTTATTCCTATGATGAACCTTTAATTGTTGGAGATGAATTAATATTTGAAAGAAATTTAAATTCTACTAATCAAATTGTATTAGAGCTTTCTAGTGAATTAAGTGAAAAGCCACTTAATCAATTTGGTAGAGGTCTGAAAATTTTAATAGAAAAACAAGAAAGTAAGTTACAAACATTGTGGGAGAGTGATGAAGTTATAAACCTATATTATCGTGATCGTTATTTGAGAAACCCTATAATGATTTTACTACTAGCAGAAGTTTTAAAGAGTTTTTCAGCAAAATCGAAACCAACTATTAGTGTACAATCTGTATTCATAGAGAATGATAATTCTTTAACTCCACGTTTATTGAAACATGATTGGAAAAAATTAGTAGATTATAAATCTGTTACCCAACAATATCTCACAGAACGCGTAGGTTTAGATGTACAAATGGATATTCAATCTAATAATTGGAATTTACCTCACAGCCGCTCTTTAACTCTAACGTTTAAATCAGGCAAAAAAATCCAAATTTTCTTTGATCAAGGTATGGGATATTGGAATATACAGGTAAATAAATTATTTAATTTCGATTTTAATAGGAGTATAAAAGAACAAGTAGAGCGCCTGAATACTGTTAGAGAATCTGCTATTATTCAAAATTCAAACTATCAAACATTAATAGCAATAAAAGTTATAAAGTAATACAGTATAACTAAATTATAAGCTGAAGTTACGAAAATTAATTGCAAACCCAATATAGTGAAATTGAAGCACTATAATGAATAGACATGATCTGCACCCCAAAACCTGGACACCCAATTTGAGGTGCAGATTATGTCTCATTCTTATCAATTTCGTTTAGAAATTATCAAACTCGTTACCGAGCAGGATTTCGGTATTCGCGAAGTGGCTAAACTTCATCAAATACCCCATTCTGTTGTCATTAATTGGCTAAAAGCGTTTCACGAACGAGGCTTAGAGGGGGTAAAATCTCCCTGTATCAAGCCTAAACCACCTAAAATAGTGAAGCCTAAAATGAAAAAGAAAGAGATTGAAATCCCCGAGCCAACCGACTTGTCGCCCCAAGCTTTTAAAAAGCTACAGCGGGAATTAGCTTACTTACGAGCGGAGAATGCCTATCTAAAAAAGTTGGAGGAACTCGACCGGCAAAATCGACGGCAAAAAAAAGAGAAATCGTCAAAATCTTAAGGCAAAATCACGCACTCAATGATTTATTAAAAGCGGCCGGAATGTCTCGTTCTACCTTTTATTACCAATCGGTGACGAAAGATTACATCTCGGAAAAAGCGGCACTATTATCGTTGTATCAGGAAAGCAAACAGCGGGACGGTTATCGTCCTTTGACAATAAAACTGCGCCAAATCGGCTTTAAACTGAACCATAAAACGGTGTTGAAATTAATGAATGAGCTAGACATACGTTCGATTGTCCGCAAGAAAAGACACGGAAAACGCGGAAAAACCTCGCATATTGCACCGAATTTGCTTAATCGTGATTTTACGGCGACTAAGCTCAATCAGAAATAGGTAACGGACGTGACGGAATTTCATATCGGAGAGGAAAAACTCTATTTTTCCCCACTGATGGATTTAGCCAATCGGGAAATTATTGCTTATCAATTTGCCACCCGCCCCAAGTTTTCATTGGTAAAACGAATGTTAGAACAGGGGTTTAAGCGGTTAAAACCGAGGGATTGCCCGATTATTCACAGTGATCAAAGTGTGCTTTACGGCATGAAAAAATGGGTGGATATGTTGAAAGGCAAAGCGTTACAAAGTATGAGCCGACGAGGTAATTGTTACGATAATGCGGTAATAGAAAGTTTTTTTGGGATATTGAAATCGGAATGTTTTTACACTCGAAATTACACATCGATAGCGGAATTACAGGATGAACTTGAAAAATATTTAGTGTATTACAACCAAAAACGAATTAAACTGAATTTAAAAGGACTGAGCCCGGTGCAGTACCGAGCTCGATATTTAACTTAATTAATTTGTCCAACTTTTTGGGGGCAGATCATGTTTTATTAGGCATATAGGACAAAATAGTTGGTAAAAAGTAGCTTAATACCTTATATTACCGGTATTATGTAGCAGTTGCACAAAGCCTAAACTCAAATCTAACCGCCATAAAAAATGCCTTTAACCGATTAAAGTTAAAGGCATTTTAGTTCAAGTTAGCTCTAACAATGTATGCTTATTCAAATGGAATGCTACCTTCTAATAGTAACTCAAGTTCTTCATCAGTAAACGTGATAGGTGTTGATTTTCGTCTTTCTTTTTCTCTTTCCAAGAGCATTTCTTCCATTATTCGGGGAAAGGCTTGCTCTGCTCGTAATACATAATCTGATTGAGTGAGTAAATCTCTTACACTCATTGGACAACGTAAACGAGTGGTATCTTCTGCAAAGCTCACTTCTACTTTAGGTCTTTTGTTTTCTTCACTTTCATCGTCATCAAGGTTGATGCATATATCAAAAATGGCTAATACCACTTGATTATCTGCGATTTCGTACGCACCATAAATGGTAAATAAATTATATAGCGGACGATCTATTTGTTTGGCGATACTACGCAAAGATTTATGCAAGGAAAAGAAACTGAAATCAAAAGTAGATTCTGAATAAATCATCGCTAATCCTTTCATAAACTCCTTAAAATCTTCATAGGACATTTTACGTAAATCAACGTTAAGTGATGTGTCTGTCATTGTTTTCCTTATTAACGAGTGAAATTTTCCCAATAGGCAATATGTTCATTTTTCATCTCTCCCCATAGGCTAATGTAGGGAAAGAGTGCCAATGTAGGCATTGTCAAAATTGTATTTGCATCAGGGATAGGTGTTTTTAAATAACCAAATCGATAAATTAAGCCTGCGATAAGCGTGATGAGTTCAAGCAATATTACCCAAGCATTGCCTATTGCTATGGCATAATATATTGGCGTATCTTGATAATTCACAATCAAGTAATGGCTTATTGTGATGATGATCGTCAATAACATTACATAGTAGAAAAAGCGTAGTCGTTTTACTCGTTGATAAAAGACATTTAATGTAAGAATGTAGATTAAAATAAATGCTTGCATTATGCCACCAATGAATAGTGAAGGTCATTTGAAGCGTATAGGCTTTCTAAGCCAAACTTAGCTTCTGGTTTTTTATTGCCTTGCCAGTACCCTGTAAAATCTCGTGATGGTAAGGTGTTTAAGCAACATTTTAGTAATTGCTCAAATTTCTCTTTTACACTTTTTCGGCGATTATCTTCTCGCCACGCTATTTCATTTGCATAAAACATCAGATATTTATTGTTCATCTTATGATAGACACCTGTAATTGCTCGCCGTAGCCGTGCGAAAAAGGATTCGGCTAGGTTATTCGTTACGCCGTCAATCGAACAGTACTCTTTCGAATGGTTTACTCGCCATAAATCATAATGAAAGGCTAAACTGTCATAAGCAGAGTTTTCATCAGCATGAATGGTACTATTTGGCTTGACTAGACGTTGCGTTAAATGAAGTATATCTTGCGTATTTTCTTCTTTAATTAAGGCTACAATGCTTCTATCGGCCCCTTTCATCACTTCTTGATTAGCGGCACGTTGGCGGAATACCAATACACAAGATTTATCTGCACGCTGATAACGTTTCTTTCGTCTATCAATACGTTTATGGAGAAAGTTTTTAGGACGAATGTAGTTGTTCATGTAAGCTCCATCAATATGAACTTCACCACTTAAATGTGTTAAATCTTTGGCTTTATCAAGCGATTCACGAAATTTATGCAGCAATACCCACGCTGTTTTATATTGCACGTTGAGCTTATGTGATAGCGTAATAGCGGATAATCCTTTGCTTTCAGTCGAAAAATAGAAAATTGCTAATACAATTTTACGCAAAGAAAGTTTTGCACCTTGAAAAATAGTGCCTGCTGTAATAGAAAAACGATGTTGGCAATGTTTGCACTGCCATTGTTTACGAGTAGAAATGAAATAGGCGTGGTGGCGAGTATGACAATGCGGACAAATAACATCATTCATCCCATCTACATTGCCCCAACGAGCTTGTTTTAATAGCTGAAAAATCTCGTCATCAGACAAACTCACCAAGCTATCCATAGATAGCTGGCGTGCTGTCGCTGATAACCGAAAATGTTGTGCCATAGAAACAAAAATCCCTTCATTAGAACTCTGAATTTTTTAAGCCTTTTTAGGCTTAAAAAGCAAAGTCATAATAAAGGGACTATTCTCTGTGGGCAAAAAGATATTATTTTATAGGGTGCTTGTCAAGCACTTTCTTTCGTCAAGTGTTTTTTGAAGTTTTTTGTATTTTTGAATATAACCAGTTCAAAAAAGGCCTGAGCTATGTCAAGAGAAATTTTTTGATGAGTTTAATTGCTGATATTTTAAACACTCTGAGTGTTCAATAATTTAGACGTGTTATTTCTATTAAAAGTTGGAAGACTTCAATTGTCATAGGTCAGCTCAAAGTGTTTAATGATCTGAATACGCACAGTTGACTTAGCAATTTGAATTGTGTCCAATGAAAAATTCGATACAACATGAAAATAAAGACGGCACAAAGCCGTCTTTATATTTAACTAATTTTATTTAATAATTGAGTTCTTACATCTCGCCCGAAACCATCTTTCTTCACTGCCATCACAAACAGACATTGACCATTGCTCAATTTTTCCCATTGTTCGGCAATTAAGCATTTTTCTTTGCTGTCGTCGTTGGTTTCGTAAGGTTTGCCTTTGTATTCCACCACTAAAATTCTGCCGTCATTTAATACGGCTAAAAAATCAGGATAGAAATTATCTTTGGCTAATGGCAAACTAAAACCACGATGCACGGGGTTTCTGATCCAGTATTTTACTTGCGGCAAGCTATCCAAAACTACCGCACAATCATACTCTTCACCTTTATCTTTCATCTGTTCAATATGAGCAAAATAATGTTTTTGAAACTTATATCTGCCAGTATAAAACGGTGCTTGTGGTGTAAAATATTCAGGCGAAAAACTAAATTGATAACGCTCAGTTAGACAAACCGTAATCTCTTCATTATCGCCAAACAACGAGCCTTGATAATGATTTTTCACCGCTTGTTGACGGTAATCATCAATCAGATTTTTAATTTCTCGCAGTAAGTTGAATTTTTGACGAATTAAAGCCGTTAAGGTTGTATTCGGCTGAGCAAGCAAATTACTAATCAACTTGCGCAAAAAAACCAACGATTCCGTTTGCGAAACATCAGGTAGTTTTAAATGCTGATCTAGCCAACGTACAAACTCATTTTCGCTAATATCTAGCCAATCATCAGAAAACGTTAGTTCTGTTTGTTGAACGTGATAGTGCAGTTTATTGCCATCAATATCAATCTCAAAACCTTGGCTATCGTCTTGCCAACGGAAACGGTCTAATTTGGCAGGAAAATCCAACAGATTCCAACCATAATAATCCAATAGCAATTCAGGATCGGCTAATTCCAATTCACCTTGAATGGATAAACAAAGCTGTGGAATCGTCGGAAATACTTCGCCTCGCTGGGCAGGTGATGCCTGTTGAGCTACTTTCGCATTGTGAATTTCAATACTTTGCTCCAACTTGGTTTTAGCATTGCCCGATGCGGTTTTTGTGATGACTTTTTGCAAGTTTTCGCTAACTATACCTTCCACTTGCATTAAAAACACCTTTCCATTTTCCCCACTTTGCTCCGTGATTTTAAGCTGCCCACGTTCCGTTTCACTCAATTTTTCCACATCAGGCATTTTGCGCAATTCAAACACGGTTTGCGGTTGATTTGGTGTAAACAATGGCAAATCATCTAAATCATCTAAGGTTTGCTGCGTTGGCGTTTGTAACATTTGCGCCACTTCCAAGGCTTCAAAACCCATTCCGATTAAACGGTCTTCCAAGTTGCGAGCTGTTTCACCAAAACGAACAGACGATAAATGTGCGTAAGCACGGTTTAAATCTTCAATAATTCTGCGTTTAGCGTAAGGCATACGTAACACACGCCCGAGCAACTGCTCCGCTTCCTTGCTGGAACCTACATTTTGCACCGAACAAAACACATAAGCAAAAGGACAATCCCAGCCTTCCTTTAAGGCTTCCACGGTAATCACATAATTGATTTTGCAAGTTGGACTGGCAATATCTACTTCATCTAATTCGTGTTGCGAACCTGTTACTATTGCAATTTCCGCTTCATCAATGCTTAAATCTTCCATCAAATAGTGTTTTAGCACATCAACGGTCACATTGCCATTTTTCGGATCCGCTTGAAACAGCACAATTGGGCGAAGATAATCCAGCTCATTTTGGGCTTTCACTTCCAAACTTTTACGCTCAATCACCGCATTGTCCACCGCATTTTGCCACGTTTTATGTTCATGTAACACAATCGGCAATTTAATCATTTCTTCCGCTTTCAACGCCCCAGCCGAAACATGGTACAAGATATTACTGCCTGCTTTTCGGTCTTGGTTTGGCGTAGCGGTAAATTCCAAAATGGCAGACGGCATCAAATTTGCCAACACATCAAAAGTTAAACTGGTTCGGGCATTATGGGCTTCGTCCACGATAATCAACGGACGATAGGCTTTCAGCAAATTGGCAAAAGAACATTTAACTTGCCCCAAATGTTTTGCCGCTAAACCATTTTCCTGCAAATCGCCATCTTGAACCTTATCCAACATCGCTTTCACCGACGCAGGAATCCGCTCAAAATGAGCGGTTAAATTTTCATTGAAGGCATAAATTTTACGACCGTCTTTTTCTTCCACACGGAAATTCTGAATGGTTGACACCACCACAATCGCTTTATTGCTCAAATGTTGCGGACGAATCAGCCCAAATTGCTCCGCTTCAATCACCAACACTTCACGATTAAATGCCTTATCCAACGCTTTGCGGTAAGGGTGTTCAGGATTTTTTAAGGCTTCTGCCGTCTGAGTTTTAATCGTTTTGCTTGGCACAAGCCAGAGCGCCATCGGAAATTCCTGCTGCAAATAATCCGTTGCCACCTGAGCAATGCTGTGTGCAGCCAACAAAGTTTTGCCACCACCTGTTGGAATCCGCACGCAAACATAAGGAATACGGCTTAAATGGCTATCTTTGCTTGGTGTTTTATAGTCAAAATCAGGCTGAATTTGTTTAAAAGCCGTTGCTGCATCGCTTTGCAAGCAACTAGAAAAATAATGGCTGACACTTTGCATCGCATCTTGTTGATATTTTTTTAGTTTCATAACAAGCCCCCCTTATTGTGCTGACACATCGTGCGGAATATGTTTAAATGTAATACGTTTTTCAGCCAAACGGCTTGCCATCAAACGACAGCCTTCGCCATAAATCACCATATCCAGTCCCTGAGCTAACAGCTCATCAAAGTGCGGTAGATTTTTCAGCATTTTTGAAGTCAGTACATTGCCACCATTGACCGTTTTGTCGCCCAAAATGCCGTTATACAACAAATAATACGCCTTGCCGTTGTGAATACCGACAAGCGGTGATTTTTCGGTGTTTTTTTGCAAAGGAAAGCGATTTTCCAAATACCAAATATGCGCCGCTAATGCTTCAAAATCAATGTCAGAATTGATGGATCCAAATTCATCAAAAATCGTTTCGCCCAATTCACAAAAACGGAACGCACCGCCACCTTGCCAGTTCACCGCCTGAGAAATACCGCCTTGTTCTCCCTCAATCACTTTCTTTAAGCGTGGCACAACATGGGTTTTAGCGTGTTGCCCAATTTCAATGCCGATATAACGACGGTTCATTTTATGGGCAACGGCGACAGTGGTTCCGCTGCCGAGAAAGCTATCTAAAATAATATCTCCCTCATTGGAAAAATAACCTAGCAAAGTTCTAATTAAAATTTCAGGCTTTTTTCCACCTCTGAAACCTACATCACCTTCTTGACGACAATTACCAAAATTTGCAGCAAAATCATAAAAGCTATTTATAGGTATTTTCTTAAAGATTGTTTCTTCATTAAGTTTATTTTTAGGTACGCCCTGATAGTATTTTCCTTTTGTTGCAGTTGCTTTTTTAGGTCCAGTAAAGTATCTGTATGATAAATTATCATCGCCAATACCATAAACTTTATATAACACTCCAAGACCATCACTTTCAGATCTTCCTGTTAAATAATCTCTGAAAAAACGCCCTGATGAATTACCATCTAAAATAGTTCCTGATGCCCAAATTTCTTTTAAGCCAAATTCACTTCCCTCTTTTTCAATTATTTCAAAACTATTTTTATCAAAAATATCAATCTGTTTTCCACCTAGATAAATAGTTTTACTAGGCTCAGATAATTCATTTATATAATAAGTAAATTTTTCAAATCCTACATCTAACTTATTAAGATATGGTTTAGCTAATCTGCTTTTTCTATAAATATGGATCTGCTCTACTTCTTTATGAAAATCCATATCTTCTTTTAGAGTTTTTTCAGGATAACGTACCTTTATATATAGCGTAGTTAAATAATTATCTCTTCCAAAAATCTCATCCAAAATAATTTTTAAATAGCTGCTTTGAGAATCGTCAATCTGACAGCAAAAGAAACCGTCTTCTTTTAATAAAGAATGTAATAATTCTAATCTTGGATACATTAGGGAATACCAAATACTATTCTCTAAATTATCATCATAATTCTCAAAAGCATTACCAGTATTATAAGGGGGATCTATATAGATACATTTGACTTGCCCAGCATAAAAGGGCAAAAGAGACTTCAAGGCAGCTAAATTATCACCTTGAATGATAAGATTTTCATTGACATTGGCATTATTTTCGCCGAGCTGTCGAGCTGTCGCCAAGATTATGTGAAAATTCAGGCACTTCACGCAATAGGTAATAAGGCGTTTTTCGTGCTTTTCTTACGGCATCTTCCTTACCGTGCCAAGTTAAAGTAGTCATAAATGTTGCCTTTTATAATTAAAATGAATCTATTTAGAAATTGCTTCAAATGCTTTATTCATTGCTTGCTGAATTAAATTCGGCATTGCTCGATAATGTTCAATCAATTGATTTTCTTCAACTGAAAAAAGCCCCGTAGAAACCCCTTTAAATATCTCGCCATTACCAGTAATCAGCCAGTTTAAATTCACATTAAATGTCTGACTGATTTTAGAAAGGGCTTCTAAATTAGGTTCACGTTCGCCACGCACATAGTTGTACATGGAGCGATAAGGGATATCGCATTGTTCAGCGAAATCTTTGATGTTGAGCTTTTCTAGCTCAATAAGCTGGTTAAGTCTGTTTGAAATGTTCAAATGAGTAACTCCTCTTGACAATAATTACTCAATGCGGTAATATCATTCTAAATTAGTTACTCAATTAGGTAACTTTTTAACAAACGCTATTCTATCTAATTTTATTTTAATGGCAAAAGATTTCTAAGATATGGCATCTCATTTTCTTCTCACAAGCAAAGCCCGAACGCTTTCGCCCATCAAGATAGCTCGTCTATCTGATGCGGAAGCGTTTTCAATGCTATGCGATATTCGTTGGGGAAGTGAAAAGCATGTCGTATGCCCTAAATGCGGTGTTCAGCATAAAGCCTACTTTATCTCTACTCGCAAACAGTGGCGATGCAAACATTGTAAACACACGTTTAGCATTACATCAGGCACGATTTTTGCTAATCACAAGTTGCCAATTCAAACCTACTTGTTCGCTATTGCGTTATTTGTGAATGCGGTAAAAGGGATTTCCGCTTGCCAACTCTCTCGTGATTTGAACGTACAGTACAAAACCGCTTTTACTTTATCACATAAAATCCGAGAAAGTCTGATTGTACAGCGTGAACTTTTCCCCTTATCAGGTGAAATCCACATTGACGGTACTTACGTGCATTCCGCTCCACGTCCAAAGAATAAGAAAGCAGACCGAGTAGATAGACGTTTAAAAGAAAATGCTAATCCAAATAAACGTGGCGTACTGGTAATGCGTGAACGTTACACTGAACAGAACACTTTGTCTAATCCGCAACTAGTCGGTGCAAAGAAAACCATCACATTTCCTATTTTGTCAGAAAACACGGAAACCGTGAAGAAATTGGCTACTGCATATATTGAGCCAAATAGCCGTATTCATGCAGACGAAAACTCAGCTTATGATGAATTGATAGTGGATTACGACTTGCAACGTGTGAACCATCAAAAAGAATATCGCAGTGATGACGGCATTACGAACAACCTTGCAGAAAGTTACTTTAGTCGCTTTAAACGAATGTATTACGGACAAGTTCATAAAATGAGTAATATCTACCTTGATAACTACGCAAACGAAATAGCCTATCGGGAAGATACTCGTAAACTGGATAATTTAACGATTTTCAACGATATCACCAGTAAATGCCTTTCTACACCATCAGAAAATGCTTGGAAAGGCTATTGGCAAGGGCATCACAGACAAGTAGAAAGGGTAATAATGTAATATGGCAGATCCAATTTACTATACGCAAATTAAACAAAAAATCGCTCAGTTTGAGCGAGAAAAAGAGCAGGTACAGGCTCATCTAGCTCTAGTTGAACGCCGTATTGCTTTACTTCATCAAGCCTTAGACGTAATGAACATCAGTGAAGATGAAGTTCATCAACACAACACCGAACATTTTAAATATCGAGTTTACCATAAACGCTTTAACGGCAAATTAAGCCAACTTATCCAACAAGTAATGAAAGCTGAACCACATCGTTCTTGGCGGGCGGAAGAAATAACAGAAGCGGTACTCGTTGCAGATAAACAAGCCTATCGTCCTATTACTAAAGATTATATTGAGTCTGTCCGCTCCGCTTGTGAACGCCTTGCAAGACGAGAGATAATAGAGAGATTTGAAGTTATTCGATACAAAGTGATTCAATGGAAATGGAAACAAAGATAGCGGTAGAATACCGCTATTTTTTATGTCCCAATCTCTTTTAACTTCCATTTAATCTTCGGATTTTGACCACTCCCTGCAATAGAATGCTTTTCGATAATCCCCTGACTATGTAATCGTCTTAATGCGTGAGCAAATGCGATAACAATCGAGTGGAAATCCGATTTGTCAGGCGTATAGCCTTCCAATTCAAAAGCCTTAATCATAATCTCATTTGTTGATAACCACTGATTTGGAAAACGCTTAAAAACTTTAGCAATAAATTCATTAGGGCTATAAGTGTAAGATTTAGATTTCTCACCCCGTTGTTTTGTCGCTAATGAAAATGGCTCACTATTTAATGCTATCAAGGCTTGCTGTAACGTAGCAATATGCTGTTTAGCCACCTCAATACATCTTTCGAAATAGGTAACGTCTTGTGTTAATTTAGCGATTTTCTGCTGAATAGCACTCATATCACTTGCTTTTACCATAAATAAAAATCCTTGTGGTTAGTAAAACTCACAAGGATTGTAGTAAAATTTAGTTAAGCGGTCTTTGTGCAACTGCTACATAATACCGTATATTACAAGGCTTTAAGCCCCCTTTTTGAAAAATGAACAAAAAACTGTCCTTTTTGCCAATATTCCCTAATACAGAAATATGGCACTCAAAATAATACTCAACGTTATAAATGTTTAAGTTGTAATAAAACATTTACGTTTAAACAAAAATTAAATGCTGAATTAATTTGGTATGATTATTCTGTTGGAAAACAGACACAGCAACAATTAGCAAATAAATATCATTGTTCTCCTCGCACAATTCGCCGATATTTAGAGAAATCCCCTAAATCGTTATTAAATAATCCTTCTCATCAATATCTTAATTTAATTATTGATACGACCTTCTTTCATCGAGATTTTGGTGTAATGGTATTCATAGATTCATTGTCTAAAAAGGTGGTTTATCATCAAATAGTTAAAACAGAGAAAGATATTTACTACAAGAAAGCCTTAAATCGTTTACGAGAAAAAGGCTATATAATTCAATTAATTACCTGTGACAGACGGAGAGGGTTGTTAAAAGATATATTAAATACACCGACTCAAATGTGTCAATTTCATTTGATTGCAATCGTAATGAGAGCGTTAAGAAAGAAACATCAATCTCCCGCTGGTAGAGAATTAAAAACAATTATTAAAACATTAAAAACAAGTTCAAAAAATGAATTTTATTTAAATAATATATCATTGGAAAATAGAACATAAACATTTTTTAAATGAACGTTCAGACAAACCAAATGAAAAAGGGAAATATCCCTATAAACATCGAAATGTAAGAAGTGCATTAGCGAGTATCAATCGGTATTTTGATTATTTATTTACCTATGAAAAATACCCTGAATTAAATATTGAAAAGACAACAAATAGAATAGAAGGATTATTTAAGGAATTAAAGGATAAACTACGTCCACATAGCGGTTTAACGAGAATACATAAGATATTGTTTATACAGGATTTTTTGAATAAAAAGAGTTGGTAAGAATAAACAAAAATATTCATTACCAACTGTTTTGTCCTATAGGCATATAAAATGCAAAAAGACCAACTATTTTGTCCTATATGCCTTTTATTATTTATTAGATCCTTCAGGGTGCAAGCCAATACCTTTATGCCGTTCTTTTAATTTGGCATTAACATCCGCCCAAGATAAATCGGCATTGTGCAATAAAACGGTAAGATGATAAGCCAAATCAGCCACTTCGCCGATTAACTCTTCCTTATCATTTGCCATTGCCGCAATCACACTCTCCACGGCCTCCTCACCCACTTTTTGGGCAATTTTAGGTGTACCTTTGGCATAAAGTTTTGCTGTGTAAGAACTTTCCGGATCCGCATTTTTACGCTCGGCGATCATTCGTTCTAACTTACTGAAAAAGATCCAATCTGGCTGTTCTTGTTCGAATTGATGAAAACAACTTTCCGCCCCTGTATGGCAGGTTTCACCAATCGGGTCAGCAAGAATAAGCAGGGTATCGTTATCACAATCCAAGCTCATATCCACCACATTTAAAAAATGCCCCGAGGTCTCGCCTTTTGTCCATAAGCGTTGTTTAGTACGAGAAAAGAAAGTCACTCGTTTTTCGTTAAGGGTTTTTTCTAATGCTTCTTGGTTCATATAGCCCAGCATTAACACTTCACAGGTTTGGGCATTTTGGACGATAACGGGCAGTAAGCCGTCTACTTTTCGCCAATCTATTTTTAAATCAACTGTCATCTTGTCCCTTTAATTTAATTTCTTCAAATTTCTTCAACGTCATATCACCTATTTTCCAAGTTCTACGACCATTTATAGCTATTCCTGTAATAACAGCAGCTGCCTGGGAAGGACTTGTAAATAAGCAATCAGATGAAAATATGTAGTGGCTACTAGAAGAATCCAAAGTTAAAGTACGCTCGTCAATTAGTTGCTCTTTTTTTCTTTTGTAACCATTAGACAAGCTAGGTTGTGATTCTATTTTAGCTTGAGAGTCCTTTAAAACAACCATTCCTTCTTCATTCAAAATAGCTTTAGCTGAAATTTCCGAAATAGTCAAAGTAAAAATAACATCATCTTTATTCATGGGTTCATTTTTTTGTGTGACAGATAGTAATGGCTCCAGCACTTTATGACCTGTACTTCCTAGCAATATTTTGATATTTAGTATGAACTCTTCCATTGAATCTTTTGCACTAAGAGGTAATGAAGGTAAAGTAGCTCTATTGCTATTTTCTAAGGTATAACGACCAGCATCTTTCGCTATTTCTATACTTCTAGCTTCCAAATATTTTATATGTGATTTAGTTAGATGATCATCTTTACTCGTGAAAAATATAGCTTCATTCCAAAACTTTTTTTTATTGATATGCTTTCGCAAACGTTCTAAAATATTCTCTGATTCACCAATATAAACGGCTTGACATCCATTTTCTTCATCTCGCCCAAATAAAAAATAAATACCTGGACGTTTAGCTTCTGCCCACCTATCTAAATCTTTTATTTTAGTTCTAGGAACAAATATCCCCTGCCCACTCCAGTTCACAATTTCTAAATGTCGAATACCTGATGTATTCCCATTCTCCAAATAAATCTGTATTGTTTTACCAAATTTCATATATTTTCTCTTTTAAAAAATGCTAGTCTTTGATGAATTCCTTAATATACCTAGATAAAACTCTTCTCAAAGATGAATGCTATTACATAACTAGGTACGAATCTCTACATCTTCTTTTTTCAAATACGCTTTCAACTCGCCAATATTGATAATCTGCTTATGAAACACGCTTGCCGCCAATGCTCCATCCACCTGTGCATCAATAAAGGCATCACGAAAATGCACCATTTCGCCGGCACCGCCCGAGGCAATCAACGGCACGTTGCACACTTCTCGCACTTTTTTCAGTTGTACTAAATCATAGCCGTTACGCACGCCGTCTTGGTTCATCATATTCAGTACGATTTCGCCGGCTCCTCGTTTTTGCACTTCTTGCACCCAATCGAGTAACTGCCAGTTAGTTTGGCGAGTGCGTTTTTCATCGCCGGTATATTGGTTCACCCAATATTTACCGGTTTCTTCTTCAAACCAGCTATCGATCCCGACTACTACCGCTTGCACACCAAAACGACCAGCCAAAGCCGTGATTAAATTCGGATCAGCAAGTGCTGGGGAATTGATCGAGATTTTATCCGCCCCGAAAGCGAAAATCTGTTCCGCATCGACAATGGTTTTAATTCCACCGGCGACACAAAACGGAATATCGATCACTTCCGCTACTCGTTCCACCCAGCTTTTACCCACGGTGCGTCCGTCTGATGAAGCGGTAATATCGTAAAACACCAACTCGTCCGCCCCTTCTTCGGCATAGCGTTTTGCCAGCGGTACGATATCACCAATAATTTCGTGATTACGGAACTGCACGCCTTTTACTACTTGCCCATCTCGCACATCTAAACAAGGAATTATCCGTTTTGCCAACATTTGATCGCCTCCGCTACATTAAATTTACCTTCTAACAACGCACGTCCGACAATCACACCGGCTACGCCTGTGCCTTTTAACGCTGCAATATCAGCTAAACTACCGATACCGCCCGATGATTGGAACTGAATTTCCGGATATTTCGCACAGATTTCTTTATACAGATCCACATTTGAGCCTGCCAACGTGCCGTCTCGGGAAATATCGGTACATAACACGTGCTGTAACCCAACAGCTTGATAATCTTCGATTAACGCTTCCAACGACACACCGCTTGCCTCTTGCCAGCCGCTAATCGCAATGATTTTTTTGCCTTCTGCATCAATGTTTACATCTAATGCCAGCACAAATTTCTCGGCACCATATTTTTTAAACCAACCTTTTACCATTTCAGGCTGTTTTACTGCCGTTGAGCCAATAACCACACGGTTTGCCCCCACCACCAATAAATCCGCCACATCTTGCTCGGTACGGATACCGCCACCAACTTGCACAGGGCAATTTGTTGTGGCAATAATCTTGCCGATAAGCTCGGTTTGTCTTTTATTCGGATCTTTCGCCCCTGTCAGATCCACCAAATGCAACTGCTCTGCCCCTTGGCGGACATAATCAGCAAACTGCTCGATAGGGTTATCGCAATAAGTGGTCTGTTTGGCGTAATCACCTTGGTGTAACCGCACAACGTGACCGTCGATTAAGTCGAGTGCGGGGATAATAATGGATTTTTTTTGCATATTTTTTCCTGTAAATTTTTTTAAAATTCGACCGCTTGTAGGGCGAGGTTTATCCTCGCCCATTTGGGTTTAGGTGCGGGCGGGGATAAACCCCGCCCCTACGAATTAAATATTCTCCACAAAATTCTGCAACAACTTCGCTCCTGCCGTACCAGAACGTTCTGGGTGGAATTGCACACCGTAGAAATTTTTGCTTTGCAAGGCGGCTGAAAACGGTTCACCGTAATCACAAGTGGCAATGGTGTTTTCATTCGGTAACACCGCATAGCTATGTACAAAATAGAAATGGCTACCTTGCTCAATACCGTGGAAAAGCGGGTGATCCGTTTGGTAATTTACTCTGTTCCAGCCCATATGTGGTAATGGTAAACCGTGATTTGGAATCAATTCGGTATGTCCGCTCATTAAGTTCAGCGTAGGCACATTCCCTTCGGCAGAAAATTCCGTCATTAACTGCATTCCCAAGCAGATTCCGAGCATCGGTTGGGTTGCATTTTGGATTGTCTCGATTAGATTGCGATCCTGCAAAATTTTCATCGCCGCCTGTGCCGTGCCGACACCGGGCAATAGTAATTTATCCGCCGATTTGATTTTGTCTAAATCACGGCTGATTTCCGCTTGGATACCCAAGCGGTCGAATGCAAATTTTACAGAAGACAGGTTTGCACAGCCTGTGTCGATGATTGTGAGTTGCATATTTTTCCTTATTTAACATTCGGCGAGCGATTTTTTCTGCCTTCCTTTTTCATCAAAATTTTCATCGGATAGCCATTTTTGAAAACGGCTTTTGCGGTTCTGCCACTCAATATCCAGCATTGAAAACCACGCCGTATCTCGGTTTCTGCCGTTGTAAACCTGTGCTTGACGGAATGTGCCTTCATAGGTAAAACCCAAACGGAGTGCCGCTTTTCTGGACGGCTCGTTCAAGCTGTCACATTTCCATTCATAACGGCGGTATTGCAACGTTTCAAAAACATATTGTGCCAATAAAAATTGAGCTTCGGTAGCAATTTTGGTTCTTTGCAGTTCTGGCGAATAAATCACCCAGCCTACTTCGATCACACGGCTATTTGAATCGATCCGCATTAACGCAAATGTACCGACCGCCTGCCCTGTTTTTTCATCAATAATGGCAAAATAATAGGGATCGGTTGAAACGGTAATTTGCTGTAAAAATTCACTGAATTGTTTTTTATCGTCAAAAGGATCGAGCGGTAAATAAGTCCAATAACGCTCATCAGACGAATAAACTGCAAATAAATCATCCGCGTGAGCAGGGGATAATTTCTCCAAACGACAAAAACGACCTTGTAATAAGGTAATGTTTGGATATTCCCCTACGATGAAATTCGGCATTGAGTCGCCGATAGGTTGGTTTAGGTGGTTGTACTTCATTGGCTTTTGCTTGCTATAAAATTTTTAGGAAATAGGTTGTATAGTTTATTCCGATTATTAATCTAGTTATATATCAAATCTTAACTATATAGAATTTCTTATCCTCATCAAAATCTTCCCATATAACTTTATAAGAACTTTCAAGTTTTATTTCAAATTTATCCTTCCCTGTTGGTTTTTCAATATATCCAGATATTTCTTTACCATTACGGAAATAATCATAAATTCCATCCTTCTTAAATCCAGTATAGAAATTTTTGTCTTCACTAAAAGTTATACAATAGTTCTCAACAAATCCTTTACATTGTAATTTTACAGTTTCCATAAATAAAATATCCTTAATAAAACTAAACATTTTCTCAGGATATTGTCCATTTGTTGAATTAGAAAATTTCAACTCTATTGCATACTTTTCATTATTATCATTTTTATTTAATATAACTATATCAATTTCTTTCTTCTCATATTCTTCCTTTGGTGTATAACCAAAATATCTTACATTTCTTTCAAATTGAATTTTATAACCTTCAGGTTTTAGCTTTTCTCTTAAAAATACCCCAAACTCATGCTGGAAGCTAAATTCATTATAAATTTCAATTTCATCTGTTGGATTTACCCTCCAACTGCTCTTTTTTATGAGGGCGAATATGATTCGCCCCTACGTTCGTTCTAAATTACAAAACCCCTTTTGAACTCGGCAATTCATTCCCTTCAATGCGAATACATTGTCTTAATGTTCTGCCAAATACTTTAAACAGGCTTTCGATTTTGTGGTGGTCGTTGTCGCCTTTTGCTTTTAAGTGCAAGGTGGCAAGCATTGTAAACGCAATAGATTGGAAGAAATGCTCGGTCAGTTCGGTGCTGAAATCGCCGACTTTGTCCCGTTTGAAATCGGCTTTGAACTTGATAAACGGTCTGCCGGATAAATCCATTGTACATTCCGCTTTGCATTCGTCCATCGGCAACACGAAGCCGAAACGAGCAATGCCCCGTTTGTCGCCGATGGCTTGTTTTAACGCTGTGCCGAGGGCAAGAGCAGTGTCTTCGACGGTGTGGTGTTCGTCAATCCACAAATCGCCTTTGCAATAAACATTCATTCGGAAACCGCCGTGGGTGGCGATTTGGTCGAGCATATGGTCGAAAAAGCCGACGCCAGTTTTGATGTCGTTTACACCAGTTTCGTCCAGCCAAACTTGCACTTTAATGTCGGTTTCTTTGGTTTTGCGTGCCACTTCCGCATAGCGTGGGGTGCGGTCACCGTTGTTGGTAACGCTTTCGCCCAACAGTTTTTCAGCAATCAGATCCCAGTTCATTTTTTCAGGGTGATATTGAATGGCACGAATGCCGATATTTTCCGCCAACTGAACATCGGTGACACGGTCGCCAATTACAAAGCTGGTGGCAGGATCAAACAGTTCACGCTCGATATATTTTTGTAGTAATTTGGTCTGCGGTTTACGGCAATCGCAACCGTCTTCGGGCTTGTGGGGGCAAATCAGCACTTCGTCAAATTCGATGCCTTGCGAATTAAATAACACCATCATTGCATTGTGCGGTTTGTCGAAATCTTCCTGTGGAAATGAGCTTGTGCCTAAACCGTCTTGGTTGGATACCATTACAAAACGATATTTGTTTTTCAGTTTCAGCAGTGCTGGAATGACGTTCGGTTCAAACTTGAGTTTTTCAAGGCTGTCGATTTGAAAATCAGTTTTCGGTTCGTCAATTAAAGTGCCGTCACGGTCGATAAAAAGGGTTGGTTGCATATTGTTCTCCTGCGTAGGGTGCGTTTGCAAACGCACCATAAATTTAAAGATGTTATTGTGCGTTAGCAAACGCACCCTACGGTTTTGATAGCCTCAATCACTCTTTGATTTTCCTCTGTCGTCCCCACTGTAATCCGAATACAATTTTGCAGATTTACCGCTTTGTGTTGATCTCGTAGAATAATACCCTCATCCCACAGAGCTTTAAACACTTTCTGCCCGTCTTGGAATTTTACTAGCACATAGTTAGCGTGAGTATCAAAAATCTCCACTATATTTGGCAATTTAGCGAGTTCTTTTACTAGCCTATCACGTTCGCTTAAGATAGTTTGAACCTGTTGTTTTACCATCTCAATATTTTCAGGTAATAAAGCTTGCTCGGCAATATCGGCACTTGGTACGGGGATTGGATACGGAGCGATCACTTTATTTAAGATTTCGATTAGCTCAGGGTTCGCTAGCACAAAACCACAACGTAGGCCTGCTAAAGCAAAGGCTTTAGAAAGAGTGCGAACAATAGCAAGGTGCGGATAATTTGCAATTTCCGGCACAAAAGTGTCCGCTTGCGTAAATTCGATATAGGCTTCGTCCAGCACCACAATAGCACGGTTGCGAGTTGTTTCTAACAACTTAAGCACATCGGTACGATTTAGTAATGTGCCGGTCGGATTATTCGGATTACATATAAATACGACTTTGAGATTCGGATTATTTTCTAACGCTTGTTTGATATTCGGTAAATCCAACTGAAATTCCGTGGTTTGATTCACGGTAACCATCTCAACACCAATCGTTTCGGCACTTACCGCATACATTCCATAAGTAGGCGGGCAATATAAAATTGCATCCTGTTCTGGCTGACAAAAGGCTTTAATCACTAGCTCAATGCCTTCATCTCCACCACGGGTAACGATCACATTTTCAGGTTTTACCCCTGCGTAATTCGCATAATTTTCTAGTACTGCCTGCGGTTGTGGCTCTGGATAGCGGTTTAAATCTTTACCGCTTAACTGAAACTTTGGCGAAGTTGGATATTCATTTGCATTGAGCCAAATTGTGCCGTTCCCACCCAATTTTCGAGCGGATTGGTAAGGTGTTAAGGCTTGTACATTAGTGCGAGAAAGTTGTGAAATTGTCATATTGTGTTCCTGTTTATTCTTTGTTTTGGTTAGCAAGCGGTCTAATTTTTTCAAAATTTTGCAAAAATTAAGAGAAAATCAACCGCTCTTTTAATTGTTATTTTTCAGCATATGCATAATTAAACGAATTAATGTTTCTTTCTGTTTCGGGTCGGATTCTGCCACAAGTAAAGTCAATGCCGCCAAGCCAGTATCATTGATAATCGGCTGTTGTTCTTGGTTGAGCAAGCGACCATTGCGATGTAGAAAATCGACAAACAAAAATGCCCCGCTGCGTTTATTGCCGTCTGAAAACGGATGATTTTTTACCACAAAATAGAGCAGATGAGCAGCTTTAGCCTCCACACTCGGGTAAGCTGGTTCGCCAAAAACTGTTTGATCCAAATTTCCCCAAATTGCCGCCAAACCATCTTCACGCTCACGACCAAATAATTCTGAGGCTTCGCCACGTGCCATAAGTTGTTGCTTAAGCTCTGCCAAAGCTGTTCGTACCGTTGGCAAATCAGCTAATACACCTCCGGTTTGTGTTTTAGGCTCGGTCAATAAACCTTCATCATACTGTTGTAGCCATAAAAAAGTGTGGGTATAACGGCTAACAATATCGACCAAACCCCGACCGCTTTCCAATGTTAATTCTGATGAATTTGCGGTTTTCTGAATTAATGCTAAGGCTTGTTCTAATTCGTGAGCATTTTGTTGTAAACGCTGTTGATTAATCGCATAACCTTTAACTAAATAATCTTTTAAGCGAGCGGTTGCCCAGATACGAAATTGTGTTGCAGATTTGGATTTTACACGGTATCCCACTGAGATAATGGCATCTAAGTTATAGTATTTTAATTTACGAGTAACTTGTCGTTTACCTTCTTGCCGAACTACCGAGGAATCCTTGGTGGTTAAATTTTCATCAAGTTCGTTTTCAGCAAAAATATTTTTCAAGTGCAAGCTAATATTATCAGTAGTTGTTCCAAAAATTTTTGCCATTTGACCTTGCGATAGCCAAACAGTGTCGTTTTCAAACCTGACTTCTACTTGCGTTGTGCCGTCTTTAGCTTGGTAAATTTCTATTGGGTTTGTCATTAATTTCTCCTATAACGGAAAAGTTTAGATATAAAAAAATCTCTCGAAAGTTGCCTTCCGAGAGATTATTTATATATTGCTGCACTTACTCGGAAGATTTATCTTCCGCACACACCAAATGCCCGAAAGATATCAGGAAAAATGGTGGTGATGTACTGTGCAGTTAAAATTCATTGTGTTTCTCCAAAACTGTATGAAACGAATTTACGCTAAGAAAAAATAAATAGCAAGTAATTTTTCAGCAAATTATGCTTTTTTCTGTGCAATGAAATTTGTCGCTATGCTCTTGCTGAATACACCTTAAATTTGGTCGATTTTGCCAGAACGTTGTGTTTGCCAAATGCTTTATCCAACAAATCAGGGTAAGGTAAGAAGGCGTTTGCCACAATGCGTAATTCCCCACCTTTGGTTAAATGGTTTTTGGCTTGGAAAATTAACTCTTCCACTGCACGGTAGGCGGTATCAACCCCATCGTGAAATGGTGGGTTAGAAACGATCAAATCAAAACGTTCGGTAATATGCGAGAACACATCGCTTGTAACAACTTCTCCCTCTAATTGATTTTCAGCTAATGTTCGGCGGCTGGACTCAATCGCCATTGCGTGAATATCGCTCATCGTGAGTTTAATTTTGCCAAATTGCTGTTTAAGCGTGGCTCCAATTACCCCCGCCCCACAACCTAAATCAAGCACTTTGCCTTTTAGTCTATCGGCTTTGTCAAAGGTGGAAAGCAGTAGTTTTGTGCCGTTATCCAACTCTGCGGAACTAAATACGGCAGGCAAGGCGAAGATGTTTAGATCTTGCAAGCGGTAAGATTTCCAAAATGTTTTGCAATCAAAGGTTGGCACGCTATTTAGTTCAAAATGATACAAGCCACAACGGCGAGCAGAATCAATTTTGGCAATATTGCCGAAAGGCTCTAGCATCTTTTCAACCGAACGTACACCGGCTCGATTTTCGCCGATAATTAACATTTCTTGCCCGACTTGGCATTGGGAAAGCCATTGTAATAGCTGAAATTGGCACTCTTGTTTATTTTTGGTCCAATAAAAAACGGCCAAATCTGCTTTCAAATGGCATTCTAAACCAAATTCTGCGTGCGTATTGTGGCGAGCATAATCAAAATAGCTACTAAATACGGCAACGTTTTTAGTTATGGATTGTAGCTGATGAGCAAAATCATCTCGCACATCGCCAAAAAGTAATACGGATTTTTGTTGAAATAACGTTACGTGGCGTTCAAGCACTTCACTTTCTAAAGAGAGCATTTTTAAAACCTATTGCGAATAATATTGGCTGAGAATATACCGAATTTAAGCTGATAAATCTTGCCTTTCTTTGCGAAAAATCGTTATTTTTTGAAAAAATTTCCGCATTGGGGCGAGTTTTGGTACTATGCCTGAAATTTTATGAGGTTTAAGATGAATCGGCGTGATTTATTGTTACAAGAAATGGGAATTTCGCAATGGGTGCTTGCTAAACCGCAAGTGCTAAAAGGCGATGCTCAAATACGGTTAAGTCAGAGTGCGAAATTAGTAGTCGTATGTGAGGAAGATTACCAACAGAGTCGCTTTTTTGCGGATATTTTACGGGTGCTAAATCTTCAACAAAACGAATATCAATGGTTGAATAGCGAACAATCGCAACGGTTAGTATTTACTCACTCGCCAGTTTTTTGGTTGATTCAGCCAGAAACGCAAGCGGTTAAAATTGCAAAACTTTTTGCAAATCAGACCGCTTGGCAAAGTTCTTGTTGGCAAGAGCTTGAACAAGCTGCACAAAAACGCAAACTTTGGCAACAAATGGACACCTATTTACAGCATTTTGGAGAAGTAGTGTGATTGAGATAATCAATGAGCAAGATTTTGAACGTTTATTTGAAATTGAGCAAAAAGCCCATTTAGTGCCGTGGTCGAAAGGGACTTTGCTAAATAACCAAGGCGAGAAATATCTGAATTTAAAATTAGTCGAAAATGAGCAGATTGTGGCATTTGCAATTAGCCAGATTGTGTTAGATGAAGCGACTTTATTTAATATTGCGGTTGATCCAGCCTTCCAACATCAAGGCTTTGGCAAGCGGTTACTTTCCGAACTTATTTTGCAACTACAACAAAAAGGCATTGCTACATTGTGGCTAGAGGTTAGAGAATCAAATATTGCGGCACAACGGCTCTATAATTCCCTTGGTTTTAATGAAGTTACCATTCGCAAAAATTATTACCCAACCCCTGAAGGTGGGAAGGAAAATGCGGTGATTATGGCATTGTATTTGTAAACTAAGATTCACTATCTGGTATGAAATATAATTTAATGCCTTATCTCAAATTGGCGGAATACTTCACTACCTAAATAATCACTTACAATAACTTGTTCAACCTTAGCAGCTGGTGAGCCTTTATGTAGCCACTTTTCAAATTGAGCTAAGGTTTCACTATCTGCCGTAGCCACCACTTCTACTGAGTTATCATCTCTATTCCTAGCGTAGCCTTTTATGCCTAATTTTCGAGCCTCTTGTAAGGTAAAAAAGCGAAAAGCAACACCTTGAACACGTCCATAAACTGAAAATAATCTGGTTTCCATCTTGTTCTCTTAAAAATAAAAGGTTGATTATCTCTCAATAACCAACCTTAAACATATTATTTCACAATGTATAAGTTACGGATGAAAATATCATCTTGTGGATCTTTTCCTGTGTAGCCTTTTACATAAGGTTTAACTAAGCGAGGGTTCACATAGTTGTAAATTGGCATAATGGCAAAATCTTTTGCAAGTTGCTCTTCAGCTTTAGCATATGCTTCTGCTCGGCCTGCTGCATCCGTTGCCTTATAAGATTCTGCAACCGCAGCATCGTAAGCATCACTTTTATAAAAGGCCGTATTATTACTTGAATTTGACAAGAAATAATTAATAAAAGTTGTCGCTTGGTTATAGTCTGCAGACCAGCCTGCACGAGAGACATCATAATTCGCATTACGGCGAGTATCTAAGAAAGTTTTCCACTCTTGGTTTTCTAATTTCACATCAACAACACCGTTGGTAGCTTGTTTCCAAAGCGAAGAAACTGCAATCGCAATTTTCTTATGGTTGTCATTCGTGTTATAAAGCACCGTGAATTTCAATGGGTTTGCTTTGCTATAACCAGCTTCTTCTAATAATTTTAACGCTTTGGCTTTTCTATCTGCTAAAGATTCCGTTGAATAAGCTGGTTGCTGAATTTTCTCCCCCTCGTGAATATAAGGTGGAGTAAATACGTAAGTTGGTGTTTGCCCTTGTCCTAATACTTTGTCAGTAATAATGGTTCTATCTAACGCTAAGTTTAATGCTTCACGTACTTTTACATTATCAAAAGGGGCTTTAGTATGATTAAATTCGTAGTAATAAGTTGAAAGCGTTCTAGCAGTAAATACTTCGTCTGGAAGATCTTTTTTCAAGGTTGCAAACTGCTCTGGCGGTAATGCATAGTTTGTCATATCTAAATCACCAGCACGGTAACGTGAAACATCTGTTGTTGCGTTTGCGATCGCTAAGAAAGTAGCTTTATTAATTACCGTTTCTTTATCATTCCAATAATTTGGGTTACGCTCAAAAACAATTTTTTCGTTAATAACGTGATCGGCTAATTTATAGGCTCCGTTTCCGACTAAATTCTCTTTTTTCACCCAAGCATCACCTAATTTTTCAACTAATGCTTTATTAACAGGTAATAGAGATGCGTGTGTAGAAAGCTCTACAGCATAAGGCACAGGCTGGGTTAATTGTACTTGGAAAGTAAAATCGTCAATCGCTTTCACACCTAGCTCTTCTGCTTTTTTTGTTGCCATCAATAATTTCTTGAGCATTTTCCACATTTAAATAAGTTAAATAACTAGAATAAGGCGAGGCTGTGAGTGGATTAACTAAACGTTGCCAAGCAAACACAAAGTCGTGTGCGGTTACAGGTTCGCCATTAGACCATTTTGCATCTTGACGTAATTTAAATGTCCAAGTTTTGTAATCAGGAGAGCTTTCCCAAGATTCTGCTGCTCCTGGCTGAAGATTACCATCAGAATCTTTTGTAATTAATCCCTCAAATAATTGATATGCAACTTGAGCTTCTGGTACACCTTCAATTTTATGCGGGTCGAAACTTGATGGCTCCGCCCCATTATTAATGGTAATTTCTTGTTTATCTGATAATACGGTTCCTTCTGGCACTTTAGCTGCAAATACATTTGCTGATAGACCTAATACTAGTGAGGCTGTTAAAAATGAAAGCGAGAATTTAGATTGCATATTTAATCTCCATTAATAAACAATTATTTAATTTTATTCGAAATAAATTTTTTTGAGTCTAGAGATTATTATTTTTTATTTCAAGATAATTTTTTTGAAACTGTGATAAGAATCACCTTTCACTACAAAAAATTTAACAAAAAACGAAAGAAGAAAATAGCTCTATAAACGCTTTTAATCTCTAGATAACTTGCTATAAGTTACGCATTAAGCAGAATAATATTCTAAGCATTATCAATTAATGCTATTTTTCAGCTTATTCAACAGAATAAAAATCGTTATTTTCAGCAAAAATTATATTTTACTTTCGTTTTTTTAATCGTTATAGTCGTATTCATCATAAACAAGCGGTTGTTTTTGTAAAATTTCTTGCAAATTTAACCGCTTGTTATAACTAAAAAAATTTAACATTTTATTTCGAGTTGGAACATTTTATGCAGAAAGCAAAAACATTGTACGAAAAACTATTCGATTCACACGTGGTGTATGAAGCCGAAGGCGAAACACCGATTATCTATATTAACCGCCACTTAATTCACGAAGTTACCTCTCCACAAGCTTTTGATGGCTTACGTGTTGCAGGTCGCCAAGTTCGCCAAGTGAACAAAACATTCGGCACAATGGATCACAGCATTTCAACCCAAGTGCGTGATGTTCAACAACTTGAAGGTCAGGCTAAAATCCAAGTTTTAGAATTAGAAAAAAATTGTGCCGCAACTGGTATTTCGCTTTTTGATATAACCACTAAACAACAAGGTATCGTGCACGTAATGGGGCCGGAACAAGGCTTAACTTTACCGGGAATGACGATTGTATGTGGCGACTCTCACACCGCCACACACGGTGCTTTTGGGGCTCTTGCATTTGGTATTGGTACTTCTGAAGTTGAACACGTACTTGCTACTCAAACCTTAAAACAAGCACGTGCAAAAAGTATGAAAGTGGAAGTGCGTGGCAAAGTCAATCCGGGCATTACCGCAAAAGATATTGTGTTAGCCATTATTGGCAAAACTACAATGGCAGGTGGAACAGGCTATGTAGTTGAATTCTGCGGTGAAGCCATTCGTGATCTTTCTATGGAAGGGCGAATGACAGTATGTAATATGGCGATTGAATTCGGTGCGAAAGCCGGTATCGTTGCCCCAGATGAAACAACATTCGCTTATTTAAAAGACCGCCCACATGCACCAAAAGGCAAAGATTGGGACGATGCTATTGAATATTGGAAAACCTTAAAAACGGACGAAGGTGCGGTTTATGATGCAGAAGTGATTTTAGAGGCGAAAGACATTGCACCACAAGTTACTTGGGGCACTAACCCAGGGCAAGTTATCGGCATTGACCAAGTTGTACCTAACCCTGCTGAAATGAGCGATCCAGTAACTCGTGCTTCAGCGGAAAAAGCCTTAGCCTATATCGGTTTAGAGGCTAACGTAGATCTAAAAGAAATTCCGGTTGATCAAGTCTTTATCGGCTCTTGTACTAATGCTCGTATAGAAGATTTACGTGCAGCAGCAGCAGTAATGAAAGGGCGTAAAAAAGCGGATAACGTAAAACGCATTTTGGTGGTACCGGGTTCAGGTTTAGTAAAAGAGCAAGCGGAAAAAGAAGGTTTGGATAAAATCTTCATTGAAGCCGGAGCAGAATGGCGTAACCCGGGTTGTTCGATGTGTTTAGGAATGAACGATGACCGTTTAGGTGAATGGGAACGTTGTGCATCAACCTCAAACCGTAACTTTGAAGGCCGCCAAGGTCGTAACGGCCGTACCCACTTAGTTAGCCCAGCAATGGCAGCTGCCGCGGCAATGTTCGGTAAATTTGTTGATATTCGTAACATAGCATTAAACGCATAAGTAAGGAGCAAAAAATGGCAGGATTAAAACAACATTCAGGCTTAGTGGTTCCACTTGATGCCGCAAACGTGGATACAGACGCAATTATTCCAAAACAATTTTTACAGGCAATCACCCGCGTTGGATTTGGTAAACACCTTTTCCATGAATGGCGTTATTTAGATGCAGAAGAAACACAACTTAACCCGGATTTCGTGTTAAATTTCCCACAATATCAAGGAGCAACAATTTTACTCGCCCGTAAAAATTTAGGTTGTGGCTCTTCACGTGAACACGCACCTTGGGCATTAGCAGATTATGGTTTTAAAGTAATGATCGCCCCAAGCTTTGCCGATATTTTCTATAATAACAGCCTAAACAACCATATGCTTCCAATCAAATTAAGTGAAGAGGAAGTGGACGAAATCTTCCAATGGGTATGGGCAAATGAAGGCAAACAAATTCACGTAGATTTAGAAGCAATGACGGTAACGGCAGGCGATAAAGTCTATACTTTTGAGCTCGACGAATTCCGCCGCCACTGCTTATTAAACGGCTTAGATAATATCGGTTTAACCTTACAACACGAAGATGCTATCGCCGCTTATGAGAAAAATATTCCAGCGTTTTTACGCTAATATTTTTTATTCGTAATATAAAGTAAGGCTAGAATTTGTATGATTCTAGCCTTTTCTGTTTGTTTAATGTGATCGTTAAATTTGATATTTGCTCTTATCCCCAATATCAAAATGCAATGGCATTCGCCATTTTTGAATACTTAATATCAATAATAGTAAGCCACAAATAACACTTAGGATCTGCACTAAAACACTCAAATCCAACGCAACTGCAGACCATAACACCGCTACAAACAAAGGTTGAAAGTTTAAGCCGAATACCCTAAAGCAGAAATATTCTTTATAGCTTAATCCGCCAATCACAAGTAACATTGCCCCAAGAGCTAATAGCGGAAAATTGAAAATCGCACAAAGCAAGCCTAGCCAAGCACTAAATTGGAAAATCATCCGAAACGATTTGGCATATAAATGCAATGAGGAAGCTAGCATTACACCAGCAATCAATAAGCCTTGTGTAGCAATATCCGCATAATAAGGTAGCAAAAATAACATTATTGTCGCTACAACAAATCCACTGCGGTAAATAATGACGGTTAAATAATCAATAAAATCCATCGGCGATTGAATATGTGGATCTGCCATAATGCCTCCTAATTTCCGCTCACAAAAGCCAATGCTTGCTCTACAACCTCTACACCAGCCCCTTGTTTCGTTGCATTTTCACTTAAATGACGTCGCCATTGCCTTGCCCCTTTGCAATTTTGGAATGCACCTAGCATATGGCGGACAATGTGGTTTAAATATACCCCTTTAGAAAGTTCTTGTTCGATATAAGGGAACATTTTTTCTACCGCCTGTTTTGCACTGACAAGCGGCCTGTTTTTCTGAAAAATTTGCGAATCAATTTCGCCAAGCATTGACGGGTTTTGATAGGCTTCTCGCCCCACCATTACGCCATCAACAAATTGCAAGTGATGCTTAATTTCCTCAATGGTTTTAATCCCACCGTTAATGCTGATATTTAAATGTGGGAAATCTCGTTTAAGTTGATACACTCGCTCATAATCAAGCGGTGGAATTTCTCGGTTTTCTTTCGGGCTTAAGCCGGATAACCACGCTTTGCGAGCGTGGACAATAAAATCTTGGCTATAGGGTTGCACCTTCTCAATAAAGTCGCATAGAAATTCATAACTATCTAAATCATCAATACCAATGCGGTGTTTAACCGTAACAGGGATCTCGACCGCATCTTGCATCGCTTTAATACAATCCGCTACTAAATCGGCTTTACCCATTAAACAAGCCCCAAACATACCGTTTTGCACTCTGTCTGACGGACAGCCCACATTAAGGTTTACTTCTGCATAGCCACGTTCTTCCACTAATTTCGCACAATGAGCCAGTTGGGCTGGGTCGCTTCCGCCTAACTGAAAGGCAACCGGATTTTCATCTGGAGAATATTCCAATAAATCATATTTTGCGTGCAAAATTGCAGGGGCGGTGATCATCTCGGTATAAAGCAGTGCATTTTGGCTAAATTGGCGATGAAAATAACGACAATGACGAGTGGTCCAATCTAACATTGGGGCTACAGAAAAACGCCCACGGTAAAATTCTTGAGAGTGAGTATTCATAAATAAAAAATCAAGCGGTCAAAAAAGGGTAAAATTTTGCAAAAAAATCACCGCTTGTAAGCGGTATCAAATAAGGTTTTATCATACTCGAAAAAGCGATATAAACATAGTTTTATCAAGGTTTACTCGCTAATTTGGTTAATTTAAAAACAATATAAAACACAATATATAGTGTTTTTATAATAACAAAAACACAACATATTGAATTAAAAATTATGAACTTTTTTTCCTTTATAAATCAATAGACTAACAAAAACTAATGAAAAAGCTATTTTGTCAAGACTTGTCTTGAAAGTTTTTTTGCATAAAATCTTTCTCCAGATTTACGATTAACTTTTAAGATAGAGCCTACGAATATGTCTAGAAACCTTTTCCAAAAACGCTTAAATATTAAGCCGTATGAGTACCCCGAACTGCTTGAATTTAAAGATGCTATCCGCCACTCTTATTGGTTACATACCGAATTTAACTTCACAGGCGACATTCAAGACTATCGCACCACTATTAACGATCATGAACGCCACGTTTTAACCCGTGCAATGCTTGCCATTTCACAAGTTGAGGTAAACGTTAAACGTTTCTGGGGCGAGTTATACCGCTATTTCCCAAAACCAGAAATGGACGATGTAGGTGGTACCTTTGCAGAATCTGAAGTTCGCCATAAAGATGCGTACTCATTCTTATTGGAAAAACTTGGCTTAAATGAAATGTTTAGCCAAATTCAAGACATTGAACCATTAATGAATCGTATTCGTTATATGGAAAGCTTTATGAAAGATAAAGATGCTGGCAAAGGCGAATTTGTTCTATCTTTAGTGCTTTTCTCTTTATTTGTCGAACATATTTCTTTATTCGGGCAATTCATCATTATGATGTCGTTTAATAAGCATAAAAACCTGTTTAAAGGGATTTCAAATGCAGTTGAAGCGACCTCAAAAGAAGAAGAGATTCACGGTAAATTCGGTATTGCATTATATGAAATTTTACGTGATGAACACAGTGAGCTCTTTACACCAGAATTCTTTACAGAGTTAGAAACTTTAGCGACTCAAGCCTTTGAAGCGGAGCGTGGCATTTTAGACTGGATTTTTGAAGAAGGCGATTTGAGCTTTATTACCAAAGCCACCGTAGAAAACTACATTAAAAACCGTTATAACAATTCATTGATGATTTTAGGCTTAGAACCACCTCATAATATTGACCCTGAATTGTTAAAAGAAACTGAGTGGTTTGATATTGAAATTCTTTCAACTAAAGAAACAGATTTCTTTAACAAACGTAGTACCGATTATTCTAAAAAAATGAAACAGATTACCGCAGATGACTTATTTTAATACAGACCGCCCAGACTTCCACTGGCTAAATGAAGATAGCCGTTTATTCTTACAACGTGGCTATTTATTGGAAGGCACTACCGCATTAGATCGCATTCGTTTTATTGCTGAACACGCAGAGCGTAAACTTGGCATTGAAGGTTTTGCGGATAAATTTTATCACTATATGGCAAGAGGTTATTTCTCGCTTTCTTCGCCGATTTGGTCAAACTTTGGTTTAGATCGTGGTTTGCCGATTTCGTGTTTTGGTAGCTATATTGGCGACTCTATCCACGAAATTATGGTAACAACAGCCGAAGTGGGTATGATGAGTAAAATTGGCGGTGGTACATCTGCTTATTTTGGCGATATTCGTCCTCGTGGTTCATCTATTAAAAATAATGGTAAATCGGACGGCTCATTTAACTTTAGTAAGCTATTCGATACTGTAATCGATGTGATCTCTCAAGGTACTTCTCGCAAAGGGCAATTTGCAGGTTATATCGATATTGAACACGGCGATATTGATGAGTGGTTAGATATTCATACCGAAGGTAACCCAATCCAATTAATGTATTATGGTGTGTGTGTTGGTCACGATTGGTTAGAGTCAATGAAGGCTGGTGACCCTTACAAACGTCAGCTTTGGGCAAAACTATTACAACGTAAAACCGAAACAGGGATTCCTTACTTATTCTTTAAAGACAATGCCAATGCAGGTCGCCCTGATGTCTATAAAGATAAAAATATGACAGTACACGCTTCAAACTTATGTACTGAAATTATGTTGCCTTCAAGCAACGATGAAAGCTTTGTTTGTTGTTTATCTTCAATGAACCTGCTCTATTTTGATGAGTGGAAAGATACTGATGCACCAGAAGTATTAACCTACTTCTTAGATGTGGTAATGAGTGAGTTTATTGAGAAAAGTAAATCTATTCCGTTCTTAGATAGAGCGAATCGCTTTGCAACCCGCCACCGTGCATTAGGTTTAGGGGTATTAGGTTGGCATAGTTACTTACAAGCCAATAATATTGCTTTTGATAGCTTCCAAGCGATGCAAAAAAATAATGAAATTTTCAGATTGTTACAAGAAAAAACATTAAAAGCATCGAAAGAATTAGCACAACGTTTTGGTGAGCCTGAAATTTTAGAAGGCTATGGTCGCCGTAACACTACTTTAATGAGTATTGCACCGACTAAATCAAGTAGCTTCATTTTGGGTAGTGTTTCACCATCGGTTGAGCCGTTTAAATCTAACTACTATGTGAAAGATTTAGCAAAAATTAAAACCGTTTACAAAAATCCATTCTTAGAGAAACTTCTACAAGAAAAAGGATTAGATACAGAAGAGACTTGGGCATCAATTTTACACAATGACGGTTCTGTTCAACATTTAGAACAGCTTTCTGAGCACGAAAAAGAGGTATTTAAAACCTTTGCCGAAATCAGCCAATTAAGCGTGATTCAACAAGCTGCACAACGTCAGAAATATATCGACCAAGGCCAAAGTATTAACTTAATGATTCACCCAGCGACCCCTGCTCGTGATTTAAATCAGTTATACTTAACCGCTGAAGAGCTTGGTTTAAAATCCATTTATTACCAAAACTCAATGAGTGCGGCACAGGTATTTAACCGCAACCTATTAAGTTGTTCAAGCTGCGAAGGTTAATAAAAAACTTCATTCAAAAAAAATGCTGAGTAATAATTTATTCAGCATTTTTTTATTTATTCTTCTCTACACAACTTTAATGTTGTTTGAATCAATTTTAAAGCGATTGTACCTTCCGGCGGTAATTCTGGTAGAGGTTCATCACAATCAAACCATTTGGCATCGTAAATCTCCTCCTCTTGCAAACTAATTTCCCCACTTTCATAATCGGCTAAAAAACCAATCATTAATGAGTTTGGAAATGCCCAAGGTTGGCTGCCGAAATAACGAATATTTTTAACTTTAATGCCCGTTTCTTCAAATACTTCTCGATGAACAGTATTTTCAATCGGCTCCCCAGCTTCGACAAACCCAGCAAGAGTAGTGTAAATCGTGCCTTTATGACGTAAATGATTGGCGAGCAGAATTTCTCTACCTTTTCGGACTGCCACAATAATAGACGGACTAATAGTTGGATAAGTACGATTACCACAAGCATTACAATGGCTGGCAATTTCATTATCCGCAAACACCGTTTCCTCACCACATTTTCCACAAAATTGATGAGTGCTAAAAAAATGATTGAGCGAGACCGCTCGGTGTAATAAATGTGCGAACTCTGGCGGTCTGCTTACTTGCGTTCTTAAATAGGCAAACTCCCTCTGATTATCTTCTTCTGTTGCTCTTAACCAATATACGGGAAAGCCTTGATAATTGCCGATCTCCGTTTTTTTCCGGGCATTCAAACCAAATTCCTCAGCAGGGCCAAAAGGAATTTCTCCCTCGTTCAATGCTACATCAAAATTTCTTACAATGACCCAGTAAGCTTTATTCATCTTTTAATCCTAACTGTTTAAATAATTTGCGTTTTTCGTTATCTGTTAATATTCGATATTCGCCACTCCCTAAATCGCCCAATTCAAATTGCCCTAACCCAACCCGAATTAAACGCAAGGTTGGAAAACCGATATGAGCCGTCATTCTTCGTACTTGGCGATTCTTCCCTTCGTGGATAATCAATTCCAACCAACTGGTCGGAATGTTTTTTCGCTCTCGAATTTTCGGTGCGGTATGCCAGTTATAATGAGGTTCTTCGATAGCCTTCGCCTTGGCAGGCTGTGCTAAACCGTCTTTTAGCTCAACGCCATTTTCTAGTTTGGCTAAATCGGACGGTTGCGGAATACCCTCCACCTGCACCAAATAGGTTTTCTGTTTCTCAAATTTAGGATGAGCTAAACGGTGCTGAATATCGCCATTATTAGTTAAAAGCAATAAGCCTTCGCTATCTCGATCTAATCGCCCAACAGGATAAATATTCGCAATAGGGATAAAATCTTTTAACGTCTGCCGCCCTTGCTCATCAGTAAATTGCGTCAGCACATCATAAGGTTTGTTAAACAAGACGAGAATGGTTTCATCAAAAGTAAGCGGTCGTTTTTTTAGATTTTTTTGCAAATGCTGATTTCTCAGCTTAAAACGAGAGTTTTGCAAATTTTTAGCAAAATTCAACCGCTTGTTTAGAGGTTTGTTAAATTGATTTTTCATTTTTTCAAATTTGCCCAGGCGACAGAAAGTAAAATTATCGCTCCACCAATTAACATTCTGATATTTGGTGTTTCGCCAAAGCATATCCACGCAATCGCAATGGCATACACAGGCTCAAGGGAAATAATCATTGAGGCTGTACGAGCGTTAATTGTATCTAGACTTGAGATAAATAAGGTATAAGCCAATGTTGTGCAAAGAAAACCAACACAGAAAATCCAAAACCAATCTTGAGCGGACACAGTAGGTAACTCCGCAGCAGAAAACGGTAATAATAGTATGGTTGCACAAATATATTGCCACCAGCTTGCTTGCACACCAGAAATTTTGCTCATTGTATGTCGATTGACTACCGCCAAAATGCCATAGACAAGAGCAGATAAAATCCCCCACAATAAACCTTGAGTCGCTTCATTACCAAAGGTAAATTCAGGGGTAACTAAAATAAGCCCGATAGTAATGGCAATCAGTAGAACAATTTCTCTAAAGCGTAATTTTTCACGGAAAAATAGACTTTCAAATAAGGCAACAAAAGCAGGAAAGCTGGCAAAGCCTAGCGTTGCGACCGCCACACCACCTACTTTTACCGCAATAAAAAAAGTTACCCAATGGGTAGCTAATAACCCACCAGATATGGCTTGTTGTAAGATTTGCTTACCGTTTAATTTTACAAGCGGTTGTTTTTTCCATAAAAAATACAATGAGATCATCGCAAAAGCGATCATCACACGTCCTAAAACAATAGTTTCAGCCGAGCTTTGAATTAATAACCCAAAAATGCCAGAAGCCCCAAAAAAGACTGCCGTACCGTGCACTTTTAAGAGTGCAAGCGTTCGTTTATCCATTACTTCAGCCTTTTATTAGGATCGTTAGATTCTGGTTTATGTTCAAACTCTGCATCAAACGTATTGCTATCTTGTGTCGATTGGGAACGAAAATGCGTATTTGATGAGGTAAAATGCACAAACATTCTATTTTTAAAAGCATTCAATACGAAGGCTTGAATCAATCTTCTCGTGATAGGTAATACACACAAAATCGCTAAAATATCACTTAAAAAGCCTGGGATAATCAGCAAAATACCGGCTAACAGAAACATTACTGAATTACCTACCGCATCGGTCGGCATTTTGCCTTGGCTTAATTCTTGGCGAATAGAAAATAAGGTATAGGCTCCTCTTAATTTTACAAACCATAAGCCTAAAAACGAGATCGCAATCAGTAAAAGAATGGTTGGAAGAACACCGATTGCCGATCCAACATTCACTAGTAGCGAAATTTCAATATAGATATAACAAAATATTCCTAACAGAATAGCTAAAATTGGCATTATGTCCTCACAGTAGTGATTGGGCTTTGGCGGTTAAATTCTCTGCACCATTTGGGCGGATAACCACATTATCTTCAGTACGAATACCACCAAAGCGTTTAAAATCTTCAATTTTCTGCCAGTTAAATGCAGAACTTAGCGAATGCGTTTTCCACGGTTTCAACAACATATCAATAAAGTAAAAACCTGGTTCAATGGTCAGCACCATATTTTCCGCTAAATCACGGGTACAACGCAGGCTTGGATAAACTTCCGGAGGGGCTTTTCTGCTGCCCCGTGCAGTTTGCTGAAAGCCTGCGACATCGTGCACTTGAATGCCTAAGAAATGCCCCAGGCCGTGTGGGAAAAAGCTACGGCTAACCCCTTCTTCAAAAATCTGTTCTGCCGATAAATGAATAAATTGATGTTCTGCCAATAATTGGGAAATCATCTGCTGCATTTGGGTATGATAATGCAGATAATTTACGCCAACAGCGAGATCATCAATAATTTTTAACTTGAAATGCTCCATTTTGGCAATCAGTTCTGCAAATTCAGAAGTGCTATCAAAAGCGTAAGTACGAGTAATATCGGAGGCATAACCGTTTACTGTCGTGCCTGCGTCAATTAAAAAACTGTGGCGAGGAGTTGTGGTATCAAAATCTAATGCGGTGTAATGCAACACAGCCCCGTGTTGATTAATTGCCATAATATTACCGTAAGGCACATTTAACTCCGATTGCTTTGTGGCAATGAGGTAATCGGCATTGATTTCAAACTCACTCTTGCCTGCAAAAAACGCATTTTTAGCCGTATTATGCCCTGCTAAAGCGGAAAATTGAGCTTGGTAAATACTTTCAATTTCAAATTCACTTTTGATTGTTCGTTCAAAATTCAGTATATTAAGCACCTTTTGCGAATTGATTTGGCTAAAGCCTAAATGAGTGGCAAGTTCAATATCTTCCCCAATAAAACCGCAAGCGGTTGGGTTTTGAATAAATTTTGCAATTTCATCATCTTGCTTGAAAATAACCCAATCAAACTCTCTAGCAAAAAAAGCATTGTTTGGCACTTCGGCGGTTGAAATCCAATAATCTTCAGGGGCATAGAAATAAATTTTCGGTTTATTTTTGCCGTCTAAAAACAACCAGCAATTTTCAGCTTGGGGATAAGGGAAAAAATAATTAAAATAGGGGTTAATTTTAAACGGGGCATTTTGATCATCTAAAAATAAGGTTTTTGCTTTGCCCGAGTAAACCCATAAGCCTTCTAAAAAGGCATTTTCAAGCAAGGTCTGCACCACCTTCTGTAAGCGTGCAATATGTTGAGAAAATAATGTTTTCATAAGGAATATAATGACTGATTTAACTGTAAATAAAGAACTCGATACCTTAGGCTTACGCTGCCCGGAGCCGGTTATGCTTACCCGAAAAACAATTCGTAATATGGCAGATGGCGAGATTTTGCATATTATTGCTGACGACCCTGCAACCACCCGTGATATTCCAAGTTTTTGTGAATTTATGGATCACCAACTACTCAAAAAAGAAGTAGAAACCGCCCCTTATCATTATTGGGTTAAGAAAGGGCTGGAATAAGCAAAAAGCGGTGGATTTGCAAATTTTTTGCCAAATTCGACCGCTTGTTTGCGTTTTAATGACGAGTAGGTTCTTCCTCAAAATCATCATCTTCGTCAAAAAATTCGCCATCATCACCATATTCATCTTCATCGGCATTTGGATCTTCGAAATAGGTTCCCCAGCCTTCATATTCAGCACCCGCTTTTTCAATTAAAGGCAATAGCTCTTTTTGTTGAGCCGTGATTAAATCGGCATTCAATTCGATTTCGCTGACAATATCGCAAACAAAAATAATCTTGCCGTTTTCTTCTTCCACCTCTTCCGCTTCTGAAATTTCATAGCCTAGCTTGTAAGCATCAACTACTAATTTTTCTAGCTTATCGAAATCACGATGAGCAACGTGATGCTCAACAATATAAAGAGCATCGGGATCTGAACCGTCTTTTAATAAATTTTCAATAATTTCGTCTGTTTCTTGACGCAATGCATTGAGATCAAACATTTTCATTTCCTCATTATTCTGTCACAAACATTTCAGCAAACCAGCTATCTAACTTAGCTGAAAGTTTATCAATACCAATTTTATTTAATGCCGAATAGGCTTCTACTTGAACATCGCCTTGGAAAGGTAAAATAGCCTCACGCACCATTTTAACCTGTTTTGCTCGTGCCGATTGGCTTAGTTTATCCGCTTTGGTTAAAAGTAATAGCACCGGTAACTCTGCCGAAACTGCCCATTCAATCATTTGTTGGTCTAAATCTTTCAAAGGGTGGCGAATATCCATTAAGATAACCACACCTTTTAAGCATTCACGCTTTTGCAAATATTCGCCAAGGGCTTTTTGCCATTGAATTTTCATCTGCTCCGGCACCGCCGCATAACCATAGCCGGGTAAATCGACTAATTTACAATTTGGTTCAACTTCAAACAAGTTAATAAGTTGGGTTCTTCCCGGTGTTTTGGATGTACGAGCCAAACTTTTTTGGTTTGTTAAGGCATTTAGTGCTGTTGATTTCCCTGCATTTGAACGCCCTGCGAAAGCAATTTCAACACCGGTATCTTCCGGTAAATGGCGAATATCTGGTGCTGAAGTTAAAAAATGCGTTTTGTGATAATTTAATTTAATTTGTTCTGTCATAATTAATCTGCTTTAAAAAGAATACTAAGCCCTTTTTCGCCATATTGATTTGGCTCTGGGTAGCTTTGGAATAATCCCCACTCTAGAAATAAAAGGGTGCAAACAAATAGTGGGATCACTAAACCTAAAATCCATTGCATAGAGCCTTCACTAATCAGTGAGGTGGCATAACATAAAATAGGAACAAGCAAGATAAAAATCGCTTTGCCCGAGCGATTTCGATCATGTAAACGTTTTACAATAATAGCCGATAAGCTATAGGTAATTATTGCCATTGGGATCAGGCTCAGAGCATTGTAAGCGGTTAAATTTAATAAAAAATTTACACAAACGAAAAGAAAAATAAAGTTAATCAAAAATCCGACCCAAAATCCCTGTCGATTTAATCTTCCTTTGAAACTAAAAAGAGCGTTATACCAAATCATAATTTATCCTAAGGCTACATCAAGTATCATCATTACTACAAAACCGAGCATAAGACTTAAAGTGGCAATATCTGTATTACCATTACTCTGTGATTCAGGAATTAATTCTTCCACAACCACAAAAATCATTGCCCCTGCAGCAAAAGCTAAAGCATACGGCAAAATAGAGGACATTGAAAGTACAAATGCTGCACCTATCACAGCAGCAATAGGCTCAACAATAGCTGACATAGAACCATAGAAAAAGGCTTTTTTTCGGCTATTTCCTTCCCCTCTAATCGGTAAGGAAAGTGAGGAACCTTCTGGAATATTTTGTAAACCAATACCAATAGCAAGGCCTATAGCTCCCATAATTGAAGCATCTATACCTGATACTTGAGTTGCTAAAGCACCAAAAGTAACACCTATTGCTAATCCTTCTGGTATATTATGAATAGTTATTGCAAGAAATAATAAGGTTGTTTTTGATAACCCTTTCTTTAATTGTTCTGATCCTTCTGCTTCTTCAATCGGTTTACCTAAATGTAGATGGGGAATAATGTAATCAATTAACCGAATGAAAGCACCACCGGCTAAAAAACCTATCGCTGCAGGTAACCAGGCTAAAGCTCCATAATCTATTTCTGCATATTCCAATGATGGAGCTAGTAAAGACCAAAATGAAGCTGCAATCATCACGCCTGCAGCAAATCCCATCATACTGTCTAGCAATTTGCGATTTACAGTCTTAAAAAAATAGACAAAAGATGAACCTAAAATCGTACATAACCAAGTAAATAGCCCTGCAATAAATGCCTGCCAAATAGGTGATAATGATAAGAAATAGTCAAACAATGTATATACCTATAAAAGAAAATATCAGACTAATTCTAACAAAACCCATTGTATTTTTATACAAAGATTTGAAATATCATTTTCTTTCATTTATAAAAGATAAGACTCTACAAAAAACAAAACCCCAAGTATCTCTACTCGGGGTCCATTATTCAATCTGGCGATGTCCTACTCTCACATAGCGAAACACTACACTACCATCGGCGTTACTGCATTTTACTTCTGAGTTCGGAATGGAGTCAGGTAGCACCACAGCACTATGGTCGCCAGAATATTCGGTTAATAATCAATGACTTTCTCTCGCCATCAATCATTCTTTATTCTGTTATTACTATTCTTTAGTTCTATTTATTCTTTATTCTTCAATCTAAAATCTAAAAACAAGCTAAAAACAT
>NZ_JAQSJE010000003.1 GCF_028649535.1 Mannheimia cairinae | reverse complement strand
TATGTTGCTCGCTAAATTCCGTTAAATCCACCGGCTCAAAAGCGATATTCCCTAACATAAAATACATTAATACGCTCTCCGTCTATATTGGTCTTCACTACGCTTCACCACATCTAAAATCAGGCGTTCCAGCTCTTGCTTACTCCAGTTCATTGCTTGCTGTAAGTCTTGCATTACACCCTCTTTACTTTGATTACCGTTAATTTGAATAGTCGGGCTAAAATGCACCACAATATCGCCACGGTTTTCGGTGTGGGTAACGGCATTACGGTTTAACGGCTCATAATCGCTAAAAATAGACGGATTTTGACCGCTTGCATTAGGATTGAAATCAGGCGTTTTCAGGCTAGATTGGTTTAAGCCAAGCAGATTGCCGATAAAGTTTGCCCCGAATTTCACATCATCCCACAATGAGCCGAAAAAGCCTTTTTTCTGGCTTAGAATAGGTTGAGCAATACTACCAATCATTGCCCCACCATAGTTCAGGCTATCCAACATTCCGACCCCAAGACGAGAAGTAGCTTCTTTAGTCATTACATATTCTCCACGGTGGACAATACCGGCCGGGGTATATTTACCGCCTTGTCCGGTGAAACCACCGCTAGAGAATCCGGTATTGGCTGCCATATCAGCCGTTTTACTGATTTGTCCGGCGTGTTCTCGGCTCACAACCTTGGTAGCTACATTGCCGATTTTTGCCCCCATTTTGTCCACTTCATCGCCAAAACCTAAAAAGCTCTTAATGCTTGCCACAACAGAGCTGACTTTTTGGCTGATACTGTCAAACATACCAAAAGCGGCAGACTTGATACCCTCCCACAAACCAGAGAACCACGCCGTTGCTCCGCCCCAAATCGTTTGAATATTTGCCCAAGCCCCGCTAAATAAGCCCGTAATAGTCACCCATAACTGACTGAAAAAGGTTGCCACACCATTCCAAGTGGAAGATACCCAAGCTGTTACCCCTGACCAAACACCTTGCACCCACGTCCAAAAGCTATTGAAGTAAGCGGTTACACTTTGCCAAAGATTTGCAAACATCGGGCCGATGGTTGCCCAGTTGTCGTAAATCAGATAAGCCTCTGTTGCAATGCCGGTAATAATCAAACCGATAGGATTAGTGAGTAATGCTCTCCCCATAAAAACGAAAGCACGCCCAACGAGAGTAATACCACTGCGTAATGCGGTAATAACTCGCCCAAACAGACTGATTTCACCGCTCGCTTTTGTCAGTCTGAACACTGCAATGCCAGCTTGTAATTTTCTAAATGTGCTATTTATCGCTAAAAACGGCGAGAGAACTGAACTTGCTACTATGCCAATACCACTTAATGCCAATTTCAAGCCAACGAAACCGGCAACCACACCGGCTACGGTTTTAATGATTTCTTTATGTTGGGCGATGAATGGAGTGTATTTTTCAATCGCCCCTTGCAGCCATTTAGCAAGATCTTTAATATCTTGAGCAAATACGCTACCAATTTCGCCCACAGCAGTTTCCCACACACCACCGAGAGATTCTAATGCTGAGCCTAAGGTAGCCGTTTTCTGCTTAATACGTTCTTGCAGGCTGGCTTGCTCACGCATTTTGGTGAGCATTTCTTCTAAACCTTTTGCCCCTTTTTGTGCCAAAATATCGGCAAGGCGACCACCTTCAATACCAAATAATTCTTCTGCAACTAAACCTGCACCTTCATCACCAAATTTTTTACGGATTTTCTCAAATTTGGTCATTTCAGCCAGCATACCGTCAATGCCTTTAAAATTCCCTTTTTTATCCCAGAAATTAAATTCAACACCGACAGCTTCCATCATTGCTCGGGCTTCAGCTTTCATCCCTTTTTTGGCTTGGGCAATCATCTTAGGACCTTTATTCATACGGCTTAGCATCATATTTAAGCCCGTACCAAAGGTTGAACCCTCTAAGCCTTGCTGACCAGCCATTGCCTCAATTGCCAATACTTTTTCAGTATTTTCCGCCCCGGTAAGTTTCATTGAGTTGAGCTTAGGTGCATAGTATTTCATCGACTCATACATTTGAGCCTTACTTAAGCCTCCGGCAAACATTGCACGTTGCAGATAATCCGCTGCCTGTGGTAACTCGTTTTCACTTAAGCGATGTGATTCCATAAATTTTGCAAGGAACTCACCCCCACTTTCCTGATCCATATCTAATAACACGTTCAGTTCAGCCGATGTCTTTAATGCTCCGCCTGTTAAAACATTGTCAGAAACACCTTGCTTTTTCAAAGCCATTGCCAACTTATAGAAATCCTTTTTAGTGCCGGGTAAGTCTGTGCCTAGTTGGCTGGCGATTTTGCCGATTTCTTCAAACTGACCGTAGCTACCATCCGCTTTCATCATCGAAATTTTGAGGTTATTGGCAGCATCTTCTTGCTCCATAAAGGTTTTCATTACCGAGCTGCCAACCATATATCCACCTGCCGCATTAACGAGGTTAGATTTAAAGTTGTTCTTTTGCTCTTCTCGAAATTTGGCATTACCTTGTTGCAAAGCGGTTGCTTTTGCCAGTTTCTGCTGGGTCACAAGACTTTTTTCAATCAGCTTGGTATATTGAGTTTGCTGGGCTTTTACTTTTGCAATTTCTTGACCGATTTTGCTGTATTCTTGCCGCATTTTGGCAAGACCTGCACCACCGCTTGCACTTGCTCGGCTCATTTCGGCATAGGCTTTTGCCTGTTTTGTCCGTAACTCAGAAAGCGTTTTACCTAATTTTTGATGCTGTGCTTGTGTTTTGCTGACAGCCTGCTTTAAGTTTTCGATTGACTTATTGGCATTTGCGAAAGAGGTTTTAAACGAGCTTGCCAGACTGGCACCAATTACCATTCCGATAGCTAAATTATTTGCCATTGATGAAATCCTTAGCGTAAAATAGAGATAAATAAGGAGGCTGATATGCTGACTAAATTGAATAATGTGTTTTCAGAATGGGATAGCTTTGATGTATGGCATAAGCTCACCTTAGGTGTTGCTGTGGTTTGCTTTGCCATACCGGTTGTTGGGGCTACGTGGGTGTATTGGGTGGAAATGCTGAGCCATATACCCGAAAACGCCAGCTTATTTTTAACAATGATCTCTTTAAGTATCATTGCCATAATTTATGTTATCGCTCTCGGGTTACTTGCTTGGATTTGGGCTTATGCCAGTATTGCAATGGGCTTGGTATTCAGTACGGTAACGTTACCTTTTATTTGGCTTTACCGTAAAATTTGCCCATAACCCGCTTTAACTTGCCTATTCATCTGTTCCACCCATTTGGGAATATCCACTAAATCCAATTCCAAAAGCTCGCTTGGGGAAAACTTAAACCACCAAGCGAGATCAGCAAAAACGGCATCTAGCTCGCTTACTCTTTGGGCTTTCCCTCTTTAATCAACTCAAGTACCAGCGTTGTTAATTGGTTGTAATCAAGGTTGTCCATTTCATCTAAATCTTCAGGCACAAGGTTGGTTAAGCGTAAAATGTAGAAATTCGCCATACGAATACCATCTTGATGCTCATCAAAATTTTGTGCTTCAAATTCACGCATATCTTTTGCTTTAATACGGCGGACTTGTAATTCGGTAAGGGTTTCACCATCAGGTTTGGTAATTGGATATGCCAATTTATAGGTGGTTTGTACACGAAGATTGGTTAAGACTTGTTGAGCTGCGTTAGCCATAAAAAACTCCTTTGTGAGTGGTTGTTGTTTAACTTCACAAAGGAGTTTAATTAAATGGTGTTTAAATTGATTTTAAACGGCTTTAAAGATTTTACTGCCCGATATTGGTGCGGAATTTCTGCAACACATCAACCCCGTTTACACGGTAGATATTTGCCAGCACATCAATAAATAACACCTCTCGACCTGCCACGGTTTGCTTAATGGAATGCACATTTAACGTGTCGGCAAACTCGGCATTTTCTTTGTTTTTGTGGCCTGTACCGCCGATTTTAGCGGCTGACACATTCATCACTGTTACCATCGGTTCTTCGGCAGCCAAGCCTTGAGAGTTAAATACTTGCAGGTTAGAGCGGATCATTAACTGGGTGTTTTTATACGGATTAAGCATTACCGCACGCACTTCAGGGTAGAAACTATCCCAAGTCAGTTCAGCTTCAATCGCATTTGTACCCGCAGGCAATTTAATCACGCCGTGTAAGCCTAAGCCCTTATGCTCAATAGTTTCAAACTCAATATCAGGGATTTTAACTTCATTCAAACGCCCCATTTGGCTATTGCCGTTAATGTAAACATTACCGTTTACAATTTGGTTAATTGCAATACTCATTTATTTCCCCTTATCGTTGTGAAACTAAGTTTGCCAAGTATTTACGGGTCATCACCGATTTGTTGCTGATACGCTCGCCCGGCAGTTTCGGGGTATATTCATACATAATCGGAATTTGCCCACGGCTGAACGCATCGACTAAATCATATTCATAGTCTAGGCTTACCGAATAGCCAACAATTGATTTCTGCGTACGCAAGAAAGTGTCAATGGTTTCAAGGAAGCTATCCAGCAACGCATCGTCAATCGGCAAATCAATAAACTGCAATTCAGCTTGGCGAATGCTTTCGTCAATAATATCGCCGGTGCGTGAAGCCACTTCGAAATTGCTGATATGTGTTTCCACAGGGAAGTTACTTGAGCGGTTACCCCAACATCTAAAACCTGTACCAAAACTATTAAAGATGGTGGTAATACCTACCGAATTTAATAAGTTGGTTTCGCTCTGTTCATCATCAACACGAGCGGTTAAAGGGATTTCCATTCCAATTACACCTTTCAGCTCCCAATTAGAAGTGCTATACCAGTAACCTTTTTCAACATCAACTAGCATTCTTAACCCAGCGATATGAGTGGCGTAATGTTCAGGCGTATTGTGTGTTCCAATTGCATAAGGGTAAAAATGGCGAACACTCTCATTGCAAGCAGAAGCATTGATTGTTCCCATCGGACCACGACCTTGAATTGCCTTAGATAAGCTCGTACCTTTCGGCAACTGGATATACGCTTTTGCGTGCAGTTGGTCGGCAAGGGTTGCTAAGGCAGCAGCACAGCTTGCGGTTTTATCAAATTCCGGGCAGATTAAGATTTTGGCATCTGCACCATAAAGATTAAAGCCATCACGCAATAATTCAAAACCTTGACGTTTACCGGTTAAGCTATCCACGCCGCCTTTAATGTCATCTTCGGTGACTTTGGTCGGGTCGGCATAGATATAACTTGCGGTTAGGTCTTGCTCACCGGCAAGGGCTTTTAAGGTAATCACACCGTTTTGCAAATCCACGCCATATTCACTTTCGCTTAATGTGCGGCCACCAATTTTTACATCAGTTACACTAATTAAGCCTTTATGTGCTGTATTAGCAATCAAGGTGTTTTTATCTTGGGTTAGGGTTTCGTTTGTGACTTCCGTGCGGTGTTTGGCAGGGTCTAACACATTAACCACATACACCTTACCTGCCGCATAGCGTGCCAAAATATCAAAGGCATCAGGTAGGGTGAAACCTTGATTTAAGATTGTGCCGAATTTGGCAAAATCTTTTTTGGTTAAACAGACGGTCAATTCATTAACTGCACCGATTGGGGCTGTGCCGACAATGCCGATAATGGCACTATCAACCACCGACACAGGCACAGAGCCACCATTGACACGTTCTGTTTCTGAACCGTGGTGAAACGTCATAATTTTCTCCTTGTAGGATGGGCGTTAGCCCNNGGGCTAACGCCCATCCTACGGTTTAAGTTTTAAGTCCGGACGAACCTGCTGGTCTTGACGGCGAAGATGAGTGGTAACAAATTTAGGCAAATCTGCCTGTTCTACCTTTTGCACCTGCTGGGTTTCAGTTTGCAAAATCAACTGATATTGCCAAAGCCCGGTTTCTTCGCTTGAGCCATTAAAAAATTCATCAATCAGCCAGCATTCCCCGCAGTTTTGAGGCTTAAACCCCACCACCAATAACCGCAATTTATCCAATAAATCCAATGCTCCTTCGTCATTATGCAAATCACGGGTGAGTACCGTTAAAGCAATTTGAACGTGGCGAACCTGTAACACCGCCTGCGTGGTGCGGGGCTTTTCAAACTTACTGGCCAAATAGCTAATCAACACCGCACCGTTAATGTGCGAAAGGTGATAGGTGCTTGGGTCATTTGGGAAGAGTGCCACTTCCCATTCGGGTAAGGCTTGCCGTAAATGTTGGCAAATATCCTCTAAAATCGGTTGTGTGGCTGACATCTAGTAATGGCTCGTATCAATGCGTGCATTCGCACGGACTTCATATTCATTGTTATCAGGTAGCAAGTCGTCCGATTGTTCCGTCTTACTTTCGGCAATCCCCAAATGGAGTTTACCGTTTGCAATTTGTTCCAATTCTTTCACCGCTTGCTGATAGGTTTTTTCGACCGTATCAGGCATTTTGGTTTCCGGACGACGTGAGTAAAGCCAATAACGGGCAAGGGTTAATGCGTGCTGATTGATAAGCGTTGGCACTTCTGCAAGCGGTAATGTGTAGCGAGAGCGTAACGCCGCATCGATACGTTCATTGGCGACTTTAACAGCCGTTTCAAGCACGTTTAAATTTGGCTCGGTCGCTGCCGGGTCATCATTACTGAGCTGCACCATAATCTTGCGACTAAAGGCAGCGAGTAGCTCATCAATCTGTATGTACATTAACGTTTATTGCCCTTTGTTTTTTCAGCTTCTGCGATGTTTTCTTCAGCGAGTTTTACATCTTCATCTGTAACGATTGAACCGTTTTCTTCTAACTTTTGCTCATCTTCAGGTGTACCATTTTTGGGTGGTTTTGGCTCTTTAGGCTGCTTAGGTACTTTTGGCTCTTCCAAAATCACTTGTAAGTTGATCGCATTGTTTTCTGCCTGTTCAGCAGTTAATTCAATTTCTGCACCGACTTCATAGCGTTTGCCATTGTGTAAAATTGGGGTATTGAGTACGATAAATTTAGGCATAGTTTTTTCCTTTTGAGATATTATCTATAGGGCAAAATATCTTTTGCCCCATTGCTAGATTCAGTTGTGGTTACACCGCAGACTTAATTAAGTAGCCTGCTTCCGCCATTAACAAATATTCTTTGTTAATATCAGTGGCACGCACGTTATAGACTTTACCGCCTACCTCATCGTATTTATCCACCACTAACGCCCCTTGACGGCGGAAGGTGTAACCAAACGATGGGTTGTACATAAAGTGCTTGCCGTTTGCATCCGGTTTTGCCACGTGAGCCATTACAATATCGTTTGCCCAAATCGGCGTATCGACACCATCAAGGGTGGCACGATAGCTGGCACGACCGACCGAAACATTTAATTTCTGACCGTCTTCAGCCAACATTTCAGCAAGCAATGCCGGCGTTAAGCGTTGCAAGCCACGGCGTTTTAACACTTCCACAATTTGCACGTGTGAACGCAGTTCCGCCCATACATTTGCCGGAATGACGATAGTATTTACTGCACCTGCACCGGCTTTACGCACCGCTTCAAAACCATCATCAAATACACCGAAAATATCGGAATCTTTATGGCTGAATTGGCTTGTGCCGGAAAGCGTTACTTTATTGTTTGTGCCGTATGAGGCTTCATTGGTCACTAAGGTGGCAATGCGCTTTTCACGGTTTAAGGCTAATTTTTCCGACACCAAATTCACCGCATACTGTTCGTAAGCAAAGTCGGCTTCGTTGTTTTCACGGTAGTCGATTGGATACGCCAAATCTTTTTCCGTTAAGGCGATTTGGTCAGAGGTCACTTTTGCCGGAGTGATTTTGTTGCTTGCAGCGTGCAGTTCACGCTCATCGCTTTCCACCACAAAGGCTTCTTTACCAAAGCGAGGTAGTCTTGCCCCTTCTTTCGGGATTTCAACAATCGGCAATAGATTTGTTCCCACAAACTCTTCATTGCGATAACCTAACGCAAGGTTCGTAAGCACTGGGTCGGTAAGACGTTGTTTTACTACTTGTCCTGACATTTTGTTTTCCTTTTAATTAAACATTACATTACTGCACCGCAGCTAAGGCTGTGCCATAGTCCACGTCGTGGTCTTTCATATACGCACGCACACGGCGGTCTAACTCAATACGAGCCGGATCATCGTGTTCAGAGTATGCCACTTCATCAGCTTCAGGCTCTTTAGCTTTATCCGCTGTGGCAAACTCACCAAACTGGATAATCTGAGGTGATTGCGACATTGCAGCTTTTAACTGTGAAACCACATCTTCGCCTTCATTAAACTCCGGTTCACGGCCGGCTTTCAGCTCTGAAAGGTTATTTAAAGCCTGAATAAAGGCTTCTTTGACAACAGGGGCAAGTTTGCCCTCAGCAACTAAGCCTTCGCAAAACTCAGCATTACCTGCCTTTTCGGCTTCCAGTTCTGCTTCTGCCTTTTCCGCTTCAGCTTGAGCTTTTTCGGCTTTGAGCTTATCGTTTTCAGCTTTCAAGCGTTCAAGCTCTTCTTTCTCTTCTGCACTCATTTCAGGTTCTCCTTCTGGTTGTGCGGGTTCATTGAAAATCGGTTCAGGTGTTACCTGTTCGGCTTGCACCTGTTTAATAATTTGTTCACGCATTGCATCTTCTTTTAGCCAGTCCACTTCGTGTGGCGGGAGAGCTTTATTTGCCTCATCAACACCAAATTTGCTGACTAGCCAATCACGCAAACGGCTAAATAGATTGGCTTGTCCCCATTCCGAAAACTCAACAAACTCATCGTCTTCGGCAAACTCCACCTGCTTTAAGCCTTTCACCGCCGGTGACATTGCCCCTAAAAAACCAACGTGACGGAGCGATAACACGCCTTTATGTGGGTTATTAGGGCTATCAGGTAAATAAAACGCAGCTGACACTTTTTTGAATTTGCCTGTGGCGACCATTTCTGAAAATTCGGTGTCTAGCTGATCTACTTCAGCTTTTAGCACATCACCCTCAAGTGAAAGAGCTTTTACCCAACCCCAAGCAGGGTTATTTGATTTCGGGTGTCCAATCACCAATGGGGCTTCGTGAAATTCGGGGTTATAAGTCGCAACCGTTTGTTGCAACATTTCAGGGGTAATTTCGGTTAAAACACCATTAGCATCATAACGCTTACCGGCTTTAAAAATTTCAATTTGGGTCATATTGCCTCCGTGATGGGGCAATAATAAGGAATGAGCGGTGGAATAGCTTTTAAACTGGTTTAAAGATTTTTGAGGAGGAAAATAAGAAAAGTAAATTTATATAGATATGCAATACCGTTTAAATGCCGTTTAAATCGCCCTACAAGCGTTTAAATTTTTCTAACCGAATAATCAGGCGAATAGAAAATAAAAACGCACAGCGGCGTTTCTATGCGTTAAATTTGATTTTCAGCCGTTATTTGCCCATACGACCAATAATTTGCCCTAAATGCCACTCAGCTTTGCGTAAAAGCAACTGCTCATCTTTATCGCCTACGCCTAACCACGGTCGAGCCGGAATAGCCACTTTTTTACCCCGACCGGCATTACCACCAAATTGATGTAAACGGGCATAGACTTCTTGTGAGCCAAACTCAACATTATCATTTGTGACATTGTAAGCCGTTTTATCGGCAAGGTAGCCGTCTTGCCGTAAGATTTTGGTGGACTTACCTCGTTTACGTTTTAAAGCAAGCGTGCTACTGGCTAACGGTTTCCAATTTTTACCATCAGGGTCTTGCTCCGCTTTAAAGCGTGCCATGTGAATTTTCTTTAGGGTTTCCCCTAAAATGCCATACAGTCGCCGAGGTTGCTCAAGCTGATTTGCAATTTTTTGCAAAGAATTGACCGCTTGCGTGTGGTTAAGGGTGATCTTAATCATTAGAAACCGGCTAATTTATTTTTGAGGGCATAACCTTCTAATTGCCATAACTTATCAAAGGCATTTTGATAAGCGACTTTTTCGCCAATCTCCTGATTATAATTGGCTGGAGATACGCAAGCCGATTCGCCTGTAACAGTAAAACCATTGTGTAAAGTCAGCACGCAAACCGTTAATGTTTCACTTAAACGGTGGAAGGCTTTATTTGTGATAATTGATTCTAAGTGTTCTTTCGTAACACGAGGGGCTTGTTGTTCTGTCATTTTTGACTCCTTGTTATTGATTAAAAAATAGTTTAGGCGTATAGTAACTTCATTGCCTTAGGTGTTTCCTACTGGTAAAGGTTGTTAGCTCATCGCTTTCATTATGAGGTTCGATTCCTCCGCTTAAGGCAATTTTCCTTCTAACAATTCAAATGATTTGAATTCTTTCCACGCTTCTGCATTACTGATTAGGCTTCCGGTTACCACTTGGTTTATCAAAGCTCTTTGTCGTCCTTTTGCTCCGTGCCTATCTTGAAAAGCGACTTCATAGCCAACTTTAATTGCGATTTTGGTTTGTGCTACATCATATACAAACAATAGTGTTTGTTCTGTTTGATGTTTATCAATTAAGATAGCTGTGGGGTGTTGTAACTTTGCAGGCAGCTCTTCCCAAAATTCCAACGGTATGGCAATACCTGTATTTTGTTTTAGCTCTCGTAGAGCGTGTACCATATCGCCTTTTGTTATTGCAATAATTGCAGATTGCGGAGCTAAATTGATCTGCTGTAACCGTTCAATCACCGCAACAGGTAGTACCCCTAACAACTGCATATTCTCTACTTGGGATAATGCACTTCCTTTAGCATTGGCAACATCATTTACCCAATTTTTAAAGGCTTGGTTATGTAACTTTGCAACCGGCTCTTTTGCCAATAAATCACTGACTGCTTTGGAGGCAAATATAGGATCGGCGGTAACCATTTTTTGCATTAGCAACTTATCTACATTTGCTGTTCTCCCGGCTTTGAGATTATCAAAATTATGCGGTGTAAAACCCACATCAACGCCTTTCGGCACAGTTACGACTCGTGGATTACCTGTTCGCAGCCCTACCGTTTTTTGTTCAAACTCAATTTGAGGCGGTGGACTGAGAGTTTTAGCCTCGTGTTTCAGGTCAAAATCATCAAGTGCTTGCACAGTACAATGGCAGCCGTAGGCTTTGATTGGGTAGTGATACTTCCAAAACGGGTCGTCATAACGCAACACTAAGCCGTCCCACGCAACGTGCTGTGGGCGTGGGTGGGCGTTGTCGTTGTGTTGATATTCCCAATAAGGCATATCTTCGGCAAGCTCCAAATGCTGCTGCAATCGCCCACGGTTATACGCCCCATAAACATTGGTATCGTAAATAATGCGTGTTCGCCAGTTTCGTCCGCCGTTATATTCCCAACCGGTTTTCGCCACAATCTCATCAAAACGCTTGCGGAAACTTTCAAGCGTTTCGCCGTTGTGAATGGCTTCATCAACCGCTTTGCGAAATTCACTCAACACTTCGTTGCGATTAGCCCCAGCGACCACGAAAAAATAGTCGTGTTCTTCGCCGAGAATATCCAGATAGCTATTTGTGCGTAGATTGAGTTTTTTCTCAAAATATTGGGCTTGCTGTTCAAAAGTAAATTTACTCATTGCGTTTTGCCTTGATGTCATCGTTTACCGATTGTCTGCCAGCCAGCTCTGCAACTGTTGAACTTAATGCTAACAGCTCGCCATATTCGGCAAAACTTAGCTCAGGGATAAGGCTGTCTAACTGGCTCTGAAAATCTTCCAGACTGTCTGCTTGAGCGAGTTTATCTTTAACCCCCTGTAGCCAGTCATCCACCATCGCTTCGCCCTCGTGTTCTAACTGCTCCAAAATAGGCACGGGCATTGGCACTTGGGTTTTGATTTGGGTTCGGCGTTGTCCTTCACTAAATTCTGCGGTATTTGCAAATTTTTCCACTTTTTCGATCGCTTGCACCTCAATATCACCGGCTTCAAAACCGTATTCACGCTCGAAGTACGCTTTAGAAAAACGCACGCCCATTTCGTGCAGTTTACGATCTCGCTCGACTTGGTCGGTGTTGATGGCTTCTTGCTCGTAAAATTCAAACTTCGGCAGTTGTTCTACATTGAAGTTATATTTCACAATCCACTGCAACAGCGTGTTGAAGGTCGCCTCAATCATCGCTTGGTCGTCTGAGCGAATATCTTCTACCACTTCCAAGCCTGCGGTGGCACTTGCACGGTTGCTTTCTTGTTCGGTGGTTTGGTTCTGCCCGAGCAAGGCGATATTGATTTCTGCCTTACAGAAATTTAGAAACTTTTCAAAGGCATCGGTGCTGGCGGATTTGCCTGCCGCCTCTTTGATTTCCACCGAGCTGTCTTCGGGAATCACCGCAATCGCTGAGCTAATCATTCCCTCTAAGGCATCCGCTAGTCGTTCTTTATCTGTATTGTGAGCTTGGCGAGGGTGTTTACCTATCAGCCACGGCGAGCCGTATTTTTCGGTAAATTCCAACCAGTATTTGAAACCACCTTTTTTAAAGGTCGCCGCCCAAAAGCAGAGGGAGAGATCGCCCAAACCGTAAGGATTATCCTGTGAGGCTTCTTGGGTGGTGAGCAAGAATTTATCGTCTGGTAACAACTCACCATTAATCCAGTTTTCTTTGGTTCGAAAACGCAGCTGGTTTTCTTCGTCAAATACAAACCATTCCGGCTTTTTACCGATAATCGCTTTTGGTACAAATAATTCACCTTCTTTTGCCCAAATAACCTCGCTGATATGGTAGCCGTAAAGTGCCGCATTCAGCATTTCGGTAATCAGGTTATTCATCGGCAAGCGGTCAAAGATTTGATAAATCTGCTCGTCCACCTTCTCATTGTTAGTGGTGGTAATTCGCCACTCTAAGCCTTTAATCGCCGCTTTTCTACGGCGTACACCCGAGCGAACTTGACCATCTGATAGTAACTCACGGTAAACAGAAATATCTTTCCCCATTCGCTTTAAAATCGGGTCGGGGTTCGGCAGGTAATAGCCAAATGCCCAGTAATCAATACTTCTGGCACGGGTGGCAATTTCGCTCACTAAATTTGTTTTATTTGCCATAAGCTGCACTCGCTAAAATAAAAGAAAAAAGAATGCCCCAACCCCAACCATCAATGTTATTGATAAACAGGTAAAATGAGGCACACATCATTAAACAAAGTGGTATATATCGCATTATTCATATCCTTCTGTTAATTGTTGGCTACGGCGTGGACGGCGTGATACCGGCTCAACCGGCATTTGCACCAGTTGTCGGCTGGCATAATGTGCTAACAGTAATGAAATTGCCGTATCGCCGTGCCGTTTGTTTTTACCGTCTGCACTTTTGGTGCGTTTATCGGGTATGCGTGGCACGCCTTTTACCACTTGGAATGAACGTAAATCAGCCAAAATATCCGCATCTTTCGGTATGCCACCTAGTTCACCGTCTTCGAGGGCGGCTTTAAACGGTGCTGTGTGTTCCCGATACCATTTTTCGGATAATTGCACACACTCAATCAAGGTGCTAAATTCATCTCGTGCCGCCTCAGCCAAGTAGCCACCGTTGCCTCGTGCATCGAAAGCTCCACCGGCAAAGTGTGGTAAGCGTTTAAGAATAAACATCACGATCTGTTCTTGTTGTTTGTAGGGCATATTGCCGAGTTCAACAATAAATGCGACGTTACGCTCAAGATTTTGCTGTTGAGCTAATACCACCAACGAGGTCATATCACCCGAGCGGGCAAAGTCTTCTCCCATAAAATGCAGTAAATCAGGATTAAGTGTTGCTAATAGTGGCTCAATCTCTAACTCGCACCATTCGGCAATCTCAGCATAACGAGTGGGTTCAGGCACAAGGCTAAAGCCGTCTTTTGCAGTAAAACGGATAACCGGCGTCTCTTCGCTCATCTGCCGTTCAATCAAGGCACGAGAAAGCCATAAGCCCGAGCCGTTCTTTGGTACGCAGTAATATTCTTCTTCTGCATCTTCTTTAGTTGCTGTGTCGTTGAGCAAGTTTTCTTTCCACTCAGCTTCTTGTTCCGCTGTCCATTCCTGCTTGCTTACTTGGCAAATACGCTGATACAAGCCTTCAGCACAGGCATCATCAAGGGTAATAGTGTGAATTGAATAACGTTTTTTACCGGCACGGCTGTCTAAAATCAGTTCGTTAAACAGATTATCCGCCCCATTGTGGGTGGAGATTAAGCGTACTTTCGCTCCCCACATTGTGAGAGCCAACGCTGCTTTTAACACTTCGGCAAGGTATTCGTGGAACGCTGCCTCATCAATCACTACCACACCTTGCATACCCCGCAGGTTTTTCGGGTTGCTGGATAAGGCTTTGATTTTGAAGCCCGATGAAAAGTAGATCACATAAGTGAGAATATCTTTATCTTCATCATTGAAAATTTCTTCCTGAATTTCACCGCTTGCACGGTTAAATTTCGCTGCCCACATTGCACATGCATCAATAAATTCCCGTGCCATTTCCTTGTTTGAGCCGATGTAGAAAACATCAGAGCCACCACCGGCTTTGGTGCGTGAGGCAATTAAGACATCATCAGCCGCTTCCGCCCACGTTAAACCGGTACGGCGGGATTTTTCCGCAATCTTGAGTTGGCTATCGTCTGCTATCCAGCGTTTTTGATAGCCGAGCAGCAGCTCGTTCGGGTCAAAGGGGATAAAATCAGGTAAGGTCATTACACTATTCCTAAAATTTCAGCTTTTAGCCTATCTACGGTGTCTTTCGATAAACCGGCTTGTGCCACCACTTTTTCAGCAGTTTCGGCGGCTTGTTGGGCCACCTCTTTGCGGATCGCCTGTTCACGCTTAAAGCTCAAACTTTCCGCTTGTTCTAAGCGTTGAATAGCAGACGAGAGTAAAGCGAGCTGTTTGGGTTCAATACCGCCTTCTTGTTCGCCTAATTTCAACGAGGTTTCAAAGGCAATTTGCTTCACCATTTCCATTAAGGTTTTGCCGATGTCGGTTTGTGGCATTTCACCGAATTGCTTCGTCCAAATTTCAGCGACTTCACGGGCATTGCGGATTTTTGCCCCTAAGCGTTCCATACGGCTTGCGTAGCGGTTCAAGCCGGTTTTGCTTAACAGCATTTCATCAGGCAAGCCACAATCCCGAATTAAGTCATTAATTTCTTCTAAAATTTGTGACTGTGGGTACTGCTTATCACGCAACATCATCGCCAGTTGGGTTTTAATATTCGGCGGCAGTAAATCGACTTTTGATGCTCGACCACGAGTATTTTTCTCGCTCATTTAAACGCTCCTTAAATATCGTTTAAATTTTCGGGCGAGGGCGTTTAACACCACTAACCACAATACGCCCTTGAGCAACATCTAAGCCACGCTGGGTAATGCTTGCCACCATATAACCGTCACGCAAACGCTCCAAGGTAATTAAGCCTTGTTCCTCCAACCACTCTAAGTGCGATCTAACTAAATCACGGCTAATATCGTGACCGTATAAATCTAGGCAATCACTAATAATTGACTCATTGGCATCGTAACCGGCTTCAGCAAGGCTGCGTAAAATCACAAGCCGTTGGTCTTGGGTGAGTAAATCTCTTAACGACATATCATTCCTTTAATTTTGCTTCTAACAATAAGCCGAGTTGGTGGCTGATACTATCCACCTGTTTTGAGGTGGCTTTTGTATCGCCTTTCACATCAGTAACTAAGGTTTTCAGTTTTTCAACGTCCACCGCACTCGGCAGGTTTTCTACCTTCGTTTCAAGGGTGGTTAAGCGGTTATCGTGGCTTTTGGCAATTTCCAGTAATTCGCCAATATCATTTTTCTTGGCGTATTTACTGTCTAATTTCAGCCAAAATGCCCCGGCAATAATCGTAATCAGGGCGGAGATAAAGCCAAAATTCGTACGGATAAACTCCCAAAAAAGTGTTAATAAATCCATTACGACTCTCTCCGTCTTGCTCGCCCAACCGGGTTTTCTACGCCTTGTTTAGTGGCAATGGCTAATAAATCACGGCGTTCTGCAACAGTTGGCTTTTGTTGATGAAAACGCCAGCTCTGCCAGCGTTTACGAATTTTCTTTAAAAACTTCATTTACGTTTACTCCATTTCCCTAGCCACGCAAAAAAGCGTTTAATCAGCTTGAGGAGTTTTAACAATGCCAGCAAGGTGTTCATTGACCGCTCCTTTGATTTTGGCTTGATAGCTCGTAACCACACCTTTTGCAGTGGTTGCCCCGAAGAGATAAATCAACACATTATTTAATAGGCTTTCAGCGTAAGGTTGCTGAGTTAGCACCGCATAAATCATCAGCCCAAATACACACAGCGTGCCAAAAAATTGCACCGTACTGGTGGTGGATAATGTGCCGTTGGTTGAGAGTAGCTCTTTAAGTAGTTTTACCATTGTTACACCTCATTATCAGCTGCTGCATATTCCAAGTTGCCGGCTACACGGTTTACCCAGCCTTTACCGAAAGTCGGGAAAGTTTTGAGCTTGGTGTAGAATTTCAGGCGTTCGGCGTTAAATAGCATTAACAGATCGCTTTCCGCTTTTGCATTAATTGCCTGTACGGTAACGTTGCCGATAATGCCGTCATCAGCTACACCTGCTGCACGTTGCAACATTCGGCTGGCATTGCCAAAACCGTGATTGACTACGGCATCAAAGAACTGATACGCCACAGACGGGGTAAGTTCGTCACAACGGTAACGCTGCCAGAAGGCTTTTTGATAGATTTGGTAGGCTTGTTCACGGGTCATATTTTTCATTGCCGAAATGTAACCGTTAGCGACAGCAGTGCGTTTGGTAATTCCCCAGTTGGTTTCACCGCCCGGGTCTTGTGGGTGATTGACATAACCGCCCTCGTGTCCGATTAAGCGGTCAAAAATTTTGCGAAAGGTAAGGTTTTGAGACATAAAAAAACTCCAGTTATTAAGGATTACTTGATAACTGGAGTTTATAAAATAAGAGATTTTTTTGATTTTAAAGTGGTTTAAAGATTCTTTATTTCAGTAAATCTTTCACTATATTTGTGCGTTCTTTTTCGTTATAAACGAACTTATCCCATAGTTTTGAGCCACTCATACCCACTTGGCGATACTCTTTGTTCTCTTCTGTTTGCACAAGATCGTCAATAGACTCTGCTGCGGTGTATTTTCTTAATATTTCAAGGGCTTTCTCTCGTGTTACTGTTGCTTTTAATTTAACAGCTTTTTGTGGTATTTCTTTATTTTGGGCTGTTACTAATACAGGGTAAGCCTCCACCGTAACTTGATTTTCAGGTGTATTCATAAATGTGCGATAAATCGCATATAGAAAGCTCATTTCACCATATTCTTTTACTAGATTTTTTTCATCTTCATCTAATTTTTTAGTGATTAAGATAGAAAGTGGCTTTTCTGATAAGAATTTAACTTCCCCTTCTGATTCTCTATAATCATTAAATTCTCGGAACATATCTTTGGCTTTATCAAAGATTAAGATCCCTTTTTCACTCACAGTATATTTTACATCTTTGGAGATACGACCCTCAAAAGATGGTTTTGCAGGAGTGCTGTCTGTTTTAATTTCTGTGGTTTCAGTAGGTTGTTGAGCTACTTCTTGTTTTTGCTCATCATTGCCAACAATAGCCCCAATAATCATTAGTAATACAATAAGTGCTAAGATTATTTTTAATAATTTTTTCATTATAAACTCCCTAGATTATTAATTAAAAAAACAGCCCGATTATAAACAAAAAGCCCCGAAAATGATCAGGGCTAAGAAAATAATTTACATCTCAAACATACTCATCTGCCTGCGGGCAACTTCGTCCTTATGGACTTTCTTCACGATTTTATATACCCACTGCATTGATACATTGTACTTACGAGCCAATTCTCGGTGGTTGTTGCCGTTAAATTCCTCGTAAATTTTCATATCTCGCTCATTAAGAGCCATCAATAAATTGCGAGGGATATAAATTACCTCGCCACCCCAGTTTTGAGCAATCCGCTGTGCAATATCAATGCCGACCTGTTTTGCCTGTTCCGGCGTAAATTGATGTTTTTCTTCTAATTCGACTTCAATATGCTTGGCTAAATCGGTTAAAACTTCCGGGGCTTTTTCTTCAAAAATATCCACTAATTCCATTGTCTATTTCCTATCCAAAAACCGTTTCGGTTATTGTATAAAAAACCATTTCTATTTTGTGAAATATTTTTTAAAACTCAATCTTAAAACCCGTTTAAAGCCTGTTTAAATCAGGTTTTATCGCACTTTCAAAAAGTTAAAAAGCCACCTTCCGGTGGCTTGTGTTATTTGGGTTTATGAGCTAACCAAATCTGATACTCAGGGCTATTTTTTACAACCTCTTCACGCCCTAAATCAATAAACCGTTGCACATAGGCAATGGCATTGCGTGTTTTTTCCAGCTCTGCTTGTTCTGCATTTACGGTTTCGTTCTCGGCTTTCCCTGTTCTGACTACAGCAAAGTGGACTTCCTGTGTTTTATAAACTTTTTTCAGATAATTATGGTTAGTTAATGATTCAGTTTGCTTACCAGCTTGCATTTCTTCTAACCGATTTTTCCGAATACTTAATACCGTTTCACTTAATGCGTGAGCTAACAGTAACGAGCAAGGGTAGAGAGCCAACACTTCCTTGAAAATCTTTAACGCTCGTGAGTTGCTGAGATTGCTTTTCGGTGGTTTAAATAAGCCTAAATAGGCAACCATTGGTTGAGCCACGCCGTGCGTTAATTGGCTGGTTTTGCCAAGTAACTCACGCCCGGCTTCATCTTCCACAAGGGCTTCTAAATGTATGTCGCTGTGGCAAATAGGGCATCTACATAACTTCATTATACCACTCCACTAATTCGTTGTAGCTTATCTTTGGATCAACCGTGTAAGTCTTACCGCTTAAGGCTTTAATCATCACACGCTTATGCCATTTTTTCAGGATTTCCAGCATTTTGGCAGCATCATTACCGTCTAACGCCCCCACATTTAGCACCAACACAGAGCGATTTTTATTCATTACTTTTCGCATATAGGCATTTAACGCTTTTTCGCTTGGGTCGTTTAAAAAACCGTGTTTTCCCATCGTAATCCACACCGCACGGATTTTATGCACAATCTCACTTTTAACGGTTGTTTCACCGGTAGCCGGGCTGTAAGCGGTCGGTTTTTTACCACGTTTTGCAAAATATTTTACCTTTGCCCCTTTGGCTTGCAGCTCGTGTAAGACTTTGTGCAACTCGACCACCGTGCATTTAGTTGAGCTGGTTTTATTTGTCAGCCGTTTAAGTAGCTCTCGGTAGCTTAAATCGTCCATATTCAGCTGCGATTTGGCAATATGGATAAGCTGGATTAGCTTGGCTTTGTCTGTCATTGTTTTCTCCTGTAAAACACATTATTCAGCCCACTTAAAGAAGGGTTAAATGGGCTGTAAATGGAATTTACATCGTTTCTACTAACTCTAACCCGTCGAGTGTCTTATATTGACGAATCAGGGCAGTTGGCGATGGAAACGTAGGGGAGTATGTCACTACTTTTTTATTTAGCTGTTTTTTACTAACTAAACCTCTATATGATTTCTTCTCCTTAGCATTAAAAAGAGGGCTTTCTTTGCGATACCAAATCTCTTCCAAATAAGGACGTATTTCGTGTCCTTCTTTTGTCCAAGCTCCATCAATTTCCCCATCAACATACACAGCTAATTTTAAAGATCGCTTAATTTGTACAACATCTACCGTGAGTAAATGCTCTTTGTATCTAAATTTCACTCTTCCTATGATACTGTCTAGTTTTTGCTTAATTTCTTTCCATTGTTCTGTTGAAATAGCCATTTTTATTTCCCCTGTATCGCTAAAAACTCACTTTCTTTAATCTCAACCAATCCCTCTGCAATATCAGGAAATGGCTCATCATTTTTATCAATAGGCATTGGCACTTTAACCAGTAAGGTGTTTTCACAAATGCCAGCTACGGCTAAATAACTTCGCCCTGATGTTGGGGAATAACTAAAATCACTTGCAAAATAAAGCATATTCAAACGCTTTAAGATGTAGGGTGAAAAATCACGATGTTGTTCATAAATTTCATTAATCGCTTTAAAATCTTCTGCAAGTTCTTTCCCTTTTTTGTAACGTTTATCAGGTTTGACGAGGTAAAACTCATCATCAAATTTACTGACCTTGAACCCTTTAACACATAAAACTTGGCTAATATTGGTTGCTTTACAAGCAATCCCACTAACCATTCGATGAAACCAGCCTGCCCCACTTATTAATCCATCATTGAAAGGATATTTTTCTAAAATAGCATTGAGCTTATCCTTACGTTCTTCTTTAGATACTTGATAATCTGCATAAATGTTTTTTAGTGGCTCTTGGGTTACATCGCCTTTAAAAAATCGGTATTTCATTTCTACTTCCTCTCTATGTTCTGTTAATGTTTCCGATTTGCCGTTAATAACTTTAAATGTACCTTTGGCAGTAAATCCTGCACCGTACCGATATACACTCCACTACGAATGGCATCATCTTGGTTTAAATACTTTTGAGCTTGTATCAGCTGGATAATCGCCTCATTTAATTGGCTATTCAGTTGTTCTTTTACGGTTTCTGTCATTGTCATCATATTTGTTCCTAATTTTCAGTAATTCGTGGTCTAATGCTTCGCTTATTTCTAAAGACTTCTTCACAGCAGCCTTATGGATATTATTAGCTTTACTGTATTCTTCATTGAGTACACTAGTGCTTACTTCCCACAATAAATCTCTTACACAATCTATTTTCTCTCGCAATTCAAGCCTTTCTCTTGTATTCATACTCCCCCCTAAAACGGCTTTTCGTTCACACGTTTACAAAATTCCGCTCGTTGTTCCGCCCAATCACGGTTAGCGGTCTTTTTGGCTGATAACTTTGCAACCCCCCAATGGTCTTGTGCTTCCTTATAGTTGCCTTTGCGTTCGGCTTCAGCCGCTTTCTCTGCGTAATGTTGATAGCGGTTAAATTTCACTTCTGTTGGTTTCGTTTTCATATTTTCTCCTGTCGGTTTAAAACACATTACTAAAGCCCCTCAAAGCGAGGTTTAAAGGGCTTTTAAATGAGCTTTAAAACAGATTCAATAGAAACACTATTACACAAACAAAAAGCCAAATTAGAAAAATAGCTGCTGCAATCGCTATTGGCACAAGGAATGCTCCTAGTACAATCAAGCTCAATGTTTCCATCACTTCACCTCCTGCTCAAAAGGTTTAATTACAAACTCTTCAACACCTGACTTAATCGTAATGCCTGCCACAGTTTGTGCGGTTTCCGGCTCAAGTAAGATCGCATCTTTGTTGATTTCCTCTTTGGTGCGGATAAACTGGGTTAAGCCTAAGAGTTTCAAATTCTCAATCACTTGGTCGGCTTTTAGCACTCGCACGCTCGGTGGATTTTGTCGCCACTGCACCTCGCCGGTGTTAAAGTAGCCGGTTTTCTGTTTGCCGTTTTTTGTGAGTTCATCACGATGGCTTTCACAATAGGCTTGAATGGCTTGCTGACGGTCTTCTACCTCTTCTTTTAATGCTTGCAGAGGTTCTGCATATCGCTTGGTAATATCGGCAATTTCATCATTCTGTGCTGTTGTCAGACGTTGTAATTCCCGTTGCTTATCACCTAACTCTTTAATCATCAGTTCAGCCTCTTCACGAGTTTGCACTCGTAGTGTTTGCACCGCTGATTTCACTCGGGTTTTATTGGGTTGTTTTGCCATTTTGTCTTTCCTCTTTGTTTGTATAGGTATAAGGGTAAAAATCTTTGTTTACTTTCGGGGTAATGCCGCCTTTTTTATCACCGGAATAAATCAGGTACACCACGTTATCTACGCAGATTTCCGTCAAATTGTTGCCGATGTAATTTTTAGCTTGTTTGCTTTGGACTAAATCACACCCTACAAGCCCTAAAAGGGCGGTTAATAGTGCTAAGGTTTTCATCTGTTTTTCTCCTAGTAAATTGCGGCTTGTCGCCACCACACTCTGATACCTTCCAGCATTGTGTAGTAACCTTCCCATCTGCCTAAATCTTCGCTATTACCGAAGCTATAGCGGTAGGCTTTACCCTCACAAATCAAGCCTTGAGCAATGTGCTTGTTATTGCCAATTTCCACCTCAATGCGTGGCTTAATGCGGGTAAAATCAATATTCAGCACCGTAAAGCCAAGACTGTTTAAGCGGATAATTGCCTTTTGGGTTTGCTTTAAAAAACGGCACGCTGCTTGGTTGGTGCGGTTAAAACTGTGTTTGGGTTTTGGGGTTTTCATTGTTAATCTCCTTTGCCTAATAACTCTTGGCGAGCCTGAATAATCAAATCTGCGGTAATCGCTCGGTCTAAACCTTTTGCCACCATTCCGGCAAGGCGGAGCGTTTGGGTTAAAATTCGCAAGCCACCGCCTGTTTCGGTAATACTTTGCATTACTTTCAGGGCTTCCGTGTTTTCTTCCAGCCCCCACGCTTTGGCAACCGCTTTGGTGTCTGCCTGTTTGGTCTTTTGGATGCTGGTGTTTTTTGCCACTCGGCTCCACAATCTTGCGTATTCGTGGTGCGGGCTAATGCCACCTTTCATTCGGGTGTACACTTTGTCGTTACCCACCAACACCAAGCCGATATTTGCTTCTTCTTGCATAATGCGGAGTTCTTCCAACGCCTCATAAGGTAAGTGGTCTGCTTCATCAATAATCAGTAAGCCTTCCGTGCCTGTGATTTTGCGGGCAATTAAGCGTGAGAGCGTGCCTTTACGGCGTGGGGCATCGCTAATGCCTAGCTCTAGGGCGATTTCATATAAAATCTCGCTAAGGCTTGCACGGCTTGGGCTTGCGGTGACTAACCACACATTTGCACGCCCTTTTTTAAACTCCTGAATGGCTTTGGTTTTGCCTACGCCCGACATTCCATAAACGGTTGCCATACAGTTAGCGATTTGGGCAAATTCCAACGTTTTAAAAATCTGCTTTGCCGTTGCCGTTTCGATAAATGCAGGGGCTTCTACAAATTCCCGTGCCTGTACTTCTTTTTTGGTAAAGTAAGCGGTTAATTTTGCTTCTAAATTTGCAATATCTCCGCCATAGTTACCGTTTAAATAGGCGGATAATGCACCGGCATTTACGCCACTTTCTTTGGCTAGTTTGGCTTGTGATACGTTGTTTTCAGTTAAAAAGCCTTTTACTTGTTCGATTAAATTCATTTTTAAACCTCGTTTAAATTAGCGTTTAAATGTTTAAATAACGTTTAAAGCCTCGTTATTTTGTCCGTTTCAGCATTGACACACCTCGCATAAAGGCTTGGTCAAACTCGCTGATCTCTTCGGCTTCTTCCACCACCGTTGCTTTACGCACGGTATTGAAATCCACGATAAATTCTTCTTTCACCAGTACCTCTTTTACCTTCTTCTCTATCGGCTCCGGCACCTCCACTTGTGGAGCGAGGCTTGCCAGTTCGTGAGCTTCCAGTAATTCAAGGGCTTCGGCTTGAGCTTTGGCACTTTTCACTACTTTCTGATATAAGCGACCTTGCTCACGGCTTGCACTGGTATCACCAAATCCTTTCGCCTCTCGGCAAACGGCTTCGGCTAAGAATTGCCCCTCTAGGTTGTACACATACACGTTGCCGTGTAAGTCATCAGGGTCGAACCGTGCCACTACTTTCTTATCCGTTATCCCTATCAGGCTTTCCGCCCAGTAGGTATTGGTTAAGCCGTAGAGCTTGCCAGCTGCTTTCAGCGTAAATTCGCCGTTGCGTTTAATGCCGATCGTTTCCGCCTGCAAGAACAGTAACCGCAACTGCTCAGGGCTGGCTTGTCTTACGTTGCTTGGGTGGTAATCCCTCTCCCATACTTGGTCGAAGCTCAATTCGCCTCGGCACATTTCGGTATGGCGTTCGGTTTGGGCGTTATATTCGTCCACTCCGGCTGCAAGAGCTTTTAAAAACACCTCGTAATCCACACCGGCTTTGCCACCGTTGTAGTTATCGGGCTTATCATTTACACTTTTACCGGTGTAAAACCCGCTTAATTCAGGGCGTTTATCCACCTTTTCACCAATTCCGCCTCGCCCGAAAGCACGTTCAATCGGCTTCGCTTGTCCGTGTCCTTCGCCGTAAAGAATTGAGGTAAAATGCACATCAATCCCTAAAATCGGCATAATGCCTTTCGGGTCTAACTCGGTATGTTTAAAGCGGTAGCGGTTTTCAATACCACCGGTCATTGCCTTATTCGCTGCTGCTCGGGTGTTATCCAGCGTGAGCGTTTTCGGTATGCCTACGTTAAAAATCACATCCATTAATGCGTGGCGTATGCTGTCGGTGTTCTCCGAAATCGATGTCCGATAACCTAAAATCTTGCGGGTGCGAACATCTTGCCAAAACCACGTTTTAGGGCGGACAATCTCGCCGGTGTGCCATTTCACGAATACGTTGTGCTGGTAGCCGTCACCGTTAACCCATTCACCGGCGAGAATATCTTTCACCGTGCGTTGTAGTGCCGGTACTAACTTGGCAACCGCATTGGCTCCTTCTCGTTTCAGCAAAATCACCTCGTAAGGCACTTCCGCCAACACTCGGCGTTGGAAAGTCTGCAAACTTGCCATTTGCCAGCCGTATTGCTTAGCGATGGTTTGGGTTCGGCGGTAGCTTGCCCGTAAATCCGGCTTTTCAGGGCGGAGGTAATCCGATAAAAAGCAATCCCACGCTTCTTCGGTAACTTTCGCTTTAAGCTGAGGCTTTTTGCTTTTGCCACTTTCGGAAATTAAGATCGCTTGCCATAAATGGACCGGATGACCTTTCACTTTGTAGTACCAATTTTTTAAAGAACCTTGCGACACATTTTTAGCGGTTGCCGCTCCCGCTTCTGCCTGCGTATAACTAAACCCTTGGTCGAGAAAGGCTTGCAACTGCATACAGGCTTCTGCCTTGCCTTTTGCTTTCTCCCTGCCTTTATCGGTGGCATTATTGAGCCTTGCGATAAGAGCAGGGTCGTCCCGTTTGGGTTGTAATGCCTCTACTTGTGGAATAGTAGCAATGGCAACTCTGAATTTGAGTTGTTGTTGTGCAGTTATAGGTAAACAATTGATATGATATTCAAATGCTTTAGTACCATTTCGTTTTCGTTTGAACTCAGGGGTATTTATGGTTAAACGATCTAAATAATCCCTAATTCGTCTGACTGATGTAGGAAATTCAGGCAATCCTTCAGCTTCTGTAGCTGTGAGCCAATACTCCATAAAAGCCTCCTATTTGGTATATCTACTTTTCCAAATATCGCTTGGTTTAACCCCAATAGCGTTAGCAATAATTTTTTCTGCTTTTGGATATGACCTGTCTAAAGCATTATTCAAAGTTCGTGGTGATAATCCCGCCTCAATGGATAATTTAGAAAGAGATGTTCCTCGCTTCTTTAGCTCTGCAATAATGTCAGCTCTATGCCAATCTCTTCCATTTTTAGTAGTTTTATGCGATTCTATTGCGTTAATCACTTTAATTACTCCTATGTCTAACTCTATGGAATAAGACTACACAGACGGAAAAGACGCAAGTCAATATATTTTCGTCTTTTTCGTCTTTTTATTTATTTTTTAGTATCTTTGATATATAAGAATTAAAGACGAATAAGACAAAAAAGACATCGCGTCCTTTTCTTAACAATGAAAAGGACGAATTTATGGATCAATCATCTGAATGGGTAACTGCACAAGAAGTAGCTGGAAAAGAAGATATGCCAACTTCTGCAAGAAGAGCAAAAGATAAATTAGAGTTACTCTCTCAAAATTTTCCTGAAAAGAAAAGGCTACGAAAAGGAACAAAAGCAACAGAATACCATATATCTATTTTGCCTTCTTTGACTATTAAAGATTTGAATAACAATGAATATATAGAGAGTAAGACAATAAATACTAAAATTAGCTCAAGTCCATTAATTCAAGCCCAAACTGCAGATGAAATGGAACGTGTGCCGTTTTATAATGTACAGGCTTCAGCAGGTTTTGGTACATTTAATCAAGACGTTTACGCCCCTGATGATTATATTGGACTAAGTAAACAATGACTTGCTGTGCGTGGCTTATATATCAATTGTCTTGCGTTTATTACTGCTTCAGGTGATTCAATGTACCCAACCATCAGTGATGGCGATATGCTATTGGTAAACCAAGCCGCCACCCAGCCTAAAGACGGTAAAATTTATGTGTTCCGCCAAGGGGAACAGCTTTGGGTTAAACGTGTGCAAGGCATTATGGGGGGGATTCGCTTAATCAGCGATAATAAAGAGCTATACAGCCCTATTGATGTGATTTTTAATGAAGCGTTAGATTTCGAGGTTATCGGGCAGGTAGTTTATATCGGTCACGACCTCATTTAAACGCCATTTAAAGCCACTTAAATCATTTTTACTTTTTCGTTGTTTTAATGGTGCAAGCGGTAGGTTTTAGCCATTTTTTCGCAATTCATTATTTTTGCTTTTCTCTTTTATAAAAAAAGGGGCAATGCACCGCAAAGCCCCTGTTTTCAATACTTCTGTTTCACTTATTCCCGAAAAATTCCGCCAAATTCCTATTATTCTTTTATTTCTTAGTTTTAATGGTTCTATACACCTACTAATTAGCAAATTAAAACAGCAAAATATCAAAAAAATTGAGGGCGATTTAATTCTTGATACTTCTGTTTTTGCAAGTCACGACAAAGCATCCGGCTGGATTTGGAACGATTTAACAATGTGTTTTAGTGCACCGCCTGCTGCTATCAATATTGATCGAAACTGCTTTTATGTCACGCTTAATGCCGATCAAAACATAGGCGACTTTGCTAAAGTCAATATTCCTTCCGCTTATCCAGTACAAGTTTTTAGTTCTGCTTATATTGTCGATAAAAAAGAAGCTCCATTTTGCCAATTAGATGTAGTAGTACACGATAATAACCGTTATCAAATTAAAGGGTGTATGGCTCGCCAGTCTCAACCCTTTGGCTTAAGCTTTTCTGTACAAGATCCAAGTAATTACGGTGCTAATATCATCAAAGCACATTTGAACAAAGTAGGAATTGAGTTCACAGGCCAAATCAAAGAACCACTTCATTCCCAAGCCGGTAAATTATTAGCTGAACATTATTCTGAGCCATTGCCTGTTTTACTTAAGAAAATGATGAAAAAATCAGATAATCAAATTGCCGATGCATTATTTAGAACCGTTGCCAATAAACAACATAATCGCCCAGCCTCCTTCCAATTTGGTAGTTATGTTATTCGTCAATTTTTAAAATCTAAAGCGAATATTCATTTTAAAAATAGTGTCGTTGCCGATGGTTCAGGGCTTTCTCGCCATAACCAAATAAGTGCTTTAACAATGCTAGAAACTTTGGAATATATTGCTAAAAATGAAGAAAGTTTAAACTTATTTGAAACGTTCCCAATCGCTGGTGTTGATGGCACAATTTCAGGTAGAGGCTCTATTGCGGTTGAACCGCTAGCTAAAAATATCATCGCTAAAACAGGTTCATTAAAAGGTGTTTATAATTTAGCTGGCTTTATGAAAAATGCCAGAGGGGAACGCATCGCCTTTGTACAATTTATCAATGGATATTCCACAGGAGAGCTAGAAAGCAAAACCAAACGAGCTCCTCTCAATACCTTTGAAAATAATTTTTATATGGCATTGTTTAATGAGTAAATACATTTAAGAATAACACAAGCGGTCGTAAATTTTTTAACATTTACGACCGCTTGCTATTTTTAGGCAATTAATTCTTGATGACTTCGTTGCATTTTTACATCAATATAACTACAACTCGGTTTGATTTTTAAATTGTTTTCTTGGGCAAAAGCAATTAAAGCATTGTAAAGCTCACCTGCAATCCCTTTACCTTGAAATACCTCATCTACTTTGGTAGTGTAAGCATCAATCACGTTCTCTTTTATATAACGGTAACGTAATTTACCTGCTTTAACACTATTTTCTGTAATATATTCAAACTCAAAATTATCGAAATTATGATTAACCATAATACCTCCTATCTGCTTTGTAATATTTTACTCCCTTTAAAAATCTCTGCAAATGATTGCTTTAGTAATTTTTTACGGAAATCTAACCGCTTGCAGATGAAAAAAGCAAACGTTTGCGTTATAATCTTTCCGCTTTATTTTACATTCAAAACATTCATTTTAAGGAACTTAGAAAATGGCTATTCAACAAGCATTATTAAGTGTGTCTGATAAAAAAGGCATTGTCGAATTCGCTCAAGGCTTGGCTACTCGTGGCGTAAAATTGCTTTCTACAGGTGGAACTGCAAAATTATTGGCAGAAGCTGGCTTGAATGTCACAGAAGTGTCTGACTACACAGGATTCCCAGAAATGATGGACGGACGAGTAAAAACCCTTCACCCTAAAGTACACGGAGGAATTTTAGGTCGCCGTGGTACTGATGATGAAATAATGAATCAACACGGTATTGAACGTATCGATATGGTGGTAGTAAATCTTTATCCGTTTGCTGCTACAGTGGCAAAACCGGATTGTACGCTTGAAGATGCGGTTGAAAACATTGATATTGGTGGCCCGACAATGGTGCGTTCTGCCGCTAAAAACCATAAAGATGTCGCCATTGTCGTCAATAATAATGATTTTGATGCGATTCTTGCTGAAATGGATAAAAACCAAAATAGCTTAACTTTAGAAACCCGTTTTAATTTAGCGATCAAAGCCTTTGAACATACAGCTCAATATGACTCAATGATTGCAAACTACTTCGGGCAAAAAGTGCCACCTTATCAAGGAGCAGAGGAAGAAGATTTAAGCCAAGTATGCGGTCAATTCCCTCGCACGTTAAATCTAAATTTTGTACGTAAACAAACGATGCGTTATGGCGAAAATTCGCATCAAAATGCCGCATTTTATGTCGAAAATGAAGTGAAGGAAGCTTCTGTTTCCACCGCTAAACAATTACAGGGTAAAGCCCTTTCTTATAATAATATTGCCGATACCGATGCTGCTCTTGAATGTGTGAAAGAGTTTGCGGAACCGGCTTGTGTAATCGTAAAACACGCAAACCCTTGCGGGGTGGCATTAGGTAAAGATATTTTAGAGGCTTACAACCGTGCTTATCAAACCGACCCGACCTCTGCATTTGGCGGCATTATTGCCTTTAACCGTGAACTAGACGGCGAAACGGCTCAAACTATTGCGGAACGTCAATTTGTGGAAGTGATTATTGCCCCGACTATTTCAGTTTCAGCAAAAGAAGCATTAGCCAAGAAGAAAAATGTGCGAGTGCTTGAATGTGGCGAGTTCTCAACTGCTCAAAAGCGTTTAGATTTCAAACGAGTAAACGGCGGTTTATTAGTGCAAGATGCAGATCAGGGCTCAGTTTCAATCGAAGATTTACAAGTAGTTTCTGAACGTAAACCAAGTGAATCAGAATTAAAAGATCTACTATTCTGCTGGAAAGTGGCGAAATATGTGAAATCAAATGCGATTGTTTATGCTAAAGATGGGCAAACTATCGGTATTGGAGCAGGACAAATGAGCCGTGTTTATTCAGCGAAAATCGCAGGTATTAAAGCAAAAGATGAAGGCTTACAGGTTGCAGGTTGTGTAATGGCATCTGATGCATTCTTCCCATTCCGTGATGGTATTGATGCAGCGGCTAAAGTTGGTATTACTTGTGTTATTCACCCAGGTGGCTCAATGCGAGATCAAGAAGTTATTGATGCTGCTAACGAACACGGTATGGCAATGGTCTTAACAGGTATGCGTCATTTTCGTCATTAATTCATAAGTAAAAAGAAAGCCGATTAAGGAAACTTAATCGGCTTTTGTTTTTGCAAAAAATACTTAAATTAAACCCGCTTGTTGTAATGCTTTTAATACAACCGGTTGTGCAGATTCAGATAAAGTTGTAAGTGGTAAACGTAAATTAGGTTCGCTAATTAAGCCTAATTTATAAGCAGCCCATTTCACAGGAATTGGGTTAGATTCCACAAATAAATCTTTATGTAATGCCATTAAACGGTTATTAATTTCTTCTGCTTCGGCAAATTTTCCCGCTAAGGCTAATTCACACATTTTAGCCATATCTGCTGCCGCCACGTTATTGGTTACAGAAATAACACCTTGCCCACCTAGTTTCATAGATTCAAAACCTGTTGCATCATCGCCACTTAAGAAGATGAAATCATCACCTGCTAATTGTTTAATTAATGGTAAACGGCTTAAATCGCCTGTTGCTTCTTTTACTGCAACAATGTTTTCAATTTTTGCTAATCTGCCAATTGTTTCAGGTTTTAAATCGCTACCTGTACGCCCTGGCACGTTATAAAGAATTTGCGGTAAATCTGTGCTTTCTGCAATGGCTTTATAATGTAAATACATCCCTTCTTGAGTTGGTTTATTATAGTAAGGCACAACACTTAAACAACCAGCAACACCACTATTTGCTAATAATTTAGTCATAGTGATTGCTTCACTTGTTGCATTTGAACCAGTCCCTGCAATAACAGGAATACGACCATCTGCAAATTCAACTGTCTTTTTGATGACTTTAACATTCTCATCAATACTTAATGTTGTTGATTCACCCGTTGTACCAACAGATACAATTCCGTGAGAACCAGCTTGAATATGATATTCAACTAATTTTTTTAAGTCTTGAAAATCTACTTCACCGTGGGTCATTGGTGTGACTAACGCTACGATACTACCGTGAAATAATGGGGCTGCCATAATCATCTCCTGCATTTTTATTATGTTCAATATTCTTTGTTAGATTGCAAAATTCAGCTTAAATATGCAAGCATTTTTTGCAATTATTCTAAAATTAATTATAAAGACTTGGTAAGTCTTCATTTGGGCGGGTTTTAAAACGGCGGTGTAGCCACATATATTGCGATTGAGCTTTCATAATTTCGCCTTCAACAACTTTATTCATTAAAGCTGCTGTTTCTGTTTCATTTTGGCATTTACTAAAATCTACCATTGGGCTTACTTTAACTGTATAACCAGAATAATCAGCGTGACGAATTGGGCTAAAAGGAATAACAACCGTTTTAGGTGCTGAACGGAGTAATATATAAGTTCCTGCTGTTGTACTCGTTTTTTCTACACCAAAAAATGGCACAAATACACTATTACGTCTGCCATAATCGTGATCTGGAGCATACCAGATAGTCTCTCCTGATTTTAATGCTTTGATAATTCCACGAAGATCTTTACGGTCGATCATTGCTTTATTCGAACGGATACGGCCTCTAAACTGGATCCAATCAAGTAATTCATTATCATTAGGGCGATAGATACCTATACCTTGGTGGTGTAAGCCCACTATTCTTGCCCCTAACTCTAATGTTAAAAAATGCACCCCCACAAACAAAACGCCGGCATCTTTTTCTACGCTTTTTAAATGCTCTACCCCTTCAATTTTTGACCATTTCAGAATACGCTTATCTGACCAAAACCAAGCCATTCCGGTTTCAATAATCGCCATTCCCACAGATTTTACATTTTCTTGTAGTAATGCTTCGATTTTTTCAGCGGAATAATCAGGAAAGCAAAGCTCTAAGTTACGTCTTGCAATTCGCATTCTGCGTTTACCAAACCCTAAACTTGAAAATAATTTTCCTAGGCCCCAACCAATTTTAACCAAAATAGGATAAGGTAAGCATAAGATTAATTTAAAAACAGCTAAGCCAATCCATAACCCCCAATATTTGGGGTGCAAAAAGTCCATTTTAAAAGGTGGAAGTTGTTTTTTTTCGCTCATAATATTCTCGCTTTTCTATTCTTACTTTCATTATATCGAAAAATGGCAAAAAATGTTAAGTAGATCAAATTTTTGGAAACTTATTTCATTTTCCACTTGAATTTTTGGAGTGATAGGCATATGTTGAATATAGGAAATCAATGGCAAAGGCCTTAACTAAACAAAGAGGAAAATGTTATGTCACTAAATATTTCAAGCAAACAAATGGACATTACCCCTGCAATCCGTACTCATATTGAGGAGCGTTTAGCTAAGTTAGAAAAATACCACACCCAACTAATAAACCCACATTTTATGCTTATTAAGCAGCCAAATAGCTTCCAAGTTGAAGCAACTATTGGCACTCCATTAGGTGATTTAGTCGCAAAATCAGAACACGAAGATTTATATACCGCTATTTTTGATGTGAAGAAAAAACTAGAAGGTCAGTTAATCAAATTAAAAGAGAAAAAAGAACATTAATTTTTTAATTTAAAATAATTTTTAGGGCTAAGTGAAAAATCATTTAGCCCTGTTTTTTCTTTTGTAAAAGACCTTTTATTGTTCATCATATTTCCTTAAAAAATAGATTAAAAAAATAACCCTAGCCTAAATGCAAAATATATCCCCCCCCCCCCGATGGTGCGAGCGTCCTCGCTCGTACCCAAACAAGCGGTTGATTTATTTGCAAAAGTTTTAGAAAAATCGACCGCTTGTAGCCTCATTACCCAAGCACCAGTGTGGACGCTGGCACTATCTATGGTTTTTCTGGGAAACTTTGCAAAAAGTTATCAGAAAATAACCGCTTGTAAAATTCAGCCTTGTCTTATTTTGAAATTTATCTATAATAGAAACTCTTACGCTTAAAGCGTAATTCTATGGGGCGTTATTGGTTCCTCGCAATGGTGTTCAGCTTACTTGATCAGGTTCGGAAGAAAGCAGTCTGGGTTGAAATTTCCGTGTGCCGAGGGTGGCTGGTAATGCCCCACCCTATTTCTACAATCTCTCTTTTTCTAAGGAGAATCTATGCTTGCAATCACCCCTATTCCAGCCCTTTCTGATAACTATATTTGGGCAATTGTAAAAGATAAAGATTTGATTATTGTCGATCCATCTGAATCTCAACCTGTATTGGATTTTATTGCAAAAAACTCGCTAAATTTAACCGCTTGTTTGCTTACCCATAATCATCACGACCATACAGATGGCTTGCCCGATATTTTAAAGGCTTATCCAAATCTGACTGTTTACGGCCCAGAAGAAGTGGCACAATTTGCAACAAAGATTGTAAAGCCTGAACAGCATTTTGAGCTTTTTGGTTACGATGTGAGAGTGATTGAAAGTGCAGGCCATACCGAACAGCATATTAGCTATTTATTTGGCTTTGATTATCTATTTTGTGGGGATTCGCTTTTTTCAGCAGGTTGCGGGCGAACTTTTACCGGCAATTACCAAGCACAATTTGATGCATTGCAACGCTTTAAAGCCTTGCCAAATTCCGTTAAAGTTTATGCAGCCCACGAATATACACAAAGCAATTTAAAATTTGCACAAGCAGTGTTGCCAGAAAGTTGTGCGTTAAGTGAATATCAGGAATATGTCGATATACTGCGTTCGCAAAACAAACCAACCTTGCCCTCCACCATTGGGCAAGAAATGCAAATCAACCCCTTTATGCAAGCGGTTGATTTAGCAGAGTTTATTACACTTCGTCAGCAAAAAGATAATTTCTAACGCTAACTTTGGGGCAAGTTTTTTATTTTAAAATAAAAGAGAAACAAGCCCCTTCGCCTTCTTTACTAGTAATTTTTAACACCGAATGGTGCTGCTCTAGGGCGTGTTTAACAATGGCAAGCCCTAATCCACTGCCGCCTGTTTTTAAACTTCGGGATTCATCTACACGGTAAAAACGTTCGGTTAAATGTGGTAAATGATTTTCTGCAATACCAATGCCATCATCTTGTATTTTAAATTCCATTCCTTGTTTAGTTGGCTGCCAGCTAATTTCAATATTATTTGCCTCGCCCGAATGTTTAATCGCATTATAAATTAAATTAGAAACCGCACTCTGTAGCTGGTTTTCATTACCTAATATTTCCACATCAGGGTGAATATTGAAACGAATATTGTGTTGGCAAGTATTCAGTATTTCGGTTTCTTTTTGTAGCGATAAAATCATTGCTGACATATTAAATAACTTATGATCTTTATTTGATGAAGTTTCAATTTTTGCCAACATATCCAGTTGTTTTAATAGATTTGTCATTCTCAAACTTTGTTCTTCCATTGCTTTTACCGCTTTTTCTTGCAATAAGCTTTGTTTGGGGGCATCAGATAACATTTCTAAATAGCCTTGTAACACCGTAAGTGGTGTTCTGAGTTCGTGGTTAATATTACTTAAAAAGGTTTGTCTTGAACGTAACAGTTGGATCATTTCAGTAATATCTCGCCCAATAATTAATAAGGTTTCTGGGTCATATTGATGGATATGAATTTCAATATAACGCTCGTTGTAAGTCAGCAAAACAAGCGGTCGGCCTTTTTTCGGTTGGGCAAAGTAGTGCTTAAATTGTTTGTAGAAAATAATATTGAAAATGTTTTTTTCAACTTTTTTATGCCAGTAAAAATCAAACATCTTTTGGGCTGCGTGATTACACCAAGAGAGCGTGCCGTCTGCTTGGCAAATAATAATGGCATCGGGTAAAAATTGAATATTTTTATTGAGTTTTGATAATAAGCGTAAGTTTTCAAACTTCTCTTTTTTATTTTTATTGCGGTAATAAGCAATGGTTTGTGAAAAGGTTTCTAAATTAATTAAATCACTGCTCTTTTTGATTTCGGGATTTAAACTTTGAAGTAGTCGATGTTCTGTAATGTGGTGCCAAATTAATAGCCCAAGAAAAATAATAATTAGCCAAGTGGTAAAATCTAAACCAAATAAACTGAAAATAAATGCCACCATTACAGAAAATAACATCTCTGTTAAAAAGTTAAGCAATTTTTTCATTATTATTCTCCCTGAATATGTTGAGAAAAGAGATAGCCGCTTCCTCGCACGGTTTGTACATAAAGGTCACATTTATAGGGTTCTAAACTGCGGCGTAATCGGCGAATGTAACTATCAACGGTGCGATCTTCCACTTCTAAATCATCGCCCCAAATGCGGTTAAGAAGTTGTTCTCTTGAATAGACTTTTTCTGCGTGAGTCATAAAAAAGTGCAACAGCTTATATTCGGTATGGCTTAAATGAATTTGCTCTTGCTGATAAAACACTCGCTGTGCATTTTCATCTAAGGTGAGATTGCCAATTTGGATACTTTGTGCATTTTGCTCGTAAATCCGCCGCCAAACTGCCTCAATTCGAGCTAATAAGACTTTTGGAGAGAAAGGTTTAATCACATAATCATCGGCACCGGCATTTAGGCAAGTAATGCAATCTTCTTCTGCACTGCGTGCGGTCAGCATAATGACTGGAATTTGGGCGGTTTCTTCTTGTTTTTTTAAGTAATCAATCAGCTGTACACCAGAACGTCCGGGCAACATCCAATCTAGCAAAATAAGTTGTGGTTTTTCCGCTAATTTTTTAACCGCACTTTGGTAATCTTCTGCTTCAATCACATCGTAATCATTTTGCATTAAAAAAAGAGAAATCATTTCTCGAATGCCACGTTCATCTTCAACCACTAAAATTGTTTTAGGCATTTATAAATTCTCCGTCAGATAAGCACAATGCAGTGAAATGAACATTTACACTGCATTGTAGTTACTTTATTACCCCATTCTACCGAGTATGTAATCTGCAGTACGTGGCACCTTAGGCTGGTTGAAAATTTGCGAGGTTTCGCCAAATTCCACCAATTCGCCTAAATACATAAATGCGGTGTAGTCAGAACAGCGTGCTGCTTGTTGCATATTATGCGTTACCATTGCCACAGTATAATCTTGCTTGAGTTCGGTAATCAAGGCTTCAATTTTCATTGTCGAAATTGGGTCTAATGCCGAGCAAGGTTCATCTAATAGTAATACTTCAGGCTTAACCGCTATTGCACGAGCAATACATAAACGCTGTTGTTGCCCGCCTGATAAACTATCGCCACTTTGATTTAATTTCGATTTTACTTCGTCCCAAAGTGCTGCTTTAGTTAATGCCCATTCAACACGATCGTTTAATTCTGATTTTGGTAATTTTTCAAATAAACGAATACCAAACGCAATATTGTCATAAATAGACATTGGAAACGGTGTTGGTTTTTGGAATACCATTCCTACTTTGGCTCGAATAAGCGAAATATCAATATCGGTGGTTAATAGATTTTCGCCATCTAAATTGATCTCGCCTGTTGCACGTTGATTTGGGTAAAGTTCAAACATACGGTTAAATGAACGCAACAAACTTGATTTACCACAGCCAGAAGGCCCAATAAATGCCGTAACTTTGTTTTTCGCAATGTTTAAATTGATATTTTTGAGTGCGTGGAAATCGCCATAATAAAAATTAAGATTATTTACTGAGATTTTTGCTTCGTTGTTATACATTCTAAAATCCTTTATTTCTGTTTCGGTTGCAAGAAAATACGGGTCAAGATATTGACGCACAAGACAAATAAGGTAATTAAAATTGCCCCTGCCCAAGCCAGATTATTCCAATCGGTGAACGGGCTTGCCGCATATTGATAAATTACTACCGGTAAATTCGCCATTGGGCCGTTCATATCCCAAGACATAAATTGGTTATTCAATGCTGTAAAGAGTAGTGGTGCGGTTTCACCAGCAATACGAGCAACCGCAAGTAAAATACCGGTTAAAATGCCTGATTTTGCCGCACGGTAACAAATCATCACAATCACTCGCCATTGCGGGCAACCTAATGCAATCGCTGCTTCTCGCAAATTATTCGGAACCAGATTTAACATACTGTCGGTTGTTCTGACTACAATCGGAATCAATAACAATGCCAATGCCAATGACCCTGCCCAACCTGAGAAATGCCCTACTTTTGAAACATATAGGGTGTAAACAAATAAACCTATGACGATAGAAGGTGCAGAAAGCAGAATATCATTTAAAAAACGAGTTACTTTGGCAAAGCGGCTGTAATGCCCATATTCAGCTAAATAGGTTCCAGCTAAAACACCAATCGGTGTGCCAATTAACGTGCCTGTGCCGACTACTAAAAATGATCCAACGATCGCATTCATTAAACCGCCTTGTTCATTCGGTGCCGGTGTTTCTTGTACAAATAAATCGAGCGAAAGTGCCGGAATACCACGGCTAATAAGTGAAAATAAGATCCAGCATAGCCAAAATAATCCGAAAATCACGGCGATATGTGCCAAACCAAGCATTACTTTGTTACAACATTTACGCCAATAAAAACGTGAGTTTTGTAAATTTCTCATTATCGTTTTCCTTCTTTACGTTGCATTCTTAAAATCATTAAGCGAGAAATCGCCAGTACTACGGTGGTAATTAAGAATAAGAGTAAGCCTAGCTCAATTAATGCCGATTTTTGTAACCCTGCTGCTTCATTAAATTCATTAGCAATCGCAGAAGAAATTGAGGTAGATGGTGAGAATAAAGATTGTGGTAATTGGAAAGCGTTCCCGATAACAAAGGTTACCGCCATTGTTTCGCCTAATGCACGCCCAAAGCCAAGCATAATACTGCCGATAAGTCCTGTTTTTGTGTAAGGTAACACTACTTTCCACAATACTTCCCATTTGGTCGAACCCAAACCATAAGCACTCTCTTTTAGCATTGGTGGTACAACACCAAATACATCACGCATCATCGAGGCAATAAATGGAATAATCATAATGGCAAGCACTAAACCTGCGGTAAATAAACCAATTCCAAAAGGTGCTCCCGCAAAGAGTAAATTGAGTAGTGGTAAATCGCCTAAATGTTCAATCAATACAGGTTGAATATATTCTTGGAATAGCGGAACAAACACAAATAAGCCCCACATACCATAAATAATAGATGGAATGGCTGCCAGCATTTCAACCGCCGTACCAATCGGGCGTTTAAGCCATTCTGGTGAAAGTTCGGTAATAAAAACCGCAATACCAAAAGAAATAGGTACTGCAATAAATAATGCTAAAAATGAAGTAATTAAAGTACCAATGATAGGCACTAATGCACCATATTGGTTTTGAACAGGATCCCATTCATTATCCCACAAGAAACTGATCCCAAAATGTTGAATACTCTGCCAACTTTCCACAATAAGCGAAATAAGAATCGCAGCCAGTAAAATAAATACGCCCCACGCAAAGCAAGCGGTCGTATATTTGAAAAATAATTCAAATCGCTTTTGATTTAAACATTGTGTCATCTTAAGCATAATCGTTCTTCTGCATAAATTGATTTAATTGTGCGACCGCCAAGACAAGCGGTCGCTTTTTTCGTTATTTTTTCAATTCAGTTTGCCATTTCGCTTGAATGTTTTTCACTACATCTTCAGGAATTGGCACATAATCTAATTCCGTTGCAGCAGCTTGTCCCTTCGCAAATGCCCAATCGAAAAACTTAATTACATTTTGTGTGGCTTCAGGCTTGTTACCTTCTTTATGAATTAAGATGAAACTTGCCGCAGTAATCGGCCAAGATTTTTCACCTGCTTCATTGGTTAAAACAACGCCCATACCAACGGCATCATTCCATTTGGCGTTACTTGCAGCTGCCATAAAGCTATCTTTGTTTGGCTGCACAAATTGACCCGCTTGGTTTTGTAATGAAGCCCAAGCTAACTGATTTTGTTTAGCATAAGCATATTCCACATAACCAATTGAATATTTCATTTGGCGAACATAGGCCGCAATACCTTCATTACCTTTACCGCCTTGCCCTGTCGGCCATTTAACGGATTTACCTTCTCCAACTGTAGATTTCCAATCTGGAGAAACTTTAGATAAGTAGTTTGTAAAGCCGAAAGTTGTGCCTGAGCCATCTGAGCGATGAATCACGAGAATATCTTTTTCTGGTAATTTAAGAGAAGGATTTAGTTTTTGAATGGCAGCATCGTTCCATTTAGTCACTTTGCCAAGGTAGATTTGAGCGAGTAATTCGCCGGATAATTTAAGTTCGCCTGCTTTAATTTCGGGTAGATTAATCACAGGTACTGTTCCACCAATAATGGCTGGGAATTGTAATAATTTATGTTGTTGCAGTAGTTCTGCTTTCATTGGGTCATCAGATGCACCAAAATCAACCGTTTGAGCAATAATTTGCTGTTGGCCGCCACCTGAACCGATGGATTGATAATTTACTTTATTGCCTGTTTCTTTTTCATATAAAGATGCCCATTTCGCATAAATCGGATAAGGAAATGAAGCACCAGCTCCAGTAATAGTATCTGCGTGCGAAAATGCTGCGACAGATGATAAAAGAGTACCTAAAAAAATTGCTTTTTGAGTCTTACGCATTAGCATATTAATTCTCCTTAAATTGAATTGAGTTGCTGTTGCGTGGCTAAGTTTAGAAAAGAATTGTGACAGTTTGATGACAATTCATATAATTTTTAAAAAGAAATTTATCTTACTGTTTTTCAAAAGAAAAAAACTTTCAAATAGGGCTTGTTAATTCCACTAGCCTCTATCCTGTGATATAGTTACATCTATTTTTATTCTATTTATTATTTAGTGAGTGAACCCTGTGAACTTTGATCCTCAAAATATGCCTAAACACGTTGCCATTATTATGGATGGCAATGGTAGATGGGCAAAGCAGAAAGGTAAATTGCGTATTTTTGGCCATCAAAATGGTGTGAAAGCGGTTCGTTCTGCAGTTAGTTTTGCAGCTAAGCATCAGATTAAAGTGCTCACACTTTATGCATTTAGTAGCGAAAATTGGAGCAGACCCGAAGCTGAAGTGTCTGCATTAATGTCTCTTTTTATGCGAGCATTAGATTCTGAGGTCAAAAAATTACATAAAAATAATATTCGCTTGAATATTATTGGTAATAAATCTGCATTTAGTGAAAGCTTACAAAAACGCATTGCGGAATCAGAAAAATTAACGGAAAACAATACTGGACTAATTTTAAATATTGCAGCCAACTATGGTGGTTATTGGGATATTGTACAAGCTGCCCAAGCCTTGGCAGAAAAAACAAAAGGAAACCAAATTTCAGTAGCTGAAATTACACCAGAGTTATTTCAGCAACATTTATCGACAGGTACCCAACCACAAGTTGATTTATTAATTAGAACAAGTGGAGAACAGCGAATTAGCAACTTCCTACTTTGGCAGATTGCTTATGCCGAGCTATTTTTTACGCCTGTTTTATGGCCAGATTTTAATGACGAAGCTTTTAGTGAAGCTATTTTGTCTTACCAACAACGTGAGCGCCGCTTTGGTAGCTGCTAGTTCAAATAAAAGGAAATAAAATAAGATGCTTAAAGAACGTGTACTTTCAGCTATTGTAATGATCATTGCAGTACTAGCTGCTATCTTTTGGCTTTCGCCACTCCCTTTGACCTTAGCTCTTGCCGCAATTATTGTTGCTGCAATGTGGGAATGGGCTCAATTTGCAGGATTTAAACGTCCTGTTCCTCGTGCTATTGTCGCAATGGTTACCATTTGTTTATTGCTGTTTATTATTTTTGCTAATACGAATTATATCCGAGCAACTCGTTTTTTAACTGATGAAACCACCCCTATTTTATTTTTAGGGTGTGTTTGGTGGCTTATCGCATTTATTCTTGTCATCACTTATCCTAACTCGGCAAAAATATGGGAAAAATCTGTCGCTGCTAAATTCTTATTTGGCTTTGCAACCTTAATTCCATTCTTAATTGGAGTCTTAGCATTACGTTTTTATAATTACAGTATTCATCCGTATCAAGGCACTTACGTATTTTTATATGTTTGTTTGTTAGTATGGGGAGCGGATTCCGGTGCTTATTTTGCTGGTCGTGCTTTTGGTAAACGAAAATTAGCACCTAAAGTATCACCAGGAAAATCTTGGGAAGGTGTAATAGGTGGTTTAATTACTTCAGGTATTATTGCTTTTGCATTCTTGCAACTTACACCAAATAATGTTTTTGGGAGAGAACTTGCAACTGTACCATTCATTTTGGTTTCTATTGCAACGGTTGCTATTTCTGTATTAGGCGACCTTACCGAAAGTATGTTTAAACGCCAAGCTGGCATTAAAGATAGTAGCCAATTAATTCCAGGACATGGCGGTATTTTAGATCGTATTGATAGCTTAACGGCTGCAATTCCATTTTTTGCAACCTTCTTCTTTTTTGTACTTTAAGTTATGACTTCAACGATCGCTTTTTTTATTTTAATCTGTGTGCTGGTTTTTGTGCACGAATATGGACACTTCTGGGCCGCACGTAGATGTGGCGTGAAGGTTATCCGTTTTTCTATCGGTTTTGGCAAAGTCTTATTTAAGAAAACCGATAAGCACGGTACGGAATTTGCTTTTTCACTAATTCCACTTGGTGGCTATGTGCAAATGTGGAATGGCGAAAATGGCATTGCAGCTTCACCAGAACAATCATTAGCAACAAAGTCAGTTTTACAGCGTGCGTTTATTATTTTTGCAGGCCCTGCAGCAAACTTTATTTTTGCTATTATTGCATATTGGGCAGTTTTTATTTCTGGTATTCCTACTCTTAAGCCTGTTATTGGAGAGGTGTTACCTAATACTATTGCGGCTAACGCAGAATTACCGTCAGAATTAGAAATAACCAGAATCGGCAATCAAAATGTTCAAGATTGGGAGACTGCTTCACTTGCATTAGTTGGTTCAGTTGGAAATCGTAATGTAAGACTAGAAGGACGCTTAATTGATGATTCTCAAATTCAACAGTACCATTTAGATCTTTCAAATTGGCATATAGAAGGTGCTAAAGAAAATCCATTAACTACTTTAGGTATTCGCCCAAAAAGTGGAAAAGTATTGCCTGATATTAAAAATATTGTTGAAAACTCTCCTGCAAGTCTGGCAGGTTTAAAAGCTGGAGATCGCATTCTTCAAATAAATCAGCACCCTTTTGATTGGCTAAAGCTTGTCGAACTGGTACAAACAGGCAATTTAGTTGAACTAAAAGTGGAACAAAAAGGGCAAATAAGCACTCTAACCCTCCAACCTGAAAAGCAGGATGGACGTTATATTATAGGTATAGTACCTACATATGAGGGGCTTGCAGATAAATATCGTACAGAACTAAAATATGATATTCTTACTGCATTTTATAAAAGTATCGAAAAAGTATGGTCATTAATTCAAACCATATTGCAATTTATTGGTAACTTGATTACTGGCGATTTATCGATTAAAAACTTAGGTGGTCCAATTTCAATGGCAAAAGGTGCTGGTGCAACGGCTGAAATTGGTTGGATTTATTATCTAAGTTTTATGGCATTAATTAGTGTCAATTTAGGGGTAATGAATCTATTCCCTCTTCTACCATTAGATGGTGGACAACTTATTTTATTAGCTTTCGAAGCGATTCGTGGCAAAGCATTATCAGAAAAAGTGCAATTAAAATTTCAACAACTTGGGATTGCATTTGTGCTTAGTTTAATGGTTTTTGCTTTTGTAAATGACATTATTCATTTTTAACAAGCGGTCTTTTTTATAGATAAATTTACAAATATTTATAAATATTGCCGTAACTAATTTTGCAAAACTTCATAGGATAATTTCAATGAAAAAATTATTACTTTCTTCACTTTTAATTGCAAATGGTGTAGTTGCTGCCCCCTTTGTCGTAAAAGATATTCGTGTTGAAGGCGTTCAACCTACTACTGGTGCTGCGATCATTTCATCTATTCCAGTAAAAATCGGGCAAAGAGCTACCGATAATGATGTTTCTAATGTTGTTCGTCAATTATTCAGCCAACAACGCTTTGCTGATGTTCGAGCTACACGAGAAGGCAATACGCTTGTTATAAAAATTGCAGAAAAACCAATTATTGGCAATGTTGAAATTGATGGGAATAAAGTTATTCCTAAAGATGCATTAGAACAAAATTTAAAAGCAAATCTAATTAATCAGGGTGAAATTTTTGATGCTGCTAAACTAGAGTCATTCAGAGAAAGTTTAGTTGAGCATTACCACTCTGTTGGTCGCTATGAAGCAAACGTAGAAACCACCGTCACACCTACACCGGAAGGTAGTGTAAATGTTAAATTAACGATTAGCGAAGGCGATGTTGCCAAAGCAAAAACAATTAAATTTGAAGGTAATAATTCATTCTCCGATAAAAAATTATTAGAGAATTTAGATATTCAACCAGATGTTTCTTGGTGGAATATTTTTGAAAGTAGTAAATTTGAGCAAATTGCTTATCAAAAAGATTTAGATACGCTCAGAGATTTTTATTTAGATCGTGGTTACGCTAAATTTGCGATTAAAGATACCGATGTTGTCTTTAATGATAACAAAACAGAAGTAAATTTAACCTATAAACTTGATGAAGGTTCACAATATCATATTAATGAGATGCGTATTGTGGGTAACACCGCTAATATGGATAAGCAACTTAATGCCTTATTAAAAGATTTTGAACCTGGTCAATTATTCCGTAAAACTGATTTAGTACGTATTGAAGAAGATATTAAACAAGTTTTAGGAGATGCAGGTTACGGTTCTGCTCGTGTAGATCTTTACCCTCAATTTAACGATGCTGAAAACACAGTTAGAATTAGTTTCGTTGTTGATGCAGGCCGTCGAATTTATGTTCGTAAAATTCGTTTTGAAGGCAATGATGTAACCGCTGATTCAACACTACGCCGTGAAATGCGTCAGCAAGAAGGTGCTTGGCTTTCAACAAGTAAAGCTTCTCTTGGTAAAGCTCGTTTAGAAAGAACCGGTTTCTATGAAAGCGTTGAGATGTCAATGCCTAATGTTGAAAATACAACTGACCAAGTTGATGTAGTTTATAAAATCAAAGAACGTAACACCGGTAGCATCAACTTTGGTATCGGTTACGGTACTGAAAGTGGTATTAGTTACCAGGCAGGTATTAAACAAGATAACTTCTTAGGAATGGGTTCTACAATTAGCTTAAACGGTACTCGTAACGACTACGGTACAAGTGTTAATTTAGGCTATACCGAACCATACTTTACTAAAGATGGTGTAAGCTTAGGTGGAAATATTTTCTACGAAGATTACGATAACTCAGATAATGATAACGTAGCGTCATATAAACGCCAAACTTATGGTATTAACGGAACCCTAGGTTTCCCTGTTAATGAAAATAACTCATACTATCTAGGGCTAGGTTATACTCACGATAAGATTAAAAATGCATCTCGTGAATATACTCGTGAAAAGTATGTAAAATCAATGAATTTTGAATTTGATCCTAACGGTAGCCATTACCAAAGAATCAAAGCTGATGATTTTGATTTTTCACTTGGCTGGAACTATAACAGCTTAAATAGAGGCTATTTCCCAACAGAAGGAACAACGGCTAATATTGGTGGAAAAATTACAATTCCAGGTTCAGATAATAAATACTATCGTGTAAGTGCAGATTTTAGAAATTACTTCCCATTAAATCGTGAACACAAATGGGTTGTCGCAACTAAAGCGGGTGTTGCTTATACCAATGGATTTGGTGGTAAAGAAGTACCATTCTATCAACTCTACACAGCAGGCGGTATTGGCTCACTAAGAGGCTTCTCATATGGTGCAGTAGGGCCTAAAGCCATTTATTATCAAAATGGTTCATTCAGCAATACCTATACCAATGATATTATTGGTGGTAATGCACTAGCAACAGCAAGTTTAGAACTTATTACTCCAACTCCATTTGTGAGTGAAAAATATCAACACAATGTAAGAACTTCTATCTTTGTTGATGCTGCAAGTGCTTGGAATACCAAATGGAAGAAAAATGAATACTCAAACTTACCAGACTATGGTGATTTCAAACGCTTTAGAGCTTCTGCTGGTGTAGCATTCCAATGGATGTCACCTATCGGGCCTCTTTCATTCTCTTACGCAAAACCTATTCGTAAGTATGATGGCGATGAAATTGAGCAATTCCAATTCAATATCGGTAGCTCATTCTAATAAATAATAAGCGGTTAAATAGATTTCTTTGACCGCTTTACTAAAAATAAAAAGGAAAATAAATGAAAAAATTATTCAAAATTGCAACTTTAACCGCTGCTTTAGCAACAACTGGAATGGCAACTGCAGCAGATACGATTGGTTTTGTTGATCCAAGCTATGTACTACAAAACCACCCTGTTTTATTAGATGCAACAGCCAAATTTGAAAAGTTCATCAAAGAAAGCCAAGCTAAATTTGCAGAAGATGAAAAAAAATTAGCTGAAGAGAATAAAAAGCTCACAGCAGAGCGTGATAAAATCAACAGTGATGCTGAAAAATTGCAAAAAGAGCAAAAAACAGTAGAAGCCTCCATTAAGAAAAAAGTAGCTGCTTTAGAAAAAGAAGCACCACGTTTACGCTCTAAAGATATTCAGGCTCGCCAAAATGCAATTCAAAAAGAAGCAGATGCATTCCAGAAAAAAGTAGATGCGATTCAAAAACGTGAAGCTGAATTTGCAAAAAAAGCGGAAGCATTCCAAAAACAAGCGGATGAATTCCAACAAAAAATTGAACAAGCGAATAAAGAAAATGGCGGATTAAACCCGCAAGAAGCACAAAAGCAAGCGGTAGATGAAGTTAATGCAACCATTAAAGAAATTGCAAAATCTAAAGGTTATACATTAGTGCTTCAACCACAAGTTGCATTATATGCGGAAGATGAAAGCAAAGATATTACAGAAACCGTATTAAATGCAATTATCGCAAAACACCCTAATATCAAATTAGAACAACCTGCTGAAAAGGCTGAAGAACAAAAATCTGAAGCAACAGAAGCAAAACCAGAAGAAGCGAAAAAATAATGGCAGATTTCCGTTTAATTGATTTAGCGGAGCATATCGGCGGTACTCTTAGGGGTAACGCCGATTTGGCTATTCAAAGCATTGCTGCTTTAGATAAAGCCAATAGCTCACAAATTACCTTTATTTCAAATGCAAAATATAGAGAAAATTTAACCGCTTGCAATGCTGGTGCAATCATTGTTAATCAAGATGATGTTGCATTTTGTCGAGATGACCAAAATCTCATTATTGTATCAAATCCTTATGTTGCCTATGCTCTTCTTGCACAATATATGGATTCAACACCTAAAGCCTCAAATGGCATTCACCCAAGTGCTGTTGTTGCGACAGATGTAAAATTAGGCAATAATGTCTCTATTGGTGCAAATGCTGTTATCGAAAATGGTGTTGAAATAGGGGATGATGCCATAATTGGTGCGGGTTGTTTTATTGGGAAAAACAGTAAAATTGGTGAAAAAACCCAATTATGGGCAAATGTTTCAATTTATCATAATGTACAAATTGGTTCAGATTGCTTAATTCAAGCATCAACGGTAATTGGTAGTGACGGCTTTGGCTACGCTAATGATAAAGGTCAATGGATTAAAATTCCACAAACCGGTGGTGTTATCATTGGCAACAATGTTGAAATTGGTGCTTGCACTTGTATTGACAGAGGTGCATTAGATCCAACAGTTATCGAAGATAACGTAATTATTGATAACCTTTGTCAAATCGCACACAATGTACATATTGGCTACGGTACGGCTGTTGCAGGTGGTGTTATTATGGCTGGTAGTCTGAAAGTTGGACGTTTTTGCCAAATTGGTGGAGCTAGTGTTATTAACGGTCATATGGAAATCTGTGATGGTGCTGTAATTACAGGTATGGGAATGGTTATGCGTCCAATTACAGAAAAAGGAATTTACTCATCAGGTATTCCATTGCAAACAAATAAAGAGTGGCGAAAAACTGCAGCTTTAGTAATGAATATTGATGAAATGAATAAACGTTTAAAATCGTTAGAAAAACGTTTTAACGATTAATTTTTACTTAGAGGTCTTTAAAGTGACAGATATTACAACTGAAAATCGAGAGTCTAGAATTATTGAAGTAACTGAAATTATGAATATGTTACCGCATCGCTATCCATTTTTATTAGTTGATCGTGTAACAGATTATGAACCAGGAAAATGGTTAAAAGCGATAAAAAATGTCAGCTTTAATGAACCTTGCTTTACAGGACACTTCCCTAATACACCTATCTTTCCTGGTGTATTAATTCTTGAGGCAATGGCACAAGCAACCGGTGTATTAGCCGTTGCAACTTATGGTAAGTTAAAAGATGATGAGCTTTATTATTTTGCAGCTATTGATAATGCTCGTTTTAAACGCCCAGTTGTACCTGGTGACCAGCTTGTTCTGGAAGTTGAATTTTTAAAAGAAGTTCGTGGCATTACCAAATTTACAGGTAAAGCATTTGTTGATGGCAAATTAGTTTGCGAAGCAGACTTAATGTGTGCTCGTCGTAAATAATTTTCTACTAGCCTAAGGGAGCAAGCTATGCGTCTAATTGATTCAACTGCAAAAATCAGCCCACTTGCTATTATTGAAGAAGGTGCTGAAATCGGTGCTCGTGTTGAGATTGGCCCATTCTCAGTTATTGGCAAAAATGTAAAAATTGGAGCTAGAACCAAAATTCACTCACATGTTGTCATTAACGGCATAACTGAAATTGGAGAAGACAACCATATTTTCCAATTTGCAAGTATTGGCGAAATTAACCAAGATCTTAAATATCAAGGTGAGCCGACTAAAGTGGTGATCGGTAATCGTAACCGTATTCGTGAGAGTGTAACTATTCATCGAGGCACTGTTCAAGGTGGCGGAGTAACTAAAATTGGTGATGATAACCTATTTATGATCAATAGCCATATTGCTCACGACTGCTCTATTGGTAACCGTTGCATTATCGCAAACAATGGTACATTAGCAGGGCACGTTACCCTTGATGACTTTGTTATTGTTGGTGGAATGTCAGCTATTCATCAATTTGTTGTCATCGGCTCACATGTAATGTTGGGTGGTGGCTCAATGGTTAGCCAAGATGTACCGCCTTATGTAATGGCACAAGGTAATCACGCTCGCCCATATGGTATTAATTTTGAAGGCTTAAAACGTAGAAACTTTGATAAAGCAACACTACACGCAATTAGAAAAGTCTATAAATTAATTTATTCAAGCGGAAAAACCTTAGAAGAATGTATGACAGAAATTGAGCAAATTGCAGAAACAGAACCAGCTATTGCTATTTTCTTACAATTCTTTAAACGCTCGACTCGAGGCATCATTCGCTAATTGTATAAAGCTTCGAAATTAAAGAATGAATCTGTACCTAAAAGTTAAACTTATAATTAACTGCCTAAGGTACAGATTTTTTCTATTATCACTCCTAATTTCTTATTTCCTCAAATTTAAGCTATAATGACCCGATCTTTTGCGATAATTGCAAATCTTAGAATTTTAGAGGATAGAAAATGACTCCTGTTGTTGCCCTGGTGGGCAGACCCAATGTAGGTAAATCTACATTATTTAACCGTTTAACCCGTACCCGAGATGCTTTAGTAGCAGACTTCCCGGGCTTAACTCGAGATCGTAAATATGGGCACGCTAATATTGCCGGCTACGATTTTATCGTAATTGATACCGGTGGTATTGACGGCACAGAAGAAGGCGTGGAAGAAAAAATGGCGGAACAATCGTTACTTGCGATTGAAGAAGCCGATGTCGTATTATTTTTAGTTGATGCCCGTGCAGGCTTATTACCTGCGGATATCGGCATTGCTCAATACCTACGCCAGCGTGAAAAAACCACTGTTGTAGTTGCAAATAAAACTGACGGTATTGACGCTGATTCTCACTGTGCTGAATTCTATCAGCTCGGTTTAGGCGAAGTAGAGCAAATTGCTGCAGCACAAGGCAGAGGTGTTACCCAGCTTATTGAGCAAGTATTAGCTCCTCTTGGCGAGCAACTCAACGCTTCACAAGCGGTCGAAAATGATGAAAATTCTGCAAATGATGAAGATGCCGATGAGTGGGATACCGATTTCGACTTTGAAAACGAAGAAGATACTGCTTTATTAGATGAAGCCTTAGAAGAAGCGGAAGAATCTATTCAAGACAAAAACATCAAAATTGCGATTGTCGGCCGCCCAAATGTTGGGAAATCTACGCTGACTAACCGCATTTTAGGCGAAGATCGTGTGGTTGTTTATGATATGCCAGGGACAACCCGTGATTCTATCTATATTCCAATGGAGAGAGATGAACAACACTATACGATTATTGATACCGCCGGCGTGCGTAAACGTGGTAAAGTCAATCTTGCAGTTGAAAAATTCTCCGTAATTAAAACCCTGCAAGCAATTCAAGATGCCAATGTAGTGCTTTTAACCATTGATGCTCGTGAAGGGATTTCAGATCAAGACTTATCGCTATTAGGCTTTATTTTAAATGCCGGTCGTTCACTTGTTATTGTTGTGAATAAATGGGATGGTTTATCGCAAGATATTAAAGATCAAGTAAAATCAGAACTTGACCGCCGTTTAGATTTTATCGACTTTGCTCGTGTGCATTTTATCTCTGCTTTACACGGTTCAGGCGTAGGCAATCTATTTGATTCAGTGCAAGAGGCTTATGCGTGCGCAACGCAAAAAACCTCTACTTCAATGCTAACCCGTATTTTACGTATGGCAGCAGATGAACACCAACCGCCATTAGTGAATGGGCGCCGTGTGAAATTAAAATATGCTCACCCGGGTGGTTATAATCCGCCGATTATCGTCATTCACGGCAATCAGGTAGAGAAATTAGCGGACTCTTACAAACGTTATTTAAGCAATTATTTCCGTAAAAGTTTAAAAATTATCGGCTCACCGATTCGTATTTTATTCCAAGACGGAAATAACCCGTTTGCTGGTAAGAAAAACAAATTAACACCAAACCAATTACGTAAACGTAAACGTTTGATGAAGTTTATTAAAAAAAGTAAGAAATAAAACAAATCTCCCCTTCCCCTCTTTACTAAAGAGGGGAGAGCGTTCAATAAGTAATTTTCAGTCATCAGGCTATTTATGCTTTTTTAATGAAGAAAGATGAAAAACCAGCTTACGATGTTAGAGTTCCCCTCTTTAGCAAAGAGGGGTTAGGGGAGATTTGATAAAGGAGCAAAAAATGATGATGCAATACTCTCCAAAATTTAATAATGCTAAAGTGTTAGTACTTGGCGATGTAATGCTAGACCGCTATTGGTTTGGTGCAACAAATCGTATTTCGCCTGAAGCTCCCGTACCTGTTGTTAAGGTTCAAGATATTGAAGAGCGTGCAGGTGGGGCAGCGAATGTGGCAATGAATATTGCAAGCCTTGGTGTCCCGGTAACACTTCACGGTTTAGTTGGTAATGATGATGCAGGACGAGCTTTAGATCAATTACTCAATTCATATAATATTCAAAATCATTGTGTGGCGGTTGATTCACACCCAACCATTACAAAATTACGTATTCTTTCTCGCCACCAGCAATTATTACGTTTAGATTTTGAAGAGGGTTTCCAAAATGTGGATTCTGCCTCTCTACTTGCAAAACTTTCGCAAGAAATTACCGCTTACGGAGCGTTGATTTTATCGGATTACGGCAAAGGCACACTTGAATCAGTCCAGCAAATGATCCAAATTACCCGTAAAGCAAATGTACCTGTGCTTATCGATCCTAAAGGTACCGATTTTGAACGCTACCGTGGTGCAACGCTTTTAACTCCAAATATGGCGGAATTTGAAGCGGTTGTTGGGCATTGTAAAGACGAAAATGAGATCGTTCGCAAAGGTTTAAAAATGATTGCTGATTTTGAGCTATCAGCATTATTAGTAACCCGCTCGGAAAAAGGAATGACGTTACTTCGCCCGAATCAAGAACCTTACCACCTACCTACTCAAGCAAAAGAAGTTTATGACGTAACAGGAGCAGGAGATACGGTAATCAGTGTGCTTGCAACGGCGATTGCAGACGGTCGTCCTTATGAAGAAGCTTGTTATTTAGCCAATGCGGCAGCTGGGGTGGTTGTTGGTAAACTTGGTACTTCAACCGTTAGTCCTGTTGAGCTTGAAAATGCAATTCATCAACGCTCAGAAACTGGCTTTGGCATTGTTGCTGAAGCAGGATTAAAAGCTATTGTTGAAGCAGCAAAAAGCCGTGGCGAGAAAATAGTGATGACAAACGGCTGCTTTGATATTCTCCACCCGGGACACGTTTCTTACTTAGAAAATGCTCGTAAATTAGGCGATCGTTTAATTGTTGCGGTTAATACAGATAATTCTGTAAAACGCTTAAAAGGCGAGTCTCGTCCAATTAACGATTTAAATTCAAGAATGGCTGTGCTTGCTGGGCTTGCCTCTGTGGATTGGGTCGTACCATTCGATGAAGATACACCGCAACGTTTAATTGGCGAAGTTCTGCCGGATTTATTGATAAAAGGTGGCGACTATAAACCAGAAGAGATTGCCGGTAGCCAAGAAGTATGGGCAAATGGCGGCGAAGTTAAAGTGTTAAATTTTGAAAATGGTTGCTCTACGACTAATGTAATTAAAAAAATTCAAGCGTTATAATTTCTATGGAAAAAATAATTATTGATACTGAACAATTTCAGCGTATTATCTCTCGTATTTCTCATCAAATTATTGAAAAACACGGAGATTTACAAGATTTAGTTATTGTTGGCATTAAACGTCGAGGAGCTGAAATTGCTGAATTTATTCAAAAACGTATTGCTGAATTAGCCGACATCCAGCTTCCAATAATGGCATTAGATATTACCTTTTACCGTGATGATTTAGACTTAATTTATCAAGATCCTATTTTTGCTGGTGCTGATAATCAGCTAAATATTAATGGTAAAAAAGTCATCTTAGTTGATGATGTATTATTTACAGGCAGAACTATTCGTGCTGCATTAGATGCGTTATTAGATTTTGGGCGAGCCTCTCGAATTGAGTTAGTAATATTAGTAGATAGAGGACATCGGGAATTACCAATTCGTGCAGATTATGTGGGAAAAAATATCCCCACTGCTAAGAATGAACAAATTCAAGTGAAAACTTCTCATTATGATGGAACCAATCAAGTGGTCTTAGTTCCTGCAATAAATGAAGAAACTACTTAAGTTTAGTGAACCTTTTCTATAAACTTATCTCTAAAGAAAGGTATTTACTTATTATCTCCACTAGGATTGTTATAAAAATGAAATTAGTAAAATCATTATTTGCTGTCGCCGTTGCGACTGTTAGTCTTACCCAAACTGCTCAAGCTTTTGAGGAGCGAGTTGTTGCATTAGTAAACGATACTCCTGTAATGGAAAGCCAAGTTCAACGAGTTTTAGGAAAAAAGAAAGCGACACCATCAGCTCATAAAGCGGCTGTTGATCAAGTTATTGATGATATGCTTGTTCAACAAGTTACAAAAGAAGCTGGTGTAACAGTAAGCCCTGCAGCAGTTGATCAAGCAGTTGAAGACATTGCTATTCAAAATGGCATTACATATGGTCAATTATTAGATGCATTAGATTATCAAGGTATTACTTTAACGCAATTTAAACGTAATATTGCACATCAAATGGCAATGGAACAAGTTCGCCATTTTAGTATTGGTCGATCTATTCAGGTTTCACCTGAGCAAGTACAAACACTTGCAAAAGAATTAATGGCTAAAGATAAAGCAAATGGTAAATTCAAAACCGTTCTAGGTAAAGAACACCGTGTTAGCCATATTTTGTTAAAAACAAACCCAATTTTAAATGATAACCAAGCTAAAGCGAAATTAAATTCCCTAATTTCAGATATTAAAACAGGCAAAACAACTTTTGAAAAAGCAGCTGAAGCAAATTCTGTTGATTATGCTTCTGGCGCAGATGGTGGCGACTTAGGATTTAATTTCCTAGAAATTTATGATCCTGCTTTTGCAAAAGTTGCCTCAACAGCAAAAACAGGGCAAATTTCAGCACCTTTTAAATCTCAATTTGGTTGGCATATTCTTAAAGTAACAGATATTCGTGATGGCGATAGAACCGAAGATGCTTATCATCAAAGAGCTTACCAACAACTTGTAAACAAACAAGCTGAAGAGGCCTCAAAAGACTGGATTAAAGCTCTACGAAAAACTGTACATATCCAATATCTTGGTCAATAATATAAAAATAATAAGAACCTCGCCTTGCGGGGTTCTTTTCTTATTACTAAAAAGGATAAAAATGAGTTCACAAAATTCTAAAAAACATTTAGGACACACTGCCCGTAAACGTTTTGGGCAAAACTTTCTACACGATATAAACGTGATTCACGGCATTGTTTCTGCAATCAATCCGAAAAAAGATCAATTCTTACTTGAAATCGGACCAGGCTTAGGTGCTTTAACTGAACCCGTCGCTGAATTAGTTGATAAACTAACAGTGGTTGAATTAGACCGTGATTTAGCAGAACGTTTACGCCATCACCCTTTTTTAAATCAAAAATTAAATGTAATTGAAGAAGATGCATTACGTTTTAATTTCCGTGAATATTTTGAAAGCTTAAATCTAGCTGAAAATGAAGCAGTTCGAGTGTTTGGCAATTTGCCTTACAACATTTCTACTCCATTAATGTTTCATTTATTCAAATTCCACGATTTAATTCAAGATATGCACTTTATGTTGCAAAAAGAAGTGGTAAAACGCTTATGTGCAGCACCTAATAGCAAAGCTTATGGGCGATTAACGATTATGGCACAATATTATTGCCAAGTAATGCCTGTACTTGAAGTACCGCCAAGTGCATTTAAACCCGCACCAAAAGTCGATTCTGCAGTGGTTCGCTTAGTACCTTACAAAGAATTACCTTACCCTGTTAAAGATGTGTATTGGTTAAATCGTGTAACGACACAAGCCTTTAACCAACGTCGTAAAACATTACGTAATGCATTATCAACATTATTTAGTGTAGAGCAACTTGAAGCTTTAAATATCGATCTAACTGCTCGTGCCGAAAACTTAACTATTCAAGATTATGCCCGTTTGGCAAATTGGCTATGTGATAATCCACCAGCGGTTGATAATAAAGAAGAATTGATTGATGAAGATTGCTAAATTCTAAATAAAACATGATCTGCACCCCAAAACCTGGACACCCAATTTGAGGTGCAGATTATGTCTCATTCTTATCAATTTCGTTTAGAAATTATCAAACTCGTTACCGAGCAGGATTTCGGCATTCGCGAAGTGGCTAAACTTCATCAAATTCCCCATTCTGTTGTCATTAATTGGCTAAAAGCGTTTCACGAACGAGGCTTAGAGGGGGTAAAATCTCCCTGTATCAAGCCTAAACCACCTAAAATAGTGAAGCCTAAAATGAAAAAGAAAGAGATTGAAATCCCTGAGCCGACCGACTTGTCTCCCCAAGCTTTTAAAAAGCTACAGCGGGAGTTGGCTTACTTACGAGCGGAGAATGCCTATCTAAAAAAGTTGGAGGAACTCGACCGGCAAAATCACGCACTCAATGATTTATTAAAAGCGGCCAGAATGTCTCGTTCTACCTTTTATTACTAATCGGTGACGAAAGATTACGTCTCGGAAAAAGCGGCACTGTTATCGTTGTATCAGGAAAGCAAACAGTGGGACGGTTATCGTCCTTTGACAATAAAACTGCGCCAAATCGGCTTTAAACTGAACCATAAAACGGTATTGAAACTGATGAATGAGCTAGACATTTATTCGATTGTCCGCAAGAAAAGACACGGAAAACGCGGAAAAACTTCACATATTGCCCCGAATTTGCTGAATCGTGATTTTACGGCGACTAAGCTCAATCAGAAATGGGTAACGGACGTGACGGAATTTCATATCGGAGAGGAAAAACTCTATTTTTCCCCACTGATGGATTTAGCCAATCGGGAAATTATTGCTTATCAATTTGCCACCCACCCCAAGTTTTCCTTGGTAAAACGGATGTTAGAACAGGGGTTTAAGCGGTTAAAACCGACGGATTGCCCGATTATTCACAGTGATCAAGGTGTGCTTTACGGCATGAAAAAATGGGTGAAGATGTTAAAAGGCAAAGCGTTACAAAGTATGAGCCGACGAGGTCATTGCTATGATAATGCAGTAATAGAAAGTTTTTTTGGGATATTGAAATCGGAATGTTTTTACACTCGAAATTACACATCGATAGCAGAATTGCAGGATGAACTTGAAAAATATTTAGTGTATTACAACCAAAAACGCATTAAACTGAATTTAAAAGGGCTGAGCCCGGTGCAGTACCGAGCTCGATATTTAACTTAATTAATTTGTCCAACTTTTTGGGGTAGATCATGCCATTTATTAAATCTTAGTCAATAATGACCAGAATGCATTAACAATGGGCTCTTGTAAACGTCTTTGTTGTACACAAATACCTAATTCAAAAGGAGTGATGGGAGAAGACAAGTTTACATAAGAAACTTGATTATTCATTGGGCTATGCTTAATAACCACATCTGGTAATAATGCTACACCAAATCCTAAAGCTACCATAGGAACTATAGCTTCGTGGCCTGCCACTGTAGCATAAATTTTAGGTTCTTTAATTTTTTGCTCTTTAAACCAGCGATCAATTCGTTTCCGTACCGGCCCGTTTACTGGCAAAATAAAGGGTACATTTTTCCAATCTATTGGTGATTGTTGTAAACATTGTGTTGCACTACAAGCAATTCGAGGAGCAATAATTGAAAGCTCAATATCATCAATATAGTGGAAAATAATATTATTAGGTAATAATTCCGGTTTACCCGCTAAAGAAATATCTGCGGATAATGATTGCACCTCATACACGGCTTGAGCCGGGTCTCCGGTGCTAAGTTTGATATCTACCTTTGGGTACAGCTGCCGAAACTTCTCTAATATGGGCGGCAAATGGCTATACGAAGCAGTAACTGAACAAAAAACCTTTAATTCTCCCTCTAGCTCACCTTGCATAGGCGAAAGGCTATGCTGTAATTGTCGCCATTCCGTCCAACTCTGTTTTGCAAATTCTAAAAATTTTTCACCCGCTTCTGTTAAATGTACTTGCCGATTATCTCGCAAAAACAACGGTTGCCCCAACTCCTCCTCCATACGTTGAATATGCCGAGTTAAAGTTGAAGCCGTTATGTAGTTTTTTTCCGCACTACGGATAAAACTACGAGTTTGAGCAATATCTAAAAAAAGTTTAAGGCTTTGGAATTCCATTTCATTGAAGTTTTTCTATTATTTTTAATAAATTCTTTAAATGATTTTCTAACGTTGGATCATAGTCGATTAAACTATAGGGATTATTAATCCTGTATTTATTTTTTAGTGAATTTCTTATCGCATTATTTAAACTTTCATTGACATTTCTATCAAAGGTGTATCCAAAATCTCCTTTTAGAGCTTCTAAGCATGCCATATTTTCTGAAAATATGATGGGAGTCCCAGAGAAAATAGATTCTAATCCAACTAAACCAAAAGGCTCATATATTGATGCCATAATAGTGAAATCTGCTGCTTGATATAATTCAGGCATATCCTTTCTAAATCCCAAAGATGTTATATTTTTATCATCTTTTACTGGGGTACCAGCCACAACTAACCTTATAGGCAATGAACTATTTTTAAAATAATTGGCAAGAATCTCAAATCCTTTTCTTTTATGCCCTGTTGATGGAAATAGATAGATTGTTTCATTATCTTTAAAACCAAATTTTTTACGTAGATTTTTTCTTTGGCTATCATCAATAATTTTAAATTTTTCAATATCAAGAGGAGGGTAAAGAACTTCTATTTTATTGCTTGGAATATTATATAATTCAATTAACTCTTTTTTCATTAGCTTGGAGTGAGCTACAATAACTTTTGAGTTATTTAACGCTCTTTGTTCCATTTTTATTTTAATGGAAGCAGAAAATGTTTTCGTTTTATTTAAAGCATTTAAATAGCCTCTATATTGTCCTCCACAAAATAATATATCACCATCAGTGTAAGCTGCGGATAACGTTATTTCCTTATTTTTCTTTCTTCGTTGAATGGCTTGAGAAAAAAAGAAATTCTTTAATATTTTAGGAATTAAATTCAAAGTTATTTTATATGCTTGAATTTTTTTATATTCTGTTATGCTTTTATCAAATTTCATAGCATAGACATTGGGATGAATCCCTAAATCATAAAATCCATTAACTAAATCTAAAATATATCTTTCAGTACCACCACCATTCTTAAATTTATTTATTACCATAGAGATATTATATTTCATTTTTAAAACTCCTATTATTTTATATATAATTGCACTTCTGATTTAGTAAATAAAACTCTATAATATACTTTTTTGATTTACTTTATTAGAAGATTGCATTTTTTAAACAATGTGATTTTATATAACCATCTTTACTATCATGATTTATCTTATAATCACACTTATGATAAAGATATTGTAACACCTATGATATTAACTATACACCATAAAATAATCATCTATGAATAGTTACTAATTAATTCTCTTATTTACATAAAACAAAACCCCGCAAATGCGGGGCTTTTCAAAATATCTAAATTATTTTGAGCTTGGAATGCTGAAACGTTTGTTGAAACGTTCTACACGACCACCAGTATCAACAACACGTTGTTTACCAGTATAGAATGGGTGGCAGTTGCCACACACGTCTAAGTTTAAGTTTTTACCCACTGTTGAGCGAGTTTTAATTACATTACCGCAAGAACATGTTGCAGTAACTTCTGTATATTCTGGGTGAATACCTTGTTTCATTGGATAACCTCGTAAGAAGCCATATCGCTGCCTATCTTGTTAGAACATTCTACCGCTGATAGGTACCATATGTGATTAATAAAAATGTTGAGCCTATGCTCAACGCCTAAAAAGAGTGCATATTCTAGAGAAATTTAAAACCAAGATCAACCCTTAAATAAGTAGGCTTTTTGTAAGAAATATTAGAATTTAAAAAATCTTTTGCACAAAAAATCAAAAGCAATCAAAAAAAATCAAGTTATAATCATTTTTTGTGAGCCAGATCACATTTTTAGTTTAGATTTTTTGAGTTTTTAACTAAAAATAGTGTAAAATTGGGTAATAGTATTCTCTTCTAACATATAACATTCTTGACTAGGAGTAACACAATGGCAGAGCGTAAAACACTTGCAAATGCAATTCGTTTTTTAAGTATGGATGCTGTACAAAAAGCTAACTCTGGACACCCAGGTGCACCAATGGGTATGGCTGATATTGCTGAAGTTTTATGGCGTGATTTCTTAAAACACAATCCAACCAACCCTAAATGGGCAGATCGTGACCGTTTCGTACTGTCAAATGGCCACGGTTCAATGTTGATTTATAGCCTGCTTCACTTAACTGGCTATGATCTTTCTATTGAAGATTTAAAACAATTCCGTCAATTACATTCTAAAACACCTGGCCATCCAGAATATGGTTATGCTCCTGGGGTTGAAACCACAACTGGTCCTTTAGGCCAAGGTATTACAAATGCGGTAGGTATGGCTATCGCAGAAAAAACACTTGCCGCACAGTTTAACCGTGAAGGACATAATGTTGTTGATCACTACACTTATGCTTTCTTAGGCGATGGTTGCTTAATGGAAGGTATCTCACACGAAGCTTGCTCATTAGCAGGTACCTTAGGCTTAGGTAAATTAATCGCATTCTATGATGATAACAATATCTCAATCGATGGTCACGTTGATGGTTGGTTCTCTGATGATACCGCCCAACGTTTTGAAGCATATGGTTGGCAAGTTATTCGCAATGTAGATGGACACGACGCTGAGCAAATTAAATTTGCGATTGAAAACGCACAAGCAGAAACAGAACGCCCAACATTAATTATCTGTAAAACTATTATTGGTTATGGTTCTCCAAATAAATCAGCTTCTCACGATTGCCACGGTGCACCATTAGGTGATGCTGAAATTGCAGCTGCACGTGAGTTCTTAGGTTGGGAGCACACTCCTTTTGAAATTCCTGCTGATATTTATGCCGAGTGGGATGCGAAAGCAAAAGGTACTGTTGCAGAAAAAGATTGGAATGCAAAATTTGCCGCTTATGAAGCAGCATACCCTGAATTAGCTGCTGAATTTAAGCGTCGTAATGCAGGTGAATTACCCGCAAACTGGGAAGCAGAAAGCAAAGCCTTTATTGAGAAACTACAAGCAAACCCAGCAACGATTGCAAGCCGTAAAGCATCACAAAATGCTATTGAAGCATATGCCCATATTTTACCTGAATTCCTAGGTGGTTCTGCTGACTTAGCAAGCTCTAACTTAACGTTATGGTCTGGTTCAAAACCAATTCGTGCAGATCATAATGTTGATGGTAACTACATAAACTACGGTGTACGTGAGTTCGGTATGTCAGCAATTATGAATGGTATTGCTCTACATGGTGGTTTTATTCCTTACGGTGCAACTTTCTTAATGTTCTATGAATATGCACATAATGCAGTGCGTATGGCTGCATTAATGAAACAGCGTGCATTATTTGTTTACACTCACGACTCTATCGGTTTAGGTGAAGATGGTCCAACACACCAACCGGTTGAACAAACCGCTTCGTTACGTCAAATTCCTAACTTAGAAACATGGCGTCCAGCAGACCAAGTAGAATCAGCGATTGCTTGGAAAGCAGCTGTTGAGCGTAAAGATGGCCCAACTGCATTAATCTTTACACGTCAAAATCTTGCTCAACAAGAGCGTACTGCAGAACAACTTGCGAATGTTGCTCGTGGTGGTTATATCCTACGTGAATGTTGCGAAAAAGGCGGTTGCCCAGACTTAATTTTAATTGCAACTGGTTCTGAAGTGGATTTAGCAATGAAGGCTGCTGAGGTATTAGATGCTGAAGGTGTGAAAGTACGTGTTGTTTCAATGCCAAGTACAAATGTATTTGATAAACAAGACGAAGCATACCGTGAATCAGTATTACCTCGTTCAGTCACAAAACGTGTGGCAATCGAAGCTCAACTAGCAGACTTCTGGTACAAATATGTTGGTTTTGATGGTCGAATCGTAGGTATGAATAGCTTTGGTGAGTCAGCACCTGCAGATCAACTATTCAAACTATTTGGCTTCACAGTTGAAAACGTAGTTGCTAAAGCGAAAGAAATTCTATAGTAATTACAGATAGATAAGTGGGATTAAATTCCCACTTTTTTATTAATCATCAATAAATAAGCGGTTAAATTTGTAATTTATTTTGCAAATTTAACCGCTTGTCTTTTAACTATTTGAACTATAATGTTTCAGCTTGGGCTAAAATCTTTTCTTGTTCTAAAGCTAACTTTTCTAATTTTCGTTGTTCTTTTCTCTGTTCATCTAACGCCTCCCAAACATCGTAAGCTTGTACGATCTTAGCGACGACAGGATGTCGGACAATATCTTTGCTATCAAAAAAGTTAAAGCTTAACTCAGGCACTTCTTTTAGTACTTCCATTGCATGTTTTAAGCCTGATTTCTGGCTACGGGGTAAATCTACCTGGGTTACATCGCCAGTAATCACCGCCTTAGAATTAAAACCAATACGGGTTAAGAACATTTTCATCTGTTCTGTTGTTGTGTTTTGGCTTTCATCTAAAATAATAAAGGCATCATTTAATGTTCGCCCGCGCATATAGGCTAGAGGGGCAATTTCAATCACACCTCTTTCCATTAATTTTTGTGCTTTTTCAAACCCTAACATTTCAAATAAGGCATCGTATAGTGGGCGTAAATAAGGCTCAATTTTTTGCCCTAAATCACCAGGTAAAAATCCTAATTTCTCCCCTGCTTCTACTGCTGGTCGAGTCAGTAAAATTCGGCGAATTTCTTGTCTTTCAAGTGACTCTACGGCTGCTGCAACTGCTAAAAAGGTTTTCCCAGTACCTGCAGGCCCAATACCAAAACTAATATCGTGCGTAAGGATATTACGTAAATAAGCTTGTTGGTGTTCACCTCGAGGTTTAATCACGCCCCGTTTAGTCTTTATTGAAATATCGTGCTGAGTTGAAGATTGCCATTGGTTTTGTAGCAACATTCGGCTTTCTTGAATCGCAAGATGAATATCTTCTAAATCTAGTTCTTTAATTTTGCCCTTAATCGGTGCAGTTTCGTTATAAAGCTGCTTAATTAATTTCACACTATTTTGAATAAGTGTGCCGGAATAATGATTTTCATCAGCGGATTGAATAGTAAAATTAAATCCTTGGCGAGCAATAATAAGATTAAAACTTTTCTCAATAAGTGCTAAATGCTCATCAAAAGCACCGCAAAGTGATTGTAAGCGGAGATTATCTTGCGGTTCTAAATTAAAAATAATTTCGTTCAAAATGGTGCCTTTTTAAAGTTCGCCAAAACTATCTGGAAGATTTGCAGATAGTTTCCGCCAAATTTCACCACTTGATTGGCGATTTTTAGCCATACAAGCGGTTGCTTTTTCACTATCTTTTGCAATACAAGCTGCAAGCAGTGAACGATAGAAACTAAGAGTTAGCAAACGGTTATTTGCATCAGCAAAAAAGATTTCTGCCACTTGATGATACATTGCTTTAAAACTATTTAAAATCAATGCATACACGGGCTTATTTGCTAAAAATGTAAACTGTCTAAAAAGTTGATAATCAAATGCGGCATAAGCTTCGGCTGTGTTTTCTAGTTCATCTAAACCAGAAAATAATTTAACGCATTCATCTGGTACTAAATGGATAGCTTCTGGAATATAAGCTTCTGCCATACGAGTGCGTAATGACACAACATTAGCAATAATAACGGGTAAATAATTCTTATCTAATTTAATAATAGTGCCAATAATATTTGGCCCTGCTGTTTCCCAAATATTATTCACTCTTGTTGGCTTTCCGTGTTGAATATTCAGCCACCCTTCTCGAGCTAAGCGTTGTAAAACCTCACGTAAGGTTGTTCTTGTTACCCCAATACGCTCTGCAAGTTCACGTTCGGCAGGAAGATCTGAACCTGCTGGAAAATGATTATTCCAAATACTTTTTACGATGTATTCCTCTGCAAGTCCTGCTGGGCTTTGTGCCTTTAGAATATCATTTTGATCCATTCTTCCCCCAAAAAATAATAAAGTTTAGGTGTAAAATCACAACCAAACTATTCTTCATTTATAATCAATTATTATAGCTAAAAAATCTAATAGCAACTATTATCCTTTAATCTAAACTATATTACAATTACATTATTAATCTACAATTTTTTGAGGTCTTATATGAGTAACGTTGATGCTCTTTTTAAAAACTTTTTAGGTAAAAGTCCTGAATGGTATAAACTGTGTATTATTGCATTTTTAATGATTAACCCTCTCATCTATTTTTTCATTAGCCCTTTCGCTGCAGGTTGGACATTAGTCGCTGAATTCATATTTACACTTTCTATGGCTTTAAAATGCTACCCTTTACAACCCGGTGGGTTATTAGCGATTGAGGCGGTCATTATGGGAATGACTCATCCTCATCATATTAAAGAAGAAATTATCGCTAATTTTGATGTTATTCTTCTACTGATGTTTATGGTAGCGGGTATTTATTTTATGAAGCAATTATTGCTTTATATTTTCACTAAATTACTTATCACTATCCATTCTAAAAAAATCTTATCTCTCTCTTTCTGTTTAAGTGCTGCTTTTTTATCTGCTTTTCTAGATGCTCTAACCGTTATTGCTGTAATTATTAGCGTCGGTACAGGTTTTTATGGTGTTTATCATAAAGTTGCTTCAGGCAGTAGTTTTGATGATTCCACAGATATTGCAAATGATGAAAAAATTTTAACGCATAAAGAGATTTTAGAGCAATTTCGAGGATTTTTACGCAGCCTGTTAATGCACGCAGGTGTAGGTTCTGCACTCGGTGGTGTAATGACAATGGTTGGCGAACCGCAAAACTTAATTATTGCTTCACAAGCAGAATGGGGATTTTTAGAGTTTTTATTACGTGTTCTGCCAGTTAGTTTACCAGTGTTAATATGCGGTATTGCGACTTGTCTTATTGTAGAAAAATATAAAATTTTTGGTTATGGTGATAGATTGCCTCGTAAAGTATGGGTTGTACTTGCTCGTTATAATCAATTACAAGAACAAAAAATGACAACGCAAGATAGACTTAAAATGTTAGCACAATCTCTAGCGGGCATCTGGCTAATTATTGGCTTAGCTTTACATCTTGCTGATGTGGGTATTATCGGTTTAACAATTATTATTATCTGCACGGCTTTCTGTGGTATTACTGAAGAACACGCTCTAGGAAAAGCCTTCCAAGAATCAATGCCTTTTACCGCTTTATTAATCGTCTTTTTCTCTATTGTAGCTGTTATTATTGACTTAAAACTTTTCCAACCAATTATCAGCTTTGTATTGTCGTCTGAACCACATTCACAACTTTCATTGTTCTACATCTTTAATGGTTTACTATCAATGATTTCCGATAATGTATTTGTGGGTACTGTTTATATTAACGAAGCCAAAACAGCTTTAACCTCAAATATTATTGGACGGGAACAGTTTGATTTAATTGCAGTTGCTATTAATACTGGTACCAATTTACCATCAGTAGCAACACCGAATGGTCAAGCTGCTTTCTTATTCTTACTAACATCATCATTTGCACCATTAATTAAATTATCTTATGGAAGAATGGTTTATATGGCTTTGCCTTACACCATTGTGCTTTCTATTATCGGGTTCTTATCTTTAGAGTTTTTATTACCTAAATTTACGGAATTAATGATTAATTGGGGATGGTTCGTTATACGCTAACAATAGATAAGTCGCATTAAATAAGGTAAAATGCCGTAGTTATCCAAAATGAGGAATCACAATGCTCTATTATTTTAAAAATCTGTCTCTTTCTCGTGGTGCTTGGTTTTTACTAATGTTAAGCAGTATCATACTCGAAGGTGTTGCTCTCTATTTTCAACACGGTATGGGGTTGGTTCCTTGTGTAATGTGTATTTATGAACGTGTTGCTCTATTTGGTATTTTATTTGCCGCTATTCTTGGCTTTATGGGCAATCGTTATGCTATTTTACGTTGGTTTGCTATCCTAATCTGGTTAGGGAGTGCTTTTAAAGGTTTCTCACTTTCATTAAAACATCACGATTACCAAGTTAATCCATCACCTTGGAATCAGTGTGAATTCAAAGTTGATTTTCCTCAAACCTTACCATTAGATAAATGGTTACCCGATGTTTTTGCACCAGGCCCAGTAAACTGTAGCGAAAGTCAGTGGGAAATGTTAGGTCTCTCAATGGCACAATGGTTGATTTTTACATTTGCAATTTATCTTATTTTTGCCATCATTGTATTAATCAGCCAATTTAAACGTAGCACACCTAAAAATCGCTTAATGTTTAGATAATCTCTTTCAAGCGGTAAGATTTTGCAAAATTTTTACAAAATCTTACCGCTTGTTTTTTTATTATAAGGAAAAATAATGTCGAACTATAAGAATCTTTCCACCAAACTTGTCCACACTGGTCGTAAAAAACGCTACACTCAAGGTGCAGTAAGTAGCGTGATTCAACGTGCCTCATCGCTAGTATTTGAAACCCTTGAAGATAAAAAAAATGCCACTCGTAACCGCTATAAAGGTGCTTTATTTTATGGTCGCCGAGGTACACTTACGCACTTCTCTTTGCAAGAGGCTATGTGCGAATTAGAAGGTGGTGTAGGTTGTTATCTCTACCCTTGTGGAGCTGCGGCTGTTACTAACGCAATTTTAGCCTTTGTACAACAAGGCGATCACGTTTTAATGACGGGTGCAGCTTATGAGCCAACACAAGACTTCTGCAATGTTTTATTAAAACGTATGGGAATATCAACCACCTATTACGATCCGATGATTGGTGAAGGTTTGCGTGATTTAGTTCAACCCAATACAAAAGTTTTATTTTTAGAATCACCTAGCTCACTGACAATGGAAGTACCAGATATTCCAGCACTGGTTAAAGCTGCTCGTGAAGTAAACCCAGATATTGTAATTATGATAGACAATACTTGGTCTGCGGGGGTACTTTTCCCTGCACTTGAGTATGGTATTGATATTTCAATTCAGGCTGGTACAAAATATTTAGTCGGGCATTCTGATGTGATGATTGGCACGGCCGTTTCTAATGCTCGCTGTTGGGATCAGCTTCGTGAAGGTTCATATCTAATGGGCCAGATGGTTGATGCAGATTCAGCCTACACAACCGCCAGAGGCTTGCGTACCTTAGGCATTCGCTTAAAACAACACGAACAAAGTAGTATTGCTATTGCACAATGGCTTTCCGAACGCCCTGAAGTAAAAGCAGTTTACCACCCAGCACTTACAAGTTGCCCTGGCAATGTGTTTTTTAAACGAGATTTTTTAGGCTCAAGCGGTCTATTTTCTTTTGAACTTTGCGAAAAATTATCGGATGAAAAACTCGCTAACTTTTTAGAGCATTTTGAACTATTCTCTATGGCATATTCTTGGGGAGGTTTTGAATCGCTAATTTTAGCTAGCCAGCCTGAAGAGATAGCTAAAATTCGCCCTGCTATCGAGCGTAAACTGACTGGTACTCTTATTAGAGTTCATATTGGATTAGAAGCAGTAGAAGACTTAATTACTGATTTAGAGCAAGGCTTTGAACGTATTAAATAACTTGCAAAAATGCTAAGAAAAATGCCCGCTTGTTGCGGGCATTTTGTCAGCGTGATTAATCTTCACCCCAAACTTCTTTAACGATCTCTTCAACGTGGCGAACTTTTGCCCATTGCTGAGCTTCACTCATAATATTGCCTTCTTCCGTTGAGGCAAAACCACATTGCGGGCTTAAGCAAAGCTGCTCTAGTGGCACATATTGTGCGGCTTCACGGATACGGGCTTTAATTGCTTCTTTATCTTCTAGCTCAGGGAATTTAGAACTAATTAAACCTAGTACCACTCGTCCTTTATTATTAGCAAAATGTTTTAACGCTTCAAAACCACCTGAACGCTCATCATCATATTCTAAGAAATAACCATCATAATTTGTTTGTGCAAATAAACCATCTGCGATTGGATCATAAGCCCCTGTTAATAAATAAGATGATTTATAGTTACCACGGCAAACGTGGGTGGTAATGGTAAGATCTTCTGGTTTATCCGCTAAAATAGCTTGGATATTAGCTACCGCTTGGGCTTTATCCGCCTCAAATGAAGGTTGTTCAAAGTTATTACAGAGAGAACCCCAATACACATCATCAATTTGTAAATAACGGCAACCGGCATCATAAAAGGCTTTAATTGCTTCTTTGTAAGCTTGTTGCACATCTTTTGCAAATTCTTCACGAGTTGCATAAATGCCGTGATCCCATTGAATTGGGTACATTAGTTGGTTAGGGCTAGGAATAGTAAATTTCGCAACTGCACGCCCATCAACAATCGCATTAAATTTTTTGAAATGCTCAATAAATGGGTGGTTTGGGTTCCAAGAAACTTTACCGCAACAACGGGTATTATAAGGGCGAACTTCTACCCCCTTAAAAGCATAAGCTTTTTCCGGCACATAGCCTTCAATACCGTTTAGATTTTCTAAGAAATCAATATGCCACCAAGAGCGGTGATATTCGCCATCTGTTACCACTTGAATACCAGCGTCTAATTGAGCTTGTACCAATTTTTTGACTTCTTCTTCTACAATTTCATCTCGAGCTTCAAGTGAGATTCTGCCAGCCTTGTAATCTTCGTGAGCTTTTTTCCAAGCATCTGAACGTAAATAAGAACCTACTGTATCTGCGTGAAAAGGTAATGTTTTGTTTGCCATAATTTCTCCAAATAGTAATTTTTATCTCTCTATTTATCCTAAGTGAATTCAAAAATATGAACAAGGCAAATTCACTAAAAACAGGATGAAATTTATCGTATTTTAAAATGAAAAATTTTCATTTACTCCACACCATATTTTTCACGATATTCACGCATTTTCGGTAAAAATGGGGCGTATTGTTCCGATTTTTCGATAAATGTAAGTAAATCATCAAAATCAACAATAGAGAATACTTGGCAACCATAATCACGCTCTACTTCTTGGATGGCAGAAAGCTCCCCTTTACCTTTTTCTTTACGGTTAAGGGCAATCAGCACACCTGCAAGTTCTGCATTATTAGCGTTGATAATTTCCATTGATTCACGAATAGCAGTGCCTGCTGTGATTACATCGTCCACCAATAAAATTTTGCCTTTCAATGGTGAGCCGATTAAATTCCCACCTTCGCCGTGATCTTTTGCTTCTTTACGATTAAAACAACAAGGTTTATCTACATCAAATTGATTAGCAAGAGCAACCGCCACCGTTGTGGCAATCGGGATTCCTTTATAAGCAGGTCCGAATAACACATCATAGTCAATATTTGAGGCTTGAATCGCTTTTGCGTAATATTCGCCTAATTTAGCTAAATCACGTCCGGTATTAAATAAGCCCGCATTAAAAAAATAAGGGCTGATTCGTCCAGATTTTAGCGTAAATTCGCCAAATTTCAGCACATTACGGCTTAACGCAAATTCAATAAAGTCGTGTTTGTATTGTTGCATTTTGATTTCCCTTTTTAGATACAAGCGGTCATTTTTTATGAAAGTTTTGTAATATATCTCAACCTTACACAAATAAGGGGCTATATTACTGACTAGAAGACGGAAACCCTTTTCTAATAAGCTGAGAATAAGTGGCATTGGCCTCTTCCGATAAGTTCGTAAAACCAACAACTTTTGGATTAGCATGAGCCATATCTCGCCATTGTGATAGACTGTATTTATTATCTAGTACTTCTTTATCGTATAAATACTCAGGTAAAAGCCCTGACATTACTCCCCTATAATCAAGAGGAATTGCTTCAATTTTCGCCATCATATCAAAAATTAGGGTAGTACAATTACTCATTAATGTATTATACCAACTTGGGTTTTCTGATAACTTTTGCCCTTTCTCTATATACAAAAGAAACAGTTCCTGCATCGCTTTTTTTGATAATTTAACAGGGTAAATATAAACATCTTCCCCTCGTATATTCGTTCGAGTATAAAGTAAATCTAGCTCATCTCCGGCCACAAAACCTAATTCAAACTGGCGGAAAAAACCACCTATTGCAGAAAATCGTTCATTTTCTTCTTTACGAATTTCAATAGAAAAACTGATTCGCTTTCCATTACTAAATCCGAAACTAACCATTGTATGTACAATTTTCTTTAATCCCCAATCAGATAAGATTAAATCAAAGCTTTCTATCTTATCTAGGTCGTAATACCGGCTTTCCCAAATAACATCATAATCTCGCAAATTCCGCCAATGGAAATTTCTTACATTATCTAAACGAATGGTATTACCATCTTGTTGATAGGTCATTACTTTGGCAACTTCCAAATCCCAATTTCTATCATTTTTAGCTTCCATACTAAAAAACCAAAGCAATCCTATAGATAGGCAAGATGTATAAATAAAGATGTCTGTTTTTCGGCTAAAAATAACCCGTTTAATATAAAATCCAATTAAACTACAAGTTAATAAGCACCAAGAAATAATAATGAGTGAAGTCATTATGTTGCCTAAAGGCTTATGCACCCAAAGAGCAAGACTAAGCCAGATATTACTTGCAACAACAAAAACCCCACAAGTAACTTGAATTAACCAGTAAAAGAACTTTCTTTTCATTATTAATGAAACCTACTCCGGTGTAATCCAATCTACCGTCCAAGAGCCTGTTCCTTCTGGCACAAGCACTTTCGTTAAATAAGGCAGAATTTTCTTCATTTGCGATTCTAGTTGCCAAGGCGGGTTGATCACAATCATTCCACTTGCAGTCATTCCTCGCTGGTCGCAATCAGGGCGAACTGCAAGCTCAATTTGCAGAATCTTACGAATGCCTGTTTCTTGTAAGCCTCTGACAATACGTTTTGTATGCTGACGTAATACCACCGGATACCAAATGGCATAAATACCTGTAGCAAAGCGTTTATAGCCTTCTTCAATCGCTTTGACGACCAATTCATAATCTTCTTTTAATTCATAAGGAGGGTCAATCAGCACAAAACCACGACGCTCTTTTGGTGGCAAAGCTGATTTTAATTGTTGAAAACCATTTTCACGCTTGGTTTGCACATTTTGAACTTTCGCAAATTCTTGGCGAAGTAATGGGTAATCATTTGGGTGTAATTCTGTCAGAATAGCTCGGTCTTGATCTCGAAGTTGTTGAACCGCCAATAAAGGCGAACCAGCATAATATTTCAATTTTCCGCTACGGTTGATTTTTTTGAGTTCATCAATATAAAAAGCAATTTCTTCTGGTAAGTCTTCCCGTTCCCATAAACGAGAAACTCCCTCTAAATATTCGCTTGTTTTTTCCGACTCCGCACTAAAAAGGCTGTAACGTCCTACTCCTGAATGGGTGTCTAAATAGAGGAAACCTTTATCTTTTTGTTTTAAGGATTGTAAAATTAAAAGCTGGACGATGTGTTTAAGCACATCAGCGTGATTTCCTGCGTGGAAACTGTGGCGATAACTGAGCATAATCTTCTCTTTTCTAGTAAAATAGGCATTATTTTACCGTATTAACCTTCTTTAGACTATGCAAAAATTTAAAATTGAAAACGGTTGCTTAATCAATCAAAAGCAAGTGCCATCTCCTCATTTTAGCCCTCGCCCGAAAGAAAATGATATTTCGCTTTTGGTAATTCACTATATTAGTTTACCGCCAGAAGAATTCGGAGGCGATTTCATTGACCAATTTTTTCAAGGAACTTTAGATCCAACTATTCATCCATATTTTGACGAAATTAAGGATTTAAGAGTATCTGCTCACTGTCTAATTAACCGACAAGGCGAAGTGATTCAATATGTCAATTTTAATGATATGGCCTGGCACGCTGGCATTTCTTGTTTTGAGGGAAGATATAAATGCAATGAATATTCGATTGGCATTGAACTGGAAGGCAGTAATAATCAATCTTTTACTGAAGCACAATACCAAACCTTAGCTAAACTAACAAAAGCTCTTCAGAAACATTATCCTCAAATTTTAAATGAGCGAATAGCTGGGCATTGTCATATTGCCCCTGAGCGAAAAATCGACCCGGGGCAATATTTTGATTGGAAATATTACTATTATTTGTTGAAATAAAAGGACATTTTTATTTCCCTTTTATTCACATCATTAAATAGCTTGAGTAAAGTATAAGTTTACTTTACTCAATTCAGACATTTTCATTAGATAATTTAGTACCTCAGCCGGAAACTCAATATCTTTCACACAAGTAAGGTTTCTTAACATAGGAAAAACAATAATATCTTCCACTGATAACTGCCCATTCAATGCGGTATCTGATTTTATCAATCCTGACAATTTAGCTAATATCGGCTCAATAGCTTGTATATATTTAGCTGATTTTGCTAGATTCTGATCAAAGTTACCAATATATTCTGTTTTCTTTTCTACAAAATAATCTATTGCACTAGGTTGTTTAAATTCATCTAAATCTAACTTCACAAAACGAGGAAGAAGCAGATGATTATATATTTTTCCAAGCTCGCTCACCCATTGTTCTATTTCTGGTCGAATTGTTTCTGCGATAATTGGGCTACCGTAATTTGTATCAATATAGCGTACAATATCCAAACTTTCAGGCATTGCTGTGCCATCTTCTTTAACTAAAATAGGGACAACTTTTTTACCAACCAAGCTAATAGGTGTTTTTTCGTCATCATTAGCAATAGTGAGTATCTCAACAGGCAGATCTTTTAAACCAAATATCATTTTTGCTCTAACGCAAAATGGGCAATGATCATAAACATATAATTTCATAACAACTCCTTATAAATAGATAAAAAAATAGCAGGAAACACCTGCTATTTTATTCCATAGTTATGCTGTTTTAGTCGCATTTACATTTTCAGGTAATGCTAAAACTTCATCTGCTTTAGGTAGCACATCCATTTTGACCTGTTTTAAATTTTCTTCACGAATGCGGTTTGCAAGAATAAGATCATTTGTTTGCTCCGCCACATGCAGAGCCATAATTCTGTCATCTGCAACACATTCATCGTGTTCTAGTAGCAATTCAAATTGAGCTTTTGCTTTCTCATATTCTCCATTACGAGTATAAATGTAACCTAAAGCTCTTGCATAGTCATCGGTATATTTAACATTTGCTTTTTCTGCACGTTTCGCAAGCACTTTAAGTAATTTACTATCCGAATCAATTTGTAAACGTGTTAGCTGGATAAATAACCCTTGTAATTGTTCATCTTCAAATTTTTTCAATGTTTCAAGCGAAATTTCTTCAGCTGATTGGTGATCATCACTATCAATTAAACGTTTAATCACACCAACTCGACTATATACCGATTTGCGACGACGGCTTGGCTGATTTTCCCACCAGGTCAGTAAGCCCTCTTGTCCTTCTTCTTGTAAGCGTTCATCTTGTAAACCATCATCAACAAAATGTTCTAAATCTGCATACTCTTGAGAAGTTAAGAAGCTACGTTGTCCGATTTCTGTCAGTAAACGATCTAAAGCGACATAAGCTTTCGACTCTTTATAAATTTGAATCGCTAAGCGTAACACTTCATCATTATGTGGCGAAAGTTCTAATAAACTATCAATAGCTGTACGAGCTGCTGGTAATTTTCCTTGTTGAACTAAAATTTTTGTGCGAGAAAGTTCTACCGCAACATTATTTGGGCCTGCAATTTCAGCAGCTTTAATCAAATATTTATTAGCGGCTAAATCATCACCTTTTTGCTGAGCGGCTTCTGCTGCTTTAATCAAGTTAAGAATTGGTTCATCAGCGTGTTTGGCATTTTTGCTAAATAACTTCTCTGCTTTCGAGTAATTGCCCTCGCTCATACGCATCAAGCCCTCAAGTGTTTCTTGCTGAGCTTTTTTGTGTTTACGATTTGAGAACCAATTATATGCACCACTACTCATACGGCAAATTTTTGTCACAAACCATTCGAGTAAATAAACGACTGCCATTGCAATTACAAAGAATACAACGAGCATCACAATACTCATTTCAATCACAGTTGTTGCTGTTTCAATTCTGACATAACCTTGATTGCCCGCTAAATAGGGGCCTGAAACCAATCCAGCTAATAATAAAAGCATTAAAAAGAGAGTTCTAAACATAATATCATTCTCCTTTATTGTGCTGAAGATTCTGATGAAGACGCTTCTGCTGGAGCTTGCTCAGAAGGTGTATTTTCTTTTACAGGCTCAGCTTGATCTAATTCTTGCTCAGCTTTAATTTCCACTTTTTCTATTGTTTGTGGTGCTTTATTAATTTGTTGCTCTAGTACTTTCAAACTCTGCAATGAGTTCGGAGCATCAATATAAATAGTTTGTTCCGCTAATTCATCTACCTCTTTTAAGAAATTTTTCACATTTTCATTTGAGGTTTCAAAATAACTTCTTACCCAAGCACCAACAGTTTGTAATGATTTTGTGTATAGTTCATTTTGTTGGCGAGGAATGGCTAAAATCGCAATTTGTAAGCGTAAACGGATATTCTCACGTAAATAAATTTCTTGATTTGGTGCAACAAATGCCTTTTCATCTGCAATATTACGTTTAGATACACGGATAAAATGATCTAAGAACGATGTCGCATTTTTTTCTAAATTTGATTGCCAATCATCAATAGAGTCTGTTACTTGATTATTTGAATTTGAACCTTGAGTTTGCTCATTCTCTAAAATTGGTAAATCGTCCAATCTCGTTGTTAAATTAGCGACTCGTTGCATTAATGCATTTTGATCAATATTATTGATATTTGATAAGGTATTTAGATCTGATTTTATTGCTTCACGAATATTTGTTGCTTTTGGCACTTGGGATAGTACCTGATCTGCCTCAACTAAAAGATTTTTAGCTGTATCAATATCATTATCCAATACAACTTTACGCAGAGCATTATTAAGCAGGAAATCAGCTTCAGATAATAACCAAGCAGAATTATCAGCACTAGAAATAGTATTTAACTTTTGTAGTTGTAACTGTAAACCATTAATCTTCTGTGTATAACCTGATTGTGCAGTTTCTAGCTGGTTGATTCGCTCTAATGCTTTTTGATAATTGGTTGTTAGTTCTGCAATTTGTGCTTTTTCAGCATCAAAACTTGGCATTTCAACTACATTTTGAGATGAAGATGGCTGATTTGCTTTAGCCGAAACCTCCTGAAGTTGAGCTTCAACCTCTGCAAATTTTTTATTTGCCATAAAATGGCCTGCACCACCTACGGCAAGAGCAACCAACAAAGCAACTAGAGCCAAGCCTTTCCCGCCTGATTTTTGCTTAACGACTTCTTTTTGTGCTAACGGCTGTTCTTCAGATGCTTTTTTTTCATCTACTGGAATTTCAACATCTTTCTCTTGTGCTTCACTCACAACATCATCCTTAATATCTTTTTTTGCAAAAGTTTCTGCAGAATCAACCGCTTGTTCAGTATTTTCTACAGTTTCTTCAACTTTATTTTCGACAATAACTTCTTTTTGTTTATGTTGCTTCTGTCTTGACATGCTCACCACCTTAGTTTTAGTTAGATTTGTCAAATTTAAATAATAATGTATTCATTAAACTCACGTTATCTGCTTTATCAGATAAAATTATTTTATCTGATTGCCACCCCATCTGTTTTGCAATTTTTGCAATACGCTGACTGACAACAACCAAGTGACAATCCAATAACCACTGACGATTGTCCGCTTTTGTTTGTTCATATAATAAAGCCAATATTTCACTACTGGTAACAATAATTGTATCAACACCTAATCGTTTACATAAACTTAATTTTTCAGGAATATCTTCTTTAACGGGTTCTCTACGATAACATTCCAAATATTGAATACTTGCTCCCCGTTGAATTGCTTTTTCAGCTAACAATTCTCGCCCAGAATTCGCTCTTAAAATAAGAATTGTTTTATCTTGCAGCATTTGCATTTCGGGTAATTCTAATACACCTTCACTATTTTCTGAATCTATCGGATAAATAACCGCTTGTTGGGCTTTTTCAGAAAAATATTTAGCTGTTCGTTGCCCTACTGCAAAATACTTCAAATCAGTTCTAAAATGAAAACCTGTATCACTTAATGTTTTAACTGCATAATCTACCGCATTTGTAGATACTGCAAATACATAATCACCTGAATTAAGGCTAGAAAGCACGGTAGGTAATAACGGTAGTTCTTGCCCTGCCTCAATGATAAATAGTGGTTGATGAATAGCAAAAATTTGCTTTTCATTCAACATATCAACTAATTCTTGCCCTCTACTATCAGGTCGTGTAACAAGTACATTCATTTTATTTTTTATTCGTTATCTTTATACACTTCAGCTAAGATTTTATCAGCACCTTGTGCTAATAACTGTTCCGCAACTGAGATCCCTAACTGCTCAGCATCTTTAATATCAGCTTTGCCAGATGCTCTAATAATTTGCGAACCATCTAAGGCACCCACTAATGCATTTAAAGTAAGCTCATTACCATCTAAAGTTGCAAAACCACCGATTGGTACTTGGCAACCACCTTGTAATCGGGTATTCATTGCTCGCTCAGCCATTACACAACAAGCGGTCGAATTATGATTTAATTTTGCAACATAATTTAAAATCCGCTCATCATTAATTCTTGTTTCAATACCAACTGCACCTTGCCCAGCAGCTGGCAATGATTGTTCAACGGAAATATAACTACGAATTCGTTCTTTTAACCCTAAACGAATTAGACCAGCAGATGCCAAAATAATTGCATCATACTCGCCATTATCTAGCTTACTTAAGCGAGTACCGACATTCCCACGTAAAGATTTAACCTCCAACTGAGGATATTTTGCCATTAATTGGCATTGGCGACGTAAACTTGATGTTCCCACCACTGCCCCTTTCGGTAATTCATCTAAACTCTGGTATTTATTTGAAACGAACGCATCTCTTGGATCTTCACGCTCACAAATAACCGCTAATCCTAAGCCTTCAGGGAAGGTCATCGGCACATCTTTCATTGAATGAACGGCAATATCGGCTCGATTTTCTAATAGAGCTAATTCTAACTCTTTAACAAACAAACCTTTCCCACCAATTTTTGCCAGCGGTGTATCTAAAATCACATCACCTTTTGTTACCATTGTAACTAATTCAACCGATAATTGCGGAAAATGTTTTTCTAACTCACTTTTTACAAAGTTGGCTTGCCATAAAGCTAAAGGGCTTTGACGAGTTGCAATACGTAAAATATCTTTCATAAATCTCTAAATTTAAACACTATATTTAATGGTTTATCCTATCACTTTTTAGCTTAACTGCCAAAACTAATCACTAACTTCTATTTGTTATTTATCAAAAAAACACACCTTTTTACTTTTGGTTACACCACAATCAAATATAAAAAAGGGGTTACTATTAGAAGTAACTACTTTTTAGAGCATATATGCCATTTTATAAACTTTGATCTATGTCAAGGCAATGATAAAACAATACTAATTTTTGGCGACAAAATAACTCTTTTGGGTAATAATTTCATCAGTTAAAAAAATTATCAAATTTAAACTTTATGAGGAACCAAACTATGGCTAAAAATACTCAACCATATGATGCCCAAGCAGAAGTCAATGAGCTTGTTACAAAAGGCTTGAAAGCACTTGATGAGTTTAGAATGCTCAATCAAGAACAAGTAGATTTCATTGTTGCAAAAGCTTCTGTTGCAGCGTTAGATAAACACGGCATTTTAGCAATGCACGCCTTTGAAGAAACCGGACGAGGGGTCTTTGAAGATAAAGCCACTAAAAACCTGTTTGCCTGTGAGTATGTTGTCAATAATATGCGACATTTGAAAACGGCAGGTGTGATTAGTGAAGATGATGTTTCAGGTATTACCGAAATTGCCGACCCAGTTGGTGTTGTCTGTGGAATTACCCCAACAACGAACCCTACCTCAACTACTATCTTCAAAGCTCTTATCGCTCTCAAAACTCGTAACCCCATTGTTTTTGCTTTCCACCCATCTGCTCAACAATCTTCCGCTCACGCTGCACAAATTGTTCGTGACGCTGCGGTTGCAGCCGGTGCACCTGAAAACTGTGTACAATGGATTACACAACCTTCTATGGAAGGAACCTCCGCACTAATGAAACACCCTGGTATTGCAACTATTTTAGCCACAGGCGGTAATGCAATGGTGGAAGCTGCTTACTCTTGCGGTAAACCTGCATTAGGTGTTGGAGCGGGTAATGTGCCAGCCTATGTTGAAAAAACGGCAAAATTAAAACAAGCGGTTTACGATATTGTGATGTCAAAATCATTCGATAACGGAATGATTTGTGCTTCAGAACAAGCCGCTATTGTCGATAAAGAAATCTATGCCGATTTTGTAAAAGAGATGCAATCTTACGGTGTTTATCTCGTGAATAAAAAAGAGAAAGCCCTGCTTGAGAAATACATCTTTGGTGTAGATAAAGCCAAAGATGAAAACTGTGCAGGGGCTAAATTAAATGCAGCGGTAGTTGGTAAACCTGCAGCTTGGATTGCAGAACAAGCAGGTTTTAGCGTACCGGCAAAAACCAATATTCTTTTAGCAGAATGTGCATTTGTTGGCGAAGGCGAACCGCTTACTCGTGAAAAACTTTCTCCTGTGCTTGCTTTACTTAAATCTAACTCAACCGAACACGGCTTAGAATTATCTGAAGCAATGGTCAATTTCCACGGCTTAGGACACAGTGCGGCAATCCACACTGAAAATAAAGAGTTAGCAAAAATATTTGGTGAACGAGTCAAAGCGATTCGTGTTATTTGGAATTCGCCATCTACATTTGGTGGTATCGGCGATGTTTATAACTCCTTCCTTCCATCTCTAACATTAGGTTGTGGTTCTTACGGCAAAAACTCTGTAGGGAATAATGTTAGTGCAGTAAACTTACTTAATATCAAACGTGTGGGCAGACGGAGAAATAATATGCAATGGTTTAAAGTACCATCAAAAATCTACTTTGAACGTGATTCAATTCAATATTTACAATCTATGCACGATGTGCATAAAGTGATGATCGTAACCGACCGTTCAATGGTGGATTTAGGTTTTGTCGATAGAATTACCGAACAGTTACGCCAACGTCGTAACCAAGTGATGATTCAACTCTTTACCGATGTTGAACCAAACCCAAGCCTGCAAACTGTACAACGTGGTACAGATTTAATGCGTAGTTTCCAACCGGATACTATTATTGCATTAGGTGGTGGTTCGCCAATGGACGCTGCGAAAATTATGTGGTTATTCTATGAACAACCAGAAGTCGATTTCCGTGATTTAGTACAAAAATTTATGGATATCCGCAAACGTGCATTCAAATTCCCACAATTAGGGCGTAAAGCAAAATTTGTCGGTATTCCAACCACTTCTGGTACAGGTTCAGAAGTAACTCCATTTGCGGTAATTACCGATGGCGATATTAAATATCCGCTTGCAGACTACTCGCTAACCCCAACGATTGCGATTGTCGATCCTGCATTAGTAATGTCTGTGCCATCGCACGTTGCTGCTGATACTGGCTTAGACGTACTAACCCACGCAACAGAGGCTTATACCTCAATTTTAGCAAACGACTACACCGACGGTTTAGCCTTACAAGCCATCAAATTAGTGTTTGAAAATCTTGAAAAATCCGTTAAAGAGTTTGACGAAGCCGCTCGTGAAAAAATGCACAATGCTTCAACAATGGCAGGAATGGCATTTGCCAACGCATTCTTAGGTATTTGCCACTCAATGGCACACAAAATCGGTGGTAAATTCCACACTATTCACGGACGTACTAATGCCATTCTACTCCCACACGTGATTCGCTATAACGGCACACGTCCAACTAAAGTCGCAACTTGGCCGAAATACACAAACTATGTGGCAGACATTCGCTTCCAAGATATTGCTAGAATGCTAGGCTTACCGGCGGAAACCCCAGAGCAAGCGGTAGAATCTTATGCTAAAGCCGTTCACGATTTAGCCGTACGCTGTGGAGTAAAAATGTCTCTCAAAGAGCAAGGTGTACCAGAGAAAGAGTTTATTGCTTCACTTCGTGAGCTATCCCTTAACGCTTTTGAAGACCAATGTACACCAGCTAACCCTCGTTTAGCAATGATCGAGGATATGGAAGAGATAATGAAAAAAGCATTTTATGGCGAATAAATTATTTAGCTGATTCTAAAAACTAGATTAGCACTTAAAGGGCTGTTTCCGATATCTTATCAGATTCAGCCCTTTTAATTAGATTTAGCTAATAATTTTTGCAAATTCTTTACAAAATTTAACCGCTTGTGGGAATAGAAATGTTGTTTTAAAATTGTTTTTTCAGACGATATCTATTTAAATCTAGATATTTTTTTATTTCTAGTTCTATCCCTAAAACAGATTTTTCAATATTTTCTATTTTTGAGTTAAATTTGCTTTGTTGAAATTTTCTAGTTTCTAATAAATTGTTAGCTAATTTATCAACTTCGTTCCAATAAGAAAATTTTAATAATTCAATCTCTCTAACTGTTTCAATCGAATACCCAAAACCTTTCACTGTTTTTATAGGTTTGATGTCATTTGCTATAACGTAAAGCTTATCATCATTTGTTGCTAACCAATGCTCTGAAATAGTATATCCATTAGGTAATTTTTCTTTTTTATCTGTGCCAAAACCTATACATCGAATCCAATATGTATCCATTGCCGCATTCATAGCTGTTGCTTGTATCGATTCCCAAGAATTTTTTTCCTTGCAAAAATTATTCTTAATTCGTCTTCTGCGATTACGTATTTCTTCTGGTAGATTATGAATTTCTTTTTCTCCTATGTCCCAAAAGGCATATTTTGCAACCTCCATTTCAAATCCTGAAATCATATCTAAATAAAAAGAAATACCATATAAATATTTTTCAAATTTTTTGATCCCTGATATATCAGAACCTGACTTATAAATTTGTTGGATAAGTAAATAAGGCAAATAAAAAGAACCTAATGCTTTCTTTTCATTTATGCTAAGATTCGAAAAAATAAATTTTCCTTCATTCTCAATAATAATTTTATTTGTTGCTAGAGGATCGTCTTGATGTCCTTTCCAAAATTTTTCACAAAATAAATTATATGCTTTTCTGGCATTAGGAACATAGCAACTAGGCATTTCATTCAGACCTAGTGCAGATATAAGTATATTGGGGCATTCATTAAGCAATCTGTACAACGGATATAAACCAACCTTTTTTACATCATCTAGTGTGGATTGTTCGGTTAAACGTTCCATACGTTGGATCGCACAATTATCCAAACTTATCTGGATAGCTTCTCTGTAATAGGCTTTTGATTTTACATATCTGATTAAAAAATCAGTATTATCATCGTCAAAATTTGGAGTATACATTCTTATTTCATTACTAGACATATATAATCTCCTGCATCGGATACTTTAATTTTAAATAGAGCCAATTATTTATTCAGAATACCCAAAAACCCTCTCAAACTCAAACACTCCACCCCTTCAAACGTATTTCCATCAAATTCATCCATTGTTACTACATATTTCGGGTAGTTATCTTGAATTTTTAACAGGTTGCCAAATTCTCTTTCCAACGTTTTTTCTTCGTTAATCGTTAATGTGGCTTGCACGTAAATACGTTCACCATCTTTTTCAGCAACGAAGTCGATTTCTTGTGTGCCAAGCCGGCCGATTTTTACATCGTAGCCTGCAATTTTTAGATGGTTGAAAATCGTATTTTCTAATAACTTTCCTCGATCTTGCACTCGATAACCAATTAAAGCGTTGCGTAAACCTAAATCTTCAAAATAGTATTTCTCACCAATTTCAAAAAGACGCTTGCCTTCAATGTCATAGCGTGGCACTTTGTGGATTAAAAAGGCATTGGCAAGATATTCAGCATAGTTTTGTACTTGCACGGTATTAGAATTGATTTTTTGCGATTTGAGAAAATCGCTGATTTTTTTCGCCGAAAATAGATTGCCGATATTGCTAGCAAAAAATTGCGTGAGTTGTTCTAAAAACAGCACGTTACGCAAGGCATAGCGGTTCACAATATCACGTATGGCAATAGTGGAATAGATATTGCGTAAATATTCAAATACAATATTGTCTTGCAGTGGCAAATCTTTTAAATAAGGTAAGCCACCGTATTTCAGAAACTGTGACATCGCTTTATCACTGTCTTCCAGTCGCATAAATTCCAAAAATTCAAAGTAAGAAAGTGAATGCACGTTAATTTCAATCGCCCGCCCGCTCAAACTACCAGCAATATCACGGGAAAGCAAATGGGCATTGCTACCAGTGCAATATAAATCCAGTTCCTCATCTAATAGTAATGAGCGAAGGGCTATTTCAAATTCGCTAATTTCTTGAATTTCATCAATAAAAATATAATTTTTTTGACGATTTTTTTTCTTAGCAAGCACAAACTCTGCTAAATCTTGTGCAGTTTTAAGATGCGAAAAAGCTAAATCTTCTTTGTTGATATAAATAATATTGGCTTGACTATCACTAGCTTGAATTTCTTGTATAATCTGAAACAGCAAATAGCTCTTCCCCACACGACGTTGTCCGGTGAACACTTTAATCAATGATTTGCCTATAAACGGACGCACTCGCTCCAAGTAGCGTTTGCGGTAGATGAGATCTTTTTTCATAATCCACTCCTTCGAATTTATATTTTAAACCTTATATAAATTTAGAAAAAGTTTCAAGTATACATTAAACTTTTAGAATTATTAGCTATATTTAAAGTATAAATATAATCAATAAGCGGGCATTTTTTTATAAAGTTTTGCAAAAATCTATAATTTCTGGCCGCTTGTAAACTACATCCAACCGCCGCCAAGTGCTTTATATAAGCCGAGTAAACTAACTGCTTGAGAAAGTTGTGATTGGATTAGTTGTTCTTGATAATTCAAGGCATTTAGTCTGGCACGAATAGCGACATCTAAGGTTTTTTCTCCGTATTTAAATAGTGCTTGAGCATCTTTCGCTTGTTTTTGAGCTTGGCGAAGCGAGGTTTGTAATAAACTATTTTGTTTCGCTAAACTAAATTGATATTGGTAAGCTGTATCCACTTCGCTCAACGCATTTAACAGATTTTTGTCATACTCTATCACTGCGGCTTTTAAGCGAGCATCTTCGGCATCAATATTTGCCTGAATTCTGCCATTGGTAAAAATAGGTAATTGAACACCTACACTAACTAAATTTGCTAACCCTGAAATATGAGATAAATCATTATTCAGTTTAATATAACCACCTTGCCCTATAAAATTGATGTCAAAACGTGGATATAGATCCGCTTTTGCACTGGCAAGTTTTGCTACCCTCGCTTCAACTTGACGCATATTGGCTCGTAAATCCGGGCGACGTTCAATGACACTACTTGGCATTTGTCCGCTTGGACTTGCTGGAATTTTTGCCAATGGATTACCATTTTTTACAATTTTAAAGCCTTGAGGCACAACACCCAGCAATGTTGCAATATTACGTTGAAATTCATCCGCTTGCGATTTTAATGTTGATTGCTTCGCTTTTAATGCGGTAATTTGCGTTGTAATTTCATTCACTTCATAGCCTGTTGCTTGCCCTGCATTAAAACGACCTTGCACATAACGTTGTAATTCTTGCAAGGTTAGAATATTTTGTTGCAAGAGAACTTGTTGCTGTTCTGTAGCATAAATACGGAAATAATTTTCAGCAATCTGACTAGAAACTAATAATTGAGCCGCATAAACTTGCTCTTGCTGGGCTAATGCAGCAGCTTGTGCAGCATCGGCATCACTGCGTTTTTTACCAAAAAAATCGGGTTCCCAAGAGGCTGAAATACCACCATAAGCATTGCCTGATTCAGAACGTTTTGGGTTAATTACACCACTATCTATGTCTGTTATCATTCCACCAATAGAACCGCTGGCACCAATATTAATACCTTTATCTGCTTCTGTGTAATAACTATTTGCCAATGCTTCAGCTAAGCGGGCTTTTGCTAACTTAATATCTAAATTATTTTCCAGCCCTTGTTTGATTAGCATTGTTAATTGTGGATCATTCCAGTTTTTCCACCACTGTTGAATCTCGCTTGAACCCTGTGCGGCTTTAGCTTGATCAAATTCTAGCGGTATTTCAATCATTGATTGAGTATCAACAGTGATAGTATTGCAAGCGGTCAAAAAAGCGGTAAATATTGCAAGTGTTGATAATTTATAAATCTTCATTTTCTATCCTTGTCTTGATAACATTGATTTAAATTGCATTAATGCAATACTTAAAAATATAACACCTAGCACAGCCATTTTTACTAAGTGGATCCATACTAACTCTAAGCCTGCATTGCGAAATAACACATCTTGAGCATAAGCACCTAAAATGGTTGTAGGAGAAAATTGTGTTAATTGTTGTGCCAGTTCTGGCATATTTTCTATCGGTGAATTAGTACCAGAAAGCATATACATCACAATATAGATAGGAATACACAACAGACCAAACTGTGGCATAGTCGGGGCAAAAACTGCCAACAGAATGCCAAGTGAAGCAATTGAAAAAAGAAAAATAGCCGCTCCTAGCATAAAAGCCATTATTTGTTGAGCATTTATCGGGGTGCCTAAAAAATCAGATACGATAAATTTCAAAGAAAGAGAAGCTACGCTCAGCAACACTAAACCATTAGCTAGAATTTTGGCTACTGCTATTTCACTTGAGCCAACAGGCATTACAAGTAAATGCTCCATCGTGCCTCGTTCTCGCTCCCGAATAACTGCAGAGCCGGCTAAAAGTAGCGTGAGTAGGGTGAGATTTCCAACAATTTGTGCGGTTCCCATAAACCAAGCAGTTGTATAATTGGGGTTATATAATACATTGATACTCGCTTTTAAAGGCTCAAATTTGAAGTGATTTCCCATAAAATCTTGTATTTCCTGGCGGAAAATCTGAGTAATATAAGATGCTCCAATATTTGCTTGCGTCATTGCCGTTGCATCAACCAACAACTGTACTTGAGGATTTCTTCCTGCAAGCATATCTCGTTGGTAATTAGGTGGAATTTCAATAATAAAGGTATATTTTCCAACGTCCATTAATTGATCAACCGAATTGGAATCTATATCATCAACCGTTTTAAAATAAGGGGGGATTAGTGCATCTCTTAACCGATAAGAAAGAGCTGAATGGTCGTAATTTATAATACCGACCGAGCCATTTTTTACATCAGTCATACCCTGTTTGGCAATAGTAATAATAGCGAATGAGAACATATAAATAATCAACGCAACTAACACTTTATCACTAAATAAACTTTTCAGCTCTTTAAAAGTAAGGAATCCGATATTTTTTATCCAACGGTTCATCTTATTTCTCCTGTTTTTTCAAGGCAAGAGTAGCTAATGCCAGATAGACAACATAGATAAGTATTAAAGCTAAATAAGGCTGAATAAAATCTGTAAAGCCAAGCCCTTTTGTGAAGCCACCTAAACTAATTTGTTGAAACCACGCACCAGGAAAAATTTTAGAAATTAGCTGAATATTCGTATCTAAACGTGAAACTGGATACATCATTCCTGAAAAATTAATAGTCGGCACAATCGAAATAATAGCAGCCGCAAAGATAGCCGCTACTTGAGAATTAACAAAACTAGAGACTAACAACCCAAAACCAGTAGAAGCACATATTCCTAATAGCACACCCAAAAACATTGCAGACATCGAGCCTTTAATGGGTACATCAAATACCAAAAGGGCTGCTGATACCATAATTAAATAACTAATTAACGAAAGAGCGATATAAGGTAGCTGTTTGCCTAATAAAAACTGAAATTGCGAAGCGGGTGAACCATAAAGATTCATAATTGTGCCCATTTCTTTCTCCCGCACCACACTTAATGCAGTCATCATTGGCGGAACTAACATCATTGCTAGCATAATAATGCCAGGAGTCATTGCAAAAATACTTTTGAAATCTTGGTTATAAACCATTCTTGGCTCAGTGGGAGATTGCATATTTACCTCTATGCCGTTTTCTTGTAATAGCCCCTGCATATATTGCCCTATCACACCTGTTGCAGAACCTTTTAAATTTTCTGCAGTGCTTGGAAAAGCTCCATCAATAAAAATGCCGATATCAGGCTGATTTTGAGCTAATAAATTTCGCCCGAAATCCTCAGGAATTTCTAGCACCAATTTTGCTTTACCCATTTGAATGGTCGGATTGATTTCATTCGGCTGATAAAGATTCCCTTGATAAATAAAATAAGGCGAACCACTAAAAACCTCAATTAACTTTCTGCTTTCCGAGCTGTTATCGTGATCTAATACGGCAAATTTCATCGGTTTAATATCAAATGAAATACTTGATCCCATAGTCAGTAACATAATTAACGGACCAAGTAACGCAAAAAGTAAACGGATATTATCTCGTAATAATTCCTTTCCTTCCCGAACGGCAAAAGTCCAAATCACACTAAACCAATTTGCAAATTTACTTTGTTTTTCGACCGCTTGTAATGGTGTAATTTCCGTTATTTTTTGCGTCTTTGCCTCATTTTCTGAGCTTGTTTCTTCTTGTTCTTCCAAATAAGTAATAAAAGCCTCTTCTAAGGTTTCGGCATTTTTACCAAGCCGCAATTCCTCTGGTGTCCCTACACCTAAAACTTGCCCTCTATGCATAAAGGAAATGCGATCACAACGTTCCGCTTCATTCATAAAATGGGTGGTAACAAAAATAGTGATGCGATCCTCTCGAGAAAGTTTGATTAAGTATTCCCAAAACATATCACGAGCAGCGGGATCAACCCCCGATGTCGGCTCATCTAAAATAAGCACTTCCGGCTTATGCAAACAAGCTGCGGCTAATTGTAATCGTTGGCGAATACCAAGAGGTAAAGCTGAGGGTTTTTCTTCGGAAAAGTGTGCTAATGCAAATTGATTAATCGCCTCATTCACATAACTCGTCCATTTTTGAGACGGTATTTGATAGAGCTTGGCGTGTAGCTCAAGATTTTCTCGAACGGTTAATTCTTCATAAAGAGAAAAGGCTTGTGACATATAGCCCACTCGTTTACGAGTATTAATATCACTTGCATCGATCGGCTGCCCAAGAAGGCTGGCGGAACCTTCGGTCGGTTCAAGTAAACCGGTTAGCATTTTCATTGTGGTCGATTTCCCACACCCGTTAGAACCTAAAAAACCGAAAATCTCGCCTTTGGGGATCTCGAAACTCACATTATCCACAGAGGTAAAATCGCCAAATTTTTTGGTTAAGCCTTTGGCAGTTATAGCTGGCGGTTCATTTTTTAGCGCTTCGAACGGAGGAATGAATAACCCGTTTACCGCTCCTCGTTTTTCCGGCGGTAATAATTTTATATAAGCTTGTTCTAAATTTTCACTTTGTGTTTTAGCAATCACATCTTTTGTAGCTTCATCTACGATCAGCTTACCATCATCCATTGCCAATACATATTCAAATCCTTCTGCTTCATCAATATAAGCGGTTGCGACTATTACCGTCATATCCGGTGTTTCAGTTCGTAATTCTTCCACCAGTTGCCAAAACTGGCGGCGAGAAAGCGGATCAACGCCTGTGGTAGGTTCATCTAAAATCAGTAAATTAGGGCTATGAACCAAAGCACAACATAAGCTAAGTTTTTGTTTCATCCCACCGGAAAGCTTGCCTGCCGGTCGATCTGCAAAAGGCAATAGCCCTGTTGCTTGAAGCAATCGCTTAATTCTGGCTTTTCGCTGAGTTGCCGATAGCCCAAACATTCGGGCGTGAAAATCAACATTTTCGTAAATAGATAGGGTGAGATAGAGGTTTTTTCCTAAGCCTTGTGGCATAAAGGCGATTTGATGAGTGAGTGTTTCACGATCTTTTGCTTTTGCGATATCTAACCCAAAAACATTAATTTCTCCTTGCTGTAAAATTTTTGCTCCGGCAATCAATGAAAGCAAAGTCGATTTTCCCACACCATCAGGGCCAATTAAACCTACCGTACTTCCTTTGAGAATATTTAGAGAGATATTCTCAAGAGCAACTGTTTTGCCATAAATATGATGGAGATCTGTAATTTTTACTGCATATTCTGACATATATCACCCGCCACTAAGGTAATTTTACAGAAAGGGATTCAGGCCAATCTACCGTATTATCATATTTGACATAACCTATTGCCGTCATTCCTCCTTTAAATAACCCTGCGTAGTTTAGTGCGACATCTTCAGGTACCTGTAATTTTACTTTAAACATTAATTTTGTACGTTCTTCTGCAGTTTCTACTGATTTAGGTGTAAATTGTGCACTAGATGCAACATAGCTGATATGGGCAGGAAAAACATTGTCCATTCCATCAATTTTAATGCGAGCTTCATCGCCTATTTTTAGACTATTCGACTGATGAGCAGGTAAAAATACGTTAAGGTAAACATCTTTCGGATCTAATAAGCTAATCACCTTGCTTCCCGCTCCAACAACGCTACCAACATCTGCTATTTTATATTCAACTCTACCTGCGATTGGTGCTTTAATCAGCATATCATCATTTTGAGAACTAGCCTGTTTAGATTGAGCTTGTGCTTGATTAACATTAGCTTGAGCTTGTGAAATAGTTGCCTGAGCCTGATTAACTGCTACTTGAGCCTCTGTTTTCGCAGCTTTAGCCGCTTCTACCGCCGATTGAGCCGCCTTATAATTAGCCTGGCGACGCTCTAATTCGCTTGCTGAAATCAAATTATCTCGACGCAATTTTCTTGCATTATCCAGTTCTAATTTAGCCACTGCTACTTGTTGCTGCTGGGCATTCATTTCAGCATTTGCACGAGATACCGCCTCTTCTGCTCTTAATTTTTGTGCTTTAGCACTTTCTACTTGTGCTTGAGCTGCAACAATTTGGGCTTCTGTGGCTTCAACCTGACTTTGTGATTGCGTAGAGGAAAGGCGAACAAGCGGTTCGTTTTTTTCAACATTTTGCCCCTCTTTTACATACATTTCTTCAATACGTCCTGCATAAAGTGTTGCAATATCTAACCGCTCTAGCTCTAATCGCCCGTTTACAGAAGTAATACCTACAAAATCACTACGTTCAGACTGTATCTGTTTCCATAAATAAACACCTGCAACAAGGAAAACGATTAAAGTTGCTATCAATAATTTTTTCATTTTCTTGTCCTTTTATAATTTTATATCTCTTCAAAGTGTAAGGATTTACTATTTTATGAACAACCATCAACAAACAATAAAATGTTGCTTAAGGGTACATAAAAAGATAAAGTGTTGCTTATCTGCCATCAACGGAAAATAAAATGAAAAGAGAAGATCCTAGAATTACTCGTACTAGAGAAACTATTCATTCAGCTTTTATCTCATTACTAGAAAATACTGACTATGATGATATTACCGTACAAAATATATTAGATAAATCAAAAATTAATCGTTCTACCTTTTATAAGCATTATATGAATAAAGATGCTTTAGCGACTGCTATAATTGAAAAATTAAAGATAGAATCGCTCATTCCATTGCTTGAAGAACGTTTCACTACTCCAAATATGGAATTTGCATTAAAAGCTGCACCTATTATTAATACTCTTCGTAAAACACTACGTATATTATGGAAAATTGACACGCATCGTATTAGTTTAAAACGAGATATGCAAAAAGAAGTGCAAAGAAAATATCTTGAAGTAAATGCCAATCAAATGCTGCTTACAAATACAGATATTAATTTTCAGGCTCACTTATTTGCAATATTATCAATTTCGGTAATGGAGCATATTATCATTTCAGAAAAGCCTTTAAATCCAATTACGATGCAAGCAAATCTGCAAGAAGTACTTGCATATTTTACGCATAAATAGATGTTCAGTGACTAAAAAATTAAAGGCTCCTTCAGAAAATACTGAAAAAGCCTTTATTAGTTATTTTACCTTTAACTTCTGCCCAACTCTAATTTGATAATTTTTTAGTTTATTCAACTCACTTATTTTTTGTGGTGTTGTACCATAAGCTCGAGCAATAGAATAAACCGTTTCATCTTTTTGGACAGTATGGTAATTCGTTGATGAAACTTTTACCTCTCTTTTTTGAGATTGTGTAGTATCTGCTTTCTTAGAGGTGTTTTTCTCCGTTTGCTTTACTTTTGTTGAAGATTCCGTCTTCTTTGTTGTTTTATTAGCTGTATTTGATTTTTTAGCTTCATTAGCACTATTTTTTGTTGGAGCTGAAGTCGTTTTTGCATTTTTAGCTCGATATGCAACTAGCCCGTTATAAATAGCTCTTGCCACTTGTTTACGATAGCTAGCTGTTGCTAATTTGGCTTCTTCTGTTGGATTAGATAAAAATCCTGTTTCAATTAATACAGACGTAATATCTGGCGAACGCAGTACGCTCAAACTTGCGTGTTGCGGAGTCGATTTTGCCAGTGTAGTTACCTTTGCCATTCGATTTAAGATATTTCTACCTAATTCATAGCCTGAACGCTGTGAGTGAGAAAATTGTAGATCTAATACCGTTTGGTTTAAATAACGTTCATTATTATTTGAGAGAACAGAACCCGCACCGCCTAATAATTCCGATTGTTTTTCGTGATCTTCCAACCATTTCCCCATTTCATCACTTGCGCGTCTATTTGACAGAACCCAAACCGATGCCCCTCTTAACGAATCTGACTTTGGTGAAGAATCTGCGTGAATAGAAATAAGTAACTCCGCTTTGTGCTTACGAGCTATTTCGGTTCGTTGCGGTAATTGAATGAAATAATCACCACTACGTGTCATTACCGCTTTAAAATTAGGATCTGCATCTAATAACGCTTTAAGTTCTTTTGAAATAGCAAGTGTAATATTTTTTTCTTGAATACCAAGTCGCTTTCCTATTGCACCAGGATCTTTTCCACCGTGCCCAGCATCAATCGCCACCACGGTTTTGGCGAAACTTGAAAAGCTTAATAAACTGAATATACTAAAAATAAAATATTTAATAACCTTATTCATTTCCTTCCCTACAAGCGGTCTATTTTTTCTTAAAATTTACTAAAATTTCTAAAGCTTTTTGATTCTGTGCGAAAATTGTGAGTTCTCTTCCTTCATCTCGGTAATCAATTTGAACAACAAAATCAGCTTCTGGAATCATACCTTTACCCTTGATTGCCCATTCAAGCAAACATAATGTTTGCGGTTTAAAATAATCTCGAATACCCATAAACTCAAGCTCTTCTGGATCAGCAAGTCGGTAAAGATCAAAATGATAAACACTAATTGGTGCTAATTGATACTCTTCCACAAGGGTATAAGTTGGACTTTTTACATTACCTTGATGCCCAAATGCTCTTACAATACTACGAGTTAAGGTTGTTTTGCCAGCTCCAAGTTCGCCGTTTAAATAAATAACCAACGCACGATTTTCATCTTGCAATAAATATTTTTTTAGCTCTACTGCGAATGATTGACCAAATTCAAGTAATTTAGTTTCATTCTCACAGTAAAAAGAGAGTGAATTATCCATTATTTTCATCTAAGTTAATAAAATGTTCCCGATAAAATTTAAGTTCGTTAATTGATTCACGAATATCATCTAGTGCTAAATGCGTATTGCCTTTTTTAAACTGTTCGAGCATTTCAGGCTTCCAGCGTCTCGCTAATTCTTTTAAAGTGCTGACATCTAAATGGCGGTAGTGGAAATAATCTGCCAAATCAGGCATATATTTGTAAAGAAAACGCTTATCTTGTGCAATGCTGTTGCCGCAAATTGGTGAGGCCCCTTTTGGCACCCAGCGTTTTAAAAAATCAATCGTTTGTAATTCTGCCGCTCTTTCGGTTAATTTACTGGCTTTTACACGTTCAATCAAACCATTTGCCGTATGGGTTTTTACACACCAATCGCTCATTTTAGCCAGTAATTCATCAGATTGATGAACGGCAAGAACTGGGCCTTCTGCTAAAATATTCAGATCTTTGTCGGTAACAATAGTCGCAATTTCAATAATGCGTTCTTTTTCGGGATCCAAACCTGTCATTTCAAGGTCGATCCAAATTAAATTATGTTTATCTTGGCTCATTCTATTTCCTATTCTTTTGCAAGTTTTAACGCTTTTTTGACCGCTTGTGGTACAAATTGACTAATATCGCCATTGTGTCGGTAAATTTCTCTGACCATAGTAGAAGAGAGATAACGCCATTCCACCGAAGGGGGGAAAAATAACGTTTCTAAATTACCCGATAACTTTTGATTGAGTTGTGCTAGTTGGATTTCGTAGTCAATATCGTCTGCTCCTCGAATCCCCCGAATCAGCACTTTTGCATTCTGTGCTTTCGCAAAATCAGCAAGTAAACCGCTAAAGCCGATAACCTCAATATTGTTTAAACCTTCACAACTTTGTTTCACTAATTCAACCCGTTCTTCCAATTCAAACAAAGGTTGTTTGCTAGGGTTTTTGGCTACTGCAACAATTACCTTGCCAAATAAAGCGGAGGCTTTTCGGATAATATCTAAATGCCCATTGGTAATTGGATCAAATGTGCCTGCGTAAATTACATTATAATTCATTTTACTTCTCTAAATAGGCGGCTAATAGGTCAATATGACGTTTTAATGCACCTTGGTTTTCTTTTAATACTTCATACCCAGATTGTGCAATTTCTTGCCCAAGTTCTGGTTTTTCCAATAATAGACAAATACTTTCAGATAAAGATTCTAGAGTGCTTTCAATTTCAATCACGCCTTTTACTTCTCGTAATTTCGCAAAAATTTCAGGGAAATTATACGTAAATAAGCCGGAAATAACCGGAATATTAAAGGCGATTGGCTCCAATGGATTATGTCCGCCGTGTTTTACCAAGCTCCCCCCCACAAAAGCAATATTTGATACACCATATAGCAACATCATTTCGCCCATCGTATCACCTAACAACACCTGCGTATTTGAACTTAACGGCTGATTGGCAGAACGTTTTACATAATTTAAACCCGATTTTTCAATCAGCATTTTTACTAAATGAAAACGCTCAGGGTGACGAGGGACTAAGATCAGCAGCAAATCAGGGTACTTCTCTAATAATAGTTTATGTGTATCTAAAATTAGCTTTTCTTCGCCCTCGTGGGTGCTACCTGCAATCCAAACCTGCCTTTCCCCTAAATTTAAGCTTGATTTGGTTTCTAACACCGATTGATGAAGTTCTGGTGTAATTTCTAGGTCAAATTTAAGATTTCCCGTATTGACCATTTTTTCAGGATTATAGCCTAATGCTAAATAGCGATCCTTACTTACCTCATCTTGTGCCATAATCAGAGAAATTTGGTTCAACATTCCTTTAATACTATGCTTAACCCAACCGTAACGTTTTGCGGAACGAGGTGATAATCTAGCATTAGCAATAATAAATGGAATATTGCGTAAATTTACCTTTCGGATCAAGTTTGGCCATAATTCGGTTTCAATTACGATCATCAATTTAGGATCGATAAAATTCAAAAAACGTTCAACCGCATCAGGCAGATCGTAAGGTAAATAGAAGTGTGAAACTGAATTACCAAATGCCGCTTTAACTCTATCAGATCCTGTTGGTGTTACTGTCGTGATAATTAAAGGCAAATTAGGGTATTTTTTTATAATTTCTTTCACTAGCGGGGTTACTGCAATCACTTCACCAACAGAGGCTGCGTGAATGATTACTCCTTTAGCTTCTGGTTTATCTGATTGTTCATAAATACCATATCGCTCCCACAATCGCTTGCGATAAGCAGGCTGTTTACGGCCTTTATACCACATTAAAAATAGTACCAAAGGCTGCAATAAATAACTTAAACCAATATAGAGTAAACGTAGCATTTGCTTTCCTTACAGGCGGTTATATTTTCCAAAAATTTTGCAAGTTATTATACCTAAAACAAAGCCACGACTAACGTTAATTTCGTGGCTTTAATGAGTTTACCTCAAATATTACGCTTGGTGCGGATTGCGAGTATTAGTATTGACCAAATTACGCATAAGTAAGGCAAAATCTAGCTCAATATCCGCCGGCACATCTAAAAAGACAAAATGCCCATCGCCTAATGCCGCTTCCACATTTTCATTTTTGCGGTTGAGCATACGCTCAATTTTAAACACAATGTTACCTTTCGGTGTCATCATTTCGACTGAATCGCCAACTAAGAATTTATTCTTAACCGCCACTTCCGCCATTCCTTGCTCATTACGTTTGCCGGTAAATTCCCCCACAAACTGCTGACGTTCTGAAATAGAATAACCATATTCATAGTTTTGATATTCATCGTGAGTGTGGCGACGCAAGAAACCTTCGGTATAACCACGGTGTGCAAGGCTTTCAAGGGTATCGAATAATGACTCATCAAAAGGTTTACCGGCTGCGGCATCATCAATCGCTTTGCGGTAAACTTGTGCGGTTCTGGCACAATAATAGAAAGATTTTGTTCGCCCTTCAATTTTAAGGGAATGAACCCCCATTTGAGTTAAACGCTCAACGTGTTGCACTGCACGTAAATCTTTTGAGTTCATAAAATAAGTGCCGTGTTCGTCTTCAAAGGCAGTCATTTGCTCATCAGGACGTTGAGATTCCGTATAAAGGAAAACTTTATCTGTAGCCTCGCCCGTACCTAAGGTTGGTGCGACATTTTTCACTTCAATTTCAGGCTCATATTTCGGTACGATTTGACCGACTTCATCAACCTTGCCCTCTTCCATTTTATATTCCCAACGGCAAGCATTGGTGCAAGTGCCTTGGTTCGGATCTCGTTTATTGATATATCCCGAAAGCAAGCAACGCCCAGAATATGCCATACATAACGCACCGTGCACAAAAATTTCAAGCTCCATATCCGGTACTTGTTGGCGAATTTCTTCAATTTCTTCTAGTGATAATTCACGGGATAAAATCACACGGGTTAAGCCCATTTGGTGCCAGAATTTTACCGTTGCCCAGTTTACCGCATTCGCTTGCACGGAAAGGTGAATATCCATTTCTGGGAAATTTTCACGCACCAGCATAATTAAGCCAGGATCCGACATAATTAGGGCATCTGGCCCCATATCGACCACTACTTTTAAGTCTTTAATAAAGGTTTTTAATTTAGAATTGTGAGGGGCAATATTCACTACCACGTAGAATTTTTTGCCTAATGCGTGGGCTTCATCAATCGCAATTTTAAGGTTGGCGTGATTAAATTCATTATTACGCACACGCAAGCTATAGCGTGGTTGGCCTGCGTAAATCGCATCTGCTCCATAAGCAAAGGCATAACGCATATTTTTCAAAGAACCTGCAGGCGAGAGTAGCTCAGGTTTTGCATATTTTAATGTCATAGGTAATTCTCTTTCTGATAACAAGTCAGCACCTCCCAAAGTGGGAAGCGTAAGCGATATATTTTCTAAGAAATATTGCCTTATGGCAAGTTAATACATTAAAATCCTTTTTATTTTTATGTGGGGAATTATGAAACTTAAACTCTTTTTAACAACAGCATTATGTGCATTATCAACATTAACTGTGGCACAAAGCATTAAAATGGAAATGATGCAGATGAATATGCAAGCTAACAAATTAGTCCGTGCAAAAACCGCAGAAGAATTTCAACTTGCTTCGCAAGATTTTATTACGATTACCGAAAAAACAAAGGCTATATTACCTAATGGTGTAGAAGGCAATCAAAAAGCAACTGAAGATTACCAAGTAGGTATGCAAAAATTGATCGATATTGTTAAACAAGCCAATGAACAAGCACAAGCTGGTAATTTACAAGATGCGAAAATTGCAATTTCAGAGCTAGAAATATTAAAACGTGAATATCACAAAAAATATAAGTAATTAAGATTACCTGTAGAAGATTAAATCTGATCTTCTACAACTAATGTTGGACCTAAATTGTAAATTCAAGTCATAAAAAATCTGCACCTTAACTAGTTAGTTAGCCTAACGTTTAAGGTGCAGATTATTCAAGCTATATAGAGGAAAAATTCCTTTTTATATTTAAGCTTACAAATTAGAAGTCTAATAACTCTTTCTCTTTTGCAGCTAATACTTCATCAACTTTTTTAACAAAAGTGTCTGTAATTTTTTGAATATCTTCTTCAGCCTTGTGCTGCTCGTTTTCACTGATTTCTTTATCTTTTAATAAAGCTTTGATTTGATCATTTGCATCACGACGTACATTACGGATTGCAACTTTACCTTGCTCACCTTCTGCTTTTACAATTTTGATTAATTCACGACGACGCTCTTCTGTTAATGGTGGAAGTGGTACACGGATTGTCGTACCTGCAGATGATGGGTTTAAGCCTAAGTCTGAAGTTAAAATTGCTTTTTCTACTGCAGAAATGAGTGATTTATCAAATACATTCACTGCTAATGTACGAGCATCTTCAGCAACAACATTGGCCACTTGGCGTAATGGTGTAGCAGAACCATAATATTCAACTTGAATTGCATCTAATAAAGAAGGCTGTGCACGGCCTGTACGAATTTTAGCAATATGTCCTTTTAAAGCCTCTAGGCTTTTTTCCATACGCTCTTGTGTGTCTTTTTTGATTTCGTTGATCATTGATTTTTTATCCTTTAAAAACAGAGTAAGTAAAATTATTCAGTAATAGTTGTGCCTTCTTCAGTACCGAAGACTGCTTTACGTAATGCACCAGGTTTACCCATATTAAACACACGAATCGGCATACCGTGGTCACGTGCAAGGGTAAAAGCTGCTAAATCCATAACTTGTAATTCTTGGTCGATAACCTCAGCATAGGTTAATTTATTATAAAGTTTAGCATCTGGATATTTTGCAGGGTCTTTATCATAAACCCCATCAACTTTCGTAGCTTTTAATACAACATCAGCTTCAATTTCAATACCACGTAAACAAGCTGCTGAATCCGTTGTAAAGAATGGACTACCTGTTCCTGCTGAGAAGATAACTACACGTTTTTCACGTAACATCTTAATTGCTTCAGACCAATTATAAGTATCGCAAATACCATTAAGTTGGAAAGCTGACATTAATTTTGCATTTACATCTGCACGATGTAAAGCATCACGCATTGCTAAGCCGTTCATTACGGTTGCCAACATTCCCATATGGTCACCTACCACACGGTTCATTCCAGCTTTGGCAAGTTTTGCACCACGGAATAAGTTACCACCACCAAGTACAACACCAACCTCAACGCCTTCTTCAAGCAATTCTTTAATCTCTAACGCCATACGATCTAAAATTGATGGATCGATTCCAAAACCTTCACTACCTTGTAGTGCCTCTCCGCTTAACTTGAGAAGAATTCGTTTATAAATAGGATTACTCATTTTAATTGCCTCTTAATACTGTATGGACTAAAAACAAAATTACGCTATTATAGAACAATCCATCTCAACGATAAACTGAAAAATTTTAACTAATGAATGCTAAACAAATTTTCAGCATAATTACTGCTCTTTTTTTGGCAACAATTGCCAGTTATTTAATGCTTATTGGCTCAGGATTTTTCCCAACTCCTTCTTTTTTTGAGATCCTATTTGGTATTTTCCTCATTATAGCTCTCGCAAGTTCCAAATGGACTTATTATCTACTGCTACTACCAATTAGTATTGCTTACGCGCTTTATACACCTGTCGGATTAAATTTTGGGAAACCTACCTATGAATATATCGCTTCCATATTTGCGACAGATATGATGGAAAGCCGAGAATTTTTACAACAACTCCCTTTGCTGCATATTTTGGCAGGGGTAACTATCATACTAGCGGTTGTTTTTTATAAAAAAATTATCAATAGTTACCAAATCCATTTTTTAAAGAATAAAACCTTTGTTATTAGTGCTTTTGTATTAATGCTTCTCTCCCTCGCACCTTTTAAATTCTTTCAAGAATTTTATAGCGCTGGTGAAAAAGTGAAAAAGGAACTCGATGTACTAAATAATTTAACCCTTGAATCAAAGTGGGGAAAATCCTCTCTAAATGAAAATTCACGATATGATGATTACATCTTAATTATGGGTGAAAGTGCAAGAAAGGATTATCATCACGCTTATGGCTACCCGCTTCCCAATACACCATTTATGAGTTCTGCTAAAGGGACACTTATTGATGGTTTAACATCTGGTGGAACGAATACTATTGCTTCGTTACGCTTAATGCTCACAAAGCCTGATACAGAAAAATGGGAAGCAAACTATAGTCTAACCTTAATTGACTTAATAAAATCATCAGGTATAAAAACTTATTGGATCTCGAATCAAGGATATTTAGGAAATTTTGACACACCAATTTCCTCTATTGGTAATAAAAGCGACGTTAAAATCTTTACCAAAGCAGGGGATTCACTAAATTCCAATGTGAGCGATTTTGAACTTATTCCTCATTTTACAAAAGTAATTACAGAACCTGCCTCAGGAAAACGTTTTATCTTTTTGCATCTATATGGTTCACACCCAATTACTTGTGATCGTTTAAACGATTACCCCAAAATGTATGATGACAAAAAAGTACCAAAACGTTACTTTAATGTGAATTGCTATGTTTCATCTATCAAAAAAACCGATGAATTAATCAAACGTATTTATGAAATATTGCAGAAAAATCAGGAAAATAATCAGCGTTCATTTTCAATGATCTATTTATCTGATCACGGTTTATCGCACGAGATGTCAGAAGAAAATATCTTAATCCAAAATGGGAAAGATAGAAGTAAATTACATTATGATATCCCGCTATTTAAAATTTCAAGTGATGATACACAGCGTAAAGAATACAAAGCCTTTAAATCAGGTTTAAACTTTACTAATGGTATTGCAAATTGGATAGGAATTAGCAATCCACTGCTAAATAAAGAACTCGATTTATTTAGCAATCAAGCAGATAAAGATGATTATGGACTGAAAAAAATCATTGAAACACAATCTACTGTGGAAGATCCGGCTGTTGTTATCCCTATTAAATAAGGAGTAAAAATGAAGACAATTTATGACGTTCCTTTTACAGAACTATACCGTAATCATTTTAGCTTTTCTCAACGTAAGCCTAAAACGGCAAGCGAGTGGGATAGTAAAGCAGAAAAAATGCAAGCAACTGATTTTGATCGTAGTGATGATTATATTCAGGCTTTTATCTCTAAAATGGATTTAGTTGGCAATGAGAGTTTATTAGATGTCGGTTGCGGCGGAGGTGCCATTAGCCTTGCAGTTGCTGATAAAGTGAAGCAAATTTATGCACTGGATCACAGCCCTAAAATGCTCGAGCTTGTAAGAACACGTGCTAATTTGCAAAATATTCACAATATTCAACCGCTTGTTTTAGCTTGGGAAGATGATTGGAGCCAAGTGCCTGAAGTGGATATTTGTGTTTCTTCTCGCTCTTCAATGGTTCCTGATTTAGAACTTGCACTGGCCAAACTTAATGCTAAAGCGAAAAAAGCGGTTTATATGACAATGACAGTTGAAAAAGACTTTATTGTACGTGATGTGTTGCAATATATTGGGCGAGAAAGTGTCGGTTTTCCAAGCTATATTTATGCGGTAAATATTCTGCACCAACAGGGCTATCGAGTTAAAGTGGACTTTATTGAAACCAAATTTGCTAACCAGCCAGAAAGAAAATCTGATTTAGCAGATTTTATAAAAACAGTGCAATGGTCCATTGGGCAACTATCTGAGCAAGAAATTACCAAATTAACGGAATATTACCAACTACATCAAGGTAATATTTTTGCAAGAAACCCTGAAACGACTTGGGCTTTTTTAAGCTGGAGTAAATAAATTATTTTTACACTCAAAAAACAGCCCAAGATGGCATTCATTATTTATTTGGTTACTGGGCTAATAGTGTAAAAATAATCTTATTTTTAACCGCTTGCTCAATAATTTCAATCTGAAAATAATTTTCTTGAACGAGTAATTCGAAATCAGCAAGGCTACTCTGCTTATTAAGTAAAATTTCCAAGCTGTCGCCTTTTTTAAGATCGTCCATCGCTTTTTTAGCCATAAATAATGGTAACGGGCAGCAATAGCCTGTTAAATCTAAAGAATATTGCATAGTTTAAAATAAAGCGGGCGAATAATAATTCGCCCTAATAATGAAATAGAAATCAAAGCTTACGGCGTTCTGCCATTACTTTACCTATTTGAGATAATTTTTCTTGAGCTAAATGCTCACGTCCTAATTCAAATAGAGGTTCTTCAATCGCAATATGCACATCATAACCTGCCACAAAACGTTCAATCAGAGCACTATCTACATTTTCTCTTTTACCTGCTAGTAAATCCTCTAACTGTTGCGATAAATCATCCCAGTTTTTATGCAGATGTACGTGCTGCCGTTCAAGTTCATCAACATCATCTTGAGCCTGAGGCTGTACCTTAATTAATTCAGGGAAGAAATCATCTTCTTCATCTTCGTGATGAAGCGGTGCTGAAATATTAAAATAGTTTAAAATTTGTTGCACATCATTTATTACTGCTTGGTTTACCCCATTTTTCTCAAGGTAATCAGGCAAAATTTGTAATTGACGACAAAAACTTTTTACCTTGCTATGACAAGCATAAAGCATATCAATCGGTTCTGCCCAGCTTGCAAAGGTTTGTGGCTCAAGTTGTTGCATATTCTTCCCTCTTATTCTTGATGGCTAACTTCAGATTGTAATGGCGGCACTTCTTTACCAATACGTTGATAAAACTCTACTACAAAATCATCAAAACGATCATCTTCTATTGCCTGGCGAATTTCAGCCATTAAGCGTTGATAGTAACGAAGGTTGTGAATTGTATTCAAACGAGCCCCTAAAATCTCACCGCACTTATCTAAATGATATAGGTAGGCTTTGGTGTAATTTTTACAAGTATAGCAATCGCATTCTGGATCAAGTGGTGCGGTGTCATTACGATATTTTGCATTACGGATTTTCACAATGCCATTGGTTACAAACAAATGGCCATTACGCGCATTACGGGTTGGCATTACACAGTCGAACATATCAATACCACGACGAACACCTTCCACTAAATCTTCTGGCTTACCTACTCCCATTAAGTAACGAGGCTTATCCGCCGGAATTTGCGGGCAAACATATTCTAAAATGCGATGCATATCTTCTTTAGGTTCACCTACTGCCAAACCGCCAACCGCATAGCCATCGAAGCCTATCTCGACTAATTTCTCAACCGAAACCTTACGTAATTCTTCATAAACACCACCTTGAATAATGCCGAATAACGCATTTGGGTTTTCTAGTTCATCAAAACGATCACGACTACGTTTTGCCCAACGTAGTGACATTTCCATTGATTTTTTTGCATAATCGAAGGTTGCTGGGTATGGCGTACATTCATCAAAAATCATCACAATGTCTGATCCAAGATCATATTGAATTTCCATTGATTTTTCAGGCGAAAGGAAAATTCTCTCCCCACTAATCGGGTTTTGGAAAGTTACTCCTTCCTCTTTAATTTTACGCAATTTACCTAAACTAAAAACTTGGAAACCTCCTGAGTCCGTTAAAATAGGACCGTGCCATTGCATAAAATCGTGCAAATCGCCGTGCATTTTCATAATTTCCTGCCCAGGACGGAGCCAAAGGTGGAATGTATTCCCTAATAGAATCTGTGCCCCTGTTGCAGCAACTTCTTCAGGAGTCATACCTTTTACAGTGCCGTATGTACCAACCGGCATAAATGCAGGTGTTTCAACGTGAAACTCGCCTTTAGGGCGATTAAAAGTTAAACGCCCACGACGAGCGTTACCATTTGTTTTTTTTAATTCGTACTTCATTTTATCCACAAATAAACAGTTCGTGAAAGCGGTCAAAAACCACTAAAATTTTACAAATTAGAATCTAAAGCCAGTACCTACACCTAACCCGATTCCAACACCATTTGAGCCGCCTCCGGCTCCAATGCTTCCGCCAACGCCCGTTGAAGAGCAAGCAACTAGCATCAAAATGCTTACGCATAGTAAGAATTTTTTCATTTTTTTCTGTCCTAAAATAGAAAGAGGTACTATTATACCTCAGGAACTATTTTAACCTGTTTAAGCCATTAAACCTAATTTAAAAGAGTAAATTATGAGAATTTTACGAAAATTAAGTATTCTAGTGATTTCTTTTGGAGCAATTCTATCTAGTAATGCGAGCTTACTTAGTATCAGTGAAGCAGAGATAAACGATTATCTTGCAACAAAATTAAATGAAAAAGTACCTTTACAAGATAAAATCGGAATCCCTAATCTATTTGAATTAAATTACAACCTACACTCGCTAAAGACTCAGATTGGTCGAACAGATGAGAAAAAAGTTGCTATTTCAGGTATTGTCGATGGCATCTTAAAAATCAGAGGAAAAAAATATAATGCAACAATTACGCTCGATATGGATACAGTTCCTTACTATGATGCAGAAAAAGGTGCATTATTCTTAAAAGATGTGCGACTATTAAGTTGGTCTGCTCAGCCAAATAAATACCAAAACGAACTACAAATGTTTCTCCCAATGCTTGCCGAGGGATTAAGTTATTTCTTAAATAATACCCCAATCTATACTCTAGATGATAATAAAATGCGAGAGGCAATGGTTAAAAAATTTGGAAAATCTATCCTTATTGAAGAAGGCATTATCAAATTAGAAACTTCCATCTTCTAAACACGAAAAATTTTGTGATCTTTGTCTAGTTTTCGAACTTTATTCATTGTAGTTTCAACTATTTTATTTACAATTCAAACTATTGAATTTAACTATATTGGAGAAACACTATGGATATTGGTATTGTTAAATGGTTTAACAATGTAAAAGGATTTGGTTTTATTACCTCTGAAGCTTGCGAAGGCGATATTTTTGCTCATTTTTCAGAAATTAAAACAGAAGGTTACCGTTCTTTAAAAGTCGGACAAAAAGTACAGTTTGAATTAGTGCAAGGTGAACGTGGAGCATCTGCTACTAATATCGTTCCAGTAGATGAAAAGTAAAAGAATAAAAAGAAATTAAACATCGGCCTAATATAGTTGGTAATTAATTCTAACAATTACCAACTTTTTTATTGCCCGTTGAAAATAGATATAAAAATACGCCTTAAATATCAAGTATAAACCAATATTTAAGGCGTAATTAATTATAAGCTATGTAGATTACTTAATTAGTATTCTAATACCGCACGACGGTTTTTCGCATAGTCAGCTTCTGTGTGACCTAATACTGCTGGTTTTTCTTCACCGTAAGATACTGTTGAAGTGTTGTTAGCACCTTTAGCTGCTAAGTAACCTTTAACTGCATCTGCACGACGTTGTCCTAATGCGATGTTGTACTCTGGAGTACCACGCTCATCAGCGTGACCAGCGATAGTTACATTGCCTTGAGTTTGAGCTAATAATTGAGCGTGAGCGTCTAATAATTGACGGTATTCACCTTCAACTGCATAGCTATCGAAACCGAAGTATACTGTGTTGTATTGTGCTTTTAATTGTTCAGCTGTTAAACCACCGAATTCGCCTGCTGCATTTGCTGCTGCGTTTGCATTTGCACTTGCATTTGCTGCTTCATTATCTGATGAACTACTACATGCTGCTAATGCGAAAGCTGGTACTGCTACCATTAAAACTTTAGCAAATTTTTTCATTTGTTGCTCCTAATAGAGAAATATTTATTATTTAATCAAATATGGTGACCACGCAGGGAATTTGTAATGCCCACCTGCTCCCGGCAAATTAGCTTTAAAACGGCCATCTGCTGACACCAACTGTAGCACTTTGCTCGTACCTTTAGTAGAGCTATAGATAACCATAATGCCATTTGGAGAAATACTTGGACTTTCGTCTAAGAAAGTTGAACTCAAAACTTCTGTGCTACCTGAAGCGAGATCGCGTTTCACAACTTTATCACCTGCAATCATGATTAAATTCTTACCATCAGAGGAGACTTTAGCGTTATAGCTACCACGTCCTCCCATAGGGGTTACACCACCGCCTGATGAACTCATTCTGTAAACTTGCGGAGAACCTGCACGGTCAGAAGTAAAGTATATTGTACTTCCATCTGGAGACCAACTTGGTTCGGTATTATTACCCGCATTTGCTGTTAATTTATTTGGTGTGCCACCATTACTTCCAACAACATAAATATTTAATTCACCATCTTGGTTAGACGCAAATGCAATACGTGAACCATCAGGAGAGAAAGCAGGTGCACCATTATGACCTCGTAATGCAGCAACTACATTGCGAGCCCCTGAACGCAAATCTTGCACAACAATTTGTGCTCTTTTATTTTCAAATGTTACGTAAGCTAATTTTTCACCATTAGGCGACCATTCTGGAGACATTAGCGGCTCTTTACTTCTAGTTACAGTAAAGGCATTAAAACCATCATAATCAGATACTCTTAATTCATATGATGATACACCACGTTGTACAACATAGGCAATTTTTGTTCTAAAAGCCCCCTTAATTTGTGTCAATTTCTCAAATACTTGATCACTAACAGTGTGTGCACCTTGACGAATTTGAGCTGCTGGAACAATAAATGCTCCTTGCTCAATTACCCCACCAGCTGTACCTGAAACCCCTAAAGTATCAATTAATTGATAAGCAACATTATAGCCACCATTTGCTGGGCTTACTTGCCCAACAACAATATTATCAATCCCAATAGCACTCCATTGGTCAGCAACAACTTCTGCAGCCGAACCTGGCTGTGCAGGCATTCTTGAACGTTCAAGCGGTGTAAATTTACCACTATTTCGCAAATCGTCAGAAATAATCTGTGCAATATCAGCTGGCACATTACCATTTACTTTAAATGGTACAACCGCTATGGGTTGAGCCATACTAACACCTTCATCAATCGAAATTCGAACATCTGAATCTGCAAACACTGATGTAGAAATGAATGCAGATATAAGACTTATTACACCCGATATACGAGAGAATAACTTCATTTTTAACCCTCTAAATTATTTAATTTTTAAACTAAAATCAAGCGTTGGTGATTTAAACATATTGTAAACTGCATCTGAAGGTGCAGCTGGTACTTTTCTAGTTGCCACAATAGCACTAACTGCCGCATCACAAACTGCTTTATCACCTTTAATAACCTGATAATTAGTAATTGTACCATCTCGGCTTAAGAAAATCTTAACATCACATTGCTTCCCAGCAAAACTAGGATCGACCCGATATTTCGATTGAATTAATCTCTTAATTCGTTGCCCATATGCATTACCATCAACATTGGCTCCTTGCCCAAGCCCAGTTCTACCACCACTACCTTGTGAGCCTGATGAGTTTTTATTACCCCCCCTGCTGGAACCTCCGCCAACATCACCTCCACTTAAGAAATCATCAAGTGCTTGATTATTTCTTGCTTGAGCTGCTTTGGCAGCATCGGCTTTAGCTTTTGCTTCAGCAGCTGCTTTAGCTTTGGCTTCTGCTGCAGCCTTGGCTTTAGCTTCTCTCTCAGCCTTTTCTTTCGCTTCTTTTTCGGCTTTTAACTTAGCTTCCCTTTCCGCTTTAGCTTTGGCTTCTCGTTCTGCTTTTTGCTTAGCTTCTCGTTCTGCTTTTTCTTTAGCTTCTTGCTCAGCCTTTAATTTCGCCTCTTTTTCTGCTTGTTTTTGTTGTTCAAGTCGTTTTTGCTGCTCAGCTTTTTTCTGAGCTTCCTTAGCTTTCTTCTCTTCTTCAGCCTGTTTGGCTGCAGCCTCTAAACGCTTAGCTTCTGCCTCAGCTTTCAATCTTGCTGCTTCTGCTGCTTTTTTACGAGTAGCTTCTTCTGCTTGTTGCTTTTTCAACTCTTCTTGCTTAGCTTGTTCTTGCTTTTGCAACGCTAGTAGCTTTTGCTGCTCTATTTCTTGTTGCCGTTGTTGTTCTTGAATTGCTGCAAGCTCAGCTTGTTTTTGCTCTTGGATTTCTTCTGGTGTTGGCTTAGCCTCCTCCACTTTTTCAACAGTTTCTTCTTTTAAAGGTTTTTCCTTTGATTCCACTGTTGCTGGTTTTAGTGCTTGAGAACCTCTTTTCTCGGCGATTAATTGCCCATACTCAGCGGCCACCTGCCCCGTATCCACCATAACAGCCTCGAAGCTGTCACTATCTCCGCCACTACCACCTGCAGATGCTAGATTAGTTTTTGTGAAAAGAGACCCAAGCAATAACAATCCAATTAGCAATATATGCAATAAGATTGAAATAATAACTGCAAGCTCTAGTCTATCTTGTTGAGATTTCACACGTTATCCTTGGCTTATTATTTACCTTCAGTCATTAAACCAACCGATTTAACACCCGCTTCTTTAAGTAATGTGATACCTTTCATAATTTCTTCATAAGGTACAACTTTGTCGCCAGCAACTAAAAATAAAGTATTATTATCTTTTTGAAATTGCTCGCTAGCATAGGCTATTACTTCTGCTTCTGCCAAATTAGCTTGTTCATTACTTTGTATATAATTACCATCAATTTTTAATTTATATTCGCCAATTCCTGCAACTTCTAAGATAACTGGGGTTTTATCTTCATTTGAAACGGATTGGCTATGTGAATCTTCTGGTAAATTAACCTCCACACTTTGACTAATAATTGGAGCTGTTGCCATAAAAATAAGCAACAACACCAACAAAACATCTAAGAATGGTACGATATTAATTTCAGATTTAATGTCATTACGTTTTACACGACGAGAAGACATACATTCCTCTTCTAAAGTGCTAATGCACTGATTATTTATTTCTTTGGTGTAAAGACACCTCATCACAAGCGGTTAAATCTTGCAAAAGAATTGCAAAAATTCATTAGAATTTAACTGCTTATATCAATTACTTTTTAGAAAAAACCTGGCGATGTAATAAAGTAGTAAATTCATCAATAAAGTTTACATACCCTTGCTCAACTTTTCCTAGACGTAAATTCAAACGGTTATATGCCATAACAGCCGGAATTGCCGCAAATAAGCCGATTGCTGTTGCAATAAGTGCTTCAGCAATACCTGGTGCAACAGATTGTAATGTTGCTTGTTTTACTGCACTTAATCCCATAAATGAATGCATAATCCCCCAAACTGTACCAAATAGGCCAATATAAGGGCTAATTGATCCAACTGTTCCTAAAAAAGGAATGTAATTTTCCAGCTCTTCCATTTCACGATTTAATGCTAAATTCATTGCACGAGTTGAGCCTTGAATAATTGATTCTGGAGCTTCAGGATTCGCCTGTTGTAAGCGTGTAAACTCTTTAAACCCTACATAGAAGATCTGCTCAGAGCCACTTAAAGCATCACGGCGATTTTCCAATCCTTGATGTAGGCGATTTAAATCTTCGCCAGACCAAAAGCGATCTTCAAATGCTAATGAATCTTTCTTTGCTTTTGCTAACACCTTGCTACGTTGAATAATCACTGCCCACGATAAAATTGAAAATACTACAAGGATCAACATCACGATCTTTACAACAATACTTGCTTCCAAAAATAACGAAAGAAGACTAAATTCAGTACCCATTACTAAAACTCCGAATAGTTTTTAAATATAAAAAATTATTTAATCTGTAGCACTTGACGAATGTCGTCAGGAATTGCAACCGGTTTCATCTTTACTAAATCAACACTGGCGACAGTTACTGTTGCACTACTTAAACATATCTCATCTTTCCATAAATTTTGCTTAAAAATAACGCTTGCTTTTTTTACTTCTAAGATAACTGTTTCAACTTTTAATAAATCATCCAAACGAGCAGGTGATTTATAATCTATTTCAACTCGCCTAACTACAAAGGCAAATGATTTTGCAAATAGTTCCTGCTGAGAAAAATTATATTGCCGTAAAAACTCCGTTCTTGCACGTTCGAAAAAGTTAAGATAATTAGCATGATAAACAACACCACCAGCATCAGTATCTTCATAATACACTCGAATCGGGAAATCCATAGACATCTTCTCTTATTCAAAATGAAAAAACGCCCAAAATTTAGGCGTAAATTGCTTGCTATTGTAGAGATAGAAAAATCGTTGTGCAAGTAGATTTTATAGCAATACTACAAAAAAATTTTTTATTAATACAACCAAAGAAAAAAGAGGCTTCAAAAGAGCCTCTATTTATTCAATAAAATCCACAATGATGGTAATACGATCAAGTATCCGACTATTGGTAAGAATACTGCCTTCCAAAGTGTTGTTCGTATTTCAAATCCTATTCCGTGGATCCACAAAATAGCCATACCATAAAATGCCAGAATTGCTAAATAGGGAATTCTGCCGCCAAAATATTGGCTAAAAGCGGTCGAATTTAGCAAAATAGTTGCAAATAAGGCTGTTGCTAAAAGGAAAGAAAGGGCTTTTAACAAGCCCTTTGCTGTTAAGTTATAAAGAGTATTAATCATTACTCGTCAAACTTACCCGTTTTTTCAACGCTAATAGTGATAACTGTTGCAAAGAAAATTGCAAGCATCACACCTAAGACCCAAGTTACATAAAACATAATCTAGTCTCCTTAATTAGTAAGCACTTGCTTTGTTTTCTTCTAAATAGCTAGCATCTAAGCGACCATACATCTTGATATATGACCAAATAGTATAACTTAATACTAATGGAACAAAGATCGCAGCAACAATTAACATAACTGTTAATGTTGTATGGCTCGCAGTTGAATCCCAAACTGTTAAACTCATTTCAGGATGAGTAATTGATGGCATAATGAACGGGAACATAGAAACTGCAGCCGTTAAAATAACACCAATAATCATCAGTGATGATGAGAAGAATGCCCAGCCAGAACGATTTGCTTTTGAGCTAATAACTGTCAAGATTGCACCAATGATGGCTAATGCAGGAACAACCCATAAAATTGGCATTTCTGCATAATTTTTAAACCAAGCACCAGTCTCAACAATCACTGTTTTATTAGTCAATAACGATTGTGCATTACGATCTAATTCACTTGTAATGATAAAGCCGTCTTTAAAATAAAGCCACACACCCGCTAAAACAAAAGCTACTAAAACAACTGTCGCAGTAATTTGTGCAACTACTCTTGAATTATTATGTAATTCATCTGTTGTTTTCATTTGTAACCAAGTTGCACCTTGTGTTGTTAACATCATTAAACTAATGATACCACATAATAATGCAAATGGATTTAACAAACCAAAGAATGTGCCTGTGTATTGTGATTGGTTAATATTGTTAAACTCAAATGGTACACCTTGTAATAAATTACCGAATGCAACACCGAATACTAATGATGGAACAAAACCACCAATAAATAAGCCCCAATCCCAAGCATTACGCCATCTTGGATCATCAATTTTAGCACGATATTCAAAACCGACTGGACGGAAGAATAATGCCGCTAAAACTAATACCATTGCAATATAGAACCCTGAGAAAGAAGTTGCATATACTGTAGGCCACGCCGCAAAGATAGCACCACCTGCCGTTAATAACCATACTTGGTTACCATCCCAGTGAGGAGCGATCGTATTGATCATAATACGACGTTCAACATTACTTTTACCAATAACAGGTAAAAGATTTAATACGCCCATATCAAAACCATCTGTGATGGCAAAACCAATTAACAATACCGCAATTAAGATCCACCAAATAAAGCGGAGAATTTCATAATCGATCATTTTTAACTCCTAATTATTTTGCAGATTGTTCAAAGTGATAACGACCTGTTTTTAATGCACTTGGACCTAAACGACCATATTTGAACATTAAATACATTTCTACAATTAAGAACAGTGTATATAAACCACATAGTAACCCAATCGTGAACCATAAATCGCCAGTTGTTAATGCAGAATTAGAAACACCTACAGGTAACATTTCATAAATCGCCCAAGGCTGACGACCATATTCTGCTAAGAACCAACCTGATTCAATAGCAATCCAAGGCAATGGAATACCCCATAATAATGCTTTTAATAAGAAGCGGTTTGAGCCTACTGTTCCACGTACATTTTGAGCAAATGCAAAAATGATTAATAGAAGCATTAAACCACCAGAAGCCATCATAATACGGAATGCCCAGAATGTAGGACCTACATTTGGAATAGTACTATCTGCTGCTTTTTGGATTTGCTCTTCAGTTGCATCAACAACATTATCTGTATATTGTTTTAACAATAAGCCAAATCCTAAATCTTTTTCTACTTCTTTAAAGGCTGCTTTATCAGCTTCGGTATAATCGCCTGAACGTAATTTTTCTAATAACGCATAAGCTTGAATACCTGTACGAACACGTTGCTCATTTACAACACGAATATCTTTTAAGCCTTTAATTTCAGTATCTAAAGAACGAGTTGCAATAATACCTGCCGCATAAGGAATATGAATTGCGAATTCATTTTTCATTTCAGCGGTATTAGGAATTACAGCCACATTCCACGCAGCTGGTGCAGGCTGAGTTTCAAACTCCCCTTCCATTGCCGCTAATTTTGTTGGTTGAGCTTGACCGATGGTATAACCTGATTCATCACCCATTACTAATACAGAGATAATCGCAATTAAACCAAAACTTGCACCAACAGAGAATGAACGTTTTGCAAAGCCTAAATCACGGCCTTTTAAGATATAGTAAGCACTAATTCCTAATACAAAGATTGCACCACAAGTATAGCCCGCTGTTACGGTATGTAAGAACTTCGCCTGCGTTACTGGGTTTAAAACAAGTTCAGAGAAACTTGCTAATTCCATACGCATTGTTTCAAAATTAAACTCAGAACCAACTGGGTTTTGCATCCAACCGTTAGCAACTAAAATCCACAATGCTGAGAAGTTAGAACCAAATGCAACACAATATGTTGCTAATAAATGTTTACCTTTTGATAAACGATCCCAACCGAAGAAGAACAATCCCACAAATGTAGATTCTAGGAAGAATGCCATTAAGCCTTCAATCGCTAATGGAGCACCAAAAATGTCTCCCACATAATGAGAATAATATGACCAGTTCATACCAAACTGGAATTCCATTGTAATACCAGTTGTTACACCTAGAGCAAAGTTAATACCAAATAACTTACCCCAGAATTTAGTCATATCTTTATATACTTCTTTACCCGTCGTTACATATAAGGTTTCCATCACCACAAGAATGAAAGAAAGACCTAATGTAAGTGGTACGAATAAGAAGTGGTAGAGTGCAGTTAAAGCAAACTGCAAACGTGAGAGTTCAACTACGTCTAACATCTCAAACCTCTTATTAATATACTAATTGTAATAATTAGATTACTTAATTTAAGTAATCGCCCACAAGTTCTCACTTAATTGAAATAAATAACTCAAAGGAGTTAATCTATAATAAAGTGTCGGCGACTATTCTACTCGTAAATAACTAATTAAAAAATAGCAATTTTGTTATATTGTTCACAAATTTGGTTTATTTATATAATAAATATCATATACCATACTAAATAACTTGGTTATATTTAACATTAAATTAACAATAAAATTACCAGCTTTTAAAATTCCAGAAATTGATGATCGGATATAAGAAAAAAGATCAAATTCTAGATGACTTTAAATAAAACTTTTGATAGTATCGGCGAGCTTTATCGCAAAAATAGATAAAACAATTAATTTTAATCACGGCCTAATGTGCGAGGAAACAATGCTAAAAAGAATTTTAGGGGTAACACTGATTACTGGTGCTCTAGTTTCAGGAACGGCGATCGCTAGTGTTAAAACCTCCTCACTTACAGTTGCAAAGCCTACTTTAAGTAAAACATTGCCAACTGAATGCGAAAAGATGTTTAACACTGCTGATAAACTCGTTGCTGATGCAGAAAAACAACCTGGAACACATACTCAGGTAGTAAAAATGAAAAATAAACTTTCTTCAACAAAACAGCAAATCTTAAAAATGGATTCTGCATTACAATTAAAAAGTTGTGAAAAAGGTTTAACTGCATTAAATACATTAAAACAAAAGCATCAATAATAAAATAAAGGATATTTACTAATTTTTAGTATAAACAAATGAAAAGATTTATATAAAAAAAGCTACCGAAAATAATTTCAGTAGCTTTTTTATTTTGGTCTATCTCAAAGCGAATTACATCATTCCGCCCATTCCACCCATACCGCCCATTGCAGCAGGATCTAATTTTTCTTCTTTTGGTAGATCTGTGATCATACATTCTGTTGTGATCATCAAGCCTGCAATCGAAGCAGCAAATTGAAGTGCCGAACGAGTTACTTTAGTCGGATCTAAAATACCCATTTCAAGCATATCGCCATATTGTTCAGTACCAGCGTTATAGCCATAGTTGCCTGAACCGTCTTTTACATTGCGAGCAACAACCGATGCTTCTTCGCCAGCATTTGCCACAATTTGACGTAAAGGAGCTTCCATTGCACGTAATGCAAGTTTAATACCTACATTTTGCTCTTCGTTATCGCCTGTTAAAGTGGTAGCCACTTTACTTGCCGCACGCACTAAAGCAACACCGCCTCCCGGTACAATACCTTCTTCAACTGCTGCACGAGTTGCGTGAAGGGCATCATCTACACGGTCTTTTTTCTCTTTCATTGCCACTTCAGTTGCAGCACCTACTTTGATGACCGCTACACCACCTGCTAATTTAGCAACACGTTCTTGTAGTTTTTCTTTGTCGTAGTCTGAAGTTGAATCTTCGATTTGCTGGCGAATTTGTGCAACACGAGCTTTAATTTGTGTTTCATCACCAATACCATCAATAATGGTTGTATTATCTTTCGTGATAACAACACGTTTTGCTTGACCTAACTCTTCAAGTGTTGCTTTTTCAAGCTCCATACCGATTTCTTCAGAAATAACAGTACCTGCGGTTAAAATCGCAATATCTTGTAACATTGCTTTACGACGATCGCCAAAGCCTGGTGCTTTTACTGCAGCCACTTTCACAATACCACGCATTGTGTTTACCACTAATGTTGCTAATGCTTCGCCTTCAATATCTTCAGCAATAATTAATAACGGTTTACCTGCTTTTGCAACACCTTCTAACACAGGTAATAATTCACGAATGTTAGATACTTTTTTATCCACTAAAAGAATATAAGGATTTTCTAGTTCAACAGTACCGGCTTCCGGTTTATTGATGAAATATGGTGATAAGTAACCACGGTCAAATTGCATACCCTCAACCACATCTAACGCATCTTCTAAGCCTGTGCCATCTTCAACCGTAATGACGCCCTCTTTGCCCACTTTTTCCATTGCTTGAGCAATTAACTGACCTACAGTTGAGTCTGAGTTTGCAGAAATGGTACCAACTTGTTCAATTTCTTTTGAGGTTTCACACGGTTTTGAAATCGCTTTTAACTCTTCAACTACCGCTGTAACTGCTTTATCAATACCACGTTTTAAATCCATTGGGTTCATACCGGCAGCAACTGCTTTTAAGCCTTCGTTTACGATTGCTTGAGCAAGCACCGTTGCGGTTGTTGTACCGTCACCTGCGGCGTCATTGGCTTTAGAGGCAACCTCTTTTACCATTTGAGCACCCATATTTTCAAATTTATCTTCTAACTCAATTTCACGAGCAACGGATACACCATCTTTAGTGATGGTTGGAGCACCATAAGCACGATCTAATACCACATTACGACCTTTAGGGCCTAAAGTAACTTTTACTGCATCGGCTAAAATATTCACACCGTTTAACATTTTTACACGTGCATCATTACCAAATTTAACGTCTTTTGCTGCCATTTTCTGTTCCTTTTAATTATTCTACAATCGCTAAAATATCGTGTTCAGCAAGAATTAATACTTCTTCGCCATCAATTTTTTCAGTTTTTACGCCGTAACCTTCATTAAAGATCACAACATCGCCAACCTTAACGGCTAAAGGCTGAACTGAGCCGTTTTCTAAAATACGACCAGTACCAACTGCGATAACTTTACCACGAGTTGATTTAGTTGCCGCTGAGCCTGTTAAAACAATACCGCCAGCAGATTTTGTTTCAATTTCTTCACGTTTTAAAATTACTTTATCGTGCAATGGACGAAGAGCCATATTATGTTCCTTTTTTAAATGTAATAAATAAGAGTTCCACGCAAAAAGCGTAACGCATAACAATATAGAGCCAGATTCTAGACTTTCAAGTGCAAGCGGTTAAATTTGTCAAAAATTTTGCAAATTTAACCGCTTGATGATGAAATTTTATCCTAAGAAATAAGGTACCCACAAAATGAGCTCCCCCGATGGTGCGAGCGTCCTCGCTCGTACCCAAACAAGTGGTCAATTTACTTTCAAAACTTGCAAAAGTTTGAGAAAAATTAACCGTTTTTAGCTAACACAAAAACTTTCTATTCATAGAATGTCGGCTAAAATTGTCCGACTTACTTTACTTAAAAAATTAAGGTACCCATAAAATGAGTACCTTTATAAGATTGAAATAATTACACTTCCGCCTTTAAACGTTTTATTAGCTCTGCATTTGCCGGAGGAAATGCCCCTTCATCTAAATCAGATTGGGCAATCCAGAAGCCTTCTTGTCCTTCTCTTCCAAAAGGTTCATTAATCCATTCTTCTACCAGATAGAAGAAAAACTCAATAATCTTGGTTGGGTATTCGAAGCTAAAATGTTCGTAGGGAAAAGCACTTAATATCTGAATACCAATTTCTTCTTCGAGTTCACGTTTCAATGCTTCTTCTGGTGTTTCGTTTGCATCAACTTTTCCACCGGGGAACTCTAAGGATTGAGCGAAATCTTGACCTTCTAAGCGTTGGGTTAAATAAATTTGCCCAAATTCATTACGGATGATGCCAGCAGAGACTTGAACAATAGGTTTTGACATAATTCTTTACTCTTTTATAAATTAAAAGCGGTAATATTTAGAGGGATGTTTTCATAAATTAGTTGCAAATTTTTCACTAAATATCACCGCTTGTTTCATTATGCGTATTTCGCTTTGTTACCGTGGCAATGTTTATATTTTTTGCCAGAACCGCACGGACAAGGTTCATTTCTACCGATATTTAAGTTTGCGAGTTCTTCATCACTTAATTCTCGATCTTCTGACTTAGTATCAGTACTTTGCGCTTGTGCAGCTTCCATCTCAGCTTGAGCACGTTGTGCAGCCTCTACTTCTTCTTGGCTACGTACTTGAATACGGCTTAAAATACTGATGACATTCGATTTTAAGGTATTTAGCATATTGGTAAACATTGCAAAAGATTCTTTTTTGTACTCTTGTTTCGGATCTTTTTGTGCATAACCACGTAAGTGAATACCTTTACGTAAATAGTCCATTGCAGATAAATGCTCTTTCCATAATTCATCAAGGTTTTGTAACATTACTCCCTTTTCAAAATTACGAAGCACTTCACTGCCAACTTTTTCTTCTTTTGCTTTATATTCATTTACTGCAATATTTAAGATACGTTCACGTAAAGTCTCTTCGTGCAGATCTTTTTCCGTTTCTAACCATTGAGAAATTGGTAACTCTAAGCCAAATTCACGTTGTAGGCGTTCTTCCAAACCTGGTACATCCCACATTTCTTCAATCGATTGTGGTGGAATATACTGGCTGATTGTGCTGTCGAAAACGTCTTGACGAATAGTTTCGATCATCGCTGAAATATCATTAGTTTCTAATAAATGATTGCGTTGCTCATAAATAACTTTACGTTGTTCATTTGCCACATCATCATATTGTAAGAGGTTTTTACGGCCGTCAAAGTTATGAGCTTCAACTTTTGCTTGTGCGGATGCAATCACTTTTGTTAAAAGTTTTGATTCCATCGCCTCGCCTTCTTCACTAAAGGCTTTACGCATCATATTCAATTTACCTTCGTTTAGGTAAATTCGCATTAGTGCATCATCTAAAGATAAGTAGAAACGTGATGAACCTGGGTCTCCTTGACGACCTGAACGACCACGTAGCTGGTTATCAATACGGCGAGATTCGTGGCGTTCCGTACCGATAATATGTAAACCGCCAGCTTTCATTACTGTTTCATAACGTTCTTGCCACGCTGCTTTAATTTCATCAATTTGTTCTTGAGTCGGATTTTCTAGCTTGGCAATTTCCATTTTCCAGTTACCGCCAAGTACAATATCGGTACCACGACCAGCCATATTAGTTGCAATGGTGACTGCACCTGGAGCCCCTGCTTCTGCTACAATTTCAGCTTCTTGCGCGTGGAATTTTGCATTTAATACATTGTGTTTAATGCCCGCTTTGGTTAAAGCATCTGATAATAACTCAGATTTTTCAACCGATGCCGTCCCCACTAAAACAGGTTGTTTACGCTCAATACAATCTTTGATTTCATCAATAATGGCCGCAAATTTTTCTGCCTCGCTCTTAAACATTAAGTCAGTGCGATCATCACGAATAACCGGTTTGTTAGTTGGCACAACTACGGTATTTAGCCCATAAATTTGTTGGAATTCAAAAGCTTCTGTATCTGCTGTACCTGTCATCCCTGCTAATTTTTCGTATAGGCGGAAATAGTTTTGGTAAGTAATGGAGGCAACAGTTTGGTTTTCGCCTTGAATATTAACACGTTCTTTTGCTTCAATCGCTTGGTGTAAACCATCAGACCAACGACGACCCGCCATTGTACGACCAGTATGTTCATCAATGATAACCACTTCGCCATCTTTTACCATATAATCTACATTACGCTCAAATAATTTATGAGCACGTAATGCTGCACTTACGTGGTGTAATAATGAAATTCGAGCCGGATGATATAAACTTTCCCCTTCTTCCATTAACCCCATTTGAGTTAAGAATTCTTCCACTTTAACCATTCCACGCTCAGTTAAGTGTGCCTGTTTGTTTTTTAGATCTAAAGTGAAATCGCCTTCGCCGGTGTATTCTTCCGTATCTTCTTTATCTTGAGCAATTAGATGAGGAATAATTTGATCGACCGCCTGATAAATTTGGGTTGCATCTTCCGCAGGTCCCGAAATAATTAATGGAGTACGGGCTTCATCAATTAAGATAGAATCTACTTCATCCACTAACGCATAGTGCAATTCACGCTGAAAACGCTCATTTTTATCGTGGGCTAAATTATCACGCAGATAGTCAAAACCTAATTCGCTGTTGGTTGAATAAGTAATATCTGCTTGGTATGCGGCACGTTTAACATCAGAAGGTAAACCTGGGACATTTACCCCAACAGTTAAGCCTAAAAATTCAAATAATGGACGGTTTGTTTCAGCATCTCGGCGTGCAAGGTAATCATTTACGGTTACCACGTGAACACCTTTCCCTGTTAGAGCATTTAAATAGCAAGACAAGGTTGCGGTTAATGTTTTACCTTCCCCCGTACGCATTTCTGCAATATTACGGCCTGTTAGCACCATACCGCCAATTAATTGCACATCGAATGGACGCATTCCTAATACACGACGGCTTGCTTCACGCACAGTTGCAAAAGCTTCTGGTAACAAGCTATCTAAGCTTGCACCTTCTGCTAAACGCTGTTTAAATTCTGCTGTTTTCGCTTGTAGTTCTTCGTCTGATAATTGCTCAAACGTTGGTTCTAGTTTATTGATTTGTACAACACGTTTTTTTAAACGCTTTAAAATACGATCGTTGCTTGAGCCAAAAATTGAAGTAAGTAGTTTTGAAATCATTGTGTTATTCCTAAATATAAATATGTAAAAAAGTTTCGTTTAAAATAGTAAATTTATATTTAGGCAATAGGGCCCGCTCGGATTGGATTGAGGTTACAGTTATCTAAGCGGTAATAATTTGCAAAGAATTCGCAAAAACTCACCGCTTGAGATTTACCTTTGATGGGGGTATCGTTTAATGCAACAATAAAAAGAGCCTGTTGCTCTACATCAATAGCAGTTTGTGCATATTGAACTAAGGATTGATTAATAACGCTTTCTTGTTCATTTTCATTGGGATTTATCGCCTGAATTTCAGGCAAGGCAAGCATCGCAACCATACCCAAAAGCAGTTGCGACCAAAATGGTGTTTTATGAAAATGTTTAAAAAATAAATTCATCAAGATAATATTAAATATAAATTTACGTTATTATACGCTAAATTCGAGTAGAATGAGAAAATTATTGGGGCAAGTCACCTAAAATCAAGTATAAAGATGATAAATAGATGAAAAATTCCGCACCTAAAAATATTAATGATATTTTACAGAACTCAACTCTGACAAGAATTGTCGAAAAAGCAAATGTCATTAATGACTTAAATCAAAAAGTTCAGAAAATATTGCCTGAATCGTTTCGTGGGCTTTACCGAGTCGCAAATTTAGTTGATAATCAGCTTATTATTAATGTTCAAAGTGCAACGGTTCGCCAAGGCTTAATTTTACAACAAGCTAGATTATTAGAACAAATACAAGCTGATTTACCTGAAGTAATTCGTCTTGAATTTAAGGTAAATCCGAGCTTTAAATAACTTAATTATTTATTACAAAGAGGAAAATGGTATGAAAAAAATCGCATTAATTGGATTAACTACTGCGATGTTAGGAGCTTGTTCATTACTACCACAACAAAATGTAACAGGCACTTATGCTGGCGAGTTACCTTGTGCTGACTGTGAAAAAATTCAAGCACAACTTACTTTAAATGCGGACAAAACTTACCAATATGACACTGTTTATTTCAAAGATAAAAAAGAATATGCCTATCGTGATAAAGGCACCTACAGCTGGGAGCCAAACAAAAAGAATGTACTCCGTTTAGAAAAAGCATCGGGTAATCTTGCATTTTTAGTTACCGAGCAATATGTCGAAATTTGCGATTCAAACGGCAATACAGTAAAAAGCGACAACAATTACAAACTTGATAAAATACGTTAAAGCATAAAAATAAAAAAGAGATTCTATAGAATCTCTTTTTTATTTTAGAGAATGTTTCAAAGATAAAAAAATCCCCGAGCAATAAATACTCGGGGATAACCTAAAATAAAAAGTATTATCTACTTTTACTTAACCAAGGAAATATCTATGAAAACAGTAAGGAATCTTTTAGTATGAATGGCGGTGAGAGGGGGATTCGAACCCCCGATACACTTTCGCATATACACGCTTTCCAGGCGTGCTCCTTCAACCACTCGGACATCTCACCGAAACCGAAACAAACAAAAGATTGGAAAAATATACCAATTTTACTAGGCTATTTCAAGCATTTTATTTACAAAATAAATTAAATCAATTTTTAGCCAATTACTGCCCAACACCTAAACAATTTGGCGATTTTGGTACAGTTCCGCTTATTTCTTCCCATTCGCTTTCTGTATATAAATGTAAAGCTAGTGCGTGCACACCATTTGCTAATTCATCGGCTAGACAAGTATAGACTGCTCTGTGGCGAGCAACCGTTCGCTGCCCTTCAAATTTTTTTGATACTAACGTTAATTTAAAATGCGACTCTGAACCTCTACCAGAGCTATGCATATAGCTTTCGTTTTCAATATTTAGTACTAATGGTGAAAATTCAGCATTGATTTTCTCAATAATTGTCTGCTCTACTGACATTTTTTGCTCTCTTTAATTGAAAATTAAAATAGAATGATACTATACTAGCAAATATATTTCTCACACAATTTCTTTAATATAGAAGGATTTACTATGAAACTATCTAAAAAAACTTTAGTTTTAGCTAGCACGTTTGCAGCTGCTTTATTAGCAGGCTGCCAGAGTCAATCAAATGTACTGACATTCTCAACCCCAACACCAACTGCGGTATTTAACACGAATAACCAAACAGCTGCAGTTAATGTAATGACTCAAGATCTACGTACTTCTCGTGAAGTGGGTAGTTATACAAAAAGTGGTGAAATTATTCGTTTAACCGCAGTCCCAGAAGTTGCGGCTATGTTCCAACAAGCAATGCAACAAGATTTAAATGCAAAAGGTTTCCAAATTGTGCAAGGTGCAGCTAATGCCAATGTTACCGTAAATATCCGCCAATTCTTTGCTACTGTTGAACAAGGTAACTTGCGTTATAAAGCCAATGCTCAGGTTGGTGTAGAAGTGACTGTTCAAGGTGCAAGAGGCAACTTTAGCAAAAACTTTAATGCAACTCGTGGCTATGAAGGTGCATTTGGTGCAGATAACAATGAAATCAAAAAAGTATTAGATCAAGCATATTCTGATGTTGTGAAAGCAATTTATAACGATAATGAAATTGCAAATGCAATTCATCAATTTAAATAATTGATATTTTAAATGCTTTTACAAGCGGTTAAATTTCTTCAATACATTGCAAAGTTTTGGTGGAATTTAACCGCTTGTTATTTTTCTTTTTGACCTTATATCAATAAATTATATCGATAACCTTATTTTAATGCTAAATTAGACTAATAATTTATTAATCACTAAACATTATGAGAATTCCAAGAATTTATCATCCTGCCCCATTGGCAAATCAACAAAGTTGTATTTTAAGTGAAGACGCTACTAATCACGTTGGGCGTGTATTGCGAATGAAAGCAGGCGAGCAAATTATTTTATTTGATGGCTCAAATCATATTTTTAATGCAACTTTACAAGCGGTTGAAAAAAAACAAATTATTGCAAAAATTGACTCGATTGAATTAGATGACCGTGAATCCAACCTAAATATTCATTTAGGACAAGTAATTTCTCGTGGCGATAGAATGGAATTTACCATTCAAAAATCGGTCGAGCTTGGGGTTAAAACTATTACACCACTTTGGTCTGAGCGTTGTGGTGTAAAACTCAATGATGAACGCCAAGATAAAAAATTACAACAATGGCAAAAAATCGCTATTGCTGCTTGTGAGCAATGCGGACGCAATGAAATTCCAGAAATTCGTCCGATTATGAAATTAACCGATTGGTGTAAAGAGCAAGATGAAATGTTAAAACTTAACCTTCATCCTCGTGCGAAATATACTATTCGTGAACTTCCTAATGTGCCAGAGGCGGGAGTACGTTTATTGATTGGCTCAGAAGGTGGCTTATCCGCTGAAGAAATTGCAATGACAGAGACTCAAGGTTTTACCGAAGTGTTACTCGGCAAACGTGTTTTACGTACTGAAACCGCCTCACTGGCAGCCATTACCGCACTGCAAGTCTGTTTTGGAGATATTTAATGTTAGAGAATTTACAAGGTAAGTTTTTAATTGCAACACCTGAAATGGATGATGAGTATTTTGATCGTACCGTTATCTATATTTGTGAACATAATCAACAAGGAGCAATGGGGGTTGTGATCAACACTCCTACCGATCTTTCTGTATTAGAATTGCTTACTCGAATGGATTTCCAAATGGCAAATCAACGAAACTATAAAAAAGATCAAATGGTACTAAGTGGTGGCCCGGTGAATCAAGATAGAGGCTTTATTATCCACACCAGAACAGAAAAAGATTTTGTGCATACTTATCCGATCACTAATGAAATCGCATTAACAACTTCTGGCGATGTGTTAGACTCTTTCGGTACCCCTGATTCACCAGAAAAATTTATTGTTTGCTTAGGTTGCTCGACTTGGCGAACGAACCAATTAGAACAAGAAATTGCATTAAATTATTGGGTTATTTCTGATAGTAATGAAAAAACATTATTTGAGACGAGCTATTTAGAACGCTGGTCAGAAGCTTATGAAATGATGGGTGTTTTAGGTGTATTAGCAAAAGCAGGGAGGGCATAATGGCACAAACTATTATTGCTTTCGATTTTGGTACTTATAGCATTGGCTGCGCAGTTGGGCAAAGTATTACAGGTACAGCACAAGGTTTGCCCGCATTTAAAGCTCAAGACGGTATTCCAAACTGGGAAGAAATAGGTAAGGTTTTACAAGAGTGGAAACCCGATCTGTTAGTAGTAGGTTTGCCTCTCAAGATGGACGGTACAGAACAACCTCTTACTCTACGTGCTAAAAAATTTGCTAACCGCTTAAATGGCCGCTTTAATTTACCTGTTGAATTACAAGATGAACGTTTAACAACCGTTGAAGCAAAAGCAGAAATTTTTTCCCGTGGTGGCTATAAAGCATTAAAAAAAGATAAAGTAGATTCTATTTCTGCTTGTTTAATTTTAGAAAGTTGGTTTGAAAATCAATAAATTGCAAAAATTATTATTTTTTGACCGCTTGCATAAGGATATTTATGACATCATACAGTCGCACTTTAGTTAGTATAGCCGCTATAATCATCATCCTAGCTGGCATTAAGCTTTCCAATGAAATTGTGGTACCGTTTTTACTTTCTCTTTTCATTGCGATTATCTGCTCTCCAATGATTAAATTTATGATAAAACGCAAAGTACCACTCTCTTTGGCTATTGCGATACTCTTTATCGTCTTTATGCTAGGTTTTTCTTTTCTTGCTGGCGTAATTAATAGCACCTTACAAGAATTTACAACTTCTATTCCTCAATATAAAGTACAACTTTCAGCTCGAATTCAATCGTTAATGACAATCGCTAATCAATGGAATCTACCGATTACCGTAACGCAAGAAGAAATAATGAGCAAGCTTGATCCAAGCTCAATAATGAATTTAGTGAGCCAATTACTAAAAGGGCTTTCTGGTGCATTATCAAATATTTTTGTGATATTCCTGATTGTTATTTTTATGTTATTTGAAATGCCCGTTGCTAAATATAAACTCGCATTAGTGCTTAGTGCCGATGACGACTTACGCAATGAGAAAGAATATATTAACCAAGTATTAGATGGTGTTATTGGATATCTAGGTGTCAAAACTTTTGTGAGTTTAATAACCGGTTTATTGGTCTGGATATTACTAGAATGTCTCGGTGTTCAATATGCTATTTTATGGGCTATTTTAAGTTTCTTACTGAATTATGTGCCAAATATCGGTTCTATTTTGGCAGGTATTCCGATTGTTATTCAAGCTTTAATATTAAATGGTTTTTCCGTAGGATTAGGTGTACTGCTAGGGATTATTGCAATTAATATGGCTATTGGTAATGCTCTTGAGCCTAGATTAATGGGTAAAAAACTTGGGCTTTCTACTTTAGTTGTTTTCCTCTCACTCTTATTTTGGGGCTGGTTGCTAGGCACTGTTGGAATGTTGCTATCTGTTCCTTTAACAATGGCGTGCAAAGTTGCACTAGAGTCTAATAAAAATACCCGAAAATATGCTGTATTATTTAGCGATTTAGAAGAAGTACCAAAAGATCAAAAACATCACGAAAATTAAACTTGACGATAAAAAAAGAGTTGCTAGAATTGAGCAACTCTTTTTTATTTTATTATTTAAAATAAATCAGATTGTTCGGATGAAGGTAGCTGGAGAGAAATGAATTAACATTTCACCGACGAGGTAAACTCTTTCAGGTGCAACTTTTAGTTGCGAGGACTGTTACTGGACGAACCCTTGGAGAGATCCACTCTATGTAAATAGAAAATGGACGCCGAAGGCGAAAATGCATTACTTATATTTATATGCGTGAAACGCTCAGGCAAAAGGACAGGGGAGAAAAGTAAAATCTATTTAACATCAAGCGAGTTTTTTGTTTTGCAAAAAATTATCGTTTTTTAATCGCTTGTTTGCCATCATTTGCTTTTCTTTCCTTGTAAGCAGTTTTTACGAGGAATTTTCAAATGTCATTTGACACTATTCTTAATCAAATCAATAGTTTTATTTGGGGAGCGCCACTACTTATTTTGCTCTCTGGTGTAGGTCTTTATTTAACACTTTCATTAAAAGGTATCCAAATTACCCAGCTTGGACGTGCTTTCGTTTATATGTTTAAGCCCGAAAAAGGTAACAACCAATCTGGCGATATTTCTGCATTTGCTGCTCTTTCAACTGCTCTTGCTGCCACTATTGGTACGGGAAATATTGTCGGTGTTGCAACCGCAATCCATTCAGGTGGGCCTGGTGCATTATTTTGGATGTGGTTAATTGCTCTATTCGGAATGGCGACAAAATATGCTGAAGGCTTACTGGCTATTAAATATCGAACCAAAGATAAGTCAGGTTTTGTTGCGGGTGGCCCGATGTATTATATCGAAATGGGTATGGGTAAAAAGTGGCGTTGGTTGGCTAAAGCCTTTGCGTTTTTTGGTATTTTAGTTGCCTTACTTGGTATTGGAACATTTCCTCAAGTAAATGGAATTACGACGGCACTGGAAAAAACCTTTGATATTCCAATTATTTTTAGTGCAATTATCTTAACTTTAGTGGTGACATCTATTATTTTAGGCGGTGTAAAACGTATTTCGAAAATTGCTGCGATTATTGTACCTTTTATGGCTATTGCTTATGTGGTCGCCTCGCTATCGGTTATTTTAATGAATGCAGATAAAGTTCCTTCTGCAATAGCAACAATTATTCATGCTGCATTTAATCCTGAAGCCGCATTAGGTGGAGCCTTTGGTTTTACGGTAATGCAAGCAATTCAATTAGGTGTGGCTCGTGGTATTTTTTCTAACGAATCAGGTCTTGGTTCTGCTCCTATTGCAGCAGCTGCTGCACAAACAAAAGAGCCGGTACGCCAAGGCTTAATTTCAATGACAGGCACATTTTTAGATACCATCATTGTATGCACAATGACAGGCTTGGTAATTGTTATTTCAGGAGCTTGGACTGGCGATATTAAAGGTGCCGCATTAACCACCACCGCATTTACTCAAGGGTTAGACAGCTCGTTTGGGGCCATTATCGTTACTGTTGGTTTAGTCTTTTTTGCATTCACAACCATTTTAGGTTGGTGCTATTATGGCGAACGTTGCTTTGTCTATTTAACTAAAGGGCGAACACAATATCTCAAACTTTATCGTTTCGTCTTTATTGCATTAATTGCCTCTGCTCCATTTTTAACCCTTGAAACTATCTGGACGATAGCAGATATTGTAAATGGTTTAATGGCATTCCCAAATTTAATTGCTCTTATTGCATTACGCAAAGTGATTATTGGCGAAACTAAAGATTTCTTTAATCGTCTTAAAAAAGGCGAAACATTATAAAATCTGATAAAATATAGGGTATCAATGCCCTATATTTTTTTATTTATGAAGTATATTTATTCTCTTATTATTACTTTTCTTTTTTGTCTAAATAGTGTTGCCTCTGAGCGACAAATCCAATGCAAAGTCGTAAGTATTAGTGATGGCGATACGCTTACTTGCTTATTCGATCGCAAACAAATTAAAGTCCGATTACTTCACATCGATGCACCGGAATCCTCACAACCTTATGGGAACAGAGCAAAACAAGCTTTAGCAAACCAGGTTTTTAAACAAAATGTTATGCTCAAAAGTACAGGTTACGATCGTTACCAGCGATTACTTGCTGAGGTGTATAACGACAAAGGCGAAAATATTAATTTAAAATTAGTGCAACAAGGTATGGCTTGGGCTTATACAAGAACCGCTAAACACTATGAACAGGCCCAAAAACACGCTCAACAAGCAAGAATCGGTTTGTGGCGAGACAATTCTCCCATACCACCTTCAGAATGGCGAAAACATAATGGAGTGTCTTCTACACAAGCGGTTAAAAATCGTGAAAGTTTTGCGAACTCATCTCGACATATTAATTGCCAAAGAAAACTAAGCTGCCAACAAATTGGTAGCTATGAACTTGCATTACGTTATTTTCGCCAATGTGGTTGGAAAGAATTAGATGGTAATAATGATGGTATTCCGTGTAACAAACTTATCGCAAAGCACAGCAAAATAGGAAATAATTATGCTTAATACTGAATTTCGTAGTCATTTTCCCTTTTTTAAAAAATCAGAGAGTTGGACGTATTTAGATTCAGCCGCAACAACGCTAAAGCCAAACACATTAATTCAAGCAACGAGTGAATTTTATGCCTCTGCGGGTTCTGTTCATCGTAGTCAATATGATTTACCACAAACAGAACAATATGAGCAAGCTCGTGAATTAGTAGCAAAACGGTTTAATGTAGAAGCTCGTGAAGCTGTCATTTGGACAAATGGAACAACGCAAAGTATTAATCTTGTTGCTTATGGCTTAGAGCATCAAATTTCAGCAGAAGATGAAATTATTATTTCTGTCGCCGAACATCACGCTAATTTCATTCCTTGGCAACAACTTGCAAAACGCAAACAAGCAAAATTAATTGTTTTGCCTCTTGATGATAATTATCAGATTAATGTCGATACATTAAAAAAAGCATTATCCGAAAAAACCAAAGTTGTCGCATTTAATTTAGTTTCCAATGTGACGGGGGTTCGCCAAGATGCCGAGCAATTAATTCCTATAATCCGCCAATATTCTAACGCTAAAATTTTGCTGGATATTGCTCAAGCTGTTTGTTGTGAACAGGTCAATGTGCAAAAGTTAGATGCCGATTTCTATGCTTTTTCGGCTCATAAAATGTACGGCCCAAATGGTGTGGGTGTACTCACTGGTAAATTGCAAAGTTTAGAAGAAATTCAACCGCTTGTATTCGGTGGAAAAATGCTGAAAACTATTACCGAAAATAGCTTAACTGTTTCAGAACTCCCCTATCGTTTAGAGGCTGGCACACCAAATATTGCAGGCATTATCGGTTTTGGTGAAGTGCTAAAATGGCTTAATAACTTAGACTTCAAAGCTCTAAATCATAACCTTTATGCGTTATCAGAATCTTGTCGCAAGCGGTTAAATGCTTACCCAAATTTGCAAATTCTTGGACAACAAAATACACCGACTATTAGCTTTGTGATCAAAAATCAGCACCCTGCGGATATAGCCGCCTTTTTAACGCAAAGTAAAATCGCAATTCGTCACGGTGAACATTGTGCAAAACCCTACTTACGCTATTTAGCTCAAGTTGGCACTCTTAGAATTTCACTTGCACATTACAATAATCAAGAAGATATTGAGCAATTTTTCAACGCATTAGATTTCGCTTTAGAAATTTTGCAAGAAAGCTAAAACTAAATCAAAAAATACGTATTTTTTAGTAGAACGAAAAGGCTGAATATTGTAATCTTTGCATCAGTTCTAATTTAAGTTAATTTATCAACAAGGTGTTTTTAAATGAGTAAAAAAATTAAAAAAATTGCAGTTTTAACCAGTGGTGGTGATGCACCAGGTATGAATGCCGCAATCCGTGGTGTAGTACGTACTGCCTTAAACGAGGGGTTAGAAGTTTGTGGTGTTCAAGACGGTTATTATGGTCTTTATCACGATAAAGTCATTCCACTTGACAGACGTTCTGTATCAGAAACAATCAACCGTGGTGGTACATTCTTAGGTTCCGCTCGCTTCCCTGATTTCAAAAGACTTGAAGTACGCAAGCAATGTGTCGAAACATTAAAAAAATATAATATTGATGCATTAGTTGTTATTGGTGGAGACGGCTCTTATATGGGGGCTAAATTATTAACTGAGGAATTTGGTTATCCTTGTATTGGTATTCCTGGCACCATTGATAATGATATTGTTGGTACAGACTACACTATCGGTTATCAAACTGCATTAGAAACAGCATTAGATGCGATTGACCGTTTACGTGATACTTCAAGCTCACATCAACGTATCTCTATTGTGGAAATTATGGGTCGTCACTGTGGCGATTTAACATTAAGTGCCGCATTAGCAGGTGGTTGTGAGTATGTTATCGTGCCAGAAAAAGGTTTAGATAAAGAATCTCTAATGAAAAGCATTGAAGATGGCTTCCATAAAGGTAAACGCCACTCAATCATCGCTATTACTGAATTAATGACAGATGTTCACGAACTAGCAAGAGAAATTGAAGAGAGATTTGGTAACGAAACCCGTGCCACAGTATTAGGCCATACTCAACGTGGTGGTTCGCCTTGTGCTTTTGACCGTATTTTAGCTTCACGTATGGGTGTATATGCAGTTGAATTATTACTTCAAGGCTTTGGTGGACATTGTGTGGGTATCCAAAATGAACAATTAGTTCATCACGATATTATTGATGCAATTAACAATATGCGTCGTCCATTTAAAGAAGAATTATTTGAAGCCTCTAGAAAATTATTCTAATCTTACTTACAATTTAAAGGCGACTATTTTAGTCGCCTTTTTGTTTTTAAAATCAGCTTAAGAAGGAATAGAAATGTTAAATGATAAACCGGTAATTTCTAATCAGCACGGAGCATTAGCAATGGCGATTTTACCCTTTTTTTATGGTGTTATTGCAAGTCGGTTTATACCTTTACACATATTTTTTGGGTTGTCTTGGTTAGCTCTTTATTTTTTCTCTTATCCTTTCCTCTCTTTATTTAGTAAAAAACCAACTGTACGTAATAAAAAATGGGCAAAAATTTATTTTATTTTAAGCCTTGTATTTGCATTGCCTGTTATTTATAGCAAACCGGCTATTTTGCAATTTTTACTTATTATTCTACCGCTTGGATTGATTCAAATTTATTTTGCTAAACAAAAAGATGAACGAAATTTATGGAATGATATTGCAGGCATTTTAACCTTTGGTGTAATAGGAATGGCTAGTTTCTACTTAGTGCAAGAAGAATATAATTTTTATATTTTATTACACCCTACACTATTTTTTATAGCCACTACTTTTTATGTAAAAAGTATGGTTCGAGAACGTCGTAATCCAATTTATATGGAAATAAGCATCGGATTGCACCTTTTATTTGCGATTATTTATGCCTTATTTTCAATGCCTATTTTCTTTGCATATTTAGTCGCTCTTGCAAGAGCAATTATTGTACCCAGCTTAGGTTGGAATGTTAAACAAGTAGGAATGTTAGAGTTTCCTGTAATTTTAATATTTCTTATCTGCTTAATATGGTAATAAAAAACCTCTGAAAGTTATGTTCAGAGGTTTTTAATAATCTATTTGGTTTTATTGTGCGGTTTGTTGAATTTTATCGCCCGCTTTTTCAATGTCTTTACCTACACCATCGACGGTATTACAAGCGGTTAAAAAAGTTGCTGTTGCTAAAATTGCTAATACTAATTTTTTCATAAAAAGCTCCTTATTTTTTGCTGTTTTGTTATGAAAACAACTTGACTATAACAAGTTTAGATAGTAAATGCAAATTTCAATTAATAATCCAACTCGTCTTTATACAATTCATAATCCGCTTTTAGTGCCTGAACAAGCTCAACAAAATCATCTGGTAATGGTGCGTGCCACTCCATTAATTCGCCCGTAATAGGGTGTTCTAATCTTAGCATTGTTGCGTGTAGTGCTTGTCTTTGAAACCCACGTAACACGGTTAAAAACTCCTCGCTAGCCCCTTTGGGTGGACGAGGTCTGCCACCATATAGCTGATCCCCTAATAACGGATGAGCAATATAGGCCATATGCACACGAATTTGATGAGTTCTCCCTGTTTCTAAACGCAGACGTAAGCGTGTGTAGTTACGAAAACGCTCCATAATACGATAATGCGTTACCGCAGGTTTTCCCATAGGATGAACTGCCATTGCTGTACGCTTAGTTGGGTGGCGAGCCATTGGCTCATCTACTTTACCCCCTTGAGTCATAATGCCACTTGCAACCGCTTCATATTCCCGAGTAATGCGACGTTTTTGTAAAGCGGTCACTAAGTGAGTTTGAGCAGGAATATTTTTTGCAATAACCATTAGTCCGGTTGTATCTTTATCTAAACGATGAACAATCCCTGCTCGAGGCACTTCAGCAATAGATGGATAGTAATGCAACAAGGCATTTAATACCGTTCCGTCAGGATTACCTGCCCCCGGATGCACGACTAAATCTTTTGGTTTATTAATAACAATAATATCATCATCTTCATAAACAATATTTAAAGGAATATCCTGTGGTTCAAAACGAACTTCTTCTTCAATTTCTGCAGCAATCTCAACTTCTTCCCCACCAAAGACCTTCTCTCTTGCTTTATTAACAATATTCCCATTTACTTTCACTAAATTATTTTCAATCCATACTTTAATGCGAGAGCGTGAATAGTCTGGAAAAAGTTGTGCCAGGGCTTGATCTAAACGAGCCCCGAGTAAGTCTGCTGTAATTTCTGCTTTTAAAATTTTTTGTTGAGTCATTAAATAATAAATCCTAATTAGCCATTTGCTTACTGGCTTGATGTTATATAAAATAGAATGAACTTCATAAGTTATTCTTAGTCTGACGACATTGTACATTAAACTTTTCGTCCTCGACACTTTTTATAGGTAAAACATATGCGTAAATTTAAATCTCTTGCCACTTTATTACTAGCAGGACTTGTTGTTACAGGTTGTTCAAGTACGAATAAAGAGCTTGAAGAAGCTCCGGTTCAAGATCTTTATAGTAAAGGTCAAACTTATTTACAAGATGGCGATTATAATTCAGCTATCCGCTATTTAGAAGCTGCAGGTTCTAAAGGTGGGCAATATTCAGGAATTGGTGAGCAAACCCAATTAAGTTTAATTTATGCAAACTATAAAGTAGGCGAATACTATAAAGCATTAGATGCAGCAGAGCGTTTTGCTCGTGCTTACCCAAATGCTGCTAATATGGATTACGTATTTTATTTAGCGGCTCTTTCAAATGCTCGCTTAGGTGATAATTTTATCCAAGATTTCTTTGGTGTGAATCGTTCATCTCGTGCGGTTGATAACATTCGCAACGCTTATGGTAATTTTCAAACTATCGTACAACATTATCCACAAAGCCAATATGCACAAGATGCTCAAAATTGGATGAATTATCTATTTAACCGCTTAGCAGAACACGAATTGGCTGTTGTAAAATTTTATGACAAACGCAATGCTTATGTTGCTGTAGTAAATCGTATAGAAGAAATGTTACGCTTTTATCCGAATACCGTCGCAACTAAAAAAGCATTACCTTATTTAAAAGAAGCCTTTAAGCAAATGGGCATTCAAGATTCTGAACAAAAAACAGATATTCTTATCCAAGAATACGAAAATAAAACATTACCTAGTCCTGAAAAGCCGAAATATGGTGAACAATTTTAATTAGGTATAACAATAATTCCAGGGGCGATAATTCGCCCCTTTTGGCTTTTACCTTATCGAATAAATTTAAAAACTATGCGAATTTTAGGCATTGAAACATCTTGTGATGAAACAGGTGTTGCCATTTACGACGAACAAAAAGGCTTAGTAGCAAATCAGCTTTATAGCCAAATTGAAATGCACGCAGATTATGGCGGTGTTGTGCCAGAGCTTGCATCTCGAGATCACATTCGAAAAACCATTCCCCTAGTGCAAGAAGCATTAAAAGAAGCAAATCTTAAGCCTTCCGATATTGATGGTATTACTTATACCGCAGGCCCTGGCTTAGTGGGTGCTTTATTAGTGGGGGCAACTATTGCTCGTTCACTTGCTTACGCTTGGAATGTGCCGGCTCTTGGTGTTCATCATATGGAAGGGCATTTACTTGCTCCGATGTTAGAAGAAAACGCCCCCGAATTCCCTTTTGTCGCTTTACTGATTTCAGGTGGCCACACCCAATTAGTAAAAGTTGATGCCGTTGGGGAATATGAATTACTCGGCGAATCGATTGATGATGCCGCAGGCGAGGCATTTGATAAAACAGGGAAACTACTCGGGCTAGACTATCCTGCTGGTGTGGCGATGTCAAAATTGGCAGAATCCGGCACACCAAATCGTTTTAAATTCCCCCGCCCGATGACAGACAGACCTGGCTTAGATTTCAGCTTTTCTGGCTTAAAAACCTTTGCCGCAAATACAATCAAAGCGAATCTAAACGAAAATGGCGAATTAGATGAACAAACCCGTTGTGATATTGCCCACGCATTTCAGCAAGCTGTTGTCGATACAATCCTAATCAAATGTAAACGGGCATTAGAACAAACAGGCTATAAACGGCTTGTGATGGCAGGTGGTGTGAGTGCGAATAAGCAATTACGAGCAGACCTTGCCGAAATGATGAAAAAATTAAAAGGCGACGTTTTCTACCCTCGCCCACAATTTTGTACCGATAATGGGGCAATGATCGCCTACACAGGTTTTTTACGCTTAAAAAACGGCGAACGAACAGATTTAAGTGTGAGTGTTAAACCTCGTTGGGCAATGACAGAGCTACCAAGCATTAACCCTTAATCTTCAAGCGGTCTGATTTTGTCGAAATTTTGCAAAATTACACAAAAAAATAACCGCTTGTTTTTTTATTTTATGATGGAGAAAAAATGAATACCGCACAATTTCACCAAGCTGTAGAACAAGTATGGCAACAAATTGAAGAAAAAATTGATGACAAAGGTTTATCAGTCGATACCGAAATTCAAGGTGCTGTTTGCACCTTAACCTTTGATGATGATTCCCAAATTGTGATCAATAAACAAGAAGCAATGCTTGAATTATGGTTGGCAAGCAAGCTCGGCGGTTTCCATTTTAAAAATATCGACGGCAAATGGGTAACGGCAGAAGGGCGTAGTTTCTGGCAACATTTGGAAGAAGCCTTTGCAAGACACGGGGAAGAAATTTCTTTTTAATCCCAATATTTCAATGATGATAGCACTTGTCTTTGATGAGTGCTCTATTTTTTATATCAACTATACTCATCAAAAATAAGTACCAATAAATAAGAATTTAATGAATACCACTGCAATTTCTGTTTTAAATAATGTTTTTGGCTATCAAAAATTCCGAGATGGGCAAGAAGAAGTGATCAATGCCGTCTTGGAAAATCGTGATTGCCTTGTCATTATGACAACAGGCGGTGGGAAATCACTCTGCTATCAAGTGCCGGCTCTTTGCTTGGAAGGATTGACGTTGGTTATTTCACCACTTATCTCGTTAATGAAAGACCAAGTAGATCAACTCATTACCAATGGCATTGAAGCGGCTTACCTAAATTCTACACAAAGCTTTGAAGAGCAACAGAGTGTTGAACAAAAAGCGTTATCGGGTCAATTAAAATTGCTCTATCTTTCGCCCGAGAAAGTGATGACGCAAGGTTTCTTTCACTTTATCTCTCATTGCAAAATCAGTTTTATTGCGGTTGATGAAGCACATTGTGTTTCACAATGGGGGCACGATTTTCGCCCCGAATATACCTTACTTGGTGGCTTACGCACCACTTTTCCCAACGTGCCACTAATGGCATTAACGGCAACGGCAGATCCGACAACCCGAGCCGATATTCTGCACCATTTACGCTTAAATAAACCGCATATTTATTTAGGGAGCTTTGACCGCCCAAATATTCGCTATACCGTGCAAGAAAAATTCAAACCGCTTGAGCAATTAGTAAAATTTATCAATAAACAGCAAGGAAAAAGTGGCATTGTTTACTGTAATAGTCGCAAAAAAGTGGAAGAAATTACCGAAAAACTATCTGCCCGAAAAATTAGCGTAATGGGCTACCACGCCGGAATGAGTTTTGAACAACGGGAATTCGTGCAAAATGCCTTTCAGCGAGATAATATTCAAATTGTGGTGGCGACTATCGCCTTTGGTATGGGGATCAATAAATCTAACGTGCGTTTTGTAGTGCATTTCGATCTTCCTCGTTCGATAGAATCCTACTACCAAGAAACTGGACGTGCAGGACGTGATGATTTACCCTCTGAGGCTGTTTTGTTTTACGACCCGAGCGATTATGCTTGGCTACAAAAAATCTTACTAGAAGAGCCAGAAAGCGAGCAACGAGATATTAAACAGCATAAATTACAAGCAATTAGTGCTTTTGCAGAATCGCAAACTTGCCGCCGTTTAGTTCTGCTCAATTACTTTGGTGAACATAGACAAGAAGCTTGTAAAAACTGCGATATTTGCTTAGATCCGCCACAAAAATATGATGGTTTAATTGATGCTCAAAAAGTAATGTCGGTCATTTACCGTACAGGGCAAATTTTTGGGCAACATCATATTGTTGCGGTTTTACGAGGAATGAATAATCTTAAAATCCGAGAACATAACCACGATCAACTCTCTGTTTACGGCATAGGCAAAGAACAAAGCCAACATTATTGGCTAAATGTGATTAGGCAGCTGATTCACTTAGGGTTAATTTTTCAAAATATAACTAATCATTCCGCTTTGCAATTAACAGAAAATGCTCGTGTTTTCTTACGGGGCGAAAAGCCCTTACAGCTTGCAATGCCTCGTTTGGGTGTTTCAGCAACCGCTTTTGTGCAAAGGCAAGCAAGCCAACGCTACGACAAAGACTTATTTGCTCGCTTACGCTTTTTACGTAAGCAAATCGCCGATAAAGAAAATATTCCGCCTTACATCGTTTTCAATGATGCCACTCTACAGGAAATGGCGGAGTTTTTACCAACATCTAAAATAGAAATGTTAGAAATAAATGGTGTGGGCGAACGAAAATTTGAGCGTTTTGGCGAAGCTTTTATGACCTTAATCAAAGAACATCAAAATAACCGTAAATAGTGAGCAAAATAGGTGTTTGTTATTGCATAAGCCTTGAAAATCCTATAGAATTCGTTCGTTTATCCGTTTTATATCCAGATAAAACGGTCATTATAAGAATATCTATCTTCTGCTAAGCAGTTGATTTTAACCAAACTTTACTAGAAGGAATTATACTATTAAACCTGTAAAACGTGTTCAGTCAAATCGTGCACACCGTCTTAACGACGAAATTCGTGGCGTAAAAGAGGTTCGCTTAACTGATGAAAATGGCGAACAAGTTGGTATCGTATCGATTCAAGAAGCATTAAGCCGAGCTGAAGAAGCTGAGTTAGACTTAGTAGAAATTAGCCCAAATGCCGAGCCGCCTGTTTGCCGTATTATGAACTACGGTAAATTTATCTACGAAAAAGAAAAAGCGGCTAAGGAACAAAAGAAAAAACAAAAAGTTGTTCAAGTGAAGGAAATTAAATTCCGTCCTGGCACAGATGAAGGTGACTATCAAGTTAAACTTCGTAATATTATCCGTTTCTTAGAAGATGGTGACAAAGTTAAAATTACCGTTCGTTTCCGTGGTCGTGAGATGGCTCACCAAGAAATTGGTATGGATGTCTTAGAACGTGTAAAAACCGATACAGCAGAAATTGCGGCTGTTGAATCTGCACCGGGTAAATTGGAAGGTCGCCAAGTTGTAATGGTTATTGCACCGAAGAAAAAATAGTACTTAGTATTAATTCATAAAGGCGTATATTTTATACGTCTTTTTTATGTGTATAAGATATGAATTCTACTTGCATAAAGTGCAAATTTTAGCTAAAATCCTCCAGTTTTTTGCATATGCAAAGAATAAAAGCAATCAACAGGCAGACTCAGCAGCCTGATTTGCTTTTTAACAACGATAAAATCGTTATTGAGAGATAATTAGAGCCTTACAAGTAATATTGGCAGCAATATTCGCCTAATTGTCACATTTTTAATCAAACAATGCGGAGTTATTTTAACAATGCCTAAAATTAAAACAGTACGTGGTGCTGCTAAGCGTTTCAAGAAAACAGCTTCTGGCGGTTTCAAACGTAAACAATCTCACTTACGTCATATTTTGACTAAGAAAACCACTAAACGTAAACGTCACTTACGCCACAAATCAATGGTAGCGAAAGCAGACCAAGTATTAGTAGTAGCTTGTTTACCATACGCATAAGCGTAAGTTAGACAAGACATAAAGTTACGTACTTTAGTCAAATTTTAGTTCAATTTATTACATTTAGGAGATTAAATAATGGCTCGTGTAAAACGTGGTGTTATTGCAAGAGCACGCCATAAGAAAGTTCTTAAGGCTGCTAAAGGTTATTATGGTGCGCGTTCACGTGTTTATCGTGTTGCGTTCCAAGCTGTAATTAAAGCTGGTCAATATGCTTACCGTGACCGTCGTCAGCGTAAACGTCAATTCCGTCAATTATGGATTGCTCGTATCAATGCTGCAGCACGTCAAAACGGTTTATCTTACAGCAAATTCATCAACGGCTTGAAAAAAGCTTCTGTTGAAATCGATCGTAAGATTTTAGCTGACATCGCTGTATTCGATAAAGTAGCATTCGCTGCTTTAGTTGAAAAAGCAAAATCTGCTCTTTAATTTTAAAGAATAGAGATTAGGACGCCTTAGGCGTCCTTTTTTATACCAAGAAATATGCAAAAACTCATTATCATTAGAGGGCATTCAGGCTCCGGCAAAACTACTTTTGCCAAAGAGAAAATAGCCGAATTTCAACAACAATACCCAATAGCTCACACCTTTCATATTGAAAATGATCTGTTTATTGAACAAGACGGAAAATATGAATGGACGGAAGAACGCTTTCAGCAAGCGAAAAAGCTCGCTTCACAAGCGGTTAAAAATGCATTTAATTTTGCAAAAAATAATCCAAGTGCCGATATTCTCATTATAGTAAGCAATGTCGGCATTAATACCACTGTAATTCACGGATTACAACAATCTGCCCTTAAGCTTAAAATGCATATTGAGGTATATCGTATGCAAAACTTTTTTCCGAATTTACATAATGTGAGTGAAGAAAAGGTTTACAGTATGTATTTAGCATTAAATGATAATCCTATTCAAGGTGAGATATTTATTGAGTCAGTCTCTGATTTCCCTAAAATAATGGGTTCTACAAAAAATTATAATTTTGGGGATAAAAAAGCTAAATTTTAAGTCTAACGAGTGTTACTCAATACACCATTAGTCAGATTATTAAGGATATCAAATGAAAAAATTACTTTTAATGACATTACCTTTAGTTATTACCGCTTGTTCAACACCTACTCAAAAAAGTACGGTTCCAATGGATATGCAAGCAGTAGCAGATTATCAACAACGTGTTATTACAAAGCAAACCGTTAATCCAAATGATAAAAATGATGAACCGCTGAACCAAAGCGATAAACGTTCAAAAAGTACAGCAACTCCAATTCGCCCTGTAATCTATCCAAGCATTGGGGTTGGCTATCATCACGGGTGGGGACGCTATCGCCATTGGTATTAAACTTCCCATATAAAAAATGAGGCAGATTATCATCTGCCTCTTGTAGTTAAATATCTTTACGAATTGAAACCATTAACTGATCAATTTTAAAATTTTCAGTATCAATAATTTCAAACTTATATTTGTTATATAAAACAAAATCTGTTTTCTTTGGAATTTTACGTAGCATATACATCATAAAACCACCTATAGTTTCATAATTTTCCGAACTTGGAAAAGCTTCTATATCTAAGGCTCGCATTACATCTTCCAACGGTGTGGCACCATCAATTAGCCAAGAATCTTCATCACGACGGACAATTTGCTCTTCTTCCGTTGAAACTAGCTCTCCCATTACAATACTCATTACATCATTTAAGGTAATTATGCCAACAACTAAGGCATATTCATTAACAATAACGGCAAAATCTTCACCCGCAGATTTAAATAATTCTAATACTTCGTAGAGTGAGAGCGTATCAGGAATAAATACCGTTTTGCGTAATAAGCGACTATCTGTCAATGAAACTTCTTCTTTTTTTAAATATTGTGTTAGTAAATTATGCGTTTCGACATAACCTAAAATTTTGTCTAATCCACTATCACAAATCAAAACCTTAGAATGAGGATCTTCCCCTAAAGTAGCTAGAACTTGTTCTTTATTATCAATCCGATCTAAAAAAACAATATTCTCACGTGTTGTCATTGTCGAGGTTACACGACGTTCTTGCATTTCAAACACATTTTCAATTAAGTAATGTTCTTGTGCTTTTAAAATGCCTGCTTTTGCCCCTGCATCAACCACTGCAAAAATATCTTCAGAAGTCATATTGTCTTGTCGAACTGTTGAGATACCAAATAGCTTAAATAGCTTATTCGCAATAAAATCAAAGAAGATAACCAGTGGTTTAAATAAGAAAATAGCAACACTCATTACTCCTACGGTTCGTACTGCAACTTGCTCGGGGTAAGTCATTGCTACACTTTTAGGCATTAGATCCGCCAATAACACAAAAGCGGAAGTCACCAATAAAAATGCAACCCAAGAAGCTGCTGTGTTTACCCATTGGGCATCAGGATAATAGTGTGAGAGTAATTCACTAACATAAGGGTTAATTGCACTTTCTCCAACTACACCACCTAAAATAGCCACCATATTTAGACCAATTTGTACAACAGTAATAAATCGTCCAGGTTGCTCTTGTAACCTTAATACTTTTTCAGCTCGTAGATCACCTTCATTGATCATTGCTTGTAATTTTAATTTTCGAGAGCCAGCTAGTGATATTTCAGAAGATGAAATGACCGCACTAATAGCTATCAATACTAAAATAATAAAACTTGCTTCTAATAAGCTCATAAAGACCCCGCTTTAAATGAAGAAGAAAAATTATATCACTTTGCAAATTTTCTGCCAAAAATCACCGCTTGTTGGCATTGCTTGTACGCTAATTTGTTCGTTATCATACTCAAAATCAAGTTGATATGCGTGTAAGTAAACTCTATCTGCCTCTGAGCCTGAGTACAATTTATCACCTAAAATTGGACTACCTAAACTTTTCATCGCAACTCTTAATTGATGCGTTTTACCCGTTTTAGGTTGCAACACAAATTGACGTAACGAGGGTTCAATCGTTGTTGAAGTAAATTGAGTGATAGCTGGATTTTCTTTGCTATGACACAATTTCCAAGCACCATTGCGGGCCTTTTGCATATCACCAACAATTTTGCCTTGCTTTTTCTTTGGTTTTCTATCACTTAATGCCCAGTAGGTTTTCTGAATTTTATGCTGCTCAAATAAGTGGTAAAAATAAGCTGCAGCCTCTTTATTTAAGGCTAAAATTAATAAGCCAGAGGTAATTTTATCTAACCGATGCACAAGCCAAACCTGCTTAACCCCAAGCTGTTTTGCAACGCTTTCCGTTAAACCTATTTCTTCATTATCTTTATGTACACTTACACCATCAGGCTTATTGATAATAATAAAGTCTTGATGTTGATAACAAATCGTCAATTCCGTATTCATTTTGCTATAATCTCAATTAAAATTTTGATTATTTTAACAAGGAAATGCGATGGCACTTACAATTTATTTAATTCGGCACGGAAAAACAGTTTGGAATACTGAAGGTCGATTACAAGGCTCTGCAGACTCAGCATTAGTTGAAGAAGGCATAATAGGAGCTCAAAAGGCAGGAATTGCTTTAAAAAATATCCCTTTTACTGCCGCTTATTCGAGTATGCAAAAGCGTGCACAAGATACTGCGAATTATATTCTGGCAGAAAATAGCCTTTCTAATATCCCACATTTCCATCACTGGGGGCTAAATGAATTCGATTTTGGCTCTTGGGAAGGTGTTAAATCGGTAGATTTACAAGATAACGATGAGTATTGGGTAATGAAACGCACCCCTGCTGAGTATCAAGCAAAAAGCAACGGAGGCGAAGTATTTGAACAATTATATCAACGTGTAACAAATGTATTTAACCAAATTGCTCAATTACATCAAAATGATGAAAATGTACTGATTGTTTCTCACGGAATGACCCTTACCCTACTCACTGCTGTACTTAAAGGTATGCCTTGGCAAGATTTTCGTAATGAAGAAAAACATAGCTTTACGATTAATACCGCTATTACAAAAGTGAAAGTCGAGAATGGACAAATCGAGCTTATTGATTTCAATAATACGGAACACCTAAGCTAAGTGTTATATTATTGTTGTTAAAGAATACAATATTCGCCTTAAAAATTAAGGCAAATAATAACAATATTTGCCTTATTCACGCAACAAGCGATTATTTTTGAATAAAAATTTGCAAAAAATAGAGCTGAGAAAATCAGCCCTATTAACATTACAATCTTATTTCTAATTTATTATAAGCACGGCGAGCCTTTTCTAAGGCTTTTTCAGTGCTGTCATCTCTAGCTAAAATCACACCTAAACGGCGGTGTCCATTTACTTCGCCTTTACCAAATAAACGGATATTCGTGCCTATTTCTTCAAGCACTTTATCTAAACCGCTAAAACACATATTTTCTGATTTTCCTTCAACGACAATCGCCTTCGATGCGGCTGGACTAATACGATAAATCTCAGGAATCGGTAGGCCTAAAATAGCTCGAGCGTGTAGGGCAAATTGCGATAACTCTTGCGATGCCATAGTTACCATTCCGGTATCGTGTGGGCGAGGCGAAACCTCATTAAAAATAATATCATCGCCACAAACAAATAACTCCACACCAAAAACACCTCTGCCTCCCAGTGCCGTTGTTATTTTCTCCGCAACTTCTTGAGCTTTTTGCAATGCTTTGTCAGACATTGCTTGCGGTTGCCAAGATTCACGATAATCGCCATCTTCTTGGATATGACCTATTGGTGTAAGAAACGAAGTTCCATTAATATGGCGGACTGTAAGTTGTGTAATTTCATAATCAAATTTGATAAAACCCTCAACAATAACTCTCCCCCCTCCTGCACGTCCGCCTTGTTGTGAGTAATCCCACGCTTTTTGAATATCTTCTGTAGATTTGATAACGGATTGGCCGTGTCCAGAAGAAGACATTATCGGTTTTACTACACAAGGAATACCAATGGCTTGAATAGCTTGTTCAAATTCTTCAAAATTATTAACAAAACGATAAGGAGATGTTTTCAAACCTAATTCTTCAGCAGCTAAACGGCGAATTCCTTCACGGTTCATTGTAAGCTGGGTCGCTTTGGCTGTTGGAATGATGTTATAGCCTTCTTGTTCTAGCTCAACTAAGGTAGCAGTTGCAATCGCTTCTACTTCTGGCACAATAAAATCAGGTTTTTCTTTTTCAACAAGCTCTCTTAATGCTTGCCCATCTAACATTGAAATTGTATAAGCTCGATGAGCAACTTGTTGTGCTGGTGCATTTTTATAGCGATCTACTGCAATAACCTCTACACCTAACCGCTGTAATTCAATTACCACCTCTTTCCCTAATTCACCTGAACCTAACATCATAACCTTAGTCGCAGCGGGTCTTAACGGTGTACCTATTGTTGTCATTTTTTCTCTCCTAACAAAAAGCAAACGTTTGCGTAATAAAATTATACATTAAATAATGGTAAATTTAAAAGCTAGAGGGGATTTTAAAATAAGATTTCTAATAGATGAGATAGAGCCAATAATCGTAATTATTTTGTTATAAATAAATTGAGCTCTATAGATTATAGAGCTCAACTGACATTCCATTATTTTGTATTTTTAGTCGCCCAATCTAAGAAGCGTTTCTGGGTTTCTTTATCTGCTTTTTGGAATAAAAGCTGTAACTCTTCTTGTGATACTTTGTTGGTATCCACAATAATTTGCCCTTTTGCTTCTAGAGGTGCTGTTGCAAATTTTTGTACAGACGCTGGATTTTTCGCTAAGTTATATTTACTTAAATTTTCTTCAATACGAGTTGATGCTAAAAAACCTTCTCCTTTTAAGAAGTCTTGTTTATGGGAAATAACTTTACCTGAAGCAGTTTTAATAGTAACCGTTTGATTATCTTTAAATTTACGTAAATCTAATTTTGAGTTTAATCTTGGTGCTTCCAGTTTGGCATTTTCAGCACTACCTTGGAAGGTTAAAATAATCTGTTCTGAGGTAAAATAATCGCCTTCCACGGTACCGGCAACTTCAACCACCACTTGGTGTGTTTGATTTTCATTGATTTGCACAGAGGTTGTGCCTGATTTTACTCGCTGACCATCAAAAGCTAAGATTTCAACCTTTGGTGATGAACTTAATGTACCGGCCATACTTACTGCACTTACAAATAATGTGCCAACTGCTAATGCCATTTTGGTTAATTTCATTCAAAACTCCTAAATTAATTAAGAAATAAAAAGATTTTGTCTATCCTATGCTAATTTAAGTAAAAATAGCAATGTTTTATTTGATTTGTCCTCTATTTTGCTTATTATAAGCATAATTTATTTAACTGGAAAAAACTATGAGTGATGAACAACAAAGTGCAAACACATTAGAAAAATCAGAAAAAAAATCTATTTTACACTCTTTATTTAGCGGGCTTTTCCAAAATGAGCCCAAAAATCGTGAAGACTTAGTCGAAGTTATTCGTGATTCTGTTGAAAATGAATTAATTGACAGCGACACAAAAGAAATGATTGAAGGGGTTATGGAGATCTCCGAGCTACGTGTTCGTGATATTATGATTCCTCGTGCTCAAATTGTCTTTATTGATGCAAATGAACCGTTAGAAGCTTGTATTGATTTAATAATTGAATCTGCACACTCCCGTTTTCCTGTTATTCGGGGTGAAAAGGATACGATTGAAGGTATTTTGCACTCTAAAGATTTACTGAAATATCTGCGTTCAGACTCTGAACCTTTTAATCTACAAGAAATTTTACGTCCTGCGGTTATTGTGCCAGAAAGTAAACGTGTGGATAGAATGCTAAAAGAATTCCGTTCCGAACGTTTTCATATGGCGGTTGTAGTTGATGAATTTGGTGCAGTTTCTGGTTTAGTTACTATTGAAGATATTCTCGAGCAAATTGTGGGCGATATTGAAGATGAATTTGATGAAGAAGAAGTAAAACCTATTCGTCAGCTTTCTCGCCATACTTATGCTATTTTACCACTCACAGATATTAAAAAATTCAATGAGTTTTTTGCTACCAACTTTAACGATGAGGAAGTTGATACTATTGGCGGGCTTGTAATGCAGGCTTTCGGTTATTTCCCTAAAAGAGATGAACAAATCGAATTAGAAGGGTTGGATTTCAAAGTAACTTCTGCAAATAGCCGCCAGCTTATTCAACTGAGGGTTACGCTTTCTGATGAACAGTTGGAAAAAATGGAACAGCGTTCTCAACCTGAAGAAGAATAATCTATTAATTTCAATGAAAGGCACGTTTCGACGTGCCATTATTATTTAGTACAATCTATGAATTTTGTAAAAAATCCACCAATTCTGACCGCTTGTTTATTCGCATTATTACTTGGTGCAATAGGCACTTTTGCTTATTCTCCTTTTGATATTTGGCTTATCGCCTTTATTTCTGCCGCAGGTTTAATTTGGGCTGCAACTCTTAAACATAGAAAAGCTGCATTATGGGCAACATTTTCTTGGTCTATTGGCTATTTTTGTGCAGGTGTTAGCTGGGTTTCTGTTAGTATGACGCAATTTGGCGGTGTGCCGACTGTTGTGAGCTATTTAGCTGTTTTTATACTGGCTTGCTACCTTGCAATTTATAATCTGCTATTTAGCTTACTTTCAGCTAAATTTAAACTCAATTCCCCCTTTGCACTAGCGGCTATTTTTACCTTAACGGAGTATCTACGTGGTGTGTTCTTTACTGGCTTTCCGTGGCTACAATTCGGATATAGTTTAATTGACAGTCCTTTTGCCTATATCGCACCTATCTTTGGAGTAGAAGGTTTAACGTTTTTAGTCATTGTGGCTAGCGGTTACTTAGTGAATTTACTGAAACAAGAAGGTCAGATTGTTCCTTCCCTTGCCATACTAGCGGTTATTTTTTCTATAAGTTTTGCAACTCGCTTTATTTCATTTGTGCAAATTGATGAAGAAAAACAACCGCTTATCGTAAGTCTTATACAAGGCAATATTGAACAAAAAATGAAGTGGGATCCACAACATTTTAACCATAGCGTCCAAACCTATGAAAAATTAGTCGTGCCACTATTAGGTAAAAGTGAGTTAATTATTCTGCCAGAATCGGCTATTCCTGATATGGAAAATAATATTACCCCTATTCTTTCTGCCTTAGACCAAGCTGCTCGCCAAAGTGACAGCGAGGTAATTATCGGCACGCTTTACCAAAGCTTACAAGGCGAATTATTTAATAGTGCGGTATTACTTGGGGAAACTGAAAAAGCTTATTCTATCAGCTCTAATAGTCGTTATAACAAACATCACTTAGTCCCATTTGGCGAATATGTGCCTTTTGGCTCGGTGTTAGATTGGATGCGAGAAGTCTTTATTCTGCCGATTAATCTCTCACAAGGCAGTTTTATTCAAAACCCAATTTTTAGCCGAAATAACCGTCTTAATATGGCAATCTGTTATGAAATAATTTTTGGCACGCAAGTCCAGCAAAATCAAAAAGCTCAAAATTCAGACTATTTATTAACCATTACCAATGACGCTTGGTTTGGTTCTTCTATCGGCCCTTGGCAACATTTCCAAATGGCAAGAATGAGAGCATTAGAGCTTGGCAAACCGCTTTTACGTGCGGCAAACACAGGAATTACAGCGATTGTTGAAGCCAACGGTAAAGTAGCACACCAACTGCCTCAATTTACGGCAGATGTATTAACGGCAACGGTTCAACCAACTAAAGGCGATACGCCGTTTAAACAATTTGGGAGCTGGCTAATTTATGGGTTAAGTTTCTTATGTTTTGCCCTTGGACTTGCTTTTAAACGAAAATAAAAAAATCCCCTTAGCATTGAATATCTAAGGGGATTTCTTCGTTTTTACTTACTTAAGTTGGCTTATAATGCTTTTAATAGATTAGCCATTTCAATCGCTACCATCGCACACTCTTCACCTTTGTTACCAGCTTTAGTGCCTGAGCGTTCAATCGCTTGTTCTAAGTTTTCTACAGTTAAAATGCCGTTGATAATCGGCACACCGGTTTCTAAAGCAGAAGAACTGATGCCTTTTGCCGATTCATTTACCACAACATCATAGTGGCTTGTTGCCCCACGGATTACCGCACCTAAGCAGATAATGGCATCATAACGACCGCTTTGTGCCATTTTTTTAGCTGCAATCGAAATTTCCAATGCACCGGGTACCCAAACAGTATCGATATTCTGTTCTTCAACACCGTGGCGTAATAATTTATCGGTTGCCCCGTTAAGTAATTGTTCGATAAAGATTTTGTGCCAGTTAGTTGCCACAATACCGAATTTTAAACCGGTTGCGATGTAATTACCTTGAAATGTTGCCATTTTGTGTTCCTTATAAATAAATTGCGTGATATAAAACTATTATCTTTTTCTTCCCCCTATGGGGGAAATATCTTGCATAGCAAGGGGTTGGGGAATTTACAGATTTCTGCAAAATAGACCGTTTTCCCCCTTCGGTTTCGCTATGCTCAACCACTTCCCCCAAAGGGGGCAGAAAATATCATTAAAAATTAAACATATGTCGCATTTTGTGCTGCTTAACTTTTAAATAATCTAAATCATGTTCGTTTGGTTCAACCATAATCGGCTCACGCTCAACGACGTTAATTCCTTGGGCAACCAAACCTTCGATTTTTGCCGGATTATTGGTTAATAAACGGATTGATTTTACCCCAAGTTTTTCAAAGATTTGTGCCGCAATATAATATTCACGTTCATCATCTTTAAAACCTAAAGCAAGATTCGCCTCAACAGTGTCCATTCCTTGATCTTGCAGTGCATAGGCTTTTAATTTATTGATAAGCCCAATACCTCGTCCTTCTTGGCGTAGGTAAAGTACTACACCTCTGCCCTCAGATTCTACTTGGTTCATTGCTGCTGCAAATTGCTGGCCACAATCGCAACGCTGAGAACCAAAGGCATCACCGGTTAAACATTCTGAATGGATACGGCATAATACGTTTTCGCCATCGCCGATATCCCCTTTCACTAAGGCTACGTGTTCCTTGCCCGAAATTGTTTCAACAAAACTATGAGCCTTAAATTCGCCGAATTTTGTCGGCATTTTTACCACAGAAACTGCGTCCACTAAGCTGTCGTGCTTTCTGCGGTATTCTTGTAATTGTTGAATAGTGATAAACGGCATATTGTGTTTTTGAGCAAACGCTTGAAGCTCTGGCATCTGCATCATCGTGCCATCATTTGCCATAATTTCACAACATAATCCTGCTGCTTTTAAGCCAGCAAGGCGAGCTAAATCTACCGTCGCTTCGGTATGCCCATTGCGAACTAATACTCCTCCCTCTTTCGCAATCAGGGGGAATACGTGTCCCGGACGGCGAAAATCGTCTGGTTTAGCATTATCATCTACCATTTTCTGACAAGTTAAAGCACGCTCAAAAGCAGAAATGCCGGTGCCGGTTTCGATATAATCAACCGATACGGTAAATGCGGTTTCGTGATTGTCTTGATTTACCTCAACCATTGGGTGAAAATGTAATTTCTTGGCAATTTCCATTGAGATTGGGGTGCAAATCAAGCCTTTGCCATAAGTTGCCATAAAGTTAATATTTTCAGGGGTGGCAAATTCGGCAGCACAGATAAAATCACCTTCATTTTCACGATCTGCATCATCGCTGACTAAAATAATTTTCCCTTCTGCAATCGCTTTAATTGCTTCTTCCACAGTTGAAAATTTAAACATCTTTAATCCTTCCTAATTAAAATCCTGCATTTTTTAGAAAATCCGCTGTAATCTTACTTGCTGGATTTTCAGCTTCTTTTTTTAATAAAAACTGTTCAATATATTTGCCAACAATATCGTTTTCTAAATTCACAATACTGCCAACGTTTTTCGAGCCTAAATTCGTTTCTTTAATCGTATGTGGAATAATGGATACTCTGAAAGAATCCACTGTTGTATCGACCACCGTTAAACTAATACCATCAATGGTAATCGAGCCTTTTTCAATAATATAACGCATTAGTTTTTCTGAAGTTTTAATTCGATACCAAACGCTATTATCTGCCGGAGTAATTTCTGCAACGGTTCCTGTTCCGTCAATATGCCCCGACACAATATGCCCGCCAAAGCGTCCGTTTGCCGCCATTGCTCGCTCTAAATTCACAGGGCTGTTAATGCTCAATTCGCCTAATGAAGTGCGTTTGAGTGTTTCAGACATTACATCAGCGGTAAATTGTTCTGCGGTAAATGAGGTAACGGTTAAACAAACTCCATTAACGGCAATGCTATCGCCTAAATGTACATCAGAAAGCACTTTTTTAGCTTTAATAGTAATTACTGCAAACTCGCCTTTTTTATTTATTTGAGCGATATTGCCAACTTCTTCAATAATACCTGTGAACATTCTATTTTCTCCATTGTGCCTTTATGTGTACAACCATCGCCCCTTGTAGGAGAGAGTGTTAATTGATTTTTAATACTAAATTACCCTATCCCTTGCAGGAGGTTTGAACGACATAATCCAATAAAATATCTTCGCCGATTAACTCTGTTGATTTTAATTTTAATTTAACCGCTTGCGATAATTCCCCAATCCCCTCGCCACCAATTGGTGTTTTTGCGGTTTTACCACCCACTAATTTAGGGGCGATATAGCAATGAACACGGTTTACACAACCAGCTTGTAAAGCACTGAAATTAAGGCTTGCTCCGCCTTCAATTAATAAACTGTCTATTTGCATTTCGCCTAGCTTTTGCAAAAATTCAGGTAAATTTACCCGCTTGTTTAAAGCTGAAGTAACGATGATCTCAACACCAAACTGCTGATAAGCTTGGTGGGCGGAACTATCATTGTTTAAGGTAGCAATAATAGTTCGGTATTGCTTTGCCGTTTGGACTAATTGGCTATCAAGCGGTGTGCGTAACTGACTATCACACACAATGCGTACCGGCTGTTTGGCATTCGGCATTCGGCTGTTAAGCATCGGGTTATCTGCAAGTACCGTTTCCACACCCACCATAATGGCACTATATTGGTGGCGGGTTTGCTGGACTTTGGCTCGGGCTAACTCGCCGGTAATCCATTTCGATTCCCCTGTATGAGTAGCAATTTTGCCATCTGCCGTCATCGCATATTTCAGTAATACATAAGGGCGTTTGGTTTGAATGTAATGAAAGAAAATCGGGTTTAATTCATCACATTCTGCTCGCATAAAATCTTCAATGACTTCTACACCTGCGGCTTTGAGCTGTTTTGCTCCTTTGCCAGAAACCAAAGGGTTTGGATCACGTGATCCGATAAACACCTTTTTAATGCCTCGCTCAATCAATAAATCAGAACAAGGCGGTGTTCGCCCTTGGTGGCAACAAGGCTCAAGTGTTACGTATGCGATAGCCCCTGTTAAATCTTGTTCAGAGCGTAAAATCGCATTACGCTCTGCGTGCCACTGACCATATTTTTCGTGATAGCCTTCTGCCACTATTTTGCCGTTTTTGACAATCACACAACCGACAAGCGGGTTAGGATTCGTCCAGCCTCTAGCTTTTTTGGCAAGTTCGATGGCATAAGCCATATATTGAGCATCTGTCATTTGAATTCAGTTACATTGAGGGCAAGATGAAAAGATTATTTCAAATACAAGCAGTTGTTTTTGCGAAAAATTTTGCAAAAACATTGATTGATTTAAAATAATAAAGCCTTGAAATCTGACGATCTCAAGGCTTGTAAAAAAGACATAAAAAACGACCGCTTGCACGGTAGTTTTTATTTTTGACTCTTCTTCCATCCAGACTATACTGTCGGTACCGGAGTTTCACCGGTTCCTGCCAAACCTTTTTCGTTTCGCTCGCGGACTTTACCGCCGATCGGGAATTTCACCCTGCCCTGAAGATTAAAATTTGTTGAGAATTCTGCTCGCATTCGCATTTAATGTCAAGTCAGAATTTGACTAATATACTCAGTTTTTAGCAATTGAATAAATCGATATAAACTTATCTTTTTAATGTTAGAGTTTTTTTAATTTAAATCAAATTTTCCCTTGTTTTTCACAAATTCGACCTCATAATGAGTAAATTAGATTTTATATACACAAAGAGAGCAAATTTATGGCACCAAGAAAAAAGAAAGCCCTTGAATTACCATTACTTCCTTTACGAGATGTTGTGGTATTTCCCTATATGGTTATGCCTTTATTTGTAGGACGTGAAAAGTCAATTCAAGCCCTACGCTCGGCAATGGATTCTAACAAACAATTATTTTTAGTTACTCAGCAAGATCCAAATAAAGAAGAGCCAAATTCAACAGATATGTACGATGTTGGCGTAATCGCTAACATTATTCAGATGCTAAACCTACCAGATGGCACAGTTAAAGTATTAGTTGAAGGTCAGCAACGTGCAAAAATTGAAAATATTACTGATGGTGAAAATGGTTTCTGGGCAGTAGTTCAGCCTTTAATTTCAGAATATGATGAAGAAAATGAAGAGTTAAAAACCATTGCGAATACGACCTTAAACGAATTTGAAAATTACGTTAAAAATAATAAGAAAATTCCTGCTGAAATTATTCCTAAGTTGCAAAAAATCACCCTTGAAGATCGTTTAGCAGATACTATTGCTTCAAATTTAATTGCACCAGTGAAGAAAAAACAGGAACTGTTAGAAATTCCAAATCTAATTGCCCGTTTTGAAGCTTTATTAATCGCCATGGCAACAGAAATGGATACGCTTGAAACCGAAACCCGTATTCGTAATCGTGTTAAGCAGCAAATGGAAAAAAACCAACGTGATTACTATTTGAATGAGCAAATTAAAGCGATTCAAAAAGAGTTAGGTAATGGTGATGATCCTGAGCAAAGTGAATTAGATAAGCTAAAAGAAAAAATTGATGCGGCTAAACTGCCAACCGAAGTAAAAGAAAAGTTAGATACTGAATTTAGAAAGCTAAAAGCAATGCCTTCAAGCTCATCGGAAGCAACGGTAGTGCGTGGCTATATCGACTGGATTTTACAAATGCCTTGGCATAAAAAATCGGCGGTGAAAAAAGATTTAGTCAAAGCACAAGAAGTATTAGATAAAGATCACTACGGGCTTGAGCGTGTAAAAGAGCGTATTGTGGAATATCTTGCTGTACAAAGCCGTTTAAACAAATTAAAAGGCCCAATTCTTTGCTTAGTAGGCCCGCCAGGGGTGGGTAAAACATCATTAGGGCAATCTATTGCTAATGCGACAGGTCGTAAATATGTGCGTATGGCATTAGGTGGTGTGCGTGATGAAGCGGAAATTCGTGGGCATCGTCGTACTTACATCGGTTCAATGCCGGGTCAGCTAATGATGAAAATGGCAAAAGTCGGTGTACGTAACCCACTATTCTTATTAGATGAAATCGATAAAATGGCTCAAGATATGCGTGGCGACCCTGCTTCTGCTTTACTTGAAGTACTAGATCCAGAGCAAAATAAAGCCTTTAACGATCACTATTTAGAAGTGGATTACGATTTATCAGACGTGATGTTTGTTGCGACTTCAAACTCAATGAATATTCCGCCAGCATTGTTAGATCGTATGGAAGTAATTCGTCTTTCAGGTTATACCGAAGATGAAAAAATGCATATCGCACGTGACCATTTACTTGCTAAACAGCAAGAAAACAATGGGTTAAAAGCAGGAGAATTAACCGTTGAAGATAGTGCAATTTTAAGCATTATCCGTTACTACACCCGTGAAGCTGGGGTTCGTGGTCTTGAGCGTGAAATTGCTAAAATCTGTCGTAAATCAGTAAAAGCCTTAGTATTAGATAAAAAATTAAAATCTATCACGGTTTCTGAAAGTAATATTCAAGATTATCTTGGTGTGAAACGCTTTGATTACGGCAAAATGGACAGCCAAAATCGTATCGGCGAAGTGACTGGTCTTGCGTGGACACAAGTTGGTGGCGATTTATTAACTATTGAAACAACGTCTGTTGCTGGTAAAGGGAAATTCTCTTACACAGGCTCATTAGGCGATGTAATGAAAGAGTCTATTCAAGCCGCTATGATGGTTGTTCGTGCAAGAGCAGATAAATTAGGTATTGCTGAAGACTTCTACGAAAAACGTGATATTCACGTACACGTGCCAGATGGTGCAACACCAAAAGATGGTCCTAGTGCAGGTATTGCAATGTGTACTGCGTTAATTTCAAGCCTAACCGGCAACCCAGTACGTAAAGAAGTAGCAATGACAGGTGAAATCAGCCTGCGTGGTAAAGTGCTTCCAATCGGTGGTTTAAAAGAGAAATTATTAGCGGCACACCGTGGTGGTATTACAACGGTTATTATTCCGAAAGAGAATGAAAAAGACTTGGAGGAAATTCCGGAAAATGCCAAAGCAGCATTGCAGATTCACGCAGTTGAAACCATTGATGAAGTGCTAGCAATCGCATTAGAAAACCCACCAATGGGTATTGAAGTGATGCCAGCTAAAGCTGAGATTAAAGTGAAAAAATCCCGCTCAAAAGCGGTAGTACAATAATAATCTAACAAATAAGGTGCGATCTAACTCGCACCTTATTTTTATCTATTTGTGATTTATGGGAGACTATATTATTTAGTACCAAAAATTTTATCACCCGCATCACCTAAACCAGGAATAATATACCCTTTATCGTTTAAGTGGCTATCAATAGAGGCTGTGTAAAGCTCAATATCAGGGTGAGCCTCTTCTAATACTTTTACCCCTTCTGGTGCAGCCACTAATACTAATACTTTAATATGTTTACAGCCGGCTTCTTTTAATAGATCGATAGTTGCAACCATTGAACCGCCTGTTGCTAACATAGGGTCTGTAATAATAGCTAAACGCTCATCAACATCATTCGCTAATTTTTTAAAATATGGAACAGGTTGTAATGTTTCTTCATCACGATAGATACCAACCACGCTAATACGTGCACTTGGAATATGCTCTAATACACCGTCCATCATACCAAGACCCGCTCGTAAAATTGGCACTACTGTTACTTTTTTACCTTTAATACGTTCAACGGCAATCTTATCTCCACTCCAACCATTAATTTCAACGGTTTCCATTTCAAGATCTTTTGTTGCTTCATAAGTAAGTAAACTACCAATCTCATTTGCTAATTCACGAAAATCTTTTGTGCTGATGTCCGCTTCACGCATCAAACCAAGTTTATGTTTTACAAGCGGGTGTTTTACTTCAACAATTTTCATTTTCAGGTCCTCATTTAAGATTTATTTATTGTTTTTGCTTTAGCTAATTCTTCATCTTTTAACACTCGACGAAGGATTTTACCGACATTACTTTTCGGCAGCTCATCACGGAATTCAATATCTTTTGGAATTTTATAGCCGGTTAAAAACTGGCGGCAATAAGTACGTAATTCATCTCGAGTTAAGCTTTCATCTTTTTTCGTAACAAAAATCTTAATACTTTCACCCGAAGCTTGGCTTGGAATACCAATTGCGACAACTTCATTTACTTTTGGATTTTGCGAGATAACTTCTTCGATCTCGTTTGGATACACATTAAAACCTGAAACGATAATCATATCTTTTTTGCGATCAACAATGCGTAAATTAAGATCTTCGCCCATTACGACAATATCGCCTGTTGCCATCCAACCATCTTGTAAAACTTCTGCCGTATCTTCAGGACGATTCCAATACCCCTTCATTACTTGTGGGCCTTTAACGACAAGTTCTCCTCGCTCACCCAAAGGTACTTCATTGCCTTGTTCATCTACAATTTTAATATCTGTATTTGGCACTGGAACACCGATTGAGCCTGAATATTCAACAGAATCGCTACGAGTTGCAGCAATAAGTGGAGAACATTCCGTCATTCCATAACCTTCTATGATATGACTGCCCGTTAGCTCGTGCCAGCGTTTGGCAACACTAGATTGAATGGCGGCACCGCCACCAACACTTAATTTAAGAGCAGAGAAATCAACTTCTTTTAAGCTTTCGTTATTGAGTAGGGCATTAAATAGCGTATTTACACCGGTAAAGGCGATCACAGGGTATTTTTTAAACTCTTTAATTAACGACGGAATATCTCGTGGATTGGTAATCAGTAATCCTGTTAATCCAAGCTCAATAAAAAGTAGGCAGTTTACCGAAAGAGCAAAAACGTGATAAAGCGGTAATGGAATCATTGCAATGCGACCTTTTGCGTCTTTGATTAGAGGCTCTGCAACCCATTTTGCCTGCATAACATTAGCAATTAAACTGCTATGCGTAAGCATTGCACCTTTGGCAACTCCTGTTGTCCCCCCCGTATATTGTAAAAAGGCAAGATCATCTTTAATGATATTAGGTCTTACATATTGTCTTTGCTTACCAATGCTTAATGCTTCTCTAAAACTTACCGCATTAGGTAACTTATATTTTGGCACCAATTTCTTAATATATTTAACGACAAAATTCACTAAAGTACGCTTACCAAATGAAAGCTGATCGCCCATTCTTGTAAGTATTACGTGCTTAATCTGAGTGTCAAATACAACTTTTTCTAAGGTTGCTGCAAAATTTGAAACAATAACAATGGCTTTTGCACCGCTATCATTTAGCTGATGTTCTAATTCACGTGGAGTATAAAGTGGATTAACATTAACAACCACTAAACCTGCACGTAATGCACCAAATAATGCAATCGGATATTGCAATAAGTTTGGCATCATTAATGCAATTCTATCCCCTTTTTGTAAACGTAATTCATTTTGCAAATATGCGGCAAACGAACGGCTACGTTCTTCTAATTTACGAAATGTCAAAATTTGCCCCATATTGATATAGGCTGGCATATCTGGATGCCGTTGAATAGCCAACTCAAACATCTCAACTAAAGATTCATATTGATCCGTTTTTATTGTTTCTGGGGAATGAGGGGGATAATTATTAAACCATATTTTTTCCATTATAGTCTCCTAAACCTTGCCTAAAAAAATAGGCGAAAAATTTGATTGTTGGCTATTTTTATCTATCAATTTTTTTACAGCCCAAAATGTAATACTTATCGAAATTAACATAGCTAATACTACAATTAATTCATTTGCAAAAAGTTGAGAAAATCCGACCGCTGCTAGAATTAAAACAAGTAATGGAATAGCATAAATTAAAAAAACACTCTTTAATAATGTATTCTCAGGTAAGCCTATTTGAATAACCTCACCAGCTTGAAGAGGCTCAGTGACAGAAAGTTGAAAACGAGGAGCTCTTTTTTCGCCAGCTAATGCAGATAATGCTTTGCTCCCACAACTCGATTCTGCAGCACAACCGCCACAGCTACTTTTTGCATAGCATTGTACCAAAGCCACTCCATTCTTATACTCAAGAACCGTAGCTTGTTCAATCATCATTGGGCTGGTTCCTCTAAAAATTGAATATTCCTTAAAATTCGTTGTGCACTTTCAAGTGGGATTTCGCCAATAACCACAATATCTTTATCATTAATTGTTTGATTTAAAATAGTAAGCTTTCCTTGTTGCCAAGCATATTCATTAAAGGTTATCCCTTGGCTAGGCATCATATAAATATTGAATGTCGATAATCCATCACTATATAAACGACTATCAATATTTTCATTTTCAAGAGCATATTGTTTACCACTCATCGTTTGATCTTCAATTAAATGAAAACCTAATGGCAACCAATTTACGTCCCATTTATAAGAAGATTTAATATTTTCTTTTTCGACTGCAGTAATAGGGGGCAATATCAATGAATTAATAGTAGAAGCTATCATTTCTAATTCACTGCTTTGATATAGATGTAACACCCTAAACTCTTCTAAAACAACATTTTGTTTATCTACTAATTGGCTTTTAAGTAATAAATTGGTTTTATCATCAATCCAAAGCGTATAAGCATAACGAAATTTATCATTGGGGACTAAACGGATTACTCGAGCATTACGATCAGAAATTCTATCTTTCCCAGAATCTAAAAAAACATAACCCGTTAATGTACTATAATCAGTATAGAGGACGTTAGGTAAGTTATCTAAAATATGTGAGCTATTTAAACTGAAGGGCCTAAAATTCAGACCTAAGTAACTTACCGTATTATCATTAAGGATAATCTCTTCTCGGCTATGATCTAAATTTAATAATTGAGAATACGCTTTATTTTCCATAAACGTATGTCGTAAACGAAAAGATTCTACTCGGCCATTTTGTTGTAGAATATAAAGTAACTCATAACTTGATTTTTTATGGGCTTCTACCATATTAGTTAAATACGATAAAGCTGTTCTCGTGCCAGTTTCTGCCCAAGTTAAAGTAGGTTGAACAAAAATAAAAATGCACAGAAACAAATATTTTCTTATATACGCTAGCATACTTATTCCTTAATCAAATTACGCTTTCTCATTCTATCAAAAAAAACGTTTAATTTCGCTATTTGTTAGCTATTTCTTATTTTTTCGCTACATTTACATACAAAAAAACCACGTAATTCATTTTTGATTACGTGGTTTTAAGTTCTTTATATCAATAAATTATTTTTGCGAATTAGTTCTACTTTCTATTGTAGATGAAGTTTTTGATTTTTCTTTCTCTGCATCACTTAAGGTAACATCTTTCACATTATTTGTACGACGTTGCAATTCGTGATTTTCTAACAAGGCATTAATTTTGCGTTGTTGAAGTTCTAATTGCTCTGCTGTTGGTTGAGCGTGAGCTGGTGCATTATAGCTAACTGCTTCAATCGAGTTACTAAACGGTAAAGTCTGTAATACAGGTTGAACTTGTGCAACTTCATCATCAGAATTAAATGTATTTACACCTAAAACTGCAATTAAACAAACAGATGCTGCAATCCCTGCCTGCATAATTGGCGTACCCCAACGTTTCAATTTAAGCACCAATCCTTTTTTAGGTTGCTCTTTTTGAACTGGAGAGAGTGATTCAATCTCTTCATTTTCTAGTAACGCTTCCATTTTTGCAGAAAAATCATTACCTAAAATAATCTCATCACCTTGCATCACACTACGAATAGTATGATAGTCTGCCCATTTTTGCTTTAATTCTGGGCTATTTAATAATGTTTCTACAAAGTCTGTATCAACATTTTGCCCATCCATATAAGCTGAAAGGCTTTCATTCTGTTGAGTAATGCGTTGTTGCATAATCGGCTCCAATGATTTCTACATTTCTATCTTAAAATTTTGATCTTTAATTACTGCATAAGCGGTTTAACTTTTGCATCTATCGCTTCTCTAGCTCGAAAAATCCGTGAACGCACGGTTCCAACAGGGCACCCCATTGCTTCGGCTATTTCTTCATAACTTAATCCTTCTAATTCTCTTAATTGAATAGCAGTTTTAAGTTCATCAGGTAAATTTTCAATGGTATCGAACACCACTCGTCTTAGCTCTTCAGATAACACCAAATTTTCTGGTGTATCACTTTCACGAAGTTGTGTGCCAACATCATAACTTTCAGCATCTTCTGCCAAAATATCTTCTTTAGGCGGTCTTCTGCCTAAAGAGGTTAAATGATTCTTTGCAGTATTAACTGCAATTCGATAAAGCCACGTATAAAAAGCACTTTCTCCACGGAAAGATTCTAAAGAACGATAGGCTTTAATAAAAGATTCTTGCACAATGTCTGGAATATCATCTCTACTTACATAGCGGGTCAATAACCCTGCCACTCTATTTTGATAACGTACAACAAGTAAATTAAATGCTTTTTTATCACCTTTTTGTGCTTTTTCGACTAATTCTTGGTCGGTGATCTGTTCGCTCAACTGCGGACTCTCCTAAATATAAATATGTCATTTTCCATTGCACACTCTCTTAGTGTGTGCTTTCTTCTTAAAGTTCCAATAATTTGGAAAATTATTTAATCTTTTTTACTTTCTTGATAAAACCCAAAACAAAAATAAACAAGCGGTCGGATTTTAACGAAAATTTGCAAAATTTTCAAAAAATCCAACCGCTTGTCTGCATATCTAATAAAAATTATTTCTTCGCTTTTAAATCTGCCACTTTCTGCGAGCGATAAATTGCATTAATAGCGTGAATTAAAGCACGAGCTGAAGATTCAACAATATCAGTTGCTAAACCAACACCGTGGAATTTTCTATCCTCATATTCCACTACGATATCCACTTGCCCTAAAGCCTCTGCTCCTTCACCTTTTGCGGTTAAGTTATAGTGCGATATTTTAACTTCCATTCCAACAATTTGCATAATAGCGTTATAAGTTGCATCTACAGGGCCATTACCGCCTTGAGAGGTTGCACTTACACGTTTGCCATCTAATTCTACCTGCACAAATGCCGATGCTGGCAAACCACTAATCAGCTGAGATGTGATCACATCTAATTTTAAGCGGTCTTCATCGCCTTGTTGCATATCAATAAAAGCAAGTGCTTCTAAGTCATAATCAAACACCTGGCCTTTTTTATCTGCAAGCTGTAAGAAAGCTTCATATAATTTATCTAAATCATAATCGCTTTCGGTATAACCCATATCTGCCATATGTCCTTTTACGGCGGCACGGCCAGAGCGAGCCGTTAAATTCAACTTTTCTTTCTTAAGCCCGATCGTTTCCGGCGACATAATTTCATAAGTATTTTTATTTTTAAGCATTCCATCTTGGTGAATACCAGAAGAGTGAGCAAACGCATTGCTCCCCACAATCGCTTTATTCGGCTGAATCGGCATATTACAAAGCTGGCTGACCATTTGGCTGACACGATGAATTTCTTGGGTATTAATGCGAGTATCTACCCCTAAAAATTCCTGACGTGTCTTAATTGCCATCACCACTTCTTCTAAAGCGGTATTTCCTGCTCGCTCACCAATGCCGTTAATAGTACATTCAATTTGTCTTGCCCCGTTTTGCACCGCCGTTAATGAATTTGCTGTCGCCATTCCTAAATCGTTGTGGCAATGCACGGAAACAATGGCTTTATCAATATTCGGTACTCGGTTCATCACTTGATGAATAATATTGCCATATTCATTTGGTAAGCAGAACCCAACCGTATCTGGAATATTCACAGTTGTCGCCCCAGCGTTAATGGCTGCTTCAACAATTCGGCAAATATTATCAATACCGGTACGCCCTGCATCTTCACAAGAGAATTCCACATCATCTGTATAGTTTCTTGCACGTTTCACTGCCGCAACTGCCATTTCCACGACATCATCAAATGAGCGTTTTAATTTCGCTTCAACGTGTAATGCAGAACTTGCAATAAAGGTATGAATTCGGAAAGCTTCCGCCACTTTTAATGCTTCATAAGCGGCATCAATATCTTTTGCCACCGCACGAGAAAGTGCAGCAACACGGCTATTTTTAATATGGCGAGCGATAGTTTGCACCGACTCAAAATCGCCCGATGAAGAAACAGGAAACCCCACTTCCATCACATCAACCCCTAAACGTTCTAGTGCTAATGCAATTTGTAATTTTTCTTTTACGGTTAAGCTTGCTTTTAATGATTGTTCGCCATCACGTAAGGTCGTATCAAAGATAATGATGTTATTATTGCTCATAGGGAATCCTTAATTAATTTATTGAATATAATTTCTCTTTTAATAAAATAAAAAAAGCCCGCATTTTTAAGTGCGGGCAAGAATGTGGATAGTTTATTTACTTTTTCCAAGCAATCTTTATCCTCGCACAAAATGCGATAACAGAGATAATCGGAGTAAGGTAAATTTTTCCATATTGTGTTGTGTGTTTATGTTTGCATTATTATTCAGTAAGTGAGATGTATATTAGCTTTATCTAAGGCAATGTCAATAGCATTTTTCTCTTTACGCAAACGTTACCATACCATTTTCAACAACTCTTACCAGATTATTATTTCTAAAAGAGTTAAATTGTCAGTTAAAAACACTAAATTAAACTACAACCCCAAAACAATGAGTTAGCTTTAACTATAAACTTAATATTTTAGCTTCAAACAAATATTTTTTTATTTTGTGAAAAAATATTTTAAAACTTCGTAAAAAACTATTTTCTTTGAAGTTTTAAGCTAAATTTGATAGCCTTTTACTTTATTTTAAATTTTAAGGATAATGCTATGAGCCTACCATTTCGTGCAATTATTTCTGATCTCGATGGCACACTTCTTAATGCAAATCATAAAATTGGCAATTTTACTATAGACACACTTGAAAAATTATCTCAGAAAGGGGTTGATATCTTTTTTGCAACTGGCCGCAATTACCCTGATGTTTCTCATATTATCGGTAAAGTTAATGCTAAAAACACAATGCTTGTCACTTCAAATGGTGCAAGAGCTAATGACTTAACGGGTAAAAAATTAGTAAATCATTATCTGCCTGAAGATCTCGCCGTTGAATTAATGAATATAAAATACGATCCTCAAAATATCTGCTTAAATAGTTATCAAGGAGATGAATGGTTTATCAATAAAGAGATTGAAGAACTGAAAAAATATCATCAAGATTCTGGTTTTAGCTATCAAGTGGTTGATTTTGCCCATCATCACGGCAGACAAACTGAAAAAGTCTTTTTTATTGGTAAAACTGCAGAGGCTCTTGTTCCGATTGAAAAATATATTCAAGTTACCTATGGTGACCAAGTACAAATGACTTACTCTGCCCTTCTCTGCCTTGAGGTTATGGCAAAAGGTGTGTGTAAAGCAAATTCTCTAGCGGAATTAGTGAAATTAAGAGGTTATACTTTGCAAGATTGTATCGCCTTTGGTGATGGTATGAATGACGTTGAAATGCTTTCTCGAACAGGAAAAGGCTGTCTGATGAAAAACGCAGATCCTCGCTTAAAAGCAATATTGCCAAATAATGAAGTGATTGGACACCATAAATATGAAGCCGTAGCAAGCTATATCCGAGCAACATTTGGCATTATTTAAGCAACTTTTTTGCAAAAAGTTGGTCAATTATGACCACTTATAATATCAATAAATTAAAAGAGATAAAATGAAACTAAAAAAATTAGCTACTTTAACGATTATTATTGCAATCAGTGTCGGTGGATATATCTATTACAATCAGAAAAATACAACTACACAAATTCACTATATTACTGAACCAGTTACTCGTGCAGCTATTGATAAAAGCGTATTAGCAACAGGCTCTGTGCGAGCAAATAAACGAACAGAAGTTGGTGCTCAGGTTTCTGGTAAAATACAAAAACTCTATGTTGAACTTGGGCAAACCGTTAAACAAGGCGATTTAATTGCCGACATTGACTCAAGCAACCAAAGCAATAGCCTAAGCACTGCAGAAGCACAACTTTCCTCTTATCAAGCACAACTAAAATCTGCCCAAGTTGCACTTGAAGTTGCTCAATCAAACTATAATCGTTTAAACAGATTGTATAAAGCAAATAGCACCTCATTAAATGAGCTTGAGAGTGCCAAAAACACATTGGCCTCTGCCAAAGCTAGTGTAGATAACATTAAAGCACAAATTAAATCGGCAGAAATCTCGGTAAATGATGCTAGAACCAACTTAACTTACACTCAAATTGTTTCGCCAATGGACGGCGTAATTGTGTCAGTGCCTGTTTCTGTAGGGCAAACTGTAAATTCAAACCAAGTTTCTCCCACGATTGTACAAGTTGCCGATTTATCTAAAATGTTGATTAAACTTGAAATCTCTGAAGGCGATATTGCACAAGTAAAAGTTGGGCAAAATGTTAGCTTTAGCACACTTGCAGAGCCTGAACGAACCTATAATGCAATTATTGATTCGGTTGATCCTGCCCTTACCACCCTAACTGATAATAGTTATACAGAGAAATCGGGCAATACTGAGGCTGTTTACTACTACGCTAATGTATCTATTGACAATACAGACAATAGTTTAAGAATTGGAATGACAACTCAAGCACAAATTACTATTGATAAACGAGAGAATGTATTAGTAGTACCAACTACAGTCATTAAAAAACGTGGCAAAGAAAACTACGTTCTCGTATTAGAAAATGGAAAATCCGTTGAAAAACCAATTCAACTGGGGCTAGCAGACAGTATCAATACAGAAGTGTTATCTGGTTTAAATGAAGGGGATAACATCATTGTTACTCAACGAGCAGCCGGCGAACAAATCAGTATCACTCGAGGCCCAAGAATGTTTTAAGTCATCACTCAAACAACAAGCGGTCTAATTTGTAAATTTTTTTGCAAATTAAACCGCTTGTTTATTTATATAGTACTCTTATTTTTCGCTATCATTTTTCATTTTTGAAAAAATCATTGCTAAAATCGGGCCTGAAATGTTGTGCCAGAAACTAAATACCGCACTTGGAACTGCAATGACTGGGTTTGCTTTAAAGTGTAATGCGGCAAGAGCAGCCCCTAAACCAGAGTTCTGCATTCCTACTTCAATCGCTACCGCTTTGCTATCTGCAACAGGCAATTTTAAGAAACGTCCTGCAAAATAGCCAATTAAATAGCCTAAACCGTTATGTAATGCCACCACTGCAAAAATTAATAAACCAGATTCAATAATACGATCACGGCTGACAGAAACTACGGCAGTAACAATTAACACAATCGCAATAACTGAAATTAATGGCATGGTTTGGCTAAATTGTTCAATTTTTTGCTTAAAGATAGTACGAATCACAACCCCAACAAAAATAGGTAATAGCACCATTTTCAAAACTGAAATAAACATAGCCATTGCATTAATTTCTAACCATTGGCTTGCAAAAAGATAGAAAACTGCAGGTGTTAAGATTGGAGCTAATAAAGTTGAAATTGTGGTACAAGCCACTGATAGAGCCGTATTACCACGAGCCAAATAAGTCATCACGTTTGAAGATGTTCCACCAGGACAACAACCAACCAAAATTACCCCAATCGCCAAATCAGGCGGAAGATTAAATAATTTAGCTAAACCATAAGCGATACTTGGCATCACAATAAATTGTGCTACTACACCAATTAATACCGATTTAGGATTTTTAGTTACCTCAGCGAAATCTTTAAAGGTTAAGGTAAGCCCCATTCCTAGCATAACAATTCCTAATAAATAAGGAATCCAAGGAACAAAAACTTTAAAGGTTTCAGGAAATTGAGCTGCAATATAAGCAAAAACCACCACCCAAACAGCGAATGTCTTGCTAACAAATTGCGTTAATTTTAATAATGCTTGCATATAGCCTCTTGTATAGTTGTTATAAAAAGGTTAATAGACTATCTTAGTTTATTTTAAAAGTGAATAGCTAAACGAAAATAAGTAGCATTTGATACTTATTTAGAGGTATAATCTTCAGTCCATTATCAACAATAAAACTAAGGATATTTTATGAAAATGTTTAAACTTCCTGCTTTAACTGCTGTTGCAATGTTAGCTCTAACCGCTTGTACTCACAATCATAATAAAGATGAACATCATCAAATGATATTACAAGAACAAGCTACTTTAGGTATTAACTGGATGCAACAATCAGGTGAATATCAAGCCCTTGCCCATCAAGCATTTAATACTGCAAAAGTAGCATTCGACCAAGCTAAAGTGAAAAAAGGTAAGAAAAAAGCCGTTGTTGTTGATTTAGATGAAACAATGGTAGATAACAGTCCTTACGCTGGCTGGCAAGTAAAAAACCACAAACCATTTGACGGCGAAAGTTGGACACGCTGGGTAGATGCCCGCCAAACAGGAGCTATTGCCGGTGCTGTAGAATTTAATAATTATGTCAATAGCAACAAAGGTACCGTGTTCTATGTTTCAAATCGTAAAGACAGTGTTGAAAAAGCGGGTACTATTGATGATATGAAAAAATTAGGCTTCACTGGTGTTAGTGAAGAAACACTATACTTAAGAAAAGATAAATCAAACAAAACACCACGCTTTGAAGAAATTGAAAAGCAAGGCTATGAAATCGTACTTTATATTGGTGACAACCTAAACGATTTTGGCGATGCAACTTACCGTAAATCAAATGCGGAACGTCGTGCGTTTGTGGCAGAAAACAGCAAATTATTCGGCACAAAATTCATCGTATTACCAAACCCTAACTACGGCGACTGGGAAGGTGGTTTAGATAAAAACTACTACAAAGGCAATGCAGAAAGCCGTGTAAAAATCCGTCACGATGCCCTTAAAGCGTGGGACGGAAAATAACTAAGCTTAGGTCAATGTGCAAAATTTTTATCAAAAATAACCGCTTGTAAACAAAATAGACCTCCAATTCTAGAGGTCTATTTTATTGATAAGATAAATTAGAAAGTTATTTCCGCATTTAACTTATAATTTCTACCCGGTGAATAGAAGCGGTTTATTCCTTCTCCCGTCGTTTTATTAATCATATTGCTCGTACCAAATGAACGAATTGAACGCGCTGAATCCCACGTCATATATTTACGATTAGTTAAGTTATAAACCCCAAACTGTAATGTTAGATTTTTAATCGGTTTTATATAAGTAGTAAAATCTACCACTGTATAACTATCACTACGCCATTTCAGATAAGGTGTGGCATCTGCATTTCCACCGTTTAATTCCTCTTCATAGAACATATTGTTGGTATCTTCTGCTTTTTTACTGCTTACATGACTAATATATAAATCAAACCCAAATTTCTGACTTGGTGCGTCATACCCAAGATTAAACACAGACGTCATCGGTTGAATGGCATTCATAGGAATACCTTCACCGGTACGACCTTTTTGGCGTGTAAGTTTATAGCCAATATTCAGCCCTTGTAATCGGGAATAAAGATACCCTACATTTAAATTTGTATTTATTTCAAAGCCCTGAACTTGTGCTATTTCTCTATTAATACTCTTATAAAGAGGATATTTCCGACTTGAAACAGTTGCTCCTGGTTTCCCGGTTAACGCTCCTAAATCTTTATTACCGACAAATGCAAAATCAATAAAATCTTTATAATCCGTACGGAAAACGCCTCCTGTTATAAAACCTAACTCACCATGCAGAGTAACAGCCAACTCTTTCGTTTTGGCTGTTTCCGGCGATAAATCGACATTTGGTAATACGGTAATATCCGGATGCTGGAAAGTAAAATACATTTCATCAGTTGTCGGCATTCTAAAACCTTTAGCATATTTTGCCTGTAGTCTTATGTTGTCCGTTGCATCAAAAGTACCTGCTAAAGAATAAGATTTTTCACTAAATTTCTTTGGTTTGGAAAAATATGCAATATTTTCAGCCGGATTATTGGCGACAGCGGCATCATATGCTGCTTTCCGTTCTCTATAAGCCTGCAAATCTTGATTATATTTTGGATCAGAGAAACCGTTATAGGCATCATCCCACCATTTTGGCTCATTTCCTACATTATTTGCCGGTAATGGAATAAACAGACCTTTTACCATATCATCCGGAATTTTTGCAGTTTGCCCAGCAACATAGTTAGGTTGATATTTAGTTGAATTATAGCGAAATCCCAAATCTAGACTGAAACGATCGTGTAACTGAATATTATCGGTTAAATAGAGCGATTTATCCTTTGTTTTAACCGGAATCAGAAATGAGTAAGTATCTACAGTTGGACAAACTAGTGATGATCTATCATTTTTTCTTGCTTGCCAACTAGTGTCTTTCCTTGCATTTTCACACGAAGTATATGGTACATTATTAGCATCGACACCTAAAAAAGTATTAGCCCACCAAACAGGATTAATACCGTTGTAGCCTGTACGGTTAACCATCGATTTTTCTGTTTCACTATACGAGAATCCATAAGTAAAATTGTTTTCTTTACTCAAAATTACCGCACTTTTCGTTAAGTCCAAATTTAATTGCTTAGTCTTAGTATTTAAATCTCTATCGGTATAAAGATTTTCTGAGTAACCTGAAGATCTAGGAATAACGATATAATCGGAATACCCAAAAGAAGATGATGTCGCATAACGTTTTCCTGTTCTAGGATCAATATATTGCTCATCTAAGTTAAGTTCTTTATTCGTAACTTGAGTTCCAGATCCCCATCCACTTTTACTCCAAGTTGAAACTGGAGCATTACAATCAAAAATAGAGCAATCAAACCAAAATTCCCGTGCTCGGGCATCAATGCCATCTGAGGTAACAACATTACCATTAGAATCAACTAAAGCAGCAGTATGCTCATTCCATCCTCCCTTATCGACTTCTCTAACCTCAACTTTTGGTGTGTTGCCTTCTCTATCTACAATTTTCCCATCTTTTAATTGTAATCCATACGGATTTTTATACTGTTCGCATTTTTCATTGCCGTCGCAATAATCATCGGTACGGGCTTTAGTGGTAATTTTTTGATTGGAGAATGAAATTTTTGCAGTATCCCAAAATAGATTTGATGCGGTATTTTCATAGCTTATTGAAAAGAATTTGCGAGTTGTCGCATCATTGGTATGACGCAAATCATCTTCAGCAAGATTTATATAATCTTGCGGTTTAAGATTGTAAGAAAAATCGTGGCCACGGCTGGTGCGTTCACTTTTATCACTGGTAATTGTAAAGCGATGATTTTCATTTGGTGACACAGAGAATTTGGCAAGCAAACTGTTTGCTTCGATTTTATAAGGATCTGCTTTTTCTCTCTCTTTTCCTTGTTTAAAAGCGTTATAGCCTGTATAACCATAATTTTCTGTTTCGTGTCCATTTCGCCCAGTTACAACAACTAAAGCATCAAACCATTTATAACGACCTGCTGCAGTCACGCTATTTAAACGTTGCTTATCCGCTGTGGAATAACCTGTTCTATAGCCCAAATACCAATCTTTTTCAATTAAAAAATCACGAGCATCTTTAGTCTCAAATGCAACTGCGCCACCTAAAGCCCCGTTCCCAGAAGCCACTGAATCGGCTCCTTTACGAATGACCGCTTCTTTTAGTGTTTCAATTTCCACACTATTACGGGTATTATTAAAATTACCATAACCTTCAAATAGTTCTTTAAACCCTTGATTAGCAAGGGTTTCAGCTTGACGAAGCCCATCAATATTAATTGCTACACGGTTTTCATCTACACCTCGAATAGCATAACCGCTCGCCCCAAAGCGTCCGGCTTCAACTACTGTAACGCCTGTTTCGTAGCGCACTAGGTCTCGACTATCTTGTACTTGTTGTTTTTTTAATTCTGTCGCTGTTTTTCTGGTTTCACCCATTTTGTCATTAGTTATACTAATTACATTAATCGTATCTAATTCTTCAACTTCTTCAGCAAAAGAATTCCCATTCATTATTAATGCAACCAGTATTGCCATAGCTAATGTTGGTTGATTATGAGCAATTTTAAATCGCTTGAATTTACCATTAATTTCCATAGATTTTCTCCACAATAAAATAGGACGCTATTCTAATCTATTTTCATTAAAATACAAATAAAAACAATTCTCATTTATAAAAGTTGTAAATCTCATCATTTTAAAATCTCCCGATTTCATCGGCATATTGATACTAATCAAAATAACAAGCGGTCTTTTTTCTATCTCGTTTTGCAAATTTTTGCTAGGATAAGCAAACTATTTTCTCGTGAAGGAAGAATAAAATGACTGCAATGAATATTACTCTTAGCCAACAACCTGCCCCTGCTACTTGGGGAGAAAACGCAATTCTTTCAGCAAGCGATTCCGGCTTTATTATTCACAACACCAAAAACAGCCTAAATATCATTCAAAAAGCTGCCCGTAAAATTAAAAGCCAAGGTATTTTGAATGTCGCATTAACAGGCGAGAATTGGCAATTAGAAGAATGTTGGGCATTTCATCAAGGCTTTCATTCGGTGCGTAACCAAGGCTTAGTTAGCTACCCGAATTTAGGGCAACCGCAAACCGAATTTGATAATCGCTTAAAATGTTCAAGCTTTGTGCGAGATCTTATAAATGAACCCTCTGACAGCTTAACTCCCGAAAAACTTGCCGAAAAAGCGGCGGAATTTATTAGCAGCCAAGCTAAACAAGGCGAAGTTTCTTATGAAATTATCCGTGGCGAAGAGTTAAAAGCCCAAGGCTACAATGGGATTTGGACGGTGGGTAAAGGCTCAATCAACGCCCCTGCTTTATTAAAATTAGATTTCAACCCGACAAATGATCCAAATGCTACTGTGTTAGCCTGTTTAGTCGGTAAAGGCATTACCTTTGATACTGGTGGTTATAGCATTAAACCAAGTGACGGAATGAGTACAATGCGTACCGATATGGGCGGAGCAGCATTATTAAGCGGTGCATTAGCCTTTGCGATTACCCGAGGCTTGAAACAGCGTGTAAAACTTTACCTCTGCTGTGCCGAAAATATGGTTAGCCACAATGCGTTCAAACTTGGCGATATTATCACTTATCGCAATGAAGTAACAGTTGAAGTATTAAACACCGATGCTGAAGGTCGCCTTGTGTTGGCAGACGGCTTAATTGACGCAAGCGAGCAAAAAGCACAATTTATTATTGATGCAGCTACTCTTACAGGAGCAGCCAAAGTCGCCGTAGGGAACGATTACCACTCAGTGCTTTCAATGGACGATGAATTAACCGTACAACTGTTAAACGCAGCCAAAGCAGAAAACGAACCATTCTGGCGATTACCGTTTGAAGAGTTCCACCGTGGGCAAATTTCCTCTTCTTTTGCTGATATTGCCAATATTGGTTCTGTACCGGTGGGGGCGGGGGCAAGTACCGCAACAGCGTTTTTATCTTACTTTGTGAAAGATTATGCACAAAATTGGTTGCACATTGATGCCTCTGCCACATTCCGCAAAACGGCAAGCGATTTGTGGTCAGCAGGTGCAACGGGCATTGGTATGAAAACTATCGCCAATTTATTACTTTCTAAATAAATTTAACGCTTTTGGGGCTGGCATAAGACTAGCCCCAAGAAATAAGGAAAAACTGTGGCTAAATCAAACTACATCACTCGAGCGGGGTGGCAAGCCTTAGACAAAGAGCTGAAATTTTTATGGAAAGAAGAACGCCCGATGGTAACACAAGCGGTTTCTGATGCCGCAGCCCTTGGCGATAGAAGTGAAAATGCCGAATATATTTACGGCAAACGTCGCCTGCGTGAAATTGACCGCCGTGTGCGTTTTTTATCAAAGCGGTTAGAAGTATTACAAATTGTCGATTACCACCCAAAACAAGAGGGAAAAGTCTTTTTCGGTGCTTGGGTGGAATTAGAAAATGAAGAGGGCGAAGCCAAACAATACCGCATTGTCGGTTGCGATGAATTCGACCCAGCCAAAAACTGGATTTCCATAGATTCCCCTGTTGCCCGAGCCTTAATCGGCAAGCAAGTTGATGATGAAATTCGGGTCGAAACACCTGTTGGAAAAGTTTTACTCTATATCAATAAAATTTGGTATGAAACGGAGAATTAAAAAATGCCCTCTTAAACCAGAGGGCCATTTTTATCCAAACAAGGTATCCATTTCTTCAATTAAGATTTTACTTGGTTTATCAAAATAAACGCCGTTATCGGTTGTGCCGTCCATTGCTCGTAAAAAGAGATAAGCCACACCGCCAAAATCACGTTCGTAATCGTAATTTTCGCCTAGACGAGATTTGAGATAACGATGTACGGCAAGGGTGTAGAGCAAATATTGTAAATCGTAACGCTGTCTGCCCATTTCTCGTTTGAGGTTTTCCGCCATGTAATTTTGTGGCAAGAAACCTAAAAAATTCGATTTATAATCAATCAAATAAAACTTGCCGTTCATTTGCACAATGCAATCGACAAAACCTCGTACAAAACCTTCTAATTGCGGTAGTTGCAACTCCGGTAAATGCTTGGCTAAAGTCGTATGCTGTTTTAAAAGCTGATTAAGCTTGATTAAGGCTTTTTCATTTTTTAGGCGTAAATAAAACTGCCATTCATTTAAGCATTGCTTTTCATTAACCTCTTTTAGTTTAAAATTTGCTTCTGCTAAAGGTGTTTCAAGAATACGTTCAAACCACGCTTGAGTGGGTTCAATCCATTCCTCATTTAATTCCAACTGTTCACAAACTTTAGTAACGGCTTCTTGCTCAATCGGCTTACCAAATTGGCAATGCTCAAAAAAGCTATGCAAAATCGTCCCTACTTTTATGCCGTGTGGGAATTGGAAAGGCGAAAAAGGCTCTGTCGCATCATTTGCCAAATAATCCGTTTCAATCACTTCAAGATCAATATCTCGATCTTGAGCAAAATCGGTTACTAAATTGATCTTTCCTTCGCTAAAACGTTCGTGTTGAGCATAAAGGGAGCTAAAGCTGGTAATTTGCCCGACCACCCGAATATTACCTGTGAAAGTTTTAGCTTGGTATGATTCTTCTGTTTCATCATTTTGCCAACGGCTTTCTGGTAAATCTTTCTCCACCGCAACAAGATCAGCCTCAATCCCTTTTGTAGCTAGCTTTTCAGCCACATTGATTTTTTCATTTTCTGTATTGCCGTTTGTCAGTAAATAATGCAATGGACTAAAACCTGAAATTTCGGTTGGTAACACTAAATTAAGTTGCGATTCCGCACGGGTTAGTGCGACATAAAATAAACGTAGATCTTCCGCATACTCTTCATTTTGGAGCGTATTTTTAACCTCATCATCAGCTGTGCCGATATACCAATTTAGCTTGCCTGCTTGGTTACGATACACACCAAATTCCTTCGGTTTCCCAACTTCACTTTTTTGTGAGGCAAAAGGCAACCACACAATCGGATACTGCAATCCTTTTGAACCGTGAATAGTAATAATTTTAATCAGTTCTTCTTCACTTTCTAAGCGTAACTTTTGTTCATCATTCGCCTCAGGGGAGCTAAGCTGTCGCTCAAACCAATGAACAAGCTCGGCTTCAGATTCAAAATCTTGCGATTTTTCTTGCAAAATCTCCGTTAAATGCAATAAATCAGTAATCAATCGGTCTGCATTTACCATTCCTTTTAATCGTTGGATTATGCCTTGCTCTAAGTAAATTTTATGCAACATTGGCAATATTCCGTGGGTTTTCCAGATGGCACTATATTCTACAAACTGATTAACCTTAGTCTCCCATAGCATTTCATTTTCTTTATAACGATAAATTTCAGCTGCTGTCATCCCCCAAAAGGTTGAACCTAATGCCGATAACAAAGCTTGATAATGATAAGGGTTCTGTGCAGCTTGCAATAACCAACATAGCTCTGATGCAATCTCAGAACTAAATACCACCTCTGATTCGGCTAAATAAACCGATTTAATACTACGTTTAGCTAAGGCTCTTTTTATGCGAGTTGCTTGCGAACCTTTTCGCACTAAAATCGCAATATCTTTGGCAGCAAAAGGTTTAAATTCGCCATTTTTTTCTATGCCAAACTGCCCGGCTTTCATCGCATTTAGCTGCTGATGAATTTGGTAGGCACAAATTTCTGCCATATCATCTAATTTTGTTTTCTCAGCCGTATGGCAAACAAAATGCCCTTGATGGCTAATTAACTTCCCTTTATTCTCATCTGCGGTAACTGGGTGGAAATCAATGCCTTGGTAAATAAAAGGCGATTTTTCTGAATTTGCAAAATTAAATAAATTATTGACCGCTTGTACCACTTCGGGCAAAGAACGCCAGTTTTTCGCCAGCGTAAATTGGGCATTTGTTTGCTGAGCAGCTTTTAAATAGGTAAAAATGTCCGCCCCACGGAATTTATAGATAGACTGTTTCGGGTCTCCAATCATAATAAAACCCTTATTCGCCTGCTCTACCATAAAGATTTGGCTGAAAATTTCGTATTGCGTTAAGTCAGTATCTTGGAACTCATCAATCATCGCAAAAGGGTAAACTGAACGAATTTTTTCCGCTAACACCTTACCTGTTGCAGGTTGTTTTAAGGCTTGATTAAGCATTATCAATAAATCATCAAAACTACGTTCAGGGTGGGATTGCTTATATGCCACCAGTTTTTCTTTTACCCCGATTAAAAATTGATACAACAAAATTGGCTTTAAGCTATTTTCAAAATTTTCTTGGTAAGCGGTTAAAAATGCTTGGTTTTTTGCAAAATGTGGCGATTCTAATATTTCTGCTCCCTCCTCTGCCTTTTCTGCAATCATTTCTTGACAGAAACGTGAAAATAGCTCAACTGGTAAAACATCATTTTTACTTTCTACCCATATGTCTAAATTGGCCACCCAACCATTAATAAATCGTTCTTGATATGAACGGCGACTTAAAGATTTTTTCTGCCCTTTTTTATAAGTTTTATTTAACTCAACCAAAAGAATCTCAATTATTTCCGCTTTATTGCTTAACCAGTAAGTCTTTATCTCTTTAATTAAGTTCTGATATTGTGTTAAATGCTCCACAAAATCCTTACCTAAAAACGCACTTGGCTCTGGCAATGCTATCGGCAAATAATCTCTAATTGCCGCCAAAGCATTAGCTGGAGTAGATAATTGACTAGAAATCGCATAAGTTGCATTTACACCTTGCGGATAAAACTGCTCTCGCCATACTTCTTCGCTTAGCCTTTTCAACAACTCACTTTGGTTTGGTTGCAAATCTAAATCGAACCGCACGCCCGATTCAAAAGCAAACTGCACTAACATTTTTTGGCAAAATCCGTGAATAGTAAATACGCTTGCGGTATCGACTTCTCTTTCTGCAATACTTAAACGCAGTAAGGCTTCATCTAGCGGTAAAATTTGCTGATAAAGCTCACTTAAGAACTCTTCATTCCCCCGATAACTCGCATTTTCTTGAAGAGTGTTATTTCGATTATCCAAAATAAAAGCTCGGCAAGCCTGAATATTTTGCCGAATTCTATCTTTTAACTCTTCGGTTGCTGCTTTGGTAAAGGTTACTACCAAAATTTGCTCAACAGTTAAAGGCTCACAACCTACCCCTAACAATAAACGCAAATAAAGGTTAGCAATGGTAAAGGTTTTCCCCGTACCTGCTGAGGCTTCAATTAAAACAGATTGATTTAATGGGAGTTTGATAGGGTTTAGGTTTTGCATAATCAGAAATTTATGAAAATAGAATAAAAAGATTTTATCGACAAAAGCATAAAATAACCAGCCTTTCACATTCAAGAAAATTTATTATGCAATTTAATAAATTTTCTAGCTTCTAAATAATGAACGCTAATCAATAAAATATGAAGAGATTTTCCTTATTTTTCTGTCGCCTTACGGTTTAATTTGTGATCAATATCACAAATCTGAATAATTTTTTGAATTTTTTCTTGCTTTATAAATACATAAAAAACCAAAAACAAAAAATAATATATAAATCAAATGGTTACAAAAATTCAATGAAATTTCACTCCAAAAGAATTATCAAAAATGTGATCTATGCACCATTTTTTAGCTATTAAAATTTTCGCAAGAACAACATAACTCATTGATTTACAAGCATTTTAAAAAAGTTCAAAAAAATTCATAAAATTTGGCGAAAAAATTTTATTTATGTAAATTCCGCCACAAGAAACATCGATGTTAAAACCAATTTTTCTAACGTTGTCGGGTAACCGACTTGTTAAAAACTCTAACCTAAAGGAAGACAATTATGAAAAAACACTTCTTGCATTATCAATCGCAGCAATGGCTGCTAGTGGGGCAAACGCTACTGTTGTTTATCAACAAGACGGAACAAAAATCGATGTCGATGGTCGTGTTGCATTAGAGGTTAATAAAGCTAAAGATAAACGTACTGACGTTATTGATAGAGGTTCTCGCGTTCGTGTTCGTGCATTCCAAGAAATTGGTGGTGGTTATGAAGCTGTAGCGGCAACAGAATTACGTTTTTCTGATGCAAATAGCTTAGGTGGTAATGTTCGTGCACACCGTTTATTCGGTGGTGTTCAACACAAAGATATTGGTTCTTTAACCTTTGGTCGTCAATTAGTATTAGGTGATCATATTCCTAAAGCAAACTACACTTGGGAAATGGGTGGAAACGTGTTCTTAGATGCACACACTAAAGCATTCCACTTTATGTCTGCAAAATTTAATGGTGTTCGTGTAGCCGCAGACTATTATGTTGGCCACTCAGATAAAACAAGAGTAGATACAGGTAACGGTTTTCAATTTGGTCTATTCTATGATGGTGAATTAGGCGATGCTAAAGTACGCTTTGGTTCAGGTTATGGTGAATTAACTGCAGCTAAAGCAGGCGCAGAAACTAGAACATGTAATGCAACGGTAGCAACACTAGAGGGTAATACAGTATGCCTCCAAGAAACTGTTACTGTAGGAAAAGAAGAAGAATTTAAACGTAAATTTGCGGGTGTAGGTTTTGATGTAAACTATGGTATTGTTACCGCAGGTCTTGACTGGGCTTATGCTAAATCTCCAAAAGGTCAAGCATTCAATACATTCCAAACATTCGGTGTGAAAAAATTTGAAAAAATCAACCGCTTTGATGCAGGCTTAAAAGTAGCCGTAACGCCACAAAATAATATCTATGGTGGTGTATTATTTGGTACAGCACAAAATGATGGTGAAGCAAAAGCGAAAAACTTGGGCTGGAAACTAGGTGTTGATCACAAATTCAACAAATATGTTGCCGTGTACCTTGAAGGCGGTAAAGCGAGAACCAAACAATCTGGTAAAACTATTGAAGACAATAGCAGAATCGGTTTAGGTACTCGTATCACATTCTAATAAAAACAATTCACCTTAGTTTTTTTAGCCACTCGCAAGAGTGGCTTTTTTCTGTAAAAAAATCGTAAGAGTGATTATAAATAAACATTTACAACTCAAATTAGTCATAAAATTAACTTAAAAACTTATTTGATTCTCTCCAATTTAGCAATTAGCTGCTCTGCTGGTATAGCCTGAATTTTCCGCATTTGCCATAATAATAAACCACTTGCCAAACTTAACCCAATACAAAAAACAAGCCAAAAACCTTGTGCCGACATTGGTTTTACAAGCCAATCTGTTCTGGCTAAAACATAACCGAGTGGAATACTCACTACCCAATAACAAAACATAGTGACATATAAAATTGGTTTCGTGTGTTTATAACCACGTAGAATTCCATTTACCACCGCTTGCACTGCATCGGGAATTTGATATACCGCCGCAAAAAGCAATAAATTAGCTGCAATAGAAATCGAAATTGGATCACTAGTAAAAGCGTGTGGAATAATTTGGTTTAACAAAATGATAATTACTGCGGCAAGAATAGCGAGTAAAGTTGCCGTTATCAAAGCGTGATAGCTCAACACTTTCGCTCCTTCCACATTTTTTTGCCCAAGTGTTTGCCCAATTACAATCGTGGTTGCAATTCCAAAAGACATTGGAATCATAAAAAATAGCGAACTGGTTTGTAAGGCTGCTTGGTGGCTTGCAACCACTTGCGAACCGAGTGGCGATAAAAAAAGTGCAGAAGTTGAAAACAGCATCACTTCAGTAAAAGTCGCAAAGGCAATCGGCAAGCCTAATTTGCAAAGTTTTAGTAAAATCTGACCGCTTGGTGCTTCAAACCATTTTTCAAAAAGTTTAATATCTCGTTGCGATGGGTGGGTATAGCAATAATGCAACATCATTAAAAACATTACCCAGTTCACGATCGCCGTTGCTACACCACAGCCAACCGCTCCCATTTCTGGCAAGCCTAATTTGCCAAAAATGAAAATATAGTTTAACGGAATATTAATTAGCAAGCCAAAGAAGGTAATTTGCATTGCAGGTTTTGGATTTGATAAACCATCATTCATACAGCGTAGGTTAATACCTAATAGTGCAGGAATCAGCCCGATTGCCATTATTGCCAAATATTGTTGCGATTTAATCGAAAACTCCGCAGGTGTTTCCATTAAATCTAAAATCAGATGACTATTTAAGAAAATAGCAATCAGTGGTACAGACATAGCAAGCACAATCCATACTCCCTGCCTTACTTGACTTGCAATTAAATGGCGATTGCCTGAACCATTTAAATAAGAAACCGTCGGCGTAATTGCATTGAGTAAGCCTAGCACAAATAAGAAAAGCGGAAAGTAAATCGAATTACTTACCGCAATTGCTGAAACATCAGCATCACTCACCAATCCTGCCATCACAATATCCGCTAACCCCATTCCCGATGCAGAAAGCTGGGAAATAAAAATAGGTAGCGATAGCTTAAATAGTCTTTTGGCATTATCTGGATATTCTTGCCATCTTAAATTCATATCAACCTCTTTAATTTGGGCTTTATTATACGTTAGAAAGCGGTCATTTTTGGGGAAAAGTTTGCAATTTTAATCAATATAAAAATTTTAGCGCCCTCTCCTCTCTTTAGAAAAGAAAGAATGGGAGAAAATTTAACAAAAAAACCTCCGAGATAATTCGGAGGCTTTTTAAACTAATCAGCAATTATTTTGCTGCTTTTAACTCTTGATAGTATTTTTCATAAAGTTCGATTGCATCACCAACATCATCTTGCCATTGTGCGGCTTGTAATACTTCAGCAGTTGGGTAGATTGCTGGGTCTTCTGTAATCTCTTTTGGTAATACTTTTAAAGCTTCCATATTAGATGTTGGGTAACCAATCTCTAATGTTAATTTCTCAGCTACTTTTGCACTTAATAAGTAGTTAATTAACTTATGTGCATTTTCTTTGTTTTTAGCATTTGCTGGAATTGCTAAAGTATCAACCCAAAGTACTGGACCTTCTTTCGGGAATACCATATTCACAGGTGCATTTTCTTTCTTAGCAATACGCACAGAACCATTCCATAATTGACCAACTGAAACCTCACCAGAAATAAATGAGTTTGCAGGGTTATCAGAACTAAATGAAAGTACGTTTGGACGTAATTTTCTTAATTCTTCGTAAGCAGCTTCAATTTCTGCAGGATCTGTTGTATTTGGATTTTTACCTAATTTTAATAACGCAATATTGAATACTTCACGTGCATCATCTAATAATTGTACACGGTTTGCATATTCTGGTTTCCATAAATCAGCCCAAGAAGTAAATTCACTACCTTGATAGTCTGAAGTGTTAAATGCAATACCTGGTGCACCTAATAATTGAGGTAATGAATATTTGTTACCTTCATCATAAGGTTTGTTTAACCAGTCTTGGTTTAATTCTTGAATAACAGGAAGTTGAGCGTGATCTAATTCTGCTAACATTCCTTCTTTTGCCATTTTAGATACAAAGTAGTTTGAAGGAGCGATAACATCATAACCGCCATCTTTACCTTGTAACTTTAATTTTGCATACATTGTTTCGTTAGATTCAAGACTTGAAACTTCTACTCTAATTCCAGTTTCTTTTGTAAATTCATCTAACAAGCCATCAGGTACATATTCTGTCCAAGTATAAAGATGAACAGTTTGGTTTGCTGCGCCCGTTGTCGCATTATTGTCAGTTGCTTTCTCGTCATTACACGCTGTTAATGCAACTGTTGCTAAACCTGCTGCAAATAAACCTGCTAATTTTTTCATTTATGTTTTCTCCGTTAAAAGAAAGTGAGTAAAAAATATAGCCTTGCCTAAGGGCATAAAAGACGGGGGCATTTTAAGCTACCCCCTATATTTTGCAAGCCTTTTCTTATTAAAACTGCAATTTTTTGCCAAATTTTTTATCCAAACCTTGAAATCCACCCATTTATCGTTATATTAAAGAAGATTTATCATTTCATAATTTGGTATTTAGAGGATTAAAAATGACCACTCAAAACGAAAATATTCAAACGGAAGAAATTATCGCTGAAAATGAAGAAATTCAACAAGATGTTGTTACCGAAGAAGTAGAACAATTAATCAATCCGTTAGAAGAAGCTAACGCTAAAATTGCAGAATTAGAAGCCTATATTTTAGATGCTGACAAGCGTGAACAAGATATTCAATTACGTGCTCAGGCAGAAATCCAAAATATTCGCCGTCGTGCTGAGCAAGATGTCGAAAAAGCACATAAATTTGCCTTAGAAAAATTCTCTAAAGAGTTATTAAATGTGGTAGATAATCTAGAGCGTGGTTTAGATGCGTTAGATAAGGCCGTAACCGATGAAACCACCCAAGCTCTTGTTGATGGTGTGGAAATGACACATAAAGAATTTATTAATACGCTAGCAAAATTTGGTGTAGTGGCTATGGGTGAAGTAGGCGAAGCATTTAACCCTGAACTGCACGAAGCGATTTCAATGCAACCGGCTGAAGGGATTGAATCTAATCATATCAGCACTGTTTTACAAAAAGGCTACACCTTACAAGGCAGAGTTATCCGCCCTGCAATGGTAATGGTTGCGGCTTAATATTTAATTTTTCGATATACATCACAAAATTAGCCCAAATCCCTTTTTGTTATTGTGCTAAATTTAATTTTATTATTCAGTAACAAAAGGATACAAGAATGGATACGATGATGAGCCTACGATTTGATAAACTTCGTTTTGTAAAACGCTTACAAGAAGCTAATCAAACACCTGAAATAGCCGAAGCATTTGCTGATGCTCTTGATGAAGCATTAGAACAAAGCCAATCTGCGTTAGCGACAAAGCAGGATCTAAAAGAATTAAAGGCAGAAATTAGAAATGAAATTTCTAATCTTGAGGTTCGTTTAACATCATCTATGTATAAGATGGCTGGCTTTATTTTAGCTGGTGTCGGTGTGCTAATGGGATTGATGAAATTCATCAACTAATCTAACTTTTCAACTTCCCTTACCTCACAAGGTAAGGGATTTTACATTTTGAAACTTATGACATTACAACTTAATTCTGTTGCGTTATTGTTAGTAGTACTCATTATTTTAGGCTTAATCAGCCAAAACAGTGCTGTAACTATTTCCGCTGCGGTACTGTTAATTATGCAACAAACACTGCTTTCTAAATACCTTCCTTTTATTGATCAATATGGTTTAAAAATCGGTATTATTATTCTTACTATCGGTGTACTCGCACCACTAGTATCAGGGCGAATTCTATTGCCTGAACTCGCACAAATTTTAAATTGGAAGATGATGTTAGCGATTGTTTCAGGTGTATTAGTCGCCTGGCTTGGCGGGCGAGGTGTGAGTTTAATGAGCGGGCAACCCATTTTAGTGACGGGCTTGCTAATAGGCACTATTATCGGTGTTGCATTATTCGGTGGTGTGCCTGTCGGCCCGCTTATTGCAGCAGGGATTATTTCGCTGGTAATCGGGAAAGCTTAAAAACTTCTTTAACGATGGCGCAAGCGTCCACGCTTGTGCCAATTAGTTTGTTAGCACAAGCGTGGACGCTTGCGCTATCAGTTATTATTCATTTTACTGATAACAACCAATGACCAAAATTTCGCAAAATTCAGACAAAAAACGACCGCTTGCACACAAACCAATGCCATATTCAGAAGAACAAAAGGCATTACTTTCTCAGCTTAAAGCAGTAACTAACACCGACTATCGCCGTTTACGCAACCGTATTAACGGTATGGCTAATATTAAAAGTGAGCCTGCTCGCCTTGCGGTAAAAGCAGAAATTGAAGCCGATATTTTATCGGCTCAAGCTCGTTTTTCTGCACGTAAAACAACGCAAGAAAGCCTAAAAATCAGCTATCCTGATTTACCTGTTTCCGCTCGCCGTGAAGAAATCTTAAAGCTGATTGCGGAAAACCAGGTAGTGGTTATTGCCGGGGAAACCGGCTCGGGTAAAACCACTCAACTGCCTAAAATGTGTTTAGAACTCGGACGTGGCGTAAAAGGCTTAATTGGGCATACTCAGCCTCGCCGAATTGCAGCTCGCTCGGTAGCAAACCGTATTGCGGAAGAATTACAATGCGAAATCGGCTCAACGGTGGGTTATAAAGTCCGTTTTAACGATCAAATTAACGACAACACCCTAGTCAAACTGATGACAGACGGGATCTTGCTTGCCGAAATTCAAAATGATCGCTATCTCAATCAATACGACACCTTAATTATTGACGAGGCTCACGAACGCTCGCTCAACAATGATTTTATCTTAGGCTACTTAAAGCAGATTTTAGATAAACGCCCTGATCTTAAAGTAATCATTACCTCGGCAACCATTGATGTTGAGCGTTTTTCTAAGCATTTTAATAATGCCCCTATTATTGAAGTTTCTGGTCGTACTTTCCCTGTGGAAGTGCGTTATCGCCCAATTATTGAAGAAGAGGATCAAGACCAACTGCAAGGCATTTTAAATGCGGTGGACGAGCTACAAGCCGAAGGCAGAGGCGATATTCTGATTTTTATGAACGGCGAACGTGAAATTCGAGATACCGCCGAGGCATTAAATAAGCGAGAACTTCGTTTTACTGAAATTCTGCCCCTTTATGCTCGCCTTTCCGCAGAAGAACAGCAACGCATTTTTAAACCTAGCGGACTAAATCGTGTGATTTTAGCCACCAACGTTGCTGAAACCTCGCTCACTATTCCGAATATTAAATATGTGATTGATACGGGGACGGCTCGTATTTCTCGTTATAGCTACCGCACCAAAGTGCAACGCTTACCGATTGAGCCGATCTCTCAAGCCTCAGCCAATCAGCGGAAAGGACGTTGCGGACGTATTTCGGAAGGGATTTGTATCCGCTTGTATTCAGAGGAGGATTTTAACAACCGCCCTCAATTTACCGATCCTGAAATTTTACGCACTAATCTTGCTTCCGTGATTTTGCAGATGAGCTCGCTCGGCTTATCCGACATTGCCTCTTTTCCCTTTGTCGATAGCCCCGATATTCGCCAAGTGCAAGACGGGATTCGCTTGTTGGAAGAGCTGCAAGCGATTAGATTTCATAATAAAGATGGTGCAAGCGTCCACGCTTGTACCACGAAAAAGACAAGCACGAGCGAGGACGCTCGCGCTAGCAAAAATGGCTGGAGATTAACCCCAATCGGCAAACAACTTGCCCAACTGCCTATCGACCCTCGTTTGGGCAGAATGGTAATTGAAGGGGCAAAAAATGGCAGTTTGCACGAAGTGATGATGATTGTTTCGGCTCTTTCAATTCAAGACCCACGTGAGCGTCCGCAAGAAAAACAGCAATCGGCAGACGATAAACACCGCCGTTTTGCTGATAAAGATTCCGACTTCTTAGCTTTTGTGAATTTATGGCGTTTTATTCAGCAACAACAAAAAGAGCTGAGCAAAAATCAGTTCCGCAAACTGTGCCAGAAAGATTACCTCAACTATTTGCGGGTGCGTGAATGGCAGGATATTTATCATCAACTCCGCCTTGCCGTGCGAGAAATGGGCTTGCCGATTAACACCCTTGAGGCGAATTATCAGCAAATTCACACCGCTTTACTCACGGGCTTGCTTTCCCATATCGGCTTAAAAGATAATGAAAAAATGCACTACTTAGGGGCAAGAAACGCACAGTTTTTTGTGTTCCCAAGCTCTGCTCTTTTCAAAAAACAGCCGAAATGGATTATCGCCTCTGAATTGGTGGAAACCACAAAATTGTGGGCAAGAACAGTGGCAAAAATTGAGCCAGAATGGATTGAGCCGCTTGCCGTGCATTTAATTAAAAGCAGTTACAGCGAACCCCATTGGTCAAAATCTAAAGGGACGGTAATGGCTTATGAAAAAGTCTCGCTTTACGGCTTGCCGATTGTGGTAAACCGCCCTGTTAATTATGGCTCAATCGACCCTTCCACCAGCCGTGAGATTTTTATCCGCTCAGCAATGGTGGAAGGCGATTGGCATAATAATTACAAATTTTTCAAAGAAAATAACCGCTTGATCAAAGAAGTGGAAGATCTAGAACATAAATCTCGCCGCCGTGATATTTTGGTAGATGAACAAGTGTTGTTTGACTTTTACGATCAGCGTGTTGGTACGGAGGTAGTTTCCAGTAAGCATTTCGACACTTGGTGGAAAAAAGCAAGCAAGCAAGATCCTGAATTGCTTAACTTTGAAAAGTCGTTTTTGATCAATGAAGAGGCGAATAAAGTCAGTGAATTAGATTTCCCGAATTTCTGGCATCAAGGGCAACTCAAGCTCAAATTAAGCTATCAGTTTGAAATTGGGCAAGATCACGACGGTGTTACGGTGCATATTCCGCTCCCCTTGTTAAATCAAGTTGAGCCAGAAGGTTTTGACTGGCAAATCCCGGGCTTACGTCAAGAGTTAGTGGTCTCACTGATCAAATCATTACCTAAAGCGACTCGTCGCAGTTTTGTGCCGGCACCAAACTATGCCGAGGCTTTTTTAGCTAAAGCAGAGCCTTTTGCCAAACCGCTTTTGGAAAGTTTAACTTACGAACTTCGCCGAATGACAGGAGTAGCAGTTCCGCCAGAATTATGGGATCTCTCCCAACTGCCTACTCATTTGCGAATGACTTTCCGTGTGATTGATGAAAAAGGTAAAAAAATTGCTGAAAGCGAAAACCTTGATGAGCTGAAATTTGCCTTAAAAGATCAGGTGCAAGAAACACTTTCTAACATTGCCGATGACGGCATTGAGCAAAGCGGGATTCATGTTTGGAGCTTTGCAGATTTACCTCAATTCTATGAGCAGAAAAAACGCCATTTCAGCGTAAAAGCCTACCCTGCGATTGTGGATGAAAAAGAATCGGTTGGTATTAAACTGTTTGAAACCGAATTTGAGCAAGCCCGAGCAATGCAGGCAGGGTTACGTCGTTTACTGCTATTAAACGTACCTTCGCCAATTAAATATTTACACGAAAAACTGCCGAATAAAGCGAAATTAGGACTATATTTCGCCCCGTTCGGTAAGGTGTTAGATTTAATTGATGACTGCATTGCATGTGCGGTAGATAAATTAGTGGAAGAATTTGGTGGCTTTGTGTGGAATGAAGAAAAATTCCACGCCTTACACGAATTTGTACGAGCAAACCTTAACGACACAACCGCCGAAATAGCTCTGCAAGTGGAAAAATGCCTCACCCTCGCCTTTGAAATCAATAAACGAATGAAAGGAAAAATGGATTTCACAATGGCATTTGCATTGTCGGATATTAAAGCCCAAATAGAAGGCTTGATTTACCCTGAATTTGTAACCCAAACTGGGCATCAACGCTTGGCGGATTTATACCGCTATTTAAGTGCAATTGACAAACGCTTAGATAAATTAGGCATAGACACCAACACCGACCGAGCCAAAATGCTACGGGTAGAGCAAGTTCAAAACACCTATAAACAACTGTTAGCGAAATTACCAAAATCGAAAGCAATTCCTGATGAAATTATTGAAATTCGCTATATGATTGAGGAATTACGAGTGAGCCTCTTTGCTCAGCAAATTGGTACTAAATACCCGATTTCAGATAAACGTATTTTAAATTTGATTGCTGACGTAAAATAATCTGATAATAAGACAAGCGGTTAAATTTGGCGAAACTTTTGCAAATTGCAAGAAATTCAGGAAATTTAACCGCTTGTTTTTAATTAGTAGAGAGGTAATTTAACTATGATATTTTTTGCACATACAAGGTAATCCCCTCAACCCGTTGTACTTGCACCGATGGTGCGAGTGTCCCACTTGTGCCAAAAGCAAATAATCAATTTACTCCCCAAATTTGCATTTTGGGATAGTGAACATTTTTGATGTCTGCTATGGCTTTATTTTAACTCTTTTAGCAAATAAAATCTTTTATAAACATTATCTTATGTTCATCAGTTAGTCACTGATACGAGGCTAATTTTGCTTTCATTTGTCTAAAAAATGATTCCACCAAGTTGGTTGTATGAGCAATGTTTAACTCGGGATACACTTGATAGGCAAATAAATAGCTTATGCTACGTTTTAAACTCCAATAAGTACTCCGTAATTTGCTGATTCTTTAAGTGACTATATGGGAAAAGTATATTGACTCACAAAGCAATTTTTGTATTTATAAGTAGTGCTAATTTTAGTAAAATTTGTTTGACATTTATTTTCAAAGGAACATCATAATGACAGCACAGCACAGCACAGCACATCACAGCACAGCACAGCACAGC
>NZ_JAQSJE010000002.1 GCF_028649535.1 Mannheimia cairinae | reverse complement strand
TAGCTAAAGTTTACATATTACTTAAAAAGTAAAAATGAATTTCTAGTTTAAGCACCTATTAAGACTTCAAAATCAAAAAATATTTTTAAACAAAGTCAATCAACAAGTGCCCACACAGATTGTCTGATAAATTGTTAAAGAACAGCTTTCTGTCGATAAAGACAAAAAAGAACGACGCACTGTATTTAAACTTATTCACAACAGTGCGTCGTTGTGTGTGGTGCATTATAGAGATTTTTTAAATACGTGCAAGTACTTTTTGTAAAAATTTGTAAAAAATTTACCGCTTGCGTAATTTTAAAACAGAACGTCTTGTTAATAATCAATAACTGCATATTTCTTCATAAATTAATATGATTGATGTTTTTTACTCTCCTATTATTTTATAAAAATGTGATCTTCATCACAAAATTATTTAGTCTTTTGAAGTTCTTACTGCTATTATTTACAAATCCAATTTAGTTATTAACTTTTATAAGGAACAAATATGAGTCAATTAGATGAATTACGTAAAGTCACTGTTGTTGTTGCCGATACAGGTGATATTGAAGCAATGAAACTTTATAAGCCTGAAGATGCTACAACAAATCCATCTTTAATCCTAAGTGCATCGGCATTACCACAATATGCTCCATTAATTGAAGATGCCGTTGCTTATGCTAAAACACAAAGTGATGATAAAGCTCAGCAATTAGTTGATGCTGAAGATAAATTAGCCGTAAATATCGGTTTAGAAATCTTAAAACTTGTTCCAGGCCGTATTTCAACAGAAGTAGATGCTCGTTTTTCTTATGATACAGAAAAGACTATTGCTAAAGCACGTAAATTAATTGCTTTATATAATGCAGCAGGTATTAGCAACGATCGTATTCTTATTAAAATTGCATCAACTTGGCAAGGTATCCGTGCAGCTGAAGTTTTAGAAAAAGAAGGCGTTAACTGTAACTTAACGTTATTATTCTCTCAAGCTCAAGCTCGTGCTTGTGCAGAAGCTGGTGTTTACTTAATTTCTCCATTCGTAGGTCGTATTTTAGATTGGTATAAAGCGAATGAAGGTAAAGAATATGCTCCTGCTGAAGATCCAGGTGTAATTTCTGTAACAAATATCTACAACTATTATAAACAATATGGTTATAACACGGTTGTAATGGGTGCAAGTTTCCGTAATGTTGGTGAAATTACTGAATTAGCAGGTTGCGACCGCTTAACTATCGCTCCGACTTTATTAAAAGAATTGCAAGAAAGTAACGAACCTTTAGTTCGTAAACTTGAATATAAAGGTGAAGTAAAAGACCGTCCAGCTCCTATGACAGAAGCAGAGTTCTATTGGGAACATAACCAAGACCCTATGGCTGTTGAAAAATTAGCTGAAGGTATTCGTAAATTTGCGATTGACCAAGAAAAATTAGAAGCAATGCTTTCTGAAAAACTTTAATACTGACTATGATGGTATAATTTAATAAATAAGGCTGGCTAGCTAAAATAGGCCAGCCTTATATTTTATGAGTCCTAAAATCTAAAATGCCTGAACATTCTACTTTTGTTTAATAAATGATATGATAAATTGATTCGCTTGTGAAAATTAGAGTTTTCTCTCATAAAACACTTACTTAAATAACGTTATAATAAGCATAAATTAAGAACAAAAATAAAATGAAACTTTGGCAAACAAAATCTTGGCTAACGTGGTTACTCTCCCCTCTCTCTTTCCTATTTTTGCTCGTAACAAAAATCAGACACTGGCTTTATCAAAAAAATATATTAAAGTCTTACCGAGCACCTGTCCCAGTTTTAATTGTTGGTAATCTTTCTGTTGGTGGAAATGGTAAAACACCTGTTGTGATCTGGTTAGTTGAACAATTACAAAAAAAAGGAATAAAAGTTGGCGTCATTTCTCGTGGCTATGGAGGGAAAAATAAGCAATATCCTCAATTAGTCACTCAAACAAGCTCTGCTGAGATAATGGGAGATGAACCTGTATTAATTGTGCAACGAACGAATGTTCCATTAGCAATCTCACCAAATCGCCAACAAAGTATTGAATTACTCCTTAATCAATTTGAATTAGATCTTATTATTTCTGATGATGGCTTACAGCATTATGCTTTGCAACGAGATATAGAATGGGTCGTAGTTGATGGTATAAGACGTTTTGGAAATAATTTTTTACTCCCAGCAGGTGGGTTGCGTGAATTACCAAGTCGCTTAAAGTCTGTAGATGCTATAATTTGTAATGGAGGCATACCTAAAGTGGACGAACACTTGATGAAATTAGAGCCTAGTTTTGCAGTAAACCTTTTAACTAATGAACGCAAAGCCATACAAGAATTTACTCAATCTTGTGTTGCTATAGCAGGTATTGGGCATCCTGCTAGATTTTTCACGATGTTAGAAACATTGAAAATTTCACTAATAAAAACGCAAGCATTTGCAGATCATCAAGCCTTTAATATTACACAACTAAAAGATCTAGCTGATACGCAAACACCTTTACTGATGACAGAAAAAGATGCGGTAAAATGTAGAGATTTCGCTCAACATAACTGGTGGTATATTCCTGTTTCTGCAAAATTTTCTGAAGAATCAACCGCTTGTTTACTTAATTCAATCCAAAGAAAATTAAAAAATAGCTAAATTGAGGAAAAATATGAACGAAAAGTTACTGAATAATCTTACTTGTCCTGTCTCTAATGAAAGATTAGAATGGGATAAAGAAAATAACTGCTTAATCAATCATAAACTTAATATTGCATACCCAATTAAAAATGGCATTCCCGCTTTATTGCCAGAAGCAGGAGAAAAAATATAAACTTTACTTGCGACACAAATATTATTCACTACATTCAGAGGGAAATGAATATGAAAAAATATAACCTTACTTTAAGTATTTTATTTACGTTAGGGCTATTTTCTTGCACATCTAACCCACCTGTAGCGGTCGTACAAGGTGAACAAAATGCTGATTATGTAGCAAATAAAGTTATTCATATAAGTGAATCGCAAACAGAGTTAAGGTCTCCAACTTCAGAGCTTATTGCCCAAAAACCTAAAGGAGTCATTGCTCAATGCTTTGATGGTAGCTATGCTCTAGATACTCAAACATATCCTTGTGCTCAGTCTGGTGGCATAAAGCATAGATTTACTCACTATTCTTCAGATTAGAATCTTTCAACATAAAATGCACATCAGTAATTTTATACTTCTGTGCATTTTATGAATCACTATTTATCTTGTTGTTCAGGCTTTTTTTCTGGCTCAGGATCAAACTTCACTACGGGTACGCAACCTCGGCAAGCACCTTGATTGACACCTAGTTCCTCGCAAAATTCATCATATTTTTCGAGTGCATTTTTAAACCAATTTTTCTTTTCTGTCTGTTCGCTCATACTTTTCTCCTTTATTATTTATCATTTACAAGCGGTCAAATTTTGCAACTTTCTTGTAAAAACTAACCGCTTGTTAGCTAAATTAATCTCGGAAGTTATTAAATTGGAATGGCTGTCCTAATTCTGCACCTTTCACTAATTGGATAGCAGCTTGAAGATCATCACGAGATTTCCCCGTTACACGCACTTGCTCACCTTGAATTTGAGCTTGCACTTTGATTTTTGAATCTTTAATAAGCTTGGTGATTTTTTTCGCCATATCCGATTCAATACCTTGTTTAAGCTTAATTTCTTTTGAATAGAGTTTGCCGTGATGTTCGCTTTCTGTTGGAATATCTAACGAGTTATGCTCAATTCCACGTTTCACACAAGAACCAATTAAGATTTCAATAAGCTGTTCTAATTGGAAATCGGACTCTGTTGTTAATTTAATGCTTTCGTTTTTCTCATTTAATTCGATAACCGCTTCCACTCCACGGAAATCATAACGAGTGCTTAATACACGGTTAGCGTTTTCTACCGCATTACGCACTTCGTGCATAGTGATTTCAGATACAATATCAAATGATGGCATTTTGTTCCCCTTAAATTAATTTTCAAATAAATTCTTCGCATTAAGCAACACACATAATGCGGTTAAATCACCAAAGTTTACCACAAAATCAGCCTGTTCTTGCACTTTAGGTTTGGCGTGAAGTGCAACACCAAGGCTTGCTGTTTTGAGCATAGGTAAATCATTGGCTCCATCGCCGACCGCAACCCATTGATTTTTAGGAATATTAAATCTAGTTGCCAAATTTTGTAGCGTTTCTGCTTTAAACTGAGCATCCACCACTTTGCCTAATACTTTCCCTGTTAGTTTTTGCTCTATAATTTCAAGCTGATTTGACACGGCAAAATCAAGCTCATATTTCTCTTTCAAATAATCAGCAAAATAGTCAAAACCACCTGAGGCAATAGCCAATTTCCAGCCTTTTTGCTTTAAGGTTGCAACCATTTTCTCAAAGCCATCCATAAGCGGTAGATTTTCACGCACTTTTTGCAAAATACTTTCTGAGGCATTTTCTAAGGTGCCAACACGTTTACGCAAACTTTGCTCAAAATCGAGTTCACCACGCATTGCACTGGCAGTAATGGCTGATACGATCTCGCCCGTGCCGGCAAGTTTGGCGATTTCATCAATACATTCAATTTTAATGGCAGTGGAATCCATATCCATTAATAATAAACCCGCTTGATTTAGATTAGGGACAATATTGAGACTACTCACATCGGCATTTATTTCCTTTGCAATCTCACGCAATGTACAAGCGGTTAAATTTGTGGAAAAAAATGCAATTTTATAGCCTAAATAATCCGCTTGTTTAAGTAATTTTGCCTCTGCATTTTGTGAAAACTGCTCAATTTCTGCAGAGCTTAATGTTTTTGAATAGATAAAAATTGTGTTTGTCATAATCTGTTTTTGTGAAGTTTAAAATTTACTAAGTTAATCTAGCAGAAAACCGTGCTACAATCACGCATCATTTTAAGGGGATTTAAATGTATATTACTCGAGAAAAAATAGCAAAAACGCTTTTATTGGCAGGTATTACGGCTCTCTGCTGTGCAATTATTGCTGTTATTCTAACGGGCGTAAATCAATTTAAGTTAGGATCACAATTAGCCAGTATCAATCAAGTCTCGAACCTTTCGCATTTACTGGTTCGACAACAAGCGAATGTTATTTCATTTTTATTAGTAAAAAATGCAAAGACAGATGAATTAACCGATGCGCTAGACGGTTTTGCTAAAGAAGAATTTATTATTGATGCCAATCTATATGCTCCTAATGGGGTGCTTTTAGCCCGTAGCCAAAATGCAAAAGAGTTGAAAGAGTTATTAGCATCAGATCAGGCTGAAGCTACGCAACAAATTGTTGAACCCGTTTTTGCACAACAAATGTTAGTTGGTTTTTTGCGTGTAACCTTTGATGCGCAATATGGGCAAACAACAAAAGTCAGAGTGGAACAACAATTTAATCAACTGTATGGCGAAATTATTATTTTAGTTTTAACTGGGATTTTATTCGCAAGTAGCGTTCACTACTATTTCCGTCGAAAAATCTACCATATCCATACTAACTCAAAACCAACACTTGGCGAGTCAAAAACGCAAACACAACGATTTCATTCCCGACGTCGTCTTTTAAGACGTAAATAGTTTTTCGGAAATGTGATAAACGATTGTAATTTAAGCAAATAAGCGTATAATATCCGCCGTTTTTCGCCGAATGGCACTTAATAAAAATGATAGAACTTAAAGAGGAATAAATGGCTAAAGAAGATAGCATTGAGATGCAAGGTACAATTTTAGAAACCTTACCAAATACAATGTTCCGTGTGGAATTAGAGAATGGTCACGTAGTAACTGCACATATTTCAGGTAAAATGCGTAAAAACTACATCCGTATTTTAACAGGCGATAAAGTAACCGTTGAAATGACTCCATACGATTTAAGCAAAGCACGTATTATTTTCCGTGCAAGATAATCACAAAAATAAGGCGAACCGTTGAGTTCGCCTTATTTGTTTTTAACCTTTTTCAATAATCCCTTCTGCACAAGCAAAGGCTGAAGACCACGCCCATTGGAAATTATAACCGCCAAGCCAGCCGGTTATATCAAGCACTTCGCCGATAAAATAAAGCCCTTCGGTATTCTTAGCTTCCATTGTTTTAGAGGAAATATGGTTCGTATCTACCCCTCCTTTCGTAACTTCAGCGGTACGATAGCCTTCCGTGCCATTCGGTAAGAACTGCCAATGATGAATAAATTGCTCTAACGCATTTAATTCGGCTTTACTTAGTTGGGCGATAACTTTGTCGGAGAGTAATTTTTGTTCCAACCAAACCTCTACCAATTTTTTCGGTAAATAACGTGATAAAACGGTTTTTAGCTGCAATTTCGGCGAAGATTGACGCAGTTCAGCCAGAATATCCAAAATGGAATCATTTGGTAACAAATCAATTTCAACGGTTTCACCCAATTCCCAATAGTTTGAAATCTGCAAAATCGCAGGGCCGGATAATCCTCGGTGGGTAAATAACATTTGGTTACTAAAACTTTTGCCATTGCTTGAAACTGTAATTGGCATTGCAATGCCGGAAAGCTCGACAAAATGTTTATCACTCTCTTTCCAAGTAAAAGGAACAAGGCTTGCACGAGGCGGGATAATGGGAATATCAAACTGTTCGGCAATCTGATAACCAAAAGGGCTTGCTCCTAATGCAGGCATAGACAAACCGCCCGTAGCAATCACTAAATTTTCAGTTTGAAATTGATTACAAGCGGTCGAAATTTGGAAAGTGTTTGCAATTTTTTCCACAGAAACCACCGCTTGTCGCAACAAAATTTCGACTTTACCTTTTTCGCATTCAGCTTGTAATAAATTCACAATTTGTTGAGAGCTTTCATCGCAAAAAAGTTGCCCTAGTTCTTTTTCGTGATAAGTAATGCCATAGGTTGCCACCAAAGAGATGAAATCCCATTGGGTATAACGTGAAAGTGCGGATTTCACAAAATGGCGATTTTGGCTTAAATAGTGGCTGGCATTCACATCTAAATTCGTGAAGTTACAAAAACCACCGCCCGACATTAAGATTTTACGCCCGACTTTTTTACCGCTATCTAAAACGACAACCTTTTTGCCTGCTTGCCCGAGCTGAGCAGCACAAAATAAGCCTGCTGCCCCAGCTCCGATAATGATTACATCAAAATTTTGCATTCGAAATTAACTGCTGAAATAAGAAATGGGGGAAGATTACCCTACCCAAATAAATTTCGCAATAAAGAGCAGTGAAACAACTGCAACTGATGGATTAATTTCTTTCCAACGACCTGTAAAAGCTTTCATTACGCAGTAGCTAATAAAACCAAAGGCAATCCCTTCCGTAATGGAGTAGGTAAACGGCATCATTGCAGTGGTAATAAAGGCTGGTGTTGCTTCGGTTAAATCATCCCATTTCACTTCAATCAGGCTTGAAGCCATTAAAATGCCGACAAACACTAATGCCCCTGCGGTTGCATAAGCGGGTACTAAGCCTGCAAGTGGTGAGAAGAAAATGGTTAGGAGGAATAAAATTCCTACTACAACAGCAGTTAAGCCTGTACGTCCGCCAACAGATACGCCAGAACCGCTTTCAATATAGGTTGAAATAGCAGATGTTCCCATATAAGAACCAGCCATTGCTGCGGTACTATCTACCAATAGGGCTTGTTTCATTCTCGGGAATCGACCTTGCTCATCAGCAAAACCTGCTTTAGTAGTTACCGCAATTAAAGTGCCTGATGAGTCAAATAAGTTCACCAACATAAAAGAGAAAATAATGCCAAGCAAGGCGACATCAAATGCACCTGCAATATCAACTTGCCCAACAACAGCCCCTAGACTTGGTGGCATAGACATCACACCATTAAAAGTTACTGCAGGGTCAAATATTAACGCTAGGGCAGTAACCACAGTAATAGAAATTAATACACCAGAGTGAATGCCTTTTGCGGCAAGCACAACAATGATAAAGAAACCTAAAATACCCATTAACACTTTTGGATCGTGCAAATCGCCTAACGCAACAAGTGTTGCTGGGCTTGGAACAACTAATCCCATATTTTTAAAGCCGATTAAGGCGATAAATAAACCGATACCTGCACCAATCCCCACACGTAAACCGAGCGGAATTGCAGACATAAACCAGTAGCGAATTTGTAAAACGGTTAAAAGGAACAAGCCAACAGAGCCTAAAAAAATCGCTCCCATTCCGACTTGCCAAGAGTAGCCAAGTTTTTGCACGACCACAAATGCAAAGAAGGCATTTAATCCCATTGCAGGGGCAAGTGCGATAGGTAGATTACTAAATAATCCCATTGCGATAGTGCCGAATGCAGCGATTAAACAAGTGGTTACAAACACTACTTGAGTATCCATACCGGCTACACCAAGAATTGAGGGATTAACGAAAACAATATAAACCATTGTGAAAAAGGTAGTGATACCTGCCACAATTTCTGTTTTAGCATTGCTACCTTTAGCCGATAGCTGAAATAATTTTTCTAACATAAGACCTTCAGAATTTTAAGAAACAACAACGCCCAAGCAAACGTTTGCTTGGGCGTTGTCGATTTTTATCACGAAACAGATAACTTAGCAAGTGATTTAATAATCTAATACTAAATTCAATAATTCAACCGCTAAAAAAGCAAGGCTAAAACGTTGTTCGTCTGCTACTGACCAGAATTGGATTCCCTGCTCTGATTTAGCGAGTAGCTGACTGATTTCTAATGCGTTTTCCTCTTCATTTTCACCATTTTTAACTGCAGTTATTACCGTTTTTTCACTGAAATTCACCCAATTTGTCGCTTTCCATTCCTCGCTTAATGTTTCCGCATCTAATTGATATTCAGACTGCACCGAAACCATTTGCGACACACCGTAAAACACAGGAACTTGTACTGCGTGGAAAGTTGTACAAGCGGTTAAATTTGGCAATACTTTTGCAAGTTGTAATTCAAAGGCTTTTGAAAACGGTAGATTTTTTTCTTCCCCTTGTACATTTGCAGGCACAACATCAAAAGCTATACGTTCTGCATTTTCATCAAACGGAATACCATTTAGCAAACGAGCGGTTTGCCCTGCTAATTCTTTTACTTTTTCATCACCAAAGTAAGCAGAGGGTAAAAGCGAGGTAACAAAAACCTGGCTTAATGGTTGATTTAAAATCGGTTTTAATGCGAGTGCTAATTGTGATACTTGAGGATTCGCAAGGGCAACAATATTTCGCTCACGTAAATTTGCTACGTTTTCATCATTAATGCTTGGCACAACGACAGGCACATCGCTAATCAAGGCGGTAATTCCATATAAATCTAAAATGACACATCCTGCTTTAACCGCCTCTGCCAACACTTCTGCTTGAGCCATTTTGCCGGCGAAGAATACGTGAGTGAATTCTGCCCAGTTCACTTCATCTAAGGCATATTGTGCAACGGCTTTTGTGCCAAAACGTAAATTTTGTTCTTCACCAAAAGGCTCAAGCTCGACTGCCGAAATTTTTTCAATGGCTAAATTTTTATTTTCTAGTGCTTCCAATAATTTTTCAGCAAGAGCAAAATCACTTGCGATAGCTAAATGAATGTTTGACACGGTATCTCCTTTTTTATTACTCAGATATTAATAAATTATATGCTAATTTATTGCGAGTTAAAGAATAAAAACAAAAAATTGGTTTAATAAATGTCAGTCTAATTACAACAATAGACAAATTCACCTCTTATTCGACTGCTATTTTTTCACATTATTCGATAAAATAACCAAATAGGACTATAGAATACTAAAAAGCGACAAGCGGTTAAATTTAGTGAAAATTTTGCAAAAATCCTCTCTTTGTTTTCTAACTGATTTGCTTTTCAAATGAAGCGACTTTTGATATAGTTGCTACTTTAAAAGTAGCGTCTCATTCTCATTATTGAGAAATAAAAAGAGGCAAAAGCCCAATATTTTAAATGAAATGGCAAAGCAAGATTCAGATTGTATAACATTAGATCTGTTTGCGACTGTACCAAAGGTTGGGCGTCCTCGCACAAATCCTCTTGCTCGAGAGCAACAAATTCGAATTAATAAACGTAACCAACTTAAGCGTGATAAATCCTCAGGCTTAAAACGTGTGGAGTTAAAGTTACATTCGGATTTAGTGCAATTATTAGAGGAACAGGCGTCTGAGCGTGGTATCTCTCGCGGACAATTAATTGAAATAATTCTAAATAATTATATCAAAGATAGGTAGTAAGAATGGCAGTTGTAGGTTTATTTTACGGTAGCGATACAGGTAATACAGAAAATATCTCGAAAATGATTCAAAAACAATTAAGCCCTGAATTAATTGATATTCGTGATATTGCAAAAAGTACAAAAGAAGATATCGAAGCATACGATTTTTTAATGTTCGGTATTCCAACTTGGTATTATGGTGAGTCTCAGGCAGACTGGGACGACTTTATGCCGACTTTAAAAGAGATCGATTTCAATGGTAAAGTCGTAGCTATTTTTGGTTGTGGTGACCAAGAAGATTATGCAGAATATTTCTGTGATGCAATGGGTACGATTCGTGATATTGTTGAACCAAACGGTGGTGTAATTGTTGGCCATTGGCCGACTGAAGGCTATACTTTTGAGGTATCACAAGCATTAGTTGATGAGAATACTTTTGTTGGTCTATGTATTGATGAAGATCGCCAACCAGAATTAACGACTGAGCGTGTTAATAAATGGTGTGAACAATTAAAAGAAGAGATGTGTTTAGATCAACTCGCATAATTACTTTTTAGATAATAGGTGGCTAATATGTCTGAAGAAAATGTAAAACGTTTAAAAGATGTAGGTTTAAAAGTAACAGAGCCTCGCTTAACTATTCTTGCATTAATGCAAGAAATCCGTGATGAAATGCAACATTTTGCTGCGGAAGATATTTATAAGATTCTACTCGAGAAAGGCTCAGATATTGGTTTGGCAACCGTATATCGTGTTTTAAATCAATTTGAAGAAGCAGGCATTTTAACTCGCCATAACTTTGATGCAAACAAAGCCGTCTTTGAATTAAATATGAACCACGAACACGATCACATCATTTGTATGGACTGCGGTAAAGTATTTGAATTTAAAGATCCGGATATGGAACGCCGCCAACGTGAAATTAGTGAAAAACACGGTATGGAATTAGCCAATCATAGTTTATATCTATATGGTAAATGTAGTAATTTAACAAACTGTGATGAGAAAAAATAACCTTTTTCTCCTATTTTATTGATTCTTTAATTATCTACCGAAGTCTTATTATGAGACTTCGGTATTGTTCTATATAGGTTATCCTAAATTAAGATTATGATGGAAGAAAATAGACAAGATGTCGTCGATGCTCATATTCGACAACCTCGCAAAATATCTCCTTTCTGGCTCTTGCCTATCGTTGCTTTTATTATTGGTGTGTTGCTATTTTTTCAAATATTAAAAGAACAAGGCGAAACCATTACGATTAGATTTGCAAAAGGTGATGGCATTACCGCAGGAAAAACTGTTATTCGCTACCAGGGGTTACAAATCGGTCAAGTAAAACGTGTTTACTTTATTGATAATTTAAAAGAAGTTGAAGTTCAGGCGGAAATTAACCCCGAAGCCAAAAGTGTTCTACGAAAAGAAACTAAATTTTGGCTGGTACAACCAAGTGCTTCTTTAGCAGGAGTATCAGGCTTAGATGCTATTGTTTCAGGAAACTATATAACTCTTCTTCCTGGTGAAGGCGAACCGACCGATGAATTTATTGCAGAAGAAGATCCTCCAGCGGTAACCGTAAGTGATGGGGACTTGCTCGTTCGCTTAATTTCTGATGATCTTGCCTCTATTACGGTAGGTGCTAGTGTTTATTTCCGTAAAGTACCTGTTGGTAGCATAGCCGACTACCGCTTTACTGCTGATCAGCAAAAAATTGAGATTGATGTCATCATCAACAAAAAATATGCAAACTTAGTCAAAAAAGAGAGCCGTTTCTGGAATATTAGTGGGATTACTGCAGATGTCAGTTTGCAAGGTATTAATGTGAATATGGACAGCCTTGCTTCTGTTGTGCAAGGTGCGATTGCATTTGATTCACCAGAGACTGTTGATGTTGCAGAACAAGGGCAAAAATTTGATCTTTACCCTGATCTAAAATCTGCCAAGCGAGGTATCGAAGTTAAGGTTAAAGTGCCTCTAGCTTCTAACTTAAAAGTAAATAATACAACTGTATTTTACCAAAACATACAAGTTGGTACGCTTTCGCAATTAAAATTCTCAGATGATGAAAATAAACCGGATCAGCTAAAAAATGAGTCTGAGTATAGAATGTTGGAAGGAACATTATTAATAGATCCAAGCCATATTAATCTATTACGTACTGGTTCAAAAATTTTATTAAAAGAACCTAAATTCTCATTGAATAAAGAGCAACTTGCTAAAGCAGGCGAATTATTCCGTGGAATTTATTTTGATATTTTATCTGGAGAAGGCGAACCTCAATATGAGTTTATCGTACAAAAAGAGGCCGATTACCTCCTTAATCTTCCAAATTTACTAAGTGTCAGTTTAACATCTCCTCAAGCTTATGGGGTTGATGTTGGGCAAGGTATTTATTATAACGATGTGCAAATTGGCGAAATATTAAAACGAAAGCTCAATTTAGATAACGTTCACTTTGATGGCATTATTTATCCGCAATATCGCAATTTAGTTGGCAGCAATAGTAAATTTGTGGCAATTTCTAATATAGATATGTCAGTTGGATTAGACGGCTTAAAAGTGAATGCAGGCTCTCCGTCTGATTGGCTAAAAGGTGGTATTCGTTTATTAACAGGTACAGCAGGCGGAAGTCCGAAATCAAATTACCCTCTTTATAAAGATATAGAAAGTGCGGAATCAGGTATTACAACCTTAGATAAAAAACCGACTATCACGCTTTCTGCAGATTCATTATCTGGCATTAGCGAAGCTTCAGTTGTGTTATACCGTGATTTCCAAGTGGGCGAAGTATTAAAAATCACCCCAAAACAAAAACAGTTTGATGTAGAGTTATTTATTCAACCAAGTTATCGTCATTTATTAACAGATAAAAGCCGTTTTTGGATAGAACCAGCTATGGCTGTTGATGTATCAATGAAAGGGGTTAGTGTTGCCGCTTCACCATTAATGCGAACACTAAAAGGTGCAATCAGCTTTGACAATAGTAGTTCAAAAGGAAATAAATCTTTATACGCTAGCAAAGAAAAAGCGACTTCGGACAATACTTATATCACCTTAATTGCTAAAGATGGATCTAAACTTAGTGAAGGTATGGATATTAAATATATGGGTTTAACTGTTGGACAGGTTGAAAAGTTAGAATTGCAAAATGCAAAAAAACAGATAAAAGTGACCGCTTATATCTATGGTAAATATTACCCATTAATTGCAAAAGCTGGTGCTAAATTTAGCGTGATAGCCCCAGAAATTAGCACTTCCGGCTTTAAAAATTTAGATGCCGCATTACAAAATTATATTACCGTTGATGCAGGCTCTGGCAAAGCACAAACACAATTTACCCTCGCAGATACGGACACAACCAAAACTACATATAGCAATGGTTTCCCTATTATTGTAGAAACAACCAATGCAAATGGTATTCAACCAGAAGCCCCTGTGATGTACCGTGGTATGCAAGTGGGTGTAGTGAGTCACTTAGGATTAAGCGAACTTGGCGATAGAGTGTTAATTCATTTGAAAATTAACAACAAATACAAACATTTAGTCAGAACCAATACACAATTCTGGCAAGCATCTGGCTATACAATGGATATTAGCTTGCAAGGAGTGAGTATGAATTCTGGTACTATGTCGCAATTATTAAATGGCGGTATTGAGTTCTCAACTCCTTATACAAGAGTAGTGAAACCTCAAGCACAAGCTAACCGCAGATTCTTCTTACAACGCAAAGTACCTGATGATGCCCCTGCTTGGGAACAAGGTATTGCAGAGTAATTTTTATTAGATTGGAGTAAAAAATGCCTTTATTAGATAGTTTTAAAGTTGATCATACAAAAATGAATGCCCCAGCCGTACGTGTTGCGAAAACAATGACAACACCAAAAGGCGATAGCATTACCGTATTCGACCTACGTTTTTGTCGCCCGAATATTGATATTCTACCGGTACGTGGTATTCATACGATGGAGCACCTTTTTGCTGGCTTTATGCGTGATCATCTTAATAGTGAACAGGTTGAAATTATTGATATTTCGCCGATGGGTTGTCGCACCGGATTTTATATGTCGCTAATTGGTACACCTTCTGCAGAAGAAGTGGCTAAAGCGTGGACAGCCTCAATGGAAGATGCCCTCAATAAAATCCCAGATGTCTCTGCCATTCCGGAATTAAATGAATACCAATGTGGATCTTATAAAGAACACTCTTTAGAAGAAGCACACAAAATTGCTCGTGATGTATTAGCTGCGGGAATTGGCATCAACCATAATGAAGATTTAGCACTTGATGAAAAATTGCTAAATCCATAATCTTTTCTATTTGGCTTACTTTCTTTATAGCACCCTTTTACCAAAAGCGGTGCTATAAAACTTTGACGATATTTCAGGAAACAATAATAAATATGTTTGAAAAATTATTTCGATGGTTTGAATCTCGCATTGAAACCTATCCGAATGAAACACCCCAAATTCCTAAATCCGGCTTAATTCCATTTATTTATGATGCCACCAAAGGAATGCGAGGCTATATCTTAATTTTAACGGTTTTAGTCGCCACCGTAGGGGTAATTGAAGCGGTGTTATTCCAATTTATGGGAGATTTAGTCGATTGGGTTAATAAATATACCCCTGCCGAACTTTGGGCGGAAAAAGGCTCAACCATTCTTGGAATGTTTGCCATTGCAGTACTTGCTATCTTGTTAGTTTATCTTGCAAGTAGTATTCGCTTTCAATCATTACAAGGCGTATTCCCAATGCGTTTACGTTGGAATTTCCACCGTTTAATGCTCGGGCAAAGCTTAGGCTTTTACCAAGATGAATTTGCAGGACGCGTTTCCGCCAAAGTAATGCAAACTGCCTTATCTGTGCGTGATGTGGTTATGACCTGTGCCGATATGTTGATTTATGTATTGGTTTACTTCACAACTTCAAGTGTGATCTTACTACAACTAGACGGTTGGCTATTTATTCCGTTTATTTTATGGGTAATTGCATTAGCCGGTACTATTCGCTATTTCGTGCCAAAACTCGCTCAAGCCGCACAAGAACAATCAGATGCAAGAAGCCTGATGACCGGGCGAGTTACCGATGCCTATTCAAATATTATGACGGTAAAACTCTTCTCTCACGGCAATCGTGAATCGACTTATGCCAAAGAGTCGATGGAAGAGTTTATGGTTACCGTACACAAGCAAATGCGTTTGGTCACCGTGATTGAAACGGTGACTAACTTTATGTCTATGGTGTTAATTATTTCTACCGCAGGAATTGGATTATGGCTATGGGGATCAAGTATTGTCACCGCCGGGGCAATTGCCACCTCAACCGCTTTAGCCCTACGTATTAAAGGCTTATCTCAATGGATTATGTGGGAATTTGCTCGTCTATTTGAAAATTTAGGTACGGTGCAAGACGGTATGATTACGCTATCTAAGCCTCATAATGTGGTCGATAAAGAAAATGCAACCCCATTAACGGTAACGAAAGGCGAGATTAAATTTGATAATGTGGATTTTGCCTACGATCCAAGAAAACCATTATTAAAAGATTTTGATTTAACCATCAAGCCGGGCGAAAAAGTAGGACTTGTAGGCCGTAGTGGTGCAGGTAAATCAACCCTAACTAACCTACTCTTACGTTTCTATGATATTCAAGACGGTTCTATTTCGATTGATGGGCAAAATATCAGTGATATTACCCAAGAGAGCCTTCGCTCACAAATTGGTTTAGTCACTCAAGACACCTCATTGTTACATCGTTCAGTTCGTGAAAACTTAATGTATGGACGCCCTAATGCAACGGAAGAGGATATGATCAAAGCAGTAGAACAAGCTGCTGCAAGTGAGTTTATTCCAAATCTACAAGATGCAAAAGGCAGAACAGGGTTTGATGCTCACGTGGGCGAGCGTGGTGTAAAACTCTCAGGTGGACAACGTCAACGTATTGCAATCGCTAGGGTTATGTTAAAAGATGCTCCTATTCTACTATTAGATGAAGCAACCAGTGCCCTAGACTCTGAGGTGGAAGTCGCCATTCAAGAAAACCTCACCAAGTTAATGGAAGGCAAAACCGTAGTGGCTATTGCTCATCGCCTATCAACTATTATGGCAATGGACCGATTAATTGTGTTAGATAAAGGCGAAATTGTCGAACAAGGCACCCACGATGAGTTACTCGCTCAAAACGGTGTTTATGCAAGACTTTGGGCACACCAAAGTGGTGGATTCTTACCAGAAAATACGGATATTTAACTTTCCACTGAATTCCTATTTTTCCTTCTAACTTAGCAAGCGGTCGTTTTTTCAAAGAAATTTGCAAAATTTCCACAAAAAACGACCGCTTGTTCGCCAATTAAAACTCAATAAAAATACAACTAAAACCTATCAAAATTTTGACAAAAATTTTCAAGATTTATCCTCATTTTTCAGGTATTATTATCTACCTTTAATAACAATAATTTTGGAGCAAATTGTGTCTTCCCTTTGGTCTGATTGCCTTAATCACTTACAAACGAAAGTATCGCCAACCGATTACAGCACTTGGTTACGCCCTCTTCAGGCAAGTTCTAATAATGGTGAACTCACACTTTATGCACAAAATCAATTTGTTGAAAACTGGGTGAAAGATAAATTTTTATCTGAAATTACCGAGCTAGCTCGTTTTTTAGCCAAAAACGATAATTTAATTGTAAGCCTAAAAGTAGGTATTAAGCCTACTGAACAAACTAAACCTGTAGCTAAACAAAAAGAGGCTGATTATTCTGAATCTGGGCAATCGGGCTTTAAAACAGGTTTAAACCCACACCAAACTTTTGATAATTTTGTTCAAGGTCGCTCTAACCAATTAGCAAAGCTAGTGGCTCAACAAGTTGTTGATAACTTAGGGGAGAGCCACTGCAATCCACTCTCTTTTTATGCAGGAACAGGTTTAGGTAAAACTCACTTACTCCACGCAATCGGGAATGAATTAATTAAACGCACGCCGACTATGCGAGTGTTATATATTCATCTTGAACGTTTTTATCGTGATATTATTAAAGCGATTAATAGCTCAAATAATGATGCAGAAAAAATTAAAAAATTCTATCGCTCGCTTGATGTGTTGATGATTGACGATATTCAATTTTTAGCGAACAAACCAAAAGTTCAAGAAGAATTCCTGCATTTATTAAATGCCTTATTTGAGCAGAGAAAACAGATCATTCTAACCTCTGATGTTCTCCCTAAAAATATTGATAAAATCGACACTGCGATTAAATCTCGCTTAAGCGGCGGTATTAGTGCCACGATTGAACCACCAGAATTAGAGACCCGAGTAGCAATTCTTCGCTATAAAGCGGCAGAACGAGGGGCAGATTTACAAGAAGATGCAGCATATCTTATGGGGCAAAAACTGCGTACTAATGTGCGTGAATTAGAAGGTGCGTTAAACCGAGTAATTGCTTGGCAAAAACTAACCCTTCGCCCAATTACCGTTGATGCAGTGCGTGAAACTTTACAAGATTTATTTGCCTCTTTTGATTACTTAATTACCATTGAGAATATTCAACGTATTGTGGCAGAATATTACAATATCAAAGTAGCAGATATTAAATCAAAAAGCCGAGCAAGAAGTGTCGCTCGCCCAAGACAAATGGCAATGGCTCTTGCTAAAGAGCTAACAAACCATAGTTTGCCAGAAATTGGTAGAGAATTTGGTGGGCGAGATCATACAACCGTTATGCACGCTTGCAAAACGATTAATGAATTACGTGATGCTGAAACCAGTATCCAAGAAGATTATACCAATTTAACCCGTAAATTATCGTCTTAATCAAAGAAAGAACGAAGGAACGATTATGCAAATTACCATTACTAGAGAACAGTTAATTAAGCCTTTACAGCAAGTATGTGGCGTATTAAGTAGCCGTCCGACTCTACCTGTAATCAACAATCTTTTACTTGAAATTGAAGGCGATCGTTTATCTCTAACCGGTACCGACTTAGAAGTTGAATTAACTACCCAAGTACAATTATTACAAGCGGTCGATTTTGCAGGGAAATTTACCATTCCTGCTAAAAAATTCTTAGATATTAGCAAAAGCCTGCCTGACGACAGCGTAATTTCCGTATTATTTGAAGACGATAAAGCCGTAATCAAAGCTGGACGCAGTAAATTCAGCCTTGCAACATTGCCTGCAAGCGACTATCCAAACTTAATGGATTGGAAACCGGAAGTCGATTTTTCCATCGAACAAGCAACCCTTGCTCGTTTAATTGATGCGACTCAATTTTCAATGGCAAATCAAGATGCTCGCTATTTCTTAAACGGTATGAAATTTGAAACGGAAGGAAATTTGTTACGTACCGTTGCAACTGATGGACATCGCCTAGCGGTTTGTACTATGGCACTTAACCAAGAGCTTTTAACACATTCTGTCATCGTTCCTCGTAAAGCGGTGCTTGAATTATCTCGCTTAGTTTCTTCAACTGATGAAGTAGTACGTTTAGAAATTGGCTCAAGCAATATTCGTATTACAATGAACGGTATTGTGTTTACTTCTAAACTTATTGATGGTCGTTTCCCTGACTATCGCCGAGTGCTTCCTCGTAATGCAGACCGTATTTTAGAAGCCGATACCGAAACCTTAAAACGTGCATTAATGCGTGCGGCGATTCTTTCAAATGAGAAGTTTAGAGGGGTGCGTTTAGCATTAAGCCATAATTTATTAAAAATTACCGCAAATAACCCAGAGCAAGAAGAAGCAGAAGAAATTATTGATGTTGCTTATGAAAGCCCGGAAATGGAAGTTGGTTTTAATGTAAGCTATGTCTTAGATGTATTAAACACTTTGAAATGCCAACGTGTTCGCTTTAGCTTAGTTGATTCATCTTCAAGCTGTTTGATTGAAGATTGTGACAACAGTTCCGCCGAATATGTTATTATGCCGATGCGTTTGTAGTTACTAAATATGTAAAAATAAGGCCTGATTTTCCACAAATCAGGCCTTATTTTTTATAGATTATTTAAACGAACATCAATTAACATCTGTTCCTGAAGTTGAGCATTTGCTTTTGCACTTTCATAAGCACTTTTTGCTGCGTCAATATCACCTTTTGCGACAAGAATATCGCCGCTTAATACCTGCTTACGCACCTGCCAGCTTGGATCTTGAATTTGAGCTAAGGTTGCCAAAGCTTCATCGTAAGCTTTTAATTGGTAGTCAATTTGAGCTAAACGAAAACGAGCGATTGTTTGCAACGTTGGATCCGAACTCTTTACCGCCGATTGTAATGCTGTTTTAGCGGCAACAAAATCGCCTTTTTCCACTGCTTGTTTTGCCGTTTCAAATTCAGCAAAAGTCGCATAGCTAGAATCTTTATTATCTACAATAAATTTTTCAACAAGCGGTTGATTTTTGCTTGGATCTTGCAAATAAGTTTCCATTACACTTTGGTAAGTTGCAGAGGTTTGCTGTGCTGTTTGTAGCTGGTGGTTCTTCCAAAAGTTCCAGCCAAAACTTGCCGCACTCGCTAAAATAATCGCCACTAAAATCGGGGTGCCATTTTCTTTAAACCAATTTTTCGCATCTTCAAACTGCTGTTCTTCGGTTTTATTTAAATATTCGTTACTCATTTATCTCTCCTTAAGCGGATAATCTTTACTTAAAAGCGTGTTGCTAATTCTGCAATTAAATCACTTTGTGCGATAGTCATTTGCTCCGCACCTGAACGTAGATCTTTAATCACAACTTGTTTTTCAACTACTTCACTTTCACCAATCACTAAAGCAATTTTCGCTTCAACCTTGTCAGCTCTTTTAAATTGTTTTTGGAACTTACCACCGGAACAGTGCGTCATTACCCGTAATTGTGGTAATTGGCTACGAACTTGTTCAGCAATTTGGAACGCATTGACCGTTGCCCCTTCGCCTGAGAAAACAATATACACATCAACGGCTTTCGGTAAGTCAATCTCTTTATTCACTTCTTGCACTAGTAGCACCAAACGTTCTAAGCCCATTGCAAAGCCGACACCTTGGGTTGCGTGCCCGCCAAGTTGTTCAACTAAGCCATCGTAACGACCGCCACCACACACCGTGCCTTGAGCCCCTAATGCAGAAGTTACCCATTCAAACACGGTTTTGTTGTAATAATCTAAGCCACGTACTAATTTCGGATTAACTTCATAAGCAATGCCCATTGCATCTAATAATGCACAAAGCTGTGTAAAATGCTCACGGCTGTCGTCATCTAAGTAATCAAGTAGTTTTGGAGCATCATTCAACACTTGTTGAAGAGCTTCGTTTTTCGTATCTAAAATACGAAGAGGGTTTTTAACCAAACGCTCTTTTTCTTCTTCGCTCATTAAAGCGGTGTGATTTTCTAAAAATTTTACCAATGCCGAACGATAATTGGCACGAGCTTCTAACGAACCGATAGAGTTAAGTTGTAAAGAAACGTGCTGATCGATACCTAATTCTTTCCATAGGCGAGCGGTTAAAATAATTAATTCCGCATCAATTTCTGCATTTGCAATACCAAACACCTCAACACCTGCTTGATGGAATTGACGGTAACGCCCTTTTTGCGGGCGTTCGTGGCGGAACATCGGCCCCATATACCATAAACGTTGTTCATTGTTATAGATCCAACCACGTTCAATCGCTGCACGCACACAGCCTGCAGTACCTTCTGGGCGTAAGGTCAATTGTTCATCATTATCCCAGAATGTGTACATTTCTTTTGAAACAACATCAGTTACTTCGCCAATAGCACGGGCAAATAAAGGGGTGCTTTCTACAATCGGCATACGCACTTCCGAATAGCCGTAATTTGCTAACACATTGCGTACTTTACCTTCCACCCATTGCCATAAAGGGGATTCTGTCGGGGAACAATCGTTCATTCCACGAATTGCTTGAATTGTTTTTGCCACGTTATTTATCCTATTTGTTCTACATCAATACGACTATGTTGTTGTGCAACTCTGGCACGAATTTTTGCTTCTAATTGGTCGATTAATTTTGCATTATCAAAACGTTCTTTTTGGCGAACACCATCTAAATAAAAGCCACTCATTTTATTACTGCCTGTAACACCTAAATCAGACACTAATGCCTCGCCCGGGCCATTTACCACACAACCGATAATCGATACGTCCATTGGGGTAATAATATCTTCTAAGCGTTGCTCTAGCTCATTTACTGTTGCAATTACATCAATTTCTTGACGAGAACAGGTTGGGCAAGCAATAAAGTTGATCCCACGAGAACGAATACGTAATGATTTGAGAATATCGAAACCCACTTTGATCTCTTCCACAGGATCTGCTGCGAGCGAAACTCGTAATGTATCGCCAATGCCTTCCGCCAATAATAAACCTAAACCCACAGCAGATTTTACTGAACCGGCTCTTGCTCCACCTGCTTCAGTAATGCCTAAATGCAGAGGTTGCTCAATCTGTTTGGCTAATAAACGGTAAGATTCCACCGCTAGAAAAACATCGGAGGCTTTCACACTTACTTTAAATTGATCAAAATTAAGTCTGTCTAAATGATCCACGTGGCGTAATGCGGACTCTAGCAACGCTTCAGGTGTTGGCTCGCCATATTTTTCTTGCAGATCTCGCTCAAGTGATCCGGCATTCACACCGATTCGGATCGGAATATTTTTATCTCTAGCACAATCTACCACAGCACGAATACGTTCTTCATTACCGATATTACCTGGGTTGATACGCAAACAATCGACCCCATATTCAGCCACTTTAAGTGCAATACGGTAATCAAAGTGAATGTCGGCAACAAGCGGCACATTTACCTGTTGTTTAATTACTTTGAAAGCTTCTGCTGCGTCCATTGTCGGTACAGAAACACGGACAATATCTGCCCCAACACGCTCTAATGCTTTAATTTGTGCGACTGTCGCCTCAACATCTGTTGTGCGAGTATTCGTCATCGATTGAACCGTAATCGGTGCATCGCCCCCTACAGGCACATTGCCGACATAGATTTTTTTCGATACTCGACGTTTAATTGGTGATTGATGTATCATATTCTTTAATTCAGTTAAAAATTTATAAAGCAGAAAACGCTCGTAAAGATAGCAATGATAAATCACTAACTTTACGTGCGTTTTACAAGCTGGTTAATATTATTGTAATGGTAAGCGAATACGAGCGACTCGCCCATCAATTTTTAATGGCACTTCTTGCCCTTTATAATACAGTTTCACATTAGCCGGTGCACCAATAGTCAAACGATATTGCTCATTACCATTAAAGGTCAATACCTCGCCATTATTATATAATTTCTCAGCTAAACGTTTATTATTTGGGCCTCGAACAGTAATCCAACTTTGAGAGCCTGTAATCTCAATTCGTAATTCATCGTTTTCAACTGCAACGACTTCTTCTGTTTGAGTTTGTGGTTCTGCTACTATTTCTTCTGTTTGTTGAGGTTGCTGTAAAATATTTGCCACCTCATTTTGTGCTGGCTCAAGTTCTGGCTTAGACTCTTCAGCAATAGCATGTAAACCTTGCGGTTGTGCTGGCTCTACTTGTTCAGTTGATGTTGCTTCAGCTTGAGCTGCTTCAGCTGGAGTCGTATTAACTACAACTTGACTTTCTACTTGTGCTTGAAGAGGTTGCTGTGTAGCAATTTCTTCAGATTTAACTGGTAATGTAACCTCATTTGTTACAGAACTGACAAGTTGCTCCCGATTCTCTTGATCTTTCTGATAGCCTTGCCACCACCATAATAACGTCATTCCAAGTGCCGCCAATAACACTAAAACAGTAAGATATTTCAGCGATTTTCCTTGAGAATTTGAAGATGAATTAACTGGAGAAACCTTAGTAACCTCTTTTGGAATTGTTACTTCCCCATAATTTACGCTTGAAATCAGTGATTCAGGTAAACGCAAGAATTTCACATAATTACGTACATAGCCACGTACAAAGGTAGGGGCAACGTTCTTTAAGATAAAGATATCATTTTCAAGAGATTCAATATGCGATTTTTTTAAGTTTGTTTTTGCAGCAACATCTGCAATAGAAAGATTTAATGCCTCACGTGCCGATCTTAATTTTTGACCTAACGTTAAAGCATTTTCATCTGAATGAAACTGCTCTTGCTTAGAATGAACTGATTCCGTCATATAAAACTCTTTATATTAAATAGTAGAAATAAAAAATTCAAAAAATTACTCGGAAGTTTAAAGAGGTAATGGCAATTTTGCAATCTTAACAGGCAAAATTATTGAAATTTTAATCTGCAAGCGGCCATTTTTGCAAAAAAATTGGCAAATCTGACCGCTTGTAAACACTATTGGGCGAATAGATAGGCTCTAGCTGTTGCAATCGCTTCTGCAACACGTTGAGGGTTTACCCCGCCTTTAGCACAACGTTTTTCTAGGCAGGATTCTAATGAAAGAATCGGGTAAACGTCATCGCTGATAGAAGAATGGAATTGCTGGAATTCTGCAATCTCTAAGGCTTCTAATGGCTGTTTTTTGCTAATTGCATAAACCACCGCTTCGCCAACAATATGGTGAGCTTCACGGAATGGTACGCCTTTCGCCACTAAATAATCAGCTAATTCTGTTGCATTTGCATAACCTTGTTGAGCAGCCTCACGGGTGCGTTCGGTATTCACTTGGATATCCACTAGCACTAATTCGGCAATTTCTAAGCAAGCTTGCCAGGTTTCAATCGCATCAAAAATACCTTCTTTATCTTCTTGCATATCTTTATTATAAGCAAGCGGTAAGCCTTTAAGGGTGGTTAATAAGCCCGTTAATGCCCCAAATACACGACCTGATTTACCACGAATTAACTCACAAGCATCTGGGTTTTTCTTTTGTGGCATCAGTGAAGAACCAGAGGTTACACGATCTGACATTTCAAGGAAACCTGACTCACCGCTATTAAAGATAATTAAGTCTTCCGCAAAACGAGATAGGTGCATCATACTAATAGATGCCGTTGAGAGTAACTCTAAAATATGATCACGGTCAGAAACACTATCTAAACTATTACGGGTTGCTTCTTCAAAACCTAAATTACGAGCCAATAAATCACGATCAATGCCATATGCCGTTCCTGCCAATGCACCAGAACCAAGTGGGCAAGTGCTCATTCGGTTATTAGCATCGGTTAAGCGGCTAAAATCACGCTCTAACATTTCATAATATGCCATACACCAATGAGCAAAAGTAACGGGTTGAGCACGTTGTAAGTGGGTGTAACCCGGCATTACCGAATTTTGATTTTCTTCCGCTACAGAAACTAAGCGTTCTTGTAAAGCACGAATACGCTCTTGGAGTAACACCGCTTGCACTTTGCACCACATTTTAATGTCAAGTGCTACTTGGTCATTACGGCTACGCCCTGTGTGTAATTTTTTACCTAAATCACCCACTTTTTCGATAAGTTTAGATTCTACCCAACTATGAATATCTTCCGCATCGTCTTTTAAAATAATTGAAAGGTTCGATTCAACCTCTGCACGCACTTCATTTAGAGCTGCAATCAGTTGTGTTAATTCTTGTTCGGTTAAAATACCAACTGTGGTAATGGCTTTAGCCCAACCGATTGAGCCTTCAATATCTTGAATTGCTAAACGATAGTCAAAACGTAATGAATCATTAAAATATTTGAATTTGGCATCTGCCTGCTGTGTGAAACGTCCACCCCAAAGAGCCATAATGTATTCCTTGTCTGCTGTTAAAATGAAAAAGGCGTTTTACCGCCTTGAATTAACGCTATTTTGCATAAATATGCAAAAAATTTCAATATTTATTTATAATTTTAATTGCGTCTCGATGATACCGCCACCTAAACACACTTCACCTAAATAAAACACGGCTGATTGCCCTGGTGTAACTGCAATTTGTGGTTCATCAAAAATAACCTGAATTGCTTCATCATCAATTACCTGAATTTCACAAGGAATATCTGCCTGACGATAACGTGTTTTTACCGTGCAACGTAGATTTTCACGCAGAGGCTGCATATCCCCCCAAGTAAGTTGTTTTGCAATCAAGCCTTTTGAAAGCAGGGCTGAATTATCGTGTCCTTGAGCAACGATCAATACATTGTTAATTAGATCTTTTTCTACCACATAGAAAGGATCTTCACTCAACCCTTTCACACCGCCAATACCTAAGCCTTTTCGTTGCCCTAGAGTGTGATACATTAAACCGTCGTGACGCCCAACTAATTTACCTTCCACTGTGCGAATTTCTCCCGGTTGAGCCGGCAAGAAACGTGCGAGGAAATCTTTAAATTTACGTTCGCCAATAAAACAGATCCCTGTTGAATCTTTTTTCTTTGCCGTAGCCAAACCTAAATCTTCTGCAATCGCACGCACAATCGGTTTTTCAATTTCACCGACAGGGAATAAACTCTGTCCCACTTGTTTTTTATTTAAGGCATACAAGAAATAGCTCTGATCTTTATTCTCATCTAAGCCACGTAATAATTTAGCATTTGCATCGTCATCACTACGGCGAACATAATGCCCCGTTGCAATATAATCCGCCCCAAGATCTTCTGCAGCATATTCTAAAAAAGCTTTAAATTTGATCTCTTTATTACATAAAATATCAGGGTTCGGTGTTCTACCAGCTTTGTATTCTGCTAAGAAATATTCAAAAACATTATCCCAATATTCTGCGGCAAAATTGATCTTATGTAGCTTCATTCCAAGCTTATCGGCAACCGCTTGAGCATCAGCGAGATCTGCAGCTGCAGTGCAGTAATCGGTATCATCGTCTTCTTCCCAGTTTTTCATAAACAAACCTTCAACTTGGTAGCCTTGTTGTTGCAGAATAAAAGCGGAAACAGAAGAATCCACCCCACCCGACATACCGATAATGACTTTTTTCTTGCCGTTTTCAGCAAGTTGTTCAGGGGTTAATTTGGGGAAATGGGTGTCGTAAGTTTTTGAGGTTAATTGCGTTGTCATAAGTCTCCCGTAACTTCGGTTAAGGCGAAGCACATTGGTTAGTGTGGGAAAATTCCCACTATAAAAGTAACAAGCGGTTAAATTTGCAAAATTTTTTGCAAATTCGACCGCTTACTAAAAGAACCTTCTATTCTATGAATCTTATTTTACTTCGTAAAATTGTGGCTCTTTATTAAAACGTGCAACTTCTTCAGGATCTGCTGTGCCATCTGCAATTTTTGATTTTAAGTTATCGCAAGGCTCTTCACAGTCGCACATTTTTTTCATACCTAATGCACTAATACCACCACAGCTGCCTTTTAATTCTTTACCTTTAATAATAAATCCGACAGACATTGCAATAATTACTGCTAAGAAAAATCCGAAAGTTAATAATATTGTTTCCATTTTAAACTCCAACTAGATATTAAATGAATAATTAATTTTGATTAATCAATTTTTTAAACTCGCTCGACATTTGTGTTTCAAATGTATCGCCATTTTTGGTGATTAAGAAAATAGCTAAATTTTCTCGTTCTGCAATTTCCAATGCTTTTTCTGCACCTAATACAAATAGGCCTGTTGATAACCCATCTGCTGTCATTGTTGTTGGTGCTAATACCGTGATAGAAGCCAAATTGTGGCTAACCGGGCGTAACAATGTTGGATTAATAATGTGTGAAAGTCGATTACCTTGTTCATCCTCAAAATAATTTCGATAACTTCCAGAGGTTGCCATTGCTAAGTTATGTAACGGCACTGTGATTTGTGCAGATTGTGCTTGTTCAACAATAGGCTGTTCAATCGCAATTCGCCAATCCACTCCCTGTAAGTTTTTACCTTTACCACGTAATTCTCCACCAATTTCAACTAAGTAATTGCTCACACCGATATTTTCAAGATGTTCAGCTAGTTTATCTACCCCAAAGCCTTTTGCAATAGAAGAGAGATCTAAATAGAGGTTAGGCTCTGACTTTGTAAGCGTTGGTTTACTTTCTAGAGATAATGAGATTTTATCAATTCCAATGTAAGCTGAACGTTCTGTAATTTGTTCGGCAGATGGCACTTTATTTAAACGTTTATCTGGCCCAAATCCCCAGAGATTAACTAAAGGCCCAACAGTAACATCCAAGGCACCTTCTGTTACTGTATTTAATCGAATTGCTTCTTGTACTACTTTTGCAAAATCTTGCGAAATTTCGACCGCTTGGTTAGCCTGTTTAAGCTGATTGAAACGGCTGATTTCTGAATCTTGTTGGTAGGTGGACATTTGATTATTCACTCCAACCAATAATTCATCTAACGCATTTTGCATTTTTTCAGGCGAAACTAAGTTATTGACTTCACCATTATCAATATATTTAACCGTATAAGTTGTTCCCATTGTTTTACCTGAAAATGCAATTTGTTCAGGGGCTTTTTCGCAAGCACTTAAAACAAGTAGAGAAATAAAAAGAAGAAAATTTTTTTTCATTTTCAAAAATAAGAGTTAAAAATTTGGTCAATTATATCATATTTCGCTAGCTAAATAAGCACTTCATATTTCTGCAAAATCCAACTGTTTTTTAAAATATCAACAACAATTTTACGTTGTGATTCGGTTAAACCAATCATTTAAATTACGTTCTTGAAGCTGCTTCACTAAAAAAGCCGTACTTTCGAGAAAACCAGAAATTCCATTATAGACTTATCAAGAGAGATAAAGACATTAGTTAGTGCCGAAATACTAAGTTTTTTCATCTAAATATCCAATTTCTAATACGAACAAGCGGTTAATTTTGCAAACTTTTTTACAAAATTGACCGCTTGTTTATTTAGAAAGATTTGGGATTAACCACCGAAATCATCTAATAAGATGTTTTCATCTTCTACACCTAGGCTCTTCAGCATATTGATTACTGATGAGTTCATAATTGGTGGTCCGCACATATAGTACTCACAATCTTCCGGTGCTTCGTGATTTTTCAGGTAATTTTCATAAAGCACATTGTGAATGAAACCACGGAAATAGTCTTCTCTATCGCCTGGTAGCGGATCAGAAAGAGCCACATACCATTTAAAGTTTTCATTTTCCGCTTGTAGCATATCAAAATCTTCAGTATAGAACATTTCACGCTCAGAACGTGCACCATACCAGAAGGTCATTTTACGCTTAGATTTCAAACGTTTTAATTGGTCGAAGATATGTGAACGCATTGGTGCCATACCTGCACCACCACCAATAAATACCATTTCTGCATCTGTATCTTTAGCGAAGAATTCACCAAATGGACCAGAAATAGTTACTTTATCGCCTTCTTTTAATGACCAAATGTATGAAGACATTTGACCCGGAGGTGCATCAGGCTTATTCGGTGGAGGTGTTGCAATACGTACGTTAAGCATAATAATGCCTTTTTCTTCTGGGTATGAAGCCATTGAATAAGCACGAATAATCGGCTCATCAACTTTAGATACATAACGCCATACGTCATATTTATCCCAGTCTTCGTGATACTCTTCTGGTACATCAAAATCTTTATAATGAACCGTGTGAGGATCTGCTTCAATCTGGATATAACCACCTGCACGGAAAGGTACTTCCTCACCTTCTGGAATAGCAAGTTTAAGTTCTTTGATAAAGGTCGCTTTGTTGTCATTTGAAATAACAGTACATTGCCATTTCTTAACACCAAAGATCTCTTCTGGTAACTCAACTTCCATATTGCCTTTAACATTTACTTGGCAAGATAAACGGTAACCTTCTTTAGCTTCACGTTTTGAAATATGTGAAAGTTCCGTTGGTAAAATTTCACCACCACCAGATTTCACTTTAACAATACATTGACCACAAGAGCCACCACCACCACAAGCACTTGATACGAAAATACCTTTGCTTGCTAGTGCACCAAGTAATTTGCCACCTGCTGGTAACGTAATTGCTTTTTCTGGATCATCATTAATACCAATAGTAATATCGCCAGAATCCACTAATTTTGATTTAGCAAATAAAATAATTGCAACTAAAACTAATACGATTGCAGTGAACGCAACAATACCGAGTGCAAGAACTGCTGAACCACTCATTTTCTACACTCCTTATAGTTGAATACCAGAGAACGACATAAAGCCTAATGCCATCAAGCCTACTGTGATAAAGGTAATACCTAAACCTTTTAAGCCTGCTGGAATATCAGCATATTTCATTTTCTCAGTTAAACCTGCTAATGCAACAATCGCTAACATCCAGCCTAGGCCTGAACCAAAGCCATAAACTACTGATTCTGGGAAGTTATATTCACGCTGCACCATAAATGATACACCACCAAAGATTGCACAGTTAACCGCAATTAGAGGTAAGAAAATACCTAATGCGTTATAAAGAGCAGGCATAAATTTATCTAATACCATCTCAAGAATTTGTACTAGACCCGCAATTACACCGATAAATGTAATAAAGTTAAGGAAAGAAAGATCCACACCTTCAACTAATGCACTATCTTTTAAGATATTTGCATAGATTAATTGGTTTACTGGAACTGCAATACCTAATACAAATGTTACTGCAATACCTAAACCAAAGGCCGTTGAAACTTTCTTAGAAACTGCAAGGAATGTACACATACCTAAGAAGAAAGAAAGAGCCAAGTTTTCAATGAAGATCGCCTTCACGAAGATACTAATATAATGTTCCATTGACTATTTCTCCTGTTGCTCTGGTTTCCACGTTCTTAAACCCCAGATTAAGAATCCGATGATAAAGAATGCGCTTGGTGCAAGTAAGAATAGACCGTTTGCTTGGTACCAACCACCATTTTGAACAGTTTCAAATACTGTAATACCGAAAAGTTTACCCGCACCGATTAATTCACGGAAGAATGCAACTATTAATAAGATTGCACCGTAACCTAAACCATTACCGATACCATCGATTAAACTTTCTAATGGACGTGATTTCATTGCAAATGCTTCTGCACGACCCATAATGATACAGTTAGTAATAATTAAACCAACGAATACTGAAAGCTGCTTAGATAATTCATAAGCAAAGGCTTTTAATACTTGGTCCACCACAATTACAAGTGATGCGATAATGGCTAATTGCACGATAATACGGATACTATTTGGAATATAGTTACGAATTAACGAAACAAATAAGTTTGATAATGCTGCAACACAGACTACCGCAATAGACATTACTACAGATGTTTTTAAACCTGTTGTTACCGCAAGTGCAGAACAAATACCTAAGATTTGTAATGCAATCGGATTATTTTTCGCAATAGGCGATAATAACAGATCTTTAAAATTACTTTTTGCTTCAGACATTAGTTTGCCCCCGCTTTAAGCTTTTCAAGATATTTACCTAAACCGTTCTTGCTGAACCAGTAATCGAAAGTACCTTGTACACCATTAGCTGTTAATGTTGCACCAGATAAGCCATCAACACCGTGAACAGGATCTGTTGATTGTGCTTTAAATACTTTAAATGCGTATTTACCTTCATCATTGAACAGTTTTTTACCTACGAAGTTTTTCTGCCAGTTAGGATTTGTGATCTCACCACCAAGACCTGCAGTTTCGCCCTGCTCATAATAAGTAATACCATTTATTGTATTAGCATCAGGTGCAACAGATACAAACCCGTACATTACAGACCATAGACCTGTACCATAAATAGGTAAAATATATTGGGTTGTGTTACCTTCAGCATCTTTAACTAAATAAACACGAGCTTGATTCGCACGCTTTCTGATACGAGCTTTATCATCTTCTGCGGCAATATTTTGACTTTGAGAAGAGTCTTTAACTGCTGATGATACATCAAATTTCTCGATATCTTCACGAGAAACATTTTCTACATATTCACCCGTTGCTAAATCAACTAAACGAGGTTCAATTAACTCACCATAGGTTTTCTTGATATATGACGAACTCGTATCTTCATTTAATAGACCTGCAACGCTTAAGATATTACGTTGAACGTCTAATACTTTTTGCTCTTCTTGAGTCGATTTTAGTGCGACTGCAGAACCTGCAACAATAATTGAGCAAACTAAGCTTAAAAGTACAACGACAAGAATTGTGCCGCCTACGCTATCTTTATTGAATTTAGACATTGCGAATTCTCCGACGTTTGATATTAGCTTGAACCACTAGGTAGTCAAAGATTGGAGCAAACAAGTTAGCAAATAAAATCGCTAGCATCATACCTTCTGGATATGCTGGGTTTACTACACGAATAATAACTGCCATAGCACCAATTAATGCACCGTACCACCATTTACCTTTATTGGTAAACGCAGCTGATACTGGGTCAGTTGCCATAAAGAACATACCTAATGCGAAACCACCTAATACTAAGTGCCAGTGCCAAGGCATTGAGAATAATGGGTTAGTATCTGAACCAATAACATTAAATAATGTTGCAGTGGCTGCCATACCAATCATCACACCCGCAATAATTCTCCAAGATGCAATACGAGCAAATACGATAATTGCTGCACCAATAATAAGCATTAGCGTAGATGTTTCACCAATAGATCCTGGAATATTACCTAAGAATGCATCCATCCAAGTAATTGTCTCACCTGTAACAGCGTGTTTTAATCCAGCTTGACCGCCTGCTGCCCATTGCGATAATGCCGTTGCACCTGAGAAACCATCTGCCGCAACCCAAACAGTATCGCCTGAGATTTGTGCAGGGTAAGCAAAGAATAAGAATGCACGACCAGCAAGAGCCGGGTTCATAAAGTTTTTACCTACACCACCAAAGATTTCTTTAGCAACAACAACACCGAAAGTTGTTGCAAGTGCTGCTTGCCATAGTGGTAATGTTGGCGGAACAATTAATGCAAGCAAGATAGAAGTTACAAAGAAACCTTCATTAATCTCGTGTTTGCGAACCATTGCAAATACAACTTCCCAGAAACCACCCACTGCAAATACAGTTAAATAGATTGGTAGGAAATACGTCGCACCTAGCAACATTTTGGTTCCCCAGCCTGCATCAGTTACTGCACCTAAGCTATCTGCTAAGCTATAGTGCCAGTCGCTAGCAACTAAGTCTGTTAATGTTCCCATTTGTAGTGCAGCAAGAATACCTTGATGACCTACATTGTACATTCCATAGAACATTGCAGGGAATAAAGCAAGCCATACGAATAACATCATACGCTTTGAGTCAATCGCATCACGCACGTGAGCATCTTTGCGAGTTACTGTACCCGGTGTATAAAAAATGGTGTACGCTGCTTCAAATAGTGTATAGTATTTTTCATACTTCCCACCTTTATGGAAAGCGGGTTCCATTTTTTCAAAAAGATTTTTCAAACCCATTTTTTAACCATCCTTCTCGATCTTATCTAATGCTGCACGCAACATTGGACCCCAGTTATTTTTACCAGAACATACAAAGGTACATAATGCTAAATCTTCTTCATCTAACTCTAAGCAACCTAATGCTTGGGCAGAATCAGTATCACCTGCGGCTAAGTCACGTAATAATAGCGTTGGGATAATATCTAATGGCATTACTCGCTCATAAGCACCTGTTGGCACCATTGCTCGCTCACTACCGTGAACTGCAGTAGTAAAATTAAATAATTTTTTAGCGAAATGCCCTAATGTTGTACGTGTAATAGAATATTTATCTGAATAAGGAGCAATCATTCCAAAGAATGCTTTTTCACGACCTTCTAATAACGCTGATACTTGCAAAGCGTAACGACCTAAGTAATCGTGAGCACCTACTGCCGTGGTACCATTTAACACAGAACCAGAAATAACACGGTTTTCACCAGCATTAAGTTCATTTGCCGTTAATTGTGAAAGGTTTGCACCTAAACGGGTACGCACTAAACGAGGATTTTTCACCTGAGGACCAGCTAAGGCTACAACACGATCTGTGAATAATTCACCTGTTGTGAATAATTTCCCGATTGCAATAACATCTTGATAGTTTAAATACCATACCGATTTTGTTGCACTTACAGGATCAATAAAGTGAATATGTGTACCAGACAAACCAGCAGGATGCGGGCCTTTGAAACGATTAGTTTCTACATTTTCAATTTGGCGACTTTGTGCTGCATTTAAGATATTAGAATCAGCCCCACCACAAAGGTGAATGGTTTTTTGACCTTCAAATAAACGGCTTAACACTGTTAAACCATCAAAGAAAGCTTGTTGCTGTTCTGCAATAATGACTTCTGGATTTGCCGCAAGCGGATTGGTATCCATTGCATTCACAAAAATCGATGATGGAGTTGCATCTAGTGCTGGTACTTTACTAAATGGACGAGTACGGAACGCTGTCCACAAACCTGACGATACTAGATTTTGTTTTACTTGCTCTGAAGTTAATGAAACTAATTGGTTAGCATCATAACGATCAAAGGTAATTTGCTCATCACCCTCAACTTTAATTACTACCGATTGAAGAACACGTTTTTCGCCACGATTAATCGCAGTTACTGTACCGCTTGCAGGGGCTGTGAAAATAACACCTGGATTCTTTTTATCTTCAAAAAGAACCTCGCCTTTTTTCACTACATCACCTTCACGAACCTTCATTGAAGGACGCATACCTACATATTCTTCACCAAGCATAGCAACTTCAGTAACGGCATTGCCGTTATGGATTACTTGCTCAGGTTTTCCAGAAATTGGAAGATCTAAGCCATTTTTGATTGTAATCATATTGTTTGCACTACTTATATTTTGGGTTAAAAATATGATTGCGAATAACGCAATCGCTTCTATTGAGCCGCAGCTTTATATTAAAAATAAACGATGATTCCCCCACTTATTTTTAATAAGCCACATTAAGTTCTCAAATCTGTTTTTGACCTTTTATCTATTTTTTGTAACAAAAGGTTAATAAAAAATAATCATAATATTTTACCTAAAAACCTCCCCTTATGGCTATAAAAACCCCCTTTTTTTTGCATTTTCCCTTTACAAAATTTGAAATAAATCAATAATTATTAGTTATCAGCTGTTAAACTAACCATAAATAGTTACCAACTTTTCTACACAAACGGTTGAATTTTGTTAAAAGTTTGCAAAAAATTTTTAACTAGGCAATTTTCAAATTCAAGCGTAAAATAGTTGATAATTTTTGTAGAGTATTTTGAATAAATAGGATTATCAGAATGGAACAACAAACAATTCATATTTCAATTTCAGATGCTGCCCAAGCACATTTTTTCCGCTTATTAGAACAGCAAGAAGAAGGAACTAACATTCGTATTTTTGTTGTAAACCCTGGCACTCCTAGTGCAGAATGTGGTGTTTCTTATTGTCCGCCAAATGCAGTAGAGGAAACCGATACAGAGTTTACTTTTAATCAATTTTCTGCGTTTATTGATGATGTGAGTCTGCCTTTTTTAGATGAAGCGGAAATTGATTATGTAACAGATCCAATGGGTTCACAACTTACCTTAAAGGCTCCCAATGCCAAAATGCGTAAAGTTGCTGATGATGCCCCGTTTATTGAGCGTTTAGATTATGTTATCCAAACACAGATCAACCCTCAATTAGCAAGTCACGGAGGAAGGGTTACACTTATTGAAGTTACCGATGACAAATATGCTATTTTACAATTTGGTGGCGGTTGTAATGGTTGCTCAATGGTTGATGTTACGTTAAAAGAAGGTATCGAAAAGCAGCTATTAGCTCAATTCCCAGATGAGCTAGTTGGTGTAAAAGATGTTACTGAACACCAACACGGCGAACATTCATACTACTAAGTAGATAGTATTTTTGAAAAAAAATCAAGCGGTTAAATTTTGAAATTTATTTACAAAATTTAACCGCTTGTAATATTTTACGAACTCAAAACAATTATTGCTTATCACCGATTAATACTGACTCTAATGCAATTTCAATCATACCGTTGAAGGTTAATTGACGCTCTTCTGAGGTTGTTTGTTCGCCAGTGCGGATATGGTCAGATACAGTACAAATCGCTAATGCTTTAGCACCGAACTCTGCCGCCACTGCATAAATACCTGCAGCTTCCATTTCTACACCTAAGATGCCGTATTTTTCCATTACATCAAACATTTCAACATCTGGAGAATAGAATAAATCTGCAGAGAATAAATTACCAAAGCGTGCTTCGATACCTTTCTCTTTCGCTGCTTGGTGAGCGGCTAATGTCATATCAAAGTCTGCAATCGCTGCGAAATCGTTATCACGGAAACGGATACGGTTTACTTTAGAGTCTGTACAAGCACCAGTACCAATTACAATATCACGAACTTTCACATCAGTACGCACTGCACCACAAGAACCCACACGAATAATTTTTTTCACACCATATTCTGTGATTAGCTCTTTTGCATAGATAGAACAAGATGGAATCCCCATACCGTGTCCCATAACTGAAATACGGCGACCTTTATAAGTTCCTGTGTAGCCTAACATATTACGTACATTAGTAACTTCTTCTGCGTTTTCTAAAAAAGTCTCAGCAATGTATTTTGCGCGAAGTGGATCACCCGGCATAATTACAACGTCTGCGAAAGCACCTTCTGGTGCGTTAATGTGTGGAGTTGCCATTTTATTTTCCTCTTAGTAAATATTAATTAATAACCTTGAACAGACTGTTGCTGTTCACCATTCAATGTTGCTAATAAATTAGCTAATAAACTTGATGCTCCAAAACGGAAATGTGAAGCACTCACCCATTCTTTACCTAAAAGAGAACTTGCTAATTCTAAATATTGAGCAGCTTCTTCAGATGTTTTTACCCCACCAGCAGCCTTAAAGCCAACGGTTTTAGCAACATCTAAATCACGAATGGTTTCAAGCATAATACGAGCCGATTCTAAGGTTGCATTAACCGCCACTTTACCAGTTGAGGTTTTAATAAAATCAGCCCCTGCTTGAATTGAAATTTCACTTGCTTTGCGAATAAGCGGCTCTGTTTTCAGCTCGCCTGTTTCAATAATCACTTTAAGTAACACATTATTTGCTGCACAAGCTGTTTTGCATTGTTTCACTAATTCAAAACCAACATTTTCGTCGCCTGCAATTAATGCTTTGTAAGGGAAAACCACATCTACTTCATCTGCACCGTAAGCAATAGCTGCTCTCGTTTCGGTAACAGCAATTTCAATATCATCATTACCGTGTGGGAAGTTAGTCACTGTGGCAATTTTTACTTGCTCAATACCGGCAGCTTTCAATGCTTTACGAGCAATAGGTACAAAACGAGGATACACACAAACCGCCGCAGGCGTACCAAATTCTGTCTTTGCTTGTTGGCACAATGAAATCACTTTTTCATCAGTATCATTTTCATTTAATGTGGTTAAATCCATTAAAGAAAGTGCTAATTGAGCCGAATTTTTTAATGTCATAAGCCTTCTCCTTTTTATTATTTGTAAATTTTTATAAAAATCTAACCGCTTGTAAATAGCTAATTTTCAAGCAACCGTTTACCTGAGATAAAAAACAATAAAACCACTATTTCTAGTGGTTTTACTGAGAAGATTTGATTAAATAACCGCACCGCCTAATCCGATAAATAATCCTGCGATGGTTGCACTCATCAAGTTAGATAATGAACCAGCAATTACCGCTTTAATACCAAGACGTGCGATATCACCTCGACGGCCAGGAGCCATTGCACCAATACCACCGATTAAAATCGCAATAGAGCTAAAGTTTGCAAAGCCACATAATGCAAAAGTAATAATAGCAATGGTTTTTTCACTTAACTGCACGGTAGATTCAGGTGCTAAATATTTTGCAAATTCTAAATAGCCAACAAACTCATTTACCGCTAATTTCAAGCCAATCATTTGGCCTGCAATTTCAGCCTCAGCCCAAGGTACACCAATTACCCAAGCTAATGGTTTAAATACCCAACCAAAAATTTGACCGAGATTTAAAGTATCGTAGCCAAACCAGCCACCAACACCGCCTAAAATACCATTAATTAATGCAATTAATGCCACAAATGCGATTAACATTGCCCCAACATTTAACGCTAATTGCATACCAGATGAAGCACCTGATGCAGCTGCATCTAAAATGTTTGCAGGTTTTTCTAAATCAACCGCTTCTAATTCGTCACGGAACTGTTCTGTTTGTGGCACCATAATTTTTGCAAATAATAAACCTGCCGGTGCTGCCATAAACGAAGCTGCGATAAGGTAAGTTAAAGGTACCCCCATTCCTGCATAACCTGCCATTACAGAGCCTGCAATAGAAGCCAAGCCACCAGACATAATGGCAAATAACTCAGACTCTGTCATTTTGCTGATATAAGGTTTAACGACAAGTGGTGCTTCTGTTTGACCAACAAAGATATTTGCCGCTGCTGACATAGATTCCGCTTTCGATGTACCTAATGCTTTTTGTAATAAGCCACCTAAAATACGGATAATCCATTGCATTACACCAACATAGTAAAGTAATGAAATTAATGCAGAGAAGAAAACAATGGTAGGAAGCACACGGAAAGCAAAGACGAAACCACCGCCACCAAAGACTTCAAACATTTTATCGCTCACTAAGCCACCAAATAAAAAGGAAATCCCTTCGTTGCCGTAAGAAATCACTTTTGCCACACCATTTGCCATTGCATTTAATGCATCACGACCAGCTGGCACATATAACACTAATGCACCAATCGCAACTTGTAACGCTAATGCCCCTAATACTGCACGTGGACTGATTGAACGCTTATTGCTAGAAAACAGAAAAGCAATAAACAGCAACACAACAATACCTAAAAGACTATTAAGTGTACCCATATAAAACCTCTGAAATGAAAAAATGAATTTATAGAATGAAAACCATTTCCATAAACTAGTGAATAAAGTGTCGATACTATACCTATTTTTGTGTAAAAAAGCTCGTAAAATTTAATATATACAAACATAAATTGACAAAGCGTAACTTATGGTATTTTATTACTAATTTACAGGCCATTTTATTCTATAAAAGTGAACAATATTTTAGGAGAGCAATATGCAAAACATTCGTGAAATTTATTTAGCTGGTGGCTGCTTTTGGGGAGTAGAATCTTTTATGCAACGCATTAATGGGGTTATTAAAGCACAATCAGGTTACGCTAATGGCAATACCTTAAACCCTAGCTACCAAGATGTATGTGCAGGGAGTGGACACGCAGAAGTGGTGAAAGTAACCTATGATGCCAATCAAATTAGCTTAGCGAAATTATTAGATTATTTCTTTAAAGTGATTGACCCAGTAAGTATTAATCAACAAGGTCACGATGTTGGTATTCAGTATCGTACGGGTATCTACTATGTTGATCCGCAAGATATTCCTGTCATTAATCAAGCACTTGCTGAACTACAAACACACTTTGATAAACCTTTAGCAGTTGAAAATGAAATGTTAGAACAATATTTCCCTGCAGAAGAGTATCATCAGGAATATTTAGTAAAAAACCCAACTGGCTATTGCCATATTGACATTCAGTTAATGAATGAGATTTTAAAAAACCAATAAAACCTAAGCCACAGTAGCAAAACTGTGGCTTTCTTTTTGATTATTTTCTGACAAATCCATAAACCGCTTTTAATAGGGAAAGGGGAAGTAGCCGAGGCACTGCACGCATTAAAAAGATAACAAACCCCGAAATAGGATCGTGAATGTTGCAACTATTTTTTAATTTATACAAACGCCATTCTGCTTGAGCTTGTCCCATTCCACGTCGTCTGCCTACCATTCCATTACCCACTCGAGCATAAACTAATAAATCGGGAAGATTGGCAACTTGTTTAAATTGAGCAATCAATTTTATCCATAAATAGTAATCTTCTTGCAAATCTTGATAGCCGCCAACTTCCAATACTTTCGATTTTTGGTAGGCGACTGTCATATGATTAAAAGGGCAACGTTTACGGGTAAACTTCACAATTTCATCCGCTGTTGTCGGCACATTACGGTAAGCAACAAGATCATTAATATCTTGCCCGAACTCTGCAATTTGCCCGCCAAAAATCACAATTTCAGGATTTTGCTCAATAAACGTAATCTGTTTTTCAAAACGTTCTGGCAAACAAATGTCATCGGTATCCATACGGAAAACCCACTCATTTGAACAATGTGTTAAACCATCATTTAAGGTTTTTCCTAGCCCTCGACTTTGTGGAAACTTCACCGCTTTTATTGGCAAAACAGCACTATATTCTTCCACAATCGCTTCAAGCTCTTGCGTTACCGCTCCGTCAAAACAAACAACTATTTCATCGGCAGGATAAGTTTGGGCTTTAAGGCTATCAAAACATTCTCTTAAATACTGAGGTTGCTCTTTAATGTATAAAGACATTAATACCGAAAATTTCATTATAAAAACCTTTTTAGATTAATCGCCAATTTAGGCGAAAGACAAATTACCACTGCAATAATGAACTGCTTAATATTTTTAGTTTGCTTAAACATTGCAAAATAATATTTAGCCGCCGTGCGGGATAAATTCATAATATGCGGATAACTTAAAATATAGAGTGAATTTAACTTAAAATTCTCTGCCTGCTCTGCCGTTTTTATATAAGTTTGCTCAATATAGGCTATCGCTTTTTCGGTATTGCCGGTATCCGTTGAAACACTGGCACGTTTGGTATGAAAGGTGCAATAAGTTAAAGGTTCATCAACATAAAGTGGCGAAAAACCAGGTTCTTCCAACAATTTAAGTAAGAAATCGTAATCTTCTAACGAACGCAAGCGGTCAGATAATCCGCCAATTTTGCAAAACAGCTCTTTTTTCACGCCAATCATCGGCATCCCGCCGATTTTGTTGGCTTTTAAAATATTCTCTTTGGTTAGCTCTTTTGTATCTTTAAACGGACGAGTTACATAAGTAAAACCTTCATTGACCATTTCACATTTTGCGGGGTGATAAACGAAGTTTACTATTGCATTTTGTGTAATTTCAGCCGCTAATCGCTCACATTTTTCCGGCATAAAGCGGTCATCATCATCTAAAAACAGTAGCCATTCGTGATTAGCGTGGCTAGCCCCGACATTTCGGCTTTGAGCTGCTCCAACATTAGGATTATTACGGATGACATTAACGTTAAACGGATATTCTTCATTGACCTCAACAGGCATTTTTGAACAATCATCCACTACAATCACTTCAAAATTATAAACTGTCTGCCGTTTTAAGCTTTCCAACAATTCAGCTATTTCAACGTTACGATTATAAGAAGGCACAATAATACTAAACATTTTTAGCATCCTTCTGTTTGCAAAATAATATTAGATTGCGACCGCTTGTATTCTCATTCTTCTCAACAAACAATGATAAAAAAATAATCAACACAAACATAATGCCAGGGAAGGCATAAGTATCTGCTTTTATATTACAAATACTTAATATGGCAAGAGTGGAAAGAGTAAACTTCCAACTCCCATTAAACCAATTTTGGGCAACTTTCCACACAAAATATGCAGTAAAAGCAAAGCAAGCTAACATATAACCTATTCCGCCATATAGTACCTGACGAATAAAACCCGAGTCGGTAAAACCATAATAACGCCCATCTTCAGTAAAATAAAAACCATCACCAAACAAAATCTGCTTTAATTGAGGCATATATAGATGCTCTTCTAGCAAAGTATCTGTTGATGAACTTAGTTGTGTTGCCTCGGTTACTTCATTCACACTGTGGATCAGTGATTTATCCACCATTGTAAGTAGATTGATTAAAGGCTCTAAAGCGTGTGCAACATAACGATTATCTGGTAAATACATTGCTAGCAGTAAAATCATTCCAGCAAAAATAAATAACACTGGAAGATAACGCCATTTAAAATATAAAAGAATACTCACAACAGAAAGCAATAGGAATGTTCTGCCAGAAATAAGCCCAATACAGAGTATAAAAAAGAGGAAAACACTCGAAATATTGTTATGTTTCTCGTTATAGGCCAATAAAAAATGTAATAGAAACAGAAAAAAAATACTTAACTGAAAAAAAGCCGCAGACGTAATATTGTATAAACGATATTCCTGCTCAGAACCAAAAAAGCGTGGCATATTCACATTAGAAGAAAGGGCAAAATCTACCATAAATGGTAAGCCAAGCAAGGCTGCAACACCCACAATCCATTGAATAACAATACCTATTTTTAAATCAGCTATTAGCTTTTGCTGGCTATTTTGTTGGCGATAAAATAAGTTATATCCAATCACACCAAACCCAAATAAAATCAGCAATTTGCTATACATTGTAACAACTGAAAAATCATTTGAACGATAAATCAGCATTGGTATAACGCTAATTACCAATAATCCTAAAATGGCATATAAGCTATCTAATGGAATAGAAATACCTGCTTTAAATTCATTTCTATAAAGTTTAATTAGCATCATTACGGCTGCAATTAAGCCGACAAAAAATGCCATTCTAAAAAAATGGAAAAACCAAGGGTCATAAATATAAAAAAAACTAAATAATGTGCTCAACTCTATTCTCTCTACATATTTCGTTTAATTGCGAACAATTTTTTTAATGGATATTTTGCTATTTTCATCCAAAAATTATTATATTTCTCTGCTCTAAATTGCGATAAATTACTAATCGTTTGAGGGTTTTCAATTGCTAATAATGGGCGAACAGCAGTAGCTACTAAACCAAGTTGTTCTTGGAATAAAACGTAATCATCTGCTAACCAAAACGGTAATTTTGCAAAATTTAATAATTTTTTGACCGCTTGTTTACGCACTAAATAGGCAACAGTACCGGCAAAATAAGGTTTATACGGCAACCCATAAGTTAAATTTGTATTCTCAATTTTCTTGCAAAGGAAACTTGGTGCAATCGGATAATTAATCTCTAATTCACTATCATTAAAATTGGTAATTTTAGACTGCCCTACCCAAATAAAATCCGCCTCACAATAAGGTAATAAAGCATCTAGTTTGGCTTGGAAATTATCTGTAAAAAGTGCGTCATCTTCACATACCAATACATAATCTTCATCTTTAATATTCTCATCTACCAAAATTTGTTGATAAATAGCAAGATGACTTAACGTACAACCGATTTCACCTTTCGTTGCTTTACGTCCATAGCGTTGCTCAAATAAATTAAAGTCAAAACGTGCCTGTAATGATTCATCCGTTTCTTGCATCGTATTAATTGCACTAAACAGATTAAAATCCGATGTGTTTGGCTGAGCAAAAAATAGCTCTCGACGAGCCTGATCTCTCTCAAGAGAAATAAGATATTTTTTCATTGTTATTTTCCGTTTTCATTCACTGGAAATTTAAAATAATAGAGTATTGAAATCATTAATCTGACTAAACTTGCCCCGATTAATGCGTAAGCCACGCCTTGTAATCCAAGATCTTTGAAATAATAGAACAAAATAACGAGGACAATAATCGAAATAAGCTGACGAGTGAAAAGCAATACCTGCTTACCTAAAATCAGCATATTTTGTGAAAGTAACCAAGATAAGCCTGCAATAATAGAATTAATAATAAACCACAGTAATAATGGTGCGACTTCAACATATTTTACTGAGAAGAAAAATACGATAATAGGTTCAGCTAAAAAAGGCACAACAATTATCGAGCCTAAACTAATTACCCCAATCAATACTAATGCTGACTTAATTCGATTAATGTTATTTAGCAAGCCCGAATAGTAATAATCTGCCAACATATTAATAAATTTAGTCACTAATGCATCAAATGCGATGCAAACAGTATAAAGCCCCAGTGTATAATTTCCCATTAAAGAAACTATGAGAAACTTATCTAGATTCACCGTTGTGGCACCAAATGTTTGTAATAAATTTTGTTTTAGCCAATTTGTGCGGAAGAACTGAAAATTTATCGGTTGAGCATTATGCGTTGCGATAAATTTCTTCTCAATTTTATACAGGTAAAACAAGCAAAAAATAGCTTGTAATGCCGTTAAAATCGTCAATAAATATAAGGTTGTCGGTAAAGGTTGCTCACCCCATACCCAATAGCAAACACCATATAAGATTACCGCTAAAATAGGTTGTTGGAGTGAGATGAAACGGTAAATCTTTAAATTTGCATCAATTTTACTTTTTTCTAATGTAATAACAGAAATTGCCGTTAAAACAACATTGATAATAAATAGTGCATAAAATGTAGTTACATTAAAAAAGAATAAGCTGATAGATGCAACAAGTGCAGAAAAAGCCAAAAAGCTACAAAAATAATAACGCCATCCAGCATATTGCTGTTTACGCATACTGAGCGTAAAAGCAAAACCTACACCGCCTACACCGATAGTGACTAAATAAGTAACAGAGGTTACAAATAGCTGAAACAAGCCTCGCTCTTCTACTGCTAATAAGCGAGCAAGCAAAAAAGAGCTAACCATCGTTAGCCCTGTGCTTAAAATAGTCACCAAGATTAAACTTAGTAGATTACGGTGATTAGTATTCATCATCTATTGTTGATAAGGCTTGCTAAATTCAATCGGGTTTGTCCATTGATTGTAATAACCTAAATTTTTACCGTAAGCGTTATCACATACTTCATTTGGTAATTCAAGCAAGCAAGAAAAAATATGTCCGTGTAAACGGCTGGTAACCACAAGATCGTAACTGATAAAAATCTTTCTTACTCGTTCAATAATTTCAAGACTGCGTTTATACCACATTTGATTGATGATATTTTTTACAAAATTTAGCCCAAATTTATTGGCAATATTTGCAAAACGGCTCATCCACAATTCAAACTGATGATCCTTATCCGTTAAAATATCATCCCAATCTTTAATGGCTGAGTGAGTTGATAATGTTGCTCGAATTTGCTGCTCTAAATGGCTTTTTTCAATATCTTTACGCAAGAAATACAATACATTTTCAGATTGTTTAGCTGAGCTTTCGGCTTTGGTTGCTAACTTACCATATAATTGGTGAGCCATATCTGGCGATAATACCGTATTTTTCGAAAAATGCTCTTTCATTAATTGATAAGTTGTTACATCTCTCGCAAACAGGTGGCAATCTTTATGAGCCTTAAAAATAGCAGAAGATTGTTTCATTGCAATTTCATTAGAAAAATATGCCGTTTGAGGCATAACAATAATACGGTTATTCGGGAAAGTTTTAACAATATCTTCACGTAATCTTTGGATGCTAGGATACAAATCGCCAAAATTCCCACCACCGTGGCAAATTAAGGTTGTATTTGGTGTAATGTATTTTTTGGCTTCTGCTAAGCTAAAATCTTGCAAACAACGTCTTAAACGCACATTGATTTGGTAATCTTTAAAAAATTGCTCTGTTCCTGCATAAATCAACAAATCTCCCACATTTAAGTGCAGAGGATAATCAAAATATAGCACATCATTTTTATCTAAAATTAAATCGGCAATTTGTTTTAATTGTTGCTTTAATGCAAGCATCGTATTATTCATATAAGCTCTATTTTTGAGAAATTTAAGAGAAGTATTTTAAAGTATAACTTTCACGTCATTCAATAAAATTTATTATTCTTTGTATATTGTTCTTTGTAAAAGAGTGAGTTATTCTTTTTGCCCAAATTTATTTCAGGGCATAAATTATGTACGAATTAACTAAACTCATTACTGCAATTATTCTGCCACCCTTTAATATTTTAATACTTTGGTTAGCAGCAATTATTTTAGGCGAATTTAAATGGGAAAAGTTCAGTCTGCTATGTTCATTTTTAGGCATTATATTACTGTATGTTTTCTCTATTCCCTACACTGCACAAAAATTACAAGATAGCCTTATCGTAGAAGATAATCTTAGTATTGATGATTACAAACACGCACAAGCTATTGTGATTCTAGGTGGCGGGTTACGAGACAGCAAAGAGTTATTTGCCACTCTTGCCACCCCTGCTATTGCGTTAGAACGATTACGCTATGCCGCCTATTTATATAAACATACCAAACTGCCGATTTTAATTAGCGGAGCCAGCCCAAACGGTAATTCTGAAGCGGAAGTTATGGAGAATGAATTAAAAGAATTTTTTAATGTACCAACTCAATGGAAGGAAGAAAAAGCATTAAATACCGTTCAAAATGCCCAATTTACAAAAGCTATTTTAGAGAAAGAAAATATTAATACTATTATTCTTGTAACTAGCCAATGGCATATGCAAAGAGCCAAAAAACTTTATGAAAAGCAAGGCTTTAAAATTCTTCCTGCCAGCGTCGGCAATGGAAAAACACCAGAAAGTTATGAATTAAAACTAATGCATTTTATCCCTCAGGCTAATGCATTAAACAGTAATATGATGACCCTCAAAGAATGGCTTGGCTATTGGAAAGAAAAGTAACACTCAATCAAACAAGCGGTCTTTTTTCTTGCTTAATTTGCAAATTATCAAAGAAACAAGACCGCTTGTTTAGTTGATCTCTTGTGGATCAATATCTAATGCTAATTTTATATTCGCTGGAATAGCTAAATTTTCCCTGTCCAAATCAAAGCAATCCAATAACTGTTGTAAAGCACTACGGCTCATATGCTGAATCAATAATAACCAGCGATAATGCCCTGCTTTTTTTGCCATTGGTGCGGAAAATGGTGGCAATAACTGAAAACCTTGCCAATTTTGTTGATGAATTTTTTGGGCGAAATAACCGTGAAGTTGTTCTAAGGTTTGCTGCGTTTGAGCGTTATCTTTCCCCGTCGCTTTAAATAAAACTTGGGCTGAAAACGGTGGCAAATTCATTATTTGTCGCATTTTTAAGGCTTCTTTAGCAAAGGCGAAATAACCTTGCTCCAATAATGTTTTGAGTAAAGGGTGATCAGGGTAATGGGTTTGTAGCACCACTTCCCCTTTTTTCTCTGCACGCCCAGCTCTCCCTGCCACTTGTAAATAAAGCTGAGCAAGTCTCTCTTCCGCCCTAAAATCATTCGAAAACAGTGCAGAATCAACATTTACGATTGCCACCAAAGTTACATTTGGGAAATGATGCCCCTTCGCTAACATTTGTGTCCCAATGAGAATTTGGCTTTTACCCTCTCTAATAGCGGTTAAATGATTTTCTAACGAGCCTTTTCGGGTGGTGGAATCTCGGTCAATTCGGGTAATTTGATAAGTCGGGAATTGTTCGCTTAGTACCTGTTCAAGCTGCTCTGTGCCAATGCCGGTGGTAATTAAATTAGTCGAACCACAATGCCCACATTGGCGAGGAATAACCTTTTGAGTGGCACAATGGTGGCAACGCAATACTCGTTGTTTTTGATGATAGGTAAAAGGTTTATTACAAGCCTCACATTCACATATCCAGCCACATTCGTGGCAAAGCAATACTGGGGCAAAACCTCGGCGGTTTAAAAATAGCATTACCTGATTGCCTTGGGTTAAATGGCTTTTCATCATAGAAATAAGACGCTCAGAAAGCCCAGCGGTAATGCGTTGGGTTTTTAAATCGATAATTTGTTGGCTGGCAAGTTGTGCATTACCGGCTCGGGCGGTTAATTCAAGCTCAATAAATTTGCCGTTTTGTACGTTTTGCAAGCTTTCAAAACTTGGGGTAGCAGAACCTAGCACAATAGGAATATTGCTATTTTTTGCTCGCACAACCGCAAGATCTCGAGCGTGATAACGCCAACCTTCTTGTTGTTTAAACGAGCCGTCGTGTTCCTCATCAAGAATAATCGCCCCCAGGTGTTTAAATTGAGTAAAGAGTGCCGAGCGAGTGCCAATCACTATCGCACTTTCGCCATTTTTCGCTCTAAGCCACGCTTTTAAACGCTCGGTTTCATTCATATTAGAATGTAGCACGTCAATTTCAACATTAAAACGAGCCTTAAAACGTTGCACCGTTTGTGGGGTTAAACCGATTTCCGGCACCAGCACCAGCACTTGCTGTTCTCGTTTTAATACTTCCTCAATAAGCTGTAAATAGACTTCCGTTTTGCCTGAACCCGTTACGCCATTAAGCAAAAATGCGGCAAACTCTTTTTGTGCATTTAAACGGCTAACCACCAGCGTTTGCTGTTTATTTAAAGTTAAGCAATTTTGCTTATTCACCAGAGGCAAATCGCCTAATGTTTGTTGCCAAGGTTGCGAGCTGATAGGAATCGCTATTTTCTCGACATAACCTTTTTCCAGCAAGCCTTTCCACGCAGATGGACTACAAGCGGTCGGTTTTTCAAAATATTTTGCAAATTGTGCTAGCTCCGTTAAAAGCTCAACTTGTTTTTTGGCTTTTTTATTTTCGCCGATAACAAGTGAATTTCGCCCTTGTTCGGTAACAGTAAAATAATCAGGTTGGGGAAGAACGGTTGAATCGCCATTACGCAATTTTATAGGTAACGAACTATTTAGCACCTCGCCCACAGGGGCGTGATAATAACGAGCCGCCCAGATAAGCAACTGCCATATTTTTTCATCAAAAACGGATTCAGCATCAAGAATGGTTTGAATAGGTTTGAGTTTATCAATCGGCACATCGCTTGTTTGTGGAAAATCCACCACAATACCGATTTTGGTTTGCTTCCCAAAAGGCACAGCCACTCGAGTACCTTTAACAGGCATACTATTCTCAAGCGGTAAGTAATCAAAATAACGATGTAACGGCACTGGTAGTGCTACACGAATTAATTTCACTGTTCTAACCCAATTTTGACTGCAAGCCCAATAAAAATCGAACCGCAAATTTTATTCATCAATGAACCTACTGTCGCATTATTACGTAAAAAATTTCCTAATGGTGCTGCCATTAAAACTAGAATAGTAACCCAAATTATGCTTGTCGATAAAAAAGTCAGACCTAATAACATAAAAGGCAGAAAAGTATTATCCAAATTGCTAGACACAAATTGTGGCAGCAGTGCTAAGAAAAATAAAACCACCTTCGGATTTAATAAATTAGTGAGTAGCCCTTGTCGGAAAATCTTCCAAAGAGGTAATTTGTCTAAATCTAGCTGATTTAATACTAGTGGCTCCCGCCACATTTTTATGCCTAAATATAGCAGATAAAATGCACCTGCATATTTTAATAAGTTAAATAGCGTTGGCGAATGAGCTACTATGCCTGCAAGCCCTAAAGAAACTGCTATAATATGGAATAATATCCCTGCTAAAATACCAAATGAAGACATTAGCCCAGATTTTTTCCCTTCGGCAATAGTGCGAGTTAGAATATAGATGGTGTCAGACCCTGGTGTTAAATTTAGCAAGATACAAGCGGTCAAAAATCCCCAATAATTTACAATTCCGTCCATTTCCTATCTCTTTCATTTAACTTCTTTATTATGTTGAGTCTGCCATTTTTTCTGCTGTTGGCGTAAAGCAATTAAACCATCAAATATTAAAAATATAATCGCAATAAATAGGCAAATCATCAAAATATAAGATTCTTTTGCTAAGGTTTCGCCAATAATAAAAGAGATAATCAGCAATAAGAAAGGCTCAAGATAACCTAATAAACCGAGTAAATTAAAAGGTAAAATAGTACTGGCGATAGTATAGCTAATTAAGGCTAAGCCACTAATAAGCCCTAATAATGCAATCAAATAGTAAATATTAGGATTTTGGTTTTGAATATATGCCATATCTGTCTGCCCAATAAAATAGAGGGAGAGTGGCATTAAAAACAGAATTTCAATCACAAAACTATATAAATGGCTTAATCCAAATTTTCTGCGTAAATAAAAATAGATAGGGTAACCAGTACAAACAAAAATGCTTTCTAAGGAGAGCTTGCCTGATAACCAAATAGTGCTAAGCACCCCAGCAAAAGCAAAGCTAATTGCTAACCATTTATTTAGAGAAAGAGATTCTTTATAAATTGCTTTACCAAAAGCAACCATCACGATTGGCAAAAGTAAATAGCCCGTTGATACCTCTAATGCTTTACCATTATTCGGTGCCCATAAAAAGAGCCACATTTGCCCGCCAACAATCAATGATGTTAATAAAATAATAACTAGCAAATAAGGTTCTTGAATTAAGCGTCGAATAAACTCAACAAATTCCACCTGCTTTTTGAGTAGAAATAATGCTAACAACAAGAAAGGAAAAGTAACTAGCATACGAATGCCAAACATACTTTCGCCTGACAATGGCTGTAAAAAAACAGCAAGGTAATACAAGCAGCCAAATAAACTAGAGGCTGAAAGCGATAAAAGAACGCCTTTTAACATAATAGGATACCTTATAAGAGAAAACACTCATCAAATGATGAGTGTTATTTATTTAGCAGAAATTACTCTTGGCGGTAATTTTTTAAGAAATTCGCCAACCGTTTAATTGCTTCTTCAATTTGATGTGCGTAAGGTAATGTTACGACACGGAAGTGGTCAGGCTTATGCCAGTTAAAGCCAGAACCTTGCACTAATAGCACTTTTTCTTGTTGCAATAAATCGTAAATAAATTTTTGGTCGTCTTTAATGCCGTACATTTCGGTATCAATTTTCGGGAACATATAAAGTGCACCTTTGGCTTTCACACAACTAATACCTGGAATTTGAACCAATAATTCATACATTTTATCACGCTGTTCCAATAAACGACCGCCAGGCAGTACAAATTCATTAATACTTTGATACCCACCTAACGCTGTTTGAATAGCGTGTTGCATCGGTGTATTGGCACATAAACGCATTGAAGCTAGCATATCCAAGCCTTCAATAAAGCCTTTTGCTTGCTGTTTCGGGCCACTTAATACCATCCAACCTTGACGGAAACCTGCCACACGGTAAGCCTTAGATAAACCATTGTAGGTTACAGTCAAAACATCTGGAGCCAGCACTGCAATATGGTGATGCACTGCACCATCATAAAGAATTTTTTCGTAGATCTCATCGGCAAAAATAATCAAATTATGTTGGCGAGCAAGCTCTGCAATTTCAAGTAAGATTTGGCGACTATACACCGCACCCGTCGGGTTATTCGGGTTAATAATTAAAATCCCTTTCGTGCGAGGAGTGATTTTCGCTTTTATATCTTCAATATCTGGAAACCATTCTTTTTCTTCATCACAAAGATAATGTACGGCTTTACCACCTGCAAGAGTTGTCGCTGCAGTCCATAATGGGTAATCAGGCATAGGAATTAGCATTTCATCACCATCGTTTAACAATGCTTGCATAGACATTGCAATTAACTCAGATACACCATTGCCGATATAAACATCGTTTACATCCATACCACGCATACCTTTCGATTGATAATATTGTACAATCGCTTTACGGGCAGAATATAAACCTTTGGAATCGCAATAACCTTGAGCGGTTGGAAGGTTGCGGATAACATCCACTAAAATTTCATCTGGTGCTTCAAAGCCAAATGGGGCAGGGTTACCAATATTTAATTTTAAAATTTTATTGCCTTCTTCTTCTAAACGAATAGCCTCTTTGTGAATGGGCCCACGAATATCATAACGAACCTGAGCCAATTTATCTGATTTTGGAAAACGTTCCATTTTGCACTTCCTATTCTTTTGGTGTTTATTATCTGCCTTTGCTAAAATTCATTAATTTAGCAATGAATTTATAAACATTACTCTAATTTGGGAAGAAAAAAAAGAGGAAATGCGTTAAAATGATGTCCTTTTTTTTAAACAGCCCGAAACAAGCGGTCTGGTTTTCTTATTTTTTTGCAAATGCTTATTTTTAATCAATTAAAACAAGAACTTACAGAAAGTTATAACAGAATCGGTTATCAGCAAGGTTTGATTACAATTCAAGCCTCTGTTGTGTTATCTGAAGATACCTTTCCGTTACTTGCTTGGCTAAAAGCACAAAAAAACAGTTATCCACATTTTTATCTAAATTATCGAGATACAGATCAGACCATTGCAACAGTAGGCATACTCCGCCAGTTTAATACCCTTGAAACCGCCCAAAATTTTATTGAGCAACAAAATCTACCATTAGTTGGCGGGCTACAGTTTGAAGGAAATGCTCAATTTATTCTGCCACAATATTCATTGGTAAAAAATCAGCAAAATTTAACCGCTTGTTTCTATTTTGATAGTGATAATTTCGAACAACAAGCGGTTGTTTTTCAACAATTTCTTGCAAATTTAGGCAAAACAGCCGAACTTCGCTTAGAAAAGAATTCGTTATGCTCCACAACTTCTGCAAGTAATTATGAAAATTGGCAGCAAAACATAGAAAAAGCTATTTCCGCAATTAAACAAAATCAGTTCCAAAAAGTGGTTTTAGCCAATGCAACGGCTTTAACTTTTGAACAGCCAATATCTGCTTATGATTTATTAGCTAAAAGTGAAAAAACGAATTTGGGTTGTTATCACTTTTTATGGGCAGAAAGTGAAGAAGTGGCTTTTATCGGATCAACTCCTGAACGCCTATATCAACGCCGAGAGCAACAATTTCTAACAGAGGCTTTAGCGGGAACAGCTGCCGTAACGGCAAGTGAAATTCAAACTGAATTAAATGCCCAGTGGCTATTAAGCGATCCGAAAAATATTTACGAAAACCAACTTGTGGTTGATGATATTGAAAACAATCTAAAACACTGTGTAACAGATTTTGATGTAAGCGAAGCGAAAATTAAACGATTACATAACGTGCAGCATTTACGTCGTACTATTCAAGCAACACTACAAGACAATATTTCCGACAGCCATTGCTTAAGTAAAATTCACCCGACGGCTGCAGTGGCAGGGCTTCCCCGACCTAATGCTACTCAGTTTATTAGCGAAAATGAGCCGTTTAAGCGTTATTGGTATGCCGGTACGTTAGGAGTAATGAGCCAAGTATCGTCCGAGTTTTGCGTAACCTTGCGTTCTGCGTTAATTGCCCGTAATAGCATTACTTTATATGCCGGTGCAGGTATTGTGGAAGGCTCGGATCCACAATCGGAATGGCAAGAAATTAAACGTAAATCTCAAGGTATGGCTAAACTGCTTAATATTGATTTAGTCTCACAAGATATTTAAATGTAAAAAGAGGCTCTATGCCTCTTTTATTTTACTCAATGCCGACTATTTTATGGGTTTGAATACTCAGTTGCCATTTCGGTTTATTTACTCGCTGATTCAATAAACCAAGTTGAGTAATGGTTTCTAGCAAATTCATTTTGCCATCTACTTCGCAAGGAGAGAGATAATAATGCTCTGCCTGAATACGTTCTTCTAATTGCTCGCAAAAATTTTGCACTTCACCATCAACAACAATTCTTACTTAATTAGCAAAATTAATGCAACGGCGTTGATACTTTTCTTGATACATTCGCTTTGGGCTGGTTGCAATATAATCAATCTGAGCGGGAATTTCTTTTAAACCGTTGGTTTCAATCGCCAAAAAATAGCCTTGTTTTTTCAGCTCATCTAATAGTAAAGATAAATTAGGCTGAATCGTTGGCTCTCCGCCCGTGATAATCACATTTTTAGCCGAATAGCTTTGCACTTTGGCTAGAATACCGTTTAACGTCCATTGCTCAAATGTATTGTAATTGGTATCGCACCAAGGGCAAGTAAGATTACATTTGCCAAAACGCACAAAAATTGCTGGCATTCCCGTATTAAATCCTTCGCCTTGTAAACTTTCAAAAATTTCAACAATTGAAAAACGAGGGTTAGAAATTAGTGCAGCCATTATCTACTGTACTCACAATACGAAGTTGGTGTTTCCCATAAACGAATTAGGCTAACCGACAATCCTGTTTTTTCTAGCTTTTCAAACATATATTTTGCCATTTCTTCAGCTGTGGTACGACTTGGAATGCCATAGACTTTTGATTTTAACTCAATCAATAATTGTGCCACTTGGCTTTCACGCTTGCTATGAAGATCATAAATAAAAGCGTGATCCATCGGCTCTAAAATATGTCTTTTTACGATCGCTTTCAGATCGGAATAATCCATAACCATACCACGCTTTGTACCATTTAGTTCTAAATCGCCACTTACTTCTACCTGCAATTTGTAAGTATGCCCGTGCAAATTTTGACATTTACCGTCGTGTCCATCTAGCATATGAGCCATATCGAAGCTAAATTCTTTTGCAATTTTAAACATAGCTTTCTCCTCGCTCTGCTAAATATTCATTTAATCCTTTTTCACGTAGCAGACAGCTTGGGCATTCGTGGCAGCCGCCTTCAATACCTAAATAACAGGTGTGAGTATGTTCTCGAATATAATCAAAAGCCCCTAACTTATCCGCCAATGCCCAAGTTTCCTTTTTGGTTAAATACATTAATGGCGTGCGGATATTAAAATTGTAGTCCATTGCTAAATTTAGGGTAACATTCATCGATTTCACAAACACATCACGGCAATCTGGGTAGCCACTAAAATCCGTTTCACATACTCCAGTGAAAATAGTTTGAATCCCCTGCCCTTTGGCATAAATTGCGGTATAAAGCAGAAATAAAGCATTACGTCCATCTACAAAGGTATTAGGTGTATCGCCTTCTTGTTTGATTTCAGCTTGAGTATCCATTAATGCATTAGAAGTGATTGCTTTAATTACAGAAGTATCAATAAGTGTTTGCTTTACACCAAGATCATTGGCAATCCACTGTGCTTTTTCAAGCTCAATAGAATGACGCTGCCCATATTGAAAAGTTACTACTTCCACATTTTCTTTGCCAAATTCAGCAATGGCTTGGAATAAACAAGTGGTAGAATCTTGTCCGCCAGAAAAAATCACGACGGCTTTTGCCTTCAAAACAGAAGGAGAGAGTTGAGAAGTCATTTTGTGTCCTTAGTTTTTTTGCGTGGGAGGTTTTCGAACCACGAAATGAAATACAAGCGGTTATATTTCGCCTGTATTTTACGAAAGGCGACATTCTACAAAGAATTTCTTTAAAAGGCTATTTAAATCAAATTAGCTATTGAATAAATCACAGAATTTACTTTCTCTTATACCTAAAATTAAATAGAATTAGCCTAGTCACTATATTGTAAGGAATTAAAAATGCTCACACCTAAAAACTTAGAAGCAATCGCTCAACAATTACATAATGCTCTTCCTCAAGGTTTAAAGAATGTGGGGAATGACTTAGATGAAAAATTTAAACAAATTCTGCAAGCACAATTAGCTCGTCTTGATGTTGTTACACGAGAAGAATTTGATGTGCAATCACAGGTTTTACTTCGCACCCGTGAAAAATTAAATGAATTAGAAAAACGTCTTGATGAGCTAACTAAAGAAAATCAAGACTAACGGTTTATATATTTACTAAAAGGAAACTTATATGCAAAAGATCAATCCGGTTCAAACCTTTGCTTGGAATGCATTAGAGCAACATAAAGCTGATAATCTTAACATTCCTCAACTTTTCTCTGAAGATCCAAGCCGTTTCGATAAATATTCCCTACGTTTTGAAAATGAATTATTGGTCGATTTTTCAAAAAACGCTATCAATGAAAAAACCTTAACTTTACTTCGCCAACTTGCTAATGAATGTGGTTTAGAATCCGCAAAAAATGCGATGTTCTCCGGCAAAAAAATTAACCGTACAGAAAACCGTGCCGTTTTACATACTGCTCTTCGCAACCGCTCAAACACCCCTATTGCGGTTGATGGCAAAGATGTAATGCCAGAAGTAAACGCAGTGCTAGCTAAAATGAAAGCATTTAGTGAGCGTGTGATTTCTGGTGAATGGAAAGGTTACACCGGCAAAGCGATTACTGATGTGATTAACATTGGTATCGGCGGTTCTGATTTAGGGCCTTATATGGTCACAGAGGCATTACGTCCATATAAAAACCACCTTAATATGCACTTTGTATCTAATGTGGACGGTACACATATTGCTGAGGTATTACGCAAAGTAAATCCTGAAACAACCTTAGTATTAGTGGCTTCAAAAACCTTTACCACGCAAGAAACAATGACCAATGCCCTTTCAGCTCGCCAATGGTTATTAGAAAGTGCAAAAGATGAATCTGCGGTCGCAAAACATTTCGTTGCTCTTTCAACCAATGCCAAAGAAGTCGAAAAATTCGGCATCGATACTGCCAATATGTTTGAATTCTGGGATTGGGTAGGCGGACGTTACTCATTATGGTCTGCGATTGGTTTGTCTATCGCCCTTTCTATCGGTTTTGAGAATTTTGAGCAACTACTTGCAGGTGCTCACGCAATGGATAACCATTTCTTAGTTACCCCGATTGAGAAAAACATTCCAACCACATTAGCTTTAGTTGGCATTTGGAATAATAATTTCTTAGGGGCGGAATCTGAAGCGATTTTACCTTACGATCAATATATGCACCGTTTTGCCGCCTACTTCCAACAAGGGAATATGGAATCAAACGGTAAATTTGTCGGCCGTGATGGCAAACCTGTTACTCACCAAACTGGCCCAATTATTTGGGGCGAGCCGGGTACTAACGGGCAACACGCATTCTACCAACTGATTCACCAAGGCACAAAACTGATTCCTTGTGATTTTATCGCTCCGGCTCAAACGCATAATCCATTAAGCGATCATCACAACAAATTGCTTTCTAACTTCTTTGCACAAACTGAAGCCTTAGCATTCGGTAAATCAAAAGAAGTGGTCGAGCAAGAGTTTTTAGATGCAGGCAAAACATTAGCAGAAGTGGCTGAAATCGTACCTTTTAAAGTGTTTACAGGTAATAAACCAACCAACTCGATTTTGGTGCAAAAAATTACCCCATACAGCTTAGGTGCGTTGATTGCGATGTATGAGCATAAGATTTTCGTGCAAGGTGTAATTTTCAATATCTACAGCTTCGACCAATGGGGTGTGGAATTAGGTAAACAACTAGCTAACCGCATTTTACCTGAGTTAGAAAATAGTGAAGAAATTACTAGCCACGATAGTTCAACCAACGGTTTAATCAACCAATTTAAAGCTTGGCGTTAGTTTCTAGCCTCTTGTTCTGAATTGAAATCCCTAACAAACTCATTGTTAGGGATTTTTTATGAATAAAAAATCAATTAATATGAATAATTATGCACCACAGACTTGTTTTTATTATTGAATAAGCATAGACTAGCAAGCAATGATAAAAAATAAACTTATGGGAAATTGAAATGAGCAAATACAAGATTTTTGTAGATGGAGCTGTTGGCACAACGGGGCTACGCATTCACGAACGTTTAAATAAAGCTGATGATATTGAGCTTTTGACGTTACCGGAGGAGTTACGCAAAGATTTGAATGCCCGAATAGCAAAGGTAGCGGAAGCGGATTTAACCTTTCTTTGCTTGCCTGATGAGGCTTCTAAAGAATTAGTCGCCAATGCCCCTCAAAACGCCCGTATTTGCGATACGTCCACCGCTCATCGAGTAAATCCTGATTGGATTTATGGCTTTGCCGAATTAAGCGAACAAAGAGAGAAAATTAAAAATGCTAACCGAGTTGCCGTACCCGGTTGCCACGCAACAGGCTATATTGCCTTGGTTCGTCCGTTAGTGGAAAAAGGCATTTTACCTACGGATTATCCTTTGAGTTGCCATTCCTTAACCGGCTATTCTGGTGGTGGTAAGGCAATGATCGCCGAATATGAGAATGCTGAACGACCTGAAGCATTAAATGCCCCTCGTGTGTATGGGCTGGCTTTAAAACATAAACATTTGCCAGAAATGCAAGCCTTAACCCTAATGCAAAAACCGCCTATTTTTACCCCCGTAGTTGCAGACTATTACAGCGGTATGCTTGTTACCGTGCCTGTGCCAATCAGTGCGTTACAAGCGGTTAAATCTGGTGAAGAAATTGCAAATCTATTGAATGAATATTATCAAGGAAGTCCGCTGATTAGCGTTCATCCATTCCAAACATTACCCGAAGATGGAATGTTAAGTGCTAACGCTTATGCAGGCAAAGACAGCCTTGAAATTTTTGTTTACGGCAATGAAAACCAAATTCTACTAGCAGCACGTTTTGATAACCTTGGCAAAGGAGCATCAGGGGCTGCGGTACAATGTATGAATATTATGCTAGGAAGGGAAGAAACTTCGGGGTTAGAAATTTAATTTACTAAATAAAGGTTCCTCTGTTTATAAAACATTTAAAAAAATCATAGCTTGTTATAGTCGATCGAGTTCCCTTCAGAGTTGCCCGAACGACTTGAAATTTTTAGAAAAATAATCCCGAGCGAGAGCGAAGCGAACATCAGGGTTATTTTTCGTTAGGAAAATTTCAATAAAGTGAGGAACAGCAACGAAGCAGGGTGTGCTTTCTTTTGGTTACTTTTCTTTGCACAAGCAAAGAAAAGTAACAGAAAACAGGAAATATTATGAACATTCAAGAAATCAACCAATTTGCAAATTTATTAGAAAAATCAACCGCTTGTTTAGCTAAATGGCAGGGTAAAACCGTTGTGGTTAAATATGGCGGTAACGCAATGATTAACGAAGATCTTAAAAAATCGGTAATGGCGGATATTTTATTGCTCAACCGTTTAGGCGTAAAAGTTGTACTTGTACACGGTGGTGGGCCGGAAATTTCACAAGGCGTGAAATTATTGGGCAAAGAGCCGCAATTTATTAACGGTTTGCGAGTAACGGATAGCGATACCATTAACGTTGTGTTACAAATGCTGGCAGGTAAAGTAAACAAAAGCTTAGTTGCTTTATTAAAAGGCAAGGGTGTTGGCTTATGCGGTATTGACGGAGCAATGTTACAATGTGAAAAATTGCAAGGCGAGGTGGATTACGGCTTTGTCGGCGAGATTGTAAAAGTAAATCCGCAAGTGATTGAAATGAGCTTAAATGCTGGCTTAATTCCTGTGCTTTCAACGGTTGGTGTTGATGAAAACGGGCAGGCCTATAATATCAATGCAGACACCGCCGCAAGCGAAATTGCGATTGCATTAAAGGCGGCAAAATTAGTTTCAATGACCGATATTGCCGGGTTATTGCGTGATCGTTTTGATGAAAGTACTTTAATTCCAGAAGTGGAAGTCAGTGAAGTGCAAGGCTTAATTGAGCAAGGCATTATCGCCGGCGGTATGATCCCGAAAATTGCCTGTTGTACCGATTTTATCAACGCTGGTGGAATTGAGGCGAATATTATTGACGGGCGAATCGATCACGCTATTCTGGTTGAAATGTTTGGCGGTGAAAATGGCACTCGGTTTTATAAAAATAAGTAGGAAATGAAATGACAACAAGCAACAACATCAAGCAGTTAGATAAAGAGTATATTGCACAAACCTATGGCAGATTTGATCTTGCCCTTTCACACGGGAAAGGTTGCGATGTATGGGATTTTGAAGGTAACCAATATTTAGATTTTACCAGCGGTATTGGGGTAAACAGTTTAGGCTGGGCAGATGATGATTGGCTAAAAGCGGTTACTGAACAAGCAGGTAAATTACAGCATACTTCAAATCTATTTTTTACCGAGCCATCAAGCCTTTTAGCTCAAAAATTAGCGAATGCAAGCGGTCTAAAACGAGCATTTTTTTGCAATTCTGGGGCAGAGGCGAATGAAGGGGCAGTGAAAACGGCTCGTAAATATAGCCACGATAAATATGGAGCTGGGCGTTCAACCGTTCTGACTTTGGTAAACTCTTTCCACGGTCGTACCATTTCAACTTTGGCAGCAACAGGTCAAGATGTTTTCCACCAACATTTTTTCCCATTTACAGACGGTTTTGAGTATGTACCAGCAAATGATATTCAAGCATTAAAAACACGTTTGGAAGTGAACAACGTTTGCGGTGTGCTGCTTGAGGTGGTACAGGGCGAAGGCGGTGTATGTTCGTTAGATACTGAGTATATGAATGCAGTGCAGAACCTATGCCAAGAAAAAGATATAGTGTTTATTATTGATGAAGTACAAACAGGCATTGGGCGAACAGGTACGATGTTCTCTTATCAACAATTCGGCTTACAGCCAGATATTGTTAGCTTAGCAAAAGGCTTAGGCGGCGGTTTACCGATAGGGTCTTTTTTACTTGGTCAAAAAGTTGAAAACACATTGGGTAAAAGTGATCACGGTTCAACCTTCGGTGGCAACCCTGTTGCTTGTGCCGGTGCTAATGTAGTAATGGATAAAATCTCCCCAGAATTCCTAGCCGAAGTAACACGCAAAGGGCAAAAAACACGTGAATCCTTAGCAAAACTGCCAAAAGTAAAATCAGTATCAGGCTTAGGTTTAATGCTAGGTGTTGAATTTGAAGAAAATGTGGTTGCAAGCGATGTGGTTGTGAAATGTATTGAAAAAGGCGTACTCTTTTTAACGGCTAAAGCAAAACTAAGATTACTTCCACCACTGACTATTACTGATGCTCAAATTGAACACGGGTTAAAAGTGCTGAAAGAAGTATTGGAAAATTATTAACTTTCAAATCTATAAAATAAAAAGCTATATTCAACATTATATGGATATAGCTTTTATTCTTTTCTTACAACTCTTCTTTATAATAAAAATAATTATCATTAATAAGCTATTGATTTTATTAAGTTTTTTGGGATTTGTTTTGATGTAAGTCAATTCATTATTACTCCTTTTGGGTTAAAGTCTAATTAAATTTAATTCTTGTGGGAGAAATGATATGAGTGATTTAAATCTTAACTTGAATCGTCGTCGTTTTCTAAAAACAGCATCTGCAACTGGTATTACTGCAGCTGCTGCTTCCGGTTTATCTCTTCCTTTTTCAGCAAAGGCTGAAACTATCTCTGTAAAAAATACGAGCGATGAAAAAATTGTTTGGAGTGCTTGTACCGTAAACTGTGGTAGTCGCTGTGCATTACGTATGCACGTGAAGGATGAAAAAATTACCTATGTTGAAACGGATAATACGGGTACTGAAACCTATAATGAAGATCATCAAGTAAGAGCTTGTTTACGAGGTCGTTCTATGCGTCGCCGTGTTTATAATCCTGACCGCTTAAAATATCCAATGAAACGGGTGGGGAAACGTGGCGAAGGTAAATTTGAACGTATTACTTGGGACGAGGCTTTAAATGTCATTGCTGCTTCATTAAAGAAAAATATTGCAGAATATGGCAATGAAAGTATCTACCTTAATTATGGTACTGGTACGCTTGGTGGCACAATGACACAATCTTGGCCGCCAGGTTCTACTATGGTAGCCCGTTTAATGAATTGCATTGGTGGCTATTTAAATCATTATGGCGACTATAGTACAGCACAAATAGCCGTTGGTTTAGATTATACCTATGGTGGTGGTTGGGCATTAGGCAATGGTATGGCTGATATGGAAAATTCCAAATTGATCGTACTATTTGGTAATAACCCGGCAGAAACCCGTATGAGTGGCGGTGGCTTAACTTATTGCATCCAGCAAGCTAAAGAAAAATCGAATGCGAAGTTAATCATTATTGACCCTCGCTATACAGATACTGGCGTAGGTAGAGAAGATGAATGGATTCCTATCCGCCCAGGAACTGATGCCGCCTTAGTTTCTGCTATCGCTTATGTATTGATAACAGAGGATTTAGTTGATCAACCTTTCCTTGATAAATATTGCGTTGGCTATGATGAAAAAACCTTACCTGCAAGTGCCCCTAAAAATAGTCATTATAAAGCACATATTTTAGGACAAGGCGAAGACGGTATCGCGAAAACTCCAGAATGGGCAGCAAAAATTACCGGTATTCCTGCTCATCGTATTGTGAAATTAGCACGTGAAATCGGTTCAACCAAACCGGTTTGTATCTCTCAAGGTTGGGGGCCTCAACGTCGTAGTAACGGCGAGATTCTTTCTCGTGCCATTGCAATGCTTCCAATTTTAACAGGTAATGTCGGAATTAGTGGTGGTAATACGGGGGCTCGTGAGAGTTCTTACGGTGTACCTTTTGTACGTATGCCAACATTAACTAACCCAGTTAAGGCAAGTATTCCAATGTTCCTTTGGACTGATGCGATTATTCGTGCAACAGAAATGACCGATAAAACAGATGGTATTCGTGGCGTGGAACGTTTAACTGCTCCGATTAAAGTTATTTGGAATTATGCAAGTAACTGCCTAATCAACCAACACGCTCAAATCAATCGCACACACGAAATTTTGCAAGATGATACGAAATGCGAATTGATTATTACCATTGATAATCATATGACCTCAACAGCAAAATATAGCGATATTTTACTGCCAGATTGCACTACATCAGAACAAATGGATTTCTGCTTAGATGCTTTCACTTCTAATATGAACTACATTATCTTTGCAGATCAAGTTGTCAAACCGCCGTTTGAGTGCCGCAATATCTACGATATGTTAAGCGACTTATCTGAAAAATTAGGGGTAAAAGAGCAATTTACTGAAGGTCGCACCCAAGAAGGGTGGCTACGCTATATTTATGAGCAATCTAGAGCACAACTTCCGGAATTACCTACTTTTGAGGAGTTCAGAAAACAGGGTATTTTCAAAAAGGTGGATCCGAATGGTTTCTATATTGCTTATAAAGACTTCCGTGAAAATCCTGAAGCTAATCCATTGGCAACGCCATCAGGTAAAATTGAAATATATTCCGAACGTTTAGCGGAAATTGCTCAAACTTGGGAATTAGATAAAGATGAGGTAATTCATCCTCTACCAATTCACGTAGATAGTTTTGAGCATTATGGCGATCCGCTGATGGAAAAATATCCTCTCCAAGTTTGTGGTTTCCACTATAAAGCTCGAACACACTCTACCTACGGTAATGTGGACGTTTTAAAAGCAGCAAATCCACAAGAAGTTTGGATCAACCCTATCGATGCAGAACCAAGAGGCATTAAAAATGGCGATATGCTGAGAATTTTTAATGATCGTGGAGAAGTACATATCAATGCAAAAGTAACGCCTCGTATTATTCCAGGGGTCGTGGCATTAAGTGAAGGCGGGTGGTATGCACCAGATAGTAAAGGAATTGACCACGGTGGTTGTGTCAATGTATTAACAACGCAACGCCCATCTCCTTTAGCCAAAGGCAATCCACAACATTCTAACTTAGTACAAGTTGCAAAATTATAGAGGTGAGTTATGGAACAATATGGTTTTTATTTCGATTCTGAACGTTGTACCGGCTGTAAAACTTGCGAGTTAGCTTGTAAGGATTACAAAGACTTAGGTACTGATGTAAACTTCCGCCGTATTTATGAATATGCCGGTGGTAACTGGGTGGAAGATAACAATGGTTGTTGGAACCAAGATGTTTTTACCTACTATATGTCAATTTCTTGCAACCACTGTGATGACCCCGCTTGTAGCAAAGTTTGCCCGACTGGTGCAATGCATAAAAATGCTGATGGCTTTGTGATTGTGGACGAAGAAAAATGTATTGGCTGTCGTTATTGTAGTATGGCTTGCCCTTACGATGCCCCACAATTTGATGTGAAAAAAGGGCTAATGACAAAATGTGATGGTTGCTATTCTCGAGTGAAAGATGGCGAGAAACCAATTTGTGTGGATGCTTGCCCATTACGAGCCTTAGATTTTGCCCCAATTTCGGAATTACGTGAAAAATATGGCACCCAAGCCTCTATTGCACCATTACCGCCAGCAGATTTCACGAAACCGAATTTGGTGGTAAAACCAAATAAACACGCTCGCCCAAGCGGAGATAAATCAGGTTTCTTAGCTAACCCAAGAGAGGTGTAAGATGAACGGATTACACGAATTACCTTTAATTATTTTTACCGTGCTTGCTCAATCTGTTGTCGGGTGCTGGTTATTCTTTAGTTTTGTACTATGTCGTTATTCACATTCTGAGCAAAGTCGTTCTTATTTACATAAAGCGATGTTTATTCCACTTGCGTTATTAGCGATTGGGTTTGTTGCTTCTGTAATGCATTTAGGTTCTCCACTACGAGCATTTAATAGCTTAAACCGAGTAGGCGAGTCAATGCTCAGTAATGAAATTGCTAGCGGTGCAGCGTTCTTTGCCTTAGCAGGTTTATACTGGCTATTAGCCATATTAGGTAAAATGCCGGCAGGATTTGCAAAAATTTGGCTAATTTTAACCGCTTGTATCGGCTTAGTGTTTATGTATATGATGAATAACTTATATCATATCAGCACAGTGCCGACTTGGAATACGGTGTTTACCTCTTGGCAGTTCTACTTAACCGTTGTTATTGGCGGAAGTGCATTAGCTTATGTTTTATTAGCACTTAATCCACACAAAGAATACCCACTTTGCTACTTCCCTTGGGTTTATATGGTAGCGGTATTTTTAGCAGCGATTGTTGTGGTTTACCAAGGCTTTGGATTAAGCCAAATCCATAGCTCTGCAATGCAAGCGGCTAATTTAGTGCCGGATTATGCCATTATGCACGTTGTGCGTTTATGTTTATTGGCTTTAGGCGGAATATTACTTTTCAAAGTAAAAAACAATATTAGCTTAGGCTTGGCGGTTATTCTTGTATTATTTGCAGAGATGATCGGCAGAACGGTATTCTATGGCTTACATATGACGGTTGGAATGGCTGTGGCAGGCTAGTTATAAAAGGCGGAACGCACACCGCCTTTTAACTTTCTTTATTTTAGAGATTTAATATGAATAAAGCATTATTAGAATGGATTTCAGTAAGTGGGCGACTATTAGGTTCTCTATTTTATTATGCCCCAAATGATGAGCGAGTTAAGGCAGTATTTTCTATTTTTTCAGAGCCAAATTGGGAACAACAATGGCCGATTCAACATTCTGAAATTAAAAGTCTTATTGAACAAGGGCAAACACAAAATTTATCTCAAGACTATCAATATTTATTTATTGGTCCGAATGATTTACCTACACCGCCTTGGAGCTCAGTTTATTTAGATAAAGAGTCGGTTATTTTTGGTGAGTCGTTATTAAATTTAAGAACATTCTTACAAAAATACCAGATTGAATTTTCACAAAATACCAATGAACCAGAAGATCATTTTGGTTTAATGCTAATGCTAGCGGCTTATTTAGCTGAACAAAAACCTGATGTATTAGCAGAATATTTAACGGAACATTTATTCACTTGGGCATATCGTTACTTAGCATTACTTAGCGAACAAACTGATTACCCGTTCTACCAAGGTATAGCCTTACTTGCACAAGACACTTTACAATATTGGCAAGAACAGGCTAATTTACCAGTAAAAACACCACAGCTATATCGGTAAAGATTATGCAAGGCAGAAATGAGCAATATTATGAAGCATACCTAAGCCATAACCAAATATCACGGCGTGGGTTATTTCGTAGTCTTTTTCATTCGGTAGATAAAGGGCAAGCCTCTCTTGCTCGATTAGCCCATAGACCACCTTTTGCCGCTGAAGAGCATTTATTTCTTGCCGCTTGTAATGGCTGTGGCGATTGCGTTCAAGCTTGCCCACACCATTTAATTCAAATTCAGCAACAAAAAGCGGTATTAGAAATTGATTATATGAGTTGTAATTTATGCGGGTTATGTGCAGAAAGTTGCTCTCGCAATGCACTAAATTTGGTTTTTAAAAAAGATACGGAATTAAGACCGCAATTCTCCAGCGATTGTTTGGTCAAACAAAAACAACACTGCACAACTTGCTTAGAAAAATGCCCTCAGCAAGCAATTTCTAATAATTTGATTGTGAATAATGAGCTATGTAACGGGTGTGGCGAGTGTAAGATAAGTTGCTTTTTATCGGCAATCCAGCTTGTTTAGCAAATAAAAAAACAGCACCTTATGTTATTTAAGGTGCTGATATTCTCTTTATGAATTTATGAACGTTTCATTACTTCAAAAAATTCTTCATTAGTTTTTGCCATCATTAATTTATCAATTAACCACTCGATAGCGTCCACTTCATCCATTGGATTAAGCACTTTACGGAGCATCCAAGTTTTTTGCAGTTCATCTGCGGTCATTAATAAATCATCTTTACGTGTACCAGAACGGCTAAAGTCAATGGCAGGGAAAATACGACGTTCTGCGATTTTGCGAGAAAGGTGTAATTCCATATTACCTGTTCCTTTGAACTCTTCAAAGATAACCTCATCCATTTTTGAACCAGTATCTACAAGTGCTGTTGCAATAATAGTTAAGCTACCACCTTCTTCCACATTACGTGCAGCACCAAAGAAACGTTTTGGACGATGTAAAGCGTTAGCATCTACACCACCAGAAAGGATTTTACCTGAAACAGGGGTAACGGTATTATAAGCACGGGCAAGACGTGTGATAGAGTCTAACAAAATAACCACATCTTTTTTATGCTCTACCGAACGTTTTGCTTTTTCGATTACCATTTCGGCAACTTGTACGTGGCGAGAAGCCGGTTCATCAAAGGTTGATGCAATCACTTCGCCTCTTACCGTGCGTTGCATTTCGGTTACTTCTTCAGGACGTTCATCAATTAAAAGAACAATCAATTCACATTCTGGATGGTTGTGGGTAATACTTTGAGCAATATTTTGTAGAAGAACTGTTTTACCTGCTTTAGGCGGAGCAACAATTAATGCACGCTGCCCTTTACCAATAGGAGCTGCTAAATCTAAAATACGAGCGGTTAGGTCTTCTTTTGAGCCGTTGCCACGTTCCATTTTTAAGCGAGAATTAGCGTGTAGAGGGGTAAGGTTTTCAAATAAAATTTTACTGCGGGAAGCTTCAGGTTTGTCATCATTAACAGAATCGACTTTTAATAAAGCAAAATAGCGTTCGCCCTCTTTTGGTGGACGAATTTTACCTTCGATTTTATCACCAGTTTGTAAGTTAAAACGACGGATTTGGCTTGGAGATACGTAGATATCGTCAGGACCGGCTAAGTATGAACTGTCTGCTGAACGCAAAAAACCGAAACCATCGGGTAAGATTTCTAACACGCCTTGCCCGAAAATATCTTCGCCACTTTTTGCGTGTTGTTTAAGAATAGCAAAAACAATGTCTTGTTTACGTAAACGAGCTAGATTTTCTAAGCCCATCTGATTTTCACCTATTTCAACCAATTCTGAAACAGGGGTATTTTTTAATTGAGTAAGATGCATAATCTGAATATATGGTTAATTAAGGTTGGAATTTAGATATTCATTAAGATACGGAAGTGCCGTAAAAGATGGCGAGAAGAATACATTACTATTATAAAAATTGCAAATTTTTTATAAAAAATAACCGCTTTTAAAAAGAAAAAATGCCGAAAGATTCGGCATTTTTTTGAATTAAGCTTCAATTCCTTCAAATAAAAGCGTGCTTAAATAACGCTCAGAGGCAGATGGCAATACTGCAACAATCAACTTATCAGCAAACTCTGGTAATTTAGCTAAACGTTCCGCTGCTGCAACTGCTGCACCTGATGAGATTCCGCCCAAAATACCTTCTTCTGCCATTAAGCGACGAGCTGTTGCAATCGCTTCTTCACTTGATACTTGCTCAACACGATCAATTAAAGATAAATCTAAGTTTTTCGGAATAAAGCCTGCACCAATACCTTGAATTTTATGTGGGCCTGGTTTTACTTCTTCGCCATTTAGCGTTTGAGTAATAACCGGCGATTCTTTTGGCTCCACCGCCACAGAAATAATTTGCTTGCCTTTATCTTGTTTAATAGCACGAGAAACACCGGTAATAGTACCGCCAGTACCTACACCTGCAACTAATACATCAACTTTGCCTTCTGTTGCTTCCCAAATTTCTGGGCCTGTTGTTTGTTGGTGAATTGCAGGGTTTGCTGGGTTCTCAAATTGTTTAAGAGTCACATAACGGCTTGGATCAGAGCTTGCAATTTCTTCTGCCTTTGCAATAGCACCCTTCATACCTTTTGCACCTTCTGTCAGCACAAGATTTACACCTAAGCCACGCAATAAACGTTTACGTTCCGTACTCATTGTTTCAGGCATTGTTAAAGTTAATTTATAACCACGAGCAGCTGCAACATAAGCAAGTGCAATCCCCGTATTACCACTTGTTGCATCTACAATCTCTTTACCTTTAGTTAAAATACCGTCTTTCTCTGCTTGCCAGATCATATTCGCACCAATACGGCACTTAACGCTAAAACTAGGATTGCGTCCTTCTACCTTTACAACAATGTTGCCATTGCCGAAGTTTTTTAAACGAACAAGAGGTGTGTTGCCAATAGTATATGAATTGTCTGCATAAATCGTCATAGAAATACCCTTTTAATTAGAATTAGAACTAAAAATTTAAAATCATCATACTCAAATCTGAGGTATTTACCAGTAGCTAGAATTTATTTCATATAACTATATGGAATATTAAGAACTAGCTTATTTGAAACAAACTCTGCTTTAAACCGCTGCAGTAACTACAATCTCAACTTTCCAATTTGGATTGGCTAACTTAGCTTCAACCGCAGCACGAGGGGGAGCATTATTTTCTGCCACCCACTCATCCCACGCTTGGTTCATTTCAGCATAATCCGCCATATCAGCTAAATAAACCGTTGCCATTAAAATTCTACTTTTATCTGTACTCGCTTTAGCTAACCATTTATCTACTTCGGCTAGCGTTTGCTTAGTTTGTGTGTAGGCATCAGCATTATCATCTAATGGAACTTGACCAGCTAAATAAGCTACTCCATTGTAAATGGCCATTTCAGATAAACGATGTCCGACTTCAAAGCGTTGAATCATTGTTTTCTCCTATTTTTTAACACAGAGACCTTTATAAGCTCGATGATCTTTTATTTCTTGCTTAATTTCCATTTTATTGGCACTAAAGCTAGTAATCATCAACTCAATTACCTTATTGTTATCATTATCTGAAATTGTGCCGAACAAACTTTCTTCATATTGTTGTAACTCTTTGTCTTTTTGTAATTCAGCCCAAATCGCAGCATTATGGTTACGCTGAACTGTTTCAGAGAACAGACGATACACTATACGGTTATTGGTTAATGTCCAGCGACCATTATTATTTACTGAATAAATAAAAATTGGCTTTTGGATTGGGTAATTTATTGTGCCTTGACTAACTAAATTTCCATTAGCAGAAAATCGCATATTATCGACTGTGCGAATATTGAAATCATCATAATCAATAGTACAACGCCAATCGCCAACTAATTGATTAGGATTCGAAATATTTGATGAACATCCTACTAACGCTAATGCTGCAAAACCTAAAAAAACTAACTTTTTCATACCTTCTCTAAAAAAAGCAAGCGGTCGTATTTTGCAATTTTTTTGCAAAATCTAACCGCTTGTTATATTGTAAAATTACTCTACTTTAACGATCCAACCTTCTGGGGCTTCTACATCGCCAAATTGAATACCGGTTAATTCCTCATATAAACGGCGAGTTACCGGCCCCACTTCGGTTTCAGAATAAAATACGTGGAAATTATCTTTATGCTGAATACCGCCAACTGGGGTAATTACCGCCGCTGTGCCACAAGCTCCTGCTTCGGCAAATTGATCAAGTTGGTCAATATACACATCGCCCTCAACCGCTTCTAGCCCTAAACGTTCTTGTGCAATATGTAGCAGTGAGTATTTCGTAATACTTGGCAAAATAGATTCTGACACCGGCGTAACAAATTTATTGTCTTTGGTAATACCAAAGAAGTTTGCCGCACCTACTTCTTCAATTTTGGTATGCGTTTTTGGATCTAAGTAAATGGCATCGGCAAATTTACGTGTTTCTGAACCTTCTTGCACGGCTAATTCGTGAGGTAATAAGCTCGCCGCATAGTTTCCGCCAACTTTTACGCCACCAGTTCCCATTGGGGCAGCACGGTCGTATTCGGTGGTAATAAAATTAGATGGAGCCAATCCGCCTTTAAAATAAGCACCAACCGGGCAGCAGAAAACAGAGAAAATAAATTCAGGGGCAGCTCTTACACCAATATTTTCGCCAACACCAATTAAAAACGGACGTAAATAAAGGGTTACACCAGAACCATAAGGCCCTAACCACTCTTGGTTTGCTTTAACTACTTCTTTACAGGCACGAATAAATAATTCGGTCGGTACCTGTGGCATAAGTAAGCGGTCTGATGTACGTTGCATACGCTCTGCATTTTGATCCGGACGGAACAAGTTGATTGAACCATCTTTACAACGATAAGCTTTTAAACCTTCAAAACATTGCTGACCATAATGTAATGCCGTTGAACCTTCGTGGATATGTAAGGTATTGTCTGTGGTTAATTCACCCTCATCCCACTTTCCGTTTTTCCAATGAGCAATAAAACGATAATCTGTTTTAATATAAGAGAAACCTAAATTTGCCCAATCTAAATCTTTTAATGCCATATGTTGTGCCCTTTTTTATTTTATATTGCTAAATAATCTTGCCATTCTAAAACAAAATAATCGACTAGGTAACTGCTTTAAGCAAATTAAATAGAAAAAATTAAGGCTCTTAATTATCTTAAGAGCCTTAATTTTATAAGCAAAGATTATGCAGGGTGTTTTTCTGCCGTTTCTTTTAATAATGCTTGAAGTTCGCCTTTTTGGAACATTTCTAAAATAATGTCGCAACCGCCGACTAACTCGCCTTCTACCCATAATTGTGGGAAGGTTGGCCAGTTTGCATATTTTGGTAATTCAGCACGAATATCCGGGTTTGTTAAAATATCAACATAACCGAAAGGCACTTGGCAGTTGATTACCGCTTCAACTGCACGAGCAGAGAAACCGCAAGATGGGAATTTTGGCGAGCCTTTCATATAAAGAAGAATTGGGTTTTCGCTGATTTGTTTTTTGATTTTGTCGATAGTTTCCATTTAATTACCTCAAAAAATAGGATTTTTCATAAACATAAAATAGTTGAGTAATTATATCAGAATTAAACTCAAGCAGAAATAACTTTACAGCGTTATATCACGCCGTCCTACAAATGAATGCGAAAGCGTTGTGCCATCTACCATTTCTAATGAACCGCCAACAGGCACTCCGTGTGCAATTCGAGTTGCTTTCACATTATACATTTTGCACATCTCGGCAATATAATTTGCGGTTGCATCGCCTTCAATCGTTGGATTGGTTGCCAGAATAACTTCGTGGAAAGATTCATTTTCTAACCGTTGCTGTAATAAATCCAACCCAATTTCTCGTGGACCAATCCCATCAATCGGTGATAAATGCCCCATCAGAACAAAATAACGACCTGAAAATTGCCCTGTTTGCTCAATGGCTTGAATATCTTCCGGCATTTCAACCACGCAAAGCTGACCGCTCATTTGACGGCGAGGATTCTTACAAATAGTACATTCATCTTCTTCGGTAAAAGTACGGCAAGATTTGCAATGCCCAATATGGCTCATTGCCTCACTTAACGCTTTTGCCAACGAAGCACCGCCCGAACGATTACGTTGTAGCAAATGATATGCCATTCGCTGAGCAGATTTAGGCCCTACCCCCGGTAGAGCCCGTAATGCTTCCATTAAATTTTCAAGTAAAGGACTGGTTTGCATAATAAATTAGAATGGTAATTTCATACCCGGTGGTAATTGCATTCCTGCTGTTACGCTTGCCATTTTCTCTTTTTGCATTTCTTCCGCACGACGTACTGCATCATTAAAAGCAGCTGCCACTAAATCTTCTACCATTTCTTTATCATCTTCCATTAAAGATGGGTCGATTTCAATGCGACGACAGTTATGCGCACCGTTAATCGTTACTTTCACTAAGCCTGCACCAGATTCGCCTGTTACTTCAAGTTGTGCGATCTCTTCTTGCATTTTTTGCATACGCTCTTGCATTTGCTGAGCTTGTTTCATTAGGTTGCCTAACCCACCTTTTCCGAACATAAATTTTCCTCTAAATTTAGCGATAAAATAAGCGTTTCATTTTACTGAACGCTTTTCTAATCTGCAAGCGGTTAATTTTTACAAAAATTTTGCAAATTTGCTAAAATAACCGTTCTTTTATCACAACCCTTTTTGCTATGGCTCTAACTCGTTTACTTATCAATCATTTTCGTAATATTCAAACTGCTGATTTAGAATTTAGCCCGCACTTTAATTTTTTGGTCGGTTCAAACGGCAGTGGTAAAACTAGCTTGTTAGAAGCCATTTTTTATTTAGGGCACGGTCGCTCATTTAAAAGCCATATTAGCAACCGTATTATCAATTATGATAACGACCATTTTGTGCTACACGGCAAAATTGATGAAGCCCAACATTCTTGGTCGGTCGGAATTCAAAAATCCAGAGCTGGCGATACGACTCTAAAAATCAACGGCGAAGATGGCAATAAAATTGCCGACCTTGCTCACTTGCTCCCAATGCAAGTAATTACTCCTGAAGGATTAACATTACTTAACGGCGGTCCTAGCTATCGCCGAGCCTTTTTAGATTGGGGCTTATTCCACCAACATACTGATTTTTATAGCCATTGGACCAATTTACGTCGTTTATTAAAACAGCGAAACTCCGCCCTTCAGCAAGTACGCTCTTATGCAGAATTAAAAGCTTGGGATATTGAATTAGTCAAAACTACCTATGCGGTCAGTGCAATGCGTGCGGAATATGCTGAAGCGTTACGCCCAGAAATTGAAAAAACCTGTCAGTTCTTTTTACCGGAAATTGAAATGGGATTGAGCTTTCATCAAGGCTGGGAAAAGGGGGCGGACTATGCCGAGATCTTAGCACAAGGCTTTGAGCGAGATCGCTCTGTCGGTTATACAATGATTGGGGCTCAAAAAGCAGATTTTCGTTTTAAAGCCAATGGCTTGCCCGTTGAAGATGTACTTTCTCGTGGGCAATTAAAATTGCTAATGTGTGCATTAAGGCTTGCTCAAGGGGAACATTTAGTCGCGCAAAAAGAGCGTAAGTGTCTGTTTTTAATCGATGATTTTGCTTCAGAACTTGACCCAATAAAAAGAGAGTTATTAGCTCATCGCTTAAGAGAAAGCGGTTCGCAAGTGTTTGTTACTGCTATTACCAAAGAGCAACTTAACCAAATGCAGTGGCAAGATAGAAAAGATGATTGCTTATTTAAGGTTGAGCAAGGAAATATTCAACATCAAAAATAAAAGCGATATTACTACTTCCCATTGCACACAATTAAAAGGGTACAATGAGATAGTAGTATTCAATGTTCTGTTATAACTTAACAGGCTCAATAATCTCGCTTGGATAACAGCCTAACACTTTTAAAAAGCTGGTAACCTTCTCCAATTCAACTAAAGCCTTTTGGGTATTTTCAGAATGAATATTGGCATCTAATTCAACATAGAACATCTCTTCCCACGGCTTACCGTAAATTGGGCGAGATTCTAGCTTCATCATACGAATATTGTGTGTTTTAAAAACAATTAAGGCATCAACTAAAGCACCAGCTTGCTGAGTAGTTGTCATCAGTAACAATGTTTTAGTTTGTACTTGTGGTGAAACCTGAACTGCCTTTTTTGCCAGCACAATAAAACGGGTAATATTATTAGGCTGATTTGCAATATCCGTTTTAATATTGGTTAAACCGTATAATTTCCCACCGTCTTCATTACCTAATGCCACAATATTCGGCTTATTTAAACGAGCTACCATTTGCATTGCGTGTGAACTGCTTTCACAATATTTAATATGCACTTTATTAAGTGTTGCTAAAAATTGGCTACATTGTTGAGCCGGTTGTGGGTGCGTATAAACCGTATCCACTTCCGCCAAATCAATATTACCATTTGCCAATACACAATGTTTAATCGGGTAAGCAAGTTCGCCCACTAAGGTTAAATCGGTATGTTGCAATAAATCATACACTTCGTTAATCGAACCGGAAGTGGTATTTTCTAACGGTAGTACGCCAAAATCCGCCTCACCTTTGCTGACTTTTTCAAACACTTCATCAAAAGAACCGCAACTTAGCTCAACTAAAGATTCTTGATATTTCTTAGCAAATTGGCGAGATGCCATATTAGAGTAAGAACCACGCATACCTAAAAACGCAATCGAAACTTGCTCTTCTTTCTGGGCATTTAATTTGTTTTGCAGATAATGTTGTTGGGTAAGTACCGAATCTTCAATAATGCGTTGGAAAATTTGGGTCACATATTGTGGGTCAAGCTGATAATTTTCTGCTTCGGCAAAATTCACTAATTCTTGCAATAGTGCTTTTTCACGCTCTAAATCTCTCAGGGGTTTTTGAGTAATTTCTTTGCTACGCACCACATCAAAAGCTAAACGGTGGCGTTCCGCCAATAGCTTTAAGAGGTTACGGTCAAGAGTGGTGATTTGTGTTCGAATATCGGATAAATCTAAAGACATTGTTCATTCTCTGTAAAAATTAAACAAACAAGCGGTCAAAAAATATTATTTTTTTGCAAATTTTTTAGAAAATTCGACCGCTTGCTTAACGCTATTTATGCTTTTGAAACACACTCAACCACTTTGACATCGCCTAAAATACCTTTATGGCGAAGGAGTGCATCAAGGGTTGGTTTTCTGCCTCGGAAACGTTCAAATAGCACCATTGGCTCTTCTGAACCGCCACGGGTTAGAATATTCTCTAAGAACGATTGCCCTGTTTTGGCATTGAAAATACCTTCTTCTTCAAAACAAGAGTAAGCATCGGCAGAAAGCACTTCCGCCCATAAATAGCTGTAGTAGCCTGCCGCATAACCGCCTGCAAAAATATGCGAGAAGCTGTGTGGAGTTCTTGCCCAATCTACACCTTTTGCTACGGCGACCTGTTCTTTAATCTCTTTTAATAAAGCTAATACTTGACCTTGTTTGTTCGGGTCGTATTCCGTATGCAAGCGGAAATCAAACAAGCCAAATTCTAGCTGACGTAACACAAACATTGCTGCTTGGAAGTTTTTCGCCGCTAATAGTTGATCTAATTTTTCTTTTGGTAATGGCTCGCCCGTTTCATAATGCCCTGAAATAAAGGCAAGAGCTTCTTCTTCCCAACACCAGTTTTCTAAGAATTGGCTTGGTAGCTCAACTGCGTCCCAAGGCACACCGTTAATGCCTGCAACATCGCCGACTTCAATTTCGGTAAACATATGGTGAATGCCGTGTCCAAATTCGTGGAACAAGGTTGTGACTTCATCGTGGGTAAAGAGAGCTGGTTTATCGCCAATCGGTTTGTTGAAGTTACAAGTTAAATAAGCCACCGGTTTTTGTAGCGTACCGTCTGCCAAGCGTTTTTGGTTGATGCAATCGTCCATCCAAGCACCGCCACGTTTGTTTTCACGAGCGTATAAATCTAAATAGAATGAGCCACGCAAGCGGTCGTTTTTATCAAAAATATTGAAAAAACGCACATCTTTATGCCAAACATCAACACCTTGTTGCTCTTCTACACGCATACCGAAAATGCGTTTAATTACTTCAAATAAGCCCGATAATACACGATCTTCAGGGAAATAAGGGCGAAGTTCTTCATCGTTAATTGAGAATAACGCTTGTTTTTGTTTTTCGCTGTAGAAGGTAATATCCCATAAATCAAAATGAGTAACACCAAAGTTTTCCGCCGCAAATTTTTTCAATTCACATAACTCATTTTTACCCTGTGCTTTTGAGCGAGTGGCTAAATCATTTAAGAAATCCAATACCTGTTGTGGATTCTCTGCCATTTTGGTGGCAAGGGAATAATCTGAATAGGTGTTGAAACCGAGTAATTGAGCTTTTTCGTGACGTAATTTAAGGATTTCATCGATCACAGCACTGTTATCCCATTTGCCTGCATTCGGGCCTTGATCTGAGGCACGGGTTACAAAGGCACGGTACATCTCTTCACGTAACTCTTTGTTTTCACAGTAGGTCATTACCGGCAAATAGCTTGGGAATTCAAGGGTAAAGCGGTAGCCCTTTTTGCCTTTGCTTTCTGCTGAAAGTTTTGCTGCCTCAAGAGCAGATTCTGGCAAGCCTTTAAGTTGTGATTCATCGGTAATCACAATATCCCAACCCATTGTTGCATCTAGCACGTTATTGCTAAATTGTGAATTGAGTTCAGATAGACGAGCGGAAATTTCACCATAGCGTTTTTGTTTATCTGCTGGTAATGAAATGCCCGATAATTCAAAATCTTGTAGGCTGTTTTCAATCGCTTTTTTCTGGGCTACCGAATAAGTTTCAAACTCAGGGCTATTTTTTAATTTCACATAACCTTGATATAAGCCTTGATGTTGCCCCACCCAAGTGCTGTATTCAGATAATAATGGTAAGCAAGCCTGATAAGCTTCACGCAGTTCTGGGGAATTTTTCACTGCATTTAAATGCCCGACTGGCGACCACGCACGAGAGAATTTATCGCCCGCCATTGCTTGTGGCAGATAAAAATTTTCCCAAGTCGGATTTTCAATTTTAGCAACTGCTTCAACAGTTTCACGACATTCTTTAATTACCGCTTCAACGGCAACTTGAATATGTTCTGGTTTGATTTGTGAAAACGCAGGCAAGCCTGTGTAATTTAAAAGAGGGTTAGTCATTATTTTTCCTTTTATGGTCAAAATGAATAATTTGTTCTGCGATAATACACAAAGTTTAATAGAAAAACAAAGCGGTCGAATTTCCCTTATTTTTTGCAAAATAATCAGAAAATTTAACCGCTTGAAATTAGAATTTAACGGTGTGTCCGTAGCTTTCAATAATTTTTTGCAGACGTTCTAACGTCTCTTTCGGCGGAGGAAGGACACCTTCTAGCTCATACTTATAACCTAAGGTTTCCCATTTATGTGCACCTAAACGGTGGTATGGTAACATTTCCACCTTTTCGATATTTTCCATACCTTGAATAAATTTGCCTAAACGGTGAGCGGAATCGTCATCGTCCGTATAGCCCGGCACAACCACATAACGAATCCAAGTTGGTTTGTTTAATTTTTGCAAATAACGGGCGAAATCTAGCGTACGTTTATTGGAAACGCCGACTAAATCCTGGTGAATTTCATCATTAAGTTGTTTTAAATCCAGTAACACTAAATCTGTTACCTCTAACATTTCATCAACCACAGGGCTATAGTTACGCACAAAGCCGTTGGTATCTAAGCAAGTATTGATGCCTTCTGCTTTACAAGCTCTAAACCAATCACGCACAAATTCCATTTGTAGAACGGCCTCTCCACCAGATGCCGTAACACCGCCACCTGTTGCTTTCATAAAGTGTTTATAGGTTGTGACTTCTTTCATTAAATCTTCAACACTAATTTCTTTGCCGCCATCAAGATCCCACGTGTCTCGATTATGGCAATATTTACAACGCATTAAACAACCTTGTAAAAAAAGAATAAAGCGGATCCCTGGTCCATCTACCGTACCGCAGGATTCATAAGAGTGGTAACGACCTAATACAGACATTTAATTTTCCTCTGTTGAATCTTAAAAAGATAAATTTAAAATTGCCTTTATTTTAGCAGAAATCAATAGGAAAGACTGATTTTTGTTAATTAAATTTACGTTATAAAAAAATAAAACCTCCATAAAGGAGGCTTAGAAGCGGTTGATATTTCAAATAACGCAGCATTATTGCTCAAAAACATCTCTTAATAATATTTACCAACTTTTTGACCACTGTGAAAGCCATTGTTGGATAGTTTCTGTTGAAGGTTGCTCAAAGGCTATTGTTTTATAAGTAGGCATTTTGCTAAATGCTTCATCTACACCTTCATTTAGGACTGGGTTCATTACATTATGGTACGAAATAATATGTTGCGATTCTGGCTTATGTAAAAAAGCTAAAAATTGATTCGCCAGCTCTTTTTGTTGGCTTGTTTTTACAATAGCAGCATTCTCAACTTGCACTAAATGTCCTTCTTCAAAAGGTGCTGCAACGTATTTATCTGTATTTTCGTGCCATTGGTGATACAAAGGGGAGGTTGTATAGCTTAATACTAAATCAGATTCCCCTTTTAAAAATGCACCGTAGGTTTCAGACCAACCTTTGCCAACAGTTACCGTATGTTTGGCTAATGTTTTCCAAGCTTCTTGTGTTTTTTCGCCATAAATATGGTTCATCCATAATAAAAAACCTCGCCCAACACTACTGGTTCTTGGGTCTTGGTAAATCACTTTTAAATCTTGACGTTCAACTAGTTCTTTTAAACTTTTAGGCGGATTTGCCAACTTTTCTTTGTCATAAATAAAAGCATAAGAACCGGTATCATAAGGGAAAAAGATTTTATCTTTCAGCTCAAGTGTTGTATTTGCATTATGTTCACTAAATAAGCCGGACTTTTCGGCCTCTGGTTGTAAAAAGTTATCAATACCAACTACAACATCCGCTTTAGTTTTTGCTCCCTCTAAACGTAAACGGTTAAACATCGTCACACTATCATCAAAAGGCATAAATTTTAGATCGCAACTACATTCTTTCTCAAAATTTTGCTCAAGTTTCGGGGCCGGCCCATATTTAGATGCAAAAGAGCTATAAGTATAAACGGTTAAGGTTGGTTGGTTAGCAAAAGCGGTAGCACTTAATAATGCTATGGTAGATAAGATACGTTTCATTGCATTTTCCTTCTAAAATCAATAAATAGAAGGATTTAAGAAAGACAAGTTGCTATCTCAAATCCCTACGCTGATATTAATCAGATCAGGTTCTATGGGTATTTCTCAGCCACAAGCGGTCTAATTTTATAAAAAATTTGCAAATTTCTAAAAGAAATCAACCGCTTGTTGCACCCCAATGAGAACTAATGCATTGTAAGAAGTTTAAAAATTAATTTCAACACTCCGCAAACGTTTGCTATTTTAATTAAAAATATTTATACTATCGCCCTAGTCCAAACAAGGAACTAGAAATGAATTATTATCATACCCCTATAAAACCTAATTCTATTCAGCTACGCATCGTTTCACGAGGCGTAGCTGTTTTTTTATTCATTTCTAAATCTTTTAATAATCGCTTTTTAAGGCGATTTTTTTTACCCGTTATATTTTCAGTAAACACCAATGTTTATTGCCGAAACTTACAATATTAGAGGAATAGCATACCAATGAGTCAATTAATCCGTACACTAAAAGGTCATATTCGTGATGAAATTATCAAAAAAGGGGGCTGGGTAAATGCACACGCTCACGCAGACCGAGCCTTTACGATGACACCTGAAAAAATTACTGTGTACCAAAATGCAAACCTTCAACAAAAATGGGATTTAGTCGATGAAGTTAAACGTAATTCTACTGTTGATGACTACTACCGCCGTTTTTCACAAGCCATTGAACTGATGATTTCACAAGGGGTAACTGCATTTGGTACTTTTGTTGATATTGACCAAGTATGTGAAGATAGAGCAATTATTGCCGCTCATAAAGCCCGAGAGGTTTATAAAAGCGATATTATCTTAAAATTTGCCAACCAAACCTTAAAGGGCGTTATAGAACCTACCGCTAAAAAATGGTTTGATATTGGTTCTGAAATGGTGGATATGATTGGTGGATTGCCATATCGTGATGAATTAGATTACGGCAAAGGCCTAGAGGCGATGGATATTCTAATGGATAAGGCAAAATCGCTAGGTAAAATGTTGCACGTACACGTCGATCAATTTAATTCACCAAAAGAGAAAGAAACCGAGCAATTATGCGATAAATCGATTGAACACGGAATGCAAGGAAAAGTAGTTGCTATTCACGGCATTTCTATTGGGGCTCACCCGAAAGAATATCGCAAAATGCTTTACCAAAAAATGCGTGATAGCCAAATGATGGTAATTGCCTGCCCAATGGCGTGGATTGACAGCGGAAGAAAAGAAGATTTACAGCCATTCCATAATGCTTTAACCCCTGCTGATGAGCTAATTCCCGAAGGCATTACGGTGGCTATCGGTACAGATAATATCTGTGATTATATGGTACCACTCTGTGAAGGCGATATGTGGCAAGAACTCAGCCTACTCTCTGCTGGTTGCCGTTTTACTAATTTAGAAGAAATGTCAAATATTGCCAGCATTAATGGTAGAAAGGTTTTAGGGTTACTGTAATGTAAAACTTAGTTGTACAAAGTAATAAAAAATCGGCATTTAATTCAATCATTAAATGCCGATTCTTAAAAGCTATGATAAATAAATATTATTTAAACTCATAACGTCTGATTGTTTTTACATCAGCATCCTCATTTTTAATTTCATCAGCAAGGTAAACACGAGCACCAACAGCTGCGTGAGCATCAACCTTACGAGTTAAGGTTACGTTTTCACCATTATCTCTTTGAACAACTAGCTCAACAGTATCGTTTGATAAAGGCTTGCTAGATAATACCGTTGCATTGCCTTTGCCAGAATAAACTTCTGCAGTACAAGCTGCTAAAACTAACGATGCTAATACAGCTAAAGAAAGTTTTTTCATTATAAATAAATCCTCAAGTAAAAAATAAAATTAAAGCAGAGAAACGTTTAAGTCTGAATTTGACCCAACAATTCTTACACGCTTACCAGGCACAAAGCCATCTTCTTTCTTCTGGACAACAACGATCTCTTTGCCATCATCTTTACGAATCACCATTTCTAATGAAGCCGCTTGATTCACTTTTTGCTCAACTTGGTTACCAATCATAGCACCCGCAACAGCACCAACCGCAGTTGCAATCGCTTGACCGCTTCCACCGCCAATAGCATTACCAGCAACGCCACCTAAAACACCGCCGCCAACAGTACCAATTACACCTTCGCTATTTGCTTGAATTTTAACATCACGCACCGAAACAATAGTACCATAAGTAATAGAACGAGCTTCTTTTGCTTGACCTGCTGTATAAACACTGCCACTAAATACATCTGTATTTGCACAACCGACTAAAGCAAAACTTGACATTAACGCAGCAACTAGACCTAATTTTTTCATTTTGTTCTCCAAAAAATACACCAAAAATTACATTTCTGACATAACAATATTCTTTATATCATAAGGATGCAGCTTTAGACAACAAAGATTACAAAAAGTTACATTTCTCAAGCTAATTGCAATACTTGGGTTCGGTAATGCTTCGCCTTGGGCTTTCGGTTGGCTGATTTTCAATCGCAAATCACTATTTTCTGCTAGTTTAAAGTGAGTCAGCGTTCGTTCTACCCATTGCTCTACGCTTTCCTGTTCCCGCATCGGAAAAACAAGCTCGATATGCTCCCAACCTTGCTGTGAGTAAACCTTATCTTTGGGGAAAGGCAATTCAATAATATTTACATTTTTCCCGCAAAATTTAACCGCTTGTTTAAGTGTAAATAAACCGATGGGTCTGCCATTAACCTCGCTCTCTTTTAATAAAGAAGCCCCTTCTAACAGCATCGTTTTCCATTGCTCTGCGGTTTCAGCCTCATTCATTCGTACGGCTAAGTGATCAATTTCATAAAGCGATAAATCAATTCCTGCAATCTCTGCAATTTGTTCTATTTTTTGGGAAAATTGTGATAAATCGCCAAAACAAGCGGTCATTTTCTCGAAAAATTTTGCGTTTTCTGATATAATTTTGTCCATTTTTTTGTGAGTCAAATTTAATAGGTTAGATATAGTGAATATTCAACAAATTTTAGCAGATAAAATTAAACAGGCAATGATTGCGGCAGGTGCAGATGTGAATGTTGAGCCATTAGTGCGTCAATCTGGAAAGCCCGAATTTGGGGATTACCAAGCCAACGGTGCTATGGGGGCAGCCAAAAAATTAGGAATGAACCCACGTGAGTTTGCACAGAAAATCTTAGATAACGTAAATTTAGAAGGCATTGCTGAAAAATTAGAAATTGCAGGCCCGGGGTTTATCAATATTTTCTTAAACCAAGAATGGTTGGCGACTAACGCAAGTAGCATTCTACAAGTGGTCAATTTTGGCATAAAAACTACAAATCCGCAGACTATTGTGATCGACTACTCTTCGCCAAACGTAGCAAAAGAGATGCACGTAGGGCATTTACGTTCAACCATTATTGGCGATGCAGTAGTTCGCACCCTTGAATTTTTAGGCAACAAGGTTATTCGTGCCAACCACGTCGGCGATTGGGGAACCCAATTCGGTATGCTAATTGCTTACCTTGAAAAAATGGAAAACGAAAATGCCAGCGAAATGGAGCTTAGCGATTTAGAAGCCTTCTACCGTGCAGCAAAAGAAAACTACGATTCAGACGAAGCCTTTGCCGAAAAAGCCCGAAACTACGTTGTGAAATTACAGGGTGGCGATGAATATTGCCGTACGATGTGGAAAAAGCTTGTCGATATTACGATGCACCACAACCAAGAAAATTATAATCGCTTAAACGTCACCTTAACGGAAAAAGATGTAATGGGCGAAAGCCTTTACAACCCAATGTTGCCTGAAATTGTGGCAGACTTAAAAGCAAAAGGCTTAGCGGTGGAAGATGATGGAGCCTTAGTCGTCTTTTTAGAGGAATTTAAAAACAAAGACGGCGATCCAATGGGCGTTATCGTTCAGAAAAAAGATGGTGGTTTCCTCTACACCACCACCGACGTGGCAGCAGCGAAATACCGTTATGAAACGCTAAAAGCAGACCGTGCCTTAGTGTTCTCAGACTCTCGCCAAGCACAACATATGCAACAAGCGTGGCTGATTACTCGTAAAGCAGGCTACGTGCCAGATTCGTTCAGCCTTGAACACCCATTCTTTGGAATGATGTTAGGCAAAGACGGCAAGCCATTTAAAACCCGTACTGGTGGCACGATAAAATTAAAAGATTTATTAGATGAAGCGGTAGAGCGTGCAGATAAACTGATTTCAGAACGTTCAACCGATTTAACAACAGATGAAAAAGCTGCCGTGGTAGAGGCAGTTGCGATTGGCTCGGTAAAATATTCTGACTTATCGAAAAACCGTACCACCGACTACGTGTTCGACTGGGATAATATGCTGACATTTGAGGGTAATACCGCTCCATATATGCAATATGCCTACACTCGTATTTGTTCAATCTTCGCCCGTGCCAATATTGATGCAGAAAGCCTGACTTCAAGTATTCAATTAAACGAGCCAAAAGAACGTTCGCTAGCGGTTAAATTATTGCAGTTTGAAGAAGCATTAAATGGTGTAGCGAAAGACGGAATGCCGCATATTTTATGCCAATACTTATATGAATTAGCCGGCGAATTCTCAAGTTTCTACGAGGCTTGCCCAATTCTAAATGCCGAAGAAAACGTAAAAAACAGTCGTTTAGCATTAGCCGCTTTAACGGCTAAAACCTTAAAACAAGGTTTAGATTTATTAGGTATTAAAACAGTAGAGAAAATGTAACAACATCTCTCTTATAAAGGGGAGGTCAGAAAATACTTAATCAAATCTCCCCCAGCCCCTCTTTTCTAAAGAGGGGAGTAAAATAAAAGGAACAAATTAATGAAATTTATTGATGAAGCCCTGATTCGTGTAGAAGCAGGCGACGGTGGAAATGGTTGTGTTAGCTTCCGCCGTGAAAAATATATCCCAAAAGGCGGGCCCGACGGCGGCGATGGTGGCGATGGTGGCGATGTCTATTTAATTGCTGATGAAAACCTTAACACCCTAATCGATTACCGTTTTGAAAAACGTTATGCCGCAGGGCGTGGCGAAAATGGTCGTAGTTCAGGTTGTACTGGGCATCGTGGTAACGATATTACTTTACGAGTGCCAGTTGGAACCCGTGCGATTGATAACGACACCCAAGAAGTGATTGGCGATTTAACCAAACACGGTATGAAAATGCTAGTAGCAAAAGGTGGTTATCACGGTTTGGGGAATACTCGTTTTAAATCTTCCGTAAACCGTGCACCTCGCCAAAAAACCAACGGTACACCGGGCGAAAAACGTGATTTATTATTAGAGCTAATGCTGCTTGCTGATGTAGGTATGCTAGGTTTACCAAATGCGGGCAAATCGACCTTTATCCGTAGCGTTTCTGCCGCCAAACCAAAAGTAGCCGATTATCCATTCACAACTCTTGTACCAAGTTTAGGTGTAGCTCGTGTTGGTTCAGATCGTAGTTTTGTGGTTGCCGATATTCCCGGCTTAATTGAAGGTGCGGCGGAAGGTGCCGGCTTAGGAATTCGTTTCTTAAAACACTTAGAGCGTTGCCGTATTTTAATTCACTTAGTCGATATTATGCCGATTGATGAAAGCGATCCGGCTCACAACATTTCGGTAATTGAATCTGAACTTTATCAGTACAGCGAAAAATTATCAGAAAAACCGACTTGGTTAGTGTTCAATAAAATCGACACCATCGGCGAAGAGGAAGCGGCTGAGCGTGCAAAAGAAATTGCAGAACAAATCGGCTGGGAAGGCGATTATTACTTAATATCCGCAGCAACAGGGCAAAACGTGCAAAATCTTACCCGTGATATTATGGACTTCATCGAAGCTAACCCTCGTGAGCTAGAAGATGAAAACAAAGAAGCGGACGAAGTCAAATTCAAATGGGAAGACTACCATAACGAAGCAATGCAAAATGCGGTAGAAGAAGATTGGGATGACGACTGGGACGATGATTGGTCTGAAGAAGACGACGAAGGTGTAGAAATCATTTACGAGCGTCGTTAATTCATAAACTACAAGCGGTTATTTTTTAGTAAGAATTTGCAAAATTCTGAACAAAAATAACCGCTTGTTTGTTAATGGCTAATCGCCATTTCTAGCTTAGAAACAGCTTTTTTGCCCTCTTCTTCAGATTTCAGCTCTAAACCAGCTTGCCCAACGAAAACTCCCATTCGAATATATTGACGAATAAAATAGTTTTTTCCGCCCTCAGTAGTAATGTTTAAATCATTATTACCAAATTCAGATTCCGTTGAAACCTTATGTTTTCCCGCCTTTACTTTTTTGTAAAAGAAAACATCAGGGGCTGATTCACCGATAAATTTATCATCAACATAAATATTCTTTTTAAGAGCCTGCCCCATAAAAGAATCACGGTAAATATAAAGACCTGATTGAGCTTTACCTGGTGTAGTAAATTCTTTTGCCTTATCACTTTCTCCTTTGGAAGCCATTGGCACTGTAGCACAAGCATTTAAAAGTAGAATAAGACCAAGTAAACTTGCTTTTGGAAGTAATTTTCTCATTACTAGCGTTCACAAACTAGAAGTTATAACGTAAACCAGCATTTACACCAACTTGAGCAAAATCAGAGGCTAAGCGATTATATTCAGCACCTAAATTAAGCTTAAGATTATCAGTTAATTTATATTGAACTCCTCCTAATACACCTGCACCAACACGAGAAGCACTTTCGCTTACTGAAATATTACTATAATAACGATAACTAGCTCCTGATACACTAATATCTACTTTATTATAGGCTAATCTAGCACCTAAATAAGGAGTAAAATCTGAATTATTTTTGAAATCGTAAATAGCTGAAATACCTAAAGATTTTACTTTTGTAGATATTTCAAAATTTGAATAATATGAAACATCATTTTTAGTTTTACCTAAATTAGTATAATCTGCAGCAATACGGTACCCACCAAAATCATAACCTACACTAATACGTTGCGTAAAAACAGAATCATCAATTAAATCTGAATCATCCGCGATTTTAGAATAGCCAAGATCGCCCTGAACATACCACTGTGCTTGAGCTGATAATGCAAAAGTTGAAACTAATGTAGCGATTAATAATTTTTTCATAGATAAGTCCCTATAAATGTGTGAAAATAACGTTAATTGCATTAATGAATGCAAATAAATTCTAAGAAAAAGAGTTATTTTTAACCAGAACCAAACCAGACAAATAACCACCTAATTTGTAGTTAAAATTACTCAATTTATGAGGAAATAAATCAATGGGAATGCACGATAAAATCCGCTTAATGCGAGAAATCCGCCAATGGTCGCAGGAAGAAATGGCGAGTAAGATGAATATGTCACTAAGTGGCTATGCAAAAATTGAGCGAGGTGAAACAAAGTTACATTACGATAAGCTCGTGCAGATTGCTCAAATTTTTAATATGAATTTGTCTGATTTGGTAGATTCTGAGAAAGGGTTATTTTTCTATATGAATGAAAATTGTGACAATAACTCTTTAAATTACTATAGCAGTACTGATGCAGTAACTATTGAGATTGAAAAACTAAAATTATCCCTTATTCACAAAGACGAACTACTAACTCAGAAAGATCAAGAGATTCAATCACTAAAAAAGATCATTACATTATTAGAAAGTAAATAAGAAACATCTACAAGCGGTTATTTTTTAATAAGAATTTGCAAAATTCTAAAGAAAAATAACCGCTTGTCTATATAAAATCTTCCTTAAAACGACTCTTCGGTTTGCGTATTGTATTTGAATGTTTCTGCTCCCCTCTTTAGAAAAGAGGGGCTGGGGGAGATTTGAAAGCACACAACATTCTACCTTCAGCCTATATCAAATGTAAGGAAAGCTATGCTTAACTCAAGCTCTTGTGATTTATTTAATATTCCGTTTTTTCAGTTTTCGCAGTTAAAAAAATATTGTCCTGAGGAAATTCCTCGTATTAAGGCAGATTATAAAAAGCAGTGGGAAATTTGGAAAAAGCTGAATTTGGAAGTTTCTCGTCAGCTTGGGCAGCCTTTTGCAGAACCTCATATTGAACGTTGGTGTAATGGCTGGCAGGTTCGGGCACATTTTTTTGCTTATTATAAATATGAATTTAATAAAAATTCCGCTGCTATTCTTTCAGTTATTTTAAACCGTCGCCGTTTACAGGTTTGCTTAGATTGGCACTGTTATCGGGCAGATCGTTCGCAGATCAATGTGCAACAATATAATCAATGGTTGGAAAATTTAGATCCAAACACTTTTCAGGAATTTGAGATTTGGAATGGGAAAGAAAGTGAATATGCCGATTTCCAAAAAGTAAAAGATCTTCCAATTAACAAAATTATATTAAGCGATGAAGAGGATTTTTGGTGTATCGGACGTAATGTCGAAAAAGCTGATCTAGATAGGGTTGATGCGGTGGAATTTATCTATCAAACCATTCGAGATTTATTGCCACTTTATGAGAAATGCCATCAAAATAAATAAAAAGATAAATTACTAAATAAAACTTATTAAAATTGTTCATTTATACTGAACCTAGCAATTTTAAATCACATTTTAATCACGCTTATACTCGTAAATAATCTGTTAAAAAGTTAATATAAATAAGGCTATCTATCAGAATATCTTATTTTTTCATAGGTACTTCACAATAAAACTGATGCAGTACCTTTAAAATTGCTTCTGCTTTATCATCAACTATCCTATAAACTCGCTCCCGATGTTTTACTTCTGCCACAATAACTCCCGCCTCTCTCAATATTGCTAATTGATTGGAAGTTGCCGCCTGGGGTATGCCAATCGCTTGACATAATTCGCTAACATTACATTCTTTTTCCAGTAAGCAACATAAAATAGCTAATCGATTTGGATTAGCTAATAGTTTTAGAAAATTACTTGCCTCCCCAGCCTTTTCAAAAATTTCATTCATTTCGGTTCCCACCAGTTTTCCATTTAATAACTAAAAAAATCTACCTTTATTTTAAAAAAATAATTGACAGACTTCAATCACAAAAACATTATATAAAAAAAATATTATATAACAATATATTGATATTTAATAAAATAAACATAAGGAGACCTTTATGAAAGCAAATGTAGGTGGAATAGACAAAATGTTACGCATTGTGATCGGGGCATTACTTACGATCCTTGCGGTAACCGGCACAGTCGGTGCTTGGGGCTATTTAGGTGTGATCGTGCTATTAAGCGGTTTATTTTCCCGTTGTGGGCTATATAGCTTACTTGGCATCGATACGTCTTGTTCAGTCTGTCCGTTAAAAAGAAATAATAAAGCCGAATAATAAGGAGGCACTATGTCTGACAATATGCACAATATCGACCGCACTCGTCGTCTGTTTTTACAGGGCAGTACATTAGGCTTAACCGCCTCTGCAAGCGGTCTGTTTTTGCCAAAATCTGCCCAAGCCGAGCCGAAAGTGTCTGCCTCGGTCAAAATCGTGATTGCCGGCGGTGGAGCAGCAGGGCTGGCAACCGCTTCTCGTCTTGCTGAACGTTTAGACGATAAAGCCGAAATCATTATTACCGAACCGAATAAAAAACATATTTACCAACCGGGCTTTACACTGATTGCCGCCGGATTAAAATCGGCCGATTATTCGGTATCCGATACCGCTAATTATCTGCCGTCTTGGGTAAAATGGATCGAGGCAAAAGTGGAGACATTCGATCCTGATGCCAATCAAGTCCAGTTATCCAACGGCGAAACGCTACGTTACGACTATCTATTCGTTACCACCGGTTTAAAACTGGATTACAGTGCCATTGAAGGAATGGATACCAACTTAATCGGGACCAATGGTCTGGGCAGTATTTACCATAGCCCGGTCGGGGCGGAAAAAACGTGGAAACTGCTTGATGAATTCAGCCGTAAAGGGGGAAATGCGGTACTGATGCGTCCGAACACTGAAATGAAATGTTCTGGAGCACCGCTAAAATATACGTTCATTGTGAGAGATTATCTCCACCGTCGTGGTACATTATCCAAATCGCATATTAGTTACAACAGCAACAATGGCTCGTTTTTCAGTGTGCCGATTGTGTCTGAAAAAGTACGTATGATGTTTGAAGCACGCAGTATCCATTATCACTACCACCGTATTCTTAAAGCGATTGATCCGGCCAAACGTATTGCGGTTTTTGAAAGCAAAAACGAAGGCAAAGTCGAACTACCTTATGATTTTATTAACGTGATTCCGCCACAGGTCGCCCCAGATGCGGTGCGTCATTCGCCTCTTGCGTGGCAAAGCGGACAATGGAAAGACGAAGGCTGGATGGAAGTCTCAAAAAGCACTCTCCGCCACGTCCGTTATCCGAATGTCTTCGGGGTCGGCGATATTGCTGGCGTGCCAAAAGGCAAAACTGCCGCCAGCGTTAAATGGCAAGTACCGGTGGCCGTTGATCATTTAATCTGTGAACTGCAAGGCAAAGAAAGCCAAATGATCTACAACGGTTACACTTCTTGCCCTCTGATTACCCAAGTCGGACGAGCAATGTTGGTGGAATTTGATTACAACAATAATTTGCAACCGTCCTTCCCCGGCATTATCCACCCGCTAGAAGATTCGTGGACCAGCTGGTTGTTGGAAACAATCGGGTTAAAACCGACTTATCTGAGTATGTTGCGTGGTAAAGCCTAAGGAGCACAAAATGAATAGTTTAGAACTGACAATGGTCATTGCCGTAGTACAAGAAATGTTAGCGTGGACATTTTACCCACTCTTGGTTTTAGCCGTGATTCTGACCGTTGCCCTAGTTATGTTACTGGTTAAAGAAAAAGGCCTCCATATCAAAAGGTTAGTGCAGGCGGAAGTGGTCGGCTTCATCGGTGGATTTATCGGGGTCGGCGTACTGTTTTGGCTGACACAATCCGGTTTGTCCGACATCGGTGCCCCTATTGATGCTTTTGCCCTACTCGGCACTTATGCGGTCAATTTCTTCGGCTTCGCCATTCTGTTTTACACCATAAAAGGCTGGCTATTTAGAGATGCCAAATAGGCTAAGAAGGCACAATGTTAAATGAAATAAATCCGCCACAAACGGCGGAAAGCCCGGCAAGCGGTCAAAAATTGGCAAATTTTCCCGTCGCACTGTTTGCCAGTGTGATGGGGCTGACCGGGCTGACGATCGCTTGGTATAAAGGACACGAAGTCTTAGGCTTGCCAAGCCTTGTTAGCGACGCTTTACGCTATCTCGCCAGTTTGGTTTGGCTAGTCCTGACAATGATTTATCTGTTTAAAGGGTTACACTTTCCACAACAGGTAAAGGCAGACAGTTTACACCCGGTCAAAATGAATTTTTTAACGGCGATTTCAATCGGTTTGCTCTTGCTCTCGGTGGCGTGGAAGCCGGCTTCCGTCACAGTTTCACAAAGTTTGTGGACAGTAGGGATCGTCTTGCACTTAGGTTTTACCCTCTTTGTCATCGACCGTTGGATTTTCAAAACCCAGTTTAAATTACCGCAAATTACCCCTGCGTGGTTTATTCCTGTGGTGGGCAATATTATCGTGCCGGTGGTGGGTGTGCATTATGCCCCAAGCGATGTGAACTGGTTCTTTTTCAGCATCGGTTTTCTGTTTTGGATCGTGTTGCTGACTATCGTGCTGTATCGAATGTTTTTTGCCGATCCGTTACCGACAAAATTAAATCCGACACTGTTTGTATTGATTGCACCACCGGCAATCGGCTTTATCAGCTACACCAAATTGGTTGGCGAACTCGCCCCGTTCGGACAAATCCTGTATTTCTTTGCGATGTTCTGGACGCTGTTTTTAGCCTTAAAAGTACGATTATTTTTAAGTACACCGTTTTTCCTTTCAGCCTGGGGCTACTCATTCCCACTGACGGCATTTACCATTGCCAGCCTTGAAATGAGCCGTTTGGCAAATGAAACTATGGCTGGTTATTACCACATTATCGGCGGTGTGATGCTGGCAATCAGCACCATTATTATTACGTATTTAACCGTGAGAACGTTACGAGAAGTGATAAAAGGTAGCGTTTTCCAACCCGACTAAATGAAACACAAGGAGCAAACTATGTTTACTGACTGGAAAGAACAAACACAAATTACCAAACAAGCTTTCGGCAAAATGGCACAAGCCCACCCGAAAATGTTGCAGGCAATGGGGGCATTAAACGGTGCTTCTGCGGCAGAAGGGTTAGATGCGAAAACTCGCGAGCTGATCGCCCTTGCCGTGGCGGTAACGACTCGTTGTGAAAGCTGTATTAGCGTTCACGCTGAAGGTGCAATCAAAGCAGGAGCCACTGACAGCGAGATTGCTGGAGCATTAGCAACCGCTATCGAAACCAACGCTGGTGCCGCTTATGCTTACGCATTAAGAGCGTTTGAAGCAGTTGAAAGCCAACGTTAAATATTAAATCTAACTACAAAATACAAGCGGTTAAATTTTGCAATTTTTTTACAAAATTTAACCGCTTGCTTTCTAAATCCCGTCGCCAAATAGCCCTTGTTCATCTTCAAAATATTGGTTCATATCAAATGCCGGTTTTTGCTCTGAAGATTTTCCAATAATTCTAGCCGGTACACCCGCTGCGGTTGCGTGATCTGGAATGGGTTGCAACACCACAGAATTAGCTCCGATTTTAGAATAACGTCCAATCTCAATATTGCCGAGAATTTTAGCTCCAGCACCAATCATTACCCCTTCTCGAATTTTAGGATGACGGTCGCCGTGTTCTTTACCTGTGCCACCAAGAGTTACACCTTGTAAAATAGATACATCATTTTCAATAACAGAGGTTTCCCCAACCACAATACCGGTCGCGTGGTCAAACATAATGCCGCAACCTACTTTGGCAGCAGGGTGAATATCAACATCGAATGCCACCGAAATTTCATTCTGCAAATAAACTGCAAGAGCTTGTCTGCCTTGATTCCACAAATAGTGAGTCACTCGGTAACTTTGTAATGCGTGGAATCCTTTTAAGTAGAGTAAGGTGGTTGTCCATTTATCTACTGCTGGATCTCGTGTGCGTACCGCGTTAATATCGCAGGCAGCACTGTGAATAATTTGCGGATCTGCTCGGTAAGCTTCTTCAATAATCTCTTTTAGAGCAATGGCCGGCATAATGGAGTTAGAAAGCTTATTTGCTAAGATATAGCTTAAAGAACCACCTAAGTGGTTATGTTTTAAAATAGTAGAATGAAAGAAACTTGCTAGCATTGGCTCACATTCAACTAATTGTTGAGCTTCTACTCGAATTTCGTGCCAAATTTTATCAACTTCTAATTTATCCATATATCCTCTTTATTCGCCTTTACGCTCACGACCTAATAATGTTGTTACCACCTCTTTTGCATTTTTTTGGCAAAAGAGCATTTGGTAAATTTGCTCTACAATAGGCATTTCAACACCCTGCTTTTGAGCTAATAAATAGGCTTCTTTCGTATTGTAAAACCCTTCTACTACTTGCCCAATTTCTTCAATCGCAGCCTGGGCTTCTTTACCTTGCCCTAAGGCTAAACCAAAGCGACGGTTACGAGATTGGTTGTCGGTACAAGTCAAGACTAAATCCCCAAGCCCAGCCATTCCGGTAAAAGTTTTTGGATCCGCCCCTAAAGAAACACCTAAGCGGCTGATTTCTGCTAACCCTCGAGTAATTAAAGCCGTTCTAGCATTTGCACCAAAGCCCATACCATCAGAAATTCCTGCGCCTATCGCAATCACATTTTTAATTGCCCCACCTAGTTGTACGCCAATAATATCGTTATTGAGGTAAACTCGAAACGCTTTCGAGCAATGGATACGTTGTTGCATTTCATCTGCAAATATTGGGTCGGTTGAGGCAAGTGAAATTGCCGTTGGTAAGCCAGCGGCCAATTCTTTAGCAAAGGTTGGCCCAGAAAGCACCGCTAGTGGATAAGATTTTCCTAAAATTTCTTCTGCAACAGTTTGTAATAATCGCCCTGTATCACGTTCTAGCCCTTTAGTTGCCCACATTATGCGATGTTCTTTTGTAAGAAAGGGCTTGATTTGAGCCAATACTTCCGAGAAAACGTGACTAGGTACAACAATCAGCAAATCTTTTGCTTGAGATAAAACAAATTCTAAATCTGGTGAAACTGTTAATGATTCAGGAAAAACAATATTAGGCAGAAAATCTTGATTCATTCTTTCTTGTGCAATCTTTGCCATTTTTTCAGGATTATGCCCCCATAAATAGGTTTTGTGTCCATTGCGAGAAAGTGCTATCGCCAATGCAGTTCCATACGAACCTGCACCTAAAACCGTAATTGGAGCAGAATATATTTCACTCATATTATCCTCAAACTAAAATTGCAAAAAATAATAAAATTCGACCGCTTATAAAAAAATAGGTATGCAATGCATACCTATTTTTATTGAAAATGCTTAGTTCGCTAAAACAGGCTCATTCTCAGTTTCTTGTTCTTGACGTTGTAAATAATCCACAAACAACGCATCAAAATTCACTGGAGAAAGATTTAATGCTGGGAATGTACCACGATTTACCAAGCTTGAAATTAGCTCTCTTGCATAAGGATAAAGTACATTAGGGCATTGAGATGCTAGGCAATGAGCTAGTTGAATGCCCTCTAGACCTTTAATAGTAAAGACGCCAGCTTGCTTAACTTCACAAATAAAAGCAACATCATTACTATCTTCTAAAGTAGTTTGCACCGTAATATGTAAAGTAACTTCGTATAAATCTTCACCTAACTCTTTTGTTTCCGTATCAAGTTCAAAACCTAATTGTGGTTTCCATTCTTGATGAAAAATAGTTGGTAAGTTTGGAGCTTCAAAAGAAACATCTTTGACATAAATACGTTGAATTTGAAGCTCAAAAGGTGCTTGAGTTTGTTCTTCTGTTGAAGCAACTTGGTTTTCTTCTGACATAAAATTTCCTTAATAGATAATTATTTATGTTTTTTTACCGTCGGCAAGCTACCTGCACGCCAACCCGCAATGCCTTCTTTTAACACATATACTTTGCTAAAACCTTGTTTCGTAATTGCCGCTGCAACACCACCTGAAATAAGACCATTAGCATCAACTAAAATAATAGGGCGATCTTTATATTTATCGATCTGCTGTGTCTTAGCAGTTTTTAAATCTGAAGGTAATGCGTGTACACTCTCAATAATATGACCTGCACGGAATTCATCATCCGAGCGTAAATCTACCACTACCCCTTCTTCTTTATTAATTAATTGTGTAGCTTGTGCATTATCTACAATTTTGTACTTCATTGTCGCTGCTTTATAGAAGCTAAAAATGACCGCTCCAAACAAAGCTACCCAAGCAAACACCATAATTGTGTGATTTGATACAAATATTTGTAATTGCTGGGCAAAAGTAAGTTGTTCCATAGCTAAATTCCCTTAAATTTAAAAATAAATAAGCGGTTATTTTTAATGAAAATTTTGCATAAATGAGATATTTATCAGGCGTAAATTCTTACTAAAAAATCACCGCTTGCAAGCGTAATAAAAGGTGAGCTTCGCCCACCTTAAACTAAGGAAATTATTGTGCTTGTTGTGCCATTACTTCGTCAAATGACATTGTTTTTTCAGTCACTTTTGCTTTTGCTAATACCGCATCAACCGCTTGTTCTTCTAATACCACATTACGGATATTTTCAGTTAGTTGTTGGTTTTTAGCGTAGTGAGCGACCACTTCAGCTGGTTGTTCGTATGCTGATGCAATATCTGCAATCATATCTTCAACACGTTTCTCATCAACTTTTAATTCGTTTGAACCGATTACTGAAGAAAGTAATAAACCAACTTGTACACGACGTTTTGCTTCAGCTTCAAATAATTCTGCTGGTAATTGTGCAGCCATATCTGGTTTACCACCAAAACGTTGAACTGCTTGTTGACGTAATACATTCACTTCTTCAGCAACTGCTGCAGATGGTACTTCAACATCATTTTGAGCAATTAAGCCATTGATTACTTGAGCTTTAACACGAGAAGTTAATGCATTTTTAAGCTCACGTTGCATATTTTTCTTAATTTCTGCACGTAAATCTTCTACTGATTTTGCATTACCGAATTTTTTAACAAACTCTTCTGTTAATTCTGGTAATTCCATCTCTTCTACTTTTTTCAAGGTAATCGCAAATTTAGCCGCTTTACCTTTTAAGTTTTCTGCGTGATATTCTTCTGGGAATGTCACATCAATATCAAATTGTTCACCAGCTTTGTGGCCTACGATACCATCTTCAAAACCAGGAATCATACGGCCTTGGCCCATAAATAATACGAAGTCTGATGCTTTACCGCCTTCAAACTCTTCACCATCTACTGAACCAACGAAGTCAATAGTTACACGATCTTCTGCTTTAGCTGCATCTGCACTTTCTTTCCAAGTTGCTTGTTGTTTGCGTAATACATCAACCATTTTATCTAAATCAGCGTCTGTAATTTCAACAACTGGTTTTTCAACTTCGATATTTTCTAACCCTTTTAATTCAACTTCTGGGAATACTTCAAATGTTGCAGAGAAGCTAAATTCTTGACCTGGTTGATAGTCATTTGGTGTAAATGTTGGACGACCTGCTAAATTGATTTTTTCAGCAATTACTGCTTCAAAAAATGCACGTTGCATTTCTTCAGATAATACATCTTGACGAGCTGCAATACCAAAGCGTTGTTCAATAATTGAGTGTGGAACTTTACCTTTACGGAAACCATCTACACGTGCATTTTTCGCATAGCCTTTTAATTGTTCTTTGTATGCTGCTTCAATTTTATCAGCTGGTACATTAATTGTTACACGGCGTTGTAAGCCTTCTAGTGTTTCGATTGAAAATGACATTCTTAAACCTCAGTTTAGGGATATAAAAAAGATACATAAATAGACGGCTATTGTATCGTTCTATCAGTATGCTGTCGAGAAGAAACTCGTTGTAATGATTAGAAAATAAAGGAAAAACACTTCAATTTGTAAATAAATAAAAAATTCATTTAATTTATACTCTAATAAGCGGTCTTTTTTATCTAAAATTTTGCAATAAAAAAGAGATACACCTTTCGGTAGATCTCTTTTTCTATAGCTGATTGCTATCAAATATAAACTAAGTAGTTCTATTATTTGATGATTTTAGCAACAACACCAGCACCTACTGTACGACCACCTTCACGAATCGCAAAACGTAAACCTTCGTCCATTGCGATTGGGTGAATTAAGCTTACTGTCATTTTGATGTTATCGCCTGGCATTACCATTTCAACGCCTTCTGGTAACTCGATTGTACCTGTTACGTCTGTTGTACGGAAGTAGAACTGTGGACGGTAACCTTTGAAGAATGGAGTGTGACGACCACCTTCTTCTTTTGATAATACGTAAACTTCTGATTCAAAGTCTGTGTGTGGTGTGATTGAACCTGGTTTCGCTAATACTTGACCACGTTCGATTTCTTCACGTTTTGTACCACGTAATAATGCACCAACGTTTTCACCCGCACGACCTTCGTCTAATAATTTACGGAACATCTCTACACCAGTTACTGTTGTTTTCGTCGTTTCTTTGATACCTACGATTTCAACTTCATCACCAGTACGGATGATACCACGCTCAACACGACCTGTTACTACTGTACCACGACCTGAAATTGAGAATACGTCTTCGATTGGTAATAAGAATGGTTTATCAATCGCACGCTCTGGCTCTGGAATGTAAGAGTCTAAGTGACCTGCTAATTCAATGATTTTTTCTTCCCACTCTGCTACGCCGTTTAACGCTTGTAACGCTGAACCACGTACGATTGGTGTATCATCACCTGGGAAGTCGTATTGAGATAGAAGTTCACGAACTTCCATTTCTACTAATTCTAATAATTCTTCGTCATCTACCATATCGCATTTGTTTAAGAATACGATAATGTAAGGAACACCTACTTGGCGACCTAATAAGATGTGCTCACGAGTTTGTGGCATTGGACCATCTGTTGCTGCTACTACTAAGATAGCACCGTCCATTTGTGCCGCACCTGTGATCATGTTTTTAACATAGTCCGCGTGTCCTGGGCAGTCAACGTGTGCGTAGTGACGAGTTGGAGTATCATATTCAACGTGTGAAGTATTGATAGTAATACCACGCGCTTTTTCTTCTGGTGCATTATCGATTTGGTCGAATGCACGAGCAGCACCACCGTAGTGTTTTGCTAATACAGTTGTAATTGCTGCTGTTAAAGTTGTTTTACCATGGTCAACGTGACCGATTGTACCCACGTTTACGTGGGGTTTTGTACGTTCAAATTTTTCTTTAGACACTTTAATATCTTCCTAAAAAATGAGCCACAACCCTATTGCTATGGCTCAGGTTAAACATATTATTTTCTACGAGCTTCAATAATAGCATCAGCAACATTTTTCGGTGCTTCAGCATATTTTAAAGGTTCCATTGAGTATGATGCACGACCTTGAGTTTGTGAACGTAAGTCTGTTGCATAACCAAACATCTCTGAAAGTGGAACTTCAGCATTGATTTTAACAACGAACTCGTTCGCTTCTTGGCCATTTACCATTGCACGACGACGGCTTAAGTCACCGATTACGTCACCCACGTAGTCTGGTGGAGTTTCCACTTCAACTTTCATAATAGGCTCTAAAAGAACTGGGTTTGCTTTACCAAACGCAGATTTAAATGCGATTGACGCAGCAAGTTTAAATGCCAATTCTGATGAGTCAACATCGTGGTATGAACCGAAGTGTAAACGTACACCTAAGTCTACTACAGGGTAACCTGCTAACGGACCAGATTTAAGCTGTTCTTGGATACCTTTATCAACCGCAGGGATATATTCACCAGGGATTACACCACCTTTGATTTCATTAACGAACTCGTAACCAGGACCTTCTGGGTCTAATGGGTATAAGTCGATAACAACGTGACCATATTGACCACGACCACCAGATTGTTTTGCGTGTTTACCTTCAACATCTTTAACTGTTGTACGGATAGTTTCACGGTAAGATACTTGCGGTTTACCGATGTTAGCTTCTACTTTGAACTCACGTTTCATACGGTCAACGATGATATCTAAGTGTAACTCACCCATACCAGAGATGATTGTTTCGCCAGATTCTTCATCTGTGTGAACACGGAATGAAGGGTCTTCTTGTGCTAAACGACCTAATGCTAAGCCCATTTTCTCTTGGTCAGCTTTAGTTTTTGGTTCTACCGCAACAGAGATTACTGGCTCTGGGAATTCCATACGCTCAAGAATGATTGGTGCATCTAATGCACATAATGTATCACCTGTACCAACATCTTTTAGGCCGATTGCTGCAGCGATATCGCCCGCACGAACTTCTTTGATCTCTTCACGTTTGTTTGCGTGCATCTGTACGATACGACCAAAACGTTCACGTTTTTGTTTTACAGAGTTATAAACTGTATCACCAGAATTGATAACACCTGAATACACACGGAAGAATGTTAAGTTACCAACGAATGGGTCAGTTGCAATTTTAAATGCAAGAGCTGAGAATGGCTCATCATCGTTTGCGTGACGCTCACCTTCAGTTTCGTCTTCGTTAATACCTTTGATTGCTGGGATATCTGTTGGTGCTGGTAAGTAATCAATTACTGCGTCAAGCATTGCTTGGACACCTTTGTTTTTGAATGCAGAACCACAACATACAGGAATTACTTCACCTGCTAATACACGCTGACGTAATGCACCTTTGATTTCTTCTTCTGTTAATTCTTCACCTGAGAAGAATTTTTCCATTAATTCTTCAGAAGCTTCAGCTGCAGCTTCAACTAATAATGCACGACGCTCTTCACAAGCATCTAACATATCAGCAGGGATATCTTCATAAGTGAAGCTCATACCTTGATCTGCTTCATTCCAGTTGATTGCTTTCATTTTGATTAAATCAACTACACCTTTGAAGCTATCTTCTGCACCGATAGGAAGTTGTAATGCTACTGAGTTGCCACCTAAACGAGTTTTGATTTGATCAACAACACGTAGGAAGTTAGCACCAGTACGGTCCATTTTGTTTACGAACGCAATACGTGGTACTTTATATTTGTTAGCTTGACGCCATACAGTTTCAGATTGTGGTTGAACACCACCTACTGCACAGTAAACCATTACCGCACCATCAAGAACACGCATTGAACGTTCTACTTCGATAGTAAAGTCCACGTGTCCCGGAGTATCGATAACGTTAATACGGTGTTGTGGGTACTGTTTTGACATACCTGACCAGAATGCAGTTGTTGCAGCAGAAGTGATTGTAATACCACGTTCTTGCTCCTGTTCCATCCAGTCCATTGTTGCCGCACCATCGTGAACTTCACCTAACTTGTGACTAACACCTGTATAGAAAAGGATACGTTCAGAGGTCGTTGTTTTACCCGCGTCGATATGCGCACTGATACCAATATTACGGTATCTTTCAATAGGGGTTGTACGAGCCATTTAATTATTACCTTTTTGGGTTTAAATTGAAATTCTTTATAAGGGTAAGGCTTCACCACAAATTGAGATGAAGCCTTGAATAAGCTTACTTAAACGATTACCAACGGAAGTGAGCAAACGCTTTGTTAGCTTCAGCCATACGGTGAACATCTTCACGTTTTTTCACTGCTGAGCCTTTGTTGTCTGCTGCATCTGATAATTCGTTAGCTAAACGTAATGCCATTGATTTGTCACCACGTTTGCGAGCTGCTTCTACAATCCAACGCATTGCTAATGCATTACGACGAGTTGGGCGAACTTCTACTGGTACTTGGTAAGTAGAACCACCAACACGACGAGATTTAACCTCAACTGTTGGACGTACGTTATCTAATGCGATTTCGAATGCTTCTAACGCTTCTTTACCAGAACGTTGTGCTAAAGCATCTAATGCACCGTAAACGATTTTTTCTGCAGTAGATTTTTTACCATCTACCATTAACACGTTAATAAATTTTGCAAGTAATTCTGAACCGAACTTCGGATCTGGAAGAATTTTGCGTGGTTCAATACTACGACGACGTGGCATTGGAAATTTCTCCGTATATTAAATCTTCAGGATATCCAAAACTCATCTAATCTGCCTAAGGCATATTGACTGGAGTTTATGGTTTAAATATTAAAATTTAGACGTTTGGCCTTACTCAACGGAGAACCATTAAGCTTTAGGACGTTTAACGCCGTATTTAGAACGACCTTGTTTACGATCTTTAACGCCTGCACAGTCAAGTGCACCACGTACAGTATGGTAACGAACACCCGGTAAGTCTTTAACACGACCGCCACGGATTAATACAACACTGTGTTCTTGAAGGTTATGACCTTCACCACCGATGTATGAAGTTACTTCAAAGCCATTTGTTAAACGAATACGACATACTTTACGTAATGCTGAGTTCGGTTTTTTAGGTGTAGTAGTGTATACACGAGTACACACGCCACGTTTCTGCGGGCAAGCCTCTAATGCAGGAACGTTGCTTTTTACAACCTTTTTCACACGCGGTTTGCGTACTAATTGGTTGATAGTTGCCATTAAAAAAGCTCCAGTTAAAATTATTAAAAATAAAATTAAAAAATATCCTTTCACTCGAAAGGACGACAAATTCTAAATTGAAGACGAATAAAAGTCAAGCATTAGCCCAAATGACAAGCGATTATTTATTGATCACCTCAAATAATTTCTGTAATACCTGAGTTGGTAAAATATTATCCATACTCTCTGCAGACAAATAGTATTGTTGTTTACCATAAGCACCTATTAGTCCGGGATCTGTTGCACCATATAAAATAATATTTGGCTTATCTAATGCAGCCGTTAAATGACTTAATCCTGTATCTACAGATACGACTGCTTTCGCCCCCTGAATTTGCTCGGCTACTTGCGTTAAATTCATTTTAGGTAACACGACAACATTAGCTGCTGCTTTGGCTAGACGTTCAGCCCTCTCTTTTTCACTTTGCGTCCCCCAAGGAAGCCTAACTTCAATATTTTCTTTAGCTAGAGATTGAATTACTTCCGCCCAATAACTCTCTTTCCAGTGTTTATCCGCTCGTGTTGTGGCGTGAATTAGCATAATGTAAGCGGTTTTTTTTTGCTGATCTTTTGCAAAATGATGAGCAATCCCATATTCGCCTTGGGCATTAGATAATACATATCTCAAAGATTTCGCACATAATTTACGAATACGTTCCACTGCGTGTTGTTGGTAAGGAATATCGAAAGTTTCATTATAAAACAAGCTACTTAATCCCTCTCTAGCTGAATTTTTATCGTAGCCAAATTTTTTACCTTTCGCTTGCCGTGTCACTAAAACAGCACTTTTGAGGAGCCCTTGAGCATCAATAACCGCATCGTACTCTTTGTTTTTTAAGCTTTGTAGAAAATTCTGCCACTCAACCCAAGTCTGACGTTTACATAAATTTTTCCGCCAACGACGAATCGCAACAGGAATCACTTGATTAACCGCAGAATGCCAAGTTGGAATTTCCGCAAAATTTTCTTCCACCACCCAATCAACTTCGAGATCAGGAATGGCATTTTGCATATCAGTTAAGGCTGGCAGGGTGTGTAACACATCACCCATTGAGGAGGTTTTTACGATAAGAATCTTCATATTTTGAGAACAAACAAGCGGTCAGTTTTCGCTAATTTTTGCAAAATCTAACCGCTTGTATTATTAGGCTAATAACTCGTTAAGTTTTTCCATTACCATTTCAGGCTGAATATCAATCAAGCTTTGATGATAGCCATCTGCTCCATCGCCTTTGCGGATCTTGATTAATCCACCTTCAATTAGGCGAATAATCACGGCTTTATTAGATAATGGTGGGGTATATTGTGGGCTTGTTGGCCCATATAAAGCCACTAGGGGCTTGTTTAATGCTGCGGCTATATGCATTAAGCCAGAATCATTACTTACAACGGCTTTACAATCTGCAATTAAATCAACCGCTTGGTTTAAATCGGTTTGCCCTGCAAGATTTAAGCAATAACGTTGCAATTCCTCTGGTAAAGAAAGACGAATTTGCTCACCAGCCTCTTCATCTTTTTTCGAGCCAAACAAACGCACGGAGTAACCTTGCTCTATCAGCATTTTAGCAAGCGTTGCATAATGATAATGTGGCCAACGCTTAGCAGGACCAAACTCTGCACCTGGGCAAAAGCCGATTGCTGGGCGGTTTTCTGCATAGCTTAATTGCTTTTCAAATTTTGCTTTCGTTTGTTCAATTTCTTGAAGTTGTGTGGCTAAATAAGGGTAAGCAATCGGCAAATTTTTTGCTGATGGAATAGCCCCTTGTTCAAAAGCGAGTGCCACATAGCGTTGTACCATCATTGGGTAATCATTTTTATTGCTACGCAGATCATTTAAGAAAAAGTAGCGACTTTCACCTTTCCAACCACGTCGTTTAGCAATTTTTGCAAATAGTGGAATAAAAGCAGATTTAAGTGAATTTGGTAATACAATCGCCATATCATATTGGTTGCGTAACGATTTTCCTAACTGATAACGCTCGCCAAGTCGAAAAGCTCCGTGTCCGATAGGCATTGAAATTGCATTTCGTACTTCAGGCATACGGGCAAGTAACGGGCGGCACCAATCTGGCGCCATTACATCAATTTGGCAATTTGGATATTGCACCTTTAATTGTTGATATAATGCGTGTGACATCATCATATCCCCAACCCAAGATGGCCCAATAACTAAAATATTCATTTACAAAATTCTCAAAATTTTAAACCGCTTGCTATTGCTTCACGCAATTTGCTGCCAATGTTTTTTTGGTATTATTTGACAAAAATGCCTTTCCATTACGCATTTCGTGCCAAGTCCAACGTATATTGGTATATTTTCTACCATCTTTAGTGACTGCGGAAGAAAGCTGGTGTGAAGTGCCTTGAAAACTTACTATGACCGTTTCTTTTTTACCTGCAGGAGACTTTTTCTGCCGTTCCACTTCAACCTTTTTACCGTTATTACAACGATATAAAGTAATCTCTGATGTATGCTCTACACGCTTAGTTACAAACTGAGTAACTTCTTTATCTTTATTTGCTTTTTGTATTTGTTGAATTTGATCAACCGGTGTAACTCTTGGAGTACAAGCACTGATGCATACTATTGCAGATAGTAAATATATAGGTTTATATTGTTTGAGAAATAAATCCATCTGTATTCTCCTTTTAAATTTTAAAAAAGAGCAACGTTTAGGCATTGCTCTTTAGTAATTTATCTTTATTTAAAAGTATAGTTACCATTTGCTTGGCGAGTGAAGGTTCCGCCTGAGCCGATACTCATTTCAACCACTCGATTATTCTTATCTAAACGAACAGTAATACGCTCACCCACTTTTAAATTACTTACAATATTATTGACTTTACTCATTGCATTCACATCTGCGATATTTAAATTATTATCACGGAATACTTGCATTAATGAGACACCTTTCGGCACAGTCATTGTTTTTGTCGCAGTTGTTGCACTAGCTGCTGTAGAAGTTGCTCTCGCACTTTCTGTTCTTGCTGGTGCTTTTTCTTGTACTGGTTTTGTTGCTACTTTAGCTGTTTCTCTTTGAGGTGTTACTCGCTCTACTTTTGGTTGAGGCTGAGGCTTCGCAGTAGCTACTTCAGGCTGATAAACTACACTACCTTGTGTTTGGGGTTTAGTCACAGGTTGCACGGCTACTTGATTAGCAGATGGTTTCGCCGTATTTGCTTCTACGCTAGCCGAAGCTTGATTCACACTCTCTTGTCCAGCTTGATTTTCTGCTTGCACTGGTCCTTGCTGAGCTTGTTGATTAATTTTAGCTTCTTGTTGCTGTTGTAACTCTTTTGCTGCTTCTTGTTCCGCACGTGCTTGTTCTTCTGCACGTTTTGCTTCTTCCTCATCTACAGGGCGGAATTCAATCGGTAAGCTACTTCCTTGCTGAGATTGCAATTCTTCTACTGTTTCTGGTGTTTTTGGTTTTAATAAAAAGAAAACGACTAATAATGCTAATGCAATAAGAGCAACTAATAATAAACGACGAGTTTTAGGTGGCATTTTAGATTTAATTGCTTCGTTTACACTTAAAGTAGCTGCTGTGGCAGTAGCCGCAACGCCTGCCGCAATATTATTTGGGATCACACGCTCAGTTGTAAAACCCTGATTAACCGTCGGTTCTGAGGCAACAACCTCTACAGTTTCATTTACGTTCGCCTCATCTTTAGTTGCAGATGAAACTAACTCATCTGAACTAACAATATTTGCCGATGTAGCGGCCTCTGCACTAGGTGTAAATTGAAATCCTTTTGCTGATTCAACAGGTTCTGTTGTAGCAGTTTCAGTTGTTTTATCTGATTGTTCCATCATTGGGGTAAATGTGTATCCTGGAGATTGTGTTGAATGTAAAGACATATGTGCCTTTTCATTATTTGCTTCTGGTTGTGTTGTATTAGTTGATACATTTTCTTCTGTAGTTGAAGCATCACCAAAAACAGGTTCTTTACGAAAATTATTTTGAGTCATTTTAATTCCAAAAAGTAGAGGGTTAATTAATACAAAAGTTGCGGTTATTTTAAAACATTTCTAACAATTCATCACTTGGATTTAAATAAATTTACGCAAATAGCGGTCATTTTTTCTTAATTTTTGACAAATTTCATTAATTTCACTCATTTTCAGACAAAACTCAAGGCAATAAGTTTGTTCTTTTTCTATTTTTTCGATCTGCATCGAAAAACTAATTTTTGCTTATTGCAGCACAATTCATTCAACTTTACTCTGCCCTCACCGTTCATTCATACAAGGAAATATTATGAAACCATTAAAAACTCTTTCTCTATCACTATTATTAGGTTTAAGCACTTATGTGTTTGCAGAACAAGCTCAAGTTACACCAGAACCAACAACCGTTGCACCACAAGTTACTGCACAAATAAGTGTGCCATCAAACAAAGTAAATATTAATACCGCCAGTGCAGCTGAGTTACAAGATAAACTCGTAGGAATAGGAGAAAAGAAAGCTCAGTCCATAGTGGACTACCGAGCCAAAAACGGAAATTTCACAAGTATCGAACAACTTGCTGAGGTTTCAGGTATTGGGCAAGCTATTTTAGAAAAAAATCGAAATAATCTTATTTTAGAATAAAGCCAGAATTTGTTGAGGTGGTAAAACGACAAAGGCTCTATCTGTTTTTTCTTTGTCGCCACTTCAACATCTTTACCATTTATTTTTATGTATTTTGCATTGTATTTGCTATACTTCGCCCTCATTTAGAAACAAGATCACGTTTTTAATTAACAAAGGACATTACAATGCAATTAAAATCATACCCTACTCCAACTTACTTACAACGAGTAAAAATCGCTCTGCACTACCTATTACCACAACTTGCTATCACACGTGCAGCAGGATGGTTAGCAGAACAAAAATGGGGAGCGGTAACTCATTTCATTATTAAATTATTTGCAAAACAATATAAAGTGAATCTTGATGAAGCAGCAAAAACAGAACCATCTGATTACGCAAGCTTTAATGAATTTTTTATTCGCGAACTAAAAGAAAATGCTCGTCCAATTAATCAAGAACAAAATACCCTTTGCTTACCAGCTGATGGTAAAGTGAGTGAATCAGGCAAAATTTCAGCTAATCGTTTATTGCAAGCGAAAGGGCATTTTTTCACATTAGAAACCTTGCTTGCCAACGACCAGGAAATGGCAGAAAAATTCCAAGACGGTAGTTTTATTACCACTTATTTATCGCCAACAGATTATCACCGAGTGCATATGCCTTGTGATGCGACCTTACGCAAAATGATTTATGTACCTGGCGAGCTATTTTCCGTAAACCCATTTTTAGCAGAACACGTACCCAATTTATTTGCCCGCAATGAACGTGTTATCTGTGAATTTGAAACAGAATTCGGGCCTATGGTACAAATTTTAGTTGGTGCAACAGTCACCGCAAGTATGAGTACAGTTTGGGCTGGTGTTATTAATCCACCTCGCTCTAAGGAAGTTGTGGTTTGGAATTATGAAACTGAAGGCGAAAAAGCAATTAAATTACAAAAAGGTGAAGAAATGGGGGCTTTCCGTTTAGGTTCAACGGTGATTAACCTATTCCCGAAAGATAAGGTGTTTTTATCGCCAGAATTAACTGCTGGCAACAAAACCAGAATGGGTGAAGAGTTAGGAAAACTTATTTAATCTTTATTATAAATCTGCACTTACAGGGTGCAGATTTTTTTATAACTAAATCATCTACCTCATTCCAACAAACTAAAGTTTACAATTTCACTCAGCCTTTTATTTGTGTTATTGTTTTAGTGTATTTAATCCATTCAAAAGGATAGATAATGAAATTACAACAACTTATCCGAGAAAATCATTTAGGATTGCTATTTCAACAAGGGAATTTTGGCTTAGAAAAAGAGAGCCAACGTGTTGATATTAATGGCAATATTGTTACTACTCCTCACCCAGTTGTGTTTGGTAATCGCTCATACCACCCTTATATTCAAACCGATTTTGCCGAAAGCCAATTAGAACTTATCACTCCGCCTAACACAAAATTAGAAGATAGCTTCCGTTGGTTATCTGCGATTCACGAAGTAGTATTACGCTCATTACCTGAAGAGGAGTATCTCTTCCCACTTAGTATGCCAGCAGGTCTTCCGCCTGAGGGGCAAATTCAAGAAGCCCAATTTGATAACCCTGATGATGTGCAATATCGTAAACATCTCTCCGCTCAATATGGCAAATATAAGCAAATGGTAAGTGGAATACACTATAATTTCCAACTTTCACCTGAATTTATCGAAAAAGCCTTTGCTCTGCAAAATGAATATCACGAGCTAAAATCCTTCCAAAACGCACTTTATATGAAGTTAGCGAATAACTTTTTGCGTTATCAATGGATTTTACTCTACTTACTTGCCGCCACACCAACAGTGGAATCGCAATATTTTGGCAAAAAACAACCGCTTGCAGAGGGGCAATTAGTGCGTAGTTTACGTTCCAGCCCTTATGGTTATGTCAATTCAGACGATGTTATTGTGAATCACGATAGTTTAGAAAGCTATGTAGCAAGCCTTGAGGAACACGTTGCACAAGGGAGATTAATTGCAGAGAAAGAGTTCTATTCTAACGTTCGCTTGCGTGGTGGCAAAAAAGCTCGAGATCTATTAGAAAAAGGCATTCAATATGCGGAATTTCGTCTATTCGATTTAAACCCTTTTGCTCCGTACGGTATTGAATTAAAAGATGCAAAATTTATTCATACATTCTTGCTAGGAATGCTATGGCTTGAGGAAACAAGCGGTCAAAAAGAGGTCGAAATTGGCAAACAAAAACTCTATCAAGTCGCATTAGAAGATCCAAGAACCGAAACTGCTTTCCAAGCCGAGGGTGAAACAATTTTAAATCATCTTTTAACAATGCTTGAAGAATTGGGTGCATCACAAGAACTAAAAGATGTTGTACAAGAAAAACTGACTCAACTTACCGACCCTACACAAACCTTAAATGGACGTTTAATTCAAGCTATTGAGGAATTTGGTAGCTATAAAGCATTAGGTGCGAAACTTGCACAAGATTATAAAGCTCAAGCCTTTGAGCGTTTTTATGCTCTTTCTGCGTTTGATAATATGGAGCTTTCTACCCAAGCACTATTCTTTGATTTGATCCAGCAAGGTATTAAAATTGAATTGTTAGATGAAAACGATCAATTCCTAGCCCTTAAATTTGGCGATCATTTGGAATATGTGAAAAATGGCAATATGACCAGCCACGATCAATATATTTCGCCATTGATTATGGAAAACAAAGTCGTTACCAAAAAAGTGCTAGCAAAAGCAGGATTTAATGTGCCAAAAAGTGTGGAGTTTACTCGCCTTGAAGAAGCTGTCGCTCATTATCCATTATTTGAAGGCAAAGCGGTGGTGATTAAACCTAAATCAACTAACTATGGCTTAGGCATTACCATTTTCCAGCAAGGGGTCAATAATCGAGAAGATTTTGCAAAAGCGATTGAAATTGCTTTCCGTGAAGATAAAGAGGTAATGGTTGAAGATTACTTAGTTGGTACGGAATATCGTTTCTTTGTACTAGGTAATAAAACTCTTGCGGTGTTATTGCGAGTGCCTGCAAATGTAATTGGTGATGGTATCAGCACAGTAAAAGAGTTAGTGGAACGTAAAAACGATCACCCTCTACGTGGCGATGGATCTCGCACACCATTGAAAAAAATCGCTTTAGGGGAAATTGAACAACTACAACTCAAAGAGCAAGGTTTGAGCATAAATTCTGTCCCAGCAAAAGATCAGCTAGTTCAGTTACGTGCAAATTCTAACATCAGTACAGGTGGTGATTCTATTGATATGACCGACCAAATGCACGAAAGCTACAAACAGCTTGCTGTTGGCATTGCTCACGCAATGGGAGCAAAAGTATGTGGTGTAGATCTTATTATTCAAGATCTTAACCAACCTGCTGAACCAACGCTCAACTCCTGGGGTGTGATTGAAGCAAATTTCAACCCAATGATGATGATGCATATTTTCCCATATCAAGGAAAATCTCGCCGTTTAACCAAAGCAGTAATTAATATGTTATTTCCTGAAATAACTAACTGATAGCTTCTCTTTAAGCTATGGACTTGTTGATGTTATAAATAAAAATCAGCAAGTCCTACATACCTTATTCAAGCATAATTATTTCCATTTTCCCCACTTCTCACACAATAAATTCACCTCCAAATGAAGAAGGCTTTCTTTTTCACTCTACCACTAGCAGATGTGTTAATAAAACGTTGTAAAATAACATCTATTTTGTTGTATTTAAGACAAAATATTAAATTATTTGTGATTTAGATCACAGTTTTATAATTAATTTATTGTTTAAAATAATTATCATAATAAAATCCGCTCTAGAATAAATTCAAAATACCTCTAAAGGAGTAAAGTATGAGTATTGCTATTATCATAGCAACCCACGGTATTGCTGCAGAACAACTTCTCAAAACCACTGAGATGTTGATAGGGGAACAAGAAGATGTTGCTTATATCGATTTTGTTCCCGGTGAAAATGCCGAAACAATTATGGGGAAATATCAGGCACTTGTTGAAGGTCCATTATCTCACTGTGATCAAGTGCTATTTCTTGTTGATATGTGGGGAGGCAGCCCATTTAATGCCGCAAACCGATTCCAAGATGGTAAAACAGGAATGGATGTCGTTGCAGGGGTAAATATTCCTATGTTGGTCAATACCTGTATGGCTCGTGATGATGTTGAGTCGTTACAAGAATTAGTTGAAGTTGCACTAGAGGCTGGTTCTACAGGTATTCGTTCTCTTAATCATCAAATTGAAGTAGCTGAAGTTGCAACATCAGCACCAACACAAGAAGTAGCGACGACTCAGCAGCCAGAAATTGTCGATGATGGTCGTAGAATGACTATCGTACTTGCTCGTATTGATGATCGTTTAATTCACGGTCAGGTAGCAACAGTTTGGACAAAAGAAAGCAAAGTAAATCGCATTATTGTCGTAAATGAAGGTGTCGCAAAAGATAGCGTTCGTTCAACAATGTTAAAGAGTGTTGCACCATTAGGCGTAACTGCTCACGTGGTTGATGTTCCTAAGATGATTCGAGTTTATAACAACCCTGAATATGCAGATGACAGAGTAATGTTACTCTTTACTAATCCTACTGATGTTTTAGAGCTTATTGAAGGTGGTGTGCCACTAAATAGTATTAATATTGGTGGTATCTCTCATAAAGAAGGCAAACAAATGGTGAGCCACGCAGTTGCAGTCGATCAAAAAGATATTGATGCTTTTAAAGGGATTGATGCAAAAGGCGTTGAATTAGAAGTTCGCAAAGTCTCAAGCGATAGCCGTCAATATATGATGGATTTATTGAAAAAACACAACTTAATCTAAAGGAAAGAAATATGGAAATCTCAGTATTACAAATTGTACTTTTATTTCTCGTTGCCTGTATTTCAGGTATGGGCTCAATTCTTGATGAATGGCAAACACACCGCCCACTTATTGCTTGTACAATGATTGGCTTAGTTTTAGGTGATGTCACAACAGGTGTTATTGTTGGCGGTTCACTAGAATTATTAGCTTTAGGCTGGATGAACATCGGTGCGGCTGTAGCTCCTGACGCGGCACTTGCTTCTATCGTATCAACTATTTTAGTTATTGTTGGTCGTCAAGATATTTCAACTGGTATCGCGATTGCGATTCCACTTGCAGCTGCAGGTCAGGTATTAACCTATATTGTGCGAGCAATTACCGTTGGTTTCCAACACGCTGCAGATAAATCTATTGAAGACGGTAACTTAAACCGCTTAGACTGGCTACATCGTGGTGCTTTATTACTACAAGCAATGCGTATTGCAATTCCAGCATTAATTGTTGCTTTAACTGCAGGAACAGATGCCGTGCAAACAATGCTAAATGCTATTCCAGAAGTAGTCACAACAGGTCTTAAAATTGCAGGTGGATTTATTGCCGTTGTCGGTTATGCAATGGTTATCAATATGATGCGTGCAGGCCATTTAATGCCATTTTTCTTCGCAGGTTTTGTGATTGCAGGTTTTACCGATTTCAACCTTGTAGCACTTGGTGTATTAGGCACAATCATTGCAATGGTTTACATCCATATGCACCCTAAATATAACAAAAGCCAACAAGTTGTAGTCGCTGCAGCACCAAAAAATGATTTAGATAACCGTTTAGACTAATGAGGGCATTTAAAATGACAACTGAAATCAAAAAAGTAACAAAAAGTGATTTGAATGCCGTTGTACGTCGTTCAAACTTATTCCAAGGTTCGTGGAACTTCGAACGTATGCAGGCTCTTGGCTTTGCTTATGCAATGGTTCCTGTTATTAAACGTTTATATCCAGATCCGAATGACCCAGGTCGTAAAGCTGCAATTAAACGCCATTCTGAATTCTTCAATACACAACCATTCGTTGGGGCACCCATTTTAGGTGTAACTATTGCGATGGAAGAAGAGCGTGCAAACGGTAAAGAAATTGACGATGCAGCAATTAATGGTATTAAAGTCGGTTTAATGGGGCCATTAGCAGGTGTAGGTGACCCAATTTTCTGGGGAACTGTTCGCCCAGTATTTGCAGCACTTGGTGCCGGATTAGCCCTAAATGGAAATCTTTTAGGTCCTATCCTCTTCTTCGTATTATTTAACCTTGTGCGTTTAGCTAGCCGTTATTATGGTGTTGTGTATGGCTATAAAAAAGGTTTAGATGTTGTACAAGATATGAGCGGTGGCTTACTCCAAAAATTAACTGAAGGTGCATCGATCTTAGGTTTATTTATTATGGGGGCTTTAGTCCAAAAATGGACAAGTATCAATGTTCCGCTTGTGCTTTCTACCATTCAAAAACAAGACGGCACAACTGAAATTACTACTGTACAAAGTATTTTAGATAGCCTAATGCCAGGTTTATTACCATTGCTATTAACATTCGCTTGTATGTGGTTACTACGCAATCGTGTTAATGCCATCTGGATTATCTTAGGTTTCTTTGTAATCGGTATTTTAGGTGCGGCAACAGGTGCACTAGCGTAATTTGCAAAATTTTATCATAATTAAGCCGCTTGTATTGTGAATCACATAACAAGCGGTTTTTTTATAGCCCACATTACATTTGAGTATTATGACAAATATTATCCTGCTTATTTTTCTTTTTCTCGGCTTTTTATTTGCGATTTATGACCAAGTCATTATGAATAAACTAAAAGGCGAAACCAAACTAAACATCCCCCTTAAAAAACAAAAAGGCATAGACACTTGGCTATTGCTTGGGCTAATTAGTTTAAGCTTTATCTATGGTGTACAAAACAAAGCGGCCCCTTTTACCCTCTATTTGCTCGCAACTTGTATTATATTGGCAATTTATTTAGCCTTTTTACGTACGCCTCGTTTACTATTCAAAAAAGAGGGATTTTTCTTCGCTAATCTCTATTTTAAATATAGCAATATTTATCAAGTAAATATTGCCGAACTACCGCCAAATAACCCAAAAACAAAAAATAATTCACTGAATACCAATGAAAAAATCTTAGTTATTGACTTACAAGGTGGAAGACGGCTGCTTGCCTATATTACAAATGATGAGGACATTCAAAAAGCTGTTGATTTTTTTGGCAGTTATAAAGATACGCAAAATACAAAGAGCCAATAATGCAACAAGCGGTTATTTTTGGCTTAAAATTTGCAAAATTTCAAACAAAAATAACCGCTTGCAAAAAAATCTAAGAAATTACGCTTTCGCTTTTTCCGCTGCTTTAACAATGACTGCAAAAGCTTGTGCTTTAAGTGAAGCTCCGCCCACTAATGCACCGTCGATATCTGGCTGTGTGAATAACTCTGCAGCGTTTGCATCGTTTACTGAGCCACCGTATTGAATAATCACTTGATCTGCAACCGCTTGTGATTTTTTCGCAATATGGCCACGAATAAATGCGTGAACCGCTTGTGCTTGTGCAGGAGTGGCTGATTTACCCGTACCGATTGCCCAAATTGGCTCGTAAGCGATAACGGCATCGTTAAAGGCTTCAACACCTAATGCATCAATTACTGCATCAATTTGACGAGCACAAACTTCTTCCGTTTTACCCGCTTCATTTTCTGCTTCAGATTCGCCAATACATAACACTGGTACTAATCCTGCATCTTTTAATGTTTTGAATTTTTGAGCGATAAACTCATCACTTTCTTTGTGGTAAGTACGACGCTCTGAGTGGCCGATAATAATGTATTTAGCACCAAACTCTTTTAACATTTCTGGTGAAATATCGCCTGTGAAAGCACCTTTTACATTCACATCAACATTTTGAGCACCTAATGCAATTAAGCCTTTTTCATCACAACCACAGCCGCAACCTGCAAGTGATGCTTCTGCGTGTGCTAAGTACATTACCGGCGGAGCGATTGCCACATCACAACCTTTAACATCGTGTAATTCTGCTTTTAAATCTGCAATTAGCGTTTTTGTAAATGCTTTGTCACCGTTTAATTTCCAGTTACCCATTACAAGTGGACGACGTGCCATTTGATTTCTCCTATAAAATTGAATGTAAGATAAACTGTTGCGAACTATACCAAATTTTAAATATCTTTTGTTGTTTTTATTTCGCTTTTTCTGATCTAGATCGAATGCTTTCACGTATAATCTGCAAAATTATTCTTATTTAACTTAGAGATGGTTATGCAACTAAATTATTTATACTCAGCCCCCACGGAAATAGGACGTTTAAAAGCAGAATTTGAAGACTTTATCGTGCGTGAAGAATTAGGCTATGATTTAGCCGGCGAAGGTGAATTTGTAGCGGTTAAAATCCGTAAAACCAATGCCAATACTCTTTTTGTCGGCGAAAAATTAGCAAAATTTGCCGGCATTTCCGAACGTAATATGAGTTATGCAGGCTTAAAAGACCGCCACGCAGTAACAGAGCAATGGTTTTGCTTACATTTAGCCGGCAAAGAAACTCCTGATTTTTCAAATTTTGAATGCGAAGGTGTCGAAATTTTAGAAGTCACTCGCCATAACCGTAAAATTCGAGTCGGCTCATTAGCAGGCAATCATTTTGAATTATTATTGCGTGATGTAAAAGAGAGTGATGATCTCAATAATCGCCTAACCCAACTACAAGCGGCCGGATTTCCTAATTATTTTACCGAACAACGTTTCGGACGAGATGGGCATAATCTCACTCAAGCTCTACGCTGGGCAAGCGGTGAAATTCAAGTCAAAGATCGCAAAAAACGCAGTTTTTACTTATCCGCAGCTCGTAGCGAAGTTTTTAATTTAGTGGTCTCTCAACGTATTGCTGATGGCACAATTCAGCAAATTATTGAAAATGATTACGTGCAACTTGCTGGCACAAATAGTTTTTTCTGCGTAAATGCAGATGAAATTAGTGAAACTCAATCTCGCCTAGTAAGTGGTGATGTGCTATTAACGGCTCCACTAATTGGCGAAAAATCCCTAGAAACGGAATGTAATTCTGCGGAAAAAGCGATTATTGAACAACACGCAACATTAGTTGAATTAATGAAAAAAGAGCGAATGAATAATGCTCGCCGAGCAATGTTATGCAAACCGCAAAATCTTAAATGGCAGTTTGAAGAGAAAGGGCTACGTTTAACTTTCTTTTTAGATTCAGGCAGTTATGCCACAGGGCTAGTGCGTGAATTAATTCAAATTGCGGAAGAAACTGTATAAAGAATGGGTTTAGTCCCTCCATTCCTAAAATTTGCAAAATTTTGGGAAAATCTTACCGCTTTTTACGCATTTGGGCTAAAAAAATTGTCGAAAAATTGTTAGAATTACAAACTTTGCGTTTAATCGCTATTCAGATCTTAGATCTAAAGGAAAATATGAGAATTTTAATTAGTAACGATGATGGCTTTCACGCCCCTGGCATTCAGGTTTTAAGTAAAGTACTGCGTGATGCAGGGCATATTGTAACCATCATCGCCCCAGATCGTAACCGCAGTGCAGCCTCAAGTTGTTTAACATTGGTTGACCCGTTAAGAGTGCATTGTTTCGATCAATATAACTATGCGGTGATCGCAGGAACGCCAGCAGACTGCGTTCACTTAGCCTTAAACGGTTTATTTGACGATAAGTTTGATTTAGTCGTTTCAGGTATTAATCACGGTGCGAATTTAGGCGATGACGTGGTTTATTCAGGAACTGTTGCTGCCGCACTAGAAGGTCGCCATTTACCGCAGCCAGGTATTGCCGTCTCTTTAGTTGGCCGTAAACACTCTTCATTTTTAGAAGGCGAATGCTACTTTGATACTGCGGCACAAGTGGTTCTTGATTTATTAGAAAAAATGCAGAATGAGCCATTCCCTGCAAACCAAGTCTTGAATGTCAATGTGCCTAATATTCCTTATACAGAATTAAAAGGTACAATGATCACTCGCCTTGGTATGCGTTCTCCTGCGGCAGAAATTGTTAAGCAAAAAGATCCTCGTGGTTCCGATGTTTATTGGATTGGGGTAACGGGGAACCCTATCGATGAAGGTTATGGTACTGATTTTTATGCGTTAAATCGGGATTGTGTGTCGATAACACCTATTCAAGTCGATATGACTGCACATAAAACAATTTCAACCTTGAAAGGTATTTTTGATGAAACTGTTTGAGAAAATTTATGACAAAACTATGGAATGGTCAAAGCATCGCTTGGCGGCATTTTGGCTAAGTTTTGTCAGTTTTATTGAGTCGATTTTCTTCCCGATTCCGCCCGATGTGATGCTGATTCCAATGTCAATGGCAAAACCACAGAATGCATTTAAGTATGCACTTTATACAACGATTGCTTCTGTACTTGGTGGTATTATTGGTTATTTTATCGGCTTCTATGCATTTGATTGGGTACAAGGTGTTATCAGTAACTGGGGAATGCAAGCAAACTTCGATAAAGCCCGCTCTTGGTTTGAAACTTGGGGCATTGCCGTTGTTTTTCTAGCTGGATTTTCACCGATTCCCTATAAAGTATTTACTATTTGTGCCGGTGTAATGCAAATGGCATTTTTCCCATTTATCATTACAGCAGGTATTTCACGTTTTGCGAGATTTCTTTTAGTCGCAAAACTGTCTGCGTGGGGCGGTAAAAAATATGAGGAAAAAATTCGTCGCTCTATTGAATTAATCGGTTGGGGAACAATCGTTTTAGCCGTTGTTGCCTATATCATTTACACATTAATGAAATAAATTTTAAGGATTAGAAAATGAAAAAATCACTTCTTGTTTTATCACTTGCGTCACTTGCTTTAGTTGGGTGTTCAAATACTTCAGGAGAATCAAGCTCTTCAAATGTTGAAATGGCAGAAGCAAATGCAACTTGGCAAGCTGCAGATAGCATTCAAACTGCACCAATGCCAAGCACTATGAATCAACCGATTGCAACACCGCCAGCTTACCAAACACCTGCTCCTCAGCCAATTTCTGCGGTGCCTGCTCCTGTTGCAACAAACTACGGTTCTCAAGTTGAGAATGTAGGTAATTGCCAAGTTGTGCGAGATGGTAACAATGCACCAATTTATGCACAGATCACTAAAGGTTGTTACACAGATAGCTCTTATACTGTAGGTAAAAGCGATACCCTTTATTTGATTGGCTATTTAACAGGGACAAGTGCAAATCACATTGCGACTTTAAATGGTTTAAATACAAACGCACCATTAAAAGTGGGTCAAGTGCTACGAGTACGTTAATTTAAAACGGTGCTATTAAATGAAAATCACCTTTCTTGCAATTTCTTGCATATTTTTAACCGCTTGTAGCGTACCTCAAAAACCAGCAGAAAATGATCCTAATGCATTACCTGCCGGAATAATGGAGCCTGTTTCAGGCTCGGGTGCAAGTGAAGGAAGTTATAGTTGGCCATCTGATATTCAATCAACATCAATGCCTGCTACAATGAAATAATTTTAGGATTACAATTTAATGAAAAAGCAATTTATTCTTTTACCATTGGTTTCAGCCGTATTAGTCGCTTGTTCTTCTAATACGCCCGCACCAGTAGTAAACGCTTCTGGCAATACAGAGCTTAGCCCAGGTATTATGCAACCTGTTAATACCACCAATACCATCAATTCTAGCGGTGGTTGGCAATCTGATATTCAAAGTACATCAATGCCTGAGGCGATGACAACTGCACCTGCACAAACTGTGCCACAACCAATTTCAACACCACAGCCAATAGCAGCAGTTCCACAGCCTGTTGTTACAAACCCTGTGATAACAGAGCAACCAGCACAGCCAACAACGACAACAAAAGTGGTGAAAAAAACAAAAACCGTTGAGAAAAAAGTAGATCAAAATTTTGAAATTCCACGTGATGCAAACAATGCACCAATGTATAGCCAAATTCAAAAAGGTTTCTACGATGGTTCAACTTACACGGTACGCAAAGGCGATACAATGTTCTTAATTGCTTATATTGTTGGTAAAGATGTGAAAGAGATCGCAGCCTTAAATAATATGAGCGAGCCATACCAACTGAATGTGGGGCAAAAAATTAAAACTGGTAAATCTGCAACAGAAACAATTACTGTAGAAGAAACCATAACAGTTCCGGTTGAACCTCAAATTACCTACCAACAAGGTGCAAATGGAACAGTTTATGCCTCTGATGGTAATATTACAGGGCCAGTAAAAGCTAAAACAGCAGAAACAAATGTTGAAGTTGCAAACAGTGCGATTAAAGCAACCGCAGGCACAGTGGCACCGGCCGTCACTGCAAGTGTTGGGACAGCAACACCAACAGAAACTCGCACCGTTTCTACTATCCGAGCAACAGCGGGTACGCCAACAGCAACAACTGTGAACAATACCACTGCAGCACCTGCTTCTGCAATCAAATGGCAGTGGCCTACTAATGGTCGTGTAATTTCAGGCTTCTCATCTGCTGAGGGTGGAAATAAAGGCTTAGATATTGCAGGAACTAAAGGTCAAGACGTTCGAGCGGCGGCTGCAGGTAAAGTCGTTTATGCGGGTAATGCTCTGCAAGGTTACGGAAACTTAATTATCATCAAACATACCGATGATTTCTTAAGTGCTTATGCACACAACGATACAATTAATGTAAAAGAGCAAAGCAACGTAAAAGCAGGTCAAAAAATTGCGACTTTAGGTAGTACTGGCACAAACACCAACAAACTGCACTTTGAAATTCGTTACAAAGGCAAGTCTGTGGATCCTGCCCGTTACTTACCAAGAAAATAATCGCAAACTTTTAAGCTAATTTGACCGCTTGTATTCCATTAAATGAGAACAAGCGGTCTATTTTTATAGGAATTTTGCAAATGAAAAAATTACTTTCCGCCCTCACCTTCTCTACTCTGTTAATCGCTTGCTTAGCCCCTACTTCCGCAATAATTGGTCAAGAGAAAGATGCCAATGGCTGTTTAGTAAGTGCAGGGCAAAGTTACTCTTTTCTTAAAAAAGAGTGTGTGCAAGTATTTAATGTCGCAGATATTACATTAACAGATCCCGAAAATGACTCGCTAGCGGTCTATATCATCTTCTCTGAAGATCGTACCCAAGCAGAAGTTTTTGCTTCTGACTTGCCGGAGAATACCATTTTAGAAGCAGTCAAAGGCGGATATCTTTCAAAAGATAGTAAAATTCGCTTACTCAAAACCGATAATTATTGGAAAATTCGTAAATAATGGAAAACAGTCAAAAAATTCGCTGTAATTGGTGTGGCGATAGCGATATTTATATCAAATACCACGATGATGAGTGGGGAAAACCACAATTCGATAGTCAGAAATTATTTGAAAAAATTTGTTTAGAAGGGCAACAAGCAGGGCTTTCTTGGATCACCGTATTAAAAAAACGAGAAGCCTACCGCCAAGCGTTTTATCAATTTGTACCTGAAAAAATTGCTCAAATGCGTGAGCAGGATATTGATACACTGATGCAAAAGTCACAGTTAATCCGCCACCGAGCAAAATTAGAAGCCATTGTGAAAAATGCAAAAGCTTATCTAAAAATGCAGGAACAGGGCGAAGATTTCAGCCAATTTATTTGGGCATTTGTAGATGGCAAACCACAAATTAATGATGTACCAAATCTCGATAGCATTCCAAGTAAAACAGAGACCTCAAAAGCTATGTCAAAAGCCTTAAAAAAACGTGGTTTTGTTTTTGTGGGCGAAACAACCTGCTATGCTTTTATGCAGTCAATGGGATTGGTTGATGACCATCTTAATGATTGCTTTTGCAAAACTCAGCATAATAGATAAAAAATTAGGCGACCTATTGGTCGCCTAACATTTATTCAGATTATTGATTGTTTTGAACGTAATCAATTGCTGACTGAACAGTAGTAATTTTTTCAGCTTCTTCATCTGGAATTTCGATATCGAATTCTTCTTCTAAAGCCATTACTAATTCAACTGTATCTAAAGAGTCTGCACCTAAATCTTCAATGAATGAAGCTTCTGGTTTTACGTCTTCTGCTTTCGCGCCAAGTTGATCAACAATGATTTTTTTTACGCGTTCTTCAATGCTCATTTTGTTTTTCCTATAGTGAATATCGCATAAGTGCGAGAGTTAAATAGTGTAATCTAAATAATTTCAAATACAACCTTTTATAGAAAGGTCAAACCAGACTATCTAAATACACCTGAATAAGAATGTTTCCAATTCTACCATTATGTTTTCGTTTGATCCATAGCGTTAGATCAAATTTCGTAATTTGATTAGCTCACTTTAGCAAGTTCCGCTCGCATTTGTTGAATAACTGCTTGGTAATCATTCTGATCGAAGATAGCCGAACCTGCTACAAACATATCAGCACCTGCTTCGGCAATTTCCGCAATATTATTGGTTTTCACACCGCCATCAACCTCTAGACGGATATTATAACCGCTTTCATCAATACGACGACGAACTTCACGCAATTTATCTAAAGTTGAAGGAATAAAAGATTGCCCACCAAAACCAGGATTAACTGACATTAATAAAATAACATCGACTTTATCCATCACATAATCTAAATAGCTTAGTGGTGTTGCAGGGTTAAAAACTAAGCCTGATTTACAACCCAAATCACGAATAAGTTGAAGGGTGCGGTCAATATGTTCCGTTGCTTCTGGGTGGAAGGTAATATAATCTGCCCCAGCTTTAGCAAAATCAGGAATTAAACGCTCAACGGGTTTAGCCATTAGATGCACGTCTATCGGGCATTGAATACCATAATCACGCAAGGCTTTGCAAATGGCAGGGCCAAAGGTTAAATTCGGTACATAATGATTATCCATTACATCAAAATGGATTAAATCTGCTCCTGCTTTTAGCACCTCTGCGACATCTTCGCCTAATCTTGCCAAATCTGCCGATAAAATAGAAGGGGCGATTAAATAAGGATTTTTGCTCATTTTCGTCTCCATTAAAATAAATAATGCTTAGATTACCATAATTTTCAATTAGAAAAGAGGAACTCTCTCTTAAAATACGATTTATTTTTAATTACCATAAAAAAGTTATGGAATTAAAAAATAAATTCAGATATGATATATCCCATAATTTTAGTATGGTTATAAAAATTCTGGAGAAAATATGAAAAAAGGGATTCATCCTGAAAATTATCGTGAAGTATTATTTTATGATGGTTCTGTTCAGCAAGGTTGGATTATCCGCTCTTGTGCGGCAACAAACAAAACAATGGTGTGGGAAGATGGAAAAGAGTATCCACTTTACACCTTAGATACTTCATCAGCATCACACCCTGTTTATACTGGTAAACGTCGTGAAGCGAACACCGAAGGCCGTGCAAGTCAATTTAAAGATAGATTCAAAGGCTTTGCATCAACATTGGCGAATAAGAAATAATAGGAGCAACAATGAAAATTTTAAATTCATTAAAATCAGCTAAATCACGCCACCCAGATTGCCAAATCGTTAGGCGTAAAGGCAAACTTTATGTGATTTGCAAAACAAATCCAAGATTTAAAGCTCGCCAACGCTAATTAAATATAAAAAATCCGCAAGTACTACAAAATACTTGCGGATTTTTCATTTCTATCAGCTTATTAAGCTGCAGCCCATAATCCACCAAAAATTTGGTAGAAAAAGCTATTGAGCAACAATAAACCAAAGCCTAAAACCATTACGGAAAAATCAAGCATTCCTGTTCTTGGTAGAAGTTTACGGATAAAACCTAATACAGGTTCGGTAATTTGTGCCACCGTATAATCTAATGGGTGATTACCTTGTGTAACCCAACTCATTAATGCACGAATTAAGGTAGTAAAAAATAGAATTTGTCCGAATGTTTTTACGAGACTTAATAAGCCAATTAATACTGCTCTAGGTAAATCAATACCAAATAATACAAACTGTAATGTGACTAATGCCGCCGCAATAAACAGTGCTGGAAAACAAATATTTTTAATTGTCGGAATTAATTTACCGACAGGCGATACTAAAGGTTCTGTGATTTTTAGTAATGTTTGTGAAATGGGTAAACGAGGATCTACTCGGCAAAATTGTAGCCAAGTTCTTAACACCAATACAAAATTTAAAAAACCAACAACTAATGAAATAACAGGGGCTAAAAATTCCATCTATTTCTCTCTTTTGTTATTTTTAATAAACAACAAGCGGTTGTTTTTGAGAAAAAATTTGCAAATTTTCTAAAAAATATAACCGCTTGCTATTTCAAGTTAAAAAAGCCAATTAGGCTTCAACTGGGTAGTCCCACCAAATATCGAATAATTCGCTCACTTGAACGTTTTGTAAACCGTTGCTTTCTAGCCAATTTTTCACTAATTGGCGGTGAGATTCATCACATTTGCCTAATTTTTCTAAACAAACTAAACCTTCCCAATTTAAGTAGCCGTTTGCTTCTAATGCTAAACCGTTTACTTTAATTACTTCATCAATAAAACGATCAACCGTTGCATCAATTTGATCAATCCCTGTGCCTTCAGCAAAGCTGAATTTCACTAAAAAACCTAACTCTTGGAACTCTGCTAAGTGCATTTTTTTACGCTGACGTGCGTTACGTTGAATAGCCATACCTATTTCTCCTCTCTTTAATAAACTTATTTCTTAATAAAATATAGATCCCACACACCGTGCCCTAAACGATGACCTCGCTCTTCAAACTTGGTTAAAGGGCGGAAATCTGGACGGGGAATAAAATCATTGGTTGCTGATGTATTTTCTAATTCATTTTCAAATTGACGTAATACTTCAAGCATATGCTCTGCATAATTTTCCCAGTCTGTTGCAAAATGAATAAAGCCATTTGGGCTTAATTTTTGTAACACTCGGGTAATAAATTCAGGTTGCACAATACGACGTTTATGATGTTTTGCTTTTTGCCACGGATCCGGGAAATAAAGTTGCAAGCCACCCAGTGCGTTATCTGCAATGCTATCTCGTAAAATTTCGGTCGCATCGTGGCAAATCACACGTAAGTTTTTAACCCCTTTTTCGAGTGCATAAGCAATACAGGCTCCAACACCCGGTGTGTGAACTTCAATTCCGATATAGTTTCTATCTGGGTTTTGCTCTGCCATTTCCACAAGCGATCTGCCCATACCAAAACCGATCTCTAACACAACAGGGTTGGTATTTCCAAAAATCTGCTCAAAATTAAACGGCATTGCCTGATAATCTAAGCCTAAATTTGCCCAGTTGTTGTTCATCATATCACGTTGATAATCGCTTAAACGTCCAGTACGTAATACGAAACTACGCACTTTTCGTAAATAGCGACCATCTTCGGTAAACTCCGCTTGTTCAACGGTTTTACGCTTTTTATCTGCAAAAGTCTGTTTTTCTGACATTATTTCGCCTTAAAACTTAACCAATCCAGAACCCCAAGTCCAGCCACCGCCGAATGCCTCAAGGAGTAATAATTGCCCACGTTGAATACGACCGTCACGCACGGCTTCATCTAATGCAACCGGCACCGTTGCCGCACTGGTGTTGGCATATTTATCAAGAGTTACAACCACTTGATCCATTCCCATATCCAGTTTTTTCGCCGTTGCCGTGATAATACGTAAATTTGCTTGGTGCGGAATTAACCAATCTAAATCCGATTTTTGCAAGTTATTGGCTTCAAGCGTTTCTTCTACCACACTTGAAAGCTGATTTACTGCAATTTTAAAGGTTGCATTACCTTGCATTTCAATAAAGCCTGAACGCCCATCTCCACGTTTTTGCGTTTTTAAGACTAAATTATTATCTAAATCTGGTGCTGCGTGTAAGTGGGTTGAAATAATGCCTGGCTCATCACTTGCTTCTAAAATTACCGCACCGGCACCATCACCAAATAATACAACGGTACTGCGGTCAGTTTCATCAAGCATTCTAGAATTGAGATCTGAACCAATTACTAACGCTTTTTTCACTTGCCCATTACGCACAAATTGATCGGCAACACTTAATGCGTACACAAAGCCAGTACAAGCTGCTGCTACATCAAAAGCAATCGCATTTTCAATACCAAGTAAACCTTGAATTTGGCAAGCGGCACTTGGATAAGAGTGCGAGTTAGTTGTTGTACCAACAATGATTAAATCAATTTCATTCGCCTCAATATTTGCCATTTCTAATGCTTTTTGAGCCGCTTGGCACCCCATTGTTGCAACGGTTTCATTAGGCTCTGCAATACGACGTTCACGAATGCCTGAACGGGTAACAATCCACTCATCAGATGTATCCACCATTTTTTCTAAATCAGCATTGGTACGGATACGAGAAGGTAAATAGCTTCCCGTTGCTAAAAGTTTGCTGTTCATATTTTTGAGTATTCTCAATTAATTAAAATAATAATCTGATATTATAGCTTGAAAACAAAGAAATATATAGACTTTGCAAGCGGTGTTTTTTTGCAAAAAAATGCCCCAAAACAACCGCTTGTGCAATGTAGGAATTTAGAGTGAAATTTTCACACTCATAGTATCATTTTGTTGTAGTAATGTATTTAATCGAGCAGTCTCAACACAAACCATTTTTTGGTAAGCATTCTCGCTCATTCCACCTGTTGGCTTATGCCAAGGGTTCCACAATACGGTTTCTGTTGCATTAATATGCTCAACTTTTATTGTTCTTTGATTTGCAAAATCTTGAATAAAATTCACCGCTTGTGCTGCATAAATACAATCTACATTTTCTTGAATAATGCGAGGCGACGGCACATCAACTTGTTGATTTGTCAGTTTATCAAAACAACTTGTTGGCAGGCCTTCAACTTCAAGCTTGTTAATATCGCCAATATTAAAATAGGTATGTAATGCAAGTTGTGCGGGGTCTGCACCTAGATGTGTAAAATTAAGCGTGCAACTTTCCCCTAACATCATCTCAATTTTTGCGTCATTTTCTAATGCAAAGACTAAACGGATATAATCTTCCGAATAAGAATGTTCCACTAGTGACCACTCGCTAATACGGGCTGTTCCGTGAGCAGGTGTTTTCACATTTCCAAACCAAGGGTAACAAATAGGAACTCCTCCTCGAATGGCGGTGCCTATTTTAAATGGCTCAATATCGCTTAACCATAATACATCTTGTGTTGCGTTATATGGTTGCCAGCTTAGCAATTGGGCTCCTTGCAGTGCAATTTTCGCTTTTGCTTTAGGATGATTAACTTCTAATATTGCCAATTCATTGTATTTCACTATATTTAATTCAGGGCTAATGCTCTTTATCGAAAAATCGCTCATATTTCGCTCCTTATGGTTAAAAGTCATAAATAAAATCGATAATAATGTTATAAAAATGTGAACTTGATCACAAAAATGAGCGTTAATTCATTACCTATTTTAAGTAATCGCTATAATAAATCTATTCTAACATAAGCAAGGAGAAAAATATGAAAACGCTCGGCGAATTTATTATTGAAAAACAAGCCGAATACCCTGAGGCAAAAGGCGAATTAAGTGGCATTTTATCTTCTATTCGTTTAGCTGCAAAAATTATTCATCGTGAAATCAATCGTGCCGGTTTAAGCCAAGATATTTTAGGTGCTGCGGGCTCAGAAAATGTGCAAGGCGAAGCACAGATGAAATTAGATGTATTCGCTAATGAAACAATGAAAAAAGCATTATTAGCCCGTGAGGATGTCGCTGGTTTTGCTTCCGAAGAGGACGATGAATTTGTCGCTTTTGATAACGAGCGAGGCCGAAACGCAAAATATATTTTAATGACAGACCCGCTTGATGGCTCATCAAATATTGAAGTAAATGTTTCTGTTGGAACAATCTTTTCTATCTACCGTCGCATCTCCCCTATTGGCACCCCAGTAACAAAAGAAGATTTTATGCAAGAAGGACGTAAGCAAGTTGCTGCAGGCTATGTCACTTATGGCTCTTCTACTATGTTGGTTTACACAACAGGTAACGGGGTAAATGGTTTTACTTATGATCCATCATTAGGTTTATTTATTCTTTCTCATCCAGATCTAAAAACACCGGCAGAAGGGAAATACTACTCGATTAATGAAGGCCAATATGTAACCTTCCCGCAAGGGGTAAAACGTTTTATTAAATATTGCCAAGAAACTGACGAAGTAAGTAAGCGTCCATACTCTTCACGCTATATTGGCTCATTAGTCTCTGATTTCCATCGTAATTTATTAAAAGGTGGTATTTATATCTATCCAACCTCCACGGTTTACCCGAAAGGCAAACTTCGTTTACTTTATGAATGTAACCCTATAGCTTTCTTAGCCGAACAAGCTGGTGGTATGGCAACAGATGGCATTAACCCAATTTTAGATATTAAACCAACCGAGCTTCATCAACGTGTACCTTTCTTTGTTGGATCATCTTCAATGGTGCAACAAGCGGGTAAATTTATGCAAGAATTTGCAGCATAAAATTATCTCTTATCTACTCATTATAGAGCCTTATTTTAAGGCTCTTTTTTTGAGCATAAAATAACCGATCAAAATACTCAACTAAAAATAACTCTACTTTTTTTATGGAAATATGCTAGAGTTTCGCCTTTACCTAAACCTTTATTTTTTTATGGAGATAACCCAAATGAAAAAATGGTTCTTGCCATTAACCTTATCTGCATTTTTAGTCGCAGCTTGTGATGATAAAAGCACCCAAACGACTGAACAAAAAACGACTCTTCAAAATGAACAATCTCAAACACAGGACAATAGCTTATCACTTGTTACCGTTGTTGCCCCTTGGGAATTAAATAGCCTAGATTTAGACCAAACCGGGCTTATTTTTCAGCGAATGAACATTGCTGAAAGTTTGGTTGAAGCGAATCTCAATGCAGAATTAGTACCAGGTTTGGCCACAAAATGGGAAAGCAATGCCGATGCAACGGTTTGGACATTTACTCTGCGTGATGCCACATTCCATAATGGCAAACCACTCAATGCACAAGCGGTTGAAAAATCGTTAAAAATTGCACTTTCAAAACCGGGTGTATTACAAAAAGCGTTTATCCAAGATATTAAAGCGGTAAACGATAAACAAGTACAATTTGAATTAAGCAAAGCTTTTGTACCATTCCCTTCTTTCTTAACCCATTACACCACTTTAATTTTGGCAGAAGAAAGCTTTGATGAAACAGGTAATGTAGTAGAAGTAATCGGCACAGGTGCCTTTAAAGCAACGAAAATTGAAGCTCCACAAAAATTAGAAAGCATACGCTTTGAAGAATATTGGGGCAATAAACCACAATTATTACAAGCTAACTACTTGGCAAGTAGCCGTAGTGAAACCCGTACTCTAATGGCACAAAGTGAAGCATCTTCACTTGTCTTTAACTTAGATACGGCAAGTGTGGCAAGATTAAAAAATGATCCAAACTTATCCCTTGCAAGTACCTCTATTGCCCGTACTATTCAGCTAAAAATGGACGTTGCAAAACCGTTTTTTAACGATATTGCGGTTCGCCAAGCTTTATCACAAGCGATTAACCGTAAAGCGATTGCAGAGCAAGTATTAAAAATCGAAAACGGTGCAGCTGACCAAATTCTGCCAAAATCTTTTGCTGATTGGCGTGTAGAAACCGTTGAAGAAGCAGCCGATATTGCAAAAATTAAAGAAAATCTGACCGCTTCTGGTTATAGCTATGATGCAGAAGGTAAATTAACAAAAGATGGTAAAGCCTTTAGCTTTACGTTGAGAACCTTCTCTGACCGTCCAGAACTACCTATTATTGCCACTATTTTACAAGCACAGTGGAAACAAATTGGTGTGGATGTAAATATCTCTGTTGGTAACTTTAGTGAGATCCCAGCCGGGCATCAAGATGGTAGTTTAGAGATGGCTCTTTATGCCTTTAACTACGGTAAAACGCTTGATCCATATGGTGTAATTGCATCTGACTTTGCAAATGGCGGTAGCGATTGGGGCACAATGAACTGGCAGAATCAAGATGCAGACAATGCTATAAAGGCATTAGAAACGGAGCAAGCTCCTGAAAAAATCAAAGCATTGAAACAAACCATTAGCCAAGCATTAGTCGATGAATTACCAATTATTCCAGTGGTGTACTATCAACAAAATGTCGTGTCTCACAAAGAAGTGAAAAATGTGCAACTCGATCCATTTGAACGTCGCTTTTATTTAGAAACATTAAGTAAATAAACTATCCGAAATTCGTTATTTATGCTATCAAATCTCCCTTCCCCCTTACAAAGAGGGAACTAAGGGAGATTTAACAACTAAAGAGATAATCTCCACAATGCTAAAAATCATTCTCCGCCGTCTGATTCAAATTCTATTAGTAATTTGGTCGGTTGGTACACTTACTTTTATTCTAACTCGCCAGCTTTCTGGCGATATGGCATACCGCATTGCCGCTAGCCGTTACGGTTATGACCAAACAGATAGTGCCGCAGCAGATGCAGTGCGAGCCGAGCTTGCCCTAGACCAAGATTGGTGGGTAAGCTACTTCAACTGGCTGACTGATTTAGTACAATTTAATTTAGGAAAATCGTTAGTCACGGGTGACTCTGTTTGGTCTGAAATTCAACACCAATTTGGGCATACCTTATCACTAGCCTTAGTCGCTTTGGTGCTTGCCGTTTTAATTGGCCCGCCACTTGGCTTATTAGCTGCCCGCAAACCAAACGGTTTTTTTGACCGCTTGACCTTGGTTTTCAGCACGCTTTTCCGTTCAGTACCAGCTTTTATCATTGCGATTGGCTTAATTACTTTGTTTGCGGCTCAACTCAGATGGTTGCCGGCAGGTGGTTATGGCAGTTGGCAACACTTTGTACTACCTGCTTTAACCTTAGCGATAGGATTAAGTGCAGTATCTGTTCGAGTAACTCGTTCAGCAATGGTGCAAGCGAAATCCTCTGAATTTTACCAATTCGCTCAATTAAAAGGATTAAGTCGTTGGCAAACATTCTGGCGACACGGTTTACCAAATATTGCTGTACCTGTTATTGCTTACCACGCAGTACAATTAGTGTATTTAATTGAAGGGGTTGTTATTGTTGAAAGTTTATTTGCTTGGCCGGGTAGCGGACACGCCCTTGTTCACGCCATTATTGCCCGTGATGTACCGATGATTCAAGGTACAACTCTCGTAATGGGTGGTTTATTTGTCGTGCTAAATATGATTGCCGATATGTTAAGTGCTTGGATTGACCCACGAATTAAGAATTAGGATAACACTAAATGAAACTTTCAATCTCACAATTTATTGGGGCAACTATCCTACTGGTTATGCTAGGGTTTGCCTTTTTACAACCTTATTTTTACCCAATGGATATGAGCTTTCAAGATTTAAGCAATATCCTTTCTGGCTCAACTGAATTAGCGTGGTTCGGCACCGACCATCTTGGGCGAGATATGCTCGCTCGCCTTGCCTCTGCCATTCGTTTATCTTTTGGCTTATCACTTTTTAGTGTTGCTTGTGCTTTAGTTGCAGGGCTTATTACGGGTGTGATGGCGGGCTTTTTCGGTGGTTGGATTGATCGCATTTTTAGCTTTATTTGCGATTTAGTAATGGCTTTACCGGGCTTATTACTTATTCTACTTTTTGCAGCTCTTTCCCCAGGTTCATTTTGGACATTATATTTAGGGATCTCACTTGTAATGTGGGTAGAATTTTTCCGTGTTATTCGTTCTATTAGCTCAACAATGGCGACAAGCTCAGAAATTCAATCTTCACGCTTAATGGGAATGGGCTGGATTTATAGCTTTAAACGACACTTACTCCCTCGCCTATTACCGATGATTGCCACACTCTCTGCCTTCTCGTTAGGTAATGCGATTTTAGCACTTGCAACTCTTGGTTTTGTTAGCGTTGGTTTGCGTCCGCCTACAGCAGAGCTTGGCTTAATGATGACGGAACTTTTCCCTTATTATTACCAAGCCCCAATGGTGTTCTTACAACCTGTTATTGCCGTTTTTTTAATGGTACTTAGCCTACAATTATTATCAGGGAGAGTGAAATAATGTTATTGGAAATTAAAAATGTTGGTGTACAAACCGTTGATGGTTTAACGCTCGTTCAACCAATCTCTCTAGCCCTTGAACAAGGTAAAAATATTACGATTTTGGGCGAAACAGGCTCGGGCAAAAGTTTGCTGATTCAAGCCATTATGGGAGCATTACCAAAAGAATTGGTCGCAAGCTGTCAATTTTGGGTAGAAAATCACAAAATTGATTTTAACAATCAAATAGAAGTTGAAAAACAGTGGGGCAAAACCCTAGTAATGTTGCCACAAGAACCTCGCCGTTCTCTTGACCCGATTATGTCTATCGGCAAACAGTTATGGGAAAGTTTCCGCCTAGTCGCCGGCAAAAACAACTCGGAAGCGAAAAGCCAAACACAGCAATATTTAACGCAACTGGGCTTAGGCGATTGGGTAGAAAGCTATCCGCACCAATTATCAGGCGGTATGGCTCAACGTGCCTCATTTGCGATTGCAACTGCTGCAGGAGGGAGAATTTTGCTAGCGGACGAACCCACCAAAGGGTTAGACCCAATTAGCAAAGGCAAAGTGATCGAACTACTTAAATCTGCTTACCAAAATGGTGGCGGCTTGCTCACTATTACCCACGATATTGAAGTGGCAGAACAGCTCGGTGGCTATATTTTAGTGATGAAAAAAGGCGAATTATTAGAGCAAGGCAATGCGGAAACTTTATTAAATAATCCACAACACCCTTACACTAAAGCATTGATTGGAGCTGATCCGAAACACTGGCAACCGTTACAAAATTCGCAAAATAACAGCGAAAAACAGCCGCTTGTTTCGGTAAAAAACTTAACTGTTGCTCGTGGTAAAAAAACGCTTTTCAGCAATCTCTCTTTTGATTTACACAAAGGCGAAGTGTTAGGCATTTCAGGGCATAGTGGGATAGGTAAAAGCTCATTGGCAGATGTATTATGTGGCTTACTCAAACCAAAATCAGGCGAGGTCTATTGGCATAGCCAAAGCCATAAAAAGCACCAAGTGCTAAAACTCTACCAAGATCCACCAGAGGCTTTTGCCCCGAATGTGAGTTTACAAACGCTACTTGATGATGTGATCAACAAACATAAATTAGATCGCCTACCGATTCCAAGTTTGTTAGAGCAGCTTTCTCTTAATCCTGAAATATTAGAACGTACCGCAGAAAATGTTTCCGGTGGCGAATTACAACGGGTAGCCATTTTACGCTCTTTACTACTAAACCCTGTATTGCTGTTTGCCGATGAAGTAACTTCTCGCTTAGATCCCATTACTCAGCAAGAAACCATAGAGTTACTGATTAACCAATGCCGAGCAAGAAATTGTAGCTTAATTCTGGTTAGCCACGATCCTTATCTTATTGAAAAATCGTGCGATAAGGTTATTAATCTAGAGGAATATTTGGCTTAGCAAGCGGTTGAATTTTCAGATTTTTTTACAACTTGCTTAAACAAAAAATGCGAAGAAAAAACCTTCGCATTTTTTATTTCTCTTTATTTTACCGCCAGTTTTTGACGCACAATTTCAAATAAACAAACCCCAGTTGCCACCGAAACATTCAAGGAAGAAACCGAGCCTGCCATTGGAATGCTGATAAGCTGGTCGCAATGTTCACGGGTAAGACGTCGCATTCCGTCCCCTTCCGCCCCCATTACTAAGGCGATTGAGCCAGTTAATTTTGCTTCATAAATGCCTGAAGTTGCTTCGCCTGCGGTGCCGACAATCCAAACATTATGTCGTTCTTGCAGATCTCGCATTGTACGGGCAAGGTTAGTTACTCGAATAAGTGGCATCACTTCCGCTGCACCACAAGCCACTTTTCTGGCAGTTGAGGTTAATTGTGCCGATTTGTCTTTGGGGACGATCACGGCATCAACCCCTGCGGCATCAGCTGTTCGTAAGCAAGCTCCTAAGTTATGAGGGTCGGTTACGCCATCTAAAATCAGTAATAATGGATGTTGCTTTTGGCTTAAAATTGCCTCTAAATCGTGCTCATTCAACTCTTTTTGTGGTACAACTCTGGCAATAACACCTTGATGTACTTCGCCTTGTGCTTTATTGTCTAACGTTTGGCGGTTTACTTGTTGAATAGAAACCCCTAAGCGTTTTAATTCATTTAGCAAAGGTAATACACGTTTGTCTTCTCGACCTTTTAGCACAAACACTTCTATTAAACGTTCCGGTGCATTGTCTAAAAAGGCTTTAACTGCGTGAATACCGTAAATTTGTTCACTCATTTTTCTTTCCTTAAAAAAATTCCCCTAACCTAAAGAAGGGGAATTTGTTCTTATAATAACATTTTCACAATTTTGTCTAATTTTACCCGCCCGAATTTTTTCAGTAATTTGCGGACATTCTCCGGGTAATCCGCCAAGACTTCTAAATCGCTATAATGCGTCAAAATATTCGTATGTTGGCGAATTTCATTCAACTCAAGTTGAGCTTTCTCACTTAACTCTGCTTGAGGGTCTGAAATTAAGATTGCATTTTCTGCATCTAATCGCCACGCACGAGGGTTTAAATTATTCCCTGTGAGTAAAATATATTGGCTATCTACCCAAACACCTTTGAGGTGGTAGCTGTTTTCACCGTCTTTCCATAAACGAATGGTTAGTTGCTTATTTTGAATATAAGGATCTAGTCGTTTTGCAAAAGCTCGTAGATTTTTCTCATACAAATAAGGCAGTGCCGATGCCATCGTGAATTTTTCTTCAGGCTTGGTATAAAAATCGTTGGCGGTTTTGTCGCCGACAATAATTTCAACCGACTTGCCATTTGCCAATAACCATTCAATTCGTGTTCTAAGCGAACGAGGGAAATTAAAATAAGGTGTACAAATTGTTAATTTCTCTTCAGTCTGATAGAAAAGTGCTTCAATCACTTTATTTAGCTGATTTTGACGTCGCCCTAGCCCCATTATTGGGGTAATATTCAGCGAATTATTTTTCTCAACACCAATAAACTGATATTGTGCTTTACTTAATTGCTTACGAAATAGCCTGATTTGAGATCGAATTTCTAATGTTTTCGGGCGATTTTCATTATCTAAACGTAGAACCGCCTCATTGGGCAAGATATGCTGTTGAATCAATTCAACCCAGCTATCTGCTAGCGTTTTATTTTCAATCGTATGATAGCGATCATAACGATAGCGTTCAAACTGATGTAGATAGACGTTATTGATGCTCGCCCCACTATAAAGTACGGTATCATCAAATACAAAGCCTTTTAAGTGCAGCACGCCAAAGACTTCTCGACCATTAACCGGCACGCCCCAAAATTCAATTTCTTGTTCAGCAGGTAAATTATATTGCTGTTTGATTTTTGCGTACCAATCCGCATTGGAACTTTGTGCTTCTTCACCAATACGACCTCGTTGTGCACGATGCCAATCCACTAGCACTTTTATCTCTAACTCTGGGTTAGCCAGCTTCGCCTGATAAAGTGCGTCTAAAATTTCTTGCCCTGCTTCATCTTGTTCAAAGTATAAAGCGGTTAAATAAATGCGATTTTTTGCAGTTTTAATCAGCTGTAAAATGCGAGTTTTAAACTCACGGCTACCACTTAAAAATTCAATTTTATCCGCTGATTGTGGGATAAATTTGAGCTTTTCCAGCTGTTTTTTGGCGTGGTTAGGTTTATTCAGTATCAGCATTTTACTTATCCTGTCCGTATTTAGGTACAATATTAAATACGTTTTCTTTGCTTATATTAAGCTTATTTCGATGCTTTAAATTAAAAGTACCAAGCGGTTAAATTAGTAAAAAATTTTGCAAATTTAACCGCTTGTAAACGATTAGGCAAATGAGCGTTGTTCGCCTTCGCCGGCTACGTTTTCTACACAGCGACCGCAAATTTCTTCGTGCCCTGCGTGCGTGCCGATGTCGGTTGCGAAGTGCCAGCAACGAGGGCATTTTTCGCCTTCTGCACGCTCTACTTTCACCGCAAGTCCGGCTAATTCGCCTTCCTCAACATCTGCTTCTGCAAGCGGTTTGATAATCGCTTGTGAGGTAATTAACACAAAGCGTAATTCGTTACCTAGTTGTTCTAACAATGGGCGAATATCATCATTTGCGTAAACCGTTACTTTCGCTTCTAAGCCGGCACCGATTACTTTATCTTTACGAGCTTGCTCTAACACACGGTTTACTTCCGCACGTACTTTTAAGATTTGTTGCCAGTAAGCATCATCTAGTTTATCTGCTTCTGTTAAGCCAAATAAACCCTCGTAGAATTCTTCGGTAAATACAAATTCACTTCTGCCTTCCACTTTCGGTAAGTATCCCCAAACTTCATCTGCAGTAAATGAAAGGATTGGTGCCATCCAACGCACTAACGCTTCTGCAATATGCCATAATGCGGTTTGGCAACTACGACGTGCAAGGCTGTCTGCTTTGGTTGTATATTGACGGTCTTTGATAATATCTAAGTAGAAAGATCCCATTTCAATCGAGCAGAAACGCATTAAACGCTGAACAACGGTATGGAATTGATAATTATCATAAGCGTCTTTAATTTCATTTTGTGCGTCTAAGGCACAGCTTACCGCCCAGCGATCTAAGGCGATCATCTCTTCTGGTTTAACAAGATCACGTTTCGGATCAAAACCATTTAAGTTCGCTAACAAGAAACGAGCGGTATTGCGGATACGGCGGTAAGATTCGCCAGCACTGTTTAAGATATTGTGCGAAACGGCAATTTCCCCCGTGTAGTCAGTTGAGGCAACCCATAAACGTAGAATATCGGCACCATTTTTGTTCCATACTTCACTTGGCACAATCACATTACCGAGCGATTTAGACATTTTTCTGCCTTTTTCATCTACGGTAAAACCGTGGGTAAGCACTTGCTTATAAGGGGCTTTGCCGTTAGTTGCGGTAGAAAGCATTAGCGATGACATAAACCAACCACGATGTTGGTCTGAGCCTTCTAAATACATATCTGCCGATTGTCCGTTAAATTCAGGGCGTTGCTCTACAACAGAAGAATAAGTTGATCCGGAGTCAAACCATACATCTAATGTATCCGGCACTTTACGGTAATCTTTTGCTTCTTCGCCTAATAATTCTGCCGGGTCTAAATCCCACCACGCTTGAATACCTGATTTTTCAACACGTTTCGCCACTTCTTCAATTAGTTCTAAAGTGCGAGGGTGTAGTTCTTCCGTTTCATTGTGAACGAACATCGCCATTGGCACGCCCCAAGTACGTTGGCGAGAAATACACCAGTCCGGGCGGTTTGCCACCATCGTATCAATACGTGCTTCGCCCCAGCTTGGGATCCAACGAACTGATTTGATTTCGCCTAAAGCCTGCTGACGTAAACCTTGTGTTTCCATTCCGATAAACCATTGTGGTGTTGCACGGAAAATAATTGGTGTTTTGTGTCGCCAGCAGTGTGGGTAACTGTGTTTGATTCGTTCTAATTTCAGTAAAGTGCCTGTTTCTTTTAATTTTTCGAGCACTTTTTCGTTTGATTCAAACACACCTAAACCGGCAAAGAATGGCGTTTCAGCCTTGAATTTACCATCATTTGCCACAAGCCCGGCCATTTCGATATTGTATTTTTTAGCGACAATAAAGTCGTCTTGACCGTGATCTGGTGCGGTATGTACTAAACCTGTCCCGCCTTCAGTGGTCACGTGATCGCCAAGAATTAACGGCACGCTATAGTCATAGAATGGGTGGTTGAATTGCATCAATTCAAGTTGGTCGCCTTTGACTTCGCCCAATACTTCAACAGTCTCTACACCAGCTGCTTTTTGTACGCTTTCCACTAATTCAGCGGCTAAAATAATACGCTCATCGCCAAATTGTAATAATTGGTAGTTAAATTCCGGGTTAATTGAAATCGCTTTATTTGATGGTAACGTCCAAGGGGTTGTAGTCCAAATTACTGCTGAAATGGTGCCGTTTCCTTTACCTTGTGCATTAAATTTCGCTTCAACTTCTGCTGTATTAACCGCATTAAAACGCACATAGATAGAAGGCGAAACTTTATCTTCATATTCAACTTCTGCTTCAGCAAGTGATGATCCGCAATCTAAACACCAGTGAACCGGTTTTGAACCTTTATATAAATGCCCATTTGCAATTACTTTACCAAGGGTGCGGATAATGCTTGCCTCAGTATCAAAATTCATTGTTAAGTAAGGGTTATCCCAATCGCCCAGAATTCCCATACGGATAAAGTCGGCTTTTTGCCCTTCTACTTGCTCTTTAGCGTAGTCACGGCAAGCTTGGCGGAATTTTGCCGCTGAGATTTTTTCATTCGGTTTACCGACAATACCTTCTACTTTTAATTCAATCGGCAAACCGTGGCAGTCCCAACCCGGTACATAAGGGGTATCATAACCAAGAGAAGTCTTAGACTTCATAATAATATCTTTTAAAATTTTATTAACAGCGTGCCCTAAGTGAAGATTACCATTTGCATACGGAGGACCATCGTGCAGGATAAAAGTCTTCTTGCCTTTAGAGGCTGTGCGAATTTTTTGGTAGAGATTTTTATCGTACCAATTTTTTAACATATCGGGCTCACGTTTAGCGAGATCCCCACGCATCGGAAAGCCTGTTTCAGGCAAGTTTAGGGTGTTTTTGTAATCGACTGTCATATTCAATTTTCTCGTAAAAATAATTTATTTATATTCGGTTAATTTTTTGCAAATTGTTTAAAAAATTCGACCGCTTGTTCTCTATCTTTTTCAATCTGTTTTTTTAATTCCTCAAAATGAGGGAATTTAATTTCATTACGGATTTTTTTCAAAAATACGACTTCTATTGCCTCGCCATAAATAGAGGCATTGAAATCAAAAATATGCACTTCCAACAATGGTTTAGTGCCGTTAATTGTCGGGCGGTTCCCAACATTGGCAATCCCATTATAACTACCGTTTTTGGTATTTACTCTAACCGCAAACACACCTTGAATAGGGGTAACTAAACGGTTAAGCATAATATTGGCGGTTGGAAAGCCAATGGTTCGACCAAGCTTATTACCGTGAGCAACACGTCCGTGTATAGAATAAGGTTTACCTAATAACTTCTCAGCTAATGCTAAATTATTATTTTGTAGAGCTTCTCGCACTAAAGAGCTACTAATGCGGGCGTCATTTAAGCTATGAGTATGACTTTCCTCTACTGCAAATCGGTATTTTAGCCCTGCATTGCGTAAAGTGGCAAAATCGCCGCTGCGTTTTGCTCCAAAGCGGAAATCATCGCCCACACTTAAATAACGCACTTTGAGCTGTTTTGCTAATAATTTGGCAATAAATTCGTCTGCTGAAATTTGTGCAAATTTGTCACTAAAACGGACACATAAAACAAAATCGACCCCGGCTTCTGCCAAATATTTCAGTTTATCCCGTAATCGCATTAAACGAGCTGGAGCTGAACAAGCGGTCAAATTCCCACTTTTTTTTGCAAAAAATTCTCGTGGCTGAGGTTCAAAAATCATTACAACAGAGGGTAAATTTAATTCAAGTGATTTATCACATAAACGAGCTAAAATATTTTGATGCCCGATGTGCACACCATCGAAATTCCCAATAGAGAGAACACAGCCTGAATTTAAAGCATCGCATTTAGCTAAATTATGGAAACCTCGAATTAATTGCATATAAAATAGAGACCGTTTTACAGTGAAAATGTTGTGATTATAGCGAGAATTCAATAAAAAAGGAAAAATTTCCGTACATTTTTGCCGTTATCTATATGAAAAATAAGAAGTTCGTCCATTAAATCATCAGAAGCAGAGTAAGAAAATTCATTTTTAAAAAAGAAATATGGCATAAATATTACTTTTAAAGCATAAAGAGATATTCAAGTGCTATATTTTGCTATATGATTGCAGAATAAATTTTTAAGGAAATCATTATGACAGACTTCGCTTATCTTCAACAAAAACGCAAGCAACTTAAACTTAAAGTCAATGATATTTGTGAACAAGCTGGTGTAACACGAGCATACTTCAATCAATTAGTCAGTGGAAAGATTAAAAATCCGAGTGCAAATAAATTAAAAGCATTACATAAAGTATTAAATATTGTAGAAGATAATAATCAGCGTTCTGGTATTATTTTTGGGAAGTTTTACCCCATTCATACGGGTCATATTAATATGATCTATGAAGCCTTTAGTAAAGTAGATGTATTACACGTTGTCGTTTGTACCGATTCTGAAAGAGACTTAAAGCTTTTCCAGCAAAGTAAAATGAAACGGATGCCAACGAATGAAGATCGTCTGCGTTGGGTGCAACAAATTTTTAAATATCAGCAAAAGCAGATCTTTATCCACCATTTAGTCGAAGATGGGATTCCAAGCTACCCAAATGGTTGGGAGGGCTGGTCAAGTCGAGTAAAAGATTTATTTGCAACAAAACATATTAATCCAACTATTGTATTTAGTAGCGAAATTCAAGATAAAGAGCCTTATGAGAAATATTTAGGCTTAGAAGTGCAATTAGTTGATCCTGCTCGAGAATCTTTTAATGTTTCAGCCACGCAAATTCGCAATAACCCATTCCAATATTGGCGGTTTATTCCAAAAGAAGTTCGCCCATTCTTTGTGAAAACTATTGCTATTTTAGGGGGCGAAAGTAGTGGTAAATCGGTACTGGTAAGCAAACTTGCCAATGTGTTTAATACCACTTCAGCCTGGGAATACGGACGTGAATTTGTGTTTGAGCAACTCGGAGGGAATGAGCAGGCTATGCAATATTCCGATTATCCGCAAATGGTGCTAGGGCATCAACGTTATGTTGATTATGCGATGAAGCACGCTCATAAAGTTGCTATTATTGATACTGACTACATTACGACCCAAGCATTTTGCATTCAATATGAAGGAAAAGCACATCCATTCTTGGATTCTATGATTAGAGAATATCCTTTTGATGTCACAATTTTACTCTCAAATAACACCAAATGGGTGGATGATGGGCTGCGAAGCTTGGGTTCTCAGAAACAACGACAACAATTTCAACAACTTTTAAAAAGATTGCTAGAAAAATATCGTATTCCTTATATTGAGATTGAATCACCAAGTTATTTAGACAGATACAATCAAACAAAAGAAGTGGTAGAGGCTATTTTAAATGAAGAGCCAATTCCATTACAATTTAAACAACATAACCTTAATGAGTAAGCATAAAATCTAACGGAAAAATAAAATGATACTTTTTGCAGGTGATCCTCACGGTAGCTACGAGCATCTTTACCCAGTTCTACAACAACAAACTGAGGAAGTGGCATTAGTGATTTTGGGAGATCTCCAATTAACTACCCCTGATGAATTAGACAAACTTTCTAAATATTGTGATATTTGGTTTATTCACGGCAATCACGATAGCAAAACAGTCGCTGCATTTGACTCTATTTGGAATAGTGCTTGGAAAGAACGAAATATCCACGGAAAAGTTGTTGAAATTCAAGGTGTACGCATAGCTGGACTTGGCGGGGTATTTCGTGGTCATATTTGGATGCCGCCAAATCGCCCAATGTTTTTTGATCCAATTCATTTTTGCCAATACTCTTCGCAAGAAAAAATTTGGCGAGGAGGATTGCCACTTAGGCACCGCTCTTCAATTTTTCCATCTGATTTTGAAGCATTAGAAAATGAAACGGCGGATATTTTAATTACTCACGAAGCTCCAAGACCTCACCCACAAGGGTTTTCTGCTATAAATCAATTAGCACAAAAATTAGGGGCAAATAAAATTTTCCACGGGCACCATCACGATAACTTTAGTTATCAAAATATTAATCGAAGCAAAGAGTACGATATTTATAACATTGGCTTTCGTAGCCTTGCAGACATTAATGGCAATTACTTAATTTTTGGTGTGGATGATCGAGAGAAATAACCAAAAATTTGATTGAATTAAATAAATTGTCATTTTTATGCTTTCCATTCCGAAATTTATAAGTAAAATGCGAACAATTTGTAACACAAAAGTTATTAAAAAGAATTTATAAAATATATCAGAGGTTTAAAAGATGAAAACCCCACAAATCTTAATTGTTGAAGATGAGTTAGTCACACGTAATATGCTAAAAAGCATTTTTGAAGGAGAAGGCTATCAAGTATTTGAAGCTTCAAATGGTGCTGATATGCATTCTATCCTTGATGCACAAGAGATCAATCTTGTGATTATGGATATTAATCTCCCCGGTAAAAACGGTTTAATTCTGGCACGAGAAATTCGAGAAAATATGAAACTACCACTAATGTTTTTAACCGGTAGAGATAATGAAATTGACAAAATTCTTGGGTTAGAAATCGGAGCTGATGATTATATCACTAAACCATTTAATCCTCGTGAACTAACTATTCGTGCACGTAATTTATTGCAACGTACAATGAATAAAGAAAAAGCAGTAACGAAAGAACAAGTTGAAGTTGAAAGTTACCGTTTCAATGGCTGGACCTTAGATATTAACAGCCATAGCTTAATTTCACCAGAAGGAGAAATCAATAAACTACCTCGTAGTGAATTTAGAGCATTACTACACTTCTGTGAAAATCCAGGAAAGATCCAAACACGGGAAGACTTATTGAAAAAAATGGCTGGCCGTGAGTTAAAACCACACGATAGAACGGTAGATGTTACTATTCGCCGTATTCGTAAACATTTTGAAGATCATCCAAATACCCCAGAGATTATTGTTACCATTCACGGTGAGGGTTATCGCTTCTGTGGTAATATTGAATAATTAGATAGGAGTTATTTATGAAAAAACTAACACTTGCACTAGCGTGCCTCTTTTCTGTTAATGCATTTGCTGCTCCCGTTGGTAATACCTTTACAGGTGTTGGCGTTGGTGTTGATCTAGCAACGACAAAATATAAAGTTGATGGTGTAAAAGGAAAACAATCTACGGGCCCGGCTTTAATTGTTGATTATGGTATTGAGCAAGGTAATAACTTTGTGGGCATAGTACAAGGTAAAGCTAAAATTGGCAGCACAAAAGTATTTAACGATGTTAAGCAAAAAAATAAATACACTATTGCATACCAACAAGGTTACCGAGTTGGTTCAGATTTACTACCTTATATTAAAGTAGATGCGAGCTCAAGCAAAGTTGGAAATGAAACGTTCCGTGGCTTTGGTTTTGGTGCGGGTGCAAAATATGCTGTTTCTAGTGATATTGAAATTGGTGCAGAATACACAAGAGACAATTTAAAGCGTAGCGGCACCAAACTAAGAGGCAATGTATTCTCGGCGAATGCAGCTTATCGTTTCTAATGATATAGGTAATAGTAAATTTCTTATAAAATTCTACCGCTTGTATGTAAAAATAGCCTAAATGACGTCTTCATTTAGGCTATTTTAGTTTCTATAGCTGATTAAGTTAGTACAACACTCGAGCTCGAATAGTACCTTCAATCGCTTTCAAACTCTGTAATGCACTATCCACATTTTCAGATTCTACATCAATCACAACATAACCAATCGTTGGATCAGTTTGTAAATATTGTGCTGCAATATTCACATTTGAATCCACAAATATTTGGTTAATTTTATTTAAAATCCCTGGGCGGTTTTCGTGAATATGCAATAAGCGTTTTGTTTTGGTATGAATTGGCAATGATACTTCAGGGAAGTTTACCGCTGATAATGTCGAACCATTATCAGAGTATTTCACAAATTTATTAGCCACTTCTGTTCCAATGTTTGCTTGTGCTTCTGAGGTTGAGCCACCAATGTGCGGAGTTAAAATCACATTATCAAACTTACATAATGGTGATACAAAAGGATCATTGATTGACGCAGGTTCTTCTGGGAATACATCAATCGCGGCCCCTCTTAACGAACCTTCTTCTAAGCGACTTGCTAAAGCATCTAAATCGACAACAGTACCACGTGCCGCATTAATTAAAATTGAGCCTTTTTTCATTTGTGCAATACGTTCGGCATTCATTAAATTCTTGGTTGATTCAATTTCAGGCACGTGTAAAGAGATCATATCGCAAGTAGAAAGCAAACTTTCAAGCGTTGGTAATTGCTGTGCGTTACCAAGCGGTAATTTATTTTCCACATCGTAGAAATATACATTCATTCCGATTGCTTCAGCAAGCACGCTTAATTGTGAGCCGATATGGCCGTATCCGACAATCCCTAACTTTTTACCTCGAACTTCATTTGAACCAGCCGCTGATTTATTCCATACCCCACGATGCACCTCTGCATTCGCAGTTGGCACCTGACGCATTAATAAGATCATCTCTGCCAGCACCAATTCCGCAACAGAACGGGTATTTGAGAATGGAGCGTTAAATACCGGAATACCACGTTTTTTAGCCGCCTCTAAATTCACTTGGTTTGTTCCGATACAAAAACAGCCAACCGCAATTAATTTTTGTGCGTGAGCTAACACTTCTTCTGTTAAAAATGTACGAGAACGAATCCCAACAAAGTGTGCATCTTTAATTGCATCAAGTAGCTCTTGACCATCTAATGCTTTTTTATGCACTTCAATGTTAGTATAGCCTGCAGCTTGTAATACATCGATAGCGTTTTGGTGTACGCCCTCAAGCAACAGGAATTTAATCTTTGATTTATCTAAAGAGGTTTTAGCCATCTTTGTGCTCCTAATGATATGTGTGTTTGCAATATAAAATTATTCTAAAATAAGTGCACCATTTGGCGTGCCAACAATGGTTACATTGGCAAAACGCTGTGCAAAAATACCGTTGGTAACGACACCTGCAATATTATTGATAGTATGTTCCATTTTCAATGGTTCCATAATTTTAAAATTATAGACGTCTAAAATCACATTACCATTATCCGTTACCACACCCTCACGGTACTCAGGTGAACCGCCCAGTGCTACTAACTGACGGGCAACATAAGAGCGAGCCATCGGGATCACCTCTACCGGAAGTGGGAAGGTTGAACCTAATACATCGACTTGCTTTGAACTATCTACAATACAAACAAATTTTTTCGCCAGCGAGCTGACAATTTTTTCTCGAGTTAATGCCGCACCGCCACCTTTAATCATCGCACCTTGTGGGGTAATTTCATCGGCACCATCAATATAAACATCTAATTCTGCTACTTCATTTGCATTAAACACTTCAATACCGATAGCACGTAAACGGTCTTCTGACGCTTTCGATGCAGCCACAGCACCTTTAATTTGTTCTTTGATTGAAGCAAGGGCATCAATAAAGCAATTTACGGTTGAACCGCTCCCTACACCTACAATCGTATTTGGTGTCACAAATTTTAATGCAGCCTGTGCTGCAATTTTTTTCATTTCTTGTTGATCCATAATATCCTCCTTTTAAGCAACAAGCGGTTAAATTTTGCAAATTTTTTACAAAAAATAACCGCTTACCATTAATTACGTTTTACCGCTTCGACAATTTCTTCCGCACAGCTTTGTGCAAGTGCTGCGTCTTCACACTCAACCATTACACGAATTAACGGTTCAGTACCAGATTTACGCAGAAGAATTCTACCTTTTCCGGCTAAGCGTTTTTCTACTTCAGCCGCCACTGCTTTTACTTCATCGCTTTCTAATGGATTCTCTGCTCCTTTTTCAAAACGAACATTTAAAAGAACTTGTGGGAATAAAGGTACGGCTTTTGCTAAATCATTTAAGCTTAATTTATGGTTTGCCATTGCGGCTAATACTTGTAATGATGCGACAACACCATCTCCGGTAGTATTTTTATCTAATACGATAATATGCCCTGAATTTTCGCCACCGAGTTTCCAACCTTTCTCTTTAAGTTGCTCTAATACATAGCGGTCGCCAACATTGGCACGAGAGAACGGAATAGCTAACTCTTTTAAGGCTAACTCTAAGCTCATATTACTCATCAATGTACCCACTACACCGCCTTGTAATTTTCCAGAGCGTAGTGCTTCACGAGCTAAAATAAATAGAATTTGGTCACCATCAACTTTATTACCTAAGTGATCGACCATAATTAAACGGTCGCCATCGCCGTCGTAAGCTAAACCGACATCAGCCCCAGCTTCAACGACCACTTTTTGTAAAGATTTAATATCTGTTGCACCACATTTTTCGTTAATGTTTAAACCATCGGGTTTCGTGCCGATTTCGAGCACTTCTGCCCCTAGCTCACGCATTACGTTTGGTGCAATATGGTAAGTTGCACCATTGGCACAATCGACCACAATTTTATAGCCTTCAAGGCTTAATTCTGAAGGGAAAGTGCCTTTACAAAACTCAATATAACGCCCTGCGGCATCGTTGATACGGCTTGCTCGCCCAAGATTTGCCGAATCGACACAATCCATCGGCTGATCTAACATCGCTTCAATCGCTTCTTCAACTTCATCTGGTAATTTTTCCCCTACTGAAGAGAAAAACTTAATGCCGTTATCATAATAAGGGTTGTGAGAGGCTGAAATAACGATTCCTGCTTCTGCACGGAATGTACGAGTTAAATAAGCAATCGCCGGTGTTGGCATTGGGCCGACAAAAACGGCGGATAATCCGGCTGCGGTTAAACCTGCTTCCAAAGCAGATTCCAACATATAGCCAGAAATACGAGTATCTTTACCGATTAAAACTTTTTTGGTTCCTTGCGTTGCCAGCACTTTACCTGCAGCCCAACCTAGTTTTAATGCAAACTCCGGTGTAATCGGAAATTTACCCACTTCGCCACGAACACCGTCCGTACCAAAATATTTACGAGCCATTATAATTCCTTGTTTTATAAAATTTTATTTTAAAAAATATTGATAAGCAGGGCTTTCACTGACATTTTGGAAGCGATAGCCAAGCTGTTCTAAATGTTGATGTAATTCTACTTCATCGCCCTGATTTAATGCAAATGCCGCAAGAATATCGCCGTAATCGGCACCGTGTGCACGGTAGTGGAACAATGAAATATCCCAATTTGTAAGGGTTTGTAAGAATTTTAATAATGCTCCTTTTTGTTCAGGAAATTCAAAACTATATAGTTGTTCATTTTTAATTGAGGAAGCTCTTCCTCCCACCATATAGCGAATATGAGTTTTGGCAATATCATCATCGGATAAATCCGCTACATCATAACCTTGTTGCTGTAACTCTTTGATAATCTCTAATTTTTCTGCTGAACCCTCAATCCGAACCCCAACAAAAATACAAGCTTTTTTATTGTCAGCGTGGCGGTAGTTAAATTCAGTTACCGCTCGATTACCCAACGTCTCACAGAATTTTAAGAAGCTGCCTTTTTGTTCGGCAATGGTAACGGCTAATAATGCTTCCCGTTTTTCCCCTATTTCACAACGTTCTGATACAAAACGTAACGTATGGAAGTTTAAATTTGCCCCAGAAAGCACACAGGCTAAATTTTTGCCTTGTAATTGATGTAGTTTGACATACTTTTTCAAACCGGCTAATGCGGTTGCCCCAGAAGGTTCAGAAATTGCACGCACATTCTCAAAAATAAGCTTCATAGAGGCACAAATTTCATCATTATCTACTAAGATTACATCATCCACATATTGCTGACAGAGGCGGAAAGTTTCATCTCCAATACGTTTTACCGCAATCCCATCGGCAAATAATCCAACACGTTCTAAATCTGTTGGTTGCCCTTGCTTTAATGCGTGGTAAAGGCAAGCGGAATCTTTGGATTCTACTCCAATCACTTTAATATTCGGCATTACTTGTTTAATTAATACGGCAATACCAGCAATTAAACCGCCGCCCCCGACAGGCACAAAAACATAATCTAAATCAGATTTTTGTTGAATTAATTCCAACCCAATCGTACCTTGCCCTGCAATCACAGCTGGGCTATCAAATGGGTGAATAAAGGTCATTCCTAATTCATAAGAAAGGGAAATTGCTTTAGCTTTCGCTTCATCAAAATTTGCACCATAAAGTAATACTTCGCCACCAAATCCACGCACTGCATCAACTTTGATTGTAGGGGTATTTTGAGGCATTACAATTAACGCTTTTAATCCTAAATGTTTGGCAGAAAGAGCCACACCTTGAGCGTGGTTCCCCGCAGAAGCTGCGATCACCCCAGCTTGTTTTTGTTCTTCCGATAAATTGGAAATCATCGCAAAAGCACCACGCAGTTTAAAACTGTGTACTGGCTGACGATCTTCACGTTTAATAAAAATTTGATTTTCTAAACGTTCAGAGAGTTTTTCCATTTTTTGTAAGGGAGTAACTTGTGCTAAATCATAGATATTTGAACTGAGAATGGCACGCAGATAGTCAATATTTGATAAGGTTTGCTTAGTTTCACTCATAGTTTGAAAGGTTGTGTTATTTTGTTATTTTTAAAGACATTGGTAAATTTTCAGGTAAATTTAACCGCTTGTTTGACTATTTATCAATGGCTTTGAAATAAAGTAAATAGTTAAATTCCCCCTTCCATAAGGGAAGAGGGAATATTGTGAAATTAGTGATGACCACCGCAACCACAGCCACCGTGGTTGTGATGATGCTCGTGATCGTGTCCGTGACCACCACAACAACCTTCGTGATCGTGATGGTGATCGTGTCCACCACAACCACAACCGCCGTGTTCGTGCCCACCGTGAACGTGTCCGTGAGCGATTTCGTCAGCAGTTGCTTCACGCACGCTAACCACTTCTACTGAGAATAATAATTCCTGACCAGCTAACATATGGTTACCATCAACAACCACTTCATCACCATCTACTTCTGTAATAACAACCGGTAACGGGCCTAAATCAGTATCCGCAATAAAACGCATACCTACTTCCAACTCATCAACACCCATAAACACATCTTTTGGTACACGTTGAACCATATTGTCGTTATATTCGCCATAGCCTTCTTCTGGTTTTACACGTACTTCAAATACTTCGCCAACTGCTTTACCTTCAAGGGCTTTCTCTAAACCTTCTACTAGATTATTATGACCGTGTAAGTATTCTAACGGTTGATTTACCGGTGCTTCATCAACTAATACACCATCTTGGGTACGAACTTGATAAGCAATACTTGGCACTAAGTCTTTTGTAATTTTCATATTGAATCCTTTATTCACATTGTTTTACTAAAAATAACGAGTCATTGTAACGCTTTATTTTATATTTGCAATCGCTCGACGAATTTTAACCGCTTGTGTCATAAGTTAATCAATAATATCAGGAGTAACTGCATCTACAACATTGACAGCGGTGCCGACTACACCGCTTACAACAGATGTAACTAAGCAGCCACTTAGCACAAAAGAAATTGAAATAATACTGAGTATTTTTACTAAATTTCTCATTCTCGATCCTCAAAACAAAAATGCAGCCCTAAGTAGAGGACTGCATTAAAAAATAGCTAAAGATTATTTTTCTTCCGCAATAAAGCGATATGCGACTGCACCAATGATCGCCCCAACAATAGGAGCAACCCAGAACAACCATAATTGTTCAATCGCCCAACTACCTTGGAATAATGCAACGCCTGTTGAACGTGCTGGGTTTACAGAAGTATTAGTTACAGGAATACTAATTAAGTGGATTAACGTTAACGCTAAACCAATAGCAATAGGAGCAAAACCTGCAGGAGCACGTTTATCTGTCGCCCCCATAATGATAATTAAGAAAAATGCAGTTAAAACAACTTCAATTAATAATGCAGCCATTAAGCTATAACCGTGTGGAGAGTGTTCTGCATAGCCATTACTTGCAAAACCTGCTGTTACATCAAATGTAGGGATACCTGATGCAATAGTATATAGCACAGCACCTGCTGCAATCGCACCAATAACTTGTGCAACAATGTAAGGTAATAAATCTTTTGAGTTAAAACGGCCACCTACAAGTAAACCAATAGAAACCGCAGGGTTAAAATGCCCGCCAGAAATATGACCAACAGCATATGCCATTGTTAATACGGTTAAACCAAAGGCTAGTGAAACACCGGCATAACCAATTCCTAATTCAGGAATACCTGCTGCTAATACTGCACTACCACAGCCGCCGAATACTAACCAAAATGTGCCGAAAAACTCAGCGAAATATTTTTTCATTTTTTGTTTCCTATTTTAATTAAGATAAAACACAGTGTGTTTTCTACTTTCTCTATGCTATAAACATAGCAAAATAAAAATATGGGTACTTTAGAAACAATACCCATATTTCTATACCTGTAGTATAAACCTTTGTTTGTTGCTAAATAAGCATACATACAAATCTATACATTTCTATACAAATCTATACAAATCTATTCAAATTCCACATTGCCTGAAGCTGAGGCCGAAATAACCGTTTTTCCAGCTTCTAAAGGAAACTCTTCCATTTTTTGCCCGGCAGAACGCTCCATAGATGCTGCAGAATACATTACTGTATTACCGAAATAAGAAGAGCCATCATTAGGTGTCTCAATATTGATATTGCTTAACTTATAATTTTTAGCGGCTAAGCCTTTTTGGATAATATCCGCTTTATGTTGGAATTTACGAATGATCTCTAATGTCATTTCATCTTCTAATTCCGCCAATTTTTCTGGCGAAACACTGAAATTAATGTAGCTTATTGCAACGTCTTTACCTAAATTTTCCAATACTTTTGCCATTGATTCAAAATCCTTGCTTTTTAGGTTAATGCGTCCAATCGCTTCCCAACCTTCAATATTATTGCCTTTCGTATTGTAAATTGCTCGATTGCTCATTCCCTCTGTTTGTATTTCAATAGAAGGATATTTTTTCGCCTCTTCTACTACTTGATTTAAAGTTAATGAAACCCCTTTTTTTAAATCAATCAATGACTTTCCTGACTTTTGACTATATACACTTGCGTGCATTAAATCTTTATCTACTGTTCGTGTAACCTTTGTTGAAAAGTTAAAAGTTGATGGTTTAGTTTGATGAGTATCTGCTATAACCGTTGCGGTTGCCACGGCAAAAGGTATGATAGTTAAAAGATATGTTAATTTCATATAAGGTTATCCTAAAAGAATAAATGTACTGCTTTGATACACTAAAATGAAGAAAGTTCCGTTGCAAGAATAGAAAGCACTTTTGCATATTCTGTTTTTGTGTTCTCTGCGTATTTAACCTGCCACCGAATATTATAACCTGCTAAATTCATTCCATAGATTCTCTCTGAAGCTTTCCCTTGTTGATAGGCAGGTCTAGGGTCTTGTTGAATAATTTCCGTAATAAAAGTAAGTGGTTGCTCAATACCAAATTTTGCAAAATTTTGGCAAAACTCAACCGCTTGTTTAGCCTCTTCACTAAAGCTTACTTCCAACTTTGCTTCTGGCTTATGTTGAGCAAAACCAGAAATGGCATTGGGTTCACTATCTGCATAAGCAATATAAGGTTTAATATCAAAAATGGGGGTGCCATTAACTAGATCGACACTACCTAATTTTAAAAATACCTCGCCATTTTCCACTTCAACGGATTCTAATTTTACTTTAGATAAACCAAGTGGATTTGGGCGATGAGTCGCTCGACTTGCAAAGACACCAACACGCTCATTCCCACCTAGACGAGGGGGTCTTACCGTTGCGTGCCACTCTCTTTTTGGAATATGATGAAAGTGAAAAATTAACCAAATATGGCTAAATTGTGATAATCCTCGTACTGCATCTGCCGTATTGTAAGGTGGAATTAAACGTAAAACCCCCTTACCTTCTGCAACTAAGTTGGGCTGGCGAGGCACAGAAAATTTTTCATCATAAGGGCTTTCAATAACCCCGATTGGCGTTAATTGAATCGGTTCTAATTGTATTGAGGTAGAGTTCATTTGTGTTTTTTTCTGATAAAATAAAAGAGGTTATCGATATTTTAAATGAAATCTATTTTATGAACAAAAATTCTCTTTTTTCTATTTGGTTTAGTACCGCTCGCCCAAAAACATTACCTTTGGCATTAGCCTCTATTATTGTGGGATCTGCACTTGCTCATTGGGCTGGAAAGTTCGACTTTATCACAACCTTGCTTGCCTTTATCACTACCATTTTATTGCAAGTATTATCCAACTTTGCCAACGATTATGGCGATCATATAAAAGGCTCAGACACTAAAGAGCGTATCGGCCCCTTACGAGCCATTCAACACGGAGCGATTAACGGCGAGCAATTAAAAAAAGCGGTGATTTTGTTAAGCCTTCTCTCTTTCGCATCAGGGGTTGCATTAAGTGCCTATGCTTATGAAACTATTCAAGATCTGTTTTTCTTTATCGGGCTTGGTGTGGTTTCTATTATTGCTGCTATTACCTATACCGTCGGCAAAAAAGCTTATGGTTATTTGGGATTAGGCGATTTATTTGTTCTTATCTTCTTTGGCTTTGTTGCAGTTATTGGGGTATTTTATTTACAAGCTCATACTGTACCGACAATAATTTTCCTGCCTGCTTTCGGTTGTGGGCTACTTTCTGTTGCAGTGCTAAACATCAATAATTTAAGAGATATTAACCAAGATAGAGAGGCAGGGAAAAACACGCTCATCGTGCGAATTGGGAGTGAAAATGGACGAAAATATCACGTAGCACTTCTAGTGCTAGCGGTTATTTCTTATCTGATTTTTGCTATTTCTGAATTTCAGCATTGGTATAGCTTTGTTTTTCTTCTCGCTATTCCATTATTGGTTAAACACGCTCGTTTTGTCTATTTACATAAAGATCCAAAAGAACTTTATCCTATTTTAGGGCAAATGGCCGGCTTAGCATTGATTACAAACTTACTCTTTAGCTTAGGTATTATTCTGGGCTAATTTGCAAAAACCAGAAAAAAATGGCCCGCTTGTTATAAACTCAAGCGGGCTATTTTTTATAATTATTTACACTATAGCTTTATTTTCTTACTCATCCTCATAAAAACCATCTTTTTCAGTACGTTGATAATCAGGATTTAGTAACTGGTTTACCTCAAACCAGCCTGCCTCTACTTCAACATCCCCTTCAGCATAAGGCCCTAATTCATAAGGTGGATAGACAAAAGTTATTCCCGATAGCGAGAAATAAAATTCCGGAGAGAGACGAAAATCTTCTTTTTTCGCAAAACCGTTATATTTCCCATTTTCACCTAAGCGGTTCATTCTATAATTTTTCCACAGAATTGCTTTTAACTTTTCTTGATTTTGCGGACTTATTAACTCATTTAAATCAATCAACACTTCTTTATCTAAATTCACATTAATATATTGCGTATAGTGCAGGCCGTGAGCTCCACCACCATAGGTATAAAACTGCATCGTAAAAGTGGCAATATTGTTACGTTGCCCAATAAATTGGCTACTTATGCTATCTTCATACCCAATAACGGGCTCTTCTTTTACATTCTCAATCATCATTTGGTAAACATTTTCTCGATGAGTACGAAAGGCTTTTTCAGTAAACTCTTGAGAAACATTTTTTTGCTCTTCAGGGACTGAATATGCTTCTTTTATCAGTAATGAATTTAACCACGCTAAATTTGTTCTCGGGATTACTACCATTGATGCAATTTCAGACTCTTCTCGACCAAATTCATCATTAGGATCAACTTCGTGTTTAATAATTTCTTGTTTATCAAACAGCTTAACCATTTCGACTTGTAACGGAACAGCTTGTTTTGCTTTATCCAATTCGCTTTTTAACGCTTCATTTTCTGCTTTTAGATCAGCCAAAGTAGTCAATTCAGCCGATTGTTTTTCCAAATCTAACTTTACTGCCTTCAATTCATTACCTAATTGAGTAATTGTTTTTTCCGCATTTTGTAATTTTTGCGTATTCTCCTGATCTTCACAACCAGTTATAGCAATACTTGCTACAACTAACAGTGCTAACAATGATTTTTTCATATGGGATCCTTTTATATAAACTTGTTACTGATAATAACAAGTAAAAAATAAGAGAAAATAGACCGCTTACAACGGTTTGAATAAAAAAATCCCCCATACCGCAGGGTATAGGGGAGATAATTAGTCATCTAAGAAACTGCGTAATGTTTCTGAACGGCTTGGGTGGCGAAGTTTGCGTAAGGCTTTTGCTTCAATCTGACGAATACGTTCACGAGTTACATCAAATTGTTTACCCACTTCTTCAAGGGTGTGGTCGGTATTCATATCAATACCAAAACGCATACGTAATACTTTAGCTTCACGTGGGGTTAAGCCTTCAAGCACCTCATTCGTTGCCATACGTAAACTTTCTGCCGTTGCAGAATCTAATGGTAACTCAAGACTTTCATCTTGAATGAAATCACCTAAATGTGAATCATCGTCATCGCCAATCGGGGTTTCCATTGAAATTGGCTCTTTGGCAATTTTTAATACCTTGCGAATTTTATCTTCAGGCATTCCCATACGTTCTGCTAATTCTTCCGGTGTAGCCTCACGCCCCATTTCTTGTAAACATTGGCGAGAAATGCGGTTAAGTTTATTAATCGTTTCAATCATATGCACCGGAATACGGATTGTGCGAGCTTGGTCAGCGATTGAACGTGTAATTGCTTGACGAATCCACCAAGTTGCATAAGTCGAGAATTTATAACCACGGCGATATTCAAACTTATCTACCGCTTTCATTAAACCGATGTTACCTTCTTGAATTAAATCTAAGAATTGCAAACCACGGTTGGTGTATTTTTTCGCAATAGAGATAACTAAACGTAAGTTTGCTTCAACCATCTCTTTTTTCGCACGGCGAGCCTTTAATTCACCATTTGCGATACGTCCGCCAATTTCACGAATTTGAGCAATCGTTAAACCTGAGCTTTGCTCTAAACTTTGTAAATTAGCAATATTGGCACGAATGTTATCAATGTAATTGGCTAACTTAGGCGCACCATTTTTCTTTGCATTAATTGCTTTTTCAATCCAAGCTTCGCTTAATTCGTGGCCTTGGAAAGCTTTCAAGAAATCCGTTTTCTTCATACCTGCATATTCAACGGCATAACGCTGAATTTGGCGTTCTTCACGGCGTACTTTTTTCATTAGTGATTGCATTGACTCAACCAATAAATCAAATTGTTTTGGCACTAAACGGAATTCTTGGAAAATTGTAGAGAGAATTTCAATTTGCTCTTTTGATTTTTTACTAGTACGTCCGTGTTTTTGAATTACTAGTAATACTTTTTCGTGCTGACTACGTAATGCTTCAAATTTTTCACGAGCAACTTCAGGGTCGATTGAACTATCATCACTATTATCTGAACTGCTGTCATTATCTTCATCTTCGTCTTCATCATCAGAAACATCTGCACTATCTGATTCTTCGTCATCAATATCCACATCTAATTCTTCGCCAGAAGCTTCTTCAGATGCATTTGGATCAACAAACGCCGTTACCAAATCAGAAAGACGCATTTCCCCATTTTCAACCTGAGCGTAACAACTTAAAAGCCCTGATAATGCCTCTGGATATTCTGCGATGGCACATTGAACTTCATTAATACCGTCTTCAATACGTTTTGCAATATCAATCTCGCCTTCACGAGTTAAAAGCTCAACAGTTCCCATTTCACGCATATACATACGCACAGGGTCAGTTGTTCGTCCTAATTCTGATTCCACGGTAGAAAGCACTTTTGTTGCTTCCTCAACCACATCTTCATCAGCAATATTTTCAGCTAACATTAAGTCATCTGTATCTGGAGCAACTTCTAATACCTTGATCCCCATATCGTTGATCATTTGGATAATATCTTCAATTTGCTCTGCATCTACAAGATCTTCTGGCAGGTGGTCGTGAACCTCAGAAATTGTTAAATAACCTTGTTCACGCCCTTGAGCGATCAGAAGCTGTAATTGAGATTGCTGTTCTAATTGTTGATCTGCTTGGTTTTCCATAGTTTATCCATTTATTATGCGAGCAAAAATAGTAGTGGATTATACCATTAAATTCCTGCTTGCTAGGTAAATTTGCAAAAAATTTATGATTTTATTAAATGTCAGGAATCGAATGATTCATTATAGTACACATCAATTACTGAAACATTAAAAGTGCATATTCTTTCTTCTCTTCTGCAGTTAAGCCAACTGTTCTATCTTTAGCAATAAGTTCAGCCTTACGTAACTCTACTAATTTTGCATAAAGAAAATCAAGTGTTTCAATAAAAGTCGTCTCTATATTTTCAGGCAACACTAAGTGTTCCCAATTTGCTAAAGCCTCAATGATATTATATTGGGGATGCTCACGATAATGTTCAAGTAGCCCCCCCATACTTATACCTGTATTTTGCTGACAATTTGCGACTAGATCCGTTAATAAGTCAAAACCTGGTTCTTTTAGGGCTTGTAAGGTTTGAAGTGCGGAAATATCTGGCACAAATTTGACTAAATAGGGGTTTTGCAGTAAAAGAGCAATTAATAATCGCATTGGTGTGCGTTTGATCTTAACCCTTTGATACACTGGGGCCTCATTTACTTTTTTATTAGGTAGCATTGCTTCAAGCTGAGTCGGATCTAACACTCCCAGTTTTTGCCCTAAAATATTGCGTAAATAAACACGTAGCATTTCACCGGGAATACGATTGATTAACGGTACAGCCAAAGCTGCCAGTTTCGACTTACCTTCTTTAGAAGAAAGATCAACACCAGCTAACAAACTATCAAAAAGAAAATCACTCAGTGATTTGGCATTTTCTACAATATATTGCTCAAACCCATCCTTGCCTTGAGAACGTACAAAAGTATCAGGATCTTCACCATCAGGTAAAAAGATAAATTTAAGTTGGCGACCATCATGCAAATAAGGCAGTGCATTTTCTAATGCCCGCCAAGCCGCATCTCGCCCAGCTCTATCGCCATCATAGCAACAGATGATTTGCTCCGTGCAACGGAACATTTGTTGGATTTGCTCCCCTGTAGTTGCCGTACCTAGTGATGCCACCGCATTATTTACCCCAAATTGGGCTAATGCAACTACGTCCATATAACCTTCAACCACAAATAGATAATCAGGGTTTTCGTTAAGTTGTAAGGTTTGATACAGACCGTATAGTTCGCTCCCTTTATGATAAATCACGGTTTCAGGCGAGTTCATATATTTCGCCCCTTGATCATCATTTGGCAGAACACGTCCGCCAAAAGCAATCACTCGCCCACGTTTATCACGAATTGGGAACATAATACGGTTGCGAAATTTATCATAAATTCGACCGCTATCATTTTTGGTTAATACACCGGTATCTAATAATTTTTGAATATCTTCTTGTGATTGCCCAAAGGCTCTTAGAGTTGAGTCAAATGCATTAGGAGCAAAGCCAATTTCAAAACGCTCAATAACCTCTGTTGAAAGCCCCCGCTCTTGCAAATAACTCTGTGCAGGAATTTGATGAGCTAAATTCTGTTGATAAAACTTGGCAACCGCAGCCATCAACTCATATAAATTACGTTTTGTTTTATAACTTGCTTGAGGCTTTCCATCACGATTAACTACATTTTCTCTTGGCACTTCCAAACCGTGCATTGCTGCAAGCTCTTCTATTGCTTCTGGGAATTCAAGCTTATCGTAATCCATTAAAAAGCTAATTACATTACCGTGCACACCACAACCAAAACAGTGGTAAAACTGCTTAGATTGGCTAACTGAAAAAGAAGGTGTTTTTTCGTGATGGAAAGGACAACAGGCTTGGTAATCTCGCCCTGCCTTTTTGAGCTTAACTCGACTGTTGATAACTTCAACAATATCGGTACGAGCGATCAGATCATCAATAAATGAACGTGGAATCATACCTTTCATTGATTTCCTCCTGCTCTTTGGGGTTACGCAAGCGGTCGGATTTTTGCAAAATTTTACAAAAAAGTAACCGCTTGAAATAGGGGATAAAAACACCAAAACCGTGAGTCTGAAGGAATCACGGTTTCGATATATTTTTGCTAATTAGAGTCTCTAATTAGTATAAACGTGTGTTACGTGCGTTCTCACGGAAGTTACGTTTAGCGTGACGTTTCGCTAAAGATGCTTTCTCACGTTTACGGATTGTAGTTGGCTTTTCGTAGAATTCACGTGCACGAACTTCTGCTAATAAACCTGCTTTTTCGCAAGAGCGTTTGAAACGACGTAATGCTACGTCAAATGATTCATTTTCACGAACTTTAATTACTGGCATATGCCATCACCTCAGAAAAATATGATTAAATAAAACCGCTCACAATTTTGGCGGCATAGAACAAAAAAGGTAGTGCATTTTACCCTAACAAAAAAACAAAGTAAAGAGCAGATTAACGCCTAAAACCCAAAGTTCGTTAAGTAGAAATCGCACTTAGTAATATTCTACTTTACCTTTAAAAAGAGATAGCTAGACATACGATGATTAGCTAGAATAAACAAAATTCACCTGATTATTTTTAGGATAAATTAATGTTACTCAATTTCAAGAAAATAGAAAAAGCACACATTGTTTTTTTCTGCAACCTACTTATTGCTACCTTTTTTGTTACGGTACTTAGCTTTAAAAAAGGTTACAGCTATATTCCTATGGCACTAGGCATTATTGCAACCTTAACCTTTCTGTTTTACCGTTTTAAACTCAAAGTAAAATGGCAATTAGACAAAGAAGATAAGTATTTTATTTTCTCACTAATTGCTTATTTTTTAACGTTTGTTATGTCTGCCATTTTTAATGGCGATGGCTTCCGAGAAATTGATAACCCAAGCAGAATTTTACTGCTTATTCCTCTAATTTTCTTTTTTAACCTTTACCCTATAAAGAAAACAACTATTTTCCACTTTATTCCTATTGGGGCATTTATGGTGGGGGGCTTGGCTATTTACCAGAAGTTCGTGATGAAATTGCCGAAGCCTTTTCCTGAAACAATGCATATTCAAGCAGGCAATATTTCTATACTATTAGGCTTATTAAGCATTGCTATTGCTTTTTACTGGTTTTCTGAGAAGAAAAATAAAATAGGTATTTTATATATCGTATTTGCAGCCTTTGGACTACTCGCTAGTATATTAACAGGAGCAAGAGGTGGTTGGATTGCTTTCCCCGCTTGTTTCTTACTAATTTTCTTTTTTAATTTTAAAGTTATTAATAAGAAAATTATTTATTTTAGTACCTTATTATTAGCAGTTTCACTCTCATTATTTATCTATAAACCTGAGTTTGGTATTCAGAAACGATACAAAGAAGCAGAAAGAGATGTTATACATTATATTGAAAAAGGTAATAAAAATACCTCTCTTGGGGCTCGCTTTGATATGTGGGAAAATGCACTTATTGCAATTAGTGAGAAACCACTATTAGGTCATGGTAGTCGAGGCTATGAGAAATTTAAAAAGAAACAAGTTGAATCTAATCAAATGGCTAAAACTACTTTAGGATATAACAGTCTCCATAATCAATATTTAGAATCTTTTGTGAAAAGAGGAATTTTAGGATTTATTGCATTATTAGCAATTCTTATTACGCCATTTCTTATTTTCATAAAAAGGCTAAAAACAAATGATACAGCAATAAAATGCATTGCTATACTAGGTATTATTCATATTATATCGCATTCATTCTTTTTCTTAAGCCAATCATCTTTAGCTCATAATTCTGGCTCATTATTCTATTTCTTTGTACTAGTTGTAGTATACTATTTGATTAAAAAGAAAGAATAAAAATCACACATATAAAATAAGGCAGATAATTTCTGCCTTACTACTATTTTAACTTCTATTTAAATGTGATTGCATCCTTTAAAGTCTTACCAGCTAAATCTTTTACAGATAAACTAGGCTCTCCATCAAGCTGCCAATCAACCGCAACTGTCGGATCATTCCAAATCAGCGAATGTTCTGCTTTTGGGTTATAGTAATCAGTACATTTATACACAAATTCAGCTTCGTTGCTTAACACATAAAAACCGTGGGCAAAACCTTCGGGAACCCAGAGCTGACGTTTGTTTTCAGCCGATAAAATTTCCCCAATCCATTGTCCAAAAGTTGTCGAACTTTTGCGTAAATCCACAGCGACATCAAAAACTGCACCACTAACTACTCTGACTAACTTACCTTGGGTATTTTCAGTTTGATAATGTAAACCTCTTAAAACACCTTTGGTCGATTTGGAATGATTTTCCTGTACAAAGGTACGCTCTGCAATATTGGCTTTAAACCACTCATCACGGAACGTTTCCATAAAAAAACCACGCTCATCACCGAATACTGTCGGTTCTAATAATTTTACATCCGGTATTTTGGTTTCAATAATGTTCATTTTTATTTCTTAATAATATGCCTGAATATTTTCCAATGCTTTTTGCCAGTTACTCGGGGTTATATCAAAAGTCTTTTGGATCTTGGTTAAATCTAAACGTGAATTAGCAGGGCGTTTGGCTGGTGTCGGGTAATCGCTAGTCGCAATGCCATTCACAAGCGGTGCTTTTTCCAATACGTTTTGTGAAACGGCTTGATTAAAAATCGCTTGGGAAAATTCAAACCAGCTGACATAAGGAAAGCCAGTAAAATGATAAATACCGTAGCTTTTTTGACCACTTAACAAACTTTCTGCAATTTGAATCAAGGTAGAAGCAATATCGCCGGCATAAGTCGGCCCACCGAATTGATCAGCGACAACGCCTAAACTTTCTCGCTCTTTGCCCAAACGGAGCATTGTTTTCACAAAGTTATTGCCGTGCTCACCAAATACCCAAGCGGTACGCAATACGACTGTACGTTCGCAATGGCTCAATGCAACCTGTTCACCTGCTAGTTTAGTTTTGCCATAAACACCTTGTGGGACAGTAGTATCGTTTTCACGGTAAGGCTTTTCGCCTTCGCCACTGAATACATAATCCGTTGAAATATGTAGCAAAATAGCACCGTACTGTTGTGCTGCTTCGGCAAGGTATTGCACACCTTTTACATTGATCGCTTCGGAAAGTGCCTGTTCACTTTCAGCACGATCAACTGCAGTGTGGGCAGCCGCATTGATAATCACATCGGGGCGGAAAGTTTCAATCGTCTGAAAAACCTCATCACGGTCGGTAATATCCAATTTATCCCGATCAACCGCTAGAATTTCAGCTTTATTTTGCAATTGCTGAGTCAAACAGTAACCCACCTGACCATTTGCACCAGTAATTAAAAATTTTGCCATTATTTTGCCCCTTTGACCAAGCGGAGTAAATATTGCCCATAGGTATTTTTCTCCATCGGTTTTGCCAGAATTTCTACTTGCTCTGTGCTTAGCCAACCATTACGCCACGCAATTTCTTCCAAGCAAGCTACCTGCATGGCCTGTACATTTTCAATAGTACGAACAAAAGACGCTGCTTCGTGCAAGCTTTCGTGCGTGCCGGTATCCAACCACGCAAAACCACGACCAAGTAATTGAACATTTAATGAACCATCGTTAAGATACATTTCATTGAGCGTGGTAATTTCCAATTCTCCACGAGCAGATGGTTTAACTTGTTTGGCAAATTCCACCACTCGATTATCGTAAAAATACAGACCTGTTACTGCCCAATCAGATTTTGGTTGTTGTGGTTTTTCTTCAATGGAAAGGGCTTTGAAATGTTCATCAAATTCCACCACGCCAAAACGCTCAGGATCTTTTACTTGATAGCCGAAAACTGTTGCCCCATTTTGACGGGCAGCCGCCTCTTTTAAGGTTTTTGAAAAATGCTGACCGTAGAAAATGTTATCTCCCAATACTAAACAAACATTATCTGAACCGATAAACTCTTCACCGATCAAAAATGCCTGTGCCAAACCGTCCGGACTTGGTTGAATGGCATATTCCAAATGGATACCAAAATCAGAACCATCACCAAGCAAGCGCTTAAAACTATCATTATCTTCAGGCGTGGTAATAATCAAAATCTCATGAATCCCTGCCAGCATTAACACGGATAACGGATAGTAGATCATCGGCTTATCATAAACAGGTAACAGCTGTTTGGATACACCACGAGTAATAGGATAAAGGCGAGTACCTGAACCGCCAGCGAGAATAATACCTTTCATTTTATGTTATGCCCTTTATTTCGTACCTAAACGCTCACGATTATACGAACCGTCTAATACACGACTCCACCATTTTTTATTGGCGAGATACCATTCCACCGTTTTGCGGATACCGCTTTCAAAGGTTTCTTGCGGTTTCCAGCCCAATTCACGTCCGATTTTGGCAGCATCAATGGCATAGCGGACATCGTGGCCGGGGCGGTCGGTAACATAGGTGATTAAATCTTCATATTTTGCAACACCAGTAGGCTTGTTTGGTACAAGTTCTTCCAACAAGGCACAAATTGTCCGTACTACATCAATATTAGCTTTTTCATTATGCCCGCCGATATTGTATGTTTCGCCAATTTTACCCTCAGTAACGACGTTGTATAAGGCTCGAGCGTGATCCTCAACAAATAGCCAATCACGAATCTGCTGACCGTTGCCATAAACCGGCAGTTTTTTGCCATCTAAGGCATTTAAGATCATCAATGGGATTAATTTTTCAGGGAAATGGAAGGGCCCGTAGTTATTGGAGCAGTTGGTAACAATAGTTGGCAACCCATAAGTACGTAGCCACGCACGCACTAAGTGATCACTTGATGCTTTGGAAGCAGAATAAGGACTACTTGGAGCGTATGGAGTGGTTTCGGTAAACAGATCATCTGTCCCTTCCAAATCACCATACACTTCATCAGTTGAAATATGGTGGAAACGGAAAGCGGCTTTGCGTTCGCTTGACAAGCTATTCCAGTAGTGGCGAACGGCTTCTAATAGGGTATAAGTACCGATAATGTTTGTTTCGATAAAGGCAGCTGGACTATCAATAGAACGATCCACGTGGCTTTCTGCTGCTAAATGCATTACTGCATCGGGTTGATGTTCGGCAAAAACACAATCGAGTGCCATACGGTCGCAAATATCGACATGTTCAAAAGCATAGCGAGGATTATTTGTTACAGCTTCTAATGATTCTAAATTACCAGCATAGGTAAGTTTATCAACATTCACGACACTGTCTTGGGTGTTGTTAATAATATGACGAACAACGGCAGAACCGATAAAGCCGGCACCGCCGGTAACTAAAATTTTCATATTCATCCTATAATCAACGAAACATACTAAAATAATGCCAGTATTTCTTAGGTATTTTATTGGCATTTTTCCCAAAATAAAATCCCATTGCTTTACTGCAAATAGTTAAAAATGAGTAAGGCAACCATACAGGAGCATTCTTTAGTAAGTAATACCATTCTTTTAAAATTAATTTTTTTCCTTCACCACTAACATTTCCAAATGTTTCCATTATCCAAGGCTCCTCTAAATGAAAGCAGCCAGTATCAAAATAACGTTTAAACTCTTGGCAAAGAGTATAATTATGGGAATGATAAACAGTAGCCTCTGCACAATAAGCAACTTGATATCCAGCTAGTACTATTTTAGCTGCTAAATACATATCTTCAGCTAGGATAACATCATTTGGAAAGCCTCCTAGTTCCTCAAATATACTCTTACGATAAGCGGCAAATGAATTAGACATAAATGCTGTTTTAATACCCAATTTAGAAATATTTGTCTTATCTTTAATAGAAGATTCAGGGGGATAATTAAATTCTCGTATAAATGTTGCTAAGGGATTGGCATTTTTATGAGGTAACTGCCGTCCACATACCGCTGCAATATGAGATTGATTCAAATATTTTACTAATTTACGTAAAGATGACGGCTCAGATAAAATCGCATCTTGAGTAAGGTAAATAAGAATATCGCTATTTCGATCGCATAATACCGCAGCTTTATTACGAGTAGCACCATGATTGAATTCTGCTTTATCGATCTGTACAACTTTAAAACCGGCTTGTTTAGCTAACAAATCAGTTCCATCTGTAGAAGAGGAATCAATAACAATTACCTCTAATGGTTGAAGGTCTTGCATCTTAACAGCTTCAATCCATTGCTTCCACATAAAGCCTGCATTATACGTAGGTACAATTAAACTAAATTTCATTAGACTGTTTGTAATTTTGTAATTTATCTATCAGTTTTTTTTCGCTACCTTTAATCATCTCTGTATAAACACTATTATTTATACCCCAAAGAGTAGAATACGCATCTTCACGATGAGAAACTAAATAAGGTAATGTTGTAACAACTCTAAGCATCCCTTGGTTTTCTATATATCTATCTATTGCATTTTTAGAAACATCACGATCTTTTTCATTCCAATTTATTAATTTATCATAAAATGATTGATTATAAATATTCATAACCATACTAGTCATTTTATCTAGATAAATATATTCTTCCTCGTTTTTATTTTCAATATAAATAATTTCTGTTTTAGGATGTAAATCAGCGATCAATCCTGCGAAAATATTCCAATCATTTCTTTGATTGAGAAAGTTTTTTACTTGTAAATAGCGTGTGTAAAAGTCCTTATTGAATAATACATCATCCTCACAAATTGTTAGCTGTGGAAAAGATGATTCTTTTGCTTTTTTTAATAACAATTTATAGCTCATTCCACAGCCAACCCAACCGAATTTATGCCTTAATCCTGAAAAAAATTGAATTCCATACTGATTCTGATGTTCAAAAAGCGTTCTTCTTTCAACAGTCTCAGGTAAACCTAAACAAATAAAATCTTTCTCTAACTTAATATGATGAGAAACTAAATCATAAAAAACATCAAATTCAATCCAATCATTTGCCAACATAAAGCGTAAAAAGTAAAAATTAAATAGATTTGGAGAGGCATTAAGATAATCAATGTTATTGGTAACTTTTTCTTTTCTTATTTGCTCATTCTTAAGCCAGAAATTAACCCGGCTACACATCTCCTCAATATTACCTTCTTCGACAAAATCTACAGTTTCCTCAAGTTGTGGATACAAATATAAATCAGCACTTTTTTCAGAAATAACTAACTTATTAAGGGATAAACATTCATATAACCGAGTTGTTTCCAATAATGCATTATCATAATAATGGATATTAACGATGATCTTTGCTTTTGCAATTTCTTGATAAAGCTCATTACCAAAACTATTTTTTATTACTTTTACTCGATATTTTGATGCTAATTTATCAATATATTTTTTTCTTCTCTCATTTTTTATATCACCATAGAACAACACATCATATATTTCGTTTTCTTCCATATGATTAAAAAAAGAGGGGTAAAATCCTAAAGGAGAAAAAAATATTTTCTGAAAAGATAAGCCATTCTTTTGTAAAAAAGAAATATTATCTAAAGAATAATCAAGTACAGCATAAGCATTACTAAGTTTATTTAAATATTCTTTATTAAACCATCGAGAAGTTACTGACTGCTCTAATTGGAAAGCAATATATTGCTCAGGTAGTTCATTAAACATTTGTGGGCAAACCACAAAATGAACTCCATTTCCAAATCCATTCTGTGGTACATCAAAAACAATTTCACTTTGAAAAGAGAGATTATTTAACTGTTTTTGAATAAGTCTAGCAATAAAATAACAATGTCTTGTAGTTAAAATAAATATCTGTTTTTGCTCTTTGATATTTACCCATTCTAACTGCCTGTTAAAATTAGGCGTATAAGGCGTCAGTGCTTTTTTTAAAGCATATTTAATACCGTATTTTTTAGCCGATGTAACCCCCTTTAATATTAAAGAAGGTTTTTTCAGTAAATGAGAAACCAAATTTATTATTCTTTTATAATTCATAAACTTAACATTTTCTCTCTTAACTCTAATTTATATTGGTTACTTTATACATATAGCCCCAGCCCCTAAATTTTTAAACAAATTTGATTACCCTTGCAATAAACTTTAATGCCATTTACATTCTTAACTAACTCTCTATTAGTTACAAGTGGTACTCTCTTAGAAAGACCTTTAATCATTATATGGATAAACAGCTGATAATCTCCAGTAGGAACATCACTAATATCAATACCCTTATACTGATAAGTAGTAAACCAACCTTTATCGTAAATAACTAGATATTTACCATCGAAAAACTCTTTAGTTAAATAAGGTTTATGAGCTTTAGCAAGTGGTTTCACAATTTCTTTACTGCCTTTGAATATTAACTCGTACGCAACATCATTATAATCTACTAAATGATATCCTTTCAGTAAGGCAACACCATCAATAAATAAACGTCCATTTTTTATATCTAATAAATATGTATCTACAATCGGCTCTCCAGTTTTATTTTCTATCGGTAAAGGTTGTGAGCCAAAGAAATGGATTTCATTATTAGGGAAATGAGGTACACCACCTGAAGTTAAAAGATAATACAACCCAAGTAATGTTGATGTATGATGTGAAGTAATCTGATTATGCTCACGACAAAAAACCGAATAGCTTTTAATGAGATTAAAATTAGAGTATTTTCTAAGATCGTCTAGTATTGGCTTAATTTCTGACTCATACTGAATATCAGCTTCTGATGTTAGTAAATAGATATTCTTTTCTCTTCTAATATCTGTTCTCAATAATTGAATAATTAACTTGTCTAAATAATCTTGTTTAGCTTGGCTTAGCTCTCCCATCATATGAGAAGCCACCTGAGGCCAGTTCTTAACCACATAGCTACCGATTTTAATTTGAGGCACAGTCGTAACAATATTTGCTACAGGTAATTTTAAACCATAATAAAGAGCGGCACTTCCACCTTTACTAAAACCCGTTACTGTTACTTTCTCATAATCTAGTGACAATGCTTTAATTTGGATATCAATAAATTCTTTAATTGCTTCCTCAACCTTAAAATTCATATCAACACATAAATAATAAGTGTACATATCTTCAAAATTATCATTAATCCAAATGACATCGGCAGGACAATCATTTAAAGCATTATTAAAATCATAATTTCCTGGTTTTGCATTTAAAAAACCAGAAAAGACAACAATAAGATGATTAAAATCGTACTTTCTTGGTTTATGTTTATAAATCACTTTTACACCATTCGTTGCAGTATAAGTCTGTTCTAGTCTTTGCATTTCTATTCCTTATATTAATAAGGCGAGCTATGCTCACCTTATTAACGAAAGTTACTTAGATAATGAAATTAGCTTCATTAAATTATTTTCTTTATCTTTGGTTGGATATTTCGCAATCATCTGTCTTAAACAGTATTGTGCTAACTCTAAATTACCAAACATAATTGCCAAATCAGAAACTACTTCTAAGTAGCCATACTCAGTATTTTCTTTTGGTTGAATATGTAATTTATAAGCTTCATCTAGTTTACCAAGCCTTGTCTTCGAAAGCACTAATGGATAAATCATTGACTCCATACCATTTTCATAACACTCAGTTGAAAGTAATTCAAGTTTATTCCAGTTCTCTTGCTGAATCAGCATATTTGCAACAAGACTCATCAATGTTTCATCATTCTTGTATCGCTCTGAAATTTTAGCCAATAGTTTCATACTTTCAGAGCTATTACCAAGTTTTTCTGTTGAAATAATATATTCAGTTAAAGATGTTACAGGTAAATCCAATATATCTTTAAAAGCCGTTCTGTTTAACTGTGTAATAACCTTATCATTATTATTTTGCACAAATGCCAAATGAGCAATTTCTAATCTGCAATCAGTATCGCCTGCTATATGTTTTTCATAAGCAATCAACTGCTCGTGAGCTTTTGTATAATCTCCTACTACACGATAAGCTCGTGCTAATAAAAGTTGTAGTTTATCACGTTTTAATAAACTGATATCTAGTTCCTCAACCTTCGGTTCTAATAATACAATTACATCATACCAACGTTCCTCACTTATTGCTAACCAGCAATCTAAAAGCACTTTGTACTCTTCATCAAGCTCTAACTTTTCTTGTAAAGCGGCTAACTTACCTGTTTCATTTAATTCTGCATAGCATTGAGCCAACATCATTGCTTCATCACCAGATAATGTGTTTAATGTGTTTAGTACTGTAAATTTATTAGCTGCTGCTAACCATTTTTGCTGAATAAATAACTGTTTTGCTTTTAATGATAGTTGCTGTTGATGAGTAATATGCTCTAACGATATTTTCTCAAATTCTTCAAATTGATAAGCTCCTACTAATGCTTGTAGTTTTAGCTGTTTAGTCATTGCTTGATCTGCTTCATCTCCATATTTCTCTAACAACTCACAACGGGAGAGTAATAATGTCCAAGCTTTATTATTATAAGCTGATTTAACCGCTTCTCTTAGAATATCTAAATCAACTTCCTTCCTTTCTGACTCATTTAAAGCTTTGATAGCTTGATAAACACGCTCACAGTTATTCCCATCACGGAATGGGAAAGTATTTTCAATTCTTTGTTTATATGGCTCTACTGGTTCACCTGCTTTCTCTAAAATGTCTTTAAGAGATGCTAATAAATCATCTAAATTCTCAACAATAGGCCCGAATCCGTGATCTTCGTAAGAGAAATAGCCCTTTTGGTAAGTATGTTCGCCACCAAATACTAATTCTTTATCAAATTGATAATATAATACTTGTTTGCCTAAAAATGCCATTTCAAAGGCTACCGAAGAGTAATCGGTAATCATAAACTTTGCATTTCTAAAGAGATCTTGAATTTTGCCGTCTTTAGCTTTCCACACATTAATATAATCTGGAATAGAAAACTCATCTAAATAAGGCTCTATATTTGCGTGTGGTGCAAATGTAACTTTAAAACCAGATTCTTTAACTAAATGCTCCAATTCTGGGCTCGCTAAAAACTCAGACCAATGCTTATAGTATAAGGTTTCAGTAAAGAATTTATTTTTTTCTCGCTGAAATCCTCCAGCAATTACATTGCCCACAATATAACTACGCCAAGTTGGCATTATTAATATTTCTTTATTTGATAAAGTATTACCCTCTAATAAAGAATCGTGTCTAGGCAGGCCTGACAATATAGTATCACGCTCAGAAAAAATATAAGGTGATAAATTACCAGCAATAGACTGATATTCGCCTTCAGTTGTTGTAATAAAACAACTTATATCCTTTTTCTTATTTAACCAAGAAGACAAGTTATGTTTTATTACTCCGTGCTGTAAAAATATAAATTTCTTACTACCTGCATAATGATCTTGAAAATAATTATCCATATAATCATCAGCGTGACTACTAATAATTTTTGCTGATTTACATAGAATATCCTCGAACTCTTTTGTGCCATAATCTAAGAGATTAAACCCTTCTTTATATAAACGTTCCCAATCATGAGATTTAGAACTTAAAGCAAAATAAGCTTCTTGTTCTGGATAGTTAGCTTTAATATAACGATATAGATGCTCTGCATTATCATCTGCTTGCATATCTCTATCAATTAAAAGCCAAATATCTTTATGATGCTGGTTATATTTAGCGGGGACTTGAAAATCAGCTATAATTGTATTAAATGGTACCTCTTTATTATGCCATTTTCCTTTTAGATTTAGTTGGACATTTTTTCCATCAACTAGCAACTGAAAACTTTTACTCTCAATACCATCATAGGATAACCAAACTCGTTTTTCAAACAACACTGTTTTTCCTACAAAGACTTTATGCAAAGTTTTGCTCCAAATTGGTAATAACTCTTGACCATCAGATAGTATAAAACTCTCTAAATATTCTTTAGGTGAAGTAAAGTAAGAAATAAGAACCTGTTTTTTAGTTCTATCTATTTTCTCAATATAACCAAAATATCTAGGCAAATCTTCTTGTTTTAAACCTGCTATCATTGCAGCCTTATGCAAGAACCAAATGCCACATAATTCAAAGCTCATAATATTTTTGGTTTCAATATAAGTAAAAATTTCTAATAAAACATTATGGAAGTTTTCTTTTTCTTCATTATTTAAGAAACTGCTTCTTGATTCATTATCTAATAAGTGCTTAACATACCAACAAACATCATAAATAACAGTTCTTTGAATATGTAATGGGACTTTGCCATATTTAGCATAATAATCTTTTAGCATTGGTAAATATCCATAAGCTAAAACATTATAAAATTTTTCTTTTTTCTTCCAAGCAGTATCTAAAGTAGAACTACCATCTTCCCTTTTTCTATATAGATAATGGCTATCTCTCACAAAAGAAACCTTACCTCCTGATAAAGTAAGTAAGTAATCAGCAATAAATTTACCATCTTCAAATGTAGGCTTTACAGTGTGGTTAAATAAAAGTTGGTTTTCTAAAATATCACTAGTCTTAAAAATAGTGGCAGCTGCAGATAAATTAATGCAATTTTGTAGATCATTAGCATTAAGCTCTCTAACTTTATCTGAGAATCTATATTTTAGAGGGTGAGCATCTCTGTATGTTTTTGTTGCCTCCATCCAAAAAATAAAATTGGAGACTAGCATTTTGGTATTTTTATTAATCGCACGATCAATATTAAAAAAATAATCTCTATTAATAAAATCATCAGGATCGATAAAAGTTACCCAATCAGTTTTAACATAGTCAATTCCTAAATTACGAGCAGAAGCCTGCCCACCATTTTCTTTATAATAATAGTGAATATTATCTGGGTATTTTGATTGCCATTTTTTAATGGTCTCGGCAGTATTATCAGTTGAACCATCATCTACACAAATAATTTGAATATGTTTTTTAAAGTCTAAAGTTTGAGAAATAATACTAGTAAAAAACTCATCTAAATAATTACTAACATTATAACAGGCAGAGACAATAGAAAATTGGTTTTTACTTTTATATTTAATCGGAATATGTTTTCTAACACGATGATATAAATGTTTGGTATCTCCCTTAATATCAGATAAAATCATATTCAAAGCATCATTTGGATTTTGTTGAAATTTATATTTTACTTTTTTTATTGTTACCTTAGGCTCTAAAATAACCTGCTTTACACGACTTATAACGTTAGACATTTCTATTCTCCATAAAATTAATTACATAGCTCCTGTTCTTTTAAAAACAGCTGGTACAGTTTTACATAAAATTACTATATCATTCCAAACCGACCAATTTTTCACATACCAAGCATCAAAATAGACACGAGTATCATAACTGACATTATTACGCCCAGAAACTTGCCAAAGTCCTGTCATACCTGGTTTAGACATAAAATAATAATCTAAACTATTACGGTAATATTTAAGTTCATCGCTTGTTATAGGTCTAGGCCCAACTAAGCTCATTTCTCCAACTAATACATTATATAATTGAGGTAGTTCATCTAAACTAAACTTTCTTAGCAAATCTCCAAATTTAGTAATACGAGGATCATTTCTTAACTTTCTTTCTCTATACCATTCATCATAGGCTTGAGGATTTTCATCTAAATAAACTCGCAAAATCTCATCAGCATTTTTTTTCATTGAGCGAAATTTCCAGCATTGAAAAGGTTTTCCTTCACGTCCAATTCTAGTATGAGAATAAAGTGCTTTCCCTCCACTACAACTAATTATCAGCCAAATAAAAAATAAAATAGGAGAGAAGAAGAATAGCAATATAGAAGATAATGCAATATCCATTGTTCTCTTAATAATTTTTGAACTTCTCTTTGCTAAATTATGGTTAATTCTTAATAAAATAATTTCATAACTAAATAAGAACGACATATCTGTGCTATATAGCGGTAATCCTCTTAAACTTGGAATAATAGAGATAAAGCGGTAACCTTTTTTCGTTAAATTACGAATCCAAGTATCTCTTTTTGTATTTTCACTATCTTCTAATGCGATCATAAATTGCGTACTAGGAGCAAGTATTTTCCAATATTCATCTAACTGCTTATAAGAAAGAATATCTTTCCCTAGTGCTTTAAGATTAGCATCAGGTGTATCTGTAATAAAATATTTTATATTTAACCCTAAATAACGTTCATTAATAATAGCATTATAGGTATCAACAGCATTGGCTTTACCACCAATAATAACGGTGTCTTTTAAAAACCATCCTTTTCTTATTAAACAACTTTTTAATAAAATGCGACTTAATGGAAATAATACTAAAATAATTAGCCATGTAAAAAGCCAAACATACCGAGAAACATATAATTTAGATAAGCTCAAAATTGCAAGATCAATAACCGAGAAAATTAATAACGTTCTTAGAATTTCTTTTAATTCAAACCAAAATGGCTTTCTATATGTATAATGCCTTAATCTGCCCCAAAACCAGCCTACACAAAGCAGAGCAAGCCCGAAATGAATTAGGGCTCTTTCTTCCATTTCTCCTAATGGTATAAATTTACTAAGTTCACCAAATGTTGTTGAAATCAATAATAATACTAAAAAAAATGATAAACAGAATGAAAATAAATCCATTCCAATCATTGCATATTTAGATGCTTTTTGATGATTCATTATGCCTTTAAACTCTCAATGTATTTTGGTAAAACATCTTCTGTTTTCCCACATCCTTTGACTATGCCTTTATCAAGCCACAGTACATTTTTACATAATTGCTTTACTTGATGACTAGAATGAGATACAAACAATAAAGTTGTACCATCGGCCAGCATTTCAGTCATTCTTTTACGACATTTTTCTTGAAATGCTTGATCGCCAACAGCTAAAACTTCATCTACAATTAAAATTTCTGGCTTTACAATAGTTGCTATAGAAAACCCTAAACGAGCAGACATACCTGATGAAAAATTCTTAATAGGCATATCAACAAATTCAGATAATCCTGCAAATTCGACAATTTCATCAAAATGTTCTTGCATAAACGATTTCTTATGCCCTAAGAGTGCTCCATTTAAAAAGATGTTCTCTCTTGCTGTCAGTTCACGATCGAATCCTGCACCTAATTCAATTAATGGAGCTATATTTCCTCTCACACTCACCGTGCCTTTATAAGGTTTTAAAATTCCACAAATTAATTTTAAAAGGGTAGATTTACCAGATCCATTTGTCCCAATGATCCCCCAAGATTCTCCCCTTGCAATTTCTAAATTAATATCTTTTAATGCCAAAAACTCTTCAAACATTAGTTCTTTTTTAATAAGTCTAATAAAATATTCTTTTAAACCATTATAATGAATAGATGCTTTATTAAATCTTACCGTAGCATTCTTTACTTCAACAACAATGTCTCTTTTAATCATATATATAAAATAAACTCATCTTGTTTTTTATTAAATACCCAAGCACCAAAACAAAGTACCACAATAGCAAATAAACTTCCCATTAAAATTAATTGCGTATCAGGAAATCTTGCATACACTATGATATCTCGAGATTGAGTAACATACCAATACATAGGATTCAGCATTTTATAAAGCTCTCGATAACTCTCTGGAATAATAGAAACTGGATAAAAAATTGGAGTTAAATACATCCACATAGGTAAAATAACCCCCCATAAATATTGAATATCTCGAAAAAAAACTGACATAGAAGCTAATAAAAGGCCAACGCCTAGAACAAATACAAAGACCTGTAAAACGAGAAATGGGAAGAATAATAAATTCCAAGAGAAAGTGGCTTTAGTAAAAAGCATTACTAATAATAACGCCCCCATAGAAAATAAGAGATTTACTAAAGAACTACCAACTTTTGATAAAGTAAATATGTATTTAGGAACATAAGTCTTTTTAATCAAAGAAGCATTATTTGAAATAGAAGACACTGCCATATTAGTTGCTTCTGCCATAAAGCTAAAAATAATCTGACCTGAAATTAAATACAATGGAAAATTATCAATATCAAAACGTGTAAATAAATGTGAAAATACAATGACTAGTACCGTCATTGTCATAAGGGGGTTTAGAATACTCCAAATATAACCTAAGTAACTACGTCTGTATTTAATTTTAATATCTCGAATGATCAGTTGTTTAAGTAACTCATCAAATGCTCGAAGACGTGCTATTTTTCCTGATAATTTTAGAAACATAATTATAGAACCACAAAGCTGTTTATTTATTAAACAAAATGTTAGAAATTTAAAATTACTAGCAATTATAACATACAAAATCACTTAACCTATCCAATATTTTCCATTGCTCTTATATGATAATTATTAGATAATACTTAGAATTTTTAAGAAGTTTGATCTAAAACAAAATGAGTGATATCCAAATTCCTTTAATCTTTACCGATGCGGCAGCTCGTAAAGTAAAAAGCTTAATTGAAGGCGAAGATAACCCAAATCTTCGCTTGCGTGTTTATATTACTGGTGGTGGGTGCAGTGGGTTCCAATATGGTTTTACCTTTGATGATCAGGTAAACGATGGTGATTTAACTATTGAAAATCAAAATGTGGGCTTGGTGGTTGATCCTATGAGCTTACAGTATTTGATTGGTGGCACTGTAGATTATACTGAAGGGCTAGATGGTTCTCGCTTTGTGGTTATAAACCCAAATGCAAGTTCAACCTGTGGTTGTGGCTCTTCATTTAGTATTTAATTACCCCCTTTACATTTATACATCTGCGGTGCAGGTGGCCTTGTATATGCCTGCTAGTAAGTAAAATATTCTCTTTATCAAGACAGTCTAGATGCTTTGCTATTTAGGCTGTTTTTCATTTTTATGGTGTTTACAACTGCAAGGTGGGACAGGGTCATCTCCCCCTTCACTAAATGGATGGCAACGTAAAATGCGTTTCATTGCTAAATATCCACCTTTTACCGCACCGTGAATTTTAATAGCTTCAACAGCATAAGTTGAACAGGTTGGGTAAAAACGGCAACGGGGGCCTATAAGAGGGCTGATGGCATAACGATAGAAATAGATAGGTAACAAGAGGAGTCTTGCAAATAAACTAATTTTGCTTGGTTCTTTTACTGGTTTGTTTGAACCGTTTTTTTGCTTAGTCGAATGTGTCTTGCCCATAATTTTTCAAGCGTTTCAAAAATGGTTGCATTATCTAGCTTACCAATTCCACCTTTTGCAACAAATACAAAATCAAAATTAGGTAATTCGTGCTGTTTTAAACGAAAGCTTTCTCGCACAATACGTTTAATACGATTACGTTCGTGAGCCCGCTTTAGATGTTTTTTAGCAACGGTTAAACCAAGACGAGGATTCTCTGCCGTATTTTGTCTGGCAAGAAGTGTCATTTGAGGAGTGCTAGCTCGAAGAGGTTCTTCAAACACAGCTTTAAATTGAACGGGAGCTAACAAACGTAGCTCCCGAGAAAAGGCTTGCTTCTTCACACTTATATAAGGTGGTTGGGCTTTACTTTACTACAAATTATGCAGATAAAGATTTACGGCCTTTTGCACGACGGCGTGCTAATACTTGACGACCGTTTTTAGTAGCCATACGAGCACGGAAACCGTGAGTACGAGCACGTTTTAATACTGAAGGTTGAAATGTACGTTTCATTGCTTATCTACCTAAAAATTTAAAAAGTTGGCATATAAATTTTCTGCCAAACAAGGACCATAAAAAAGAGTTGCAATTCTACAAGCAAACGAAACAAAAAGCAAGAACGAAACTCACATCCTTTCTATATTGTTTGCAAACTTTTTAAAAAATTAGACCGCTTGTTATCTTCTAGCGATTAATTTTCGCAGAATTTTCTGTTTCTTTATGGCATAATTTAGCGTAATGATTCCATTTTCTACAAGAGCATAAAATGAGTGAACAAAAAATCGGTATTTTATTAGCTAATTTAGGTACACCCGATGAGCCAACCCCAAGTGCAGTAAAACGTTATTTGAAACAGTTTTTAAGCGACCCTCGTGTAATTGATTTACCGAAACTGAAATGGCAGGCAATTTTAAATTTTATTGTCTTACCAAAGCGCTCACCTAAAGTAGCTAAATTATATCAATCGGTTTGGAGTGAAGATGGCTCACCACTATTGGCTATTTCTCGCCAACAACAAAGAGCCGTTCAGCATTATTTTGATGTAAAAGGTAAAAATGTTGTGGTCGAATTAGGTATGTCTTATGGTAATCCAAGTATGGAAAGTGCAACAGATAGCCTTATCAAACAAAATGTTGATAAAATTATTGTACTGCCCCTTTACCCACAATATAGCAGCACGACAACAGCTTCGGTATTAGATGCCTTTGCTAATGGTCTAAAATCTCAACGTAATATTGTGCCATTTGAGTTTATTCATAGTTATCATAACGATCCGCTTTATATTCAAGCTCTTGCTAATTCTATTGCATTAGACCCCGATGAGCTATTGCTATTCTCATTCCACGGAATACCAAAACGTTATGCCGATGAAGGGGATTTTTATCCAAAACATTGTTATGAAACAGCAGAATTAGTTACTGAAAAATTAGGTTTAACTAAAGAACAATGGCTTTTATCCTTCCAATCTCGTTTTGGTGATGAAGAATGGCTACAACCTTATACAGATGAGACTTTAGAAGAATTCCCTAAAAAAGGGATTAAAAAAGTAGCAGTTATCTGCCCAGGCTTTTCCGCAGACTGTTTAGAAACTTTAGAAGAGATTGCAGAAGAGAATAAAGAAAACTTTGAACATGCGGGTGGCGAATCTTATCGCTATATTCCAGCACTTAATGCAACAGGTGATCATATCAAAGCATTAGTAAAGTTACTTGAGGCAAGAATGTAATTAAGAAATAGCGACTATAAAATANNTATTTTATAGTCGCTATTTTACCTATTTTCTACTCGCTTTTACCACGCCATTAACACTTAATAATTTACGTAAAATTGCGTCAAAGTGTTCTTTATCCAATACTGAAATTTGGATTTTCACTTGATATACATTCCCCTCCCTTGCCTCGCTGCTAATGCTGCCAATATTGCTATTCATTTTAGCAAGAGTGGAAGTAATGCCAGCAAGAACACCTGGTTCATTAATTATATCTAGCACAATTTCAGTTTCAAATTTAATCGCTTTATCTTTTGCTACTTCTTCCCAAACAACTGGTAAGTAGTGACGTTGGTCTGTTGCATAATCTTTTACATTTGGGCAGCAGGCATTGTGAATAATTAAACCTTTACCGGAACTCACATAAGCGATAATTTCATCCCCTGGCACCGGTTGGCAACATTTTGCAAAGCTAATTAAACGGCTTTCTACCCCTTCAATCACAAGTGGTTGGTTATTTTGTGGGTCGCCATCTGTATCAATTAATAACGGTTCTCCCAGTAATCTTTGTGCAACAACGCTACTTATTTGATTACCTAAACCGATTTCTGCTAATAAATCATCAAATGTAGCTAAACGTAATTCTTCTAATACTGCTTGGATAACCTCTGGTTTTAAATCATCAATCGAACGTAAATTCATTGCACGCACTAACTGACGACGCCCAAGTGCAATCGCATCATTGTGTTGCTGATTTTTAAGTGCCTGACGAATTTTAGAACGAGCTTTTCCACTCACGGCAAAATTGAGCCAAGACGCACTTGGACGTTTACCTTGCTCGGTAATAATCTCAACGGTTTGCCCTGTTCGTAGTGGCTGGGAAAGCGGATACGGATTGCGATCCACTATCGCACCAACACAACGATCCCCAATACCAGAGTGAACGGCATAAGCAAAATCAATCGCTGTGGCATTCGCCGGTAATTCAACAATTCTGCCTTTCGGTGTAAAGACGTAAATATCATCAGAGAATAGATCCGATTTTACACTTTCAATAAACTCAGCCGAGTTACCCGCACTGTTTTGCAATTCAACAATGCTTTGTAGCCATTGCTGAGCTTTTAGTTGCACCGTGGTGTTATGCCCTTCGCCCTCTTTATAACGCCAATGAGCCGCAACCCCCATATCCGCCATTTTATCCATATCTTCGGTGCGAATTTGCACTTCAACCGGCACGCCGTGAGGCCCGATCATAGAGGTATGGAGCGATTGGTAGCCATTGGGTTTTGGCACAGCAATATAGTCTTTCACTCGTTTTGGGCGAGGTTTATATAAAGCGTGCATTTGCCCTAATACTCGATAACAATTATCGACATTACCCACCACCACTCGGAATGCGTAAATATCTAAAATAGAGTGGAAATGCTGATCTTTTTGACGCATTTTTTGATAGATAGAGTAAAGATGTTTTTCACGCCCATAAACTCGAGCCTCAATTTTTACATCTTCTAAACGGCCTATAATTTCATTAGAAATACGCTGAATTAATTCTTTACGATGCCCTCTCGCACTGGCAATCGCCATCTTCAAGACTCGATAACGTTGTGGATGCATTGCCTCAAAGCCTAAATCTTCCAGCTCATTTTTGATATGCTCAATCCCTAAACGGTGAGCAAGGGGGCTGTAAATTTCAAGAGTTTCTTTAGCAATACGGCGACGTTTATCTGGACGAAGAGCCCCTAACGTTCGCATATTATGGGTACGGTCAGCAAGTTTGATAAGGACTACTCGAATATCTTTGGTCATCGCCAAAATCATTTTACGGAAGTTTGCTACTTCGGCTTCTTGGCGAGTGCGGAATTTTAATTTATCTAGTTTTGAGACCCCTTGCACAATATCTGCCACACTTTGCCCAAATTCTTCGGCAAGTTGCTCTTCGGTATAAGGTGTATCTTCAATCACATCGTGCAATAGTGCTGCAATCACGGCTTCGTGATCCAATTTCATTTCAGCAATAATAGATGCCACCGCCACAGGGTGCGTAATATAAGGCTCCCCACTTGAGCGTGTTTGCCCTTCGTGTGCATCACGAGCAATTACATACGCACGCTTTACACGTTCAATTTGTTCAGGCGGTAAATAGCCCTGAATAATTCGATCTAAAGGTTCAAAAAGATACACGTTATACCCCAAAAATAGATAAAAAATAGAAATAAAAATGGACAATGAATTTGCAAATTTCTAGGAAAATCCTACCGCTTGCAGACCCAGTTGTCCATTCTCTATCACTAAAAAAATAATTATTCGTTGCTCATTTCAGTTAAAAACGAAATTGCTTCTTGCTCTGCAACTTCTTGTTGAACTGAGTCGTGATTTTCTAGCTGATCCATAATCGCTGTGGTAATTAAACCATCTTCAATTTCACGTAATGCGATAACTGTTGGTTTATCATTTTCTTCAGGCACAAGTGGCTCACGTGTGTGAAGTTGTAATTGTCTTGCACGACGTGCGGCAATTAAAATTAAATCAAAACGGTTGCCAATTTTCTCTGCTGCTTCTTGTACGGTTACGCGAGCCATAAGTTTACTCCAAAGATATATACATTTTTTATTTATAAAAAAGATTTCCGATTATACAGAAATTAAGCAAATTCCGCAATTATAAAGGCTTAAATTCAGTGAATTTATTTTACGCTCGTAAGTATATTTAGTAATTCAGCTTCTACCGCTTTCCCAAATTTACCCATTCTGAAATCTGCTCTTAATTCGTCAAATTGCTCAGGATTTTCTTCCATTTTTGCTTTGAGAAATTGTGGAAACTCGCATAACACCAATTCTGTTTTGCCATTGCGAATATCAAAAATACTTGGAATTTTTTGGGCAGAAATGACCGCTTGTTGTTGCTCATCGCTGTCAAAATATTTGCGTTCGTTGTTGTCTTTGCGAGAAACATATTTCACATTGATATTTGGGTTTAGCTTTGCCATACGTTGGAAATAAGCCACAATCTCGACACAATCGGGGCAGTAAGGCTCCGCCATTACAAGCCAATCGCCTTGCACAGCAAGGGCTTTTATTTTTTCTTCTGTTTCATCTTCAAGTTTGACATCAACATACACTTCCAGTTGATTTTCTCTATCTTCATCGCTATTAAATTCTAAATATTCGTAAAAATGAGCCATAACGTCCTCTTAAATTGATTTTCGCCATAAAATTTCACAATCCACTTTCACACTTTCTACCGCTTTATCTGCCAATTTTTGCTGAATTAAAGCAAAAGTTTGCTCGGCAATTTGCTGGTGTTCCTGCTTAATTGAATGAATATGGAAAGGTAAAGCATTTAGTAAATGATGGTCGTCAAACGTTGCTAGATGTAATTCTTGTGTGAGTAATTTATCCATCTGATTATGTTCGCTTAAATAACGCATCACCCCTTCTAGCAAGGTAAAAGATGCCGTAAATACAGCCTCAGGTAATCGCCCTAGTTTCTCAACAATTTGGGAAAACATTTGATAACCCGATTCCGGTTGGTAGTCTTGATGTAAAATCCAATCTTCTTGCAGAGCTAAGTGTGATTGTTCCAGCCCTTCACGAAATCCTTTTAAACGATTTTGGCTTGGTGAAAGGGCGAGTTGCCCGCCTAAATAAAAGAATTCTTTCGGCTGGTAAGCTCGTACAATATTCTCAACCAAAACACCGATACTTTGAGTATCGTTACTGGTAATAGAAGGAATATTAAGCCCTGAGATATAACGGTCGAGATGTAACATTTGCGTATATTGCACTACGTTGTGATAATAACTCGGATCATTATGGGTTGGTGCTGTAATAAGAATATCTACTCGCCTGTCTAATAACTGCTCTATCGCCTTTTTTTCAAGCTCAGGGTTATCGTCCGAACAAGCAATCACTAGCTGTAAGCCATTATCTCGGCATAAACGCTCTAATGCTTTTGAAGTTAATGCAAAACCGTAGTTGGTAAAATCGGGAATAACCAAACCAATTACGTTCGTTCGCTGGGCTTGTAATGCCTTGGCATAAACATTGGCACGGTAACCATATTTTTCCGCAATCTCTTTTACTTTTTGGCAAGTTTCAGGCTTAATTCTAAAATCACTGCTCCGCCCATTTAAAATCATACTTGCCGTTGTTTTAGAAACACCACTCAGTTCGGCAATATCGCTTAGCGTTAAGCGTTTTTTATTCACACTTATCTCCTTTTTTATTATAAAGAGGCATTCCTGCCTCTCTTTTTATTCTACGCTAATTGCTGCAACATTTGCCACTTTTGCGTTTAGCAAGCGGGTCGATTTCACACAATTTTGACGATTCGCAATAAAGAAGCGAGAAGTCAGCACTTTCTCTCCGCCATTTAAGAAAATTTCGACAATAGAACGGTCGAAGAAAATCTCGATAGTGTCTAATTTTTCGATTTTACAATGGCGAACGGAGCCAAATTTTTCCATTAGTTCGGTTTGTTCGCTTTGGCTACGATCTAAGCTAAATACGCCATTTTCAAAACGCATTGTCAGATGTTGCCCAAACTCATTTTGGAAAAATTCAAGTGCAAGCGGTTGATTTTCAATAGAAATTTGTAAATAACTGGTATCTAACTGCTCAATCGCAATTTTCTCTGAAATTTCGACTGCTTGTAATTGACCAATATTAACGATTGGCTGTTGCACCACCTTGCCGTTTTTAAGCGATAATTTACGTGGCAAAGTCAGCATTGAATGCCATTGATATTGATCCGTCGGGTAAGTTAAATCCGGTAAGCCTACCCAGCCAAACATTATGCGGTTGCTATTTTCAATGGTTTGCGGAGCATAAAAATCAAAGCCGTAATCCAGTTCTTCAATATGCTCTGCGGTTAATTCATTTCCAGCCAGTTCCCCCACTGCATAGGTTGCGTGGTAATTATTTTGGAATTGGTGGCTTTCTCGCAGTTTTCCTTGTGGCGACCAAACAAACAGATCTTTACCCGATAATTGAAAGAGATCCGGACATTCCCACATAAACACATTGCTGTTATCAAAATCTTTCACTTCAAGCTCGGCAATTAAGCGTGGCATTGCTTCAAGATTTTCCATTTCATAAATTAACGCTGTGCCTGTTAAGTTTTCACGCTGAGCCCCTAATACAAAGCGAATTTTGCCTTCTTTGGTAATATAAGGTTTCGGATCACGCACGTGTTCGGTATAGCCTTCGGGTGCTTGGTCGATAATGCAACGTTTTTCCAATAATTTGCCTGCTTTATCGAAAATCGCAATATTTTGATGCGGAATACGAGCATTGTCTGACGGGCGACGAGTGTTCCCCGTGTAAAAAGCAACAATCTTATCTTGCCATAAAATCGCCCCACCTGAATAGCAGCCGTGCGATTCAAACAGTTCATCAGGAATCAGTAAATCGCCTTTGCTAAAAGTTTGGAAATCTTTGGTAATAAAATGTTGCCAATGCTTCATTCCGTGCAATGCACCGTAAGGAAACCATTGGGCAAAAATATGGTATTTCTCGCCATCAAAAATCAAACCGTTCGGGTCGTTAAACAACCCTGTTTCAGGGGCGAGATGATAGGTTGGGTAAAAGTCGGAATCGGTCAGTACCGTTTGACGAATGGCTTGTAATTCACCCTCTGTTTGAGCGTAGAGGCTTTTGTATTTACCGTTATTGAAAATATGCATAGGGAATCCTAACAATCAAAATGATGGTGCTCGTCTTTGACGAGTACCCTAGATAAATAATAAGCACTCGTCAAAGACGAGCGCTATCACAATTCTATTCCGCCAAAAATGCTTCGAGCTGTACTTTGTTTGGCAAGGCGGACATTGCACCTTTGGCAGTGGTGGCTAAAGCTCCCGAAGCGTTGGCTTTGCGGATAACGTCGGTTAAAACGTTTTCATTTTTCCAGTCTGAAACTTGAGCCAGCCCGGCGAGTAATCCGCTCACAAAAGCATCGCCAGCACCTGTGGTATCCACCGGTGTTAACGCTTTACCGGCAACGACTTTGCTTGAACCGTTTAAGTGATAAATTGCACCGTCTTTGCCTAAGGTAATAATAATAAGTTTTTCCGGATATTGTGCGGTAATTGCTTGAGTTGCCTCTTCAAGAGTCGCTTTATCGGTTAAAAGCGTGAGTTCTTCTTCAGAAAATTTAAGAATATCCGCCATTGCCACCACGGAATTTACCACGGTTTTCATTTCATCTAGGCTTTTCCAAAGTGACTCACGTAAATTTGGGTCGAAAGAAACAAATCCACCAGCATTTTTGATTCTGCGAATCGCTTCAATAGTAGTAGAACGTGAAGGGTCGTTGATTAGTGCAATAGAGCAAAAATGTAAAAAATCGCCCTGTTTAAATTCAGGTAAATCGCCCACTTCTAAGAATTGGTCTGCACTAGGGTTTACCATAAAAGTAAAACTGCGTTCGCCGTTATCTAACCCAACAACCACAGTTGATGTGCGATGAGCATCGTCTAAAATCATATTGTCGGTTGAAACCTTTTCTGCCGCCAATACGTCTTTCATAAATTGACCTAATGGGTCATTCCCTACACGTCCAATAAAACCGGCTTCCACACCTAAACGAGAAACCCCCACCGCTACATTAGCTGGGGCTCCACCAGCACATTTTAAATAATGGTTTTCGCCATCGGGAATTAAATCCACAACGGCATCGCCTGTTACCCAAATCTTACTCATTATTCTTTCCTCTTTAAATCAAGATAATTTCGCATACTAAAACGTTTTAGCGTCTTTTCCTAATACTAATCTATTCTTGAATTTTATGAAATATGAACTGCGACAAAAATAAGGCTTTTTAAAGAAAATATTTGTAATATTTTCCTAAAAAATAACCGCTTGAAAGTTATAACAAGCGGTTATTTTTACGTTTTTTTTACAGATTTACGACGTATTTGCCTACGCCTAGTTCATCTTCTTTACGAGTACGAGCAATCACACTTTCTGCCGATTCCACCACTCTTAAGCCCATTTCATCTTCGGTACGAATTACCTCGCCTCTTAGTGAGTTGGTGTAAACATCGGTAATTTTTACGTCCACAAATTTACCGATCATATCTGGTGTGCCAACAAAGTTCACAACACGGTTAGTTTCAGTACGACCGGTTAATTCCATTAAATCTTTTTTCGATGGGCCTTCAACAAGAATACGCTGTTCAGTGCCTAACATCGCACGGCTAAACTGCATTGCTTGGTGGTTAATGCGTTGTTGCAGGCGAGATAGACGCTCTTTTTTTTCATCTTCCGTTACATCATCAGGCAAGTCCGCAGCTGGGGTACCCGGGCGAGCGGAGTAGATAAAGCTAAAGCTCATATCAAAATTCACTTGCTCGATAATCTTCATTGTTTGTTCAAAATCTTCCGCAGTTTCGCCCGGGAAGCCGACAATAAAGTCAGAGCTAATTTGAATTTCAGGGCGAACTTCACGCAGTTTGCGGATAATCGCTTTATATTCTAATGCCGTGTGGTTACGCTTCATCATCGTTAAAACACGGTCGGAACCACTCTGGATTGGTAAATGTAAGAAACTTACTAATTCAGGAGTATCACGATAAACTTCAACAATATCATCGCTAAATTCAATCGGGTGGCTTGTGGTATAACGTAGGCGGTCAATACCGTCAATCGCTGCCACTAAACGTAATAATTCTGCAAAGGTGCAAATACCGCCATCGAAGGTTTCACCACGATAAGCATTTACGTTCTGACCTAATAAATTTACTTCACGCACACCTTGTGCGGCTAATTGTGCAATTTCAAATAGCACATCATCTACAGGGCGAGAAACTTCTTCGCCACGGGTGTAAGGCACCACACAGAATGAGCAGTATTTATTACAACCTTCCATAATCGAAACGAAGGCAGTCGGGCCTTCCGCACGAGGCTCTGGCAAGCGGTCAAATTTTTCAATTTCTGGGAATGAAATATCAACAATCGAGCTTTTACCGCCACGAATCTGATTAATCATTTCTGGTAAGCGGTGCAACGTTTGTGGCCCAAACACAATATCAACAAAAGGTGCACGCTCACGAATATGCTCACCTTCTTGTGAAGCTACACAACCGCCCACCCCAATAATCAATTCAGGTTTGGTTTTCTTCCAGTTTTTCCAACGTCCAAGCTGTGAAAATACTTTTTCCTGTGCTTTTTCACGGATAGAACAAGTGTTTAACAGTAAAACATCTGCATCTTCTGGGTTTTCGGTTAGCTCAAAACCGTGAGTAGAATTAAGAAGATCTGCCATTTTTGATGAGTCATACTCATTCATTTGACAGCCCCAAGTAGTAATATGTAATTTAGCCATAGTCTTCAAAAAATAATAAATATCTTAATAATTAGAAAAGAAAAGCGTAAAGCAATTTATTATTTTAAATAAAAATAAACTCTTTACGCAAAATTTGTGGCATATTCTACCTTGTTGTCTATTTTTTATCTATAAATAATCTTCATAAAGCTGATATTGCTCAAAAAGAGCAAACAAAAAAGCCACGATATTTGATACCGTGGCTTTAGCAATAACGTTCTATTATTTAGTTAATGTTAAAACAACACTTTCACCTGCAACAACTGAACCACTTTTCTTCGTTAAGTTGTTGATTTCATCCATATTAGAAATGACGATTGGTGTTAATACTGATTTAGCTTTTCCTTCAAGTAATGCTAAATCGAATTTAATGATAGGATCGCCCGCTTTTACAGTTTGTCCTTCTTGTGCAACACGAGAGAAACCTTCACCTTTTAACTCAACGGTATCAATGCCAAAGTGTACGAATAATTCTACACCATCTTCAGATTCAATAGAGAATGCGTGGTTAGTTTCAAAAATTTTACCAATGGTACCATTTACTGGTGAAACGATAGTATCGCCAGCTGGGCGAATAGCTACGCCATCACCTACGATTTTTTCAGAAAAAACAACATCTGGTACATCTTCAATATTTACAATCTCGCCTGATAATGGCGAATAGATTTGAATTTCTTTGCTTGCTTTTTGTTTTGAGCCAAATAATTTATCAAATAAACCCATATTAAAATCTCCCTCAAGATATTAGATACAAAATTCTCGTATATTCTATACGAGAATTTTGATTTTGTATGCTAAATAATTTGAATTAGCTTAATTTTTGATAAAATTCATCAACTAAACGCTCAACATCCGCAGCTGTTGGTTGTGCAAGTGCTTCCTCAGCTAAAGATTTAGCATCTGCAAAGTTCACTGAACGAATTAATTTTTTCACGTGAGGAACAGAAATACCGCTCATACTGAATTCATCTAATCCCATACCTAACAATAATGCCGTTGCACGTACATCGCCAGCAAGCTCACCACACATTCCAGTCCATTTACCTTCTGCGTGCGAAGCATCAATAACTTGCTTGATTAAATTCAACACTGATGGGCTTAACGGGTTATATAGATGTGCAATAATTTCATTACCACGATCAACAGCTAACGTATATTGCGTTAAGTCATTAGTACCAATACTAAAGAAGTCTGCTTCTTTCGCTAAATGGCGAGCATTTACCGCAGCCGATGGAGTTTCGACCATAATACCTAATTTAAGGTTTTCATCAAATGCGTGGCCTTCTGCACGTAATTGTTCTTTTAATTCTTCAACGATAGATTTTAATAAACGAATCTCTTCAACAGAAATAATCATCGGGAACATTACCGCTAGGTTACCAAATGCTGATGCACGCAATACCGCACGTAATTGAGTATCTAAAATTTCACGACGAGTAAAACCGATACGCACTGCACGCCAGCCTAAGAATGGGTTCATCTCTTTTGGTAAATCTAAATAAGGTAATTCTTTATCGCCACCGATATCCATAGTACGAAGAATAACCATTTTATCGCCCATCGCTTCTACAATTTCTTTATAAGCTTGGAACTGCTCTTCTTCGCCTGGTAATTGGCTACGATCCATAAATAAGAATTCGGTACGGTATAAACCAACTGCCTCGCCACCGTTGCGTAATACACCGTCAATATCACGGATAGTCCCGATATTCCCAGCTACATCAACTTTATGACCGTCTAAAGTTTGAGCTGGCAGATCTTTTAATTTGGCAAGTTCTGCTTTTTCTGCATTAAGCTTGTCTTGTAACGCTTTAAATTCTGCAATTTCTTGCTCAGAAGGATTTAAGTGTACCTCGTTATTTACTGCATCTAAAATAAGCATATCGCCCGTTTTAACTAAAGAGGTTACATTGTTAGTACCAACAATCGCAGGAAGCTCTAGTGAACGAGCCATAATAGAGGTGTGCGATGTACGACCACCAATATCAGTTACAAAACCTAATACTTTATCAAGGTTTAATTGTGCTGTTTCAGAAGGGGTTAGATCGTAAGCGACTAAGATCACTTCTTCTTGAATATCGCCTAAATCCACAATATGCATATTTAAAATATTACGCACTAAACGATTACCGATATCACGAATATCGCCTGCACGCTCTTTTAAATATTCATCATCAATTTCTGCAAGCATTGAGGCTTGCATTTCAATTACTTTACTCGCTGCAACATCTGCTGTTACAAGGTTATCGGCAATATAGCCTAAAATTTCTTCTTCAAGCTCTTCATCTTCTAAGATCATTAAATGACCTTCGAAAATAGCTTCTTTTTCTTCGCCTAATGTGCGACGTGCTTTTTCTTTAATTGCTGTTAATTGTGTAGCTGCTTTAGCACGGCCGTCAAAGAATTTTGCTTTTTCTGCTTCTACTTCATCTGAAGTAATTTTACGAGTGTTCAGTATAATTGGTTCTTCTTTTAAAACTAAAGCTTTACCAAATACTGCACCTGGAGAAGCTGCGATACCTGTAATCATAATTGTGTCCTTATTCTAAGATAGTATTAAGACTATCTAGATGTTGCATAGCAAAAGCTTTATCGCAGGCAACCACGATAAAGTTACATAAATATTGATTCAATAATCAAAAAATTATTCTAAAGTAGGGATTAAATCCACTAAAAAATCAACGGCTTTTTGCTCGTCTTCACCTTCTGCAGAAATGGTAATTGTTGTGCCTTGAGTTAAACCTAATGTTTGTAATTTGAATAAGCTTTTTGCACTTGAACCCTTGCCACCTGAAGTAACAGTGATGTCAGAAGCAAACCCTTTTGCTGCCTTAACAAACTCAGCTGCAGGGCGAGTATGTAAACCATTTGGAGCAGTAATAACAACGTCTTTTGAGTACATAAAATATTCCTCTTAATATTGAAAGTTAAAAAATTTGGTTTAATCAATCATTCAGTAGTTTGCAACTTTACTACAAATTTAACCTAAATACACGCTAAAAAGCACAAAAACTTGCTAACTCAGCACCTATTATTGTCTAATAAACAAACAAGTGTAAAAATCCTTTGTTAAAGGTCAAGATTTTAGCACATTGCTAAATTGAAATGTTACAATAATTTCCTAACCTTATTTTATCTACATTTGGAGCAATAATAATGCTAAGAGCATTAACTAAAACAACTGCTTGGTTTATTTACTTCGGCATTATTGCTTTATATGCTTTCAGCTTGTGGGCATTAGTTGGGTTTCACGAAAATAGTACTTTTATTTCATTTAGCGATGTACTAAAAATTATCAGTTATAGCCTACTTCAAGCCACACTCTCCGCTTCAATTTCACTTTTATTAGGCTGCTTACTAGCAAGATCGTTTTTCTATTTAGAATTCAAAGGTAAAGATTTACTCTATAAAATCATCTCTTTTGTTTGGGCGTTGCCTTCACTTGTCATTATTTTTGCGGTAATCGAGGTATTTGGTAATGCGGGTTGGTTAGCTCAACTATTTCAGCAATTAGGTTGGGAATGGCAATTTAATTTATATGGTTTACAAGGTATTCTTATTGCCCACTGTTTATTTAATATTCCATTGGTAATGAAATATTATGTCAATGGGCTTAAGCTAATTCCAAGTAGCCAATATCAACTTGCTGCACAACTTAATTTAGCAGGCTGGCAATATATTAAAATTGTAGAGATGCCAACAATTAAAACGCTCTTACCTTATCTGTTTATGACGGTGTTTTTAGTGTGCTTTACTAGCTTCCCTATCGTATTAATGTTAGGTGGTAGCCCTAAATATAGCACGTTGGAAGTTGCCATCTTCCAAGCGGTTACTTTTGAATTTGATTTTGCAAAAGCCATTATTCTAATTGCAGTCCAATTTTTAGTGGGTATTTGCTTACAAGTAATAATGAGCATTATCTCCACTCAATCTCTCAAGCAATTTAAGCAAATTCCAAACAGAATTGATATTTGGAAACCTACACCCACAGGCTTTAATAAATATCTATTACAAGCGGTTATTTTTTTGCAAAGTTTTACCATTATTCTACCGCTTGCAAGTGTGGTTTGGAGCGGTATTAGTGTTTCAAAATTGAGTGATCGTTTACTCAATCCTTTACTCTGGCAAGCTATTCAATTCTCCTTATTATTAAGTTTAATTGCCTCTGTTTTTGTCGTTAGTATCAGTTATCTTATTGCTTTAGAAACTCGCCAACAGCTACATAAAAAAGCCAAAATTTTACATAGCGTATTAAGTAGTGTCGCAATTTATCCGCTATTACTCCCCATTTTTTTATTATCTGTCGGTTTATTTATTTTACTAATGAACAGTGATACTTCGGCAGTTCAGCTACTTATTTTGGTTGGTATTTGTAATGGTTTAACGCTACTACCTTTTATTTATCCAATGTTATTCTCTGCAATGTGGAATAGCTTCACATCTCATTATAAATTAGCTCAAAGCCTAAATCTAAAAGGAATAAAAGGTTGGTGGATTGTGGAAAAAAACTATCTAATTCGACCGCTTGCAAGTACCTTTGCCCTTGCGATGTCTTCTAGTCTAGGGAGTTTTACTGTTATCGCCTTTTTTGGTAATGCTGATTTTACCTCTTTACCTTACTTACTTTACCAACAACTAGGCAGTTACCGCACTGAAGATGCAGCCGTTACTGCATTGGTACTAATGTTTACTTCACTTCTCCCCTTTTTATGTATAAAGGATAAAATATGATAGAGCTTGACTTAGAATTTACCTACGAACAAATGCAGATGCATTTTCAATTATCCGCTAAAAAAGGGGAAAGAATAGCGATTATTGGAGAGAGTGGTGCAGGAAAAAGTACCTTGCTTAACCTAATTGCTGGCTTTGAAAAAGCTGAAAACGGCTCACTATTTTTAAATGGCGAAAACCACTATGCCACAGAAATTGCCAAACGACCGGTTTCAATGCTATTTCAGGATAACAATGTCTTTCCTCACTTAACGGTTGAGCAAAATATTGGTTTAGCATTAACACCAAGTTTATCGCTGAACGCTACACAAAAAGTACAAATCAAAGAAATTTCTGAACAAATGGGGATTGCCGAATTTCTACACCGCCGAACCGATCAACTTTCTGGAGGGCAAAAACAACGAGTTGCCCTTGCTAGAACACTATTAAGAGATAAGCCGATTTTATTGTTAGATGAACCCTTTTCAGCGTTAGATCCGAAGCGTAGAGAAGAATTACAAATCCTTGTTAAAGAGATTTGTCAGAACCGAAATTTAACGCTTTTAATGGTGACTCATCAATTTGAAGAAAGCCTGTTTTTATTTAATCGGGTCATTACTATTGATAACGGAAATATTATTCAAGATCAAAAAATTGAAAATAATGTGATCTAGTTAACAGTTTTGAATAATTTTTAAAATATTTTCTTTTTTAGCTAAACCGTTTTAGTTAAAATACAACCATCTCATTCTAATAAAGGTAAACACTATGAATTATGCAAAAATCGCTGAGCAAACTATTGCCAAATTAGGCGGCAAAGAAAATATTACCGCTCTTGCACATTGTGCAACACGCCTTCGTTTAACTATTGCTGATGAATCAAAAATTGATAAAGAAGGCATTGAAAATATCGAAGGGGTAAAAGGTCAATTTTCAACCTCTGGCCAATACCAAATTATTTTTGGTTCAGGCACGGTAAATGAAGTACACGCTCAAATGCAAAAACAGATGGGAGTTGGTGATATGTCCACCTCTGAAGTTGCAGCTGCAAGTGCAGAAAAACAACCATTACTACAACGTTTAGTTAAAGGTTTAGCTGATATTTTTGTACCAATTATTCCAGCTATCGTTGCTGGCGGTTTGTTAATGGGTATTCACTCAATGCTTACAGCGGTTGGTTTCTTCTGGGAAGGCGAATCCGTTGTTAGCAGATACCCTGGCATCTCAGACTTAGTTGATTTCATCAACACCATCGCAAACGCACCATTCGTATTCTTACCTGTTTTATTAGGATTCTCTGCAACCCGCAAATTTGGCGGAAACCCATTCTTAGGGGCAGCATTAGGTATGTTATTAGTTCACCCTGCTCTTGCAGATGGCTGGAACTACGCAAAAACCTTAATGGAAGGCAAAATCACTTACTGGAACGTATTTGGTTTAGAAATTGAGAAAGTAGGCTACCAAGGTACGGTAATTCCAACTATCGTTTCTGCTTGGGTATTAGCAACTCTTGAAAAAACATTCCGTAAATTCGTACCTTCTTACTTAGACAACCTAGTTACTCCGATGATGTCTTTATTCATCGCAGGTTTCTTAGCCTTTACTGTAATTGGCCCATTCGGTCGTGAAGCTGGTTCTGCCATCTCTGCGGGTTTAACTTGGTTATACGATTCTCTTGGCTTTATCGGTGGTGCAATTTTCGGTACATTCTACGCACCAATCGTAATTACCGGTATGCACCAAACCTTTATTGCGGTTGAAACCCAATTATTAGCAGAAGTAGCTCGCACAGGCGGAACATTTATCTTCCCAATCGCAGCAATGTCTAATATTGCACAAGGTGCAGCCTGTTTAGGTGTTGCTTTCGCAATGAAAGATGCAAAAGTACGTGGTTTAGCGGTGCCATCAGGTATTTCAGCATTATTAGGTATTACCGAGCCTGCAATGTTCGGGGTGAATTTACGCTACCGCCAAGCCTTCATCGCAGCGATGATTGGTTCAGGTTTATCAAGTGCATTCATCGCATTCTTTAACGTAAAAGCGATTGCTTTAGGTGCGGCTGGTTTCTTAGGTATTCCATCTATCAAACCTGATAGCCTTGCAATGTATGCGGTTGGTATGGTTATTTCATTTGTGGTTGCATTCTCAATTTCAGCAATCTGGGTGAAAAAAGCACAAGCTAATAAATAATTGTTGAGTAGTTAAATTAAAAGGGCATATAGGACAAAATAGTTGGTCTTTTTGCATTTTATATGCCTATAGGACAAAACAGTTGGTAATGAATATTTTTGTTTATTCTTACCAACTCTTTTTATTCAAAAAATCCTGTATAAACAATATCTTATGTATTCTCGTTAAACCGCTATATGGACGTAGTTTATCCTTTAATTCCTTAAATAATCCTTCTATTCTATTTGTTGTCTTTTCAATATTTAACTCAGGGTATTTTTCATAGGTAAATAAATAATCAAAATACCGATTGATACTCGCTAATGCACTTCTTACATTTCGATGTTTATAGGGATATTTCCCTTTTTCATTTGGTTTATCTGAACGTTCATTTAAAAAATGTTTATGTTTTATTTTCCAATGATATATTTTTAAATAAAATTCATTTTTTGAACTTGTTTTTAATGTTTTAATAATTGTTTTTAATTCTCTACCGGCATGAGATTGATGTTTCTTTCTTAACGCTCTCATTACTATTGCAACCAAATGAAATTGACACATTTGAGTCGGCGTATTTAATATATCTTTTAACAAGCCTCTCCGTCCGTCACAGGTAATTGATTGAATTATATAGCCTTTTTCTCGTAAACGATTTAAGGCTTTCTTGTAGTAAATATCTTTCTCTGTTTTAACTATTTGATGATAAACCACCTTTTTAGACAATGAATCTATGAATACCATTACACCAAAATCTCGATGAAAGAAGGTCGTATCAATAATTAAATTAAGATATTGATGAGAAGGAGGATTTAATAACGATTTAGGGGATTTTTCTAAATATCGGCGAATTGTACGAGGAGAACAATGATATTTATTTGCTAATTGTTGTTGTGTCTGTTTTCCAACAGAATAATCATACCAAATTAATTCAGCATTTAATTTTTATTTAAACGTAAAGGTTTTATTACAACTTAAACATTTATAACGTTGAGTATTATTTTGAGTGCCATATTTCTGTATTAGGGAATATTGGCAAAAAGGACAGTTTTTTGTTCATTTTTCAAAAAGGTGGCTTAAAGCCTTGTAATATAAGGTATTAAGCCACTTTTTACCAACTATTTTGTCCTATATGCCATTTCTACCGAAGTTATGATGTGCTTGATGTAAGTGAATTTAACCATTTTCGCATCAATCACAGCACGCACTTCGCAGAAAAACATAATCATATTAACGGAATTGAGAATTTTTGGAGTCAAGCCAAACGCCATTTACGCAAGTTTAACGGTATTCCGAAAGCCCATTTTGAGCTGTATTTAAAGGAATGTGAATGGCGTTTTAACAATAGTGACTTAAAATATCAAATTTCCATTTTAAAACAATTAGTTAAGGGTAGTTTAGCCTAGTTATCTAGGACAGCCCCTAAATTTAAGATAAAGAATCTGCATCTTAATTCGTTAATATTTTAATTCAACGTTTAAGATGCAGATTAATGGAATCTTCTCTAAATCAATAAATTTATGATTAATTAATACCAATCCAATTTGGTAATGCTAGAGAGATAGCAGGAATATAAGTAATCAATAATAAGAAGCTTAGTAATAAGAGCAACCACGGAAGAGCTGCCTTAATAACTTGTTCTAATGGCATTTTAGATACAGCAGATGCTACAAATAAATTTAAGCCGATTGGTGGTGTAATCAAACCAATTTCCATATTCACCACCATAATGATCCCTAAATGGATAGGGTCAATACCAAGTTGTACTGCAATTGGGAATAGGATTGGTGCGAGAATCAGAATAATTGCAGAAGGCTCCATAAAAGCTCCTGCAATTAATAATACGATATTTACCACTAATAGGAATGTCCAAGGTTGTAGATTCCATTCAATTACCGTTTCTGTAATTAATTGAGGAATCTGCTCGGTCGTTAATACGTGAGCAAATAACATTGCATTAGCAATAATAAACATCAACATTACGCTTAATTTTGCTGACTCTAACAATACTTTTGGACAATCACGTAATTTCACATCTTTATAGATAAATACTGCAACAAAGAATGAATATACAGCAGCAACTGCAGCAGCTTCTGTTGGGGTAAAAATACCACTATAAATTCCGCCTAAGATGATTACCATCAGCAATAAGCCCCAAAGAGCTTTACGTGCAGCTCGGAACCATTCCTTTGCTGTTGCTCTCGGTTGAGCTGGAAGGTTTTTTACTCGTGCTACAATATAAATTGCAATCATCAATGCTAAACCAAGTAATGTACCTGGTACGACCCCTGCCATAAATAGCTTACCTACTGAGGTTTCTGTTGATGCTGCATAAACAACCATTACGACAGATGGTGGAATAAGAATACCAAGTGTACCAGCATTACAGATAATCCCCGTACCAAAGCTGACTGGATAACCAGAACGTACCATTCCTGCAATCGCAATAGAACCAACAGCTGCCACTGTTGCAGGGCTTGAGCCTGAAAGTGCAGCAAATAGCATACAAGACATTACAGCAGCGATCGCTAGTCCACCACGAATATGACCTACCGTTGCATTTGCAAAATCAATTAAGCGTCTTGCTACACCGCCTGTAGTCATAAATGCACCTGCAAGCAAGAAGAAAGGAATCGCTAAAAGCGTATAATGTTCTGAGGTTTCAAACAACTTAATAGCTAGTGAGCTTACAGAGTCTTGACTAAATAGCATAATAGTTAGAGCACCTGAAAGTCCTAATGAAATAGCAATAGGTACACCAAGGAACATAAATAAAAAGAGTAAACTGAAAAGTGCAAAAATAGTCATTATTCTTCTCCTTGTGCCAATTTCATTGCATCTTCACTTTCATCAGCCAATCCTAAGCCTGTTTGCTTGCCAGTTAAGATACGCACGAGAATTTCAATAAAACGAATTCCAATTAAGCCAAAACCAAGTGGCATAATTAGCCCAACGTGCCACTGTTTTAAATGGAATTGATGTAGATCTTCTGCTCCAATATCTGCCACATACATTGCAGCGATCCATTCATAACTAGCTCTGGCAATTAAAAACGCATATGTCAAGGAAGCCAATACAGCAATAATACCAATAATTTTTTGCCCTGAACGAGAGAAGCGTTTAACTAAAACATCAACACCAATATGGCCTGCAGTACGAACGCCGTAAGATGCACCAAAGAAGATAAGCCACCCAAAGCAAAGTTTAGTTAAAGCAATACTCCAAGTCATTGATTGAGCTGCTTCCATAACCCATTCGCCAGTAGGTTCAGCAAAACTTGCCGTAAATGGTAGTGTTTCGGCTAAGTCAAAGAAAACGTTATAAAGGTTGTTAAATACGACATAAGAGAAAGTAACAAACGTCATTACTGTCAATAAAATCACTATAAAACACTCTTCAAAACGTTCCCAAATCCATTTTAAAGAAGTCATTTTTTGCTCCCAAATAGTCGATAAATAAAAAATATAGGGGCGAATACGCTTCGCCCATAAATTAATAAAATAGGACGAATCTAACTCGCCCTAAAGTAAAGAGTTATTGTTTATTAGATTCTTCGGCAGCTTTAATTAAGTCAGCACCGATTGCAGCCTCAAATTGTTTCCATACAGGTCGCATTGCTTCACGCCACTTTTCTCGTTCTTCCGCAGTTAAGGTAATAATTTGTGATTTGCCTGAATCAACAATTTTTTGTTTATCACCTAAATTAAGCTCGTGAGACTGTTTATTCACTTCGATAGATACTTCATCTAAGATTTTAGTCAGTTCAGTACGCACATCCTCTGGTAATTTATTCCAGAAATCGGTATTAACAATAACCATATAAGAGAGTAAACCGTGATTAGATTCGGTAATAAATTTTTGTACTTCGTGAATTTTTTGTGAATAGATATTTGAGTATGGATTTTCAGCTCCATTTACTACGCCTGTTTGTAAACCTTGATACATCTCCCCAAATGCCATTTTACGAGGTACCGCTCTAATCGCTTTAAATTGAGCATCTAACACTTCTGATGCTTGCACTCGGAATTTTAAACCACGAGCATCTTTTGGTTCCCGCAATTCTTTATTTGCTGATAGCTGTTTTAAATCGTTATTCCAATAGGCTAGGCCTGTAATACCTTTATCTTCCATTGATTTTAGTAGTGATTGTCCAGCATCACTTTGTTCAAAACGTTCTACCGCTTTAATGTCATCAAATAAAAACGGTAAATCAAAAATCTGGATTTTTGAGGTATATTTATCAAATTTAGCTAAAGACGGTGCTAGCATTTGTACATTATTTAATAGTAATGCTTCCATTTCTTTGCCATCTGCATAAAGTGAAGAGTTAGGATAAACCTCTACTTTTACTTTGCCGCTTAAACGCTCATCCACTAGTTTTTGGAACATCAATGCACCTTGGCCTTTAGGTGTTTCATTGGCTACTACATGTGAAAACTTGATCACAATCGGCTCATTTGAAAAAGCAGATAATGAAGAAAAAGTCAGAGCAGCTCCAACCGTTAATGTACTAACTAATTTTTTTAAGTTTTTATTCAAAAGCATAGTTCACTCCCTTTTTATGTGATTAAATTGCGTTCAATTTGCCTGATTTATAAAAAAAGTAAACAGAAAACATACAAAAATTTGAACTACCTCTCAAAATTTTTACATTTTTGCAATATTAAGGATGAATGATTGGCTTAGATATATGAGAAATAACCCTGCTATTTACTACAATAGCAGGGTTATTTTTGATTCTATCAATGCTTTCTGATTTATAACAACCAAGTTGTCGGGTTAATTGCTCTATCACTATGTAATTTAAGCCCCCCTGCCACACTTCTAACAAGAAACCATATACTTGCGATAGCAATAATGATAAGACCAATACCTAAAAAAGAAGTTAATAATCCAATAATACCAACAATAAAGGCAATCCAGAATGTTCTAATCAAGAATGTACAGTGATCATAATAAATTGTACCTTGGAATTCATTACGTTTTAAATAAACAATAATTAATCCAATAAGGCTAGGAATGCCACCTAAAAAAGTACTTAAAACATAGCAGATATAAGCAACATAAAGCAGTTGCTTATTTTTTTGAAGCTCAATTTGATTTTCCATTTTCTTTCTTCCTATTAACTAGCATCATTTTGCATTATATAGCGTTTATTTTTATGCAACAATATGCCGATTTCTATACAAAAATGGGATTAAACCTCACGTTTAATCCCATTATGCTATTTACAAGCGGTTATTTTTACTTAAAAACTTGCAAATTAAGTGTATGTTTATGGCATCTAACTCACTCTAACTATTTTTCATAATGCGAGAAATTCGCCCTTCAGCAATTTCTTCATCACGAATAGTCATCACTTCACAACCTTCTTTGGTCACAACAATCTGATGCTCATATTGAGCAGAATGACTACGGTCTTTTGTTTTTACTGTCCAACCATCGCCCATTAAACGTACTTCTTTCTTGCCGGCATTAACCATTGGCTCAATGGTAAATACCATTCCTTCTTTAAGCACTACCCCGCCATCATCTGTTGCGTAGTGAACAACTTGCGGGTCGCAATGGAACTCTGTACCAATACCGTGTCCACAATATTCACGCACTACCGAAAAGCCTTCTTTCTCTACATATTTTTGAATTGCAGTACCAATTTCTTTTAAGCGAACACCCGCTTTGACAGTACGAATACCGATATAAAGCGATTCTAATGTCACTTCCATTAAGCGTTTATCACGCACGCTTGGCTCGCCTACCACATACATCATAGAGTTATCGCCAAAGTAACCATCTTTAATAACCGTAACATCAATATTTAAAATATCGCCTTTTTTCAGTTTTTTATCATCGCTAGGAATACCGTGGCAAACCACTTCATTTAGTGAGATACAAACTGATTTTGGAAAGCCGTGATACCCCAAACTTGCAGAAACTGCACCATTTGCCAAAATATAATCGTTACAGATTTTATCCAATTCGCCTGTTGTGACACCTTCTTTCACATAAGGAGCAATCATTACTAATACATCTGAAGCTAGCTTACAAGCCTCTCTTAATTTTTGAATTTCATCTTCATTTCTTAATGGAATATTATTCATTATGCGACTCTCTTAATAAAAAAATTATGGGGATTATACTCTTTTTAAGCATAATCCCCAAACCGTTGGCTTTAAATTTCTATCGTAAATCCAATTTCTTTAAGATCAGATTCAATACGACACCATAAAGTGGCAAGAATAACAATAGACTAACAAAGAGTTTAAATGCGTAATCTACTGAGCCAATAGTAAACCAATGCTCTGCCATATATTCGTCTGTGCTTTGGTAGAATGCAACTGCAAAAAAGACAAAAGTATCAATCAGTGTACCAAAAATAGTCGAACACATTGGAGCAAGCCACCAGCGTTTTCCCTGTCTTAATCGGTTAAATACAAAGACATCAAGCAACTGCCCTACTACATAGCCACTAAAGCTTGCTAAAGCGATACGAAACACAAAAAAGTTAAACTCTGATAGTGCAGAGAAGCCTTGAAATTGGGTCTCAAAAAATAAAACGGAAATCAGATAACTGATGATTAATGCAGGAAACATCACAACAAAAATAATTTTGCGGGCAAGTTCTGCACCGAATACTCGTACCGTTAAATCGGTTGCCAGAAAAATAAATGGAAAGGTTAATGTTCCCCAAGTACTCGGAATAACCCAATCAGTAAAAGGGACATTAATTTCAAATGTAATCTGCACTAAATAGTTGCTGATTGTAATAATAAAAATATGAAAAAGTGAAAGTAAGATAAGTGAGCGATATTTGCTCTTATCTGCAAAGTAAGTGTTAAAGTTCATTTTGTATCCTTTTTAATGAAAAAAACAACTTGAGGTAAGGGAACTCAAGGGGGCGTAATTCTACAAGCTTTTACGTAAAAATCAAGTTTATATTATTTCCCTATAGGAAATAATTATTCTATGAAACGAATATTTATCATTTTTCAGAAACAAGTACACTAAGCCAATCAACAGATAGTACGAGGAAAAATAATGTTACAAATTAGAAAAGCAACAGAACGAGGGAATGGTTCATTTGATTGGCTTGAAAGTTATCACACCTTTTCATTTGCCAATTACTACGACCCAAAGCATATCCATTTTTCACACTTACGTGTAATCAATGAAGACTTTATAGCCCCAAACCACGGCTTTGGAAAGCATCCGCACGATAATATGGAAATTCTTACTTACGTATTAAATGGCAGAGTTGCACACCAAGACAGTATGGGCAATCAAACGGAAGTAAAGGCGGGCGAATTTCAGATTATGTCTGCAGGCACAGGGATTTTTCATTCCGAAATTAACCCAGATTCAGAAGAAACACTGCATCTTTACCAAATTTGGATTATTCCAAATCAGAAAGATGTGACACCACGCTATAGCCAAGATAAATTTGCAGATAAAGAAGGGGCGACATTAATTCTTTCGCCAAATGCCGATGAAGGTTCGTTTAAAATCTATCAAGATATGAAATTGTGGCGTTACCAATACCCAGCAGAAAAAGCAGAACAAATCACGCTTAACCCAAATCGTAGTTATTGGCTGCAGGTGGTAAAAGGTAACCTTGCGGTAAATGGTATTGAGCTTTCAACTAGTGATGCGTTAGGTATTCGCCAAGAAACCATATTAGAAATTGCTACACAAAGCAATGTCGAGTTTTTATTGTTTGATTTAGTGTAAGAAGCTAGTATTCTTAAAGCAACCAAAAACTAATACGTTAATATCAAAGATAAATCTGCACACAAGCGGTGATTTTTAGGAAACACTTTACTAAAAATCACCGCTTATTTTTTCATCTGTTTCATAAAATAAATTTATATTTGATTAAAAAGGCAAATGGCATTGATAGAAAATAAAAATCAAAACCATTGATTTTAATCAATGAATTCTATCTCCCATTCTTTAATAATAGAGCCTCTTATACCTAATAGGAGTTAAAAATAATGAAAAAATGCCTTATTTCTGCTACTACCTTAGGGTTGGCTAGCTTTTTTTCCGTTGTGGGATATCTACATTTCTTTGATCATTCACAGGCTGAAAAACAACTTGCTACAATGCAATTTGATCAAAAACAGCAAAAGATCGCAAATGTTTTATTGAAAAATGGTTGTCAATACTGCCACTCCCCCTCTGCTGAATTACCATTTTATGCCAAATTTCCTGTTGCAAGCACCATTATGCAAAAGGATATTGAAAAAGGTAATCGCTTTTTCCAATTAGATCCCGTTTTAGAGGGTATCAAGCACCCTGAAAAGCTTTCTGAGGTAGATCTTGCTAAATTAGAAAGAGTTTTAATCAATAATGAAATGCCAATAGCTTCTTTCATTCACCTCCATTGGGGATCCCGCCCTGATGCTGAAGAAAAAGCCCTTCTACAAGATTGGATTCATACTCAACGTGAACGTTTTTTACCAAAAGAAACTAAAGGTGCGGATGCTTCACGTTTCATTCAGCCGATCCCTGAAAGTTTACCAACCGATCCCCAAAAAGTTGCACTAGGGCACGATCTCTTTTTTGATGGACGCTTTTCTGCTGATGGCTCAATAGAATGCCATACTTGCCATCAATTAGATAAGGGAGGTACAGACAGATTACAAACCTCAACAGGTATTGAGGGCAAAAAGGGAGGAATTAATGCACCAACAGTGTATAACGCTGCCTTTAATATTCTACAATTCTGGGATGGGCGTGCTGATTCACTTGCAACGCAAGCAGAAGGACCTCCGCTAAACCCTGTTGAAATGGGGTCTGAAAATTGGGAAGATATTATTGCTAAATTTGAAGCGGATGATGAATTCAAACAACGTTTTTTAAGCATATATCCAAATATAACTAAAGAAACTTTAACAGATGCTATTGCTGAATTTGAGAAAACATTAATTACACCAAATAGTGCTTTCGATCGCTACTTAAAAGGTGATGAAAATGCAATGACTGAGGCACAAAAACGTGGCTATGAGAGTTTCCAAAATGCAAAATGTGATACTTGCCATACTGGTATTGCAATGGGCGGGCAATCCTTTGAATATATGGGATTATATGATGACTACTTTAAAGCACGTGGCACGCCAATTACTGCTGATGATCAAGGTCGTTATTCACAAACCAAAGATCCAAGAGATATGCATCGCTTCAAAGTACCAACACTACGAAATATTGCCTTAACCGCTCCATATATGCACGATGGTACTATAACAGATCTTAAAGAAGCCGTTCGGGTAATGGCACATTATCAAAGCGGTAAAACGTTATCTGATCAAGAGCTAAATGATATTACCTCTTTCCTTGAAGCACTAACTGGGGAATATAAAGGCGAATTATTGAAATAACTTAAACTGATTATCTAACTTATAATGCAAGCGGTTGTTTTTATTAAAATTTTTGCAAATTCCTTTTTAAAAACAACCGCTTGTTGATTATTTTACAATTTATTTCGCTTGTGCATCTTCATATAACCATTTTGCTACTCGTTTCGCAAAGTAGGTTAAAATACCGTCAGCTCCTGCTCGCTTAAAGCAAAGTAAGCCTTCCATAATACACTCTCGCTCTTTAAGCCAACCGTTTTGAATCGCAGCCATATGCATCGCATATTCGCCAGAAACTTGGTAAGCAAAGGTTGGAATACCAAAATTTTCTTTCACTCGCCACACCATATCCAAATATGGCATACCTGGTTTTACCATTACCATATCCGCACCTTCTTGAATATCCATTGCCACTTCGTGTAAACCTTCGTTACTGTTGGCTGGATCGACTTGGTAAGTATATTTATTACCACCTTTTAGATTACCAGCAGAACCCACTGCATCACGGAACGGGCCGTAATAGTTCGAGGCATATTTGGCAGAGTAAGCCATAATCTGCGTATTAATAAAACCATTTTGCTCTAATACTTCACGAATAGCACCAATTCGTCCGTCCATCATATCACTTGGTGCAACAATATCTGCCCCTGCTTGAGCGTGGGAAAGAGCCTGTTTAACCAGTACTTCTGTCGTAATATCATTTAACACGTAGCCTGTTTCATCGATAATGCCGTCTTGCCCGTGGGTGGTAAATGGATCTAATGCCACATCAGTAATTACACCTAATTCAGGAAATGCTGCTTTTAACGCACGAACTGCACGTTGTGCTAGCCCCTCGGGATTATAAGCTTCTTCCGCCATAAGCGACTTTTTACTTTCGCCTACAACGGGGAATAATGCAACCGCAGGCACACCATATTTCACTAATTCGGCAGCTTCAACTAGTAATTGGTCGATAGTCAAACGCTCGACACCAGGCATTGAAGGAACACTTACACGCTGGTTTTCTCCCTCAATCACAAAAACAGGGTAGATTAAATCATTTGCAGTGAGTTGATTTTCTGCCACTAATCGGCGACTAAAATCGTGTTTGCGTAAACGACGCATACGACGTACAGGATATTGAGATTGAATAATTTGCATATAAAATTTCCTAAAAAAATAAAGGCATAACAACAGGTGCTATGCCTTTTCATCAATAATACTATTGTGCAGCCTGCTCTGATGGTTCTTCATCATCTTTCGGTTTATAAAACCTTGCACATATTAATCCTACTTCAAACAATAAGCACATTGGAATAGCTAAAAGTGTTTGAGAGAAAATATCTGGTGGAGTCAGGAACATACCAATTATAAAAGCCGCTACCACAATATATGGACGTTTTCCTCTGAGGTCTTCCGGCGTTGTTACACCTGCCCAACACAATAAAACAATCGCAACAGGCACTTCAAAACAAATACCAAATGCCATAAAAATCGTTAAGACGAAATCAAGATAGCTACTGATATCTGTTGCCATCATTACCCCTTCTGGTGCTGTTTTAGTTAAAAAACCAAATACAAGAGGGAATACCACATAATAAGCAAAGGCTACACCACAATAAAATAACAAGGTACTTGAAACTAATAATGGATAAACCAAACGTTTTTCTTGTTTATAAAGTGCAGGAGCAACAAAAGCCCAAATTTGATACAGAATAAAAGGAACAGACAAAAAAACCGAAACAACAATCGTTAATTTAATTGGTGTAAAAAACGGTGTAGCCACATTGGTTGCAATCATTGTTGCCCCAGCTGGCAGGTTATCCGTTAAAGGTGTCGCCAATAAAGTATAGATGTCATTTGCCCAATAAACTAAGCAACAAAATACAATTAATACACAGACGAAACTGCGTAATAATCGATTCCGAAGCTCAACTAAGTGGGTAATAAGTGGTTGAGAGTCATCAACTTGAGACACTATTCCCCTCCGATTTTTTGTTTGTTTCAACAGAAGCTGGTGTTGCTAAATCATCATCTGGCGGGTAATAAGATTCAAGCGTTAAAAGCGACTCATCGCTTTCCGCAAGTTCTGCTAACTCATCAGCAGATAGCTCGTTATCGCTTGTTTCCACATCAGATTGTTCGCTTAAACTTTCACTTTCAAGCGGTTGATTTTCTTCTGTTTTTTGCGAGTTTTGAGCCTCTAATGCTTGGCTCTCTTGCTCAATTTTTTGTTGAATTTCTGCAACTTCTTCATCTGTCAATTTTTTGACTGACGCTGTTTTGGTTGCATTATTATCAAATTCATTTTTTGCTGAATTTAAAGAATCTTGTAACTGCGTTGCCGACATTTTTAAATCTTCAACCGTTTTGTTTAATTCTGGCGAGAGCGAACTAATATTCAACTCTTCTGCTTTTTTAATACTATCTTTTAATTCTTGTAATTTCAGCTCTTGAGCAAGCTCATTCTGTACATTTGCGGCTAAACCTCTAATTGTACTAACCCAGCCCATTACGGTACGAATCGCAATCGGCATACGTTTGGGGCCAAGCACAATTAAGCCCACAACCATAATTAGTAATAATTCGGAAAAACCTATATCAAACACGGATTAAACCTGCTCTTTGTCTTTTGCTTTTTGTTCTGCAGAAATGGCTTCTTTCGCTTCAACTTTTTCAAACTCAGCGTCTTTTTTATCATCAGCCATTGCCTTTTTAAAACCTTTTACTGATTCGCCTAAATCAGTCCCTAACGTACGTAATTTTTTTGTACCGAAAAGTAATACGATGATTGCAACAACAATCAGAAGCTGCCAAATACTAATACCGCCCATAAAAAACTCCTCTTAATTTAATTAGGGTGAATAATAAGTTGTTATTTATTATATGCCACTTTGACATATAGAAAAGGGGTTTTGCAAAAAATTCCTAAAAAACGACCGCTTATTTGATCTTGCGTCTTCTTTAAATTAATTGCACTAAGATAAAACTAGCCATTCTACAAAATTACCTCCTCTGCGTGAAAATCAATAGCAGTGGAAATAATGTTAATAATGGCACACTCAACCAAATTGGCAAAGATTCAAATTTCCAAAATGTGCCAATGATCACAGAAGCTGAAAGTAAAAGCGTAATAAAACGACTGTTACCGCTTGAATTTTGAGCTTTTAGGCTTTCATTTATTTCCGCTAATCTAAAATTGATCTGCTTTTGCTGCTGTAATGCTTTAAATAGGGCTTCTGGGAATTCTGCAAAATGCTCACGATATTGCGGTAAACGTTGTTTAATATCTCGAATAACCGCTTTTACGCCTACCTGTTCATTTAACCAATTTTGCAGGAAAGGTTTTGCAGTTTGCCATAAATCAAGCTGTGGATAAACTTGTCTGCCCAAACCTTCAATATAAAGTAAAGTTTTTTGCAGTAATACCAACTGAGGCTGAACTTCCATATTAAATTCTCTGGCAACATTAAATAAATTTAACAAGACGTGTCCGAATGAAATTTCAGAAAGTGGTTTGGCAAAAATTGGCTCGCACACCTCTCGAAATGCTTGCTCAAATTTATCAATATCGGTATCGGGAGGAGTCCAGCCGGATTCCACGTGCATTAACGCAACACGGCGATAATCCCGATTAAAAAAGGCAACAAAACTTTCCGCCAAATAGCGTTTATCATTATGGTTTAGGGTGCCGACAATACCGCAGTCAATGCCGATATATTGTGGATTTTCTGGGTGTTCACGATTGACAAAAATATTGCCTGCGTGCATATCTGCGTGGAAAAAACTGTCTCTAAACACTTGCGTAAAAAACACTTGCACACCACGTTCTGCCAAAAGTTTCATATCGGTGCCGTTTGCTTCTAACTCTGCAATATTGGAGACGGGAATACCATAAATACGCTCCATTACAATCAAGTTTTTACGGCAGAAATCTTGGTACATTTCAGGCACATAGAGCATTTCGCTATTTTCAAAATTGGCTTTTAACCGCACCGCATTACTCATTTCTTTTAGTAAGTCGAGCTCGTCTAAAATGGTTTTTTCGTACTCTCGCACCACCTCAACGGCTCGTAAGCGTTTACCATCAGGCGATAATTTCGGAATAAAATGTGCCAGTTTATACATTAGCTCTAAGTCCGATTTAATAACTGGCTCAATACCTGGGCGAATCACTTTCAACACCACATTTTTGCCTGCAAGCGGTTGTTTTTCATTAAATTTTGCCGTATGCACTTGAGCGATGGAGGCGGAAGCTAACGCATTTTCATCAAAATCATCAAACCAAGTATCAAGCGAACCACCGAGGGCTTGTTCCATAATCTGACGGGCAACTTTTCCGTCAAAGGGCTCAACTTTATCTTGTAATAGTGCCAGTTGATCGGCAAGTTCCGGCGAAAACAGATCTCGGCGAGTGGCAAGCATTTGCCCTAACTTAATCCAAACCGGCCCTAACTCTTGCAATGCCAAACGTAAGCGAACCCCGTAAGGCTTATCTTGATGCTGATTTCGCACCCAAAAGAGGGCTTTACGCCCTAATTTCATTTTATGCGTTAAAGGCACATTAGGAATCGCCTCATCAATACCATAGCGTAAGAAGGTGTGAATAATTTGATAAAAACGGCGTGTGTTTTTAAACTGCATTAGCGAATCCCTAATTTTGCAAATTTTTGCTCTAATTTAACCGCTTGTTGGGCGAGTTCTTCCACTTGGTCATAAAAATTAACCGCTTGCAAACGATGAACTAATACCGGTCGCTCTTGCATTAAGTTTTCCACTAAATGCTGATTATTTTGTTCAAATTGCGATTTCACTTTGCCAAATAGTTTCTTCGCAAAATCGGTAGAAGTTTGTGCTACAACATCGCCAACAAAAGGCGAGAGTAATTCGGCAGGGTCTTTTTCAAGCTGTTCGAGTAACGCTGTAAAGTGTTGAAGCACTTGAATATCGCCATTTAACACAAGCGATTTATTATTGATTAACTCCGTTAGCTTTTGCTTGTCCGCCAGTTTTGGTAACGTTTCAAAAGCGAGTGTTACCGCACAATCTGCCTCGCCCTCATAACTGCCAAGCCAATCAGTTCTATTTTCGCTAAACAGAATGAAAAAATCCATTTTCGGCGAAGTTAGCTCAATTTTCAGCACTTTACCGACTAATTTGCGTAAATTCGGTTCAATATGTGGAGAGCGTTTAAGTAGTGCATTAAATGCTGCTTCAATCAACCCAAAAGTAAATTGAGGAAGCATTAGATGTTGTTTGAGATTATTTAAAGCTGACATCACAACCTCTTAGAATTTATATCCACGATGTAGTGCCACAATCCCTGCACTAAGATTGTAGTAATTCACGCTTTCAAAACCGGCTTGTTCCATTATTGATTTAAGTTCATCTTGTTTTGGGTGCATACGGATAGACTCCGCCAAATAGCGGTAACTTTCAGCATCATTAACCACTACTTCGCCCACTTTCGGCAAAATATTAAATGAGTAGAAATTATAAAGCTGACTAATTGGGTCGATAATCGGTTTAGAGAACTCTAATACAAGTAAACGACCGCCCGGTTTTAGCACTCGATACATTGAGCGTAACGCTTTATCTTTATCTGTTACATTTCGTAGACCAAAACTAATCACAATACAGTCGAAGGTATTATCTGCAAAAGGTAGGCATTCGGCATTTGCTTGCACATAGCTGACGTTTCCAACCACACCTAAATTACGCAGTTTTTCTCGCCCGACTTCCAGCATAGAACTGTTAATATCGGCAAGAATCACTTCACCGGTTTCGCCGACAATGCGAGAGAATTTTGCCGTAAAATCGCCTGTTCCGCCAGCTAAATCAAGCACTTTTTGCCCTTTTCGCACGCCGCTGCAATCAATGGTAAAACGTTTCCAAACACGGTGAATACCAAAAGAAAGCAAATCGTTCATTAAGTCATATTTACCAGCCACCGAATGAAACACGTTCGCAACAAGCTGTTGTTTTTCTTCTTTAGCAACGGTTTTAAAACCAAAATGCGTGGTTTCAGATGCTTGTTCTACTGGTTCTTTTTTTTCGAATTCTTGCACATCGCTCATATCAATATCTCTTTACTGAAAATTTAGGTGTAACCATAGCAAAAAAGCGGTCGTTTTTCCTTAATATTTTGCAAATTTTATCAAGTAAACAACCGCTTTCTTGACTAAAAAAGCCAAATTCTGTACCATTCGCACACTATTTTTTATTGAGGATTACACATTTGGACAGTCATAGTCGATACTTAATCGTTTTTTAACCTATCTTGTCTAACCTCATCAGTTACCGACAAGGTCGGTATTGCTCGCCTAGTATCTTTTGTTCCTTTTTGTTACGACCTCCTAACCACTTGGAGTTTACAATGATCCGTGCTTTCGCATTAGATAACGCACGTTTAGTTAGTGTGGATGAAACTAACACCAATCTACTTAATGATGCTATTTGGATTGATTTAATCGATCCCTCAGATGCTGAACGTAGTGTGTTAGAAAATCGATTAGATCAAACATTAGCAGAAGAACGTGAATTAGAAGATTTAGAAGCCTCTGCTCGTTTTTTTGAAGACGAGGACGGTTTACATCTGCACTCTTTTTTCTATTGCTTAGATGACGATAATTATGCCGATATTTCAACAGTCGCCTTTACTATTCGTGATGGGCGATTGTTTACATTTCGTGATCGTGATTTACCTGCATTTCGTTTATACCGTATGCGTTCACGTCGTGAAAAACTGGTGGATAGCAATGCGTATGAACTATTACTCGACTTATTTGAAACTAAAATTGAGCAATTAGCCGATGTAATTGAAGAAATTTATGCCAATTTAGAAAAATTAAGCCGTGTCATTTTAGATGGAAAGAAAGAAAAAGATAACTTTGATGATGCACTTTCCCAATTAACAGAATTTGAAGATGTAAGCTCCAAAGTTCGCTTATGTTTGATGGATACCCAGCGAGCATTAAGCTTCTTATTACGTAAAACAAGGCTGCCTAATAACCAGTTAGAGCAAGCTCGAGATATTATGCGAGATATTGAATCACTTCAACCTCATAATGAATCACTTTTCCAAAAAGTGAATTTCTTAATGCAGGCTGCAATGGGTTATATCAATATTGAACAGAACCGTATTATGAAGTTCTTCTCTTTGGTTTCAGTAATGTTCCTACCTGCAACGCTAGTTGCTTCCACTTATGGTATGAACTTTGAATTTATGCCTGAGCTTAGCTTTAAATATGGCTACCCAATGGCACTTTGCCTAATGATTGTGGCAGCCGCAACCCCTTATATCTACTTTAAGCGTAAGGGTTGGTTATAACGTCTATTTTTTAAAAAGCCTATAATATTATAGGCTTTTTTATACCCTTTTATTGTTCGTTAAACAATCAAAAAACATCAAAAGTGAAAAGTAAAACTCTTTACTTTTAAGTAAGGGTTCCGCTATACTAACAAAAATTAATTCGTTTGAGGATTTCTTATGTTAAGCAAACTACAACACTTAGGCTTAATGATTAAAAATACTATTATTAAGCATCCGCTTGAAATTCTGTTTGTTACCTACATCACTATTGTTTTAGCAAGCAATGTAGCTCATTACGAAACCTTTCAAGACTATGGTAATTTAATTGCACTCTCTCCGCTTTGTTTTGTTTTACTTTATTTATTACGTAAAACCAAGGCATATTGGCTTCTCACCCCTATTCCGATTCTAGTCGCCCTATTTTTTAATAAGATTGGCTTAGATCTAATGATGGATTCTCGCTATTGGGCTGTGCTATTTTGTACTTTTCTATGTTTACTTAGCCAATATTGGTACAAAGATAACCATAACTTTATCGATGAACTCACCAATAAATTAGTCAATCTTGTATTTGCTGGAGCATTGGCTAGCATTGTGTTTGCCGCATTAAGTTGCATTACTTTTGCGATTATTGCCCTATTTAATTTAGATAAATACGATAACTTCACTATTTTTGAAAGATTCGGCATTTTTTCAACTTTTTGGGCATTTCCGGTATTTTTCTTAACCCTTGAACAAAAGCATGCAACCAATGACTCTAAATATTTAAACCGTATTGGTGAAATGTTACTGAATTGGATTTTATCGCCAGCTTTAATGATTTATACGGCTATTATTTATGCCTATGTGATTTTCATTGCAGTACAAGGAGAGATGCCAAATGGTGTTGTGGCTAATGTTGCGTTCCCTTATTTAAGTATTGGATTAGCAATACAAGCGGTTCAATTATTGCTGAAAAATGCAAAATGGCAACTTTTCTACCGCTATTTTGCTTATTTAGCCCTATTACCACTTGCCCTAATTTGGTATGCCATTTATATCCGTTTAAGTAGCTATGGTTTAACGGAGGCCCGTATTTATTTAGTTATTGGGGCAACCACATTAACCATTTGCTATGTGTTACTGATTACTAAACGATTTGCTCAATATCGTCTATTCTCTGCACTTTCAATTGTGATGATTTTAGTTTCCGTCTTCATTTTAGACCCACAAAAAATTGCCCTTGAAGATCAAACTAAACGCTTTGACGATTATTTAGTGCAACATAAATTATTAGATGAAAATAATAAAATTAGCACGCAAGCGATAATTGAACATCAAAAATCATTAGACAATAACAATAACGAACTTGAAGGTTTACATTCAATGATTCGCTATCTTAATAGAGAATATGCTACTGAACAATTTAAGCAAAAATATGGTGTAGAATCTGGCTATGACCTTATTTATAGTTCAAAAGCAAGAGATTATGATCTCAATTATTTTGAAACCTATAATTCTGATGCTATTCGTTTAAGAAAAGATGATTTTGAGAACGCACAGGAATTCTTAGTAATTAACACCCATTTTTATCGTTTATTGCCCTATAACTATAATAGAATTAGCAAAGGTAAATGCCAAAAACCAACTCATCAAGAATATGATTTTAATACCTCAGATCGCACAGTAAAATACGAAGAGGTTGATCAAGATTGTGAAAAAATTGAAAAAGAGCCATTAACGTTTATTATTTCATTTTCAGGTATTGAGCCGACTATTCAATTTAATATGGATGAAATGGTAAAAAACATCTTTGTAAAACATAACTTAGATATAACTGTACGTCAGCCAAAAGAAGTATTGGAAACATTAAAAGCTGATTTACTCAAATTAGATTTAAGTGATAAGGCTGTTTTATCTCTGCGTAGCATTAGACTCGAGTTTATCGAAAACACCGGCTATGTAGTAGAAAGTTTTAGTACTCGTTATTTAATGCTTAAATAACACGTTAATAGTAAAAAAACGGATTATCTGTAAAAAGATAATCCGTTTTATCTTCTTATACAGTAAAACTAATCTTTAAAGGATTCTTTATTTAAATCATACTTTTTCATACGCAAATAAAGTTTTTTACGTGGAATTTTCAAATACTCGGCAACATCATTAATCCGTCCTTGAAACCGCTCTAATACATCGATAATAAGGCTTTTTTCATACTCCTCAATCAATAAATCAAGAGATAATTCACCTTGTTCTTGCTGAGTAAAATTAAAATGTTCTTTTTGAACAGTAACACCCACCGCATAGAGTTCAGCAGTGTGAATTAACTGTGTAATATTACCAAGCCATTGTTGTGATAATAATTGTTTAATAAAACTATCTGTTACTGCTGGTTTTTTCTTTTGTAATTTTTGACACATTACCGATAAATAATGGCGAAACAAAGGCTCAATATCCGCAGGTCGATGGGAAAGCGGAATGCATTCCAGTTGTGTTAATGTAAATGAATAAAATAGCTCTGGCAGTAACCCATATTCCGAAAGAAGTTGTTGGGATGAATACTGACTAATAGCAATGACACGACATTGCGAATGTTGCTGAATAAATTGTACTAGGGCTTTTTGTACTAAGATGCTCAAATATTCAATATTTTTCAAAATAATGACTGCGTTAGTGAGCGATGGTAACTGCTCTTGCAGCTTTTTACTATCTTCTGTATCTAATAACTCTAAATAATATCTACTATCAAAACGAGGTTTCGCTAATTCGTAGAGGTAATTCGCAGAAAGCGTTCTTCCCGTGCCAATTTCGCCAAAAATTAATACGGGTAAATTCGTTTCCGCTAATTGCTGTAAACGCTTACGTTGTGTTTTAATCCAATGACTATTGCCAATAAAATGCGTTTCTAACTCTGTTTGTTGCCATAATTTAGTTGCAAGTTGTGTTTGACGTTGCTGGCTGGCTTGCTCAACTTGCTGTAATAATTGCTCTGGTTTTACGGGTTTTTCAATAAAGTAAAAAGCCCCTTTTTTCATTGCCTCTATTGCCATTGGAACATCGCCGTGCCCAGTAATTAATATAACAGGCAAATGTTTGTCTTTTTGGTGAATTTGCTCAAGAAGTTCCCAACCTGACATTTGCGGCATATAAATATCACTAACAACAATACCTTGCCAATCTTCCTCAATATATGTAAGTGCCGATAAAGGGTTGCTTACACAGATAGTTTGATATCCTTCTAATTCTAATAATGCTTGATAGGCTTGCAGCACGTCTTGATCATCATCAATTAGTAATACTTTATTATTCATTCTCTTCTCTCACTAAATTTTCTATCCATATAGGAAATTCTAAAACAATCATTGCACTTTTTTGCAAATTTGATGCAATATAAAGATTGCCATTAAATTGTTGCATTATTCGTTGGCAAATCGTTAAACCAAGTCCTAATCCAACTTCTTTATTTGTATAAAAAGGCTGCAGTAATTTATCTGAGTTTTCAAGCTGCCACCCCTCTCCGTTATCTTCAATATAAACAGAGGTTTTATTGTTATTTGAACATATTTCTACTTTGATTTGTGGTTGGGTTTTACACGCTTCTAATGCATTAGTAAATAAATTAACAAATACTTGTTCTAGTAAAATTTCATTTCCTTTTATTTGGCCCTCTCCTTTTACTGTTAATTGAGCTTTAATAGGTTGATGACGTAATTCTAATAATTCCCAAGCGGTATAAATTGCTTGATTGAGATTAATAATTTGTAAACATTCATTTTGCGTATGTCGTTTAGTAAATTGACGAAGCCCTTTTACAATCTGTGCAATACGTTCAGATAATTTGCTGATCTTATCGGTATATAACTCGGCTTGTGCTATATCTTTCGCCTTCAATAATTTTTTCAAACTAAATAGATAAATTGACATCGCATTCAATGGCTGATTAATTTCGTGGGCAAGACTTGTCATTGTCTGCCCTACCACGGCTAATTTTGCTGTTTGAATAAGTTCATTTTGGGTATCTCGTAAATTTTGTTCTATTGCACGGCGTTCTTTAATAATTTTTGTATGTTGCGTTAATAAGTAATTAATTTCTGAAATTTCGTCATTTCCAGATACTTCAATAGGTAATTGTTCTTGTCCTTTATTTAACAATTTCACTGACTCAATCAGTTTATTAAAACGAGCCGTTAGATGCCCTTGTACATAAAAATGATTAAAGCACCAAATAAACACTAAAGAGACGACAAATGTCGCAATAATAATTAAACCGCTAATATCTGTTTGTACTTTCATTTGTTGATTTAAAGCGGTCAGATTTTCATTTGTTTTTGCAAGAATATTTTCGGTAATTTTGCGTGTAGATTGCAAAATAGCGGTTTGCTGATGGCTGATCTCAAGCGAGGATTGCTGAAATTGATAAATATTTGCAACCAATATTCCTAAATCTTGATTAGGAGAGATAATATCCGCAAGCATATCGACTATTTGTTGTAAGGTAACAAGGCTCGCACTCTGGTGATGCTTCGGTTGATAATAAAGATCGGCAATTAAACGCTTTAATGTTTGGTATTTCACTAAAATATCACTTTGATCTAAGCTATATAAAAACTGAGAAATCTCGGTTTTTATTTGATCTTCTATATTCTTTAGCTGAGAAATTGCCTGCAACTCATTTTGTAAATCCGATAGGTTATTATCCTTCAAATATATTGAAGACGGTTGCTTGACTAAATTAATCTGCTGCCAATTTAATTCTTGCCCAAGTGCGACAATTTCATTATTAAAATCATCGTGTAACCATTGGATTTTGGTAGTTAACTCTTGTTTTTTCTGTTCAACCCAAAACCCTTGATCTAAATTATCATTAATTTTCAAAATAAGTGATTTTAAATCGCTGATGTTGTCTAAAATGATATTTTTATCAATAATATCATCAGATAAAACCAAAGCTTCTTTTTCAATTTTATCTAATTGTTTATTCAGCTGTTTAAACATTATCTGGCGATTAATATTACTCTTTAAGGCCGCAAAACGATCAAGTTCGTCTAAAAAGTCGCTCACTCGTCCTTCTAGCTTTAAAGCTAAATTTGTTTTAGGAAAGTAGTCATCTAAAATATAGTTTACTTGCTTATTTTGCTGATACCACGAATAAATACTCACAATTCCAATTAGCATAGAGAGTATTAAACTCATCGAAAACGCTTTTTTAAGTATTTGCGTGATGCTGACTGTCTTTTTCATTCTATGTAGCCTAATGCTCCTCAATAGCGATCAATACTTTATTAATTTGTGTTTGAAAAAACTCAGCCCATTTTCTTTCTTGTGCTAAAGCAAAACTACGATTAGTTTTAAACATATCTAAAAACACTTTATCATTAGCTTGTTCTGGTGTAATCGGCATTTCTGTCAGCTCTGCTCGTAAATTAGGTAATTGCTTACCTAGTACTTCCTCTTTATGTTTTAATATTCCCCAAGCTTCTTTGAGCTGAGCTAATCGGAAAGTAATAGCACTATCAAAAAGCTTTTTGACCAAATGTTCACGAGCAAGCAATAAATCGTAATTTAATAATGGTTCTTCTAATAATTTTTGTTGTTCGCTATATAATGGATCTTGCTGATTCAAGGAGGTTAAAGGGTATTTGGCAAAATTATGTGTTGCAACCATCTGTTGCCCTTTTTCCGATAATAAAAACTCAATAAATGCTATAGCTTCCTGCGTATTTTCACTATTGCGATGAATCGCTAAAAAAGTGGGTGAAGCTATTGAATGGGGAAAATACGTAAAATCGACATCTGAATGTGCTGGCTGATTTAAAGCATAGGTATCAATACTAATACCCGCAACAGCTAAGCCTGCCTTTACCTTGTCTGCAACATTGAAACTCCGAGAAGAAATCAATGATAAATTGCTGGATAATGTTAAAAAGTCTTCCCAGCCTTGCTTCCATCCACGTTGCTGCAGCAACATCTCTAACATAATATGATTAGATCCTGAACGAGATGGGGAACTAACTAATACACCATTAAAATAATGAGGATGAAATAAGCTTTCCCAATCCGTTGGCATTGGTAAATGACGATCATTAAGCAGTTTTTTATTATAAAAAATACCATAACCTGAAAAGGCGATAGCCGTAGTTGTTTGCTTTAATTGAGTAGGCACCCATTTATCGTTGTGTTGTAAATTCTTCGATAATGGCAACAAATATTGCTGTTGCTGGAGCTTTTCAAACAGAAAAGGCGAAGAACTCATTACTAAATCAACATTCTCAATATTAGGTTGGGTAAGCAGACGTTCTAATGAGCTTACGGTACGATTAATTAAGCGAATATTTTGGTCTGGATAAATATCTTTCCATTCCTGTTGAATATAATTCATCGTTTCAGGAGAAAACGATGTTGCAATTAAAAGTTCTTTTGCTTGAGCTAGATTAAAAAAAGAAAATGCAAGTAAAGAGCCTATATATCGTATTTTCTTATACATTTTTATACCCATTATTGTGATTTAGATCACGAATTTAAAAAATTTTTTCTCAACCTAAATTTCACAAATCAGTTAATTTTATTCCAATTTTAAGACGATCATTTCACATCTAAACAAAAAGCCTTATATTGAGTCAATAATGACACATAAAAAAGACTAAAAAAGTCAATTTTAACTTAAAAATCAACATCTTGCCTTTTGCCTTCTACATATTACCATACATACTAATTTCTTAAATAAGAAATAAAACATCACTATTTATCTTTTCTAATAAGGGCTTTAACTATGATTTCTTTCTTAGCTTCAAAACAAGGAAAAATTGTTCCAGACTCGGAACAATTAGAGCATTATAATCGCCTAAGATGGCACGCTCTCTTTGGTATTTTTCTAGGCTATGTTGCCTATTACATTTTGCGAAACAACTTTTTACTTTCCTCTCCTGAATTAATTAGTGAATTCGGTTTTACTAAAAAAGATATTGGATTTATTTCAGGTAGTATGTTAGTTGTTTATGGTTTAAGTAAAGGCTTTATGTCTGCTTTGGCCGATAAATCAAACCCTAAACACTTTATGATTTTTGGGTTGGTAATGTCGGCTGCCGTAAACCTAATGATGGGATTTAGTGCTTCATTTTGGGCTTTCTTATTCTTATGCTTACTTAATGGTATTTTCCAAGGTATGGGAGCAGGCCCTGCATATATTATTTTAGCTAACTGGTTCCCTCGTAAATCTCGCGGTATTACAACTGCAACCTTTAATATTTCACATAATGTTGGCGGTGGCTTAGTCGCTCCTATTGCTGGTGCAAGCATTGCTTGGTTAGGGCAAGAACACTGGCAAGCTGCACATTTTATTGTGCCAACTGTTATTGCTGTAGTCGTTGCCATTATTGTTTATATCTTTGGTAAAGGCCGTACATATAATGAAGGTTTATCGCCAATAAGCCAAATCTTAAAAAATGAAAAAGAAGAACTTGTTGTTACTAAAAATGAAAATATTAACTTAACAACTTGGGAAATTTTCCGTGACTACATTATGAAAGATATTAATGTTTGGTTTGTATCATTTATTGATGTATTTACTTATATGATCCGCTTTGGTGTATTAACTTGGCTACCACTTTACTTGCTAGAAACTAAAGGGTTCTCAAAAGGACAAATGGCAGCTGCATTTGCAATTTTTGAATGGGCGGCAATTCCTTCAACACTATTAGCAGGCTGGCTAACAGATACATACTTTAGAGGACGCCGTATGCCACTTGCAATGATTACATTGGTGGGAGTAGGTGCAGCAATGTTTGCATATTGGGGCGGACAAGATCTTCTAACTGTTACAATCGGTGCAGGTATTATCGGTTGCTTAATTTATGTGCCAATGTTCTTATCTTCACTTCAAACCATTGAACTAGTTCCTTCATTTGCAGCAGGTTCTGCAACTGGGCTTCGTGGCTTATTAAGCTATATTTTAGGTAGTTTCTCTGGTACTGCGTTATTCGGTATTCTTGCTGAACGCTTTGGTTGGGATGCAGGTTTCTACCTCTTACTCTTTGCGGTAGTTGGTTGTATTTTCTGCTGTTATATGACTCATTTAGGTGTATTACGCTTAGAAAAGAAAAAACTAGCACAAGCAAATAACTAATCAAAAATGTGCCTTATTCAATTACTTCATTTTTGAATAAGGCACAAATACTTATTACGCTAAACTCGCCACCATCACAGCTTTAATCGTGTGCATTCGATTCTCAGCCTGCTCAAAAGCCACATTTGCCGGAGATTCAAATACTTCTTCTGTTACTTCAATTCCGTTTACTAAAGCAGGATATTTTTCTGCAATTTCTTTGCCGACTTTCGTTTCACAATTATGGAATGCTGGCAAACAGTGCATAAATTTCACTTTTGGATTACCTGTACGTTGCATTAATTCAGGTGTTACACGATAAGGCATTAATAAATCAATACGCTCACCCCAGCTGTCTAATGGTTCGCCCATTGAAACCCAAACATCCGTATGCACAAAATCAACACCTTTTATAGCAGTATCAATATCTTCTGTAACCGTAATTCTTGCACCAGATTCTGTTGCAAATTTTTGGCACATTTCTACTAATGAATCTTCAGGTAATAAGGCTTTTGGAGCACAAATACGTACATCCATTCCTAATTTCGCACCAATTAATAACAGAGAGTTACCCATATTATTACGTGCATCGCCAATATAAACATAGCTAATTTGGCTTAATGGTTTTTCACAATTTTCAATCATTGTTAAAACATCGGCTAACATTTGAGTTGGGTGGAATTCATCGGTTAAGCCGTTAAACACCGGCACCCCCGCATAATCCGCAAGTTCTTGTACAACCGATTGTTTAAACCCACGATATTGAATAGCATCGTACATTCTGCCAAGCACACGAGCGGTATCCTTCATTGATTCTTTATGCCCAATTTGTGAAGAAGTTGGATCGATATAAGTAACGTGAGCACCTTGATCGTGCGCAGCAACTTCAAAGGCACAGCGAGTACGAGTCGAGGTTTTTTCAAAAATTAAGGCAATGTTTTTGCCTTTTAGCGTTTGTTGCTCTGTGCCTGCATATTTAGCACGTTTTAAATCACGAGCTAAGTCTAATAAAAAGCGAATCTCACGCTCGGTATGATTCACTAAACTTAATAAGTGTCTGTTTTTTAAATTAAATGCCATTGTGCTACTCCTGTAAATTAAAACTGATTTATTATGCTATATTTTTGCATAAAAATTCAAACCATTTAAGGTAAATAAAATTCGCCTTTTCCTACTTGAATGACTTTGCCACCAACAAAAATAGTTTTTTGCTCATCTACACCTAAAAATAACTGATTTGGTCTTTGAATTTCTGTCCCTTGTGAAATTGTAAACTTAAGTGGTGTTTGTTGATGAGCGATATGCCAACCGCCTAAATTTGCAGCTGCCGAACCTGTACCAGGGTCTTCAACGATCGCTCCCTGCGATTCAAAAAACAAGCGTGCTTTTATCTTATTTCCTACCCTATGCCAAACATATAAGCTATCTTTTAAGAATATTTTTTCAGTCGGTAAATTTGCATTTATTTTACAATTTTTAACCGCTTGTTCGGAAGATAACTCAACTAATAGTTGCTCAACCCCAGTATTTACAAAGCAAGGTTGAGAAGCAATATCAGCAGGTTTTAGCCCTAACATCTCCGCACATTCATTAATGCTTATAGAAGTATTTTGGAGAGTTACCCCATTTTTCAAAGCAAGAGTCGTTATATCTTGCTGATGATAAATCTCAGCTATGCCTGCATTCGTTTGTAAGAGATATTCAGAAGGGAAATTAAATTGGGAATGTAGTACAAATGCTGCGCCAATGGTTGGATGCCCAGCAAAAGGCATTTCATAATCAGGTGTAAAAATTTTTAATTTTTTGACCGCTTGTTTACTTGTTGATTCTTGAATAAAAACCACTTCAGAAAGGTTAAATTGCCGAGCAATTAATTGCATTTCATCATTATTCAATCCATCAGCCTCATAAAAAACTGCTAATGGATTTCCTCCAAAATGGCTTTCAGCGAAAACATTCACTAAAGCATAATCATATATCTGCATTGATACCTCTAACGATTTACTAATGAATTCTATCAACGCAATCGATTACTTTCAAGCAAAGCTTATTTACATTAGTGCAAAATAATCTCTTTATTAAAAGTGGATTATTTTATATTATTTTCAAACTCACTCTTTAGAGTTAGTTATTTTTGATTTATTTCAAAGTATTAAAAAATAGCTAGAGGTAAACTTACACCTAGTTATTATTTTTTAATTTTTATTTGAGGTTATTATGCTTTATGCAGAATTTTTGCTTTTATTAGCATTTTTATATGCGGGGAGTCGCTTCGGTGGCATCGGCTTAGGGGTTGTGTCAGGGATCGGCTTATTTGTTGAAGTGTTCTTCTTAGGTATGCCATTATCCGCTCCACCAATTAGTGTGATGCTAGTAATTTTAGCTGTAGTTACTTGTGCTTCAATTCTTGAAGCCGCAGGTGGCTTAAAATTTATGCTACAAATTGCAGAACGTATTTTACGTAGCAATCCAAAACGCATTACCTTTCTTGGCCCATTAGTTACCTATACGATGACGTTAATGCTAGGTACTGGGCATTCTGTTTATTCAATTATGCCAATTATCGGCGATATTGCCGTAAAAAACAAAATTCGCCCAGAGCGTCCAATGGCTGCCGCATCTGTTGCCTCACAACTGGGGATTACAGGTAGCCCGCTTTCAGCAGCGGTCGCTTACTATTTGACAGAAATTGTAAAACTACCTGGCTTTGAAGGTGTAACTTTATTAAATGTAGTTGGTGTTACTATTACCGCAACATTCTGTGGTGTAATTGCGATGTCTTTATTTAGCTTACGTCGTGGTAAAGAGCTAGAAAATGACCCAGAATATCAACGTCGTATGCAAGATCCTGAGTTACGCAAACAAATTGAAGAAACCAGTGCAACCTCTTTAAATGAAGAGCTTCCAGCAAGTGCAAAAAACTCTGTTTATCTATTCTTAGCAGCCATTGCCACTATTGTTATCATTGCGATGGTGCCATCAATTAAACCAACGCTTGCAAGCAACGGTAAAGTAGCAGGTATGGACCAAATCATCCAAATCGTGATGCTTACCTTTGGTGGTTTAATCTTAATTTTAACCAAAACTGATCCGAAAAAAGTACCGAATGGTATCGTATTCAAATCAGGTATGGTGGCAACTATTGCAATTTTTGGTATTGCTTGGATGAGTGATACTTACTTTACTCATGCAATGCCAGCATTTAAAGAGGGCGTAACAGAAATGGTAAGAGCTTACCCTTGGACATTTGCTTTTGCACTCTTTGCCGTTTCTGTAGTAGTAAATAGCCAAGCGGTTACCGCAAAAATGATGTTACCTGTTGGTATCGCAATGGGCTTACCGGCACCATTATTAATCGGTTTAATGCCTGCAACCTACGGTTATTTCTTTATTCCGAATTATCCGTCAGATATTGCAACTGTAAACTTTGACGTAACAGGCACAACTAAAATTGGTAAATTCTACTTCAACCACAGCTTTATGGCACCAGGTTTAGTCGGTGTTGTCACTGCTTGTGCAGTAGGTATTACTGTCGCAAATATTTTAATCTAATTATTTACAGAAAACACAAGCGGGCAGATTTGGTAAAAATTTTACAAAATCTGCCCGCTTGCTTTCTCTTATTCAATTATGCTTTATTAAATAATTTCGCATCTAATGAATATTTACCGCCACCGATAAAAATATAAGTTAAGAATAATACAGAATATAGCCCTGCTAACTCCCCGCCATTTAATAATGGTAATAAAACATTACCTTGTGCACCGTGAATAATAAAAAAAGCATATGCCATCATACCTGAAAGTAAGAATGCGGTTTGGCGAGTAAATAGGCCTAAAATAAAGAAGATTCCGCCAACAATTTCTAAAATCCCGCCAGCACCGTAAATTGAGAATAGTGGCACACTGCCATTACCATTGGTCATCGACATTGGAAACTCAAAGAATTTTGAGGTACCGTGCAGTAAAAACATATAGCCGGCGACCACTCGAGCAATCAAAAGAGCAAAAGGTTGTAATTTGTTTAAAGTTGAGTTCATAAGCTTTCCTTAATATTAAATTGTTAAATAAATGTAAATAAATTCAAGATTGTATTCTAATTTAAAAACCAATATTTGATAATCCAATACTTATTAAATAAATTATTTACTATTAAGAAATATTAGGCTCGAGCTAAAGCCCAAACTTGAATATCTTTCACACCTGCTTTTAATAACTCCGAACAAATAGCATTAAGTGTTGAGCCTGTTGTAACTACATCATCAACGATTGCCACACATTCATATTTTTCTGTCGGCTGATAGCTAAATGCCTTACGCAAATTTCGCCTACGTTCCGTTGCGGTTAATTCTCTTTGTGAAACTGTTGCTCGGTTTCTTATTAAACTTTTACTATCTAATGGGATTTGTAGCCATTTAGAAAGCCATCTACCAATTAACTCGGCTTGATTAAAGCCTCTTTGCCAGTTTCGTTGCCAAAAAAGTGGGACAGGCATAATTACTTGAGGCAATAAGAGATATTGTTCTCGCTGAGCCTGCTTAATCGCAAGCAATAACTGGCGAGCAAGAGCTTGATCTAACCAATATTGATGTTGAAATTTAAAGCGATGAATCCAATGAGATAAAGGTGGTTTATACTCATCGATTCGTATAAATCGATGCCATTTGGGTTCATTTCGTAGGCAATAACCACAAGATAAGCGAGATTCTACCGAACTCATTCCACAATGTTGGCAATAAGCTTGTTTGTTAATTAATTTTTGGCAGTGGCTACAAAAACCGTGATTGTTAATTTTTAATAATTTATCGCAATGAAAGCAACGAAAACCAAATATATTCATATTTCTCTCCATTCTTTGCAGATTATCAAAAGAAGCCCTATTTTTTTGGAGTATTTTTGTGACATCACTCGAAAAAGGAGTAAAATCTAAATAGTTTTTAAATAAAAGGAAAAGTAGATGCAAATACCTAAAAAGCCAATCAAAATTGTTTTTTTCGATATTGACGACACCTTATATGTCAAACATAAAACCTATATTCCGCAGTCTGTTACCGAGCAAGTTTTACCAAGATTAAAAGCTAAAGGCATTATTCCTGCCATTGCAACAGGGCGAAATCACGGCTGTTTTCCAAATGCTTTAAAACCCTATTTAGACCCAGCAATCGGCTTTGAGCTTTTTGTGACGATTAATGGTCAGTACAATTTTTATAAAGATCAGATCATTAGCGACTATTCATTAAGCCAAGAGCAAGTAACTCGAATTATTACTAAAGCAAACGAGCTAGGTATTATTTATGCTTTTGTAACCCCTAAAACGATTGCCGTTTCAGAAACTAACCCAATCGTACACGAAGCCGTGTTGCCAATTACGCCAGACTATTTAATCGACCCACTCTATCACGAAAAAGAAGCTATTGTGCAAATGCTCTTATTCTACCCAGAAAGCCAGAAACAAGCGGTTGAAAATAGCGGTATTTTTGCAGATGATTTAAAAGAAGCTCGTTGGCACCCTTATGCTGTTGATATTCTGCGAAAAGAGAATTCGAAAGCCAGAGGCATTCAAGATGTACTAGAAAAACTTAATATTGATATAGAAAGTGCAATGGCATTTGGCGACGGTATTAATGATTTAGAAATGTTGCCAGCCGTTGGTTTAGGAGTTGCGATGGGCAATGGTGTTGAGGAATTAAAAGCGGTGGCTGATTTTATTACCAAGCCGATAGAAGAAGATGGCATTCTATACGCTCTTGAAACATTAAAAGTAATCTAACAACAAGCGGTTGCAAATTTTTGATAATTTACAACCGCTTGTTTTATTTTCTACGTCTAAATAGCTTATCGCCAGCAATCGCTAAGATCGCACCACAGACCACGATTAATGCTCCTACATAACTGATTCCGTTCATATCAGGGTCTGCAAAGATCTCTGGGTAAAACTTATGCCCAAGTAAAGAGAAGATCATCGTAAAAATAGGGAGCATTGTTGTAACCACACTGACTTTGGAGGTATCCCAATGGTTAAGAGCCTCTCCATAAGAACCGTAGCCAATCAGCGTATTTAAACAACAATAGATAAAACAGCCCCATAGAAAACTGCCCTCAATATTGCCTAATTGTGCAGGGGTCGAAAAAGGCATCATAGTGAATGCACAACCAATATAGATGATTAATAGCACCTGTTGCGAGGTAAATAATCTTAATAACAGTTTTTGGGCAATACCGTAAGAGACCCAAATTAAGCTCGCCCCTGAACTTAATAATATTCCTAAAGCATACTTATCTAATTTCAAGATCTCGCCAAACTTATCATTAAAAAACGCAATTAAACCGATAATAAGTAGTAAAAAACCACTCTTTTGGAAAAAACCAAATCTCTCTTTAAACAGTAATACACCGAGTATAATCATTGAAAAGGGAGCAAGTTGCCATAAAACTTGGTTAGTGGTTGGCGAAACATAATTCAACGCTTCTGCAAACAAAAAGAAATTGGCAGATAACCCCAACACACCAAGAACAATAAGCCCAACCTCTTTTTTGCTACAAGCGGTCAATTTTGGTAAACGTTTTGCACAACCTAAAATAAGTAATAATCCGAATGACGCCACCACAAATCTGAACCAAACTAAGGTTTGTGCATCGACAACTTTGAGCACTTGTTGGGCAGCAATAGGAAGAGTTGCCCAAGTCATTGAGGCTAATAAGGCTAAAGAGAAGCCCAATAAAGGTTTTTGATTCATATAGAAGAAATTTTGAATAATTCAGATACAAAAAAACCTCGCTGAATGCGAGGTTTTTCTATTCATTTTGAAATGAAATAGTCAGCTATTATTCTGCGATAATGCTTACATATTTGCGATTTTTCTCGCCTTTCACTTCAAATTTAACTTTACCGTCTGCAGTTGCAAATAAAGTGTGGTCTTTACCCATACCTACGTTTGAACCTGCGTGGAATTTAGTACCACGTTGACGAACAATGATGCTACCTGCTAATACAGATTCGCCACCGAAACGTTTAACACCAAGGCGTTTAGCTTCAGAATCACGACCGTTACGAGTTGAACCACCAGCTTTTTTAGTTGCCATCTACTTGATCTCCTCTGAAATTATGCTTGAATCCCAGTGATTTTCACTTCTGTGAACCACTGACGATGACCTTGTTGTTTACGGCTGTGTTTACGACGACGGAACTTAACGATTTTAACTTTATCGCCACGACCTTGTGCTACAACTTCAGCCACTACTTTTGCACCAGCTACTACTGGTGCACCAATTTTAACATCTTCACCGTTAACGACCATTAACACTGAGTCAAATTCAACTTTCTCACCAGTTGCGATTTCAAGTTTTTCTAAACGAACAACTTGACCTTCACTTACTCGGTGTTGTTTGCCGCCACTTTGGAAAACTGCGTACATATTTACTCCGCTATGTGCCACTGCTTTGCGTTTTTACGTTTGCTTTAGGCACTAATTAAATTCATAAAAATAGGGTTGCAATTCTACGGAAAAACTAAAAAAAGAGCAAGTGCGATTTTAAGAAAAAATGTAAAAATTTGCTAATGCGAGTAAATTCTCGCTTGCTGATAATTAAATTATTCACATTTTTCATTGCGTGAAATTATTTCAGCTCTGTTGCATACTCCTCAACATTCGGCATATCTTTCACTAATCCTTGGTTTTTCAAAAACTCAGCCATTCGCTGATAACGATGGCTATCTAAAGCTCTTGGGCGGTGGGCTAATCTTGGTAAAGTATCTGTCCACGCTCGGCGATTAAGTTCGTTATTCAGCTCTTTCGGTTTATAGCTAACAAAGGCTTCCCAAGCAGCATTTGGATGATTGAGTGTGTAGATAGTAGCTTGTTCAAGAGCGGTTAAAAAAGCAGAGAATTTTGCTTGATTAACCCGATCTTTATGAGCAACAACAATTAATTCATCATAAGCTGGCACACCGTGTTCTTCAGGGAAAAATGCTTTGCCCTTGTGGTTTTCTAACGCAAGCTGATTTAATTCAAAATTGCGGAATGCTCCTATTACTGCATCAACCTGCCCAGATAATAGCGATGGAGAAAGCGACCAATTTACATTGATTAATTCGACATCTTTTTCTGTTAATTGTGCTGATGATAGCATCGCCTTTAATAACGCATCTTCAAAACCACTGACGGAATAGCCGATTTTTTTGCCTTTAAGATCTGCAATGCTATTAATTTTGCTATTTTCTAGAACAACCAGACTATTTAATGGTGTCGCGATGAGTGTGCCAATTCGCATTAGCGGTAAACCTTGAGAGGCTTGCTGTTGCAGTTGTGGTTGGTAATCGACCGCCAAATCGGCTTTACCTGCCGCCACTAATTTAGGTGGCATTGAGGGATCTGCCGGTTCAATAATTTCTACTTCTAAACCCTGTTCGGCAAAATAGCCTTTCTGCTGAGCGACAATGATTGCCGCGTGATCAGGATTGACGAACCAGTCCAGCATTAGCGAGATCTTTTCTTTTGCCATCGTGCTTTGAGCGACAAGTAAAGTAGCAATAGCGGTTAAAGTGCGGTGTAATTTCATTTTGTGTCTCCTTTTGTTTTAAAATTAGTTTCTGTCTAACCCCATTTGCCAAAAAGCTGTTTCCATTCTGCTAGCGGTATTGAAAATATGTTGTAATTCTGTCAGTTGGGATTGATTTAACGGTTGGCATAAGCGATCTAAATAATCGCAAAGTGATTGGCTGTCTGCTTGAAATTCTGATGAAGCATAAGTATCAATCCAACTTTGATACGGATTATCTGGCACTGAAATTGGCTGAATACGGCGAGCGATTTCCGCATAGCCTACAGCACAAGGAGCAAGAGCTGTGTAGAGTTCGGCAAGTCCACCTTTCATTCCGCAATCCAACACATAACGGGTATAGGCAACGCAGGCTGGAGATTCAATAGTGGCAAATAATTCACTCTCACTAATTCCCCATTGGCAACAATAGTCAATATGTAATTGAATTTCACTGAGCAAACCTGCATTCATTTGTTGGGCAAACTGAATATCCTCAAAATTATTCGCTTTAAAAATTCCGAGTGAAATTGCTCGGCTGTATTGAAACAAAAAGCGATAATCTTGCTTTAAATAGTGCTGAAAACTGGCTTTGGGTAAGGTTCCATTGGCAAGTTGTTGCACAAAATCGTGTTCTATATAATCTAACCAATCACGGCCAGCATTTTGGCTAAACTGTTGAATAATAGACATATTTTCTCCCTTTGAAGATTGAAATCAGCGTAAATGCATTGCCCACGGCACAAGACGTTTTAATAATCTATCGGTTAAAAAATAGAGTATTAGGGCAAGGCAAAGCAAAATAAGTAAGGCGGCGAACATTAAATCCGTTTGCATTCTGGCATTACTATGAAGCATTAAGTACCCCAAACCTTGTGATGACCCCACCCATTCCCCAACGATTGCACCAATCGGGGCAACAGAAACTGCAATGCGTAAGCCTGAGGCTAAAGAAGGCAGTGCCGCAGGTAGTTGAACTTTAAACAAGACGGCAAGCGGTGAGATTTGTAAGGTTTTAGCTAAATCTAGCCAAGTTTTTGGCGTATGACGCAAACCGTCAAAACAGGCAGCAGTAACAGGAAAATAGATAATCAATACCGTCATCACAATTTTTGAGGCTAAACCATAGCCAAACCACAACACTAATAATGGGGCGATCGCAAAAACAGGGATTGCTTGAGAAATCACTAATAGAGGCAATAACATTGCAGAAAGCTTTTTATATCGGATGAGCAACAAAGCCGAACCTAATCCAAATAGAAAACCAAGCACTAAGCCGAGCAAAATTTCCAATAATGTGATTTGTGCGTGTTCAACAAGTAATGAAAAGTTATCATTAAATTTTTGCCACACGGCAAGTGGCGAAGGTAATAAATAAGGGGGAACCTTAGCCACACTGACGACAAGTTGCCAAAGTACAATTAAGCAACCACTAATAACAAGCGGTCGAATTAAAGGGATTTTTTGCAAAATTTTCATCGTTTTTCACCGCTTGTCAGTTCGGCAAATAGCTGTTGTTGTAAATCCCATAACTTTTGGTTGCTTATCTCTCTAGGGCGATCGCCTTTTAACGAAATGGGAGTGGAAAGTGTGGCTGGTTGCCCACGTAAAATAAGAATCTCATCACTGACTCTAAGTGCCTCTTGTGGATCGTGAGTAATCAGCAACACGGTTTTATCTTGTAATAACTCAATGGCAAGATCTTGTAATTGGTGGCGGGTTACAGCGTCTAAGGCGGAAAAAGGTTCGTCCATTAAAATTAGAGAGGCATCTTGCATTAATGTGCGTGCTAATGCGACACGTTGTCGCTGACCGCCTGAAAGCTGGTAACAAGGTTTGTGTAAATGCTCTGCAAGCCCGACTTTTTCCAACAAAGATAATGCGTTCTCGCAAGTTTTTTCTGATTTTTGCCCGCTTAAATGGGCCTGTAGTTGAACGTTATCTAAAATCGATAACCACGGATAGAGGCTATCGGTTTGTGCCAGCCACGCCAAACGAGTATTAGGTTCAAAATGAATACTACCGTGTAAAATCGCCTCATTTTCAAGCCCCGCAATAGCTCGCAGTAAAGTCGATTTACCCACACCGGAAGTCCCCAAAAGGCTTGTCCACTTACCTGCTGGCAAACAGAAGTCGAATTGCTCAAAGAGGCGTTGAGAACCAAAAGCCAACGTCAGTTGATGAATTGAAACGCACATTGTTCCCTCCAGAGATTAACTCATTAGGGCGAAAGGAAAATGCGGTTGAAAAATAGAGAGAATATAAGAATGGTGTTTTGGCATAATTAGTTTCCTACGGCAGTGCTAACTGAATCAGGTTCACGGGTATTATCTCAGCCATTGCTCAATGATTTTTTATCTATCAGCAAAATGGCACCCCGACTAAAGTTTGATTAAGTCTAAAAAAGTTTTAATTGAGATGCAAATAGTTTTTTCAATTTTGACGCTAAGCGGATTTAGGGTAGAATGGCGATTAAATTTTACCTAAGATATGGAACAGCGAATGACCACGCAATTAACACTCGAACAAATTCAAACGCTCGCCAATGAAGATATGCAAGCAGTTAATGCTGAAATTTTAGCCCAGCTTAATTCTGAAGTCTTACTGATTAACCAACTTGGGCATTATATTATTGCTGGCGGCGGTAAGCGTATTCGCCCTTTAGTTGCCGTTTTAGCCGCTCGTGCTTTAGGTTATACAGGCAAGAAACATATTACCACTGCAGCATTTATCGAATTTGTGCATACGGCAACATTATTACACGATGATGTAGTAGATGAATCGGATATGCGTCGTGGCAGACCAACTGCCAATGCCACTTTTGGTAATGCAGCAAGTGTGTTAGTGGGAGACTATATTTACACCCGTTCTTTCCAAATGATGACTGATGTCGATTCACTGCGTGTACTAAAAGTAATGTCTGCCGCAACCAATGCTCTGGCAGAAGGCGAAGTTCAGCAACTAATGAATGTGAACGACCCGAATACAACTGAAGAGAACTATATGCGAGTGATTTATAACAAAACCGCTCGCCTATTTGAAGCAGCAACCCAATGTGTTGCCATTGCAGCTAATGCCAGCGAAGAAATTGAAAACGGCTTAAAAGAATATGGTTGTTATTTAGGGACAGCATTCCAGCTGATTGATGATATTCTAGACTACTCTGCTCAAAGCGAAAGTTTAGGCAAAAATGTCGGCGATGATTTTGTGGAAGGCAAACCAACCTTACCATTACTGCACGCAATGCGTGCTGCCGAGCAAGCAGGTAAAACAGAACAAGCAAATTTAATTCGTAATGCGATTGAAAACGGTGGCGAATTAGAGCAAATTCCAACTGTTTTAGCCATTATGCAAGAACATAAATCCCTAGACTATGCAATGGAACACGCCAAGAAAGAGGCTCAAAAAGCAGTCGATGCTTTAGCCGTATTACCAGAAAGTGAATATAAACAAGCGTTAATTTCATTGGCATATTTGTCTGTGGATAGATCTTACTAATTTGCAAAATTTTTTGAAAAAATAACCGCTTGTAGGTGCGTTTGCTAACGCACCACTTTGATTGATTTTATTGGTGCGTTGGCAAACGCACCTTACTTATTGGATTATGACTCAACAACCACAAGAACATATTGAAAGTGTACGTGCCCGTCGCCGTGCACAAAATCAGAAAAAAGATCCGAATGCACCTTTTGTGCGTCCTAAATTAACATTACCGAACGGACACAACAAATTGCTTTTACACTCTTGCTGTGCCCCTTGTTCGGGCGAGGTAATGGAAGCAATTCACGCATCAGGAATTGAATTTACGATCTATTTCTATAATCCGAATATCCACCCGCTCAAAGAATATTTAATCCGTAAGGAAGAAAATATCCGCTTTGCCGAAAAATGGGGTATCCCGTTTATTGATTTAGACGATGATTATGAAAACGATCGCAAAGAGTGGTTTAAAAAAGCAGAAGGTATGGAATGGGAACCCGAGCGTGGCATTCGTTGCACAATGTGCTTTGATATGCGATTTGAAAAAGCGGCGGAATATGCTCATAACAACGGCTTCCCAGTATTCACAAGCTGTTTAGGTATTTCTCGTTGGAAAGATATGAACCAAATCAATGACTGCGGACACCGTGCTGCCGCCAAATTTGACGATGTGGTTTATTGGGATTACAACTGGCGAAAAGGCGGTGGTTCACAACGTATGATCGAAATCAGCAAACGTGAACGTTTCTATCAGCAAGAATACTGCGGTTGTGTCTATTCCCTGCGTGATTCAAACAAATGGCGATTAGAAACAGGCAGACAACGGATTGAGATTGGAAAGCTTTATTATTCGCCGGATTAGAAAATAACTTCCCTCTTTAGAAAAGAGGGATAGAGGGAGATTTGATTACAGAACCAAAATTTCGTATGAGCTTAATTTACTTCTGCCAAATCTCCCCTAACCCCTCTTTGCTAAAGAGGGGGATTAGTTAGAAATATTATATCTAAGTTTAAAATAAATTAAGGAACAAACAAAATGTCAAAATTCGCAATGGTTTTCCCGGGTCAAGGCTCACAAGCGGTTGGAATGCTTGCTGATCTTGCAACGCAGTTCCCTATCGTTGAAAAAACATTCGCTGAGGCAAGCGAGGTGTTAGGTTATGATTTATGGGATTTAGTGCAAAACGGTAGTGCTGAAGATTTAGGGCAAACACAACGCACGCAACCTGCATTACTTGCAGCCTCTGTGGCAATTTATCGTGTATGGCAAGAAAAATATCCTGAATTAAAACCATCGGTAATGGCTGGTCATAGTTTAGGCGAATATTCTGCGTTAGTTTGTGCAGGAGTGCTTAACTTCCAAGATGCGATCAAATTAGTGGAATTACGTGGCAATGCAATGCAACAAGCCGTTCCTGCAGGCACTGGAGCGATGTATGCGATTATCGGGTTAGACAATGAGGCAATCATTTCAGCTTGCGAACAAGCAGCGACTGAGACAGGCGAAGTAGTTTCTGCGGTAAACTTTAACTCACCGGGGCAGGTTGTGATTGCAGGTACAAAAACAGCCGCTGAAAAAGCAGGGGAATTATGTAAAGCAGCAGGGGCAAAACGTGCGTTACCATTAGCGGTAAGCGTGCCTTCACACTGTGAATTAATGAAACCTGCGGCAGAAAAATTAGAAGTAGCATTGCAAAATATCGAGCTAAATCAACCGCTTGTTGATGTTATCAATAACGTAGATGTGGTGGTGGAAACTGATGCAGATGCAATTCGTAATGCTTTAGTCCGCCAACTTTACAGCCCGGTACGTTGGACAGAAACCGTGGAAAAAATGGCACAAGATGGCATTACCACACTTTATGAAATCGGGCCAAATAAAGTCTTAACAGGTTTAACCAGCCGTATTGTGAAAGAGTTATCTGCTAAAGCGGTTAATGACATTGCTTCATTAGAGGCTGTTTCTGCATAAGATTTTGAGACCATTCAATAATGAAATATAACGCATTCATTAAAATCAGCTTATTGCTTGCTTTATTTATTGCACCAATATTATCGGCTTGGAGTATTTCACTCGGTCATTTTGAATGGTCTGCATTGTTTAGAAATTACATTATGTTTGTTTTTGCCTCTGGTATGACCTTCTTGGTGTATTTCTTTTTCAAACATATTCCGATCGACTTTATTGCAGGTAATGCCTTGTCTGTCGCGGTTATTCAAGTTTGGGTAATCTATGGTGTATATCTAGATCGCCATACTCCTACAAATGAACAAATATTGCTCCCACTGTATTTATATAGTAACTTAGGCGTGATGCTTTGCTCTGCCTTTATAGCACTAGTACGTCCTCGTTGTTTACTACCCAATGATACGACAATAACAAAGCTTAGGTTGCGAGGAGCAATGACACCCGTTTTAAGTTATTTATTTACTATTTTATTACTTGTGGCTTTCACAAGGTAACTTCTACTCAGGAGAATTTATGAGCAAAATCGCATTAGTAACAGGTGCAACCCGTGGTATCGGCAAAGCGATTGCCGAAGAGTTTGTCGCAAAAGGCTATACTGTTGTTGGCACCGCAACTTCAGAAAAAGGTGCAGAATCTATTTCAGCTTATTTAGGCAACAACGGTAAAGGTTTAGTGTTAAACGTTACAGATGCTGAATCTATCAATTCTGTATTAAAACAAATTAAAGAAGAATTTGGCGATATTGATGTATTAGTAAACAACGCTGGTATTACACGTGATGGTTTATTAATGCGTATGAAAGATGATGATTGGTTCGATATTATCCAAACAAACTTAACTTCTGTTTACCGTTTATCGAAAGCGGTATTACGTCCGATGATGAAAAAAGGCGGGCGCATTATTAGCATTGGTTCTGTGGTTGGCTCTATGGGTAACCCTGGTCAAACAAACTATTGTGCTGCAAAAGCCGGTTTAGTGGGTTTTTCTAAATCATTAGCGAAAGAAGTAGCAAGCCGTGGCATTACGGTAAACGTGGTAGCACCAGGCTTTATCGCAACCGATATGACTGATGAGCTAAACGAAGATCAAAAAAATGCGATCTTAAGCCAAATTCCAGCAGGCGAATTAGGTTCTCCACAAGATATTGCAAAAGCCGTTGCTTTCTTAGCATCTGATGACGCTCGTTATATCAATGGTGAAACTATCCACGTGAATGGTGGCTTATATATGAGCTAATCCTACATAGGATCCCCTCAAGCCTCTTGCTATTGCTTTAGCAAGAGGCTTTTTTCTTACAAATTTGCAACTTATTAATTACTTTTATTTGACAAATAAAAATAAATAATGCTAAAAGTATTTTGCATAGGTAAATTTTTTATATTTCAAGAAAAGGAGAATCTATGAAGAAACATATCCTAAGCTTATTAACTCTTTCATTGGCATTTGGAAATGCTTGGGCTAATCCTCAAACTGTGACCACAACAGCGGCGGCAGAACAAGCAGCCGTTCGCTACGATACTAGTAAAGATATTTTTCATCCTGTTTTTGCTAAAAACGGAATGGTTGCAAGTGAGCAAGCATTAGCTTCAGAAGTTGGCCTAGCTATTTTGCAGGAAGGTGGAAACGCAATAGATGCGGCCGTTGCTGTTGGTTTTGCATTAGCGGTTGTTTTACCAAATGCAGGAAATATTGGCGGCGGTGGTTTTATGGTTCTACACGATGCCAAAACAGGACAAAATGTCACTCTAGATTTTCGTGAAATGGCTCCATTAAAAGCAAGCCGAAATATGTACCTAGATAAAGAAGGTAACGTTATTGATGGACACTCGCTCTATACGCATTTAGCAGTTGGTGTACCAGGGACTGTTGCTGGTATGGAATATGCCTTAAAAAAATGGGGAAGTTTACCATTAGAGAAAGTTATTTCCCCAGCCATTAAGCTTGCCGAAGAAGGTTTCAAAGTTGGGCCTGCTTTAGCAACCACATTGAAAAAAGAAGCTGATAACTTAGCTAAATGGGAAAGTAGCAAAGCTATCTTCTTCAATGGCGAGCGACCTTTTGCAGAAGGAGAAACATTAGTACAGAAAGATCTTGCTATTTCTCTTAAAAAAATCGCTGAAGGTGGAGCTAAAGCCTTCTATGAAGGCGATATTGCCCAGAAAATTGTTACTGAAATGGAAAAACACAACGGTCTTATTAGCTTAGAAGATATGAAAAATTATCAAGTCGTTGAGCGAAAACCAATTGAAGGGGAATATAGAGGTTATAAAGTTGTAACAATGCCACCACCTAGTTCTGGCGGTATTCACCTTGTCCAAATTCTTAATCTTTTAGAACGTTACCCATTAGCTGAATATGGTATTAACAGTGCTAAAAGTATTCACTATTTAGCTGAGTCGATGAAACTCGCTTATGCCGATCGTTCAGAATATTTAGGCGATCCTGACTTTGTAAAAATCCCGGCACAAGGGCTAACTTCCAAAAAATACGCTGATGAACTCGCTCAAGGAATTGATGAAGCTCGAGCAAAAAGCTCAGATCAAATCAAGCCAGGGGCCCCGCACCCTTATGAAAGCGATCAAACAACCCACTACTCTGTTATGGATAATCAAGGCAATGCGGTTGCAGTTACCTACACACTTAACCTAAATTTTGGAAGTGGCATTGTGGCAGAAGGTACGGGTATTCTTCTAAATAATGAAATGGATGACTTCTCAGCAAAACCTGGCGTTGCAAATGCCTTTGGTTTGATTGGGGGAGATGCGAATGCGATTGAAGCCAAAAAACGTCCACTCTCATCAATGACACCAACAATCGTGATGAAAGATGATAAACCGTGGCTTGTAACAGGTAGCCCTGGTGGAGCTCGTATCATTACAACTGTTTTACAAACCATCATCAATACGATTGATCACAAAATGAACCCTGCTGAAGCGATTGTTGCTCCAAGGGTGCATCACCAGTGGTTGCCTGATGAATTACGGGTAGAAGAAGGCTTAAGCCCAGATACGCTATCAATCTTAAAAGATAAAGGGCATAAAATTAGTGAAAAAGCAACAATGGGGAGGGTTCAAATCATCCAAGCCAAAGATAATGGTTTCTATGGTTATTCTGACCCTCGCAATCCTGAAGGTAAAACCGTTGGTTATTAAAATTTCCATTAAAAGCCAGAATTTTTTCTGGCTTTTTTTATAAATTAGCAACTACAAGCGGTCTTTTTTTGCAAGAATTTTGCAAATATGGCAAAATCTAGCCTTTCTTTTTTTCGTTCTTTTTAAGAACTCTATTTTCAATATTGTGTGTGTTTATGACTAAAAATACTTTTGTAGTCGGCTTTTTGCTGTTTGCTATCTTTTTTGGAGCTGGAAATCTAATTTTTCCACCAAAACTAGGTTATGAAAGTGGTATTGAATTTTTTTCGGCTATTTCAGGCTTTGTTTTAACAGGTGTTGGGCTTCCATTACTTGGTATTATTGTGAGTGCTTTTTATAATGGCGGTTATAAATCGGCATTAGATAAAATTCATCCTTGGTTCTCCCTTGCCTTTTTAGTTTCGATTTATTTAGCAATAGGCCCTTTCTTTGCCGGTCCAAGAACTGCCGCAACTGCCTATGAGATGGCTATAATGCCTTTTTTAAGCGAAGCTAGCCAAATCTCAATGCTGATTTTTACCCTTGCTTATTTCTCGCTTACATTATGGTTAGCACTTAATCCAAATAAAGTCGTTGATCGCATTGGAGCCGTCTTAACCCCTATCTTACTCATTACCATTATTGCCTTGGTTATTCGTTCTATCTCCATTTTAACCGGTGAAGAAGAAATAGCACCAATCACAATTACCGAACAGTCTTACTTCTTTAAAGGGGTCATTGATGGCTACTTAACAATGGATGCACTTGCATCATTAGCTTATTCAGTAATTGTCTTACACGCTATTCGAGGCAAAGGTGTTAGCCAAGCAGCTCTACAAAGACAAACCATTACGGCTGCTATTGTTGCAGCAGTGGCTCTTGGTCTTATCTATATCGCACTCGGCTGGATTGGAAATAATATGCAAATTAGTGCAGAAACAATGGCAATGATTAGCGAAAGAAATTTAGATCTAGGCACCTATATTCTTAACACTATTACAACCGAAGCCTTTGGCGAATTAGGACGTGCCGTGCTAGGCATTATTGTTTCGCTTGCTTGTTTAACAACTGCTGTAGGGCTTGCTGTTTCTGTAAGCGAATATTTCAATGATATTTTCCCTAAAATTTCGTATAAAATTTATGTTATTTTATTTACAGTTATTAGCTTTATTATTGCAAATCAAGGGTTAAAAGAAGTGATTAGTAAATCTATTCCTGTATTACTGGTACTTTACCCTATTGCAATGACGATTATTTTAATGCTGTTAGTTAATTTAATTGTTAAATTGCCGATTACCGCACAACGTCTATCGCTATTTTTAGTTACCATTATTTCAATAGCCTCTGTTGTAGGTGCAGGTTTTACTGCAGATTTACCATTAAAACCTTATTCAATGGAATGGCTACCTTTCGCACTTTTAGGTGGTGTGATAGGGGTGGCTCTTCATCCATTTGTAAGCAAAAAACAATAAATCATCTTAAGGCAGTGAATTCACTGCCTATTTTTTAGGAGCAAAAATGCCTGAATTACCCGAAGTTGAAACCAGCGTGCGAGGTGTTTCACCTTACTTAGTAGGGCAAACAATCAAACAGATTATTGTCCGCCAACCGAAGTTGCGTTGGGTTGTCAGCCCTGAAATTATGGCAATGCAAAATGCAACCATTCAAGCCATAGATAGACGAGCCAAATATCTGATTATTCGCACCAACCAAGGCGATATTATTGTACATTTGGGAATGTCTGGCTCTTTAAGTATTTTGCAGGCAAATCAACAGAATACGGTAGGAAAACACGACCACGTCGATCTTATTACTGCAAATGGCACCATTTTACGTTATAACGATCCTCGAAAATTTGGCTGCTGGCTATGGGCAGAACAGGCAGAAAATCACGAACTTTTACAGAAACTTGGGCCTGAGCCACTTTCTGAGAACTTTACCAGCGATTATCTGTTTGCAAAAAGTCGCAAAAAAACCACCGCCTGTAAAACCTTTATTATGAATAATGATATAGTGGTTGGAGTCGGCAATATTTACGCTTGCGAAAGCCTATTTATGGCAGGAATTCACCCTGAACTTGCCGCACAAAATCTGACAAAAAAACAGTGTGAACGCCTAGTGAAAGTCATTAAAGAAGTGCTAACTAAAGCCATTATTCAAGGTGGTACAACGCTAAAAGATTTTATTCAGCCCGATGGTAAACCCGGCTATTTCGCCCAAGTGCTACAAGTGTACGGACGAAAAGGCGAGGAATGTAATGATTGCGGAACACTTATAGAAACCAAAATTATTGGGCAACGTAACACTTATTTCTGCCCGAAATGTCAAAAACTTCCAAAGTAATAAAAAAGACAGCGAATGCTGTCTTTTATTCTTTACACCTGCAACCAAAACGTGACAGGCCCATCATTTTGTAAGCTAACTTGCATATCTGCGGCAAATTGCCCTGTTTGAGTGTTTATTTTTTGTACGGATTGCTGGCTAAAATAATCATACAACCGTTCCGCCTCTGCAGGACTAGCCCCTTTTGAAAAACTTGGGCGTAAGCCTTTGTTGGTATCGGCCGCTAAGGTAAATTGCGAAACAACGAGTAAACTGCCACCGGCTTGTTGCACATTTAAGTTCATTTTTCCTTCTTCATCAGAAAAAACACGGTAGTTAAGCACTTTTTCTAGCAGTTTATCTGCCTTTGCTTCATCATCTTCTTTTTCAACTCCGAGTAAGACAAGTAGCCCTTGCTCTATCTCGCCAACTATTTGGTTTGCAACTTCAACCTTTGCCCATTTTACTCGTTGGATTAACCCTATCACATCTTCTCCTTATTCATTTCAACTTCTTTTAACACCGCAGCAAATTGCCCGCCTAGTAATACAACCTGCCAACTCAAGTGAATCCACACAATCATTATTGGTAATACTGCTAATGCTCCGTAAATCGCTTGGTAAGAAGGGAAAGTCGTGATATACCAAATAAAGGCTTGTTTTCCTAAGGTAAAGAAAATAGCCGCTAACAATGCACCGATTGCTGCGTGCTGAAACTTCACAAAGGTATTCGGCACAAATTTATACACCAATGAAAACAGCAACCAAATTAAGAAAAATGGCATAAATTCAAGTAAGTGCTGACTTACTGGCAAGATGCCATTTTCATTAAAAATTGCCAACGACATTACATAGGTGCTAATCGCAATGCTTGCTCCGGCAAGAATCGGTCCAAATAATAAAATCGAGAAATAAAGTAAAAAAGAGATAAAAACCGACCGCTTGCGACTGTTATGCCAAATTGTATTTAGCGTTTCATCAATACTTTTAATCAGCATAATTGCCACAACAAATAAACCGATAATACTGATCAACCCCATTCTTTTAGAGTTACTGACAAATAGCTCAATATAATGCGAAACCATATCCCCTGCATTCGGTGCAAAGTTTCCATAAATAAAGGCTTTTAGCTGTTCGGTTGCCTCATCAAAAATAGGAAAAAAAGTAAACACAGAAAACAGCACCATAATCAATGGTACGATCGCTAACATCGTACTATAAGTTAAATAACCCGCTGAAATTGCAATTTTATTTTCGTTGTAACGCTGACCAAATAATTTAATAAATCCCCAAAACTTCTTTAACATTTTATCCTCTTACCAAATAATCACTTTCACACACCCATTTATAGGTAGTTAATGCTTCAAGTCCCATTGGGCCACGTGCGTGTAATTTTTGCGTACTAACCGCTACTTCTGCCCCTAAACCGAATTCGCCACCATCGGTAAAACGTGTGCTGGAGTTAATGTAAACTGCCACTGCATCCACTTGCTGAACAAATTGGCGAGCCAGTTTGTAGTCGGAGGTTAAGATCCCTTCCGAATGTTGTGAGCCATAGGTGCGGATATGTTCAACCGCTTGGCTTAAGCCCTCAACCACCACCACACTTAAATCAAGAGAAAGCCACTCTTGGCTTAACATTGCCTGATCAAGCGGTTCGATTCCGTCTGTTTTTTGCAAATCATCACTATGAATCGTTACCCCTAACGCTTTCATTTTATTTGCAAGTTTTGGTAAAAATTCGACCGCTATCGCTTTATCCACAAGCAAGGTTTCAAGGGTATTACAAGTGCTTGGACGTTGCGTTTTCGCATTGGCGATCACCTCTAACGATTTTTCTTGATCTGCCGTTTTTTCCACAAATAAATGGCAGACTCCAATACCGCCGACAATCACAGGAATAGTCGAATTTTCCTTACAGAACTGATGCAAGCCTGCCCCTCCACGAGGGATTACCATATCTATATAGCGATCTAATTTGAGTAGTTCTAACAACAATGCACGATCCGGATCTGTTACCGCCTGCACTGCTAATTTTGGTAAACCTGCTTTTTCTAATGCATCTTGTACCACATCAACCAACACCGCATTGGTAAATTTAGTCTCTTTTCCACCACGCAAAATAACCGCATTCCCAGTTTTTAAACAAAGGGAGGCAACATCAATAGTTACATTAGGGCGAGCTTCATAAATCGTTAAAATTACCCCTAATGGCACTCGTTGGCGTTCAATTTTCAAACCGCTATTTAACACACCACCATCAATCACTTGCCCGACCGGATCAGCTAGTTTTGCAACATTTCGCACATCATTAGCAATACCATTTAAGCGTGTTGTTGTTAATAATAAACGGTCGATAATCGCCTCTGAAATCCCTTGTGATTTCGCAAATTCAATATCTTTAGCATTGGCTTGTAAAATTTCTTCTACACGTTGCTCAAGGCTATCGGCAATGGTTAATAAGGCTTGATTTTTCTGACGTGTACCAAATTGGGCTAACTCAAAACTCGCAGCTTTGGCTTGTTTGGCAAGAGCGATCATTTGCATAAATTTATTCTCATTTTGATTAAAGTAACGATAATCTACCATTTTCTTTTATGTGAAGAAATATGCAAAAGGGAAGAAAATTAGATAAAATGGGGAAATATGAAAATCCAGTCCCAAAGGGGCTGAATTATGCTTAACCGAGTACGGCTTGCCGTGCTCGGCAATACTAATAAGCACTTATTTCTTTTTGGCATAGAATAAAAATGACTAATCAATCCCAAAAACACTTAATCAATATCCTCCCTCCTCAACTTGCTAACCAAATCGCTGCCGGCGAGGTGGTGGAACGTCCTGCTTCGGTAGTAAAAGAGTTAATTGAAAATAGCCTTGATGCGGGGGCGAATAATATTCAGATTGATATTGAAAAAGGTGGCTCACAGCTTATTCGTATTCGGGATAACGGTTGTGGCATTGCCAAGCAGGATTTGGCTCTTGCTCTTGCCCGCCACGCTACCAGTAAAATCAGCACCCTTGAAGATTTAGAATCTATTTTAAGCCTTGGATTTAGGGGCGAGGCATTGGCGAGTATCAGCTCTGTTTCACGCTTAACGCTCACATCTCGCACCGCAGAACAAAATGAAGCGTGGCAGGCTTATGCTCAAGGGCGAGAAATGGAAGTGGAAATTCAGCCGGCCTCTCACCCTATCGGCACCACGATTGAAGTGGCGAACCTGTTTTTCAACACCCCGGCTCGCCGTAAGTTTTTGCGTACCAACAAAACCGAATTTGCTCATATTGATGAAGTAGTTCGCCGTATTGCGTTGGCAAAACCAAGCATTAGTTTTACCCTTACCCATAACGACAAAATCGTTCGCCAATATCGCAAAGTGCAGGATAACTCTGTGGAACAGCAACAAAAACGGGTCGCAGCAATTTGTGGCAATGAGTTTATTGATCACGCCACTTATATCGACTGGCAACACGGCGATTTACATTTACACGGCTGGGTTGGCTCGCCTCGTTTGGCTCGAATGCAAAATGATTTAAGTTACAGCTATGTAAACGGGCGAATGATGCGAGATAAAACCATCAACCACGCTATCCGTCAAGCCTATGGCGAAAGTATTCCATCGGGCAGTTACCCTGCATTTGTGATCTTTTTAGATTTAGACCCAACCCACGTGGATGTAAATGTCCACCCTGCCAAACACGAGGTGCGTTTCCACCAAGGCAGATTGGTACACGACTTTATTTTACAAGGTGTGAGCAATAGCTTACAGCAAGGTCAAGCCGATTTAGGCTTAACCAATGAACTCAATGAGCCGGCTCCAAACTATCAGCCCGATAACAACCGCCAAGCCGCCGGGCAAAATGTATTTGCCAATGCTCCACTATTTGAGCAACCACAAGCGGTCGAATTTTTGCAAAAAAATGCAAATCGGGGTTCACATTCATCTTCTTCATTTACCCCGAAATTTGAACGCTCAAACACCGTCAGCAAATCGGCTCAAAAATGGTATAACGAATTGGTAGGCGGAGATCTACACTCAAATAAAACTGAAACAATAAAAGTGGAAACACCTGGTTTTGAGCCAAAAACAGTAACCCAAACAGAAGTGGTTTGCGAACCCATTTCGCAAACAATAGGCAATATTACACCGCTTGCAAGCAACCACTCACAGGCACTTGCTATAGTGAAAAACCAAGCCGTACTTTTGAAAGAAGGCGAAAATTTCTACTTAATTTCGCTAGCTAAATTAGCCACCTTAAAATTTGTCCATCAACTCGGCAAAGGGCAATCGCAAGCGTTGCTAATTCCACTTAACATCACGCTTAATGAAACCCAAGCGGAAAATTGGCAAAAATACCGTAAAGGCCTTACCGAGCTTGGCTTTTCAATCACAGAAAAACATTGGCAAGAACAAACAAGACTAACCGTACTTTCCGTTCCACAAGCCGTGCGAGAGCAAAACTTACAACAGCTTTTATTTGCACTCTTTAACGAAAAACAAGCGGTCGATTTAACTGAATTTTTTGCAAAAAAATGCGAAATTCCAACCGCTTGTACCCTAACGGAAGCCGTTGCTTTATTATCGGATATTGAACGTTATGCTAATGGCAAAAAAGAGATTGAAGAGATAAGAAAAGAGGTGGATTTTTCGGAGTATTTGTAAAGGTTAAAAGGCGAAAATTAAGCTCGCCTTTTAACCAAATAAACTAGAATGACTGCCTATGCGTAGGAGTTCCAACTTATCATTCCCAATTTTTCTATAAATCAGCACTAAATCGGGTTGAATATGGCAATCCCTAAAGCCTTTCCATTCACCTGTTAAACCGTGATCGCAATATTTTTCAGGCAACGGTTTATCATTGATCAAAAAATATAGAGCCTCTATTAACGCAGATGATAAGATTTCGGTAGCAGATTTCTTATAATCTCGCTTGAAAGCATTACTATACTTAATCTCTCGCATTAAGTTGCCCCATTAAATCTGCGATATTTTGAGCAGAATTGAATGTTTCTTTTCCTTCTTTAGCCGCTCTAAGCACCTCTATTGTTTCAAAGTTGGGCTGATAATCAAATTGGAATCGTTTTTCCGTTGCAATTTTAGATAATGTCATTCGCATTACATCTGATACGGTTAAACCAATTCCAGCAAGTACTTCGCTAGCTTGTTCCTTAATTTCCGGGCTGATTCTTGCACTAACTAATACACTATTTGCCATAAAACACCTCTTTTGTATATCAAATGATGTACAAAATCATAGCATTTTAGAAAAATAATTCAATATGTTATACTCATTGCAAGTTATAAATAGGAGGGCAAATATGCGTGGTATGCGAAATATTATCGCTCACAGTTACTTTGAAAAACCGTTTATCCTTTACAGATAAACGGTTTGGTTCTTTTCTTTTAATTACTTAGCATTTTTCCACAAAACTTGCATAAGCATTAATAAAGTTTTGCATAGATGTTGCAACTGCCTCAACCGTAATTTCGCCCTTTTCATCAAATACTCCAGCAAATAGATTGCCTACATTTAATGCAAAAGGTAAGGTTGGCATATTAACAAATGAACCTGAGGTAATTGTTCTAACTTGATCTGCTGCTCGTACACCACCAGCGGGGCTTGCTCCAACGGTTACGATTCCTGCCGGTTTACCAATCCATTTGCTTTCTCCCATTGGGCGAGAAACTACATCGATCGCATTTTTTAGCATTGCCGACATACTAGCATTATGTTCAGGTGTAACAAGTAGTATACCGTCTGCAGCAGCTACTGCTTCACGTACACGTGTATATTGTGCAGGGCTATTTTCATCTAGATCTCGATCGTAAAGTGGTAAGTCTGCAATATTCACAACATTTAACTCAATACTAGCCGGTGCCATTTTTTGTAAGTGACGAACAACTAAGTGGCTAAATGATGTTGCACTGCCACTGCCAATTAATACTGCAATTTGTTTTGCCATTTTAGAATCCCTTTAAAGAATGTTTAAATTTGTCTTACATTCTATAATTTTAACTATCAAGAATAAAGCTGTAATAATGAAACAAATTATTTCATAAAAATAAATAATATTTTCGCTATAACTATTTTTATAAAAATACTTATAATACTTTAACACGCTATCTATTTTGTGAGGCTTCTGTGCAAATTTCGAAAAAAATAACACGCTGTATCATACTTTCTACCACTATTGCTATATCAGCCTGTAACTTGGTAATGTACAAACCAACTAGCACAATCAAACAAATTACACCAGATCAAGGATATAGACAAAAAAACATTATCAGTGAAAGTGCTAAAGACGGGAATATTGTAATAATGATGTTTTCTGGCGGGGGAACAAGAGCCGCATCATTAGGTTATGGTGTATTAGAGCAATTTCAGAAGGCTAAAGTTAAAACCACTGATAAGGGCGATACGTTATTAGACAATATTGATATTGTTTATGGGGTATCCGGTGGCTCAGTGCTAGCGGCTTACTTTGCACTGGAAGGAAAAGGTATTATTCCTAAATTTTCTGAGCGTTTCCTTAAAACAAATTTCCAAAAAGATATTATTACCGAAGTATTTTCTCTCTCAAACCTTCCTCGTTTAAGCTCCCCACAATATGGACGAGGCGATTTATTGCAAGAGCGACTTAACCTGACGCTTTATCAGGGAAAAAAATTTGGCGATCTAGTCAAAAATCGTAAGGGGCCTTTTGCCGTAATTAGTGCCACAGATATGAATGCAGGTCAGACAATTACGTTCACCCAAGAAATGTTTGATGGACTTTGCCTTAACTTAAATGATCTGGAAATTGCCCGTGCTGTTGCAGCATCAAGTTCTGTTCCACTTATTTTTTCACCACTTACTTTAAATAATAACGGTGGTAACTGCAATTTCAGTATGCCAAAAGAGTTTATTATACGTGAGGAAGTAATTGATGGCTTAGTCACTAAAAATATAGAAGAGACTAACCATATGTTATCGCTTTACCAAGATAGCAAAGAGCGTCCATTTATTCATTTAGTTGATGGCGGTTTAACTGATAATTTAGGTTTAGCAAGCGTTTTGGATATTTCAGAACTGCTTGGTATTGAAGAGATGTATAAGCAAATAAGCTCGCTTAATGTTAAAAATATTGTTGTTATTAACGTTAATGCACAAAATGAAGTTTCAAGTGAAATAGATAAAACCGCCGATGTCCCTGGCATTTCAGATGTGGTAAATACAATTATTAATGTGCCTATTGATAAAACAACCCAAATTAATTTGCAACGCTATCATCAATTTACAGATAGTTGGAATGAATATGCCCATAAGCAGAAAACAAAAATTAAAATGCATTTTGTTAATTTAGGTTTAAAGGAATTACCGGAAAGTGATTTAAAACGAGATGTATTAAATATTGCTACTTCATTTTATTTACCAGAAAAAGATGTTGATAAGCTACGCAAAGCCGCACGTATTTTATTAGAACAATCGAAAGAATACCAACAAGCATTAAAAGCCTTACAATAAAAAGGCATAGTAGTCACTAATCTGGCTACTATGCCTTGCAATATTTTGTTAGAAAAGAACCGCTTGTTAGCCTTGTGATGAAATGCGTTTCATATCTGTCATATAACCACGTAATTCTTGACCGATTAACTCGATTGGGTGATTACGGATTGCATCATTTACATCACGTAATGTTACGTTATCAACTTCAACTGTTGGAGTTGGTTCACCTAAATCGCCTTTTTCTAAAGTTGGCATAATTTCTTTGGCAAGAATTGGGGTAGCAATATGTGAGAATAAGTAGTTACCGTATTCTGCCGTGTCTGAAATAACCACGTTCATTTCATATAAGCGTTTACGTGCAATAGTGTTTGCAATTAATGGTAATTCGTGCAGAGACTCATAGTATGCAGATTCTTCATAAATACCTGCTGAAACCATTGTATCGAATGCTAATTCCACACCTGCTTTTACCATTGCAACCATTAATACGCCATTATCAAAGTATTCTTGCTCAGAAATTTTAATGCCGTCTGCTTGCGGTGCATTTTCAAAAGCCGTTTTACCGGTTTCTTCACGCCATTTTAATAGGTTCGCATCGCCATTTGCCCAGTCTGCCATCATTGTTGATGAGAATTCACCACTGATGATGTCATCCATATGTTTTTCAAATAAGAATGCTAATTTCTCTTTGATTTGCTCAGAAAGTTCAAATGCACGTAATTTTGCACTGTTAGATAAACGATCCATCATTAAGGTAATACCACCTTGTTTTAATGCTTCAGTAATAGTTTCCCAACCGAATTGGATTAATTTACCTGCATACGCTGGGTCTTTACCTTCTGCAACTAGTGCATCGTAACATACGATAGAACCTGCTTGTAACATACCGCAAAGTATAGTTTGTTCACCCATTAAGTCAGATTTTACTTCTGCCACAAATGAAGATTCTAATACACCAGCACGGTCGCCACCTGTTGCACTTGCCCACGCTTTTGCAATCGCTAAGCCTTCGCCTTTCGGGTCATTTTCAGGGTGAACAGCGATTAGTGTTGGTACACCAAAGCCACGTTTGTATTCTTCTCGCACCTCGGTACCTGGACATTTTGGTGCAGTCATTACAACCGTAATATCTGGGCGAATTTGCTCGCCTTCTTCTACAATGTTAAAGCCGTGAGAATAACCAAATGCCGCACCGTGTTTCATTAATGGCATTACATCGGCAACCACTTTAGAGTGTTGTTTGTCTGGTGTTAAGTTAATCACTAAATCTGCTTCTGGAATTAACTGCTCATAAGTGCCTACAATGAAACCATTTTCCGATGCACGTTTAAATGATGCACGTTTTTCTGCAATCGCTTCTGCACGTAACGCATAGCTAATATCTAAACCTGAATCACGCATATTTAAACCTTGGTTTAAACCTTGTGCACCACAGCCTACGATAACTACTTTTTTACCTTTTAAAAAGTTGCAGCCATCAGCGAATTCATCACGATCCATAAAACGACAGCGGCCTAGTTGGTCTAATTTTTGACGTAAATTTAATGTGTTGAAATAGTTAGCCATTTTTTAATCCTTATGATTAGTTAATGAGTTTGTATGAGGTTTTGTTTGCATATTGTTATATTTAAAATGCATTATACACAACCACATCATTGCGTAAATTGAAAATATTATTATTTAATATTGCAAAAATCGCAACATATTCTATGTTACAAATTATTTAAAAAATTTAACCGCTTGCAATCTTTGGCATAAAGTAGAAAATAGCGACTTAATACTATAGAAGATGAAAGATGAAGATAAAAAAAATAATTTTACAAACCTGTCGTGAATGTGGGCAAGAAGTACGGGTACCTCTAGTACCTAGTGGTGATGCCACCTGCCCTACGTGCAACAATACCTTAAGAAAAAGCAATAGTTGGAATTTAAACCGCTGCACCTTTCTTGCGTTGGCGATTCTAATTCTGCTTCCTTTTGCCCTAAAATTCCCGTTACTAAGCATTGATTTACTTGGTGTAAAAATTAATGCCACTGTTTGGGACGGTATTTGGAAAATGGCAACAGAAGGCTACCCTTATACTGCATTTATGGTGTTAGTTTGTGCGGTTATTATGCCACTTTCGTTTGTATTGTTAATATTGACAATACGGCTACAACGTCTTATTCGCCAACGTCCTCGTTACACGTTAATTTTCCTGACAAAAATTAAAGAGTGGGTAATGCTTGATGTGTACTTGGTTGCCCTTGCAGTTGCCGCTTTTAAAATTCGGGATTACGCAGATTTATCCTTTGGCATACATTTAATTGCTTTTGTCATTGTTGCAATTTTGAATACTTTGCTCTTTATTAAAGTTGAGCCTAAACAAACCTGGGAAAATTTCTATCCAGAATACCATTCCCTGCCTTTTGATCACCCGAGCAAACCAACACTTTGCCCAACTTGTGAATATTGTTTTGATGAGAGGATTCTAGATCTTAAAGGCAGAGAGCGTTGCCCTCGTTGTGAAAGTAATTTATCGATTTCAGATAATGTGAAATTACAACGTGTCTGGGCTTGTTTAATTGCGGGGACTATTATGATTATTCCCGCAAATATTTTTCCGATTTCAACAACAGAGTTAGCAGGAAATGTTTCAGCAGACTCACTTATTTCTGGTGTTATCTTATTTGTTGAGATGGGAAGCTACACTGTTGCTGCAATCGTATTTATTGCAAGTATCGCCGTGCCAGTCAGTAAAATTAGTATTATTCTTTATTTATTACTAGCAATTCACTATAAGTGGCAACATCCTATTCATCGCCAAATGAAATTACTGCACTATGTGCATTTTGTTGGGCGTTGGTCAATGCTCGATTTATTCGTTTTATCGTTGATGATGTCACTGCTTGAAAGAGGGCAAATTTTAAGTTTCTCTGTTGGCGAAGCTGCCTTTTATTTCGGTGCCTCAGTGTTCTTAACAATGTTTGCCTCTGCTAACTTAGATGCCCGAATGTTATGGCGAATTCATTACGATCATCAAGCCAAAAATAAGGTTAATACCGCTTAAATACGATATTAACCTTAGTCAATTATTCTACCTCAGATAACTTTTCTGTTTTCAACAAACTTTGTAGCTGAGGTAGAAGCTGTGTAATCAAGCGAAGTTGCTGAATTAGCACTAAGGCCAGTTCATCTTGTTTTTGTTGATGATCTTTGGCAAATAATGCTAGGTCTTGATCAATAGCGGTCAATTTTGACGATAATTTTGCAAATGAACGACTATCATCAGCAATTTTTGTAATAATGTTCGCCACTTCTCGCCCGTGAGAAAAAAAGACAACCGAAAAATCAACTTGTTGGTTTATTTCCCTGCTAGCAATGCGATAAGCTCCCAGTGTGGAAATATAACCTAGCAAGGTGTAACTCATTCCGAGCAATTTAGGGGCAAATTCTAAATACTTCGCATATTTTTGAGGCTCACTATACATATTGGTAATTGTATTACTTAATGCAGATAAGTGATTATGTACATCTCGGCGAGCAATTCGATAAGGTAATTGCTCATTATACCCAAATTGAAGCTGTGCAATAATATGCCGTAAATAGCTACTGCTTGCTTTTAGGCTATTATACAAATTACTATGTAGGTTCAAATATTTCCAATCTGGCCATAAAAACGAAACTGCCAACCAAGCTATCGCCGTGCCGATTAATGTATCAACAATTCTCATCATTACCCCTGCCTGCACATTAATGCCTGCAATATCAAGGCTTACAAGAACAAATAGCGTAATGTAAAACGTTGAAAACCCATAATGAATCAAGCGGAAGAAAGTATAAAGCGATCCTGTTAGAACAATTAAACCTAGTTGAGCTTCAAGGCTTGAGGCAAAATTAAATAACTGAAGTGAACCACCTACCAGTACACCAAAAATAGTTCCTATTACACGATGAATTAAGCGAGTTTTGGTTGCCGTATAATTGGGTTGACAAACAAAAACCGCTGTTAGCAAAATCCAGTAGCCTTTATTATCAAAGCCTAAAAGAGGAACAATCAAGCTACATAACAACACCACTAAAGAAAGCCGAACTGCGTGGCGAAAGAGCTGTGATTCGAAGGTCAAATGCCCTTTAATTACCTGCACAATATTTCCAAGCCCTGTAATATTTTCTGCTATCAAGCGGTTCGATTTTGTGAAATTTTTACTTAACGGCTCAATGTGTTCAGAATTACCTTTTCCTTGTTCAATTTGTGCAAGTTGGCGTTCGATATTGCCTAAATTATCTGCAATCGAAATCCAACGATAAGCGTGTTGTAAACCTCGTTCCTGATGATAATTCAACGAATTTAATAAACCTTGTAATGCTTTTTCACCTCGCCCACTATGATCATAAACTTCTCTATGGCGTAGTGATACTGCAATTTTCTGACAAGCCACCGCTTGTAATTCCAATACACGCTGAAAGCGAAACATCAGATCGCTATTACTAAGTTCTTGAAATAATTCGTGATATTGATAATGGCTGGAACTGGCTCGTTCTAAAATATCTTGAGCCGTAAAATAATAACGTAGCATTCTCTGGGTACGTAGTTGGCGATGCTGTCTTCTTAAACGATAAAATAAAGAAACTCTCACTTTATCAAAGGCTTGCATCACCTGACTGTTCGCTTTAGCAAGGGCAAGTTGTTTAGCCGTTAAATCATCATCGTCTGGGTCAAAATAGGCTGATTTCGCCAATAAATATTGGCTTAACGCAAGATAAGCTGCCGCTAAATTTTCTTGTACGGTTCGGTTAGGAAAAATCAGATAAATAACAATACCCACTAGACCATATAAAAACGTACCGGCTAAAATCATTACGACGTTGTTATACCAAACAAGATCTGGGCTATAGGTTAAACTGTTATAAACCGCAACAATAAGGGTACCGAAGGCAATAGTGCTATACCGCTGCCCAACCGCCCCAAGCATTACTAGTAAGAAAGTACAAATAACCGAGAGCGGTATAAATAACCAACCTAAATGTAAAGAAAGAGTTGCCCCTAAGGAAGACAGCGAAAAAGCAACAAGACTAATAATAAGGTTTTTTATTCGACCTATAAGACTATTATCTAAATCAACTAACCCGCCTGCAATAATCCCCAACATTAGTGGCATCGCAAAACCTGAAATGTCTAATTGCCAAATAATTACTGCCGCAATATTTAGCGAAATAAACATCGGTAAGGCTTTAATCACATTTTCAGAAAGCCAACTAGCTTCAAATTTTTTAAAAAGTTTGTTCATTTTATTTTCTACAAGCAGTTATAAATAATCTAGAATTTGCAAAAAATCTTGAAATTTTGACCGCTTGCTATGTAGTAAAAAACGTTCTATAACTACCCTAAACGCTCCGCTAAATAACCATCGTAATCTGGCACGCTTACATTTACTTCTTGGTTAAATAATTCTGCATTTAATAAAAAGTTTGCCGAAGTTTCGTTAATCGCAACAGGAATATTCCAGACTGTTGCAATTCGCATTAAGGCTTTAACATCAGGGTCGTGCGGGGCGGCATTCATCGGATCCCAAAAGAAAATCAACATATCGATTTTTTTCTCTGCAATCAGCCCACCTAATTGTTGGTCTCCCCCCATAGGCCCGCTTAATAATGAAGTTATTGCAAGCCCAGTTTCTCGGCTGAGCAAATGCCCTGTTGTGCCAGTTGCATAAAGTTGATGAGACGAAAGTAGCTCTTTATGAGCCTTAGTCCAACGAATTAAATCTTTCTTACAACTATCGTGTGCCACTAAAGCTATCTGCTTTTGTTTTGTAATTAAACGAACTGTCGTTTTCATTTTTGGCTCCTTTGATTAAATATTTGGCTAATGCAATAGACTATTGGCTAAACCACATTGCTGATTTTTTAATGAGCGTTTCTTTATCTTGTTCAAACATTAATGTTGATTTAGCTCTTTTAAGATACTCATCTGCTTGCAATTTTGCAATGCTCGCCAACTCTTTTTCTGGTGCATTACGCCAAATTGCAGCAAGACTTTTTTGCAAAATCAGTTGCACCTCTAAAATTGCTCCACCGTCTCGTGCAATAGGCGAAAAACCATCTTTTATTACGCCACTAAGATCAAATGAAATAATAGATAAACGGTCAAATTTCTTATCTTTTTGCTTTTTAGGTGTCGGCATAATTAATAATTTCATCATTGTTGCCATCACATTAATGGCGGTGCCTGGGTCATTCACCGCAGGAGATAACGCTCGTTGAGCAACTTCACTTAAAACAATAAAACCCCATTCTGGGTCTTGATCAAATGAACGATCTTTATCAATAACAAAACAACGGGTAATCGCATCTATCTCGTTGGACACATCCACTTTAGCCAAAATAGTATCAGGTAAAATTAATTGCCCAGGGCGTACTTCAATATGAATATAAGTTTGTAATTTTTCTGCAATTTCTTGCAATTTCTCCATATGAATATGCGTAAGATAGCCGACACTATTGGCTTGTATTGATTGTGCTTGCATACCTACAACACCTTGCCAACACGCACCCATTTGTGGATCTTGTCGATAAATCTTTAATGTGTTTTCTGTTGCAAAGTAAATTTTATCTAATGTATTGCCTAATCGCCCAAGTTTAGATAGCACATAAATCCACTGAATAAGTGTGAAAATGACGTATATCAACACTAAAATAGTACTTACAAATAGAACAAATTGTCCGTTTTGCCCAAAGAAATCCAACCCTAGTGCTGTTTTCGCAATAATGGCATAAATAAAAGCTGAAATAAAACTTGAGATTGTACGACGACTTGCTTTGTCATCCACCACCAATGTTGTTGCACGAGGGGTTACGCTATTAGCCGCTGAGCTAAATGCGGAAACCATAATTGATAATGAAAACGTGCTTACCGCAAACATTGTAGAGGCAATCACATCTAACAAGCTGTTGAGCGTATCTAATTCAATGTTTGGCAAAATATCAGCGGGTAAAAATACGGTGGATAGCTTAGCGGCAAAAGCAAAGCCTATCGCAAAGAGTGTGGATAAAATAGTTGATAACCATAAACGATTATGTGGTTGTTTTAGATTTAAAAACCAGCGGTAAAACATAGGTTTCCTTGTTTAGAGTTTATTTTCTATGATTGTGAAATAGAGCCTTTGCTCACGCAAGTTTTTTTATCATTATTTTTAGAAAAAATAACCGCTTATTTTCCTGTTTTGCATTGACTAATAGACTGTTATGGCTAAAATCAATTAAAACTTTCTATTTAAAAACAAAGGACTTCCTTTAATGAACTTATACAACATCAAACATCCTGAAGAACAAGTTAATTTTGCTCAAGCCGTACGTCAAGGCTTAGGCAAAAACCAAGGTCTATTTTTTCCTGAAGTATTACCTAAATTAGAAAACATTGATGAGCTATTAGATTTACCACTCGTTGAACGTAGCCAAAAAATCTTATCTGCAATTATCGGCGATGAATTACCACAAGAAACCTTAAATGAAATGGTAAAAAATGCCTTTACTTTCCCAGCACCTGTTACAAAAGTGAATGATGATATTTATGCCTTAGAGTTATTCCACGGCCCAACCTTAGCATTTAAAGATTTTGGTGGACGCTTTATGGCACAAGCATTGGCGAATGTACGTGGCGACGGCAAAATTACCATTTTAACCGCAACCTCTGGCGACACCGGTGCGGCGGTTGCTCACGCATTTTACGGCTTAGAAAATATCAATGTGGTGATCCTTTACCCGAAAGGTAAAATCAGCCCGTTACAAGAAAAATTATTCTGCACATTAGGCGGTAACATTCGTACCGTGGCAATCGAAGCAGACTTTGATGCTTGCCAAGCATTAGTAAAACAAGCCTTTGATGATGCAGAACTTCGCCAAGCAATCGGCTTAAATTCGGCAAACTCCATTAACATCAGTCGCTTATTAGCTCAAATTTGCTACTATTTTGAAGCAGTTGCACAATTACCTAAAGAAAAACGTAGCGAAGTGGTTATTTCTGTACCTAGCGGTAATTTCGGTAACTTAACCGCAGGCTTAATTGCGAAAACTTTAGGTTTACCAATTAAACGTTTTATTGCCTCAACAAATGCAAATGATACTGTTCCACGCTATTTAAAATCAGGCAAATGGGAGCCGAATGCAACGGTTGCAACGCTATCTAATGCAATGGACGTAAGCCGCCCGAATAACTGGCCTCGTGTTGAAGAGTTATTTAAACGTAATGGTTGGGATTTATCAGATTTAGGATCTGATGCGTTAAATGATGCTGAAACTGAAAAAGCATTAAAAGCACAATATGCGGAAGGCTATTTATGTGAGCCACACGGTGCCATTGCTTACCAAGTATTAAAAGATCAATTACAAGCAGGTGAAACAGGTATTTTCTTATGTACCGCTCACCCTGCAAAATTTAAAGAGTCGGTAGAACGTATTTTAGATATTGAATTACCACTCCCTGAAGCATTAGATAAACATAACAAACTGCCATTGTTATCTGATGTAATGGCAAATGATTTTACGAAATTACGTGAATACTTACTAAAATAAACTACAAAATAAAAACGGGGCTTTTGCCCCGTTTTTATTTAACTTTTACAAGCGGTTATTTTTACAAATTATTTTGCAAAATATGCTTCTAGCTCTTCGCTACCGCCAATATGTTTACCACCAATAAATACTTGTGGTACAGATGTTTTACCTGTAATTGCACGCACAGAGATTGTACTTGCATCACGGCCTAAAACGATTTCTTCAAAAGTGTAACCTTTATCTTTTAATAAAGCTTTTGCTTTTGCACAGAATGAGCAACCTGGTTTAGTAATAATTGAAACAGACTCTTTTGGTGCCCAGTCAGGTTTTAAATATTTAATCATTGTATCTGCATCAGATACTTTGAATGGGTCGCCTGGTTCTTGTGGTTCAATGAACATTTTTTCTACCACGCCATTTTTAACTAGCATAGAATAACGCCAAGAACGCTTACCAAAACCTAGGTCATTTTTATCAACTAATAAACCCATACCTTCTGTAAATTCACCGTTACCATCTGGAATTACAGTAATATTTTCAGATTCTTGATCTGCTTTCCAAGCGTTCATAACAAAGGTATCATTAACAGACATACAGATAATGTCATCTACACCTAATGCTTTAAATTCACACGCTAATTCGTTATAACGTGGTAAATGCGTTGATGAACAAGTCGGAGTAAATGCACCTGGTAAAGAAAATACAACAACGGTTTTATTATTAAATAATTCATCAGTTGTAACTTCTACCCACATATCGCCTTGGCGAGTTTGGAATGTAACATTTGGTACTTTTTGACCTGTCATATCTTTAAAAGACATTCAATTTTCTCCTATAATTTTTAGTAATATTGTAAAAAGCGACGCATTGTACTCTCAAATATGGCATAATTCAGCCTATTTAATTAATAGGAAAAAATATAATTTGGAGATATCATTTTGAATATTCGAGATCTTGAATACCTTATAGCCCTTGCCGATCATAAACATTTCCGTCGAGCGGCTGAATCTTGTAATGTCAGCCAGCCAACATTAAGTGGTCAAATTAGAAAATTAGAAGATGAATTAGGCACTATTTTACTTGAGCGAACAAGCCGTAAAGTGTTATTTACTCAAGCAGGCTTAACCTTAGTTGAGCAAGCTAAACTGGTGTTACGAGAAGTTAAAGTCTTAAAAGAAATGGCTAGCAACCAAGGAAAAGATATGTCTGGACCACTTCACGTTGGTGTGATTCCTACATTGGGACCTTATATCTCTCCAATTATCGTACCTAAATTAAAAGAAGAGTTTTCTGATCTAGAACTATATATTTATGAGCTGCAAACAAATCAATTATTAGATCAGCTTGAATCCGGTCAGCTTGATTGCGGTATTATTTCATTTGTAAAAGAAAGCGAATCTTTCATTGAAGTTCCTATCTTTAATGAAGAAATGTATTTAGTCGTACCAGAACAACACGAATGGGCCCAACTCGATAAAATAGATATTGATTTACTAAAAAATCGTGAATTACTCTTCTTAGACGGTGGGCACTGTTTACGCACTCACACATTAGATTATTGCTTATCTATTGGTGCAAAAGAAAATCCACATTTCAAAGCAACGAATCTGGAAACATTACGTAATATGGTTGCCGCTAATGTTGGTTTAGCAGTGATTCCTAAACTAGCTGCTAAGCCAACCGAGGGAGTTCGCTATATTCCATTCGATAATCCAAAACCATTCCGTGAGGTAGGTATGGTTTATCGCCCAGGTTCGCCGTTACGGGCTCGTTATGAACGCTTAGCACAATCAATTATGCATATAATGAAAACAGAGGTTTAAATATGGCTACCGGGGTTAGTGTACGGGCAATCCAAAAAGAAAAAACTCGTAGAGCTTTAGTCGAGGCGGCATTTAATCAACTTAGCCCTGAAAAAAGTTTTTCTAATCTAAGCTTAAGAGAGGTTGCCAGAGATGCGGGGGTTGCTCCAACCTCATTCTATCGCCACTTTAAAGATATGGACGAGCTAGGCTTAGCAATGGTTGATGAGTCAGGTCTATTACTACGCCAATTAATGCGTCAAGCACGTAAACGAATTGCAAGTGGTGGCAGTGTTGTAGTGGTATCCGTTGAAACATTCTTTGAATTAATTTCCGACCGTCCAAATGTTTTCCGTTTATTATTACGTGAAAGTTCTGGAACCTCTCAAGCGTTTAGAACTGCCGCCTCTCGTGAGATTCAGCATTTTGTTGCCGAATTAGCCGATTATATTATGGGTAAAGATAATTATTGTAACCGTGAAATAGCCTATATTCAGGCAGAAGGGCTTGTAACACTAGTGTTTACTGCTGGCTCTCACGCTCTTGATATGAATAATCAAGAAAGAGAACAACTTAAACAACGTGTTATTATGCAGCTAAGAATGTTAATTCGAGGCTCCACTTATTATATACAAGCATCAAACACCTAGAATTAACCTCTTTTGATAAGAGTAGAAGCAACAAAAACCTTCGTTTCTTCTACTCTTTAGCCAGAATTTTTGTGACGACTTTTAAATACTCGATGGCTAATTGATGCTGTTCGGCTAATGCATTCCATACCGCATCTTCTGATAATACACTGTAATGCCCTTTAGTCTCTAAAGGCTCATCAAAACTATGATGAAGCTCCTGCCATTCAGGTGTAGAGTAGAATTGATTAAGTGGCTCTAATAGCTCGTTTGCTTTTTTCCACTGAGCCAATCCTTTTTCTAATTCAGGCAATAAATCCATCCATTCATTGTATAAATTTTGCATTTCTTGAATATTAATTTTTTTCATTACTATTCCTTAATCTATTATTATAATTTTGTGCTAAACTAGCTAAACTTCCATTTCTATTTCCAGAATATATTCAATGAAAATTTTAATTTCCGTTTTTTGTTTATTTCTAATTAGTGCTTGTGTACAACCAACTAGTTTTAATAAAGGGTTTGCAAAAGATAACAAAAATATAACCGCTAGTAAAAAACAGTTAGAATATTCAAAAGATACTCTAATTATATTCTTTGATGCAACCGTAGGTGATCAACATTTAACACAAGCAATTAAAGATGTGAAAGCAAACATTATTTATCGCTATGGTATGATGAATGGTATGGCAATTAAGATCGATGAAAAGGCTAATTTAGAACAATGCTTAAATTACTTTAAATCCGTGAAAGGTGTGCTAAGCGTTGAAAAAGATTACGTTACAATAATTAATTAAGAATTGACTTCAATCAATAGACTACTACTATCTAGGTAAGATTTATTTTTAAGGGCATTTTAGAATAAAGTAAAATCAATATATGATGGAATGTTCTTATGGCAAAATTACCTATTTTTTTAAGTTTATTTTTATTATCTAATATTGGCTTTACCTTAGAAAAAGAGCCTCGCACAATGCCTGCTCGAGGTATGGATAAACCATTACTCGGGCAGATTCTTTTCTTTGATAATATGCTCTCATTGCACGGCAGTCAAAATTGTTCTAGCTGTCATAATCCTGATAAAGCGTTTATTGATGATCGCAATACACCTGCGAATGGGATTGTATCGCAAGGCGATGATCCAACTAAATATGGCAAACGTAATTCGCCAACTATGCTTTATGCAAAATATTCTCCTGATTTCCATTTTGATGAACAAACAAAAGAGTATATTGGTGGGCAATTCTGGGATGGGCGAGCAAAGAACCTAAAAGAACAAGCAGGTATGCCGCCAATAGACCCAAATGAAATGGGAATGCCAAGTAAGTTAGAAGTCGCCAAACGCTTATATAGTCTGCCGATGTACCAACGTTTTTTAAGCCAATTTTATGGTGCAGAGGTATGGAATAGTTATGAGAGCGTTTATGCTGCAATGGAAGATGCCATAGCCACTTTCCAGCACGAGAAAAAACTGCTTGCCCCTTTTGATTCCAAGTATGATTTATACCTAAGTGGTAAAGCAACATTAAGCGAATTAGAAGAAAAAGGCAGAAAATTATTTTTTGATAAAAGCCAAACAAATTGCAGCAGTTGTCATCAACTTCAAAGCAATGCTAATCATAAAGAAGAAACATTTACCAACTACCATTACTATAATTTAGGTGTGCCAAGTAACCCTAAACTTATTGAAATTAATCAATTTGAACCTGATTTTGTGGACTTCGGCTTATTTGAAAACCCTTATGTTAAGGGAGATGAAAAGCAAAAAGGGAAATTTAAAACCCCAACATTACGCAATGTTGCCGTAACCGCACCTTATATGCACAATGGTGTTTTTAAAAATTTAAAAACCGTACTGTTATTTTTAGACAGCTACAACAACCCAGCACGCAAAATAAACCCTGAAACAGGAAAACCTTGGGAAAGGGCTGAATTTGAGCCGACTATTGCTCACGAAAAATTAAAAGCAAAACCATTAACAGATGATGATATTCAAGCATTGGAAGCCTTTTTAAATACGCTTACCGATGAACGCTATCAGAAAATTAAACCTTAAGGAAAACTATGCCCGAGTGGAATATGATTGCTGACACCCTTAACCAGCAAATCAACTTTGATACTATTTTAAAAATCTCTCTTGCTTGCTTATTCGGCGGTATTATTGGGCTTGAACGTGAGAAAAAACGTAAGCCTGTTGGGGTAAAAACCTGCCTGATCATTACAGTGGTTACTTGCTTATTAACTATTGTTTCAATTAATGCTGCAGAATATTATGCTTCAATGTCTGAAAACATCCGTACCGATCCAATGCGACTAGCAGCACAAGTAATTAGTGGCATCGGTTTTATCGGCACTGGGGCAATTATGCATAAAACCCGTGATGCCGTTTCGGGCATTACCACCGCCGCAATGATTTGGGCATCTGCCGGTATTGGTATTACCTTAGGTGTAGGATTTTATGCCGATGCCTTTTTTGCCACCATTGTGATTATGTTAGTGCTTAAATATAGTTCCCGCTTACGCATTCATAAACAAGAAGCACTGCACAGAGTTACAATTCGCTTAGAAGTGAAAGATATGGAATATTTGCCTTTGGTAACGCAATGTATAGAAGATGAGCTATTAAGCGAAATTAATGCAATAAACATTAAAGAACAAGAACGAGAATTGCTTGAATTAACCATTAATGCGAATATTCCAGATAATCTTCAAGCCTATAAAATATATCAAACTATTCGCCAAATTGATGGCATTTATAAAGTCGAAATCAAACATATCATTGATTAAAACGTACTATTATAAAGGGAGCTATTCATAAGCTCCCTCCACAAATATGGTTATAACCAACCTTTTATAAAACTAGCTATCTGCTCAATATTATTAATATCTAACACATTTTCTCGTGCTAATGGGTAATCTGTTGCGGTGGCGATTGTCCATCTATCAAGCTCTGGCAAGGGCTTTTCGATTGCTTTTCGATGAAGTTGGATTTTGGGCATTTGCTCGTGTTTAAAGCCTTCCACCAAAACCAAATCAACCGCAAGCGGGTCAAATTTTGTAATTAATTGCGAAAATTCGACCGCTTGTTTGGTTTCTGTCATCAATGCCCAGCGTTCATCACACACTACCATTGTTGGGTTTGCCCCAGCTTCTCGTAAGCGGTGGCTGTCTTTGCCTTTTTTATCAATATCCACATTGTGATGGGAGTGTTTAATCAAGCCGACACGCACCCCGTAAGCGGTTAATTTTGGAATTAATTTTTCCAATAATGTGGTTTTTCCCGTACCACTGTAACCCGTAATTGCCAGCGTTTTAACGGGGAATTCGGTTAAGCTATTCAAATCGTCTAATGTATTAAAATTGCGAAATGCCGATTTTTGTTCGGAAAAATCAACCGCTACACTTTTCTGTGATTGGAAAAACCAAAAGAGACGACGCTCGCCAGAAGCTAAATAATCTGCTAATGCCTCTTTTACCGAATGATGCACTAAGGCAAAAGTAGGGTGAGCTCGCTCACCATCGTGCACATAAGCGATCTTGGCGTCATTTATACGCAATGCGGTATGCAATTTTTGCAATAAATTGCTTGGAAGAAACGGGGTATCGCAAGGCACAAAAAGTAAATAATCACTATCAATCTGCTCTAAACCGGTCAGCATTCCGCTTAATGGCCCTTGGAAATCAGCTAGGCTATCTTGGTAGTATGGTAAGTGTGGAAACTGTTGTTCGTATTGTTCTAACTCTCTATTAATATTGAGCCAAATACTCTCAACTTGTGGCGAAAGCCTTTCTAAAATATGGGAAATAAGTGGCTTTTGATTAAAAAGTTGCAACCCCTTTTCCACTCCCCCCATTCTGCGAGCTAGCCCACCTGCTAAAATAACCGCTGAAATCTTATCTACCATATTCTCCACTCTGAATTTTTTGCAAAAACTAAGCTAAAAGTATATTATTCCGCCTAAGTTTCAACAAGATTTTAAACAATATTTTTTAAAGAGGCGAATTATGAAATGCAAACGTTTAGAAGAACTGCTTGAATTATTAGGCGAACATTGGCGTAAGAATCCCGATTTACATTTAATCGATATTTTACAACAACTCTCTGTTGAAGTTGGGGAGCCTGATAACTTCGCGGCATTACGTGATGAAGTGTTAATCTATCAACTAAAAATGCGAAATGCCGATAAACACGAGCCAATTCCAGGTATTAAAAAAGATTATGAAGATGATTTTAAAACCGCTTTATTACGTGCTCGTGGAATTTTAAACGATTAATGTTGTCTTAATACTTACTTATTTATTTTGAAGGAATCATTCAATGAAAAAATTTTCATTAAAAACTGTTTTTGTGGCACTTTCTGCACTTTGTGCATTTAATACAACCGCTTTTGCAGCAGATCCTGTTGAAGGCAAAGAATATATTGAAGTTCGTAAAGCACCATCTGCACAGAAAGAAGTTGTTGAGTTTTTCTCATTTTATTGTTCACATTGCTATAATTTTGAACTCTCTTATAAAATCCCAAGCCAAATCAAAGAGCAATTACCAGATGATTCTAAATTAGTACAATATCACGTTAATTTCTTAGGTCGCCAGTCTGACAATTTAACACGTGCTTGGGCATTAGCTATGGCCTTAGGTGCAGAAGATAAAGTAAAAACCGCTTTATTTGAAGGTGCTCAAAAAGATGCGTTTAAATCAATGGACGATATTCGTGCGGTATTTTTAGCAAATGGTATTACTGCTGAACAATTTGACAATGGCATTAACAGCTTTGCAGTGAATGGCTTATATAACAAGCAAGTACAGCTAGCCGATGATTTCCAAATTCGTGGTGTGCCAGCCTTCTTTGTAAATGGTCAATATCAAATTAATACGGAAGGCTTTTCAGATTCAAACTCTACTAACGATTTCATCAAACGTTATGTTGATGCCGTTATATTCTTGAGTAAAAAATAAACATCACTCTACTTTATATAGATGCTGAATAGGTAAATCCAATTCAGCATTTTTTATCTATTTCTTAATTCTTAAGATATCATTTTTCAGGAACATACTATGACCAAATTATCTATTCTAAATCTTGTCCCTATTCGTGAGGGGCAAACCACAAAACAAGCGGTCGATTCTATGCTGAAATTAGCAAAACACGCTGAACAAATCGGCATTGAGCGTTATTGGATTGCAGAACATCACAATATGCGAAACCTTGCCAGCTCGGCAACACAGCTTCTTATTCAACACACATTAGCCAATACTGAAACCTTAAGGGTTGGCTCTGGTGGGGTAATGTTGCCAAACCATAGCCCTTATATTGTGGCGGAACAGTACGGCACACTAGAAACTCTTTACCCAAACCGAGTGGAACTAGGTTTAGGCAGAGCACCGGGAACAGATATGCGTACTGCAACTGCTTTACGCCGTAATGCCCAAAGCTTGCCTTTCCCTGATGAAATTACTGAATTACGTGGTTATTTTGAAGGTACAAACCCTGTTTCAGCTTACCCGGCTCAGGGATTAGATGTTCCATTCTATATTTTAGGATCTAGCCCAGAAAGTGCTTATTTAGCGGCAGAACGAGGATTACCTTACGCATTCGCTTCACACTTCGCTCCACGCTTTATGGATGATGCCGTTGCTATTTACCGTGCAAACTTTAAACCTTCAGCGGTTTTAGATAAACCTTATGTAATTTTAGGAGTAAATGCGATTGTAGCGGAAACCGATCAAGAAGCAGAAAAGCTTGCGACAACCCAAACACAATTTTTCTTAAATGTGGTAACTAATGCACAACAAAATTTACAACCGCCGGTTGAAAATGATGATGCAGTATGGGAAAACTTTGTGAAAGCAGAAATTGTGCCTCATTTCGGCCCCGTTGCTTTCCAACAAAATGCGTTGTACAACCAAGAAAAAGCAGTAGTTAAGCAAATGACAGCTTGCTCATTAATCGGTAGCCAAGCAAGCGTTGAACAGCAATTAAAGGTATTAAAAGAGCGGATAGAAATTGATGAAATTATGGCGGTAAGCTATATTTTTGATGAGCAAAAACAACATCAATCTTACACTTGGTTAAAACAAATTACAGATAAGGTGTAGCAATGAGCAAAACAATGCAACAAAAAGCGGCAGAGGCACATAATATGTGTAAATTAAAAGGCGATTCAATGCTAGATAACGCTGAGCGTCAAATTGCCTTTGAAGCCGTGTATGATAGTGAAGAACAAGCTCAACAAGCGGTCGAATTTTTTACACAAAAAGCAAAATCAGTTGAAACTGAACCTTGCGAAATAACAAGTGAAATTAGCCAAATTGAAGAGGGGTTCCTAATGAAAATGTGGATAACCTTTAGCTGTCAAGCGGAAGTAATTTTATTTCAAATGGCAGTGAGATAGAGCATAAATAAAGCGGTTATTTAAAGTCTGTTTGCAAAAACATTCAAAAAATAACCGCTTGTATCTATTAAGATTATTTCGCTACTTTTGCTTCATTTGTTGGCTTACGACGTTTGCCGATATTCTTAGTGTCTTTATGGCGAGCTTTCACTTTTTGTTTAGCTGCCTCTTTTTTCACTTCTTTTTTCTTTTTAATACGGGCTTTTTCTTTTTTCGTGGTCGTATTTAATTCGCCATCTTTAGGGGCTTTGGTACGAGGTTCTAATCCTTCTACAACTCGAGGCTTTAACGCTTCTTCCGTATAGCGTTTAATTTTTCCTAATAATTTATAATCGTGTGCCTCGACTAATGAAATAGCCGAGCCTTTCTTGCCTGCACGAGCGGTACGCCCAATACGGTGTAAGTAAGTATCTGCACTGTAAGGTAAATCGTAGTTAATCACAAAATCCACATCATCAATATCAATACCTCGGGCGGCGACATCAGTGGCTACCAACACATTAACCACACCTTCTTTTAAACGGGCAATAGCTTGATTACGTTGGGTTTGAGCCATTTCTCCCTCAAGGTAGGTTGAACGTAAGCCACGTTTACGCAAGGTGCCACTCAGTTCCCTCACATCTTCACGACGGCGAACAAAGACAATCGCTTTTTCAACGGAAAATTCACTGATAATGCGTGCTAATAATTTGGTTTTATGCTCCACATTATCGGCGTGATAATACCATTGTTGAATTTTTTTACGCTCACGACGGCTTGGTTCGGCATCCACTTTGATAGGGTCATTTAAGATACGGTTAGAAAAATCCTCTAACAACTCTCCCTCAAGGGTCGCTGAAAATAACCACGTATGTTTACGCCAACGGGTTTCTGCTGCAATTTTCTCAGCATCTTGCCCAAAGCCCATTTGCAACATTCTGTCGGCTTCATCAAAGATCAACACTTCAACTGCACGACAATCAAAATTCTCTTCTTTGATATACTGCATTAAACGACCTGGGGTCGCGACCACAATATCCTGATTGCTATTAAATACTTCGCCGTGATTTTGGTAAGCCACACCGCCAGTAATAGTTGCAATGCTTAGCTTGGTAAATGTTGCTAGCTCTTGAGCTTGCTCTGCCACTTGCATTGCTAATTCTCGGGTTGGTGTGAGCACTAAAATGCGAGGTGCACCGGGCTTACGGCGTGGATAATCTAATAAATGTTGAATAGCCGGCAGTAAAAATGCTGCCGTTTTACCTGTACCTGTTGGGGCTGAGCCGAGCAAATCACGCCCTTCTAAAGCTGCTGGAATAGTGGCTTGCTGAATTGCCGTTGGTCGGCTGTAACCTTTTTTAGCTAAGGCTTTTAATAATTGAGGGCTTAAATCAAGTTCCTCAAAGCTCAATAATTGAGTCATAATATCTTCTCTACTAAATAAATTTTGCGAAAGTATATCACATAAGTGCTTAGATGATTGTGAATAAAGTTATCCTCAAATTTGCAAAAGATTGTTAGAATAAGATCGCTTGTTAAACCTATTAACTTTATAGAAGGAAGAATTATGTTTGTTGAAATTTATGGTCGCTTATCTTGCCCATACTGCGTACGTGCAAAAGCATTAGCTGAAAAAATGAAAAATGAATTAAGTGATTTTGATTTTAAATTTATTGATATGATCGCTGAAAACATTTCAAAACAAGACCTAGAGCCTCGTGTCGGCAAACCTGTTGCAACAGTACCGCAAATTTTTGTTGATGATGCTCACGTTGGTGGCTGTACCGATTTCCAAGCTTTTGTAAAAGAAAAATTTGGGATTGAAGTCTAATTCAATGCAAACGACCGCTATTACAAGCGGTCGTTTTTTTTATGTTATTTTACTAACAACTGTTACTCTTTTGGTAAACGTCTAACGGCAAACATTAACCCGCCCCAAATAATAGATAGTGCTACAGCCATCATAATAATTGCAGGTGTACTCATTATTGCCCCTCCTTAACTTCAAAATGTCCTTGGTTTTTCCATTTCATACGTGAAAGTAAGAAAGCACCAATAACTAAGCTTAATGCCATTCCCCAACCAAAAATATTAACGAACCAAGATGGATAACCTTCGTACCCTTCTTTAAATACTTTGTTAATTTCACTAAAGAGCATAAAGGCAAGAATACCTGTTGTTACCACTATGCATAAACGCCAGATAAAGCCAACTTTAAATGAAGAGGTTTGGTTTAAGTGATCGCCTAATACACCTAATTTTTCACTTGCTACAATCACAACTAATGAGAAGAATGCTACCGCAACAATACCGAAGTAGTTTACAAATTTATCAAACACATCAAGCATTGGTAAGCCTGTAGTTGTACCAAATAAGAATACGGAAACAATCATCATTGGCACGCCAACAATAAAGGTTACTTTTGCACGGTTCATACGTAATTTATCTTGTACTGCCGAAATGATTACCTCAATGACAGAAATAAATGACGTTAATGCAGCAAAGGTTAATGAGCCGAAGAATAAGAAGCCTAATACTTCGCCAAATGGTGCATTGTTAATAATGGTTGGGAAAGCAAAGAAAGCTAAACCGATACCACCTTTTGCAACTTCACTAACTTCTTGTCCAGCTGCTGTTGCCATAAAGCCAAGGGCTGCAAAAACACCGATACCGGCTAATACTTCGAAGCTACTGTTTGCAAAACCGACTACTAAACCTGAGCCAGTAAGATCTGAATCACGTTTTAAGTAAGATGAGTAAGTGATCATAATCCCGAAACAGATTGATAACGAGAAGAAAATCTGACCGTAAGCGGCAATCCATACACTTGAATCTGACAATTTAGACCAATCTGGGGTAAATAAAGCGTCTAAGCCTTTTGATGCACCCGGTAAGAATAACGCAGACACCACCAAGATCATAAACATCACAACCAACACCGGCATTAAGATATTTGCTGATTTTGAAATCCCTTTTTGCACGCCCAAGGCTAACACAATAAGGGCGATTAACCATACGGCAATAAGCGGGCCAACAACCATTCCCACAAAATCAAAACTCACACCATTTGCAATATCGCCCATTTTTAAGAACTCGTCAATAAAGAACTCGATTGGTTTATCTCCCCAAGCTCCGCTAAATGAGAAATAGGTGTAGCTTGCCGCCCAGCCTAGCACAACTGCATAATATAAACCGATAATGACATTAACTAATACTTGCCACCAGCCAAAAATTTCAAACTGTGGGCTGAAACGACGATATGATAATGGAGCACCTGCACGGTGGCGGTGTCCGATTGCATAATCTAAAAAGAGTAAAGGAATACCCGCTGTTAAAAGTGCAACTAAGTAAGGAATAATAAATGCCCCACCGCCATTTTCATAAGTTGTATAAGGGAAACGCCAAATGTTTCCTAAACCAACCGCAGAACCGATTGCCGCTAGAATAAATGCTTTACGTCCAGCGAAGGTTTCACGATTATTTGCCGTTGTTGTTTTCGTTGCCACGGAAATACCTCAAATTATAAAGTTTCTATAAAGTTAAATTTATTAAATGTAATTTAATCACATTTGAGATGCGAATATGCACAAATTCAAACAGAATGTAAAGCGGAAAAATATTGGATTACCGCCTAAAACACCACATATCTCAATATATAAAACTATCAGACCCATAAAAACTCAGAATAAAGCTCTAAAAAAACAAACCAAACAGATAAATATAAATAAAAACAGTATTTAAAGCAGAATAAATTATTTATATTATTTGAAACAAAAAAATAACACATTAGCGATGTCGCCAATGTGTTATTTCTAATATTAAATTACTTTAAAAATACTATTCAGATATAGCTTCTTCTTTTGTTTCAACCGCTAAATATTCAACTTTAGCTTGTTTTACCATATTTTCTGCAACTTCAAGAATCGTTACTTTTAAATTATAGAGTTCGAACTCCATTCCCTCATTTGGAATCTTTTCCAGATGTTCTAAAATTAAGCCATTAAAGGTTCTTGCTTCTTCAAGCGGTAAGTCCCACGCAAATAATTTATTTAGATCACGTAAATTAGCCGAACCTTCAATAATGACCGAACCATCTGATTGTTGCTGTACTTCTTCCTCAAGGGTAGGGGCAGAAGAAGTGGTAAATTCACCAACAATCTCTTCTAAAATATCCGCAAGGGTAACTAAGCCTTTGATGTCACCATATTCATCTACAACTAAGCCGATTCGCTCTTTATTCGCTTTGAAATTCATTAATTGGGTTGTAAGCGGTGTGCCTTCTGGAATGAAATAAACTTCATCAATAGCACGAATCAGCATTTCTTTAGTAAATTCGTTTTTTTCTAACATTAGGCGGAATGCTTCTCTCACCCTTAGAATACCAACGATATTATTATCCATATCGCCTTTATAGATGATCACTCTTGCGTGTGGTGCGTGATTAAGCTGACGCATAATGGCTTTCCAGTCATCGTCAATATCAATTCCACTAATATCATTGCGTGGCACCATTATGTCATCTACCGTTACCTTTTCCATATCAAGAATAGAAACTAACATATCTCGGTGTTCTGCAGGCATAAATTTCCCCGCATCTAATACTACGCTACGCAACTCTTCTGCACTAATCCCTTGTTTATCATTTTTTTGGATACGGAGTAATTTCATTAATGCCGTAATAATCATATTCATTAAAAATACGATTGGATTAAGCAGTTTTTTAAGTGGTGTTAGTACAAAGCTTGCTAAAAAACCTACTTTTTCAGGATAAATGGCCGCCACGGTTTTGGGTAGGATTTCTGCAAAAACAAGCATTACAAAGGTTAATAAGCCAGTTGCAATCGCCACACCTGCCTCGCCAGAAAGTTGCATACCAATCATCGTAGCAATAGCAGAAGCTGCAATATTAACAAGGTTATTACAAATTAAGATAAGGCTAAGCAGAACATCGGTTCTGGCGAGTAATTTTTCCGCTAACTTTGCACCTTTATGCCCTTGAGCAGCAAGGTGTCGCATTTTATAGCGGTTTAAAGACATCAGAGCGGTTTCTGAACTTGAAAAGAAAGCAGAAAGTACTAGAAGAATAGCTAACGAAATAAATAAACTACTCAGGGGAATACTGTCCAAAATTGAATTCCTATATAAATTAATCATAAAGCTATCTAAGTGCTAAATAACAGCTTTAGATAGCTCATCTATTTTAGCCGACTTGCAAAAAATTCGGCTTTTTTAACCGCTTGTTACGGTTAATGAATAAAACGGCTGCCAAAATAGCCGATAGTGAGCAACATAATACCCGAAATTGAATAAATAAGCACCCGTTTTCCTCGCCAATGTAATTTCCACTGACCCAGTATTTGAATACTATAAACGACCCAAGCTAAACTTGAAAAAATCGCTTTATGTATATGCTCTGGAGCAAAGAAATTATGCAAATAAACCATTCCTGAAATTAAGGTTAATGTAAGCATCACTTGTGCGGCTACGGTGAGCGTAAAAAAGTGTCTTTCCACCGACATTAATGGTGGCAAAATAGCACAGAAAAACATTTTTTTGCTTTTTAATTTATGATCTAACCACTTAAGCTGAATAGCATAAATTAAAGCAAGAAAGAATAATGCATAAGAAAACAGAGCTATGCCTAAGTGAAACAGTAAGCCTGTATTTTCTTCTAAATTGCGGATAAAACTACCTTGCACAAAACCTGCCACTGCCACACTACAAATTGCAAAAGCATAAACAATAATTAATGGAAACCAGGCGGTTTTCCATTTAGGTAGAGCAAAGGTTACGCAAGCTGACATAATAAAACTCATCAGCGAAATAACATTCGTTACCGTAAAATTCTGCCCACTAATTAGCAATAGCTCATTGTATAAAGTTGCACTATGCAAAATAACGGCTAATAAGCCAAACCCAAATACTAAACTAATATTCGGTTTTTTGTTTTCAAGCGTTGTATTTTCCAAATTTACTAACGTTGGGGCAACCCAAAGCAAAGTTAAGGAATAAGCCACGATGGCTAAAATAGGGAGTAACATATTTCTCGAGTCTCGCCAAAATAATAAATAAGAATAATTTTCAGAATTCTAATCAAAAGTATCAGTTTTAGCTAGTTTTTGCTATGGTTAGATAACAAATTCCCTAGAAAAACACTCTCTTTTTACCTTAAGTCAAAAAGTTAGCTTGGTTTAATGAATATATTTAGCAAAAAAATAATTTTCCTTTGACTAATTTGCTTTCAATCTGTAATATTCACACCCTATGCAAAAGGTAAAACTACCCCTTACTATTGACCCTTATAAAGACGCTCAGCGTCGAGTGGATTATGAAGGCTACTTTTCAAAAGAACTTCTAAGCCGTTTGGGTGAATCAGTATGTAACGTGCTAAGTGATGCACAAGTTACTCTATCGTTATATGTCGATCCGCAACGTCTAACTGTAATTAAAGGTACAGCCAAAGTTGATGTGGAGCTTGACTGCCAACGTTGTGGTAACCCGTTTACACAAACGCTCGACTGTTCATTTTGTTTCAGTCCGGTGTCTAATATGGATCAGGCGGGCATCTTGCCCGAAATTTATGAACCTATCGAAGTAAACGAGTTTGGTGAAGTAAATTTACTAGAAATGATTGAAGATGAATTTATTCTTGAATTGCCTCTAGTCCCGATGCATAGTGAAGAACACTGTGAAGTGTCCGTGAGTGAACAGGTATTTGGCGAATTGCCCGAAGAGTTGGCAAAAAAACCAAATCCGTTCGCAGTATTAGCTAATTTAAAGAAAAACTAGATCTAGGAGAAAGCCCGTGGCTGTTCAACAAAACAAGAAATCTCGTTCACGTCGTGATATGCGTCGTTCACACGATGCATTAACAACAGCAGCAGTTTCAGTAGATAAAACAACTGGTGAAACTCACTTACGCCACCACGTAACTGCTGACGGTTACTACCGTGGTCGCAAAGTAATCAACAAGTAATTCCTTTCGAGGCATCTCTTGAGTGATATCACGCTAGCGTTAGATGTGATGGGCGGGGACTTTGGTCCCCGTGTTACTATCCCAGCACTTGCAAAAGCGTTAAATCAAAATCCGACACTCTCTTTTCTATTATTTGGTGATGAAAACCAGATAACACCACTTTTAAAAAAGTATTCCCTTACTAATCATCCCAAAATCCAAATTCAACATACCGAACAGATTATTGAATCTGATGTGCCTTTTTCTACGGCAGTTCGCCAAAGTAAAAATAGTTCTATGCGTTTAGCTCTTGAAGCGGTTAAAGAAGGCAAAGCACAAGGCTGTATCAGCGGTGGAAATACGGGAGCGTTGATGGGATTAGCAAAATTATTGATTGCACCTTTACCTAATATTGAGCGACCTGCCCTAACCTCGTTAATTCCAACAATGAACGGGCAATCAACGGTTATGTTGGACTTAGGGGCTAATATTGATGTAAGCAATCACCAACTTGTTCAGTTTACCGAAATGGGGAATATCTTCGCCGAAATAATGCTCGGTTTGGTTTACCCTCGCCTTTCATTACTCAATATTGGTACAGAGGAAAATAAAGGTACAACACAACTAAAAGAGGTTCATCAATACCTTAAAACTCGACTTGATTTGAACTACATCGGTTTTATTGAAAGCGATAAATTAACCAGCTACCTCACCGATGTCATTATTTGCGATGGCTACACGGGTAATATTGCTTTAAAAGCCCTTGAGGGTGCAGCTAAAAATATTATTTCCTTATTTAAGAAAGAAAAAGCAGATTCAAATATTTGCCGCAGTGCCAAAAGCTATTTATTAAAAGCGATTTTTTATCGCTACTACCGCAAATTACAAGAAATCAACCCAGATCGTCATAACGGAGCCACCTTGCTTGGCTTATCCAAAGTTGTAGTTAAAAGCCACGGTGGAGCAAATGCTAATGCCTTTTACTATGCGATTGACTATGCAATCCAACAAATAGAAAACGATATTCCTAATAAGATTTCACAAGGCTTGAGCCAATTAGATAAAAAATAAGCGGACTATTTAGTTCGCTTATTTTCTATTTACCCTTTCAGTTTTGAAACACGTAAACTTACTGCATTGCGATGTGCTTCTAGCAGCTCAGCTGTTGCCATTCGCTCAACAGTTTCGGCAAGATTAAGAAAGCCCTGAGGCGTCAATTCTTGCACAGTCATTCGTTTACTAAAATCCGCTAATCCTAGGCTTGAATAGGTTTTAGTATAGCCATAAGTCGGTAGAACGTGATTAGTACCACTGGCATAATCTCCCATTGATTCCGGCGAGTAAGCTCCTAAGAAAATCGAGCCGGCATTATCCAAATCAGCTAATAGTGAGCGAGCATTTTCTGTTTGCACAATTAAATGCTCAGGTGCATATTCATTGCTAATTTCGACCGCTTGTTTAAGATCTTTTGCAATAAAAGTACGGCTATGAGCAAGGGCTTTACGAGCGGTTTCGCCACGAGGCAATACAGAGACCTGTTTTTCCAACTCATCATCTACCGCTTTTGCTAAATCTTCGCTTGGTGTCACTAAAATCACTTGCGAATCTGCCCCGTGTTCCGCTTGGGAAAGTAAATCACTTGCCACAAATGCAGGGTCGGCAAATTTATCGGCAATCACTAATACTTCGCTTGGGCCTGCCGGCATATCAATAGCTGTACCTACTTGTACAACTTGACGTTTTGCTTCAGTAACAAAAGCATTGCCCGGGCCGAAGATTTTATCGACTTTCGCAACAGTTTCAGTGCCATTTGCCATTGCGATAACGGCTTGAGCCCCACCCACTGCGTAAATGGTTTCCACACCGCAAAGATTAGCGGTATAAAGAATTTCATCTGCAATCGGCGGTGGCGAGCAAAGTACAATTTTCTTACAACCGGCAATTTTGGCAGGAATGGCAAGCATTAACACCGTAGAAAAAAGCGGAGCCGAACCACCCGGGATATAAAGCCCCACCCGGTTAATTGGGCGGGTAACAACTTGGCAACGTACTCCTGCTTGAGTTTCGATATCTACTTCTTGATTTTGCTGTGCTTTGTGAAAAGTCTCAATATTCGCTTTCGCATTTTGAATTGCTTGTTTTAATTCAGGTGAAATACGCTTTTCTGCTTCACTAATCTGTGTTTGTGAAACAATCAAGCTATCTAATTTTACCTTATCGAATTTCTCACTTAGCTCAAATAAAGCACGGTCGCCGTTTGCCAATACGTTGGTTTTAATCTCATCTACTGCTTTTTTGATACTGTCGCCGATAACTTGTGCTGGGCGGGAGAGGTATTGCTGTTTTTCGGTATCTGTTAAGTTATTCCAAATTAGGGTTTGCATAGGGTATTCCTTTTCCCCTAGCACGGCAAAGCCGTACTAGGTTACGTATGATTAAGCCACTTTGTGGCTATTCTAAAGTTTCTTTAAATAATGTTCTAAAAACAATTAAGCCAATAGATTTCTTTGCATAAACAAACTAATAAATTACGCTAACATTTTCTCAATAGGTAACACAAGTACAGAACTTGCCCCCATTTCTTTTAATTGTTCCATTGTTTCCCAGAACAGATTTTCTTGGCTTACTACGTGCATTGCGACTCGAGTTTGGTCATTCGCAAGTGGGAGGATAGTTGGGTTTTCAACACCTGGTAATAATGCAGTAATTTCTTCTAATTTATCTTTTGGTGCGTGTAACATAATATATTTTGATTCTGCTGCCTGTTGAACCCCTTGAATACGAGTAAGTAATTTATCCACTAAGGCCTGTTTCTCTGCAGAAAGTGGCTCTTTACGTTGAATCAAACACGCTGTTGAGCGGTAAATCACTTCTACCTCTTTTAAGCCATTTGCTTCTAAGGTAGCACCAGAAGAAACTAAATCGCAGATAGCATTAGCAATCCCCGCACTTGGTGCAACCTCTACCGAGCCGGTTAATAAGATACTTTTAAATGGCACCCCCTGCTCTTTCATATAGCGTTTTAGTAAGTTTGGATAAGAGGTTGCAATGACAGAATTAGAGAGATCTTGAATATTGTTATAGCTGTGATCACGATCGATTGCTAGCGATAAGCGACAACCGCCAAAATCTAATTGGCGAAGTTTTTTATATTCTACCTTTTCACCTGCAGCCAAACGTCCTAACTCTTCTTCTTCCAACACGTTTTCGCCGATAATGCCGAGATCGACCACACCATCAAAGACTAAACCCGGAATATCATCATCACGCACACGTAAAATCTCAATCGGCATATTTTCCGAATAAGCGATTAAACGCTGATCATTCCAAATAATCTTTACCCCACACTGTTTAAGTAACTCACTACACTCTTTACTTAAACGTCCTTTTTTCTGCATTGCAATTCTTAAACGATTTTGTGTTGCCATTATTGTTTCCTTCTTGATTTTTTAATTTTAAAGATAAAGAAAAACCCTCTCAGAATAGCTTCCGAGAGGGTTAAATTTATATTGCCTTATGCGTACTCGGAAGTCTTATCTTCCGCACACACCAAATGCCCGAAAGATTATTCAGGAAAATGATGGTGATGATGAGTACGAATAATTGTCATAAAATGGTCTCTAGTTAATATTTAAACTACATTGTTTAGGAATTTACCCCTAAATATTTTGGTTTGCAAGTCTTTTTTCTAAAAATTTCTCAAAGAATAAATTATCGCAAACGTTTGCGTAAAGCGGTATAATTTAGCCAATTTTTTACAAATTCAATAAAGTAGGAATCTTAACTATGCAAATCAGCTTAAAAAAAATCTATTCAGGTAAAGTGCGTGATCTTTATGAAATTGATGAGAAAAGAATGTTAATGGTTGCCACCGATCGCTTATCTGCGTTTGATGTTATCTTAGATGATCCTATTCCTCGCAAAGGCGAAATCCTTACCCAAATTTCTAATTTCTGGTTCAATAAACTTGCCCACATTATGCCAAATCATTTTACTGGCGATAGCGTCTTTGATGTGCTACCCAAAGAAGAAGCTGAAGCTATTCAACACCGTGCAGTTGTGTGCAAACGCTTAACACCCGTTAAAATCGAATCTATTGTGCGTGGTTATTTAACTGGTTCTGGTTTAAAAGACTACCAACAAACCGGCACAATCTGTGGCTTAAAATTACCAGCAGGTTTAGTTGAAGCAAGTAAATTGCCGCAACCTATTTTTACCCCTTCAAGCAAAGCAGAAGTCGGTGATCACGACATCAACATTAGCTATGCAGAGTGCGAACGTCAAATTGGCATAGAACTTGCGGCTCAAGTGCGTGATGCAGCCATTAAACTTTATAGCGAAGCGGCTGAATATGCCCTAACTAAAGGTATTATTATTTGCGACACTAAATTTGAATTTGGCTTAGATGAAAATGGTGTGCTAACTTTAATGGATGAGGTTTTAACCCCAGATTCAAGCCGTTTTTGGTCGGTCGAAACCTACCAAGAAGGCACAAATCCACCGTCATTTGATAAACAATTTGTGCGTGATTGGCTAGAAAACAGCGGTTGGAATAAACAAGCTCCTGCACCCAAAGTGCCTGCTGATGTAATTGAAAAAACCGTTGCCAAATACCAAGAAGCATTGGATTTATTAACAAAATAAGATATGTATCGACACTTGGCACGCATTTGCGTGCCAAGTCATTTTTCTTAAAAGCGAAGCTTAAGCTGCCACTCGAAATTCCCTTCATTTAATCGATATTTATCTTTCAAATTCGGGCCACAGGAATTGGAGCCGATACCGCTCATTTTATAATCGACACATAACACAGAATAAGGGCTTTGTTGTAAATCATAGCTGTGGGTTTTCACTGTTAATTCTTCCTGCGTATAAGCAGAGAAATTAAAGCTGAAAGGTTTATCCGCAGTAACAGTTAGCCCTTGTAACTGTACATAATGCGTGTTGAAATGGCTACCGTTTTCCTGTGGTTTGAGGTAATCGGTATGATTTGCCTGTGCTGTGGTTTTATAAAGCCCTAATTTCGCCAAATGGTGTTTGTCTATATAACTTTCGTGTTCGCCATAGCCAAAATAGTCAAGTTGGTTGTTACTTTTATTGAGGAATAAGCGTAAACCAAAGCGAGGTAAGAACGGCAAATGCGTTGGGCGTTCGGCTTTCATCTTAATTTCAAGCTCGCCTGTCGGCAGAATATGGTAAATCACATCAAGGTTTAAAATACGGCTTTTTGAGGTTGCTACAATGCCACATTTCGCCACAATGGTTACACCTGTTTCATCTTGGCTTAATTCTGTATGGTACGCTCGGGTGTAGCATTGATGATAACCTGCATTTTGCCACAATTCACGAATTAAACGGTCGTTATCGGTTGGGGCTCGCCAAATATTGAAATCAAGTGGTTGCTCAATAATGGCAACGCCATTTTTCTCAATATAGCTGAAAATACCTTTTAGTTTATCGAAAGTGTAACGATAGTTGCCGTTTTGAATTTGCCACTGATTTGCAAAATTCTCCACAAAAATAACCGCTTGTTCCGGCTCTTTACGGGTAGGTTCAACCCTATTTTCCTCTAAGATAATTTGGTCAAAGCCTAAATGATGATTTTTGGCGAGCAATTCCGAGCTTTCATTCAAGTAATAGTCCAAGGTTAAAAGCTGTAATTTGCCGTTAGGCTCAGGTAACTCAAGGGCTAAACAAGCGGTCTGATTTGGTTCGCAATTTACCAAAAGTTGCCCTTGTTGCGTGGTTTCCCCATTCTCGCTGAAGGTGTAATGCACGGTTAAATAATCGGCAAGATTGGTGAAATCCAAATAGTTTTTAAGCCAGATTTTCCCCTCTTTTAATGTAGCTCGGGCTGGGCGATTAACATTTTTCAGCTCTAATAAATTGCTGTGTGGAATACGGTCTTGTGAAACTAAACCGTCCATACAGAAATTGCCATCGTGTGGGGTTTCGCCAAAATCGCCACCGTAGCCGAATTTCTCTGAATTTGGCAAATAAGGCGCGTGGTCGCTCCATTCCCACACAAAGCCACCGCACGAGCCAGCATATTGTTGGAAACTTTGGAAATAATCTTCCGCATCGCCACAAGAATTGCCCATTGCGTGCGTATATTCACACAGAATAAAAGGCTTGGTATTGTGTGCATCGGCAAAATACTCATCTAAGCGTTCGGTGCTTGGGTACATTTCGCTGTATAAATCGAGGTTTGAGAGATCGTTTTGGTAGGCGGAATGTTGATAAATCGAGCCTTCATAATGAGTTAAACGGCTAGGATCACGTTGTTTTACCCAGCAAGCCGCCTGTTCAAAATTCTCGCCGAAGCCAGACTCATTACCGAGCGACCAAATTACCACGGAGGTGCGATTTTTATCACGTTCAATATTGGCATAGGTGCGGTCTAAAATTGCCTGTGTAAAAATCGGATCTCTTGCAAAATAACAGAAATTATCGACCGCTTGTTGGCGGATTTCCTCCTGCTTATTTGGGTTTTGCACATTTAAGAAAATGCTGTTTTCTGGGCTTTCAATATAAACTGCACTTGAACCGTGCGATTCAATATCGCTTTCGGCAATCACATAAAAACCAAGTTGGTCGCACAGTTCGGTAAACCAAGGGGCATTGGGGTAATGAGCGGTGCGAATGGCATTAATGTTATGCTCTTTCATTAAGCGTAAATCGGTTAGCGCCTGCGTTTGGCTAATTGCATAGCCTGTTTTCGGGTCGGAATCGTGGCGGTTTACCCCTTTGAATTTAATCGGTTTATGGTTAAAAAGCAGTACGCCATCTTTAACTTCTATTTTCCTAAAACCGATCTTCTGCTCGATCACTTCGCTTTGGTAACTTAAACGCAAACTGTAAAGTTTTGGATCCTCGGCATTCCATAAATGTAAATTGCAAATTTCTTTGCAAAAATGACCGCTTGTTTGCTCAAAAACCAAATAACCTTCTGGGTCGAACAGTTGGAATCGAACCTCTTCCGGCTTATCTGAGAAAATGGTTTCTACCGTTAAAGTCGCTTTGCTGAGCTCTTCATTGAGTTGATATTGAATAAAGAAATCCTGCAGGTAGTTTTGTTCTCGTTCCAGAATATAAACATCACGGAAAATACCCGACATACGGAATTTATCTTGATCTTCTAAATAAGAACCGTCGCACCATTTCAGTACCACTACAACCAAACTGTTTTTGCCGTTTTTAAGAAAATCGGTAATATCAAACTCATTAGTGCTGTGGCTGATTTGCCCATAGCCGACAAACTGCTCGTTAAGGTAAACAAACAGGCAGGAATCCACTCCCTCAAAATTAAGCAGGTAACGCTTGTTCGATTTTGGCTCAAGCTCGATTTCTCGTTGATAAACTCCGCAAGGATTTTCGTGTGGCACATAAGGCGGATCAAAGGGAATCGGGTAGTTAATGTTGGTGTATTGATGCCCATCAAAGCCTTGTGTTTGCCAGTTAGATGGCACAGGAATTTGATGTTGCAATGGCTCCGTTAAAAAATCATCGGGTAGCCGATGTACACTTTCATAAAAATTAAAATTCCAGTTACCGTTTAATAGGGTGAAATAGTCCGAATTTTCCCTTTTTAACTGGCAAGGGGTTTGCCCACTTTTGAACGGAATAAAATAAGCGTGATGTGGGGTGGTGTTAAGACGTAGCAGATTAGGATCTTGATAGTAATTTGGTAATGGCATAATTCGCCCTCAAAAAGTATAGTTGATAATACCTTAATTCAGTTCCTAAATACCGCAATCAGTAATGTATGAAATTGTGAATAGGATCACAAAAAATAAGCGGACTGACAAAATTTTCTTTTTTGAGTTATTCCGCTATAATCACTTTAATTTTATTTCATACTCATTAAGGAATTATCAATGTTATATCCAAGCGAAGAGTTTTTATACGCACCTGTTGAATGGACTGATCACAGTGAAGGTTACACAGACATTCGTTACCACAAATCTGCCGATGGTATTGCGAAAATTACCATTAATCGTCCTGAAGTGCGTAATGCTTTCCGTCCACAAACGGTGAAAGAGATGATCCAAGCTTTTGCTGATGCCCGTTTTGATGAAAATGTTGGTGTGATTGTATTAACCGGTGAAGGCGAATATGCCTTCTGTGCAGGTGGCGACCAAAAAATTCGTGGCGACTACGGCGGTTATAAAGATGACAGCGGTGTGCATCACTTAAACGTACTTGAATTCCAACGTGATATTCGTACTTGCCCGAAACCTGTGGTAGCAATGGTGGCGGGTTACGCTGTTGGCGGTGGTCACGTATTACATATGATGTGTGATTTAACTATTGCAGCAGACAACGCTAAATTTGGTCAAACAGGCCCGAAAGTAGGTTCATTTGACGGCGGTTGGGGTGCAAGCTATATGGCTCGCATTGTCGGTCAGAAAAAAGCCCGTGAAATTTGGTTCTTATGCCGTATGTACGATGCAAAAGAAGCCTTGGATATGGGGTTAGTAAATACCGTTGTACCTTATGCCGATTTAGAAAAAGAAACGGTTCGCTGGTGCCGTGAAATGTTACAAAACAGCCCGATTGCATTACGTTGCTTAAAAGCAGCATTAAATGCAGATTGCGATGGTCAGGCCGGTTTACAAGAGCTTGCAGGTAACGCAACGATGCTATTCTATATGACGGAAGAAGGGCAAGAAGGCCGCAATGCGTTTAATGAAAAACGTGAGCCGGACTTCAGCAAATTCCGCCGTAATCCGTAATTACTGATAATACAAGCGGTTAAATTTGCACAAAAGTTCGGTGTATGTAGCAGTTGCATAAATCAATAGTAGAGGCGGGTTTTATACCCGCCCGCTAAAATTACTAATACTTCGGGCAGGGATAAACCCTGCCCCTACATAAATTGTACTTGTGCATTTTCTACATAATATTGAAAAATTTTGCAATATTGACCGCTTTCCCTTCTATATTAAGTTAATTTTATGTCAGACGCTGAGTTAAACGAACAAAACCAAGAGCCTGAAAAACTTCCGAAAAAGCGAAGTTATATTCTTTCAACCTTATTTAAGCTTGGGCTAATTGGGGCTTGTAGTGTTGCTTTCTATGGGGTTTACCTAGATGGAAAAATCCGCACAAAAATGGACGGACAGATCTGGGAACTTCCCGCCGAAGTTTATGCTCGTATTGAAAGCATTAAAATTGAAGATAGTTTAACACTTGAGCAAGCTAAGCAAGCATTGTTGGATAACGGCTATCGTCAAGTTTCTCAGGTTGCAACACCGGGGGATTTCAAAATTGAAGAAAATACCTTGGTGCTATTACGCCGTGCTTTCCCATTTCCTGAAACACCAGAGCCTCAGCGTGTACTTCGTTTAACTTTTAAAGAGGACAAATTAACTTATATTGAAGATTTAGTACAAGGCAGATTAATCGAAGAATTCCGTCTTGATCCAAAATTACTTGCAATGCTGCATTCCGATAGTGATGAGGAACGCCAAGCCTTACGTTTGCAAGAATACCCACGTTTATTAATTGAATCGTTACTTTTAACGGAAGATAAACGCTTTTATCAACACGATGGCATCAGCCCCATTAGTATTGCACGTGCATTTGTAACGAACTATCAGGCAGGTAGAACAGTGCAAGGGGGAAGTACTTTAACTCAGCAATTAGTTAAAAACTTATTCCTTACAAATGAAAAATCATTGGTTAGAAAAATTAATGAAGCTTTGATGTCGGTTATTCTCGACTTCCGCTACGATAAAAACCGTATTTTAGAAACCTACTTAAATGAAATTTATTTAGGGCAAAATGGGAGTTATCAGGTACACGGTTTTGCACTTGCTAGCCAATTCTATTTTGGACGTCCAATCCAAGAAATTAGCCTAGATCAGATTGCATTATTGGTGGGAATGGTAAAAGGCCCATCGCTTTATAACCCGTGGCGAAACCCGAAAGGTGCAATAGAACGTCGTAATGTGGTATTACGTTTATTACTTGAAAATCAGGTAATTAACCAAGATCTTTATGAATTGCTTAGCCAACGAGATCTCGGCATTCGTGAAAAAGGGACTATTTATCGTGAACAGCCTGCCTTTATGCAGGCTCTAGCCATTGATTTGAAAAATGAGTTAGGCGAGGTGAAATCTGCTCAACTTTCTGGTACTAAAATTTTCACAACATTGGATCGCAAACAACAACGTTCAGCAGAACAGGCTGTTATTACTGGGTTAGAAGATCTTGAAAATAAACATCGCAGAGTGAAAGATCTGCAATCTGCTATTGTGGTTGCAGAGTATAAGACGGGTAAAGTTAGGGCAATTGTCGGGGATCGATTAACGCAATTTGCTGGCTTTAATCGTGCGATTCAATCTAAACGTCAAATCGGTTCTCTTGTAAAACCTTCTATTTATGCGATTGCACTTGCACAGCCAGATCAATTTCGTTTGAATACCCCAATTCAAAACAAGCAGATCTCAATAAAAGTAGGATCAACTTATTGGACACCACGAAACTACGATCGTAGTTTTAGTGGCTCTGTAATGTTAATGGATGCTCTTGTACGTTCATTAAATATCCCAACAGTAAATATTGGGATGAAAGTAGGTTTAAAAAATGTAATTGCTAAACAAAAAGAGATGGGCTGGGATAACACTGAAATCCCACCTTATCCGGCAACGCTATTAGGGGCTTATTCTATTTCGCCTTATGATGTTACTCGCTCCTACCAAGTTATCGCAAATGAAGGTATAAAAAACCCATTAACCACTATTGAGGCGATTATTTCGCATAATGGCGAAATGTTCTACCAGCGTGATGTTGATAAAATTCGTGAGCAAGTTCTCCCACCTGAAGCTGCGGTGCAAACAATGTATGCAATGCAACAGGTGGTTGAGCGAGGTACCGCTCGTAGCCTGCAAAGTGATTTTGCGAATCTGAAATTAGCTGGTAAAACAGGCACAACCAATAATGCACGAGATACTTGGTTTGTCGGTGTTGATGGCGAACACGTAACAACAGTTTGGCTTGGGAAAGATAACAACAGTGATACACACTTAACAGGTTCAAGCGGTGCACTTTACGTCTATAAACAATACTTACAGCGTGCCCTACCTACAACGTATAGACTGCCTAAATTAAATACAATGCAATGGGTAGGTATTAATAGTTATGGAAGTTGGAGTTGCGACAGTAGTCGCCAAATCCCTGTATGGCGAGATAAAGGGCAACGTTACTGCACCAGTGCAGGTACTGTTATAGAAACAAGACCTAGCGTATGGGATGCACTCTCACTTAAAAAAGAAAATAATGAAAATACGAAAGCAGAAGAAGCTGAAGGGCGACAAAATATTCCAAGTGAAGAAATTGCACCAATAGAATAGAAATAAATTTGATAGCCATTATCATTCAAACAACCAATCATAATAGGCTTTAACTATCAAAAGTATATGTTATAACCATTTGCTATTTCTATTTTTGAGCAGTAATATATCCTTGTAAATAGCAATTTATTAACAAAATAAAGGGGAACATATTATGGCAATGTCAAATATCGGTTTAGATAGAGAAGCAACAAAAAAATTAGCAGATGAATTAAATGGTTTATTAGCAACTTACCAAGTATTCTACACCAACGTACGTGGTTACCATTGGAACATTCGTGGTGTAAACTTCTTTGAATTACACGCAAAATTTGAAGAAATCTATGATGATTTAGTAGCTAAAATTGATGAAATCGCAGAGCGTATTTTAACCTTAGGCCATACGCCAAACAACGCTTTCAGCCAATACTTAACTCAATCTCAAATTAAAGAACACATTGGTGTGTCTGCGGCACAAGAGTGCTTAAGCGGTACATTAGATGGTTTTAAAACACTTTTAGGTCAGCAACGTGAAATCCTTGCTCTTGCAAATGATGCAAACGATGAAGGTACAGCTTCACAAATGAGCGACTACATCAAAGAGCAAGAAAAATTAGTATGGATGTTCACAGCAGCTTGTGCAGAGTGTTCAGACTATGCAAAAGGTTGTTCTTGTAACTAAGTTGCAATAGCATAATTAAGCCCCGATAATATAACATTATCGGGGTTTTCTTGTTTTTAGCGGTTTACAATGTCGAAAGGTTTTCAATTTAAACAATTTTTTATTCAGCACGATAAATGTGCAATGAAAGTTAATACCGACGGAATCTTACTCGGGGCGGTTGTTCATATTCAAAATTGTAAGCATATTTTAGATTTAGGTACAGGTTCTGGATTAGTTGCCATTATGCTTGCCCAGCGTACAAGTGAAAATTGTGAAATTACAGGGTTAGAACTCGAACCAAATGCCTATTTACAAGCGGTCGAAAATGTGAAAAATTCTGCGTGGGCAAGACAGATTAGTATCCTACAAGGAGATGTGATGCAACAAACTTTTCCTCCAAAATTTGATTTAATCGTCAGCAATCCGCCTTATTTTGAAGACAGTCTTGCCAGTAAAACCCAAGAAAGAGATCTAGCAAGATCAGTAACGCTCCATACTCATTTTGATTGGTTGAAACAAGCTCAACATTGGTTGTCTGAAAATGGTAGAATAACAATGATTTTACCTTCAGAGGCCGCAAAAAAGCTAATTTCACAAAGCTCGCAAGTAGGCTTATATTGTATTGAAAAATGGCAGATCTTAACAAAGGTTGGGAAAATGCCTAAAAGAATGATCGTGAGCTTTAGCTCTCAAGAATTAGAATGTCAGTATAAAGAGTTAGTCATTTATAATGAACATAATCAATATACCGATGAATTTAAACAGCTTACCCAAGCTTTTTATTTAAATTTTTGATGTAAAAAAACCGACCAAGCGGTCGGTTTTTAGCGTATTTTTGCAAAAATCTTACTCATTAAACTCTGTTAAGTCTAACATTTCTTGCGATAAGATAATGCCGGTTAAATCAGCATAAACATAATCTTCAGGGAAGAATGTTACCCCGCCAAAATTAACAGGTGTATCTACTTCACCAACATCTTTGCTATCTGCCCCTACAGGAATTGGTGCAAGAGCGTGAATACCTATATCTAATCTTTCTAAAATATCTAATTGACGAACAGCACCATATACGATGATTCCTTCCCAGCCGTTATCTAGTGCTAGTTGAGCAAGTTCCGCATCAATTAATGCTCGGCGAACTGCACCACCGCCATCAACTAATAGTACTCGCCCCTCGCCTTCTTCTTCCAGCACTTCAGCAATTAAACCGTTACTTTCAAAGCATTTTACTGTTGTGATCTTACCGAAAAAGGATGATGCTCCCCCAAAGCTTGAAAAAATAGGTTCGACAACATCAACTTGATCAGAATAAAGATCGCAAAGCTCAGAGGTATCAATACGCATAATATGCTCCTGTTATTTTAATTATTTCACTAATATTAAAGTATAAACCTTCGTTGAAAATTTGCAAAATTTTCTACAAAAATACCCGCTTGTTTCACTAATTTATTTAACCGGAAGAGTATTATTTTTAATATGCAATTCCATTTGATTGTAAGGAATGGAAATACCAGCTTCATCAAAGGCTAATTTGATTTGCTCTGTAATTTCCCAATAAGCTGCCCAATAGTCTATCGTTCTTACCCAAGGGCGAACAACTAGTTGCACGCTATTTGCTGCCAATGCACCAACTGCAACCACAGGTTCTGGCTCTTTTAACACAAAAATATTCTCAGCTAAGATGCGGCTAACAATCTCTTTTGCTTCTTTTAAATTTGATTCATAAGAAATATCAAAAATAAAATCAATACGGCGAGTTGGATTATTAGAGTAATTAATAATATTATCTGAGAACACTTTACCATTAGGAAGCAGTACTGTTTTGTTATCACCTGTACGAAGCTCTAATACTAATATCCCCATTTTTTCCACTACCCCACTCATACCGCTGGTTTCGATAAAATCGCCTTTACGGAATGGCTTGAAGATAAGCAACATTACACCAGCAGCAAAGTTTTGTAATGAATTTTGAAGGGATAAACCAATCGCTAAACCTGCAGCACCAATTAATGCAACTAATGAACTCGTATTAATACCTAATTGGGAAAGCGAAGCAATTACCACAATCAACAATAATAAGAAGTAACTAATTGAAGCAATAAAGCTTTGTAACATCTCGTCTCTTGTTGATGTAAATGCAGCCTTACCAAGCAATTTACTGATTAATCGTGCTACAAATTTACCAACTACAAAAATAGCAATAGCAAGTAACAATTTAGTACCATAGGGAATAAGCCATTCATTTAATAACGTATCAACATTCATATTACTCACTTTATGAATGATTTGCTCTGTATGTGCTACCACATCAACAGTTTCTGTTGCTTTCTCTGTCATCTGTTTTCCTTAATAAAATTAAAAATTTAACCAACTTTAAGGGCAATCCTAAAAGGCTGGCTGTTTTTGTGCTAAAATTTAAAACGATATTTTCCCTAAAAGACAGAGTAATGACAACAGAAAAAGTAATTAGTGCTAGCGTTCAATTTTTCACCATTAGTGAAGATGAGGCTGGACAACGTCTAGATAATTTTTTATTAGCCAAACTTAAAGGTGTGCCGAAAAGTTTGGTTTATCGTATGGTGCGTAAAGGTGAAGTGCGAGTGAACAAAGGGCGGATTAAGCCGGAATATAAACTTCAACCCGATGATGTGGTACGAGTGCCACCTGTACGAGTTGCCGAGAAAAATGAACCGCAAATTTCAACCAAACTGAATAAAGTAGCAGAATTAGAACATCAAATACTGTATGAAGATGATGTTCTGCTTGTTATCAATAAACCTTCCGGCATTGCCGTACACGGTGGTAGCGGTTTAAGTTTTGGCGTTATTGAAGCCTTACGCGCATTACGCCCACAAGCCCGTTTTTTAGAGCTGGTTCACCGTATTGACCGTGATACATCAGGCATTTTATTAGTAGCTAAAAAGCGTTCTGCCTTACGTAACTTACACGAGCAACTGCGTGAAAAAACGGTGCAAAAAGATTATTTAGCCCTTGTGCGTGGGCAATGGCAAGCCCATACCAAAGCGATTAAAGCCCCACTGCTTAAAAACGAACTGGCAAGTGGCGAGCGAATTGTGCGAGTAAGCGAAGAAGGCAAACCGTCGGAAACCCGTTTTCGCATAGAAGAGCGTTATTTAAATGCAACCTTGGTAAAAGCCTCCCCCGTTACCGGACGCACGCACCAAATCCGTGTGCATACCCAATATGCTGGTCATCCGATAGCTTTAGATGATAAATACGGCGATAGTGAATTTGATGCCAAAATGAAAACTGCAGGCTTATCACGCTTATTTCTGCACGCCTATTCAATTCGTTTTGAACACCCGAAAACCGGCGAAGAAATGGTCATTACCGCACCGTTGGATAACACCTTAAAAGCTGTATTAGCCAAATTAAGAGCTGAAAAATAAAGCTAAAAATAGGAGATAGCGCAAGCGTCCACGCTTGTGCTTATATTCAAAATTGGTACAAGCGTGGACGCTTGCATCATCAATATATAGCTGAAAGTTAGGCATAATATGGAATAAATATTATCCTTGCCCTTGTAAGTGAGAGTTTGATTAAGAGTACAATAAAATGAAAATCCATTTCCAAAATTTTCAAAAAAAAGACCGCTTGTTAGACTTAACTAAGCCACAAATTATGGGGATCTTAAACTTTACTCCTGATTCTTTTTCGGACTCGGGCAAGTTTTTTTCCCTTGATAAAGCCTTATACCAAGCAGAAAAAATGCTTAACGAAGGGGCAAGTATTATTGATATTGGCGGAGAATCCACCCGCCCGAATGCCCCTGTTGTGAGCTTAGAAGAAGAGCTTGAGCGTGTGGTGCCGGTAGTTGAGGCAGTTCGTAACCGTTTTGATTGCTTAATTTCGGTAGATAGTTCTAAAGCCGAAGTTTTCAAACAAGCTGCGAAAGCCGGAATGGATATGATCAACGATATTCGAGCCTTAACCGAGCCAAATGCCTTAGAAACGGCAGTGGATCTAGCCCTGCCAGTCTGTTTAATGCATATGCAAGGCAATCCGCAAAATATGCAGCAAAACCCAGAGTATGACGATGTGTTAGAAGAGGTGGCAGATTTTCTAAATCAACGCATTTTTGCCTGTATGAGTGCCGGTATGCCGAAAGAGCATATTATTTTAGACCCCGGCTTTGGGTTTGGTAAAACCGTTCAACATAACTACCAACTGTTGAAACACTTAAAAGCCTTTGTCAATTCTGGGTTCCCTGTGCTGGCTGGGCTTTCTCGTAAATCAATGATTGGGGCGGTGTTAGATAAACCTGTGGAGCAGCGTATGGTGGGCTCTGTAGCAGGAGCATTATTAGCGGCACAAAACGGAGCGAAAATCTTACGGGTACACGATGTTGCAGAAACTGCTGATGCCCTTAAAATTTGGCAAGCAATGTTAGACTCAGATAATTTAGCATCAAACAATTAAAAGGAATAAAAATGACAACTTTAGTTTATGGCATTAAAAATTGCGATACCGTTAAAAAAGCCCTGAAATGGCTAGAAGAAAATCAACAACAACCTAAATTACACGACTACCGTGTTGATGGCTTAAATAGTGATTGGCTGGCTGAAATGGAAACCAAATTCGGTTGGGAAAACTTAGTTAATAAACGCAGTACCACCTGGCGTAATTTAGATGAATCGATTAAAAATAATCTTAATCGTGAAATGGCACTTAGGGTGCTAACCGAGCAACCAACGCTAATTAAACGCCCGATTGTGATTAAAGAGAACATTGCGTTACTCGGTTTTAATGAAAAAGAGTACCAATCAGCGTTTAACCAATAAATCATAATGTATGAGAGAAAATTCCCCTCTTTAGAAAAGAGGGGGTAGGGGAGATTTGATTGCGATTTAATCTTCGCAATATCTCAATTAGCCCTCATCTCTCAAATCCCTTGCAAAAAACTAACCAAAAACAACCGCTTGTATATGATGAAAAACGATATTATCTCCCTTGCCCAAAACCTAATCCGCCGAGATTCAATCAGTCCTAACGATAAAGGCTGCCAAGCTGAAATTGCCGAACGCTTGCAAAAAGTTGGCTTTAACATTGAATGGCTACCCTTTAACGACACACTAAATTTATGGGCAACCCACGGTGTTGAAAACGGCATTGAAGAGCCTTGTATCGCTTTTGCCGGGCATACCGATGTAGTACCGGTCGGCGATGAAAGCCAATGGCACTATCCGCCCTTTTCTGCCGAAATTGTAGATGGCATATTATACGGGCGAGGAGCGGCAGATATGAAAGGCTCCCTTGCTGCTCTTGTAGTCGCTGCTGAAACGTTCGTAAAAAACAATCCAAACCATAAAGGTAAGGTAGCATTGCTGATTACCTCCGATGAAGAGGCCGCTGCCAAAGATGGTACGGTAAAAGTGGTAGAAACCTTAATGGCTCGCAATGAAACAGTGCATTATTGTGTGGTGGGCGAGCCTTCAAGCGGTAAAGTGTTAGGCGATGTTATTAAAAATGGTCGTAGAGGCTCTATTACCGCCGATCTCTATATCGAAGGCATTCAAGGACACGTGGCTTATCCGCACCTAGCCGAAAATCCTGTGCATACCGCATTAGGCTTTTTAACGGAATTAACCACTTACCAATGGGATAACGGCAACGAATTTTTCCCACCGACTAGCTTACAAGTTGCCAATATCAAGGCAGGAACGGGCAGTAATAATGTCATTCCGGGCGAGCTTTATGTTCAATTTAATCTGCGTTATTGCACCGAAGTAACAGATGAGATTATCAAAGCTAAAGTGGCGGAAATACTAGAAAAATATGGATTAAAATATCGCATTAGCTGGAATTTATCAGGCAAACCTTTCTTGGCAGGCAATGGTAAATTAGTGGCGGCTGCCGTACAAGCGGTCGAAAATGTAACAAAAATTACACCTAAGCTTGATACCAGTGGCGGCACTTCAGATGGACGCTTTATCGCCTTAATGGGAACCGAGGTGGTGGAGTTTGGGCCATTGAATGCGACTATCCATAAAGTCAATGAATGTGTCAGCGTGGAAGATTTAGCAAAATGTGGCGAAGTTTATTACCAAGTACTGGAGCGGTTATTAAACAATTAACTTAGTTATATCATTTGCACACAATATAACAAAATAGCATATTATTTTACTAAACATTATTAGCCATCTAGACGGCTTTATATTTAAATACCTCTAAATTCACAATTTTTAGAGGTATTTTTTATGATATTAACAGGGCTTTTATGTGGTTTCTTATTAGGCTTTGTAATGCAAAGAGGTCGATTCTGTATTACAGGTGCATTTCGTGATTTATATGTAACAAAAAGTAGCCGTATGTTTGTGGCATTATTAATTGCCATAACTATTCAAGCCATAGGCATCTGGAGTTTATATGAAATCGGCTCTTTTAATTCACCTGCAGAAAGTTTACCGCTAATTGCAGTACTAATCGGGGCATTTCTGTTTGGTTTAGGCATTATCTATGCGGGTGGGTGTGCAACAGGTACTTGGTATCGTGCTGGAGAAGGTTTAATTGGAAGCTGGGTCGCTTTAATTGTTTATGGGCTATTCTCTGCGTCTATGAGAACGGGGGTCTTATCTCCATTAAATCAAGAATTAAAAAGCAATGTATTGGAACATCGCACAATTTATGAAACATTAGGTATTTCGCCTTGGGTTTTAGTGGGAATCTTAACCATTATTACATTATCTCTGGTTGTTTATCATCTCAAAAAACCTAGAGGAAAAACTATTTCACTAAAACCACGTAAAACAGGATTAGCACATATTTTATTTGAAAAACGCTGGCATCCTTTTGTTACAGCAACGCTAGTTGGCATTATCGCACTATTGGCCTGGCCTTTAAGTAATGCAGCTGGCAGAAACTTTGGTTTAGGTATTACAACCCCTACTGCAAATGTTATTCAATATTTTGTATTCGGCGATAATAAGTTTATCAACTGGGGAGTATTTTTAGTATTAGGTATTTTGATTGGCTCGTTTGTTGCTGCAAAATTTTCCAATGAATTCCGTTTCAGAGTGCCTGATGCAACCACAATTTTACGTAGTGCATTTGGCGGTGCGTTAATGGGAATTGGTGCAAGTTTAGCGGGTGGCTGCTCTATCGGTAATGGTTTAGTTGAAACTGCATTTTTCTCTTGGCAGGGTTGGATCTCATTACCAATTATGATTCTTGGTACATCGGTTGGAGCTTATTTCACTATTATTCGTCCACAACGTTTAAAAGGTTAATTTTTTAGGAGTATTATAATGAATGTTCGTTTACCAACATCAGGGCTTGTATGCCCATTTCCATTAGTAGAAGCAAAAGCTGCAATGGCAAAACTAAACAAAGGTGATAGTTTAACGATTGAATTTGACTGCACGCAAGCAACAGAAGCAATTCCAAACTGGGCTGAAGAAGAAGGTTATGACGTTAGCGATTACCAACAAATTGGTGATGCGTTATGGGAAATAACCGTTATTAAATAAATTATTAGGCTTTGAACTATCAAAACAAGCGGTTAATTTTCTTTCAAAACTTGCAAAAATTTGAGAAAAATTAACCGCTTGTAAGACTTCTCGCCGCTATCACACCCAATAGTGTTAATAAAATTCCGCCAATTAAATGTAAACTTAATACAGTAATAAATTCGCTCCATTTACCAGCTAAAAGCTTTTCACTCAACTCTGCAGAAAAACTAGAAAATGTAGTGAAGCTACCTAGAAATCCTGTAATAAATAATAAGCGTTGGCTGTCGCCTAAATTAAACCCCATCGCAATACCAATCAAGAAACAACCTAGCCAGTTTGCCAATAGCGTACCAAATGCCAAGTGGCTAGTAATAGGATTCAGCCATATTGCCAACTGCCAACGAGACAAGGCACCAAGTATTGCCCCTGCTGAGATAAGGAAAATTGAGTACATATATTGCTCTATAAAATAGCCTGTAAGTATTATTAAGGCTATTTTAGCCTTGATTAAATAAACTGTCTAAAATAAGGCAAGAAAAGAGAAATGTTATGGTTAGAGAAAATTAAGAGAGCTAAAGCGATATTTGCAAAATTTTTGCTAAAAATAACCGCTTGTTGCTCTCTTTTTAGTTTGAAGGAGTACAAGTTTATTTAGTGCACCGTTGCTAATGCCATTGAGAGTAATGTAATTGGGTGAATGCAGGTTTTGTTGGTGGACATATCAATTTGCCACTTACAAGTTTCACATTCGGAAATAATGTAATCAAAGTTACCCTCATCAATCCGCTCAAATAACGTTTTACCTATTGCTTGCGAGGTTTCATAGTTTTCCGCTTTAAAACCGTAGGTGCCTGCAATACCGCAACATTGAGACGGTAACATAACAATTTCCAAGTTTGGAATTTGACGTAGCACTTCAAGGGTGTAAGGAGCCCAACCGGCTTTATCTACGTGGCAAGCTGTGTGGTAAGCAACCCGTAATTTTAATGGTCGAAGAGGTAATGTTCGTTTTTCTTCAATCATCAATTTATAGAGATAGCGTGTCGCAAATGCAATATGAGAACGTACTTCAGTATTTTCTATCCCTAATACGTGTGCATATTCATCACGAATATTGGCGGTACAACTTGAAGAGGTGCCGATAACTTCGAGTTTACGCTCTTCAACAACTTTCTCTAACTGTGCTTGGTTGAATTTAGCCACGCTTTCTGCCCGATTTGGGAAACTATTTACCATCAGCGGCAGGCCGCAACATTTCTCTTTCTCTAGTAACACAACCCCAATATTGAGTGCATTCATCACGTCAATGAGTTCTTTTCCTAATTGCGGATTGTTGTAATTAACATAACAACCGTGATAATAGGCTACTTTCTCTTTGTATAATGCCTGACGTTCAGCGACATTGCGTTTATACCATTGGCGGAAGGAACCAAATGAATATTTTGGTAGGCTACGATGCTGACTAACTTTAATTGTTTTTTCCAATATAAAACGTGTTGCTTTTAAGCTTGTAATGGTATTCACTATTGGGGCTAATGGTGTGTTCATTGCGCCCATAATATCGGTATTACTTAAAATTGCATCACGCAATTTCAGCATTAATGGTTTATTTTGTTGCGTTAAATGCTGATTTCTTGCTCGTACAATAATATCGCCAATTTTTACATCTGACGGACAGGCAATTTCACAACGTTTACAATTTGTGCAATATTTTAAGGCTTCATCGTAGAAATCTGGGCTTTTTAAGCGTAATCGTTCGCCATCAGGACCGGCTTGTTTCGGGCCTGGGTAAAATGGATTATTACGAGAAACAGGGCAAACCGCCGTGCAAGCAGTGCATTTAATGCAACTTTCAAAGCTAGGATCAAAATGTTGATGTTTTACTGGAGATTGCATATTTTGTTTTGCACTGTCTATTAATTCCATAATATTCATAGCTCACCCCCAATTAATTCTGCTACGGTTAAAGCCGTTACGACTGCTACACCCGAACCACAGCCTAATTCAATACCGTTATAACCGCCAATTACACTACCAATTGCATATAAATTGGTTAGGAATGTTCCTTCTTTACTCACTTGGTATTGTTTATTAATGCTAACCCCTGCTGATTGATAAGGTTGTGGTGTGGCAAAACGTTGTGCCGTCCACGACAAGCGATCATTTTTATCAAACATTTTACAGTTTAAAATATCTACTCCAAAAACAGGCTCATAAATCCGATCAAACTCAGCAATCAACCCGTTACTAAAGAAGCTGCCTGAGGCAAGCACAAAATTTTTCGCACTAATTGCCATTTCTTCGTGAGTTTGGGTATAGATTTCAGTTACACGACTATCCTCAAATTCCGCTTTTATTGCTCGATCGCCATTCATCATAATACCGCCAAGCTGTTCAAAACGATTACGAAGCTGTTTACGTTGGCGAATGCCTAATAGTGAAGGAGGCAAAGTCGGCAGTTCAAATAATGCTAAGCCCGTTGCATTTTTTAAGATTTCAAAAAACTCTTGATCATCTAAGCCAAAACACGCCGGAAGGAACACCGCCTTTGCACTACCTGCAGCTTGCTTGATTTCTTTCACTAAGCTACGGAAAGAGAGTTTATGTTCTAGCAACTGGGCAATATTAACACTTCTAAATTCACGACTATGCTCACGTAAATAATCCAACTCAGGAATTTTTAGAAAATCAGTATGGATTTGGCAATGTTTGAATTCAGGGTTTTGTTTTAAATTCTCTGCCAGCATATGAGGTTGAAAATCGTGGTAGCCTTCAATACCTAGAATAGCAATATTATCAAACGCAAAAGCCTCATTATATTTAATAGTCGGCACACTATTTGGCGAAAGCCAGGTTTCTCTTAAACCGCCAAGAGGAGTAACCCGCTTATGATTTGCAAGCACAGAACCAACTAAACCTAAATTTAATGAGATGGCAAGTTGTTCAAACTGTTGTGCTTTCGCTAATACTTGTTCAGCCCCAAGTAAACTATAAGGGTGTTCAGGAGCTTGAGCTTGCAGTTGAGGAAATGCTTTGCAAAATTCTTGTACAATTTGACCGCTTGGTAGCTTGCCAAGTAAATCAAATGAACCTGAAGCAAATTCCATCGCCGCCTGCCCATTATTAATGATGGCACAACGTTTACCCTTTTCTTGTAAGGCGATACCGCAAGTAAGACCGGCAATGCCTCCGCCGATAATGACAACATCAAAATTCATTGTTATTTACCCCCTCTGCAGCTTGCGGCTGAACATCATTTAAACCAAGTAAGCTGTAATAAATCCAACTGGTAAATTCTGCCTCTCGCATTGCATCCCCCCATAAAATAGGCTCAATGCCACGCCAACGCTCTTCCATAAAAGCAGAAAGTTGGGTGGTGGACTGAGCAGGGGTCGCCACATTAAAGCGATTCATTAAACCAGCAGCTCGGCAAGCACAGAGTTCTGCTTGGCAGGTTCCCATTCCAACTCTGGTTCGGCGACGTAAATCAACAAGGTTATTTACGTTTAACTCTTCAACGGCATAACGTATTTCGCCTGCTGTTACCGCTTCACATTCACATACTAAAGTGCGGTCAAGTCGCTCATTTTCCAATAATCGTGTTGCTCGAGAACCGTGGCGATAAACTGTTGAGTGGCGAATTGTATTAGGCAATGAAATAAGTTTTTTGCTCGTTTCCGTTTTATTTTCAGTCGAGCCTGGTAGTGGGCGGTCAGCTGTTACACAGCGGTCGGATTTATTCAGTTTTTTGCAAACAAGGTCGGTTGCCCATTCAGCCATTAAGCGATAAGTCATTAACTTACCGCCTGTAATGGTAATAAAGCCATCTAAGCCATCACGTTCAGCGTGATCTAACAAGACAATACCGCGGCTAACATTTCGTCCAGATGGATCATCATCTGTGGCAACCAGAGGGCGTACTCCCGCATAAGCTCGTAACACACGGGTATGACGTAAACTTGGGGCTAATTTTTCGCCTTCACGGAAAAGAATATCAACCTCTTCCGGGGTCACTTCCATATTATCTATTTGATCGTAAGGAATACGGCTTGAAGTAGTGCCAATCACGCAAATAGTATCACCTGGGACAAGGATATCGGCATCAGCCGGTTTGCGGCAGCGGTTAATCACAAGGTTATTAATACGATGCCCCATAATCAGCAAGGCTCCTTTTGCCGGGAACATTCTAATTTTTAGGTCAGCATATTCTGCAATTCCTTGCCCCCAAATACCGCCTGCATTCACGACGATTGGTGCAAAGAATTGGCGTTCTACGTGGTTTTTATGATCGTAAACTTTTGTTCCGATCACTCGCTCCCCCTCTCGAATTAACCCTTTCACTTCACAGTAGGTAAAAATCTGTGCACCGTTTTCCGTTGCATCTAACATATTAGCGGCAGTTAAGCGAAAAGGATCGACTGTACCGTCAGGTACCACTACCGCACCAATTAGTTCAGGATTAACAGAAGGTTCCAGCCGTCTGGCTAAATCAGGTTCAATGGCCACTGCTTCAATGCCAGATGCAGTACAAGATTCAATAAAGGTTTTTTGATAATTTAAGTCATCTTCAGGTAGGGTGATAAATAGTCCTTTGGTATCTTCAATACAGTGATGAGCAATACGCTTAAGGATCATATTTTCTTCAATACATTCACGGGCAGACTCTTGATCATTTACCGCATAACGTCCGCCACTATGCAATAAACCGTGATTACGCCCAGTTGCCCCCGTGGCAATATCACGGCGTTCTAATAACACACATTTAAGCCCACGCAATGCACAGTCTCGAGCAATTCCAGCTCCTGTTACACCGCCACCGATAATAATGACATCTGTTGAAATAGGTGAGAAATCACCAACATTTTGATAATTTTGGTAGATTTGAGGTGATATAGGCATAGCACACTCCCCCACAATAATAAAATAAAGTAAAAGAAAACAACCATATTTTAGTAAAATGAGCGTTTTCGCTCAATATTTTTCAAAAACAATGTTCTGATTTTGTGATATTGCTCACAATTATTGTGAGGCAAAATCTTGTTTAATATATTTACTATAAGAAAGCGGTTATTTTTTCTATTAATTTTACAAAATAAAATTATTTACTCACGTTTGTTAAGAATTAAAAAATAAATAATTTAAAGATAGAATGGATCAATAAGTGATAAAAATAATGAGATAAAGATATTAAAAAGAACTCAATTTTTAGATTAAGGCTATTTTATTGAGTTCTTTTTAATTAAAGTTTACTTACATAATAATATTATAAAGTATTGCGGCTAATACCCCACCTGTAATAGGACCTAAAACTGGCACCCAACTATAAGCCCAATCTGCAGGAGTATTTAATTTTTTACCTAAGAACAAACCTAGCGTTAAACGAGGCCCAAGATCACGAGCAGGATTAAGTGCATAGCCTGTAGTACCACCTAAACTTAAACCTAATGCCCAAATTAAAATCGCAACCGGAATAGCACCAACAGAACCTAAGCCGATAGGTGTCGATTCAGTAGTACCAGGAAGCGTAATATCAGCTCCTGTGATATAGAAAATAACAAATAGTAGAACGAATGTTGCGATTACTTCACTGATGAAATTATTTGGATAATTTCTAATTGCAGGCTCTGTACAGAAACAAGCTCGTTTTGAACCCGCATCTTCAGTTGCCGCAAAATGATCTTTATAAGAAAGGTAAACGAGAAATGCACCAATCATCCCACCTAGCATTTGTGCACCAATATAGCCTATAACCATAGACCAATCAAAAGCACCTCTAACGGCTAACCCAATAGTTACTGCAGGGTTGAAATGGGCTCCACTATAGGGGCCTGCAATAACAACAGCAACATATACTGCAAAAGCCCACGCTGTTGTGATAACAATCCAACCTGAGTTTTGCCCTTTTGTTTTATTCAAACAAACATTAGCCACAACCCCATTACCCATTAATACTAAAATAATCGTACCTAAGAATTCTGCTAGATAAGCGTTCATAAGTAACTCTCCTTATTATTATTGAATGAAATGATAATTATCTAAATTAGAAAAAGATAATCATCAAGCGGGCAATTCGTTTGTTCTCACTCAATATTAATAATTTTGTTACTTAATTAATTTGTTGTTTAATTAAGCAAGTGCATTATGATCTGCACCTAATAAATTATTCAAGATAATTTGTTTATTTTTTCTTAAAAATGTTAGTTTGATCACAAATTTAATAAAATAATTAAAAAATTTGTGATAAACATCACAATTTTTAAAAATATACATTTTCATTATGGATTAAATGGATTAATTTTTAAACGCAATTTGTTTGTTTACGCTCAAAAAACCTATATATGTTGAGTGATTTACATATTACAAAACCAAACAGTTTAAGGGGATTTATTATGTCTGATAAAAAATACATCATTGCATTAGACCAAGGTACTACAAGCTCTCGAGCAGTTTTATTAGATCACGATGCGAATGTTGTAGAAGTCGCACAGCGAGAATTTACACAGATTTATCCAAAAGCTGGTTGGGTAGAGCATAATCCAATGGAAATTTGGGCAACACAAAGTTCTACCTTAAATGAAGTGGTCGCAAAAGCAGGCATTAAACCTGATAGCATTGCAGCGATTGGGATTACCAACCAACGTGAAACGACCATTGTGTGGGAAAAAGAAACCGGTAAACCTATTTATAATGCCATTGTGTGGCAATGTCGCCGAACCTCCGATATTACCGATAAATTAAAAGCCGAAGGGCACGAAGATTATATTCGTAAAACGACAGGTTTAGTTGTCGATCCTTACTTCTCTGGCACAAAAGTAAAATGGATCTTAGATAATGTGGAAGGAGCAAGAGAAAAAGCCGAACGTGGTGAGCTATTATTTGGTACGGTCGATACTTGGTTAGTTTGGAAATTAACCCAAGGGCGAGTACACGTAACTGATTACACCAATGCTTCTCGTACGATGTTATTTAACATTCACACTAAACAATGGGATGACAAAATGTTGGAATTACTCAACATTCCTCGTTCAATGTTACCTGAAGTGAAGAACTCTTCTGAGGTTTATGGGCAAACCAATATCGGTGGTCAAGGCGGTGTGCGTATTCCTGTTGCAGGGATTGCTGGCGATCAACAAGCTGCACTTTACGGACACCTATGCGTAAATGAAGGACAAGCAAAAAACACCTATGGTACTGGTTGCTTTATGTTGATGCACACGGGTAAAACGGCAATCCAATCACAAAATGGTTTATTAACTACTATTGCGTGTAATGCGAAGGGTGAGCCTGAATATGCTTTAGAGGGTTCAGTCTTTATTGCAGGTGCATCCATTCAGTGGTTACGTGATGAGCTAAAAATTGTTCACGATAGTTTTGATAGTGAATATTTTGCAACCAAAGTCCCAGATTGTAATGGTGTATATGTTGTACCAGCCTTTACTGGCTTAGGTGCACCATATTGGGATCCGTATGCACGTGGTGCAATCTTTGGCTTATCTCGAGGTGCAAATCGCAATCATATTGTACGTGCAACACTTGAATCTATCGCATATCAAACTCGTGATGTATTAGAAGCAATGCAATCGGACTCAGGTGCAAAATTACAATCATTACGTGTTGATGGCGGAGCTACCGCTAATAATTTCTTAATGCAGTTCCAAGCTGATATTTTAGATACTAAAGTTGAACGTCCGCTAGTTAAAGAAGTTACTGCTTTAGGTGCAGCTTATCTCGCAGGGTTAGCAGTCGGTTTCTGGAAAGATTTAGATGAACTTAAAGATAAAGCGGAAATTGAACAAACCTTTACACCAGATGGTGATCAAGAAAAACGAGCAAGACGTTATAAAGGTTGGAAAAAAGCCGTTCGCCGTTCATTAGAATGGGCGAAAGAAGATGCCGAAGAATAATTTTAAAGCTAGATTATTTAGGGGTATAGGAAACTATACCCCTTTTTTAATATCTTTTAGTTATACCAAATAGTCTTTTTTAATTTGTTGGGGCAAATAGTTTTCTTTATGATAGTTTTACATTCATTTAATAAGGAACGATTTATGTCTAAATTTCAAATTCATACGATTGAATCAGCACCAGAGGCGGCTAAAGATGCTCTGAAAGCGGTTCAACAAGCTAATAATGGTTTTATTCCTAACTTAATTGGTGTCTTAGCGAATGCACCAACCGCATTAGAAACCTACCGTACTGTAGGCGGTATTAATGGGCGTAATAGCTTAACGGCTGAAGAGCGTGAAGTGGTGCAAATTACCGCTGCAGTTGTTAATGGTTGTGGTTTCTGTGTGGCGGGCCATACCAAAATCGCATTAAAATTATTAAAAATGCCAGATGAAGTTGTAAACGCTTTACGTGCTACGGCTCGCATTGATTCTAACCCCAAATTAGACACATTAGTTCGTTTTACACTGGCAGTAATGCTACAAAAAGCAAAATTAACCGAAGCACAATTAAACGAGTTTTTTGCTGCAGGTTATAACCAATAAAATGCCATTGATGTCATTTTAGGGGTAAGTTTGGCAACCCTTTGCAACTACGTAAACAATATTGCAGAAACACCAATCAATCCTGAATTACAACCTTTCGCATAAATATAACTAAGGCAGCCTTTCGCTGCCTTTTTAACTCATTTGTGATTTTCACTGCCTTTTTATAACACAGCTAATGCACTCTCATAATCAGGTTCTTGTTTGATTTCAGGCACCAATTCGCTATGTAATACCCTGTTATTCTCATCTAATACAATAACTGCTCGTGCTGTTAAAGCTGCTAACGAGCCTGAGCTAATATCAACACCCAGTGTGGAATGTAGCTGATGATGGCGGAATGTTGATAACGATGTTACATTCTCAATGCCTTCTGCCCCACAAAAACGAGCTTGAGCAAAAGGCAAGTCTGCTGAAATACATAATACAACCGTATTTTCTAAATTAGCGGCTTTTTGATTAAATACACGTACAGATGTTGCACAAATACCCGTATCAATACTTGGAAAAATATTTAATACTTTACGTTTGCCTGCAAAATCTGATAGTGATACCTCACCTAAATCGGTATTTACTAATGTAAAATCAGACACCACATCACCTTTTTGAGGAAATGTACCAGAAACGTCGATTGGATTTCCTGCTAATGTTACGTTACCCATTGTGTTCTCCTTATGCTAAGTAATTACAAGCGGTTTAAATATAACGATTTTTTGCAAAATAAGGAACCTCTCAATTTAATCACCATAACCTTTAGAAAGTAGCTTGATTTTGCTATACTCATAGACATCTCATTTTTAAGGTCATTCACTATTATGTTAAAAATTTTCCGTATTTTTTTAGTCGCTCTTGCCGCTATTTTAATTTCGATTGTAGGTACATTTTACGCTCTAGTTCGTTTACGTCATCCAAGTAGTGTGGGGGTTGTCGCACGCTGGTTTGGTTCATTACACACTTTAGTCGGTTTAAAACTGATTACCCGTAAAAAGCCTGAAATTAACTACCCTGTTATCTATATTGGTAACCATCAAAACAATTATGATATGGTTACTATTTCTTCAATGGTTGCAGAAAATACTGTAAGCATTGGTAAGAAAAGCCTTATCTGGATTCCTTTTTTTGGTCTAGTGTATTGGGCAACAGGTAATATTTTTATTCACCGTGAAAAACGTTCAAGTGCGATTGAAACAATGAATAAAGTGGGTGATATTGTAAAAGAACGCAAAGTATCTATTTGGATGTTCCCTGAAGGCACAAGGAGTAGAGGTCGTGGACTATTACCATTCAAAACTGGAGCCTTCCATTTAGCTATATCTGCAGGTGTTCCGATCGTACCAGTTGTCTGTTCTGATCTGCATAATAAAGTAGATTTAAATCGTCGCCATAACGGTACTGTTATTTGCGAAATGTTAGAGCCTATTGATACATCAAATTATTCTCGTGAAAACGTGAAAGAGCTAATAGAAAAATGCCATAACATTATGCAAGCGAAGTTTGAACAGCTAAACCAAGAAGTTGCTCAGCTAGACAACACTCAAAACACTTAGTTTTCTTACCTGTGATTGCTATGGAAAAAAACTTAACCAGACGCCAATTATTAAAAGGTTCTGCTTTAGCTACTGCATTATATTCTCTACCTCAAACCGCTCTAGCGGCAGAACGTCCAGCCCTTAAAATCCCACCTTTAATGGATATTGGGCGAGGCAGACCTGTTCGTTTAGATTTGCGTCCCGCTCAAACACAATTCGACAAAGGAAAATTAGTCGATGTTTGGGGTGTAAATGGGCAGTATTTAGCCCCAACAGTACGTGTCAAATCAGGGGATTTTGTTCGATTAACCTATTTGAATAATCTACCGCAAAAAATCTCAATGAATATTCAAGGCTTACAAGCCTCAAGCGAGATGATAGGTTCTGTGCATAGAGTGCTTGAACCTAAAAGTAGTTGGTCTCCGATTGTCTCTATTAATCAAAAAGCGTGTAGTTGCTGGTATCACGCAGATACAATGTTAAATTCTGCTTTTCAAATCTATCGTGGATTAGTCGGTTTTTGGCTAATTGAAGATGCACAAAGCCGAAAAACAGATTTACCAAATAAATATGGTGTTAATGACATCCCCTTAATTTTGCAGGACCAACTTCTAAACAAAGACGGAGTGCAAGTTTTAGATAAGAATGCCCCACAATTTCTAGGCAAACGCTTATTTGTTAATGGACAAGAATCCCCTTACCTAAATGTACCTCGAGGTTGGATAAGATTACGCTTAGTCAATGCTTCGCTTTCACGAACTTATGATTTAAGGCTAGATAACAAACAACCCCTTCATTTAATTGCAACAGGTTTAGGAATGTTAGCTGAGCCTTTGGAAATGGAATCTATCCGCCTTGCACCAAGTGAGCGTGTAGAGCTATTGATTGATTTAAGCGAAGGTAAAACCATTTCATTAATAAGCGGTCAAAAAAGAGATATTTTTTACAAAATCGGGCAGATTTTCTCAAGTGATGATGAATTAGCCGACAATGTAATTTTAGAACTCCGCCCTGAAGGTATGGCGGCTGTGTTAAATACCAAACCTAGCTTGCCGGAATTTAACTTAAACGAGTTTAATTTAAAAATTAATCAAGAACGTCTTTTTAATATTAGCCCGTTAGATTATTTAATTAATAAAAAGCGATTCGACCCGAAACGTATTGATTTTACGGCTGAAAAAGGCAGTGTAGAACGCTGGTACCTTAGAAGCGAACAAGCGGTTGGATTTACGTTACAAGGTGCAAAATTTATCATTGAAACCCAAAACAGAAAGCCTTATCCAATTAAACAACTCGCTTGGCGAGATACAGTTTGGTTAGAGGCAAAACAAGAAGTTACCATTCTTGTGCGTTTTGATAATACCTCCAGCGAGCAATACCCTTTTACCTTCGGTGTAAGTGATTTTATGCTACGTGATAGAGGTACGATGGGTCAATTTAATGTAATTGAAAATGGACAATAAAGAACTGATAAGCGATAATGCCCAACAGTTTTGCCCATAAAAAGGAAACAACAATGAACCAAGAATTTTTAGATTTTGAATTACCAATCGCTGAACTTGAAGCGAAAATTGAGTCTTTAAGAGCGGTTAGCCAGCAAGATGATAAAATTGACCTTGATGATGAAATTAATCGTTTAAAAAAGAAAAGCGAAGAATTAACTAAAAAAACCTTTGCCAACTTAGATGCTTGGCAAATTTCACGTATGGCTCGCCACCCAAACCGCCCTTACACACTAGATTATATTGAGCATATCTTTACAGAATTTGACGAATTGGCAGGCGATCGTGCATTCGCTGATGATAAAGCGATTGTTGGCGGTATTGCTCGCCTTGACGGTCGTCCTGTAATGGTTATCGGCCACCAGAAAGGTCGCACTGTAAAAGATAAAGTTAAACGTAATTTCGGTATGCCAGCACCAGAAGGTTATCGCAAAGCCCTACGCTTAATGGAAATGGCTGAGCGTTTTAATATGCCAATTATTACGTTTATTGATACACCAGGAGCCTACCCGGGCATTGGAGCGGAAGAACGTGGTCAATCTGAAGCGATTGCTCGTAACTTACGTGAAATGTCACAACTTTCGGTACCTGTTATCTGTACCGTTATCGGTGAAGGTGGCTCTGGTGGTGCATTAGCTATCGGTGTAGGCGATAAAGTCAATATGTTACAGTACTCGACCTATTCTGTGATCTCGCCTGAAGGCTGTGCTTCTATTTTATGGAAAAGTGCTGAGAAAGCTTCAACAGCAGCAGAGGTAATGGGTTTAACCGCTCCTCGCCTAAAAGAATTAGAGCTAATTGATAACATCGTGCCAGAACCACTAGGTGGAGCACATCGTAATGTTGAGCAAATTGCACAAAGCTTAAAACAACGAATCATTGATGATTTAGTTGAGTTAGAGCAACTAAATAAAGAAGAATTGTTAGAACGCCGTTATCAACGCTTAATGAACTACGGTTACGTATAACAGTTATATCACTTAAAACAAGCGGTAAGATTTTTGTAAAACTTTGCAAAATCTTGCCGTTTTACTTTAAATCAGTTGATAAGCTAAAAGATAAAAATAAACACTAGAAATGGTGCCGACTACCGGAATCGAACTGGTGACCTACTGATTACAAGTCAGTTGCTCTACCTACTGAGCTAAGTCGGCAAATTGAACGTTGCGAAAACAACGGGCTGAATTATAGAGATTTTTTAACTATCTGCAACCCTCGCCTTACCTAACTGATTAAAAAATAACAATTTTTTTACACCTATCTGGAGTGAACGAATGAAAAATGTGCTATCTATCCAATCTCACGTTGTCTATGGTTACGCTGGGAATAAAGCAGCAGTGTTCCCAATGCAGTTGCTTGGCGTTGATACTTGGGCACTCAATACTGTGCAATTTTCTAACCACACGCAATATGGAAAATGGAAAGGAATGGTAATTCCGAAAGAGCAGATTGGTGAAATTACTCAAGGAATTGATGAAATTGATGCCTTACACGAATGTGATGCCGTATTATCAGGCTATATTGGTGCTGCTGAACAAGGCGATGAAATTTTAAAAGCAGTCGCAAATATTAAAGCGAAAAACCCTAATACTATTTATTTCTGTGATCCAGTAATGGGACATCCAGATAAGGGCTGTATTGTAGCTGATGGTGTAGCGGAGTTTCTACGAGACCAAGCAATGGCACAAGCTGATATTATTGCACCGAATTTGGTTGAACTGCGTGAGCTTACTGGCTTAGAAGTTGGGAACTTTGAGCAGGCTCTTGCTGCAATTAAATTTATTCTAACAAAAGGTCCTAAACGAGTCTTAGTAAAACACCTAAGCAAAGTAGGTCAAGACCCTGCAAAGTTTGAAATGGTATTAGCAACACAAGCAGGTATTTGGCATATTAGTCGCCCATTACACGAATTTAAAGCGAAAGATCCTGTAGGTGTTGGCGACTTAACTAGCGGTGTATTTTTAGCCAATTTACTAAATGGGAAATCTGATATAGAAGCATTTGAACACACCGCAAATGCCGTAAATGATGTAATGTCTGTCACTGCTGAAAGTGGTAAATATGAATTACAAATCATAAAAGCCCGTGAATTCATTATTAACCCAATAAGCCAATATAAAGCAATAAAAATTGCTTAACATAACAAGCGGTTGTTTTTTCAAAAATTTTGCAGATTTAAATAGAAAAACAACCGCTTGATCACTAAAACATTTGGGCATTCAAACTGATATTAAGCGGTGTATAGGACAAAATAGTTGGTAAAAAGTGACTTAATACCTTATATTACAAGGCTTTAAGCCCCCTCTTTGAAAAATGAACAAAAACTGCCCTATATGTCCATTAAGCAAAAAAGAGATACACCTTTCGGTATATCTCTTTTTCTATAGCTGATTGCTATCAAATATAAACTAAGTAGTTCTATTATTTGATGATTTTAGCAACAACACCAGCACCTACTGTACGACCACCTTCACGAATCGCAAAACGTAAACCTTCGTCCATTGCGATTGGGTGAATTAAGCTTACTGTCATTTTGATGTTATCGCCTGGCATTACCATCTCAACACCTTCTGGTAACTCGATTGTACCTGTTACGTCTGTTGTACGGAAGTAGAACTGTGGACGGTAACCTTTGAAGAATGGAGTGTGACGACCACCTTCTTCTTTTGATAATACGTAAACTTCTGATTCGAAGTCTGTGTGTGGTGTGATTGAACCTGGTTTCGCTAATACTTGACCACGTTCGATTTCTTCACGTTTTGTACCACGTAATAATGCACCAACGTTTTCACCCGCACGACCTTCGTCTAATAATTTACGGAACATCTCTACACCAGTTACTGTTGTTTTCGTAGTTTCTTTGATACCTACGATTTCAACTTCATCACCAGTACGGATGATACCACGCTCAACACGACCTGTTACTACTGTACCACGACCTGAAATTGAGAATACGTCTTCGATTGGTAATAAGAATGGTTTATCAATCGCACGCTCTGGCTCTGGAATGTAAGAGTCTAAGTGACCTGCTAATTCAATGATTTTTTCTTCCCACTCTGCTACGCCGTTTAACGCTTGTAACGCTGAACCACGTACGATTGGTGTATCATCACCTGGGAAGTCGTATTGAGATAGAAGTTCACGAACTTCCATTTCTACTAATTCTAATAACTCTTCGTCATCTACCATATCGCATTTGTTTAAGAATACGATAATGTAAGGAACACCTACTTGGCGACCTAATAAGATGTGCTCACGAGTTTGTGGCATTGGACCATCTGTTGCTGCTACTACTAAGATAGCACCGTCCATTTGTGCCGCACCTGTGATCATGTTTTTAACATAGTCCGCGTGTCCCGGGCAGTCAACGTGTGCGTAGTGACGAGTTGGAGTATCATATTCAACGTGTGAAGTATTGATAGTAATACCACGCGCTTTTTCTTCTGGTGCATTATCGATTTGGTCGAATGCACGAGCAGCACCACCGTAGTGTTTTGCTAATACAGTTGTAATTGCTGCTGTTAAAGTTGTTTTACCATGGTCAACGTGGCCGATTGTACCCACATTAACGTGCGGTTTTGTACGTTCAAATTTTTCTTTAGACATTTTCTAAAAGCCTCTTAAACAAAAACGGTTACAATGGAACAAAAGAACCCATTAACCATAATGTAGAAATTAATACCAATAATTTTTTGCGTTAAGAAAGATAGAATTTAGATGAAAGTGGTGCTGATAGGCGGATTTGAACCGCCGACCTCACCCTTACCAAGGGTGCGCTCTACCAACTGAGCTATATCAGCGTTTGGAGCGGGCAGCGGGAATCGAACCCGCATCATTAGCTTGGAAGGCTAAGGTAATAGCCATTATACGATGCCCGCTGTTCTAAATTCGTCTGTCCTGCGCGATTCAAAATAAAGAAGTGGTGGAGGGAGAAGGATTCGAACCTTCGAAGGCTGAGCCAACAGATTTACAGTCTGCCCCCTTTGGCCGCTCGGGAACCCCTCCACATTATATTTTTGAATACTCATTTACGTTTAGACAATGATGGTGCCGACTACCGGAATCGAACTGGTGACCTACTGATTACAAGTCAGTTGCTCTACCTACTGAGCTAAGTCGGCATTGCTGTGTCGTAAGCAAGTGATGTGCATTATAGGGAAATTTTAACTGTGTGCAAGTGTTTTTTTAAAAAAATATTAAAAAAGCGTTCTTTCGATTTTTTAATATACAAAATGTCTATTTTTTATAAAAAATAATAACTTTTGGCGTAATAAATACGACATAGAGATACTTTATATTGTATAGTTGCTACTCCACTTTTCTTATAAAGATATTAAATTAATTATCAAAAAATTTGAGATGTTGGCAATGAGCCTAGAAAAAAAACCAAAAATTACTCCTTTTCTCACCTTTGATCGCCAGCAATGGGCAGGTTTACGTAAATCTGTGCCATTAAAGCTAACAGAACAAGATCTAAAGCCTTTATTGGGTTTTAATGAAGAGCTTTCATTAGAAGAAGTACGCACAATTTATTTACCACTTGCCCGTTTAATTCAATACTATATAGAAGAGAACTTAAAACGTCAGACCGTATTGCATCGTTTTCTTGGTATCGAAACCCCAAAAGTACCTTACATTATTAGCATTGCCGGAAGCGTATCTGTTGGTAAAAGTACCTCTGCTCGTATTTTGCAGGCACTACTCTCTCATTATCCAAATGAACGAAAAGTGGATTTAATTACAACAGATGGTTTTTTATATCCGCTTTCCACATTAACAGAAAAAAATCTCCTTAAGAAAAAAGGATTTCCTGAATCCTACGACATTCATAGCTTAATTCGATTTGTTTCTGAAATTAAATCGGGTGAACGCAATGTAAAAGCCCCGATTTACTCGCACTTAACTTACGATATTATCCCAGACCAATTTAATATTGTAGATCAGCCTGATATTGTAATTTTAGAAGGGCTTAACGTTTTACAAAGTGGAATGAACTATCCTTCAAGTCCGCACAATGTTTTTGTATCTGATTTTGTCGATTTTTCTATTTATGTCGATGCAGAAGAGTCATTACTTAAGAAATGGTATATCAACCGTTTTTTAAAATTTAGACGCAGTGCTTTTGCCGATCCAAACTCATATTTCCATCACTATGCAAGCCTTTCGGAACAAGAAGCGATAGAAACGGCTTCTACGATATGGGAAGAGATTAATGGATTAAATTTACGCAAAAATATTCTACCAAGCCGAGAACGAGCCAACCTTATCTTAATTAAAGGTCAAGATCATGCGATTGAAACTGTTAAATTAAGAAAATAATTGATATAGCACGCTTTTTCTAAAAATCCGTTATTGTTGTAACGGATTTTGCCTATGTTTTATTTTAATCAATGCTTATTTGCTGATTTTTTGGTAAGCTAGCTATTCTATTATCGGTCTAAATTGAGTATTACCAATGAACAAAAAATTTATATTACCTTTAATTATTTTTTTAGCTTTATCTGTGGCATTTATGATTCAACTTGCACGTAATTCACAAGGTGATGACCCGAAAAGACTAGAATCTGCTTTAATTGGCAAAAGTATTCCTGCATTTAGCCTAGAGTCTTTAATTGATGAAAAGCAGCAAATTAATGAAAATGTTGTCAAAACAGGTACCCCTCGTTTGTTAAATGTATGGGCAACTTGGTGCCCCACTTGTTATGCAGAGCACGAATATTTAACTCAACTGGCAAAACAAGGTGTTGAAATTGTGGGGATTGACTATAAAGATGAACGTCCAAAGGCGATGAAATTCTTGGCAAACTATGGTAATCCATATAAAGCAATCATCTTCGATCCGAAAGGCTCTTTAGGTTTAGATCTCGGTGTTTACGGTGCCCCCGAAACTTTTATTATTGATGGTAATGGCATTATTCATTACCGCCACGCAGGCGATGTGAATGATCAAGTATGGAACCAAGTACTTAAACCAATTTACGAAAAATTAAAATAGAGATAAAACTAATGCAAAAATTATTTCCTTTACTCTTTATTTTCGCTAGCAGTATAGCTATATCTGCACCTGTTGAAATTAATCAGTTTGACAGCCCACAGCAAGAGGCAGATTATCGTGCTTTAATCCAAGAGCTACGCTGTCCGCAATGTCAAAATAACAATATCGCAGACTCTAATGCGACAATTTCAACGGATATGCGAGCAAAAACCCTAGAACTCCTAAAAGAAGGGAAAAATAAATCGGAAGTTGTAGATTATATGATCGAACGCTATGGCAATTTCGTTACCTATAATCCGCCAATGACACCTGCAACTATTGTATTATGGGTATTGCCATTATTATTAATTACTCTTGGTTTTGGGCTTGTATTAAGAAGAAAAAAAGCCAAACCACAAGCGGTTAATTCTTCGCAAAATATTGTAAATACTACACAAAATTTAAATCAAGACGAGCAAGAACGTCTTAACCAAATTTTAAATAATAAGGAAGATAAATGAATTTCTGGCTAGCAATTATATTTCTTACATTAATCGTTTCTATTGTAGCGTTTTACCCGTTACTGAAAAAAAATAAACAAATCAATGACACTAAACGTGACAACTTAAATAAAGCCTTTTATTTCGACCGTTTAAAAGAAGTCGAAAATGAGGCGAATGAAGGGGTTATTGATGATCCCGAGCAGACTAAATTAGAGCTACAACAAAGTTTATTAGATGATATTCCAGAGACTAAACAAGATACCACCGTTCGCTCAAACTTAAATTTAGGTAAAGCGTGGTTTGTTTCTCTGATTATTTTAGTTACTGGTGCTAGTTTTGCGATTTATAGCAGTGTAGGCTCTTGGTTTTCTAATTCAATGCTCAATACGACTCATCAAAAGTTAGATTACTTTTATGAGCGTTTAAAAACAGAAGATACCAATCCACTTTCAACAGAAGATATGAACCAATTTGCAATGGCATTGCGAGTGGATCTACAAAATAACCCAGCAGACGATCAAAAATGGTATATGCTTGGGCAAGTTGGTATGGCATTAGATGATGGGCAATTAGCTCACGACGCTTTCAGTAAAGCGGCACAATTAAAACCAGATAACCTAACCTATAAGCTTAGCCACGCCCAGTTATTATTATTTTCTGAAGCCCCAGAAGATAAAAAACAAGGTGAGGCATTATTAAAAGAGGTTATCCGCCAAGACCACACTAATTTTAATGCACTTAGCCTATTAGCATTCCGTTCTTTTGAACAAGAAGATTTCAAAATGGCGGCGATGACCTGGGGAGTGATGTTAAAACTACTACCGGATAATGACCCTCGTAAAACAACAGTTGAACGTAGTTTGAATATGGCATTATCAAATTTAAGCGATGCAGAAAAACAAGAATTGCAAAAAGGTGGAGAAAAATGACCGCTTGTAAACCACTAAATAAAGACAAATTAAAGATTGGCTTAGTTTCGGTGTCAGACCGAGCTTCGCAAGGTGTATATCAAGATCAAGGTATTCCAGAATTAGAAGCTTGGCTAAAAGCGGCATTAACGGAAGAGTTTGAGGTAGAAACCAGATTAATTCCAGATGAACAAAGCGTGATTGAGCAGACTTTAATTGAGTTAGTGGATACTCACGCTTGCCACTTAGTTTTAACTACAGGCGGCACTGGGCCTGCTAAACGTGATGTAACCCCAGATGCCACACTTACAGTTGCTCATCGAGAAATGCCAGGGTTTGGCGAACAAATGCGACAAGTAAGTCTTCACTTTGTTCCAACCGCCATTCTCTCTCGCCAAGTGGGTGTAATTCGACACAGTTCTTTAATTTTAAATTTACCAGGGCAACCCAAAGCGATTAAAGAAACACTAGAAGGGGTAAAAGATGAAAACGGCAAGGTGCTAGTAAAAGGCATTTTCAGTGCCGTGCCTTATTGTTTACAACTTTTAAGTGATATTTATGTCGAAACTCACGCTGATATTTGTGCTAGCTTTCGACCGAAATCGGCTCGCCGTGAAAAATAGGAATTGTCAAAATGAAAAAAATCGAAGCCATTATTAAACCTTTCAAACTTGATGATGTGCGTGAAGCCCTAACTGATGTTGGTATTACAGGAATGAGTATTACCGAAATTAAAGGTTTCGGCAGACAAAAAGGGCATACCGAGCTTTACCGTGGTGCAGAATATGCGATTGATTTTCTGCCAAAAGTGAAAATTGAAATTGTGATTCCAGATGAACTCGAAGAGCAATGTATTGAAGCGATTATGGAAACTGCCCAAACAGGCAAAATCGGTGACGGCAAAATTTTTGTCTATGATGTGGGGCGTGTTATCCGTATTCGTACGGGCGAAGAAAACGAAGATGCGGTTTAATTTAAAAGGACAAAATGAAAAAAACAGGTCTTACTTGGCTATGGCTTAGCCTAGCTATTATTATTGCTGACTTATGGTCAAAATATATTGTGGTACAAAACTTTGAATTTGGCGAAAGCATTAATCTTTTACCGATTTTCAACCTAACTTATGCCCGTAATTATGGTGCTGCATTTAGTTTTTTAGCCGATCATTCCGGTTGGCAAAAATATTTTTTCTTAGGGCTAGCGATTGTTATTTCTGCTGCGTTAATTTTTTCTTTATATAAAAATCAAGCGGTTAAAAAATTAGAAAATTCTGCGTATGCTCTAATTATTGGTGGTGCTTTAGGTAATGCGATTGATAGAGCTTATAATGGCTACGTTGTCGATTTTCTACATTTTTATTGGGATATTTATCACTACCCAATATTTAATATTGCGGATATTGCTATTTGTGTGGGAGCAGGCTTACTGATTTTAGAAGCCTTCGTAGCCAAAAAAGAAAAGAAAAATAAGAGTGATTAAATGAAAATTTTATTAGCAAACCCTCGTGGTTTTTGTGCGGGTGTAGATAGAGCAATCTCTATTGTTGAATTAGCTTTAGAAATTCACGGAGCCCCGATTTATGTTCGCCACGAAGTCGTCCATAATAAATTTGTAGTGGATGGCTTAAAAGCGAAAGGGGCAATTTTTGTTGAAGAATTAGATGAAGTGCCAGATGGTGCCATAGTGATCTTCTCTGCCCACGGTGTATCACAAGCAGTTCGTCAAGAAGCAAAAAACCGTGGTTTAAAAGTGTTTGATGCAACTTGCCCGCTTGTTACCAAAGTACATATGCAAGTAGCAAGAGCCAGCCGTAAAGGTACTAAAGCGATTTTAATCGGGCACGAAGGACACCCTGAAGTGATTGGTACTATGGGGCAATATAATAATAATGAAGGCGGTATTTACTTAATTGAGTCGGTAGAAGATATTGCAAATCTACCTGTTACCAATAATGATGAGCTAACCTTTATGACGCAAACCACCCTCTCGATTGATGACACAATCGGTGTAATTGATGCGTTAAAAGAGAAATATCCGGCTATTCAAGGGCCTCGCAAAAATGATATTTGCTATGCAACCACAAACCGCCAACACGCAGTGCGAGAACTGGCAGAACAATCTCAATTAGTCTTAGTGGTCGGTTCCAAAAATTCATCAAATTCTAACCGTTTAGCTGAACTCGCTTCTCGAATGGGGGTTAAGGCTCAACTTATTGATGGCCCTGAAGATATTAATCCGTCTTGGTTAGATGGTGTGGAAACAATCGGCATTACAGCGGGAGCGTCTGCCCCTGAAGTACTAGTGCAATCGGTAATTTCGCATTTAAAAACGTTAGGGGTTACTGAAGTAGAAACCCTTGTTGGTAATGAAGAGAATATCGTCTTTGAAGTGCCAAAAGAGTTACGTATTAATGAGGTAAAATAATGGCAGAAATCAACCGCTTCAAATTGGAATGGGAATGCCGCCGAGGTATGCGTGAGTTAGATAAAATGATTATGCCGTTTTATAAAAATCATTTTGACGAACTTAATGAAACCCAGCAACAAGCTTTTGTGCAAATGCTTAGCTATACCGATCCTGAGTTATTCCGTTGGGTTATGCACCAAGAAGCTGCACCAACACCAGAAATCTCAGAATTAATAGAGATTATTCGCTCAAAAATAGAACGTTAATATATTCACCGCTTGAGTCATAGCAAGCGGTGATTTTTTCTTAACTATTTACAAATGGAATAACTATTAAATCAATTTGCAAAAAATTAAGGAAATTTAACCGCTTTTTGTATTAAATTATTGATTTATTCTCAATTTTTGCTTTAATGTACCCCGATTTTTCTTTTCCCAATTTTAAATAATATAATGAGGCATATTATGGCAGATAGTTTTAGCGTAACACGTCGTTTTTTTGATGATAAAAATTACCCACGAGGTTTCTCTCGCCACGGTGATTACACAATTCGTGAATCACAAACATTAGAGCAATTTGGGCAAGCTTGTTTAGCACTAGAAAATGGCGAACGTGAACCTGCAACTCAAGAAGAAAAACGCTTCGTAGCCGTAATGAAAGGTGAAGAAATCGCAGAAAGTATTATTGAAAAAGCGTGGTTAAAATACCGCTCACTTACAACTAAAACAAAGCGTATTTATACCTTATCTGGTAATGCTGGCAGTGATGCTGGCGACGATTTCAGTGCAACTGAATAATTTAGTTTAAAACCACGAAGTAATTCGTGGTTTGTTTTTTCCTTATTCTATTTTGTGGTAAAAAATGACACTCCCTATCGAACAATATTCTGATCTTCTTGCAAAAAAAAACGAAAATTTGACCGCTTTATTAAGCCCGTTTAGCCCACCTTCGCTTGAAGTATTTGCATCTAAACCGAGCCATTTTCGTATGCGTGCGGAATTTAGAGTATGGCACGATGAAGGCGATCTTTACCACATTATGTTTAACCAACAAACTAAAGAACGTTATCGAGTCGATAGTTTCCCGATTGCAAGCGAGCTCATCAATAAAATGATGCCATTGCTTTTAGCCGAAATAAAAGGTAATGAGCTTCTTACTCGTAAATTATTCCAAGTCGATTATTTAAGCACCTTAAGCGGCGAAATTGCCGTCTCCCTGCTTTATCACAAAAAGCTCACAGAGGAATGGATTGAACAGGCTCAACAGCTTAAATCTCGCTTAGAAAAGCAAGGCTTTAAAGTTCAGATTATCGGGCGAGCAACCAAACAAAAAATCGCACTTGATTGCGATTATGTTGAGGAAGTGCTGCCAATCAACGGTCAAAATTATATTTATCGCCAAGTGGAAAACAGCTTTACCCAGCCGAATGCAGAAATGAATATCAAAATGTTGGAATGGGCTAGAGAATGCACTAAAAACAGCCGAGGCGATTTACTAGAGCTTTACTGCGGTAATGGTAATTTCTCGATTGCATTAGCCGAAAATTTCCGTAGAGTGCTGGCAACGGAGATTTCTAAATCTTCGGTGCAATCGGCTCAATATAATATTGAAAAAAATGGTATCGATAATCTACAAATTATCCGAATGTCTGCAGAAGAATTTACCCAAGCAATGAATGGTGTACGTGAGTTTTATCGCTTAAAAGGTATCAATTTAAAAGAGTATGAATGCAATACTATTTTTGTTGATCCTCCTCGTGCTGGTTTAGATCAAGACACGTTAAATATGGTACAGGCTTACGAACGTATTCTTTATATTTCTTGCAATCCGCATACATTAGCAGAGAATTTACAGCAGTTATGCCAAACGCATCGTATTGAAAAAGCGGCATTATTTGACCAATTCCCTTATACACATCACGTAGAAAGTGGTGTTTGGTTGATAAAGAAATAATTTATGTTGAAAAAAAGAACGAATAATCAGATTTTAAGATTTATTGCTTGACGATTATCACAATAATCTCTATTATTGCACACGTTTTCAACGGAGGAATGGTCGAGTGGTTGAAGGCACCGGTCTTGAAAACCGGCGAGGGTTTACGCCCTCCGTGAGTTCGAATCTCACTTCCTCCGCCATCAAATTTATAATCTGTTGATTCTTATCAGCAGATTTTCTCTTTTAAGAGAAATTACAATTCTAAATGTTTTCAATCCGGAGGAATGGTCGAGTGGTTGAAGGCACCGGTCTTGAAAACCGGCGAGGGTTTACGCCCTCCGTGAGTTCGAATCTCACTTCCTCCGCCATTATTTAAGCCTGTTGATAAATAATTATCAGCAGGTTTTTTTACATTCTAAATCGCCTATCAAATCCATTATAGATAAAAAGTTGAAATTAAAATCAACTTCCTTTAGTATAATTGAGATTTATTATCAATTATGGGCATCAATGAAAGTTATTTATATTATTTTGGGATTTCTTTGCGTAGGATTAGGTGTTATAGGTGCAATCTTGCCAGGGTTGCCAACCACACCTTTTTTATTATTAGCCTTATATTGTTTCACGAAAGGCTCAGAACGTGTTCGCCTGTGGTTTATTCAAACAAAATTATATAAAAAATATCTGCAAGAATATGATGAAAAACGTGCGATGACAATGAAGCAAAAAATTACTATTCTTGCGATTGCTTTCCCATTTACTTTAATCGCTTTTCTTACCTTGCCACACATTGCAGGGAAAATTGCATTAGCCGTGGTGGTGGTAATTCAATATTGGTATTTTTTCTGTAAAATGAAAACGCTCAAAGCAGAGCCTGCTCAGTCTTGATCTTCTTTTTTACGTCTTGCCCTTGGGTGAGCCGAATCATAAATTTTAGCTAGATGTTGAAAATCTAAGTGGGTGTAAATTTGTGTTGTTGAAAGACTGCTATGCCCCAATAATTCCTGCACTGCCCGTAAATCGCCACTCGCCTCGAGCATATGCGTTGCAAAAGAGTGGCGTAACTTATGCGGATGTAAATGGCTTTCTAGCCCTTGCTTTTCTCCCCATTTTTGCATCACAAGTTGAATGGAACGGTTAGATAGTCGCCCGCCTCGATTATTCAGAAAAACCGCATTATCTTGTGGTTTAAACTGAAGTCTAACCTCAAGCCAGCGAGAAATCGCCTTTAATGCTTTAGAGCCTATCGGTACAATACGTTCTTTGCTTCCTTTACCCTGAACTCTTACCTCTTTTGCCGATAAATCCATATCGCCTAAATCTAAGCCCTGTAGCTCTGATAATCGTAAGCCAGAACTATACATTAGTTCCATCATTGCTAAATCTCGAATATCATTCGGCTTATCGCTTTCAATTTCTAGCAACTGCCCTACTTGCTCGGCATCAATATTTTTCGGTAAATGTTTACCCACTTTTGGCGACTTCACGCCAAGCGTTGGGTTTGCTGACATTCGCCCGATTTTAATAAGATAAACATACCATTGCCGTAGGGCGACTAATCGCAAACCGATACTTTTTGCTCCAAGCCCTTGTTTATGACTTTGCGTTATCATCCAACGAACAGAAGAACTTTCCACCTCTTCCCAATGCTCAATTCCAGCTTTTGTAAATAGCTCGCTTACCGCTAATAATTGACGTTGATAGTTACTTAGCGTATGAGGGCTGACTTGCTTTTCAATACGTAAGAAGTCCCAATAAGGTTGAGTTTGTTGGAAAAGAGGATTAGGGTTTGACATAGATTAGCTCTCGACAAGCGGTTATTTTTGCATAATTTTTTGCAAATAAATCCCCTCATTAAGAGGGGAAATCAATTAGGCTAAATTTAGCTGTCCAATGCGGATACCTACATTGCCTAATGCAATAGGGCTTAGGTACTCACCTAAAAACTCAAAGAGCTCATTTACATCAGTAAAACTGCGTTTAATTTTGACTTCATCTTCAACTTTACGGATAAATTCATAACGTACATTTCCACCTTCAATAATTGCTTCAAGTGTTAAAAATACGCTTTCAAAATAGTGGCTTAATGATCCTTCAAAGCCCGGATCGCTTACACGTACGTTCCATTGATTACTAAATAAAACTTCGGTTTTAACTGACATTGTGTTTCCCTCATTGGTAAATTATTTACTCTTGGCTTGAGTAAATAAAGTGTTCATCACATTTTCTTCCTGATAAATCCGTACACCTAATATGACTAAATAAACTGGCAATACAAAAGTGAGTGTATGCCAAGCGTGACACATTAAGCCTAGCCCTATTAATTCAGGAATAATGTTTAAAAAATAGTTCGGATGTCTAATTGTTCTAAACAAAAAACTCGTATTAATTTTATGTTCTGGCAGAATATAAAGTTTAACAGTCCAGATCTCGCCTAATGCTTTGATGACCCAGAATAACGCTACATAAGCCAGAAATAAAATCACAAATCCAACTACTGCAATACTGTCAAAAGTATAAGCGGTTGTATTTGCTTCGTAAATTGCTGATAAATAAAAAACAATATGTGCAATAGAAAGTAAGATAGAATTTTTCTTACCATATTGTACCGCTTGTTTCTCAATTAAACGTTTCTCATTTTGAATTGATATTTTCAAACTAAATAAACGCACAGCAAAAAACAATATAAACAGAATGTTTATAATCAGCATTTGCTCTCCTTTTAAAAATAAATGATGCTTATTTTATATTTTTATAGTTACTACCTATAAGCATTCTAATTTTAGCATTTTTTTCGCAAAACTTGATGTAGCGAGCCAAAAAAAC
>NZ_JAQSJE010000001.1 GCF_028649535.1 Mannheimia cairinae | reverse complement strand
AATTGCCCGAGAGGCTTAACTATACAACACTCAAATGTTTTTAGCTTGTTTTTGGATTTTAGATTGAAGAATAAAGAATAAATAGAAATAAAGAACTAAAGAATAAATAGAAATAAAGAACTAAAGAATAGTAATAACAGAATAAAGAATGATTGATGGCGAGAGAAAGTCATTGATTATTAACCGAATATTCTGGCGACCATAGTGCTGTGGTGCTACCTGACTCCATTCCGAACTCAGAAGTAAAACGCAGTAACGCCGATGGTAGTGTAGTGTTTCGCTATGTGAGAGTAGGACATCGCCAGATTGAATAATGGACCCCGAGTAGAGATACTTGGGGTTTTGTTTTTTGTTGTACCTTCATTTTACGAAAGAAGATGATAACCAGAATCCGTAAATAGTCGATTTATTTTGTATAGTCAATAATATGAGCCTATACAAAATAAATTAATAAAAAACTCTTTATTAGTTTTAAAGAGGAACCGTAAGGCTTTTAATTTTATGGCACTACCAGCATATAAAAAATAGGCTAAAGTACTTTGTACTTTAGCCTATTTTATATTACTAAATATACTAAATTATTCTACCTTTGGCTTATCACCATTTTCTACACAGCCTTTGCCAATAGTTACTTTTTGAGCTTTTAATGTCGGCAAATCATACATAGTATCAAGCAATAGGTTTTCTACAATAGAACGTAAGCCTCTAGCACCAGTCTTACGGGGGATTGCTTTATGTGCAATAGCTATTAAAGCTTCTTTGGTAAAATGCAGTTCAACACCTTCCATTTGGAAAAGAGCTTGGTATTGCTTAATAATCGCATTTTTGGGCTCGGTTAGAATTTGAATAAGGGCTTCTTCATCTAATTCTTGTAATGGTGTTACTACAGGCAAGCGACCAATTAACTCAGGAATTAAACCAAATTTAACTAAGTCTTCAGGTTCTACCTGCTTAAATAATTCAGTTAATTCTTGGCGATCTTTATCTTTCTTTAGTGCTGCCGCAAATCCAATTCCACCTTGAGTATTGGTACGAGATTCAACAATTTTATCAAGCCCTGCAAACGCACCACCACAAATAAAGAGAATTTTCGAAGTATCGACAGGTATAGTTTCACCTTTTGGATGTTTGCGACCACCTTGTGGATTAATATTAGCCACTGTACCTTCAAGTAATTTTAATAAGGCTTGTTGTACACCTTCGCCTGATACATCACGTGTAATTGAAGCACTTTCTGATTTACGGGTGATTTTGTCGATCTCATCAATAAAGACGATGCCACGCTCAGCTTGTTCTGCTTCAAAATCACACTTCATTAATAGTTTTTGGATAACATTTTCTACGTCTTCGCCCACATAGCCAGCTTGAGTTAAAGTGGTAGCATCAGCAATCGCAAAAGGTACATTTAAACGACGAGCGAGAGTTTCTGCTAATAGTGTTTTACCACTTCCGGTTGGGCCGATTAATAAAATATTACTTTTCCCTAATTCGACACCATTTGTTTCTGTGTGATTTGATAGAGCACTTTTTAGGCGTTTGTAATGATTATACACCGCAACGGAAAGTACTTTCTTTGCGTGTTCTTGACCTATTACATAATCATCTAAATGGGCGTGTAATTCGTGCGGGGTTGGCACATTATTGAAAAAGGCCGTTTCATCTTGTTGATTATCATCAATTAGAGGTTCTTCATCGCCATTTAATAAAGCATAAGATTCTTCAATACATTCGTTGCAGATATAGCCTTCAGCCCCTTCTACTAGCTGATCAACTTCCGTGCGTTTTTTTCCACAAAAGCTACAATGTGGTTCTTTTTCAAATGTCATTATTCAACCTCCCCACGAGAAGTTAATACTTTATCAATTAAGCCATAATCAGCAGCTTCTTGAGCAGACATAAAATTATCACGCTCAGTATCTGCTAATACTTTTTCATAATCTTGGCCGCTATGTTCTGCCATACGACGAGTTAAAGTCTCTTTTAAGCGTAAAATTTCTTCAGCTTGGATTTGAATATCTGTAGCTTGCCCTCTTGCACCACCTAAAGGTTGATGAATCATTATGCGAGCGTGTGGAAGGGCAAAGCGTTTGCCTTTAGCTCCTGCTGAAAGTAAGAATGCACCCATTGAGGCAGCCTGTCCTGTACAAAGTGTAGCTACATCAGGTTTGATAAAATTCATTGTGTCATAAATCGCAAGGCCGGCTGTTACTACACCACCTGGTGAATTAATGTATAAATAAATATCTTTCTCTGGATCTTCCGCTTCTAGAAACAGTAATTGTGCCACAATTAAGTTGGCCATTTGATCTTCAACTTGACCATTTAGAAAAATAATACGTTCTTTTAATAGACGTGAATAAATATCGTAAGAACGCTCGCCTTTTGAGGTTTGCTCAACCACCATTGGGACTAATGCCATTTTGTTTTCCTCTATCGTAATACGAAAAATGGTTTATTTTAGCAAATTTTCAGAAAATCATTAACAACAAGCGGTCAGATTGTTAAAATCTTTTGCAAATTATTGAGGATATTATGAACTTAGTCGAAATTTACGATAAATTTAATGATTGCAAATCGTGGGAAGAAAGATACCGCTTGTTGATTCAATTAAGCCGTTTATTGCCGAAACCAAGTGAAGAAGAACTTGTTCTACTACCAGAAATAGAGGGTTGTGAAAGCCGTTTATGGTTTCAATTCCAATGTTCCCCACGTAAAGTTGTTGCTTATAGTGACGCTCGTTTAATGCAAGGTATATTAATGATTGTAGTAACTGCATTAGATGAGAAATCGGAAGAAGAACTGAGAGACATTGATTTAAAAACAATATTTGATGAATTGAAAATTTCGCCAAATTTAACAAGCACTCGCTTAAATGGGCTAAGTCAAATTCAAAAGCAAATAAAATGTTGAGAGAACTGAAATAGAAGCAAGGGCTATCATTTTATGATAGCCCTTGATAAGTTTAATCTTTATAACCATTCGGGTTATTTTTTTGCCAATTCCAAGTGTCTTTCATCATTTGTTCTAAGCCACGTTCTGTTTTCCAACCTAATTGCGTTAAGGCTTTTTGTGGATCAGAGTAGTATGAATCAATATCTCCTGCTCGACGTTCAACAACTTGATAAGGTACTTTGATATTATTAGCATTTTCGAATGCTTTTACCATATCTAACACGGAATAACCAATACCTGTGCCTAAATTATAAATATGCAATCCAGCATCATCTTGATGTTTGTCTAATGCCTTTAAATGCCCAATAGCTAAATCAACTACGTGAATATAATCACGCACACCAGTACCATCGTGAGTATTGTAATCCCCGCCGAAAACAGATAATTGTGGCAATTTTCCAATTGCTACTTGGCTGATAAACGGCATTAAATTATTTGGAATACCATTCGGATCTTCACCAATTAAACCGCTCTCGTGGGCCCCTACAGGGTTGAAATAACGTAAAATAACGGCACTAAATTGAGGATTTGCTTTAATTGTATCAGCTAATACTCGTTCAACCATATATTTTGATGTTGCATAAGGGCTTATAGTTTCCCCTACTTGAGATTCTTCTGTGATAGGGACAACCTTTGGTATGCCATATACTGTGGCGGTTGAACTAAATACGATAGTATTTACACCAGCTTTAATCATTTCTTCGACTAAAATGATTGAACCTCCTACATTATTTTCATAATAGAATAGAGGTTTTTGTACACTTTCGCCTACAGCTTTTAAGCCTGCGAAGTGGATAACCGATTCAATTTTATTTTCGGCAAAAATTTTACGTAGAATTTCACGATCCAACACATCTCCTTTATAGAAAGTTAGTTCTTTTCCTGTAATTTTTCTGACACGTTCTAATGAAGTTTCTGATGAATTGTGTAAATTATCTAATACAACAACTTCGTGATTAGTATTTAATAGTTCTACGATAGTATGTGTACCAATATAACCTGCACCACCTGTAATTAAAATTGCCATTTTGGGGGTCCTTTTTTGTAAGATTTGATAAGAAAACAACCGCTTGTATTTTACTCGTTTTTTATTTATTTGACGAATATTAATGGGCGGTCAATTCAATAAAATCTTGTTCTGTTAAAATTTGAATGCCTAACTCTTGAGCTTTTGTTAATTTTGAACCAGCTTTTTCGCCTGCGATTAAATAGTCGGTTTTGCTTGAAACCGAGCCTGATACTTTACAGCCTAAACTTTGTAACAGGGCTTTAGCCTCATCACGAGTAAGCCGGGTAAGCGTACCTGTTAAGACTACATTTTTATCTTTTAGCGGATTATCTGCAATTTCTGTTTTTACCACATCTTGCCAATGAATGCCTTGTGCCATTAAATCCTCAACAACGTCCACATTATGCTGTTCGTTCCAGAAACTGACAATACGGTTTGCTACCACTTCGCCCACATCTTGTACTTCTTTGAGTTGTTCAAAAGTCGCTTGGCGAATAGCATCAAGCGTGCCGAAATGATTGGCTAAATTTAAGGCAGTTGCCTCGCCAACTTCTCGAATCCCTAATGAAAAGAGAAAACGTGGAAGCGTGGTATTTTTGGCTTTTTCGATACTATTTAACGCATTTTGAGCTGATTTTTCACCCATACGTTCTAATCGCATTAAGGTGGTATGATCTAACTTAAATAGGTCTGCAGGGGTGTGAATAAGCTCTCGTTCCATCAGTTGCTCAATCAATTTTTCGCCCACACCGTCAATATCCATCGCTTTGCGAGAAACGAAATGTTTTAACGCTTCTTTGCGTTGAGCTCCGCAAAATAATCCACCGGAACAACGAGCCACCGCCTCGCCTTCTACTCGTACTACAGCAGAACCACACTCTGGACAATCGGTCGGAAATTCGATTTTTTCTGCATTTTCTGGGCGACGTTCGGCAACCACACCGATAATTTGTGGAATGACATCGCCGGCACGACGAATAATCACGGTATCGCCAATTACAATACCTAAACGCTCAATTTCATCGCCATTATGCAAGGTGGCATTGCTGACCGTTACTCCTGCCACAAAAACCGGTTCAAGTTTAGCAACAGGCGTAATCGCCCCGGTTCGTCCAACTTGGAATTCCACACTCTTTAAAATAGTCATTTCTTCTTGAGCTGGGAATTTGTATGCGATCGCCCATCGTGGTGAACGAGAAATAAAACCAAGTTGTTCTTGCAAGGCAACATCGTTTACTTTTAATACGGTGCCGTCAATATCGTAGCCAAGGGCTGGGCGTTTGGCTTGAATATCCGCATAGAATTTAAGCAATTCATCTCTGCCTTTGGCTAATCGAATTTCAGGATTTACTGGAATACCAATGGATTTTAGCCATTGCAAACGCTCGTAATGGGTGTTTGGTAGTTCATCATCACTCTCATAAATCCCTATGCCGTAAGCGTTTAGCACTAATGGACGTTGGCTTGTGATTTTAGGATCGAGCTGACGCAATGAGCCTGCCGCCGCATTACGTGGGTTAGCGAACGTTTTTTCACCTTTGGCGAGTGCTTTTTCATTGAGTTTTTCAAAACCGGCTTGTGGCATAAATACCTCGCCACGTACTTCTAAACGGGCTGGCGGATTTGGCAAGTTAAGCTTTAATGGAACATTGCGAATGGTGCGGATATTAGCGGTAATATCTTCGCCTGTTGTGCCATCGCCACGGGTTGCCGCTTGTGTTAGCACACCATTTTCATACAGAATACTGACCGCTAAACCGTCTAATTTGGGTTCACAACAAAATGCTAATGACGTTGGAGTTTCCGTAATATAGCTTTCCATACGGCGTAAAAAACCGTCTAATTCTTCATCAGAAAATGCGTTATCTAACGAAAGCATAGGAATTTCGTGTGTAATTTGTGCAAAGCCTGCTAACGGCTTTGCACCAACACGCTGAGTTGGTGAATCACTGGTAATCAGCTCAGGGTGCTGCCATTCGAGATTTTTTAGCTCGTTCATTAATCTGTCATATTCGGCATCAGGCACGCTTGGATTATCTAATACGTGGTATTCGTATTCATATTGGCGTAGCTTAGCTCGCAATGTTTCGATTTGGCTTGATAAGTCGCTTTCTAAATCTAGGTTTTCTTGAATTTGGCTAAATAAAGGCATTGGTAAAATTCTCTATAAAAAAGACCGCTTGTTGCAAGCGGTCATATTTTCTCTTAATTTTGCAATATTAATTTATTACTCGCTGCATATAGCGTTGGCGAGATTGATCATCAAATGGTTGTTGAGCATCATCATATAAGAAACCGCCTAATGATTCTGCTAGATGTTCAGCATTATTAATAAGTAACTTCATATTGGCAATATCACTGCCTTCAGATGGAAGTTGCATAAATAATACTAAGCCGACAGTTGAGAAATTAGCAATATTATGCAAATCAAAAGTACCTGGGTTCATTAAATTTGCCGCACTAAAAATAATAGGGCTTAATGAATCATCAATATGTTGATGACGGTGGAAAATTTGATGTTCGCCAAAGCGTAATCCAACTTCTTCTAAATAATGTACAACAAAATCGCCTGGGAATGGTTCATTTTGCGGTGCATAAATATAAAGCGTAACAAATGGATTCTCTTCTTGAACTGCAACTTGCTCTTCTGCTTTTACTTCTATAGGTTCTGCAATAATATCTGCTTTTGGCTCTTCTGGCGTAATAGCTACATTCATAGTTGGATTTGCAAAATCAGGTGTATTTTGAATATGTTGCTGATTTGAAATTCGTTGCCCATAAGTGTTTATTACTGGCTTTTCAATCGGTTGAGGTTCATTCGGCAAACTGATTTTTATATTCTGTAAAGAGCTTTCAACTTCTTGTTGGATCTGTTGGTGATTCTCTTCCGGAATAGACATCGCCTGATATTCTTGATTTTGAGGCTTTAATGATGTTGGTATATCGGATGCCGCCTCATTATTTTGTGGTGGCACAGCAACAGGCCTACTTGCAAATGTATTTGAAAAGACATTTGACTTTTCACGACGAGCAGACCAGAAACTGAAACCGATTAATATAGCAATAAGTAGTCCAGCAAGAATAAAGAAAATAATATGCAGTTCCATTGTGTCCTCTTTATTAAATAATCACTAAAAAATGCATTTTCATATTTGCGAAAATAATGTGCGTAGCTTACCATATTTCTAAGTATTTTTTGCAAAAAATAAGGAATGATTATGTCTTCTGTGTTTTCTGAGCCTCAAAATCAGGTTGGATTAGGCTTTCACTATTTCATTTATGGTTGGAAATTGTTGTTTCAGCGTCAATTTTTACCCTTTGTTATTTTTCCGATTATGATTAATGCGGTTTTAATGGTTGGGTTAATATGGTTTTTCTTTGCTAATATTGGCGGTTTATTAGAAATACTACTGCCAAGCTGGTTAGAGTGGTTAAGCTTTGTTTTAATTCCGCTTATTTTTTTGATGATTTTAGTCGGATTTTATTTTGCTTTTACTACATTAGCCAACTTTGTGGCAGCTCCTTTTAATGGATTGCTTGCAGAAAAAGTAGAATTACAATTAACAGGAGAGCCTTTAGGCGATATGTCTTTAGGGGCATTAGTAAAAGATGTGCCTCGTATGCTCAAGCGTGAATGGCAGAAAATGATGTATAGCTTACCAAGACTAATTGCTTTATTCCTACTTGGTTTTGTGCCAGTTTTAGGACAAACTGCAGTGCCTGTTTTAACGTTTGTTTTTGGTGCTTGGCTGATTGCAATTCAATATTGTGACTATCCGTTTGATAACCATAAAATTAATTTTCAAAGAATGCGTAATGCTCTGGCTCAATATCGAACACTAAATTTTACCTTTGGGGCATTAGTCAGTTTATTTACAATGATTCCCTTTGTAAATTTAGTGGTTATGCCTGTTGCAGTCTGTGGAGCTGCTGCTTTATGGGTAAAAGAGTATAGACATTTCTTTATTGATCAACAAAATGGCGAGTTTAGCGGTGCAGATTATACTTTTTCAAAAAGAACCAATACTGCGGTGAGTACAGAAACACGCTCAGGACAAATTAATCCGCATAGTAAAAATAGTGATATGAGACCTTAAGCAAGCGGTTTATTTCGTTGAGTTTTTTACAAAAAATCCCCTTTAAAAAGTATTTTCTTTCTAAGGGGGATTTTATTGAGCCAGTTTCTCATTTAGCTAATAGAGAATTTAACAGGCACAGTAACTTGAGATGGGAAGCCAGCTGGCGGTGGTGCAACTTTTACACCTTGGGCACTCCTTACTGCCGCAGCATCTAAATTGCTATTGCCCGATGAATTGACAACAGAAACATTTGATATAGCTCCAGATGGTAACACCGTAAATTTAATGGTAACAGTGCCTGTTTTACGCATCATTTTTTCACGTTGTGGGTAGGAGTTATTTGCTCTACGTTGTAATGCTCTTTGTAACGTTGCTTTATAGGCTGCAAGTTCGCTGGCATTTCCACCGCTTACACCGTTGATTGAGCCTGAGGTGGAGGTTGAATTTAATGAACCATTTTTTTGCCCACCTACAACACCTGCAACAACCTTATCGCCTTGAACTGCACCAGGCATAGCTTTTGCAACAATACCTTGTTTTGCTTCTGGGCCTCGTTCAAGTGCCTTTATTGGCTTGTTTTCAGGCCTACGTTTTGGTTGTTCTTTGTCTCTTTCTTTTCTTTCTCGACGCTCTTTACGATGTTCTTTTCGTTCTTGATGACGCTTCTTACGTCTTTCTTCTTTAGGCTTTTCCTGTTTCGGTTGTAAGGCAGGATCAGGAATAGCATCGGGTTCTGGCATTGGTTCTGGCGTCGCTTCAGGTTCAGGCTCTGGCTTTGCTTCTTCGACTTCTTTTATTTCTTCTGCAACAGGATCTGGAGCAACCGCAACCTGAGGTTGCTCTAATAATGCTGCGGCTAATTCCATTGATAAAGCATTTGACTCAGTGGCTTGTTCAACCTTATGGTTATCTAACCAAGCAAAACCACCACCAATTAATGTGCCGTGAATAGCCAAAGAAACGATTAAACCAATTCGAGAATGTGATTTCTTCATACTCGTTTCATCCTATTAAGGTGTTGCAGGCATTGGTGCCGGAGTTGTTACTTCTGTTGGTGTAACCGGTGTTGTAGGAGCGGTTTCTTTTTTGGTAATGATAGCGACATTTTTAATTTCATTTGCAGAAAGAACATCAGTTAATTCAACAAATTTTTCAAATGCTACGGCTCCATCAACTTTTAACGCAACTTTTTGGCTTTTATCCCAAGTAGCAACTTCAGTAGCTAATTGCTCTTTAGTAATAGCCTTATCATTAAAGAAAAATTCATTATTTTCGGTAATAGTCAGAAGTTTTGCCAGATCGTCTGCTTTCATTGGCTGTGTTGTTGTTGTTGTTGCTTTTGGTACATTAACTTGGATTTTCCCCTGCGAGATAAATGAAGCGGTTACAAGCACAATCGCCAGTAACACCAACATAATATCGATAAAAGGAATGATGTTAATTTCATCAAATTTTTTCATAATTCAGTCTTCTTAAGTTTGCAAAAAATAAATTAAATTTAACCGCTTGTATTATGCTTTTGGTGCGTGAAAAGCTTGCCATTTTAATTTATTTTCTTCTACTTTACGCCCGAAACCGTTATAAAATACCATCGCAATAATCGCTACTAAAATACCGACAGCCGTTGCTTTTAGTGCTAACGAGAGATTAACCATAATTGACGCTGCATCAATATCGCCACCTGATTTACCTAAATGATAGAAAGTTAAAAGAATGCCGATAACAGTACCTAATAAGCCGATATAAGGAGCATTTGAACCAATAGTTGAAATGGTTGTTAGATTATGAGTTAAATCAATTTCTAATTCTTCTAATGTATTGTATTTCGAAATATCAACCTTCGAATAAAACATAATGCGTTCAATCGCTTTCCAAACGCAGATAATGCTTAATAAACCTAATGTACCTAAAATAATAAAATCAGTGTAATGTTCTAAAAATTCAAATAATTGATTCATAATAACCCTTAAAAATTTATCGATTAATGATTGGTTGTTGAAAATGGTTCGCAATTATATCTGAATAACATTGGATTTTCAACTTGAAATAATAGCCATTCTTTTTTAGATTTTATGCTATAGTTTCGCCATTTTATTGAGGATAAACCAAATTATGGAAATAACATTTAAAGAGATCAGCCCTCAGCAAGCTTGGGAATTAATGGAAACAGAAGGGGCAGTGCTTGCTGATGTGCGAGATGCTCGTCGCTATATTTACAGCCACCCACAAGATGCTTTTCATCTAACCAACCAAAGCTATGGTAAATTTCTAGATGAAGTCGATTATGAAGAACCGGTGATTATTATTTGTTATCACGGTGTCAGTAGCCAAAGCACTGCACAATTTTTAATTGAGCAAGGCTTTGAAAACGTCTATAGCGTAAAAGGCGGTTTTGATGCGTGGGAAAGAAACGGTATGCCTATTGAAACCTCTTATTAATGCTACAATATAAAAAGACAATTTAGGTAGATAAGAGGGATTTATGGACTATTTTGTAAATGTAACAGAGCAGAATTTTAGTGAAGTTTGGGCAGCCACAGGGCAGATACCGACGGTATTTAATTTTATTTCGCCTCGTGAAATTGCCTCTATTGAAATGGACGCATTATTACGCCGTATTGCCGATGAAAATCCGAATCAATTTTTATTGGCAACGGTAAATTGTGATGAGCAACAAGCTTTAGCTGCACAGTTTAGCATTCAGCAAATTCCAACACTTTATTTGTTTGCTGGTGGGCAGCCGATTGATGCTATTCAAGGGGTGGTGACCGAGCAAGAATTACGTATTCGCCTAGCCAATATTTTACCGAAAGAGGAAGAGTTAAAATTCAATCAAGCCTTAGAGTTATTGCAAGATGAGCGCTACGAAGAAGCTCTCCCTTTGCTAAAATCTGCTTGGGAAATGACAGATAAGAAAAACAGCGATTTTGCCCTGCTTTATGCCGAAACTTATATTGTGATGAAAAAAGTGGCTGAGGCTCGTGAGATTTTAAAACAAATTCCAATTCAAGACCGAGATAGCCGTTGGAATGGCTTGCAATCCCAAATTGAATTACTGGAGCAAGCAAGTGAATCGCCGGAATTACAGCAACTTCAAGCCGATTATGCTAAAAATAAAACTCCCGAAATTGCAATTAAATTAGCAAACCAGCTCCACCAAGCCCATAAAAACGAAGAGGCACTTACGCTTTTATTCGATTGGCTAAAATCAGATCTAACTGTGGCAAATGGCGAGTTAAAAACACAATTTTTAGCGATTCTATCTGCACTAGGAAATGACCCAATAGTGCCGAAATTTAGACGCCAGCTCTATTCGCTACTTTATTAGTTGCAAAATTTTAAGAAAAAATGACCGCTTGATTATATTAAAGCGAAGATGAGGATATTATGACAACCAAACACGCAAAACTTTTAATTTTAGGCTCAGGCCCTGCAGGCTATACTGCAGCTGTTTATGCCGCTCGTGCAAACTTAACCCCTGTGTTAGTAACGGGGATGCAACAAGGCGGGCAATTAACCACTACCGATGAAATTGAAAATTGGCCGGGGGAATTTGAGCAAACCACCGGTACAGAGTTAATGAATAAAATGCTTAAACACGCTGAAAAATTTAATACCGAAATCGTGTTTGACCATATTCACACCGTTGATTTATCTAAGCGACCATTCACACTAAAAGGCGATTTACACACCTTCACTTGCGATGCGTTAATTATTGCAACAGGTGCTTCAGCGAAATATTTAGGCTTGCCGTCTGAAGAGCATTTCAAAGGTAGAGGCGTTTCTGCTTGTGCGACCTGTGATGGATTTTTCTATCGCAACAAACCGGTTGCGGTAGTTGGTGGTGGTAACACTGCGGTAGAAGAGGCTCTATATTTAGCAAACTTAGCGAGTGAAGTGCATTTAGTTCATCGCCGTGATAGCTTCCGTGCCGAGAAAATTTTATTAGGTCGCCTGCAAAAACGCATCGAAGAAGGCAAAATTATTCTCCATACAGACCGCACTGTTGAAGAAGTGTTAGGCGATAATATGGGGGTAACCGGTTTACGTTTAAAATCAACCAAAGACGATTCAACCGAAGAAGTGAAAGTGGACGGTTTCTTTGTTGCTATCGGACACGCTCCAAACACCGCTATTTTTGACGGGCAACTTGAGCTTGAAAATGGCTATATTAAAGTGAAATCCGGTTTAGAGGGTAATGCAACAGCGACTTCAGTTGAAGGCGTATTTGCGGCAGGCGATGTAATGGATCATAACTACCGCCAAGCAATTACTTCTGCTGGAACAGGTTGTATGGCAGCCCTTGATGCAGAACGTTTCTTAGATGCTCAAGAAGCATAAGGAAAGAGTATGAATTTTACTGTGATTATTCCAGCTCGCTATGCCTCAAGCCGTTTGCCTCGCAAACCGCTGTTAGATATCGCAGGTAAGCCGATGATTCAACACGTGTGGGAAAAAGCTCAACAAGCAGGGGCAACACGTGTCATTATTGCAACGGATCACCCTGAAATTGAGGCAACGGCAAAAGCGTTTGGTGCGGAAGTATGTATGACATCTGAAAAACACAATTCCGGCACAGAGCGTTTGGCGGAAGTGATTGAAAAAATGCAGATTGCCGATAATGAAATTATCGTGAATATTCAAGGAGATGAGCCGTTAGTGCCACCAGTGATTGTAGAACAAGTGGCTCGCAATTTAGATGCTTATAACGTCAATATGGCAACTCTTGCGGTAAAATTAGCAACCCGTGAGGAACTTTTTAACCCGAATGCGGTTAAAGTAGTGGCGGATAAAAATGGTATGGCGCTATATTTCTCTCGTGCAAGTATTCCGTTTGCAAGAGATAGCTTTTCAAATTGCGATGATGCATTTGTGGCAAGCCAAAACTATTTACGCCATATCGGCATTTATGCTTATCGTGCTGGCTTTGTGAAGCTGTATGTGGCTTGGCAGCCAACGCAGTTAGAACAATTAGAATCCTTAGAGCAATTACGTGCTTTATGGTATGGAGAAAAAATTCATATCGAACTGGCAAAACAAGCCCCTGAGGTTGGGGTGGATACACCGGAAGATTTGGAAAGAGTGCGAGCAATTTTAGCTCGTTAATTAATATTACAAGCGGTGTAATTTCTATTATTTTTTGCAAAAATGTTTATAAATTTAACCGCTTGCTTAGGAGAGATTATGTTAGGAAATATTTTGGGTTCACTTGCTTCATCTGTTTTAGGTGGTAGCAATCAATCAACTGCAACTCAATTAATTCAAAATTTATTAGCATCACAAGGTGGTGTTGAAGGCTTAATTGCAAAATTCCAACAAGGTGGATTAGAGAATATTTTACGTACTTGGATTAGTCGTGATGAAGAAAATGCACCTGTTTCAAGTGAGCAAATCAATAATGTATTTGGTAAAGAAAATATTCAAACAGCAGCTCAAGAAGCTGGTGTTGATGCAAGTGAAGCAAGTGATTTATTAGCACAGTTCTTGCCAAAAATTGTTGATACTTTAACACCAAATGGAAAAGTTGAAGATTTACAAAATTTAAATGCAAATGATTTGTTGGCTCAGGCTGCAAAAAGTGTATTAGGTAATTTATTTAAATAAGAATATAGGCTGATGATTTATCAGCCTTTTTGCTATTTATTGCTAAGTCTAGGGAAATGTAATGAAAAAAATAGTCGTGCTAATTTCAGGGAATGGTTCTAATCTACAAGCAATTATAGAGGCTCAAAAAATAGGAAAAATAAGCGGTCAAATTTGCGGTGTAATTTGCAATAATATGGAAGCTTATGGACTAACTCGAGCAAAAAATGCCAATATTCAGACTTTTGTTTTTTTACGCAAAAATTATGAAAGTAATTTAGCAATGGATCTCGCTATTGCCGAACAAATTGAAATATTAGGTGCAGAATTAATTGTTTTAGCTGGCTATATGAAGATTTTAACACCTGAGTTTACTCGACAATTTGAGGGGAAAATCTTAAATATTCATCCCTCATTACTGCCAAAATATCCAGGACTTAATACCTATCAGCGAGCTGTTTCGGCAGGCGATAAAGAACACGGAATGACAATTCATTTTGTGAATGAAGAGGTTGATGCTGGGGCTATTGTTTTGCAGGCTAAAGTACCAATTTATGCTGATGATGCTATAGATGATATTATCTCGAGAGTTGTTGAGCAAGAGCATCGTTATTATCCGCTTGTTATTGATTGGTTCTGTTCAGGACGTTTAAAAGTAATAAATAGTAAAGCTTATTTAGATGGGAAAGCATTATCAGAAAAAGGTTATGCCGCAGATGAATAAATCATTTAAGAGTAACCTATAAATTCAAATAAAAATCTCCACTTAAATTAGGAAATTAAGTGGAGATTTATCATTTAGGTTTTCTTAATTTTTACTCTTCTTCGCCTAATAATTTAAGCTCACGAGCTTTAATTTGGTTTTTGAGGATTTCAACCAATTCAGCCACTTGGTAAGTGCCTAAATCTGCCCCTTTACGAGTACGCACCGAAACTTTGCCTTCGGCGATTTCTTTGTCGCCACAAACAAGCATATAAGGCACACGACGTAAAGTATGTTCACGTACTTTAAAGCCGACTTTCTCATTGCGAAGATCCGCTTTTACACGAATACCGGCATCAGAAAGTTGTTTTACAACTTGTTGCACGTAATCCGCTTGGCTATCAGTAATATTCATTACTACCGCTTGAGTTGGTGCTAACCACGCAGGGAAGAAGCCTGCATATTCTTCGGTAATAATACCGATGAAACGTTCAATCGAACCTAGAATTGCACGGTGGATCATAACTGGTGTACGGCGACCATTATCTTCCGCTACATAAGAGGCTTCTAAACGACCCGGTAGGGCAAAGTCTAACTGTACGGTACCGCATTGCCATTCACGGCCTAAGCAATCACGTAGAGCGAACTCAATTTTCGGACCGTAGAATGCACCTTCGCCTTCTTGAACTTCATATTCAAGCCCATTGTTGCGTAGAGCATTTGCTAAACCTTCTTCCGCTCTGTCCCACATTGCATCATCGCCGATACGGTTTTCTGGGCGAGTTGAAAGTTTAACCGCAATATTGGTAAAGCCGAATGTGCTGTAAATGTCGTAAACCATTTTGATACAGCTGGTTACTTCTGACTCGATTTGTTCTTCAGTACAGAAAATATGAGCATCATCTTGAGTAAAACCACGCACACGCATTAAACCGTGTAATGAACCAGAAGGCTCGTTACGGTGGCAAGAACCGAATTCCGCCATACGAATTGGTAAATCACGGTAAGATTTTAAGCCTTGGTTAAAGATTTGTACGTGCCCCGGGCAGTTCATCGGTTTGATGGCATATTCACGGTTTTCCGATTGCGTGGTGAACATTAAATCTGCGTAGTTTTGCCAGTGGCCTGTTTTCTCCCAAAGCACTCTGTCCATCATAAACGGACCTTTTACTTCTTGGTAATCGTACTCTTTTAATTTAGTACGCACGAAAGTTTCTAATTCACGGAAAATTGTCCAACCATCGTTGTGCCAGAACACCATACCCGGTGCTTCTTCTTGCATATGGTATAAATCTAATGCTTTACCAATACGGCGGTGGTCACGTTTTGCCGCTTCTTCTAAACGTTTTAAGTATTCCGCTAATTGTTTTTTATCTGCCCAAGCCGTACCGTAAATACGTTGTAGCATTTTGTTATCGCTGTTACCACGCCAGTATGCCCCTGCCACTTTTTGTAATTTGAAGTGTTGGCAGAAACGCATATTCGGCACGTGTGGGCCACGGCACATATCAATATATTCTTCGTGATGATATAACGCTGGTGTTGCAGTACGTTCAATGTTTTCATCTAAAATAGCCATTTTGTATGGCTCGCCACGTTGTTCAAAAGTATCACGAGCTTCTTGCCAGCTAACAGGACGTTTTACCACATCGTAGTTGGTTTTTGCCAAGGCTAACATACGTTTTTCAATAGCATCTAAATCATCTTGCGTTAAAGAGCGATCTAAATCTACATCATAATAGAAACCGTTTTCGATAGTCGGGCCAATCGCCATTTTAACATCTGGGAATAGTTGTTTGATTGCGTGTCCTAAAAGGTGAGCACAAGAGTGGCGAATGATCTCTAAACCATCTTCATCTTTGGCTGTGATGATTTCAAGAGTGCTATCTTGGCTGATAATATCGCACGCATCACGGCGTTCGCCGTTTACACGACCTGCAATGGTCGCTTTCGCTAAGCCTGCTCCGATAGATTGAGCAACTTCCATTACAGAAACAGGGTTATCAAATTGGCGTTGAGAGCCATCTGGTAAAGTAATAATAGGCATTTTTGTATCCTTGTTACAGTGGTAACCCATACGAGAGGTTACTTGTTTAGTTTGTTTAAAAAGTGAAAAACCGCTTACAAGCGGTCTATTTTTATTTGCTTTTTGCAAATGATTTCTCGCTTATGATTACCCTTACAAACGGGCAATCAAAGCGAGGGGATTTTAGCATAAAATTAAAAAGAAGAAAAATCACTCATTAAAGTGTTTTTGTTTTTTCTAAAGGCTGAATGTCTTGGTCTATTTGACTTTCTGCACTACTTTGATCTTCATCATTATTTTGATTTTCTGTGGATATTTGAATATTATCAGATTGCACTGTCTCTTCAACCGTTTGAATTTCTTCTGTATCTGGCTCTTCTTCAATATTTTCAAGTTGAGTTTGATATTCTTGTACTGCTGTTTCATCAAATGGAACAAGTTCCTCTTCAACAATTTCTATCTCTTCAACTGTACTTGCAGTTGCAATTGGTGTTGTTAGCTGCATATCCACACGTTCTGCTTTCGGAATTGGTTTGGTTAAAGCGGCACAAACTAATAAGAGAAGCGAAAATAAACCAAATAAGGCATAAAAACCATATTCAGCAGAAATGTCCATTGATAAACCTAGTAATGGCGGGGCAACTAATGCACCGATACCATAGCAAAATAATAATCCTCGGCTTACTTCAACTGTATTCATATTATTCGGTAATTCATCGTTAGCACGAGCAATACTTAACGCATATAAGCTAAACAAGCTACAACCAAATAGAAAGGCGACGAGGTATTGTATCCAAGCGGTCAAATTTTCTTGTAAAATTAAAAATAGCCCAGCCAGTGAGGTAATGGTAGCCATAACAGCACAGGCTAAAATGGCATTTCGTCTGCCTATGCGGTTAGATAAGCTTGCCATCGGTAACTGGCTAATAAAGCCCCCAACCATAGACATCATTAAATAGAGTGAAATTTCGCCTAATGAAAAGCTAAATTTCAGCATAAAGACCGATACCATTGTAAAGAAGCCATTGACTAACATTCCGCTAATAAAACTGGTAATTAAGGCTAATGGCGAAATAGCAAATAAGCGAGGCACGCTAATTCTTTGGCGTTCAGGAATATCTGGCTGAACCATTTTTGTTAGTGCGATAGGAATCATCGACATAACTACTAATATGGTCGCCAGGGTAAAAATATTGTTACTGCTTAGCTCTAAGCTTAATAGACTTACCCCAAGAATAAAGGCAATATAGAAAATAATATTGTAAGTAGCTAACACTTTACCACGATTATCCGTGTTGGTTTTTTCACTCATCCAACTTTCAACGAGGAGCAGTAAGCTGTAGTGGCAGAAGCCTAAAATAATCCGTAATATTCCCCACGCCCAGAGGCTATCAATCATCATATGGCTAAGTGCAGCAACAGCGAAGACTGCACAAAATACACTAAAGGAGCGAATATGTCCGACACTTGAAACAATTCTGTGGGCAAAAATCGTACTTAATGCAGCACCTACAAAGAATGCGGCATTCAGTAAACCGATAATAATGTCAGTAACACCAAGTTCAGCCAGCTTGATCCCTGCAGAGTTAAGGAATAAGCCGTAGCCAAAAAAGAGGAAAAAGATACCAGAGTAAAGGGAATAAAATTTGGTTGTTTGCAATGAAATCTCCTTAAAAGATGGATATTTCCGCTTATTTACGAGCGAATAGCGAAAAATCGCAACCTAATTTATATTTTACCTTTTTCATCTTATATAGGTAAAGCCACATTTTTAAAGCTTATTTTGTCGGGAAAATAGATTATTACTATTTTGCCAAATAGTATCGGCAATAAATTGTGGAGACTCTTGACGTAATTCACAAAGTGAGCGAAAACTAACTAAAAGTCTTTCAGGGCGGTTGGGCTCACCTTGAAATCCAAATACTGGCATATCGGGGGAATCTGTTTCAAGTAATAGGCTTTCTAATGGGAGCCTGCGAATAGTTTCCCGAGTCTTATTCGCTCTGGCATAAGTAATAGTTCCGCCTATACCAATTTTATAGCCTAAATCCACAAATCGTTTTGCTTGTTCGTAACTTCCTGAAAAACCGTGAACAACACCAGTCTGTGGGAGTTGGACTTTTTTTAGAAAAGTATAAAGTTGGTCGTGGCTTTTTCTAGAGTGTAAATTAACAGGAAGGGCAAATTGTTTAGCTAAAGCAAGCTGAGCTTCTAAAAATTCGCATTGCTTTTTCCATAATTTTTCAGTGGTAACTTCAGCAACTGCTTTTTCTAATCCTATTTCGGCTATTGCGGTACATTGAGGATCTTTCTGGCTTAGTAGATTTTCTAATAAATCTAAATGTTGTATGCTATGTTGTTTTATATAAAGTGGGTGAAGCCCTAATCCATAGACTAAGTTTTCTGGTTTTTCTTTTGCACAAGCGGTTACTTTTGCAAAATTTTCTGCAAATACTGCAACAATAAGTATTCGTTCGACTTGAGCTTGTTTTGCATTTTCTACAAGCGTAGAAATACTTAAATTTAAGCTTTCAGATAAATAATCTAGATGTGTGTGTGTATCAAAAAATCGCATAATAAAACCAAGAAAAATGGGGACTAAATTGTCCCCATTTTTTATATCTAAATCAAGCGATTAGTTTGTAACATAAGCATCTTCATCACGCTCAGCAAAAGGCTTAATAAGCGTGAAGAAACAAATAATACAAACAATAGTAATTGCAAAACCAATATAAACAGATAATTGGTAATCTAAGCCGAAGCCGATTTTGTTATTTGCAAGATAGGTACCACATACTGTTGTAATAAACCAAGCAGGGATTGAGCACACCCAGTGGAATTTATTATAACGATATAAGTATGCAGCCGCAGTCCATAACATTACCATTGCAGTCATTTGGTTTGCCCAAGTGAAGTAACGCCATAATACGCTGAAGTCCACTTTTGATACGATAAAGCCTAGTACAAATAATGGAATTGCAATATATAAACGTTTTACTAATGAACGTTGTTCTAAACCAAAGATTTCTGCTAATTGTAAACGAGCGGCACGGAATGCTGTATCGCCAGAAGTAATAGGTAATACTACAACACCTAATACAGCGAAAATACCACCAATAAAGCCTAAGAAGTGTAATGAGCTATCATATACTACTTTAGATGGCGAACCAGCAGAGATTGCATCTTGTAATGCTTGTGGGTTTTCATAGAATGCAAGACCAACCATACACCATACTAATGCAATCACACCTTCAGTGATCATTGCACCGTAGAAAATAAAGCGACCTTCTTTTTCATTTTGTGCACAACGAGCCATTAATGGTGTTTGTGTTGCGTGGAAACCAGATAATGCACCACAAGAGATTGTTAAAAATAGTAATGGCCAAATAGGAACATCACCTTTCACTTGGAAGTTTTGAGTGAATTTTTCCCAAGTTAAACCTTGACCGTCAGCATTGATTGTACGGAAGAATTCAATCGGATCTGCTGCACTTAAATGTGCAGTAATTAAACCGTAAACCATACCTACAGACATAAATAGCAATAATGCACCAAATATTGGGTAGATACGTCCGATAATTTTGTCGATTGGTAATAATGTTGCAACGATATAGTAACAGAAAATAATTAATGTCCAGACTGAAATAACAGTCGCTTTATCCATTCCCCAAACAGTAAGGTTACTTGCTTCAACAGCTTGATGTAAATCTTCAGCATTTGTTACATTGATTGCACCAGATGCACCAACGAAGTCCATTGTGATCGTACCTAATAGTTGTGCAGGGCTTGCAACGAATACTACACCAACTAATAAAAGTAAGATTAATGCCATCACATTGATAAATACTTTAACTGGACGACCTAAGAATTTACCTGCAAGGTTAGGCATTGTCGCACCACCATTACGGATACTTAGCATACCGCAGAAATAGTCGTGTACCGCACCAGCAAAGATACAGCCAAGAACAATCCATAACATTGCAACAGGGCCATATAATGCACCAAGAATAGGACCAAAAATTGGGCCAGTTCCCGCAATATTTAATAATTGAATAAGCCAAATTTTTGTCTTAGACATTGGCATATAGTCAACACCATCATTCATTGAATAAGCGGGTGTTTGTCTTTTTGGATTAATCACGAAGATCTTTTCAATGATTTTTCCATAAACAAAGTAGCCTAGTACAAGTACCGCTACGCAGAAAAAGAACCACAACATAATATAAATCCTATAAATTTAGATAAGACAAGGAGACCTTTTGATATAAATTACGAAAAGGCGATTTATTGTAAGTAGGAGTGCGGATAAAGTAAAATAAATTGTTAGTTTTATGTGAATATTTTCTTAAAAATGTGAGGTGTATCAAAAATCCCCTTTAAAAAGGGGATTTTTATATATTAAGAATAGAGCTTTTGAATTTTAGCTTCGATACCTTTAGCATCTAATTTTAGATCAGCATAAGCTTCCGCTTGGGTGGATTGTGGTACGAAGAAGTCAGGAATACCAAGCATTACAAGCGGTTTAATTTTGCCGATACTTTGCAAGTATTCATTCACAAAGCTACCTGCACCGCCTTGAATAGCATTTTCTTCAAGGGCAACTAAAACTTCGTGTGAATCAGCCATTTTCTGGAGTAGGTCTTCATCTAATGGTTTAATAAAACGCATATCAACTAAGGTATAATCGTGTTTTTCTGCCACAATTTTCGCTTCGTCCAGTAAAGCCCCGAAGTTTAAAATTGCAACTTTTTTGCCTTCTCGAATAATATTGGCTTTGCCTAATTCTAATGGTTGCATCGGTTGTAGCTCAACACCTTTCGCATTACCACGAGGGTAACGAATAGCCGTTGGGGTATTCATTGTATAAGCGGTATAGAGCATTTGACGCATTTCATTTTCATCACTCGGTGCCATAATAGTCATATTAGGAATACAACGCATAAAGCTTAAATCGAAAGCACCTTGGTGAGTTTGCCCGTCTGCACCAACAATACCCGCTCGGTCAATGGCAAAAATAACGGGTAAGTTTTGAATTGCCACATCGTGAATAAGCTGATCGTAAGCACGTTGCAAGAAGCTCGAATAGATTGCCACCACTGGTTTATAGCCTGCAATCGCCAAGCCTGCACCAAAAGTCACTGCGTGTTGTTCGGCAATAGCAACATCAAAATATTGTTCAGGAAAACGTTTTGAAAATTCCACCATTCCCGAGCCTTCACGCATTGCAGGGGTAATGCCGATAAGTTTTGGATCTTGTTCGGCCATCTCGCACAACCAATCACCAAAGATATTAGAGTAGGTTGGAAGTGCCTTCGATTTTGGTAGTTCGCTACTCGTCGGGTCAAATTTAGGTACACCGTGATAACCGATAGGATCGTTTTCTGCCGGTGTGTAGCCTTTGCCTTTTTTAGTACGGATATGTAGGAATTGCGGGCCTTTTAACTCTCGCATATTGCTAAGCGTTTTGACTAACTCCTCAATATTGTGTCCGTCAATCGGGCCGATGTAGTTAAAGCCTAACTCTTCAAATAGGGTACTTTCAGGCGAAAAAATTACACCTTTCATATGTTCTTCACTTTTTTTCATAAAATTCTTAATTGTCGGAACTTTATCAAGAATTTTTTTGCTACTATCACGCACAGAAGTATAAAGTGAGCCAGAGAAAATACGAGCTAAATGATTATTTAATGCCCCAACATTTTCAGAAATAGACATTTCATTATCATTTAAGATAACGAGCATATCGGTATGCAAAGCACCTGCGTGGTTTAATGCTTCAAATGCCATACCGGCAGTAATTGCTCCATCGCCAATTACACACACAGTTTTACGGCCTGCGTTTTCTTTTTCAGCCGCAACAGCAATACCTAAACCAGCACTAATAGAAGTAGAGGAGTGACCAACGCTTAACACATCATAAGGGCTTTCTTCACGCCAAGGGAAAGAGTGAATACCGTCTTTCTGGCGAATCGTGTGCATTTGGTCACGACGACCCGTTAAGATTTTGTGTGGATAAGCTTGGTGCCCAACGTCCCAAATAAGTTGATCAAATGGGGTTTGATAAACATAATGCAATGCAACCGTGAGTTCTACTACACCCAAGCCAGAAGCTAAATGTCCACTAGATTGGCTTACAGATTCTAATAAATAAGCTCGAAGTTCATCTACAACTGTTTGAAGTTGCTCTTTAGAAAGTAAACGTAAATCTTCTGGCGAGTTGATTTCGCTTAACAGGGGATACTTCTTTTGCATAATGTTTATAATCCACATTTAATCAGGAATAATAGATATTCCAATTAAGCACATATAAAAGTGCATTTAAATTTATTTATTAATAAAACCAGTTTAAATTAGGCTTTTAATTCTTCAGTTAAAGTTGGTTGAATACTGTTTAAAATTTCTTTTACTACACGTCCGTTTCCAACCACTAAGTTACCAGATTTTAAGTAATCTGTACCGCCTACAAAGTTAGTGACAATAGCACCTGCTTCACGTGCGATTAATTCGCCCGCCGCAAAGTCCCAAGGTTTTAAGCCAATTTCAAAGAACGCATCAACACGACCAGCTGCCACATAAGCTAAATCTAATGCAGCAGATCCTGTACGGCGGAAATCGGCAACACCATTATTCATTAATGCTTCAAGCATATTAAGGTGTGCAGGGCGGTGTCTTATTACTTTGAAAGGGAAACCCGTTGCCAAAACTGCACTTTTGAGATCACGGCGTTCGGCATCTACACGTAAGCGGAATTCATTTAGTTTTGCTCCTTCGCCACGTACTGCTGTGAAAAGCTCATTACGGATAGGATCGTAAATCACGCCGACAGTTGTGCGTCCATTTTCACGAATAGCGATAGAAACAGAAAAATGAGGTAAGCGTTTTACGAAGTTAGTTGTGCCATCTAATGGATCTATTACCCATTGCACATTTTCATTGCTACCGTTTAAGATGCCAGACTCTTCAGTTACGATCGAATGATCTGGATAAGATTTGCGAATAACATCAATAATCGCAGCTTCAGCTGCTTTATCAATTTCTGTTACATAATCATTTGTATTTTTTTGTGATACCTGAGTATCTTGAGGCGATTGTTCATAGCCTTTGGCAATAATATTGCCTGCTTTTCGTGCAGCACGAATAGCAATGTTTAACATTGGGTTCATATTTCCACCAGATTTTAAAGAACGTAATAAAGGATTTGATTATAAAGAAAGTAGTCAAATAAAGAAATAACAAGCGGTCTAATCAGTAAAAAATTTTGCAAAAAAGTTGCTTTTTCTAACCGCTTGTAACCTAAATTCATTATAATAGCATTAACTTTAGCCATCAATTAGGTATTAAAATGCAATTCAAATTTAAAGAAAATAGTGATAAAGCACGCTTTAAAACAAAAGATGAACGTAAATTTAATGAACGTTCTCCTCGCTTTTCAGAAAAAAACACCGAATATAGAGAAAATCGCACAGAAAATCGTAGAGATAGCCGTAAACCTCGTTTTAATCGAGAAGAAAATCACCGCCCAGAACAGATTTATCCAACCGAAGGCAGAAAAGCCAGTGGAGAAGGTAATGTACAAATTTGGGTGAAAGGTGGAAATTCGGCGGTTAAAGAGAAAAAAACAGGCCCGCTTTCGCCTCGAGCCCCTGAAAAAATTAAGAAAAACCGAGCCGAAGAAATGAAAGTGTATGGTGAAAATGCGTGTATTACCTTATTCCAGCAACGTCCGGAATCTATTGTGCGTTTATGGGCGACGGTTGAAGGAGCAAAAAAATTAGGTGATCTAATGAGCTATTTAGCTGAGCATAAAAAAGCCTATCACGTAATAGATCGTGCCGAAATGGAGCGTGTAACCGGCACTGAACATCACGGCGATATGTGCTTATTAGTGAAAAAATCCGCTTCTTTTGTATTAGACGGTTATTTACAAGTACCGAAAAAACAAGATTGCTTGGTATTACTTGATGGTGTTAATAACGCTCAGAATGTAGGTGGTATCGTGCGTACCTGTGCATTTTATGGTGTGAAGGGCATTATTACGGAAAATGTGGATACGCTCAATTCCAGTGCCGCTGCCCGTGTTGCCGAAGGTGGATTAGAGTTTGTTCGGGCATTAGAAACGAAAAACAAACAGATTGCTCTTGTGCAATTACGTCAAGCAGGCTACCAAATCGTCCATTTAACTCGCCACAAGCAGGCAACAGCACTAACAAAAGTAAAATTGGCCGAGAAAGTGGTTTTCGTATTAAGTGAAATTCCGGCAAGCGAAATTGTTTACGAAGAAGATACGACGGTTCAGCTCTCTTTTAATAACCCACTAAATAGCGGTTTGAATGTAGCGGTTAATGCAGGTATTTTGTTAAACCAATGGTATCAAACGCATACTCTTTAAAGGCAAAATAGGGGAAAAAGATGAATCAGCAAAAGCCATTTGAAGTTATCGCCATAGTTGGTACTCCTCGCCATAATAACGCTTTGGAGACTCACTTAACGGTTTATAATTGGTTAAAAGATCGCAATTATACGATTTTGGTTGAGAACAGCGTGGCAGAGCAACTGCAGCTTGATGAAAGTTATTCATTAGATGAAATTGGCCAGCGTGCAGAATTAGTAATAGTTATTGGTGGCGATGGTAATATGCTAGGAATGGCTCGAGCATTAGCAAAATATCGAGTGCCACTTATTGGTATTAATCGTGGCAATTTAGGCTTTCTAACTGACATCGCTCCTCAGACTGCCTTTGAGCAACTTTATAGTTGTTTAATGAAAAATGAATTTGTAATTGAAGAGCGTTTTTTACTTGAAGCTTGTGTTGAACGAAATGGCAAAATTATCTCTTCAAATAATGCGTTAAATGAGATTGTAATTCACCCAAGCCAAATTGCTCGCATTATTGAATTTGAAGTTTATATTGATGGTAAATTTGCTTTTTCTCAGCGGGCAGATGGTTTAATTGTCTCTACTCCAACGGGATCAACGGCTTATTCTCTTTCTGCAGGCGGGCCTATTCTTACCCCAAATATGAATGCGATTGCATTAGTACCAATGCACCCGCATACGCTATCTTCTCGCCCGTTAGTTGTTGATGGAGACAGCCATATTTCGTTGCGTTTTTCTAAACAAATAACCTCAGAATTAGAAGTAATTTGTGATGGGCAAGTCGCTTTACCATTTACTCCTGAAGATAGAGTGTTGGTACGGAAAAGCATCGATAAATTACAGCTATTACACCTAAAAGATTATAACTACTTTACCGTATTAGGCTCAAAATTAGGCTGGGCGAGTAAGTTATTTTAAGAAGCTAGCAGCCGTTTTTTTGGTAAAATTTGGCAAAAATACGACCGCTTGTTTATTGAAATTTTAAATATTATTTTTATGTAAATAACACTATCTATCCTATTAAAAAATGCGTAAAATGTACGGGAAAACAACATACGCAAACGTTTACTTAAGATTATGGGGGTACTCAATGTTAAAGCGTGATATGAATATTGCAGATTATGATTCGGTTTTATGGCAAGCGATTTTAGATGAAGATCGTCGCCAAGAAGAACATATTGAATTAATTGCTTCAGAAAACTACGCAAGCCCGCGTGTAATGCAGGCACAAGGATCTCAATTAACCAATAAATATGCGGAAGGCTACCCAGGTAAACGTTATTACGGCGGCTGTGAGTACGTTGATATTGTCGAGCAATTAGCGATTGACCGTGCAAAAGAGTTATTTGGTGCAGATTATGCTAACGTGCAGCCACATTCAGGCTCTCAAGCAAATGCAGCTGTTTATATGGCATTATTAAACCCAGGTGATACGATTTTAGGTATGAGCCTTGCACATGGTGGGCATTTAACGCACGGTGCTTCGGTGAGTTTTTCTGGTAAAATTTATAAAGCGGAACAGTATGGCATTACTGATGAAGGTTTAATTGATTACGATGCATTACGCAAACAAGCACAAGACGTAAAACCTAAGATGATCGTTGCAGGTTTCTCCGCTTATTCTCAAGTAATTGATTGGGCAAAAATGCGTGAAATTGCAGATGAAGTCGGTGCTTATTTATTTGTAGATATGGCTCACGTAGCGGGTTTAATTGCAGCTGGAGTTTACCCAAACCCACTTCCGCACGCACACGTAGTGACAACAACAACGCACAAAACATTAGCAGGACCTCGTGGTGGTTTAATTTTATCAGCAGCAGGCGATGAAGAAATTTATAAAAAACTACAATCAGCCGTATTCCCAGCTGGTCAAGGCGGTCCGTTAATGCACGTGATTGCAGCAAAAGCAGTTTGCTTTAAAGAAGCATTAGAGCCTGAGTTTAAAGCATACCAACAACAAGTGGTTAAAAATGCAAAAGCAATGGTTGAAGTCTTTAAACAACGTGATTTTGATGTGGTATCAAATGGTACAGAAAACCATTTATTCCTCGTGAGTTTTGTAAAACAAGGTTTAACGGGTAAAGCAGCTGATGCGGCTTTAGGTGCGGCAAATATTACCGTGAATAAAAACTCTGTACCGAATGATCCACAAAAACCGTTTGTGACATCTGGCATTCGTGTTGGTACACCATCAGTTACTCGCCGTGGCTTTAAAGAAGAAGATGTTGCTGCGTTAGCAGGTTGGATGTGCGATGTATTAGAAAGTATCGGTAAAGATAATCACGAACAAGTGATTGCAGATACTAAAGCAAAAGTATTAGATATTTGTAAACGCTTACCTGTTTATGCATAATTAAAAAATATGCTTACAAGCGGTAATATTTGCTAAAAATATTACCGCTTTTCTTTTTGTGAAAGCTTCTGTTGTCGCTAGATTTTAATTCTGTTTAGGGTAAACTACGCTTATTTTCATATTCACTTATACAGTTTATGGCATTATTAGAAGTCCACAACCTTAATAAACGTTTTGTTGAACGTGTCAGCCTCTTTCATAAGCAAGATTTTTATGCAGTGAAAAACGTTTCTTTTAGCTTAAATCGTAAAGAAACACTCGCTATTATTGGTGAAAATGGAGGTGGGAAATCAACATTAGCGAAGATGATTGCAGGTATTGTTGAGCCAACGTCTGGAATGTTAATTTTTAGAGGGAATACACTCTCTTTTGGCGACTATAAATATCGGGCAAAACATATTCGAATGATGTTGCAAGATCCAAATGATGCTTTTGATCCAAATTATAATATTGGACAAATTTTAGATGCACCATTAAGACTGGCAACAGATTTAACCGAAGAGCAACGTAACGAGCGTATTTTTAATACATTGCGTTTAGTCGGAATGTACCCAGAACACGCACTAATTCCTATTTCTGAAGCATCAAGCGGGCAAAAACAGCGTGTAGCACTTGCAAGAGCCTTAATTTTGGAGCCAGAAATTATTATTGCAGATGATACAATGAGTTCGCTTGATTTTTCGGTAAAAACACAATTAACCAATTTATTGTTAAATGTTCAGCAAAAGCAAGGTATTTCTTATATTTATGTTGGACAAAATTTAGGGCTAATTAAGCATATTGCCGATAAATTAATGGTAATGCAAAATGGGGAAATTGTGGAATATGGGGCAACAAAAGAAATTTTACTTGATCCACAACATCAAATAACTAAACGCTTAATTGAAAGCCATTTTGGTAAATTGCTCACAGAAGAGGCTTGGGCAAACTAAAAATGAGAGGAGATTTTCGATTCCCCTTTGTTATTTTTTCTTGATTTTGACTTATCTCAACAAACTCTCTGAATACCCCTTTTCAATTATTACATTTCATTCTGCTAGGCGATAGACTATTTAAATTATCGTAAGTAACAAATAGGAGAAGAAGATGGAATTAAAGAATGTTATTGAACAACGTAAAACCATTAAGGCCTTTAGTAGCAATGTTAAGATTAGCCGCACTGAATTAGAAGAAATGTTATCTTTAGCACAATTAGCCCCTTCAAAAGCAAATTTACAGCCTTGGCGATTTGTTGTTGTGGATGATGAAACGATTAAAAACGAATTGTCGAAAAACGTTGCATTTAATGGTCCACCTTGCGAAACAGCTTCTGCTGTGATTGCAATATTTGCCGATTTACAATATGAGAAATTATTAGGCGATATTTTAGATCATTCTGTAGAAATGGGATGTTTACATTCAAATTTTCGTGATCGTAATTTTGACTTTTTATTGAGCGTTCATAATCAAGCTAAACCAGAAGAAATTCGGGATCAAGTGCTTATTGATTCAAGCTTAGCGGCAATGCAATTAATGTTAATTGCAAAAGACCGAGGTTATGATACTCACGCAATAGGTATCTTTGACCGTAAAGCTGTTCTAGCATTATTAGATGTTGATGCAACACGCTATGCACCAGTAATGCTATTAGCTATCGGGAAAGCTTCAAACCCTGCATTGCCGAGCTGTCGTTTGCCATTAGCTTATACTGTATCGTGGAATAATGGTAAAGAATTTAAAAAATAGTTAAGAATAGTTAATATTAAAATACAAGCGGTCGAATCTCTTAATTTTTTTGCAAAAAATTGTTAGAATTTGACCGTTTGTGTTTTTATTGTTATTTTATAGAGCGATATAGATACAGAAATTGTGTTTGTGCTAACATTTCAAGCAAATTATTTTTGCTCTCCGCTGCTTATAATTACGAATTTATTAACATTTCAAGCTTGATACAACAATGTGGTATTTGGCGATTATTTATTTCCTTATATCAGCATTAATAATGACATAGAGTAACAAAATGCTAAATATGCAGCATTTAGAGGCACAAACCTATTACAAAAATTTAATGCTTTTTTTATAAAAGTGATTAGAATAGCTCGCTTTTTAGAATATAAGTTAAGGAATTATTATGGCAAAACACTATAATTATATTGCTATCGGTGGCGGCAGTGGAGGTATTGCTTCTATCAATCGTGCGGCAAGTTATGGGCAAAAATGTGCAATTATTGAAGCTAAACATTTAGGTGGTACTTGTGTAAATGTTGGCTGTGTACCTAAAAAAGTAATGTTTTATGGGGCACAAATTGCAGAAGCAATTAATAGCTACGCACCTGATTACGGCTTTGATGTAACTGTTAAAAATTTTGATTATGCGAAACTTGTTGAAAGCCGCCAAGCCTATATTGGTAGAATTCACACCTCTTATGGCAATGTATTAGGCAAAAATAATGTAGATGTTTTAAATGGTTTTGCTCGTTTTAAAGATACTAAAACGATTGAAGTAAGTTACGCAGATGGCTCAACTGAAGAAGTTACAGCAGATCACATTTTAATTGCAACAGGTGGACGTCCATCTATTCCGTCAATTAAGGGGGCTGAATATGGCATTACTTCAGATGGTGTATTTGAATTAAATGCGTTGCCAAAAAGCATTGCTATTGTTGGTGCGGGTTATATTGCCGTAGAGTTAGCAGGCGTATTTAATAGTCTTGGTGTTCAAACGCATTTATTTGTACGTAAACACGCACCTATGCGTAATCAAGATCCGTTAATTGTTGAAACATTAGTTGAAGTATTAGCACAAGATGGTATTGAGCTTCATACACAAGCTATTCCTCAAGAAGTTGTTAAAAATGCAGATGGTTCTTTAACACTTAAATTAGAAGATGGCCGTGAAACAACTGTCGAAACTTTAGTTTGGGCGATAGGACGTGAGCCAGCAACTGATGTTATTAATCTAGAAGTAACAGGTGTTGCAACTAATGATCGTGGCTTTATTAAAGTGGATAAATTCCAAGATACCAATGTACCAAATATTTATGCAGTAGGCGATATTATTGAAGGTGGTATTGAATTAACACCTGTTGCTGTTGCTGCGGGTCGCAGATTATCAGAACGTTTATTTAATAATAAACCAAATGAGCATTTAGATTACAATTTAGTGCCTACGGTAGTATTTAGCCACCCACCTATCGGTACAGTAGGTTTAACAGAGCCACAAGCGATAGAGCAATATGGTGAAGAAAATGTAAAAGTGTATAAATCCTCTTTTACTGCGATGTACACTGCAGTCACTCAGCATCGCCAGCCTTGCCGAATGAAATTAGTTTGTGTTGGTAAAGATGAAAAAGTAGTAGGGTTACACGGCATTGGTTTTGGTGTTGATGAAATGATCCAAGGTTTTGCCGTTGCGATTAAAATGGGGGCTACAAAAGCTGATTTTGATAATACAGTAGCTATTCATCCAACTGGTTCTGAAGAATTTGTTACTATGCGTTAGTTAGTTTGACGTTAAATATAATAGAATATTAGCCACATTAATTTTATTGTGGCTCATTTTAGGGTAATAATAATGAAAACTTTTCCTGGTTTTTATATTATTGGTTTCCTATTTGCTGAAAATGCTATTGTATATGCAAATGAGACAATTTCATCAAATAGGTTAGTGAGTGCCAATCAACAGTTAGATAAAATTGCAGTTAAAGTCTCTGAACGCAAGATCTTAAAGCAGCCAAATGCGAGCAAGCAAGAAGAGGGAGAGGTTAGTAGCTTCTCTATGGAGGAATTGCGTGTTGGGGCACAGCGAATTTTAGATGAGTCTGAGATTCAATATTTTAAATCTCAATGTCGGTATGCATTTATGTCTGACAAAGAAATTATTGAAAATCGCTGTGAGACTAAAAAGGTATCTTTCCCGAAATAAATAATAAAACGGAGCAAGGCTCCGTTTTTGTTTTTAGTATGGTAGATTACTCAACTTGAAATAGGAATGGATTTAATGCACTTCTAGAAAAGCCTTTTTGTTCCATTTCTGAGTCTAAGAAAAGGGTAGCGAGATCGTCTGCCACGGGCTCAACATTAAAGTCTTTGTCTTGATATAATATTTTTAAATAGGAATGACAGTCTCCGCAGCTTTCCGCTTTAACTGCGGCTTCAACATTATCTAAACTCCAATAATCCAGCTTCCCAGATTCATCACAATTTGTGCATTTTGCACGAACAACATGCCATTCACTTTCACATAAAGAGCAATGCAGATAACGCAATCCTTGTGCTTCCCCAAAGTGAATAACACTAGTAACAGGGGCTGAGTTACAAACAGGACATAAATGTTTATGCCCGACTTCAGGTCTTACATTTCTTGGTAGCTGTTGTGCAAGTTGCACCCAATATAGTGATAGAGCCGCCCAGATAAAGACTGCTTTATCGGCTCCAACAAGTTCATAATGTTCACCAAGTAAATTATCCGCAAGAGATTCAAGTTCGGAACTTGAGGCTTTTTCCAACCATTCAAGTGTTGAAAGAATAGTATTATTTGCATAAGGCTTAAATCTTTCAATAATAGCTAATAGCAAATTACGCCATTCATCTGTTCGCTGAAAGTGTTGAGCATTTAGTGGTTTATCGCCTTGTGTAAACTCAACGCAAGCGGTTATTTTTTCTGAATAATTTGCAATAGGTTGGCTTTCTAACAACTCTAACTGAATATCAACTAAATTAGCAGCGAATTCCATATAGTCGCCGAAAGGGTTTTCTTTTGCTAATTCTCGTAACCGTTTTGCTCTGCGAGAATAAAGGTTTTTAGGATTAGCAAATAAAAGCTCGGGCTGCTGAAATGAGCTAGCCGCTTGCTTAATTTCATCTTGAGGTAAAATTTTGATACTCATAATTCTCTCTAAAATAAAAGTGCGGTGATTGTACCGCACTTTGAATTATTATTTACTGTTTTGTTCAGCAACTTTCTTTTCTAACTCTGGTAAAACTTCTTCACGATACCATCTTGGGTGGTGTTTCTTCGCCCAGCGAACCGTTACCCAGCCTTCAACCATACCTCTGATTGAGCCTTTAACCCAGAATGCCATATAAATATGAACAAGGATACCGGTAAATAGCAAGAATGCACTGGTTGAGTGAAGTAAAATTGCAATTCTAAGCACAGGAATTGAGAAGTAGTGAGAGAAGAATTGTCTCCACATAATAATTCCTGTTGCTAGAAGGGTAAACATTGCAAGAATTAGTGTCCAGAATAGTAATTTCTGACCTAAGTTATATTTACCGTTATCAGCAACTTTATGTTCGTTACCTTTTAGAACTTCAACAATGCCTTTTGCCCAGCGGATATCATTTTTCTCTGGAATATTATGGTGCCAATAAAGGAAGGCCATAATAATGAATGCAATAAACATTACAATACCAGTGAACGGGTGAACCGCACGTGCAATTTGAGGTGTACCTAAAATTTCAGTTAGCCAAGCAAAATCCGGGAAGAAAAATGCCACACCAGTAAACATTGTCATAAAAAACGAGATAACTAAGAACCAGTGGCTAACACGAGCTAAAGGTTTATGACGAACAACTTTAGTATCATTCGTTATTTCGAATTTCTTACTCATGTTTTCCTCCTGTTTCATTTTCATCGTGTTCTTCGTGATCTTCAACATCTTCTTCAGTGTTTGGACCAATGGTTACATAGTGAGCAACTTCAGCTAATGCTAAGCCACCTAATGCAACTGCTGCAACTGGTTTTAAGATGTCTTTCCATAATGTTACGGTTACATCAATTTTCGGATCTTTCGGAAGACCAGAATAAAGCTCAGGTTTGTCTGCGTGATGTAATACATACATTACGTGAGTACCACCGACACCTTCAGGATCGTATAGTCCTGCGTTTTCGTAACCTCGAGCTTTCAGATCTGCAATACGTTGCTGAGCATAGAATTTCATTTCTTCTTTGCTGCCAAAACGAATTGCACCTGTCGGGCAAGTTTTCACACAAGCCGGTTCTTGACCTACAGCTACACGATCAACACAAAGTGTACATTTATATACACGGTTGTCTTCAGGGTTCATTCTAGGAATATTGAACGGACAACCAGCAATACAGTAACCACAGCCGATACATTTGTCTGATTGGAAATCAACAATACCGTTTGCGTATTGAATAATAGCCCCCGGTGCTGGGCAAGCTTTTAAACAACCAGGCTCAGTACAATGCATACAACCATCTTTACGAATTAACCATTCTAGACGATCATTTTCTTCAACTTCGTTGAATTTCATCACTGTCCAAGCTTTTGCATTAAGATCTGCAGGGTTGTCATAAACACCTACACAAGCGGCATCGATATCAGAGCGGATGTCATTCCACTCTGAACAGCCAACTTGACAAGCTTTACAGCCGATACAAGTGGTTACATCAATGAGTTTTGCAACTTCAATTTGATGAGAACGAGCTTGTGGTGCAGGTGTTAAGCCTGATGTTGCGGAAGCTTTAATAATGTTTTGTGATTGAACTACACCCATTTCTAGCCTCCAATTTTCTCAATATTTAACAACATACATTTCGACTCTGGTGTATTAGAGTTTGGCTCACCTGAACGAACAGTTAAGTTATTTGCAAAATAACCTTTTTTCGCACCAGTTGTCGCAGCAAAGCCCCAGTGAATAGGAATACCAATCGTATGAATTGGTTTGCCATCAGACACTAATGAACGAATACGTTTTGTAACGACCGCAACAGCTTTAATTTCGCCACGTTTAGACCAAACACGAACTTTATCACCATTGTTAATGCCTTTTTCTGCCGCTAATTTATCACCAATCTCAACAAATTGTTCTGGTTGAGCGATAACGTTGATTAGTGCATTCTTCGTCCAATAGTGGAAGTGCTCAGTTAATCGGTAAGTTGTTCCCACATATGGGAAATCTGCCGATGTACCTAAATCTTCTTTATCTGTTGGTAATACTCGGGCAACTGGGCTTGAAATCACATTCGGGTGAAGTGGATTCGTACCAATCGGTGTTTCTAATGGTTCATAGTGTTCTGGGAACGGACCATCAACCATACGCTCACGAACGAATAAACCACTCACCCCCTCAGGTTGCATAATAAATGGCATTGTTGGGCTATTTGGTGGTGCTGTACCAAAGTCAGCAACATCCACATAGTTCCAGTTTTTACCATTCCATTTCACTAATTGGCGTTTTGGATTCCAAGGATTACCATTTAAGTCCGCAGAAGCACGGTTGTATAAAATACGACGGTTTGCCGGCCACGCAAATGCCCAACCTAATGTGTTACCTAAACCTGAAGGGTCTGAGTTATCACGGTTTGCCATTTGGTTACCTTTTTCTGTCCATTGACCGGTATAGATCCAACAAGCTCCAGACGTTGTACCATCATCACGCATTTGTGCAAAGCTTGATAATAATTCACCTTTTTTCAGGATGATATTACCATTAGCATCTTTGAGATCTTCTAATGCATAACCATTGTTTTCTTTTGCAATTTCTTCTGGTTTTGGCTCTAGTGGATCCACATAATTCCAGGTCATCGCTTCTAATGGTTCAAGCGGTGCTTTTCCGCCTTCTTTATGATAAAGGTGGATTAATTCTGCACGTAATTCAGAGAGAATATCTACATCTGGCTTAGCTTCGTGTGGTGGTTCAGAAGCTTTCCAGTGCCATTGTAACCAACGACCAGAGTTAGCGATAGAACCATTCTCTTCAGCGAAACAAGTTGTTGGTAAACGGAATACTTCTGTTTGAATTTCTTCTGTTTTTACATTGTTAAATTCGCCGTAGTTTTTCCAGAACTCAGATGTATCAGTAATAAGCGGGTCAAAAATAACTAAATATTTCAAGTTACTTAATGCTTTGATAATTTTCTGAGAATTCGGGTAAGACGCAATAGGGTTCATACCTTGGCAGAAATAACCATTAACTTTACCTTGATACATATCTTCGATGAAACGGAAGTGATCCGTACCACCTTTTTGTAGTTTTGGTAAGAAATGGTAGCCAAATTCATTTTCTGCAGTTGCTTTATCACCATAGAACGATTTAAGCATACTCACCATAAATTTAGGTGTATTTGCCCAATAGTTTACTTGGTTTTGACCTAATGCTTTTGGTGTAATACGGTTTAAGAATGATTCTAAACTGGTATCTGCTTCTGTTGGTAATGGTAAGTAAGCTGGTAAACGAGCAGGGAATAAACCTAAGTCTGTAATACCTTGTACGTTTGAGTGTCCACGTAGTGCGTTTACCCCACCACCAGCAACACCGATGTTACCGCAAAGTAACTGAATCATTGCCATCGAACGGATGTTTTGTGCACCAACAGTATGTTGAGTCCAACCTAAAGCATATAAGAATGTTGCCGCTTTTTCTGGTGAAGCTGTTTTTGCAATTTCTTCACAGAAAATGTGGAAATCTTTTTGTGGTGTACCAGTAATACGTTCAACCATTTCTGGCGTATAGCGAGAAACGTGGTCTTTTAAGACATTGATAACACATCTTGGATCTTGAAGGGTTAAATCACGTTTTGGATTGCCTTCTTCATCCATTTGGTATGCCCAAGTAGATTTATCTTTATAGGTACGAGTTGCTTCGTCATAGCCGGTAAATAGGCCATCTTCAAATTTAAAGCCTTCGTTAATTAAGAAGCTTGCATTTGTATAGTGACGAACATATTCGTGTTGAATTTTATCATTTGTTAGAAGGTAGTTAATTACACCTGATAGGAAGGCAATATCCGTACCTGGACGTAATGGCATATAGATGTCAGCGACAGCAGCACTACGGTTAAAGCGTGGATCAACCACCATTAACTTCGCACCGTTTTGTTTCTTCGCTTCAACAGCCCAACGGAAGCCAACAGGGTGAGCTTCAGCTGCGTTACCGCCCATTACGATTACTAAATCGGAGTTTTTAATATCAACCCAGTGGTTGGTCATCGCACCGCGACCAAATGATGGAGCAAGACTTGCTACCGTTGGTCCGTGTCAGATACTCGCTTGGTTGTCGGTAAAAATCATTCCAAGGGAGCGAATCCACTTCTGAGTGATAATTCCCGTTTCATTACTACACGCAGAACCAGCTAGGAAACCTGCGGTTAGCCAACGGTTTACTTCTAAGCCTTCAGCGTTATGAGTAACAAAGTTTTCATCTCGGTCATTTTTGATGTGGCGAGCAATACGTTCGATTGCTTCGTGCCAAGAAATACGTTTCCACTCTGTTGAACCAGGTTCACGTACCTCAGGATAGTGTACACGGCGATCGCTATTTACATAGTCTAATGCACCGGCACCTTTTGGACATAATGCTCCACGGCTTACAGGATGGTCAGAGTCGCCTTCAATGTGGAAAAGCTTCCCTTTACTATTCATAGCTTCGCCGCCTAAGCTATACATTATCATACCACAGCCTACTGCGCAGTAAGTACAGGTTTGACGAGTCTCTTTGGCTCGTAAGAGTTTATACTCTCTAGGGGCAGCAAGAGCTGTTGCTGGTGCAAAACCTAGCATTGCAGCTGACGTACCCGCCATACCACCTGCACAGACCTTAAAGAACTTCCGTCTTGAGATCTGCATAATCACTCCTAAATCACGTTTGTGAGAATAAAAAGACAAAATTTGATCAAAACAAGTTAATAATTTGATCGAAGAGGTGTATCATTTTCCTCCTTGAACAAGGAAATAGATATACTCTTTTTTAAGTAAATTGGTAAAATCTGAAGGAAATTTGATTTAAACCAAATTTATCCTATTTATGATACAACTTTTTAACAAAATAAACTACTTTTTAAACAAGGAATAATAAATATTGTGAATAAGATCACAAAAAAAAGTGCCAAAAAATTATCATTTTCAATTAGCGGGCTAGAAAGACAGGATTGTGAAGATAATTTAATTTCGGAAGTGCCGGTTGCACTAGTTTATAATGGTATTTCGCATACCGTAATGATGACAACACCATCAGATTTAGAAGACTTCGCTCTAGGATTTTCCTTAGCTGAAGGCATTTTAAACTCCCCTCAAGAATTATATGGTTTAGATGTAATAGAACAACCGACAGGCATTGAAATTCAGCTTGAAATCTCAACTCGTCAATTTGTGTTATTAAAAGATAAACGTCGTTCAATGGCGGGTAGAACAGGGTGCGGCATCTGTGGGGTGGAACAGTTGGAGCAAATTAATCAAAGTTGCAAAATTGTTAAAAAAAATAACCGCTTGCAACCTATTAATCCGCTAATTTTAGAAAACTGTTTAGCACAATTAGAAAAGGCACAGTCTCTATCTAAAGAAACAGGTGCAAGCCACGCTGCTGCTTTTTTTAGTCCTGAAGGGGAATTGCTTGCGATAAGAGAAGATGTTGGCCGTCACGTTGCTTTAGATAAGCTAATTGGTTGGTATGCGAAGGTGAATTTTCCGATAGGCTTTGTTTTTGTAACAAGCCGAGCAAGTTTCGAAATGGTACAAAAATGTTTAGCGGTTGGTATTGAAATGTTATGTGCCATCTCAGCAACAACTGAAATGGCAGTTAAAATGGCAACTGATAATCAATTTACTTTATTGGCTTTTACTCGTAAAGGAAAAGCAACGATTTATGCTGGAGAAGAGAGACTTTCTCTTGATTAGAAATGGATATAGCAATTTTATTAGCCGATACAATCGTACAATTAACACTAATGGTGATTTTTGGGTACTTAGTGGTAAAAGCTAAATTATTAAAATCAGAACAAAGCTACCCAATTTCTGTTGTCGGGTTATATGTTATTAGTCCTGCAATGTTAATTACTGCTTTCCAAGTTGAATATTCAAAAGATATTCTAACAGGATTATATTTAGCTTTTATAATGGCTTTAGTATTAAGCAGTTTACTGATTTTGTTGGGGTGGATTTTTAAGAAAACATTAAAGCTGGATAATATTGAGCAAGCCACATCAGTTTATTCTAATTCGGGTAATTTGATTATTCCGATTGTAGCCTCATTATTTGGCACAGAGTGGGTAATTTATTCTACGGCTTTTATTGTGGTACAAAATGTCCTTTTCTGGTCGCATTTACGCTTATTAATTTGTGGAAAAGGCAACGTACCTTTTAAAAAGATGATCTTAAATGTCAATATTATTGCCATTATAGTTGGAATGGCGATGTTTTTATTGCAGATAAAACTACCATCAACTATTGCAGGAACACTATCTACTTTAGGGCATATGCTTGGGCCTTTAGCAATGCTTGTCGCAGGTATGCTTATTGCCTCTATTCCGTTTAAAGAAATTATTAGTGATAAACGTATTTACTTAGTCTCTTTTTTACGTTTAATTTTAATGCCTCTTATTTTATTAGTTATTATAAAATTATGTGGTTTTTCAACTTGGGTAGAGAATGGCAGTATTATTGCAATGATTAGTTTTTTAGCAACAACAAGCCCAGCTGCTGCAACGGCAACACAAATGGCTTTGGTTTATGGGCAAAATGCCAAAAAGGCAAGTGCCATTTATGGTGTAACAACTTTACTTTGTGTTTTTACAATGCCGATGATTATTGCGTTATACCAACTATTTTAGTAAAAGTGAGTTCGTATTTAAGGAAGTACAAGCGGTCTCTTTTTATATTACTTTTACAAATAATTAAGTTATAGAATTGACTTATAGATGAAATTCGTCAAAATCTAAATGCGTTATAAAAATAATATAGGACACAACATATGAACTTTCTTAAAAAAATTAGCCAATTATTGGCTAGAAATACGGCATTGGTGATTATTTTAACTGCGATAGTCACTTTCTTTATTCCAGACTTATTTACGTGGGTAAAGGGCGATGCACAAGTATTAACACTTGGCATTATTATGCTTTCAATGGGAATGACCCTCGGCAAAAAAGATTACCAAATTTTAGTTCAACGCCCATTAGATATTTTCATAGGTACTGTTGCCCAGTACACCATAATGCCTTTCATTGCCATTACGATTGCGAAAGCATTTGATTTATCAACAGGTTTAACACTTGGCTTAGTGTTAGTTGGCAGTTGCCCTGGTGGTGTTGCCTCTAACATTATGAGCTTTTTATGTAAAGGCGATGTTGCCTTTTCGGTAGGAATGACAACGGTTTCTACAATTATTGCACCGGTAATGACTCCGCTATTATTAAACTATTTAGTTGGCGAAACGATAGCAATGGATGGCTGGGCAATGTTTAAATTTATGCTCTTAGTAACTATTTTACCGGTAGCATTAGGATCTTTCTTTAATATGTTTTGTCATAAAGCAAGATGGTTTAAAGATGTTCAAGCAACCACTCCAGGTGTTGCTGTAATTGCTTTTGCTTGCATTGTTGGTGGCGTTGTAGCAGTACACGGCGAACGTTTCTTAGAATCAGGTTTAGTAATTTTAGTTTGTGTTGCTATCCATAACTTTATCGGATATATATTAGGTTTTTCAGCAGGACGATTATTTGGTATGACGACCGCTAAAAAACGAACATTATCAATAGAGGTTGGCGTACAAAATGCAGGATTAGCAACAGGGCTAAGTGCCAAATTTTTCCCAACAAGTGCTGAATCCATTATTGCTTGTGCGGTTGCTTGTGTATGGCATTCTGTTTCAGGCTCTGTGCTTGCAAATGTCTATCAGTGGTGGGACAAAAAACAGCAACTAGGTAACAAAGCTCAAATGCAGCTAGAGCAAGCATAAATGAAAATGGTCGATTGAAATCACTTCAATCGACCATTTTTTATAAGGGAATTAAGCTACAGTAACAGATTCAATTACGACATCTTCTACTGGTACATCTTGGTGGAAACCTTTATTACCTGTTTTCACACCTTTGATTTTATCAACCACGTCCATTCCTTCAACTACTTCGCCAAAGACTGCATAGCCCCATTCTTGCACAACAGTTTTGCCGAACATCTCTTTTGAACGGTAGTCTAAGAATGTATTATCTGCCACGTTAATAAAAAATTGTGAACTTGCTGAGTGTGGATCAGAAGTACGAGCCATTGCTAAAGTACCACGTTTATTGCTTAAACCGTTGCTCGCTTCGTTTTGGATTGGTGCTTTGGTATTTTTTTCTGTCATTCCAACCGTCATACCACCACCTTGAATCATAAAACCATCAATAACACGGTGGAAAATGGTTCCGTTATAAAAACCTTCTTTGCAATAATCTTCAAAGTTTTTTGCCGTTACGGGGGCTTTTTCAAAATTTAATTCAATTTTAATATCACCAAAATTGGTATGTAATGTAATCATTCTGTGTTCCTTAATAAATAAAAATGGAATAGGGAATTAAAATCTTCTCTATTATTAAAAAGTTTTGCTGAAATTGCAAAATTTTCTAAAAAAACGACCGCTTATTCGCTATACTTAACCCTATTTTTAGTAGTGAATCATATTTCTATAACGAGGACCCTATGCTCAAAATTTATAATACTTTAAAACGTGAAAAAGAAGAATTTAAGCCGATTAATCCAAACCAAGTGGGAATGTATGTCTGTGGTGTTACGGTTTACGATCTTTGTCATTTCGGGCACGGGCGAACCTTTGTTTCTTTTGATGTGATTGCTCGTTACCTACGTTATTCTGGTTACAACTTACGCTATATCCGCAATATTACTGATGTGGATGATAAAATTATCAAGCGCGCGTTAGAAAATAATGAAACCTGCGATGAGCTAGTCGAGCGAATGATTGCAGAAATGCACAAGGATTTCGATGCATTAAATATTTTACGCCCAGATGTTGAGCCTCGTGCAACCAAGCATATTCCGGAAATTGTGGCGATGGTAGAAAAACTCATCAAAAACGGACACGCTTATGTTGCTGCAGACGGTGATGTAATGTTTGATGTCGAATCTTACCAAAAATATGGGGCTCTATCTCGCCAAAATTTAGAACAACTGCAAGCAGGAGCAAGGGTTGAAATTAAATCAGTGAAGAAAAACCCGATGGATTTTGTGCTTTGGAAAATGTCAAAAGAAGGCGAGCCAAGCTGGGAAAGCCCTTGGGGCAATGGCCGCCCAGGTTGGCATATTGAATGTTCGGCAATGAATAGCAAAGAGCTAGGCGAACATTTTGATATTCACGGCGGTGGTTCAGATTTAATGTTCCCACACCACGAAAACGAAATTGCACAATCTTGCTGTGCCCACGGTGGCGATTATGTAAACTATTGGCTACATACCGGAATGCTGACGATTGATAAAGAGAAAATGTCGAAATCACTCGGCAATTTCTTCAGTATTCGCCATATGTTAGGTCTATACGATGCAGAATCACTCCGTTATTTCTTCTTAACAGCACACTACCGTTCGTTATTAGATTATAGCATTGATAATCTTGATTTAGCACGTTCTGCACTTGAGCGTTTATATACCGCATTGCGTGGTTGTGATGTGTCAGGAACGGCAATCGGTGGTGAGCAATATGTTGACGCTTTCAAAACTGCAATGGACGATGATTTCAACACACCAGGGGCATTAGCAGTATTATTTGAAATTGCCCGTGAGCTAAACAAACTCAAAACAGAAGATATGGCAAAAGCCAACGGTTTAGCTGTTCGCTTAAAAGAATTAGCTAGCGTATTGGGTTTATTAGAGCAAGACCCAGATGCATTCTTAAAAGGCGATGCTAATGAAGATGAAACTGCTGAAATTGAAGCCTTAATTAAACAACGCAACGAAGCAAAAGCTGCGAAGAATTGGGCGGTTGCTGATGAAGTACGTGATAAACTTAAAGCAATGAATATTGTGTTAGAAGATACACCGAACGGCACAATTTGGCGTAAGGCGTAATTTCTGTATTTAAAGATAACAAGCGGTTGAATTTTGTAAAAATGTTGCAAAATTTGACCGCTTGCTTGTTTATGATGAAAATCAATCATACAAAACGGCAATTTATTTCAAGTGCAAGCAATTATTTTATGCGTTATGCTTATTTGGAATAAAAAAATAGGGTTAGTTGATTGACATAGCATTCTAGACGTCTAAAATAACAAAAAATAATTTTAATTAATGTGGATAGAAAAATGATTGAGCTGAAAAATATCAGCAAACAATTTGAGGTAAAGGGCAAAAAAATAACTGCTCTTGATAATGTAAACCTTGAGGTTCCTAAAGGCACAATTTATGGTGTGATTGGGGCATCAGGTGCAGGTAAAAGTACCTTAATTCGTTGCGTAAATTTATTAGAACGCCCAACAATGGGGCAAGTGATTGTTGATGGGCAGGATTTAACAGCAATGTCGGATAAAGAGCTTATTCACGCTCGCCGTAACATTGCAATGATTTTCCAACATTTTAATTTACTTTCTTCACAAACTGTATTTGAAAATGTGGCATTGTCACTTCGTTTAAGCAATACACCAAAAGTTCAAGTTGAGAAAAAAGTGAATGAGTTATTGGAGTTAGTAGGATTAACTGATCGTAAAGATGTTTACCCTGCGAATCTTTCTGGTGGTCAAAAGCAACGTGTGGCAATCGCTCGTGCTTTAGCAAGTGACCCGCACGTATTATTATGCGATGAAGCAACCAGTGCATTAGATCCTGCAACAACACAATCTATCTTACAGTTATTAAAAGATATTAATAAACGTTTAGGATTAACAATTTTGCTCATTACACACGAAATGGAAGTGGTAAAACGTATTTGTGATCGTGTGGCTGTAATTGATAAAGGGCAATTAATTGAATCTGGTTCAGTTAGTGAGATTTTCTCAAACCCGAAAACAGAATTGGCACAAAAATTTATTCAATCGACATTCCATTTTGATTTACCTCCGGAATATACAGAACAACTTTCATCTGAACCAACTGAGAATGGTAACCCGATTATTAAATTTGAATTTACAGGTCGCTCTGTTGATGCACCATTACTATCAATCGCCTCTAAAAAATTCGGCATTGATTTTAGTATTTTGATGTCGCAGATTGATTACGCAGGTGGGGTGAAGTTTGGGTTTGTAATTGCAGAGGTAACCGGGAATCCAGATGCCATAGCAGAAGCAAAATTTTATTTAATTGATAATAATGTAAAAGTAGAGGTGTTAGGTTATGTGGGATAATTTTATGGCTGAATTGACCCCACAAATGTGGAATTTAGTATGGCAATCTACTTTTGAAACAGTCTATATGGGATTTGTAGCAACAGCACTCTCTGTTGTTATTGGGTTACCAATAGGTTTTTTAGCCTTTTTAACTGGTAAAGGCGAGATTTTAGAAAACCGTCGTTTGCATCAGGTTTTAGATGTCATTATTAATATTGGTCGTTCAATTCCTTTTATTATTTTGTTAATTATTTTATTGCCTTTTACACGCTTAATTGTTGGTACTACGCTTGGTACAACTGCAGCTATTGTGCCATTAAGTGTTTCGGCAATTCCATTTTTTGCCCGTTTAACATCAAATGCATTACTTGAGATTCCTGCTGGCTTAACAGAGGCAGCAAAATCAATGGGTGCAACAAATTGGCAGGTAGTAAGCAAATTCTATTTACCGGAATCGTTACCGATTTTAATCAACGGTATTACCTTAACGCTAGTTGCATTAATCGGTTATTCTGCAATGGCTGGTGCTGTTGGTGGCGGTGGTTTAGGTAATTTAGCAATTAGTTATGGTGAACACCGTAATATGGTCTATGTGAAATGGATCGCAACCATTATTATTGTAGCGATTGTGATGGTAAGCCAAAAAATTGGTGATTATTTAGCAAAACGTTACGATCATCGTTAATTTTTAAATTGAGGTTTTCCTATGAATTTTAAGAAAGTATTAAGCATCGCTTTGGTTTCTGCACTTGCATTAACCGCTTGTAAAGATGATAAAAAAACGGAAGCAGCACAACCTGCACCTTCAGCTAAAATTAAAGTAGGGGTTATGTCTGGCCCTGAACACACTGTGGCTGAAAGAGCTGCTCAAGTAGCAAAAGAAAAATACGGCTTAGAAGTTGAGTTTGTATTATTTAATGACTATGCCTTACCAAATACGGCAGTAAGCAAAGGTGATTTAGATGCAAATGCTTTCCAACATAAACCTTATTTAGATAAAGATAGCCAATCAAAAGGCTTAAATAACTTAGTGATTGTGGGTAATACTTTTGTTTACCCGTTAGCAGGTTATTCTAAAAAAATTAAAAATGTATCTGAATTAGCAGATGGTGCGGTAATTGCAGTACCAAATGATCCATCAAATCTAGCTCGTGCGTTAATTTTATTAGAAAAACAAGGTTTAATTAAATTAAAAGACAATACTAACTTGTTCTCAACCTCGTTAGATGTTATTGAAAACCCGAAAAACTTAAAAATCCAAGAAGTTGATACTTCCGTTGCGGCAAAAGCATTAGATGATGTGGATTTAGCAGTCGTAAATAATACTTATGCAGGTCAAGTTGGCTTAAACACTCAAGATCACGGTGTTTTTGTGGAAGATAAAGAGTCGCCTTATGTAAACATTATCGTTGCTCGTGAAGACAATAAAGATTCAGCAAACGTACAAAACTTTATTAAGTCTTACCAAACTGAAGAAGTGTACCAAGAAGCACAAAAACACTTTAAAGATGGTGTAGTAAAAGGCTGGTAATATTTTTATAACTTAATGGCGATTACGCTTGCTAATCGCCTTTTTAATCTCTTAAACTCAATATAGGAAGGATCTACAATGAACTTTAAAAAATTATTAAGCGTGGCATTAGTGTCTGCTTTAGCTTTAACAGCTTGTAAGGATGAAAAAGCACAAGCGGCAGCAGAGCCTGCGAAAGCAGAAAAACAAGCACCATTAAAAGTTGGTGTAATGACAGGGCCAGAGGCTCAAATGACAGAAGTTGCAGTGAAAATTGCAAAAGAAAAATATAATTTAGATGTGCAGTTAGTGCAATTTACTGAATACACTCAGCCAAATGCAGCATTGCACGCTAAAGATTTAGATGCAAACGCATTCCAAACTGTGCCGTATATGGAACAAGAAGTAAAAGATCGTGGTTATAAATTGGCGATTATCGGTAATACTTTAGTATGGCCAATTGCAGCATATTCTAAAAAAATTAAAGATATTTCCGAACTACAAGATGGTGCAACAGTTGCGATTCCAAACAACGCAAGTAATACTGCTCGTGCATTATTATTACTTCAAGCACACGGTTTGTTAAAATTAAAAGATCCAAACAATGTGTTTGCAACAGAAAACGATATTATTGAAAATCCAAAAAATATCAAAATCAAACAGGTTGATACCGCATTATTAACACGTACCTTAGATGATGTTGATTTAGCGGTAATTAATAATACTTATGCGGGACAAGCAGGTTTAAGCCCAGATAAAGATGGCATTATTGTGGAATCTAAAGATTCTCCATATGTAAACTTAGTGGTAAGCCGTGAAGATAATAAAGATGATCCTCGCTTACAAACCTTTGTAAAATCGTTCCAAACTGAAGAAGTATTCCAAGAAGCGTTAAAATTATTTAACGGCGGCGTAGTAAAAGGTTGGTAATCTAACCAAATAGAAATGGGCAATGCAGAAATGGATTGTCCATTCTTTTTAGTAAATAAGGAAACATAATGAAATTAAAGAAAATATTAGGCATTGTTGCAATTTCTTCTGCTTTTTTAACCGCTTGCGATAAAAAATCGGACACACTAAAAGTTGGTGTAATATCAGGTCCTGAACATAAAGTAATGGAAGTAGCGGCTAAAATTGCGAAAGAGAAATATCAGCGAGATGTTGAGTTAGTGGTGTTTACTGATTATGCCACACCAAATGAGGCATTAAATAAAGGGGATTTAGATCTTAATGCTTTTCAACATAAACCTTATTTAGATAATCAGATTAAGGAAAAAGGCTATAAATTAAAGCCTGTTGGTAATACCTTTGTTTATCCGATTGCAGCTTATTCTAAAAAAATTAAATCGCTAGACGAATTAAAAAATGGAGACACAATCGCTGTACCAAATGATCCGACAAATTTAGCCAGAGCATTAATTTTGTTAGAAAAACAAGGTTTAATAAAATTAAGAGCTGAAGCAGGTTTAAAAGCAACTAGCGTAGATATTCTTGAAAATCCTCGCCAATTAGTGATTCAAGAAATAGAAGCCCCTCTTTTACCAAGAACATTAGATGATGTGGCATTTTCAATTATTAACACAACCTATGCAGGGCAAAATGGTTTAACACCAACAAAAGACGGTTTATTTGTCGAAGATAAAGACTCCCCTTATGTGAATCTTATTGTTGCTCGTGAAGATAACCATCAGTCAGATGCAGTAAAAGATTTTGTAAAGGCTTACCAAACAGAAGAAGTTTATAACAAAGCCAATGAAGAATTTAAAGGGGCGATGATAAAAGGGTGGTAATTTGAAAACAGAAACAGACAGCTTTTAATTGTCTGTTTCTGTTTATAGCGATTCTCTCCAACTACTGCCAGAATTTTTTCTTAGATGTTTGTCCAATGCCAGGGTTAAAGCTATTGGTTGGATCTAATGCCTTATAGAATTTTCGTAATTCTGGCTTTGCCTCATATAAATGCCCAACATTATGCTCAGCAGGGTATTGAGCCCCACGTTTATCCAACAATTTAAGCATTTCGTGTTCTAATTCCATACAATCATAACCTTTTTTCACAATATAATCTTGATGGAAAACGTGGCACATAAAATGGCCATAATACAACTTATGACTTATTTTATTATCAATTTCTGGTGGAAGTTTCTCAAACCAATCAGAATCATTTCGACGCAATGCAATATCGAGTGCGACAATATCTTCAACCTCATCGCTATGAATCGCACGATAACGAATGGCTGCAGAGGCTACTGCAAAACGGTGTAACATTGCCGCTTGAGTTTCTACGGCATCACATTCAAAATATTGCCCTTTGCTACTATCAGCAAAGTAGTTTTTTAGGAATGTTCTTGCTTCTTGAACCCCTTCTCCGCCCATCTTAATAATTAAATGATGTTCGAATTGATCTCTATAGTGCCATAATTTTTGCGGTAAATGCTCAGGCAGTATTTTGGCTGTCCACTGTAAGACTTTATCGCTTAAGTGAGCAGGTAAAAAAGAGAGTTTTTTCGATAATCGATCAACTTTAGCTTTTAATGAAAAAAGTTTAGGTAACCAATGAGTACCAAATTTTTTGATGACCCAAAATGTATCTTTACCATAACGAGCTGCTACATCGAAAGCGTCTCTGTGAATATATTCGCCTGAAATAGGTAATACTTTAAATTCACTTAACATAGTACGGCGAACATCATTTAGCACTTGGGTTTGATTCGTGCCAAGATAAAACACTGCAGTATCTTTTTCTAATGGGAAGGTATCTAACCGAACAGCAAAAATAGCTAATTTCCCTGCAGATCCAGAAGCTTCATAATGACGGGCAGGATCGGCATTAAAGCGAGCAGGGCTATCTTCATTGACTTGGCGAACGTGATTACAATAATGATGATCGTGCCCTTTACCGCAATCGTGCTGAATATCTTTACGTTGATAGCGATTTTCTTGCAGATTCGTCAAAATTTCTTCGGGGCTATCGCCTAAATCAATACCCAAATGGTTCTTTAATTCTAGTTCTCCATTTTCATTTAATTGTGCATATAATGCCATTTCCGTATATGCAGGGCCTCGCTGAACAAGAGCTCCGCCAGAATTATTACAAACACCGCCAATAACAGAGGCTCCAATACAAGAGGAACCAATAACGGAATGAGGCTCTCGCCCGTGAGGTTTTAATAAAATCTCTAATTCATTTAACGTTGAGCCAGGCAAGCAGACGACTTGATTTGCATTATTAATTAATTGAATACCATTAATTCGCATTGCATTGATGATCACAATATCACGATCATAGTCATTACCACTTGGTGTGGAACCGCCGGTTAGTCCGGTATTAGCGGCTTGTGCAATAACGATTACATCAGCTGCAACGCAGGCTTTCAATATATGCCAAAACTCAAGCAATGACGCAGGGCGAACGACAGCTAATGCATTTCCTGTGCCAAAGCGGTAACCAGAGCGGTATTCTTCATTTTTAGTTGGATCTGTAATAATGTATTTTTCACCAACTATCTGCGTCAATTCAGAAATAAGTTGTTGAGAGGTCATTTTTGTTACTCCTTTGTTACAAATGATAAAAAATTCTAACAAAAAAATCGGGTGATTTTTGTGAGCAATCTCACAGATTTGCAAATTATTCGGGTTATAATATTGCTACTTAGATAGGGAGGTAGTATGAAAATAGGATTAGTTCTTGAAGGTGGCGGAATGCGTGGGCTTTTTACCGCAGGTGTACTAGATGTTTTTTTAGAAGAAAATATTCAAGCACAAGGGGCTGTTACGGTTTCTGCAGGGGCATTATTTGGTATTAATTACCCCTCCAAACAAAAAGGGCGAGTGTTGCGGTACAACCTCAAATACCTTAATGACAAACGCTATATGGGCTTTCATAGCTTGCTGACGACAGGCAATGTGATCAACCGTGATTTTGCCTTTTACGAATTACCCTTCACACTCGACCCGTTTGACCAAGCAGCATTCCAACAATCACAAATGGATTTTTGGGTAACCGTAACCAATGTTGAAACCGGCGAACCCGAATACATCAAAATTGAAGATGCCTTCACCCAAATGGAAGCATTAAGGGCAACTTCAGCAATGCCGTTAGTCTCTAAATTGATTGAAATTAATGGCAAAAAATACCTTGATGGCGGTATTTCGGATAGTATTCCACTAAAAAAATGTCAAGAGTTAGGCTATGACAAAATTATTGTAATTCTTACCCGCCCGTTAGAATACCGTAAAAAGCCAAGTGTAATGTGGCCATTTAAGTTATTTTACCGTAAATATCCAAAATTAGTTGAACGCTGGGAAAATCGTTATATGGAATACAACCAAGCGGTGGAACAGGTTATCCAACTTAATGAAAAGCAAAAGATTTTTGTTATTCGCCCAAGTAAAACGCTTGAAATTAGTCGGTTAGAAAAAGACCCAACTAAAGTACAAGAAATGTATGATTTGGGGGTAAACGATGCAAAAAATGCAATAGAAAAGCTACGAGCATATTTAGCTAAAAGTTAAAATATCATTTGCCTAAAACGCTCAAAAAATATATTATAGACGTCTAGACGGAAATACTTCCAAAAGAATTTTAAACAAGCGGTTCTAAATGATAAAAATTTTACCAAAAACAACCGCTTGTTATTATTTTGAATAAAAAGAGGAATAACAATGGCTATTAATTTATTTACTTCTGAGTCAGTTTCAGAAGGACATCCGGATAAAATCGCAGACCAAATTTCTGATGCGGTATTAGATGAAATTTTAAAACAAGATCCTAAAGCACGTGTTGCTTGTGAAACTTATGTAAAAACAGGTATGGCATTAGTGGGGGGCGAAATTACCACTTCAGCTTGGGTAGATATTGAGAATTTAACTCGCCAAGTAATTTGTGATATTGGCTATACTCATTCAGATATGGGCTTTGATGCTCACTCTTGTGCAGTGTTAAATGCGATTGGTAAACAGTCGCCAGATATTAACCAAGGGGTTGATAGAGCTGATCCTTTAGAGCAAGGTGCGGGCGACCAAGGCATTATGTTTGGATATGCTACTAACGAAACAGAAGTATTGATGCCTGCCCCAATTACCTATGCTCACCGTTTAATGCAACGTCAAGCAGAAGTGCGTAAATCGGGCAAACTAGATTGGTTACGTCCAGATGCAAAAAGCCAATTAACTTTTGCCTATGAAGATAACAAAATTATCGGTATTGATGCAGTAGTGCTTTCAACCCAACACGCTGAGCATATCTCACAAAAAGATTTAATTGAAGGTGTGATGGAAGAAATTATCAAACCTGTATTACCAAGTGAGTGGTTAAGCCAAAATACCAAATATTTTATTAACCCGACAGGTCGCTTTGTAATCGGTGGCCCAATGGGCGACTGTGGTTTAACAGGCCGTAAAATTATTGTAGATACCTACGGCGGTGCGGCTCGTCACGGTGGTGGTGCATTCTCTGGTAAAGATCCATCAAAAGTAGATAGATCAGCAGCTTATGCAGCTCGCTATGTAGCAAAAAATATTGTTGCAGCAGGCTTGGCAGACCGTTGTGAAATCCAACTTTCTTATGCGATTGGGGTAGCGGATCCAACTTCTATTATGGTGGAAACATTCGGCACAGGTAAAGTAAGCAACGAAACTTTAGTTAAATTAATTTACCAAAACTTCGACTTACGCCCTTACGGTTTAATCAAAATGTTAGATTTAATCAAACCGATTTACCGTGAAACTGCTGCTTACGGACACTTTGGTCGTGAACATTTCCCTTGGGAACAAACAGATAAAGCCGAAGCATTAAGAGCTGGTGCAGGTTTATAAAACATTAATATAGTAGCCCATTATTTTTAGATAAAGATAAAAATAATGGGCTTGTTTTTAGATTATAAATATCAGCAAAATTTCGATACATCTTTGCTTAATTTCTTACTCATACAAATATGATAAATCTTTTACTTGCCATAATTTATCTCTCATTTATTAGTCTTGGCTTGCCTGATGCAATTTTAGGTGCATCTTGGCCGACAATGCATCAAGATTTATCTGTGCCACTTTCCTATGCGGGATTGGTGTCTATGATTATGTCAATCGGCACTATTTCGGCAAGCCTGCTTTCAGATAAACTTACATACCACCTTGGCACCGGCAAAGTAATGGTAATTAGCGTGGCACTTACTGCCCTTGCTTTATGGGGCTTTTCTATTAGCCATTCATTTTGGTTGCTTTGCCTATGGGCAATTCCCTATGGCTTAGGGGCAGGTGCAGTTGATGCCGCCTTAAATAACTATGTAGCGGTTAATTATGCCAGCCGCCATATGAGCTGGTTGCACTGTATGTGGGGAGTGGGGGCTTCGCTTGGGCCGCATATTTTAGGGGGTGCTTTATTGCAGGGCAGAGGCTGGGATACAGGCTATTACTACATCTCATTATTCCAACTTGGTTTAACCGCTATTTTATTTGCCTCTTTACCGTTATGGAAATCTCGCAAAATTAAAAATAACACCGAAAATCAGCCGGAGTTTTCACCTTTGCTTTTAAAAGAGGTGCTTAAAATCCCAGGGGTAAACTATGTGATTTTAGCTTTTATCGGCTATTGTGGTGTAGAACAAACCGCAGGGCTGTGGGCAAGTAGTTATTTTGTATTAGCGAACGATGTGGGGGTTGAACAAGCTGCAGCATTTGGTAGCTTATTTTTTATTGGTATTACAGTCGGCAGGGCAGTAAGCGGTTTTTTAACCCTCAAACTAAATAACCACCAAATGATAAAACTTGGTTTTAGCGTGATTTTACTTGGTATCATCATCTTATTTTTACCGTTAGGGAAATACATTACCTTAGTCAGTTTAATTACTATCGGCTTAGGTTGTGCCCCCATTTACCCTTGCTTGGTTCACTCAACCCCAGACTTCTTCGGCAAAGATAAATCGCAGGCGGTTATTGGCATTCAAATGGCGAGCGCTTATGTCGGTATTTTAATTCTGCCACCTATTTTTGGTGTGATTGCCAATCACATCAGCATTAAACTATTACCACTTTATTTGCTGATTATGCTGGGGTTAATGGTTTATGCTTATCGAGGTTTGTTGCGGAAAACGGCACAGTAATAGGGATTTTGCTCTTTTAGGGATAATGGTGTAGCACAGTATGGTAGAGTGAGTGGCCCAGCACGGCAGAGCCGTGTATGAGTCAGCCCCGTTAGGGCTGATTTTTTCAGAGTGAGTAGCCCAGCACGGCATAGCCGTACAGGGTTAAGTATGAGTCAGCCCCGTTAGGGCTGTTTTTTTGAAGCTCTTGCCCTTAGGGAGAGAGACCGCTTATTGAAGCGTTTAGCGAAATAAGCAGAGAGAGGGTAATTGGGTAAGTTTGTAAATTTTTGTGGGAAATAGACCGCTTATTTGGGTACGAGCGAGGACGCTCGCACCATCGTGAGTAGCACGGTATGGTCGAGCTAGTAGCCCAGCACGGCAGAGCCGTACAGGGTTAAGTATGAGTCAGCCCCGTTGGGGCTGTTTTTGAAGCTCTCGCCCTTAGGGAGAGAGACTGCTTGTTGTGTTAATTGAAATGTTCTAGCCCATATTGGTATAGGGCATTTTTTTTGTAGCCAAAGGTTTCGGCTACAATGCCGGCTGCTTTTTTTAGCGGGAGTTCTTGGCAGAGTAAGGCTAATAGTTTTACTGCTTGGCTAGAGAATTCAGCTTCTTCGCTTTCCGGTTTGCCTTCCACAATAAGCACAATTTCGCCTTTTATGCGGTTGCTGTCTTCATTGAGCCATTCAAGTAAATTGCCTAGCGGTTCGCCGTGAATGGTTTCCCAGGTTTTGGTAATTTCTCGTGCCATTACCACATAGCGTTCTGCCCCAAAGATTTTTTGCATATCGGCAAGGGTGTCTAAAATGCGGTGGGTAGATTCGTAAAAAATCAGGGTGCGGGGTTCGTTTTCAAGTTCGGTTAATTTGTCGCAGCGAGATTTTGTTTTAGCCGGTAAGAACCCTTCAAAGCAAAAACGGTCTGATGCTATGCCTGAGGCACAGAGTGCGGTAATGGCGGCACAAGCCCCTGGCACCGGCACTACTTTAATACCGGCTTGGCGGCAGTGGCGAACAAGGTGAAAACCAGGGTCGCTAATAAGCGGGGTACCGGCATCGGAAATTAAGGCGATGTTTTCGCCTTTTGTTAATTTTTCGACTAAAACGACCGCTTTTTGTTGTTCGTTGTGGTCGTGTAAGGCAAAGAATGGCTTTTTAATGCCGTAGTGGCTTAATAATAAACCGCTGTGGCGGGTGTCTTCGGCAGCAATTAAATCGACAGAGGCAAAGGTGTCTAACGCTCGTTGGGTAATGTCATTCAAATTACCAATCGGGGTGGCGACAATATATAAAATTCCGTAGTTTGGGTTGATCTCTGTTGAATTTTGTCTGTTTTTCATTTGCTTTTAGCTCATTTGATAAGTAAGATTTCATATTAATTTTTACGTTATGTAATATTATATGATATCGAGGAGAATACAATGGCAACTATTTTACATCGAACAGTAAAAAAAGCGTTTGTGCCAACTGCAATCGCATTATTTATTTCAGCCTGTACTTCGGTTAATCCTGTCACCGAATCTATTAAAAACGAGGCTTATTCAAGCTCAGAATTCTATATTAATAAAGCAGATCAAACAAAACAGAAAGAAGATAAGATCTCATATCAATTATTGGCAGTGCGTAAGTTAATTGATGAAAATAAAGAGTATGAAGCTCAAACATTGTTTAGCGAGATTATGACAACTGAAATGAATGAGGTTCAAAAATTAGAGTATGCTTTAGTTTCTGCGCAGCTTTCGGCATTGCAGGGTAAAAATGCTCAAGCAACTAGCCTATTGAAAGCCATTCAGGAACCATTGTTAAGCCCTGCACAACGTTTGCGTTATATTCATACGCAAGCTCGCATTGCGGAGAATCAGAATGATGTTATTGGTATTGTACGAGCCAGATCTTTGCTTAATCAATATTATCGAATGAACCGTGAACGCCAAGAAAATAATGATATGATTTGGCAAACATTGCGTGGTGCTAATCGTGGAATGTTAGCAAATACAATGCCTGAAGCAGGTGAAATGGAGCTTGCCGGTTGGTTGGCATTGATTAATCTTTATAATCAAAATATTACCACACCGGCACAAATGCCACAGGCAATTAATAATTGGAAAAATCAGTACCCAAGCCATAGTGCTATAACCGTAATGCCAACAGAATTACAGGGTGTAAGTAATTTCCAACAGACGCAATTAAATAGTGTAGCGTTATTATTACCATTAAGTAGCGATGCGAAAATCTTAGGCGATATTATCCAAAAAGGTTTTAATGATGCCAAAGCTGATGACCCAACCAATGTACAGATTTTTGATACCGATTTGTCTGATGTAAACTCAATTATTGCTCAAGCAAAACAGCAGGGGGCAAATATTGTGGTTGGGCCGTTATTGAAATCTCGTGTTGATGAAATGCTAGCGGGCTCAGAGCTTCAAAATATTAATGTGTTAGCCTTAAATGCAACGGAAAATGTGCGTAATATTCCTCAACTTTGCTATTACGGGTTATCGCCAGAGTCTGAAGCTCAATCGGGTGCGGAAAAAATGTATCGAGATGGGCATAGAGTAGCAATAGTGGCAGCCCCTCAAGATGATTTTGGGCATCGTTCTGCGGAAGCATTTGCAAAACGTTGGCGTCAGCTAACAGGGGCTGATGCAGATGTGCGTTATTACTATCAACCGTTAGATTCAGTTGCTGCAATTCAAAATGCAGGTATAAGTCGTGCAGGGTTATATATATTAGGTAATGCAGAGCAAGTATTAGATATTAAACAAGGTGTTGATAATTCAAATTTAAAAGAGCGTTTAGCACTTTATACTTCATCTCGTAGTAATTCCCCAAACAATGGTATTGATTTCTACACTTCAATGGAAGGGGTAAAATTTAGTGAAGTGCCATTATTGGCTGATCCAACCTCAAACGAATATAAAAAAGCGGAAAATTTAGCAAGTAGCGATTTTTCAATGATGCGTTTATATGCAATGGGGGCAGATGCTTGGGCATTAGCGAATAAATTTAATGAATTTCGCCATATTCCAGGTTATAAAGTTTCTGGCTTAACTGGTGAGTTAAGTGCTGGTCAAAATTGTAACATTGAGCGTAATTTGTCTTGGATGCAATATCATAATGGGGCTATTCAACAAGCTTATTAATCGACGGCAACAAGGTTCGTTTTATGAGCAGAAAGCCCGAGAGTTTTTAGAAGCTCAAGGGCTTAATTTTGTTGTCGCTAATCAACACTTTAAATGTGGCGAGCTTGATTTAATTATGCAAGATGGTCAAACTATTGTTTTTGTTGAAGTTCGCCAGCGCAAGAGTAACCGTTTTGGTAGTGCTGTGGAGAGTGTTGATTATCGTAAACAACAGAAATGGCAAAATGCGGCGAATATGTGGCTGTTAAAACAAAATCAAAGTTTAGATACCGCAAATTGCCGTTTTGATGTTGTTGCATTTGAAGGGAATCATACACCTTTATGGATTCCTAACTTTTTAGGTTAGATAAAATAATGTTAAATAAAATCCAAGATAGATTTACTGAAAGTATTCAAACTCAAATTTTAGCCGCAGAATTATTACCTAATAAATTAAGTGAAGCGGCAAATCGTATTGTTGCTTGTTTGTTACGTGGTAATAAAGTGATTGTTTGTGGGCACGGGCATTCTTATGGTAATGCTGAATTGCTAGTCAGCCATTTATTGCATCGTTATGAGTTGGCAAGGCCTAGTTTTTCTGCGGTGCAATTACAACTAAATGGGGTTTTGGCAGGGGTTTTAACGTTAGATAATGAGCTAGAGAGTATTTATCGTAAGCAATTACAAGCAGTGGCAAAAGCAGGTGATTTGTTTATTGTTTTTTCTCCTGCGGGTAATGAAGAATCTGTATTGCAAGCTATTCACACGGCTAAAAATCAGGAGCTAGATCTTGATATTATTGCATTTACAGGAAGCCGAAATGATCATACTCTAGGTGTATTAGATGAAAGTGATATTGAAGTTTCAGCTCCTTCAACTAATGACTCAAGGGTTGTTGAAAGCCATCATTTTTATGTAAATTTATTGTGCGAATTGATTGACCATTTACTTTTCTCTTAAGGAGATATTATGAATAAACTGATTAAAGGTGTTTTACAAGGTAGCTTGCTTGCAGTGGGTTTTCTTTCTTTACAGGGTTGTATTACTACTGCCGTGGTTACTTCTGCTGCTGTTGCAACGAAAGTTGCAACGGATCCTCGCACGACAGGTACTCAGATTGATGATGAAATTTTAGAGGAAAAAGTCGCTTACAATATCAATAAAGATGAGCAAATTAAGGAAGAAGCTCGCATTAATGTTGTTTCCTATAACGGTAAAGTATTACTTATTGGGCAAGCCCCTAGTCTTGATGTTGCTGAGAATGCAAAAAATTTAGCAGCCGGTGCAGAAGGTGTTTCTGAAATTTATAATGAAATTCGCCAAGGTGAAAAAATTGGCTTTGCACAAATAACAAAAGACAGCTGGATAACGACTCAGGTTAAATCTAAATTATTAGTTAATGGCGAGGTTAAAGCCACTGAGGTTAAAGTGGTTACTGAAAATGGCGAAGTTTTCTTGATGGGGAAAGTGAGCCAAATTCAAGCAGATGCCGCAGCCGAAGCTGCCAGAAATGTAAGTGGTGTAACGAAAGTTGTAAAAGTATTTAGTTATGCACAATAAATAAATTAAAGGGTTAAGGTTTAGACTTTAACCCTTTTTTAATTGCAAAATATGTAATAAATCTAACCGCTTATTCGCAACAAAAATGGTAAATTAATTTTGTTAATAACTCTTTTGTTGGTTGAATATATTTTAGTTCTAAATATTCATTGGGTTGATGAGCTTGTTCAATCGAGCCAGGGCCTAATACTAAGGTTGGGCAGAGTTGCTGAATAAATGGAGCTTCTGTGCAGTAGTTTACCGCATCGCATTTTTCGCCTAATAATTTTTCAACCACTTGTACAATTTGGGCAGAATGTTCACATTCATAGCCTGGAATACCGTCGTGTAAATGGCGGATTTCAACTAAATCACCATATTGCTCTAGCATTGGTTGTAAATGTTCATTTACCATTGCATAGAGATCTTCTATTGGCATATTGGGTAATGGTCGCATATCAAACTGTAATTCACAACAAGCACAAATACGGTTAATGGCATCGCCACCGTGAATATTGCCAAAATTCATTGTTGGGTGCGTGACTTGAAATAACGGATTGTGGTATTTCTCTCGTAGTTCATCTCGCATATTCATTAAGTAGCCAATAGATTGATGCATTAGCTCAATGGCGTTAATGCCTTTGTCTGGATCGCTAGAATGTCCGCTTTTGCCAGTAATTCTAATGGCTTCGCCTACGTGGCCTTTATGTGCTCGAATTGGTTTAAGCGAGGTTGGTTCGCCAATAATGGCACAGTCTGGGCGAATATGGGTGTGTTGTGCAAAGGTTTTTGCCCCAAGCATTGTAGTTTCCTCATCGGCGGTGGCAAGCACTCGAATCGGCTTTTTAATGTTAGATAAATCGAGTTGGCTAATCACTTCTACCACAAAAGCGAAAAAGCCTTTCATATCTGCCGTGCCTAAACCGTAGAGTTTGCCGTCTTTTTCTGTGAGTTTAAATGGGTTAAATGTCCATTTTCCATCATCAAATGGTACGGTATCGGTATGCCCTGCCAGTAATAAACCGCCTTCACCTTCGCCATAAGTAGCCAGTAAATTGTATTTATTACGGCTGCCTTCAACGGCTAAAATTTCGGTTTTAAAACCAAAATCGGCAAGCCAAGAGGCTAGCAACTCGATTAGTTGTTGGTTGGAGTAATCTTCTTCTGCGACTAAACTAGATATAGTGGGTAGTTCAATCAGTTGTGTGTAACGGTCAATAAATGGAATGTTGTGTTTCATTATTTATCCTGTTTTAGGGGAGTTTGCGTAGACGATTTATCATAGCAAATCCGGCTATAATTTCCCAAATCATAATAGTGTAAATACCAGCTCTTTCAATTAATGGGCTAAAAACCGTGGGCAAGCACATTGTAACAATAATACAAGAAAGCCCAATAATGCCGGCAATAATGCTAAATCGTTTGAAGTAGCGAATAGAGGGGGTATCAGTATCTAATCCTGCAATAATGAGTGTGAGATTACCAATTAAAAAGGTAATACTTGCACCTAAGTTATAAAAACCAAATTCACTATGTTCGCCATTTTGAATACCTGCAATTAATGAGCAGCCAACTGAAAAGAAGAAGGCTAAAATTAAGCCGATAACACGCAATTTATTGTGTGTAATATGCGTAATGCCTATTGCATAAATAAAGAAAAAAATGCCCGCTTGTAATTTAAACATTATGCTCATTACGTTGGAAAGTGGCGAGAGCTGGCTAGTTTTTTCGCCTATTAGTGTGCCAACGGGAATGAGTAATTCTAATGTACTATGATGAAAATAAGTTGTGAGCGATCTTTCACTAAATAAAATAGTAAAATGTTCGGCAACTAAATAAAACAACCCGCTAAAAGAAGAAATAATAGCAACGATAAAAATCAAAAAAGCACAACTTTTACGCACACAAGGGTGCATTAAAAATGGGTAAAATTTCACCCCAAATGAACCACTTGTAAAATAGTTTTCAATCGTTTTTGAAATGTGTGCTAATTGTTGAATAAGGGTTTTGAACCAATCTACTTTCATATAAATATTATTAGCGAGTTGCTTTAGTAATTTGATTTGTTCTAACGTCAAAGACATCCATTCCGCCATTGAGTGCGGCTTGTACTCCAAGATCGGCATCTTCAAATACCAAACAATGTTGTGGTGCGATACCTAATTGTTCAGCACATTTTAAGAATGTATCAGGAGCCGGTTTGTGATTTTTGACATCTTCGGAATCTATAATAACAGAGACGTAATGACGTAAGTTAAACTTTTTATCTAATAAGTTTACCATTGTGCGATGCGAACCTGTGCCAATCGCCATCGGCTTTTTACCTAAATTAGCTTTGATAATGTCAAAAGCGGGCAGAAGAGTGGCATTTTCTAACACCATTTCTAAGCCAAATTTACGTTTCATTTCAACAATTTGCTCAAAGTAATGTTCAGGAATATTGGCTCTTTTCATTATTTCACGAGCTATAATATAAGTGGTTGAACCGCTTAATTCATACATCGCATCAGGTTCAATGGGGTAGCCTAACACTTGTCCAACTTGCTCCCACGCTTTTGCGTGGCTTGGCATTGTGTCGATTAAGGTACCGTCCATATCAAAAATAAGGGCGTCATATTGTTCAATAACAGATTGTGCTAACATCGGTTTTCCTTCTTAAATACGTTCTTTAATACCACCAAACTCTTCAATCATTTTTTCAGTAAAGAGTTTGAGTTCTTCGGTCATCAGTAAAAAGTCGGCATCAAAGCGTTGTGCCACATCTTCTTTTAAAATATCGTCGTTTTTTTCACGCACTTCATCAGCAAATTTTAAGCGAGAGAGGGTGGTATCTTCATTTAATACGCAAGAGAAATGGTTCTCCCATTCGATTGCAAGTTTAGTGATAAATTTGCCCGCTTGTAAATGTTGAGAAATCTCTTCTGTCTCTAAATCTTGGCGTTTACAACGAATAATACTGTCGGTATCAAAAGATTTTAACTCTGCCTCTTCTAATAAATTTAACCAGTTTGGTGTATATCCTTTTGCAATCCAATTTGTCATTACTTCCGCAGGCGGTAAGGTAAACGAAATAGGTACGACTGGGAGTGAGCCTAAGGTTTTACGCAATAGGGCTAACGTATCTTCGGCACGTTTGCTTGAGGCAGCATCGACATACACAAGTTGCTTATCTAAATCTAGCCAAATGGCAGTAAATTGGTGTTTGCTAAATGCTCTTGGCAACAAGACAGACACAACCTGATCTTTTACTGCCTGCTTTTCTGTTTTTTTCAGCTTTCTAGCCTCTTTTTCTTCTAGCTCTGCAATGCGTTGCTCAGTTTCGGCTTTCACCACATTGGCGGGTAATAATTTATCTTCTTTGTGCGAAATGAGCAAAAATTGTTTACCCTGTGAAAAATGTAATAATTCCGAACCGGCAAGAGGGCAAGCCCAACCGAATTTACTCATATCGTGTTGAGTACAAGGGGTAAATTTTGTTTCTTGCAGTTGTTCTTCAAGCTGTTGGCTTTCAAGGGAAAGCTCACTTGTTAAACGATAAATCATTACATTTTTAAACCAAACCATTTTTGCATATCCTTTTAAGGTGTAGAATGTGCTTATTCTAACAGAAACCGACACAGTAGAGAATTTGTTAATGGAACACAAAAAACTTGCCTTTATCGGCACAGGTAATATGGCGTATGCGATTATTCAAGGCTTATTAAAAAGTGGCTACCCAGCAAATCAGATTATTGCTTGCAATAAAAGTAACCTAGCCCGTAGAGAAGCATTACAAGCGGTCGGAATTGCGACAAATTTTGCAAATAAAGTAGCGGTTGAACAAGCTGATGTGATTGTGCTGGCAGTTAAACCACAAATAATGGCGGAAGTCTGTGCGGAATTTTCTGATGTTGATTTCAGCCAGAAATGGGTAATTTCAGTGGCTGCTGGTATTTCTGTAGAACGTTTAGAACAGTTATTACCGAGTGCTAACAATATTATCCGCACAATGCCAAATACACCTTCGCTAATTGGCGAAGGGGTAACAGGGTTATTTGCAAAAAAATCGGTAAATTCGACCGCTTGTCAATTTGCAGAAGAATTGATGGCAGCAGTTGGGAAGTGTTATTGGGTAGAAAGTGAAGATAAAATTAACCAAATTATTGCCATTACAGGCTCAAGCCCCGCTTATTTTTTCCGTTTTATGGAAGCAATGCAGCAAAGTGCTATGCAAATGGGTTTTTCAGAGCAAGACGCTCGTTTCTTAGTGCAATCGGTAGCCTTAGGAGCTACGAAATTGGTTGAGGCAAATCCTCAAACGCCACTTTCCACTTTGCGAGAAAATGTAACCTCAAAAGGTGGCACGACGGCAAAAGCGTTAGCAGTATTTGAACAACATCATTTAGCGGAAACAGTCGATAAAGCAATGTGGGCGGCTATTCACCGGGCAGAAGAAATGGAGAAAATGATATGATCGCAGTTTCCCCTTTTAAATGGGCAGCCTTTAATTATTTTGGTTATTTTTGTGCGTATGGGGTCTTATTACCTTTCTTACCCGTTTGGCTTAAACATCATGGCTATTCAACGGAGGTTATCGGCTTACTAGCAGCGATTGGTTACGTATTTCGCTTTATCGGCAGTATGCTTTCTTCACAACGAGTGAAACAAGTGAATCAGCTTATTCCAACTGCCCGCAGTTTAACTTGGCTGAATGTAGCCGCTGCAGTGATTTTAGCCTTTTCAGGTGAGTCTATTTGGTTAGTATTTCCTGCTTTAATGTTATTTCAATTATTTAATTCTGGCTCAATGCCGATTGCTGATAGCATTGCCTCTATTTGGCAACGTCAAATTGGGCTTGATTATGGGCGAGCTCGCTTGTTTGGATCTATTGCGTTTGTGGTCGGTTCGCTTTCAGCAGGCTATTTAATCGGATTATTCGGGGAAACTATCGTTGTTTGGATAATGGTAGGCTTTCTGGTTTTATTAGGCTTAGGGCAACTTGCTACGCCACAAGCTGGCTTTGAAGAAAAAGAGGCAGTAAGTAATCACTCATCAATTACTTATTTGCAATTACTGAAAGAGCCGGAAACGTTGAGAATGTTAATTGCCGCCTCGCTGATTTTATCTTCTCACGCAGCTTATTACACTTATAGTACCATTCACTGGACGAATGCTGGTATTGCCACAGAAATTACCAGTTTGTTTTGGGGATTGGCAGTGGTTGCCGAGATTTTATTCTTCTTAGTCTCTAAACGATTGTTTAAATCTTGGAGTACTGCTCGTTTAATGGTGCTTGCGGCAATTTTTTCATTTATTCGCTGGGCGATTATGGCAAGTACAACGGCAATTATACCGATGATTTTTGTGCAAACCTTACACGCAGTTAGTTTTGGGGTAACGCATTTTGCGATGATTCGGTATATTTCAGCCCAGCTACCTGAGCGAGTAACTAAACTACAAGGCTTATATTTTGGTTTAGCAAGTTGTGCAATGATGGCTCTTTTTACCTTTATTGCCGGTATGCTTTATCAATATTCCCCAAGTTTAACATTTGGCTTAATGGCAGCCTTTGTTGTTCCTGCTCTTATTATTGTACCGAAGAATCTTGAAGTGCAAATTTCAAAATAAGCTAGAAATAATAATGCCGGCAATATGCCGGCATTTACAATCAGATCAATTAAGAATTAGATGTTTTTTACGTTTACTGCTGATGCACCACGTTCTGAATCTTGGATTTCAAATTGAACTTTTGCACCATCTTCTAATGTGCGGTAGCCGCCGTTTGATTCAATAGCAGAGAAGTGAACGAATACATCTTTTCCACTTTGATCTGGTGTGATGAAACCGAAACCTTTAGTTGAATTAAACCATTTTACTGTACCAGTAACTGCTGACATAGGATTTTCCTTATAAAATATAAAAAGTGATAAAAACAGCTAAACGGGATATTACAGACGTATCTATCAATCACTTACCTTTAGGAAAATAACTAAAAAGATTCAACTTTAATTAACGCACGAACAGCTTTCGCCATTACACCACTTATTCATTTTTTACGCAAACGATTTTTTATACTTTTCTGAACAATCTCATAAAAAAAGAGTCTATGGTATTTGTACTCTGTTGGTGTAAATTATATGGACGAAGCCTTATAAATCAAATATAGTATCCAGTTAGATTTTATCTTATTCAATTAGATTTTATCTTATTCAATTATTGAATTCTTTTATTAAACGGGACTTATTTATGTCGGAACAACAAGTAGAACAAAAAACAGAACAAACTAACAATAAAACAAACCCAAGTACAAAGGAAGTTGTTGCTTATTTAGCAGAAAAATTCCCGCTTTGTTTTAGCCTAGAAGGTGAGGTAAAACCGCTAAAAGTTGGGCTTTTCCAAGATTTAGCCGAAGCATTGAGTGATGATGAGAAAGTGAGTAAAACTTTGTTACGTCAGGTGTTACGTAATTATACAAATTCTTGGCGTTATTTAGCTGCTAGCCAAGCAAATGTCGCTCGTGTTGGGTTACAAGGCGAAGAGGTTGGTGTGGTAAGCGAAGAAGAAGCAGCTCACGCAGCAGAAACATTAGCCGCAGCTAAAGCCGTGGTCGCAGAACGTAAAGCACAAGAGCGTAAAGAACAACGTAAAGCATTTTTTAAACAAAAAGCACGTGAAGAAAATGCTAAAAAACGTGCAGCATATAAAGCTAAGAAAGCAGCATCTGATAATTTACCTAAAGCATCAGATGAAAGTTTAGCTGCTTTAGCAAGTAAATTTGGTCGTAAATAAGTTTTCCGACCTATTTTACGACTCAACAAGCGGTTAATTTTTTGCAAAATTTTGCAAATTAATGACCGCTTGATAATTTTGGAAAAGAGTATGAAATTAACAAAATTAAATAAAATTATTACGGTTAGTTTAGGTTTATTTATTGGGAGTGCTTTTGCCGTACAGCCTAATATTAAAGAGAGTGCAATAGTTATTCCAAAACCGAATGAGCAACACAGTTTATCTACAAAGCGAGTTACTGCTCGTTTAACGCAATCTCATTATCATAAATTTGAATTAAATGATGAATTTGCGGTTAAAATTTTTAATCGTTATATCGATTGGCTTGATCCAGCTCATAATACTTTTCTGCAATCAGATATTGATGAAATGCGTGCAAAATATGCTCTGTCGCTAGATGATGATCTCTATGCTGGTAAGCTTGACGCTGCATTTGCAATGTATGAACTAATGTCTAAGCGTCGCTATGAGCGTTATCGTTATGCCTTATCTTTATTAGATAAAGAACCCAATTTAAAAGGCAATGATCAAATAGAAATTGAACGAGATAAAGCACCTTTCCCAACAACAGAGCAAGAAGCAAATAGTTTATGGGAACAGCGTGTTAAAAACGATATTATCAATTTATACCTAAAAGATAAAAAATGGCCTGAAATTAAAAAGACATTAGTGAAGCGTTATAACTTTGCAATTAAACGTCTAACACAAGTAAAAGCTGATGATATTTTACAGACTTATCTAAACTCGTTCTCCCGTGAAATTGATCCACATACGAGCTATTTATCTCCTCGTGCGGCAAAATCATTCCAAGAAAGTATGAATCTTTCTTTAGAGGGAATTGGTGCAACACTTTCTATGGAAGATGATGTAACGAGTATTAAGTCTTTAGTGCCGGGAAGTCCTGCTGCTCGCAGTAAGAAAATTGCAGTAGATGATAAAATTGTTGGTGTAGGACAAGGTGAAAAAGGCGAAATTGAAGATGTTATCGGTTGGCGTTTAGATGATGTAGTCGATAAAATCAAAGGTAAAAAAGGGACTAAAGTTCGCTTAGAAATTGAGCCAGCAAAAGGTGGTAAAACGAAGATTATCACACTTGTGCGTGATAAAGTGCGAATTGAAGACAGTGCCGCAAAATTAACGGTTGAAAAAACGAATAGAAAAAATGTAGCGGTAATCAAAATACCAACGTTTTACATTGGCCTGACAAATGATGTTCGAAAACTGTTAGCCAAAATGAATAAGCAAAATGTAGAAGGGCTTATTATTGATTTGCGTGGCAACGGTGGTGGCTCATTAACAGAAGTTATTGAATTAACAGGGCTATTTATTAAAGAAGGGCCTGTAGTTCAGGTTCAAGATGCGTTTAATCGTATTCGAGTACACGAAGATCCAGAATCTAAGATTGCCTATAATGGTAATATTATGGTGATGATTAACCGCCATAGTGCCTCGGCATCAGAAATTTTTGCAGCAGCAATGCAAGATTATAATCGAGCAATTATTGTTGGGCAGCAAAGCTTTGGTAAGGGAACGGTACAACAAAGTCGTTCATTAAACTTTATTTATGATTTGGATCAAGAGCCTTTAGGTTTTATTCAATATACGATTCAAAAATTCTATCGCATTAATGGTGGAAGTACCCAATTAAAAGGGGTAGATGCAGATATTAAATTCCCAGAAATTATTAATGCGGCGAAAACGGGCGAAAGCTTTGAAGATAATGCATTACCGTGGGATAAAGTGCCTGCAGCAAATTATGCTGAAGTAGGAAATGCAAGAGATGCTGTTTCTACATTAACAGCTAAACATAATGAGCGTATTGCAAAACATCCAGAATTTATTGTATTAAATGAAGATATTGCGATTCGTAAAGAGCGTGATGAGCGTAAGTTTTTATCACTAAACTTACAAGAACGTTTAAAAGAGAATAAAGCAGATGACGCTAAGCGTTTAAAAGATTTAAATGCTCGTTTTACTCGTGAAGGTAAGAAAACACTAAAAAATATTGATGACTTACCAAAAGATTATGAAGCACCGGATTTCTTCTTGAAAGAAGCTGTACAAATGGTGATAGATTGGTCAGAAATTGATAAAAAACCATAAATATGGTTATAATATATCTATTAGAAACCGCTTAGGGAGCTAAGCGGTCTATTATTTAAATCAATTTACAATGAAGGATGAATGCAATGAATAAGGTGAAAACCTTTAAATTATTACCTATTATCGCTGCCTTTTCAGGAAGTGTGATTGCTCAAACAGCAAGCTTACCGAGTTCAACAAGTGCAGCTCAAGCAGAGGTTACACCTGTTGTTCAAGATACTATTTTACCGCAATTAAGTTTTGCTGCTCAGCAGGCTCGAGCTGCTGAATTGATGAAGCAAGCTGATTATGCGTTACAACAAGAGCAAATTAGACAAGAGCAGGCTAGAAAATTTGCAGAAGCTGAAACAAGAGTTCAGCAAGAAATTGGTAGTAATACCTTATTGCTTAGCCAAACTACTACCAAAATCTATTTAGATAATCAGTTTACAGCAATGTGGAGTGATAAGTCTGCAGAACAAGCGTTTTTAAAAGAATATGCGTTATTTTCAGCAAGTGGTGTTTCATCTAAATCAGCAAAAGCATTGCAACAAATACTAAACCAACCAGAAGGTTTAGGGCGAGATATTTTATTAACGGATAGTTTTTTAGACTATCTATATTACAATAAAAATGTCTCTAAAAATGCGAATACTTGGTTATATAACTTAGGTAGTTATAGAACGAAAACTCCGTCAGCAGATCTTGTTGGAAAATGGGTTAATGCCGTAAATGATGGAAATTCAGGGAAATTTGTGGTTAATTTAGTGCCAAGAAACCATTTATACCAAGATACTGCAGAGAGAGTGCTTGCTATGGCGGGTGCAAGTAAGCAAGGAAACACTGGAACTGGAGCAAATGGGTCTTTTTATAAATTAGCACTGAATGCACAACGTTTACGTATTATTCCAAGTTTTAATAATGGAATTTTTGTAAATATTCCTAGTTATCAGCTATATTATTTCCGTGATGGTGCTTTAGCATTAAAATCGAAAGTGATTGTAGGACGTAATGATCGCCGCACACCAGTAATGTATAGCAAGTTAAGTAATGTGGTTGTAAACCCACCTTGGCACGTTCCAACAAGCATTATGACAAAAGACATTGTGCCTAAATTAGCAAGAGATCCTGGCTATGCTGAGCGTGCGAGTTTAGAAATTTTAGACGGTAGCGGAAATAAGGTAAATCCACGTAGTATCAACTGGTCACAATATGTGAATGCAAAGAGTACACCATATCGCATTCGCCAAAAAGCAGGTGATGATAGTGCTTTAGGCCGTTATAAATTTAATATGCCAAGCTCAGATGCTATTTATTTACACGATACACCAAATAGAGGCTTATTTGGGAGAACAGGAAGAGCATTAAGCTCTGGTTGTGTTCGTGTAGAAAAATCAGATGAGTTAGCAACCATTCTTTTAAAAGAAGCTGGTTGGAGCCAAGATAGAAAGAATAAAGTGCTAAGCAGTAAAAAAACAACTTCGGCACAAATTCGTTCTGATAACCCAGTTTATTTATATTATGTAACATCTTGGGTTGAAGGCGGAAAAATACAAACCTTACCAGATATTTATAATTTTGATGCGAAAATTCCGCAATACTCAATTAATTGGGCAAAATTAAAAAGCATAATTTAATTTAAAGATTCCAAGAAGATTGATAATCTTCTTGGAACTTTTTTCGTCTTTAATTGACTTTATATTTATGCTTGAATTTAAAGTCTTTTTTATTATTCTATCGGTTTATAGAAAATAGCTAGAAATTGAGCTATTTTCTATGAATCAGTAGCTAACCTATGAGGTAAAAATGAAACAAATTGATGTTCAGCGTCGTAAGTGGTTATCACTTGGCGGACTTGTTTTAGGGGCTAGCCTTCTGCCGGGTAAAGTGATGGCAGCGCTTTCTACACCATCCCCTATTGCATTACGTTTTCGTAATATTAATACAGGCGATACTTATACCGCAAAATTTGGTGTAGGTGGATTAAACAAAACTGATCTGGGGCGTTTAAATTATTTGATGCGAGATCGTCATATCAATCAAGTTAAAGCCATTGATCCGAAATTATTTGTGAAACTGAATCAATTACAACGTCGTTTAGGTTTCCGCAATGCTGAAATTCTAGTGTTAAGTGGCTATCGTTCACCACAAACAAATGCAAGACTACGCAGAAGAAGCCGTGGTGTTGCCAGCCAAAGCTATCACATTCGTGGACAAGCGGTCGATTTCCGTGTATCAGGCGTAGGGCTTGCGAAAGTGAAGCAAGCGGCAGAAAGCCTAAATAATGGTGGTGTAGGTTATTACCCTCGTAGTAACTTTGTTCACGTTGATACCGGCCCGGTACGCACTTGGCGAGGTGCATAAAGCGGTCGTATTTTATGTTTAATTTACAAATTATTCCAGTTAGTCCTTTTCAACAAAATTGCACTGTTGTTTGGGATGAGCATAAAAATGCCGCTATTATTGATGCTGGTGACGATGCAGATCGAATTATTCAATTTGTGGAATCGCAACAATTAAATGTGCAAAAATTGCTACTTACACACGGTCATTTAGATCATATTATGGCTGTTGAGCAAGTGCGTGATCATTTTAAAGTTGAAGTATTTGGCTCACATATTACAGATAAACCGTTATTTGAGCGTTTGCCTGAAATGTGTGCACAATTTGGGTTTCCTCCAGTTAAGGCTTTTTTGCCTGATCATTGGCTAGAAGAAAATGATCTGATAGAAGTTGGAAATTTAAAATATAAAGTTCGCCATCTTCCAGGGCACGCTCCAGGTCATATTGGTTTTTTTGATTTTGAGAATAAAATAGCGTTTAGTGGCGACGTATTATTCCAAAATAGTATTGGTAGAACGGATCTTTATCTTGGTAATCACGAGCAATTACTCAGCACAATCCGAACAAAAATGTTTGATTTAGATGATGATTTTATTGTTATACCAGGGCACGGCCCGCACACAACAATAGGGCGAGAAAAACAAAGCAATCCATTCTTAAAAGGCATATAGGACAAAATAGTTGGTAAAAAGTGGCTTAATACCTTATATTACAAGGCTTTAAGCCACCTTTTTGAAAAATGAACAAAAAACTGTCCTTTTTGCCAATATTCCCTAATACAGAAATATGGCACTCAAAATAATACTCAACGTTATAAATGTTTAAGTTGTAATAAAACATTTACATTTAAACAAAAATTAAATGCTGAATTAATTTGGTATGATTATTCTGTTGGAAAACAGACACAACAACAATTAGCAAATAAATATCATTGTTCTCCTCGTACAATTCGCCGATATTTAGAAAAATCCCCTAAATCGTTATTAAATCCTCCTTCTCATCAATATCTTAATTTAATTATTGATACGACCTTCTTTCATCGAGATTTTGGTGTAATGGTATTCATAGATTCATTGTCTAAAAAGGTGGTTTATCATCAAATAGTTAAAACAGAGAAAGATATTTACCACAAGAAAGCCTTAAATCGTTTACGAGAAAAAGGCTATATAATTCAATCAATTACCTGTGATGGACGGAGAGGCTTGTTAAAAGATATATTAAATACGCCGACTCAAATGTGTCAATTTCATTTGGTTGCAATCATAATGAGAGCGTTAAGAAAGAAACATCAATCTCACGCTGGTAGAGAATTAAAAACAATTATTAAAACATTAAAAACAAGTTCAAAAAATGAATTTTATTTAAAAATATATAATTGGAAAATAAAACATAANNAGGATTTTTTGAATAAAAATAGTTGGTAAGAATAAACAAAAATATTCATTACCAACTGTTTTGTCCTATAGGCATATAAAATGCAAAAAGACCAACTATTTTGTCCTATATGCCTCTTAAAATAGCAAAAAGCAGATCTTTTGATCTGCTTTTTTTATATGCAATATATTGTACTATATCGTACTATCTATCTCCACGTAGATAGAGACGATAATTCACGCTCTCTTCTGTAGGTTTAACTAGTATAATTGTGTGCTTTTGTTCAGGTTGAAGCCCTATTTTTTGCCAATTAGTACTTTCATCAATACCGTTAAATAATTGTGTAACACCATCTTTATCATACCAAAAGAGCTTATAAATTACCGTAAGCGGTGATTTAGTCAAATTAGTGATGATGGCTTTTTTCCCATTCGCATCAAGTTTAATATTATCAGCAATATTTGCTTCAATATTGATAATAGGATCTGTGCCAGTAGGTAAATAGCTTACAGGGTTGTTCGCACAAGCGGTTAGAAAAAGCGAAAAAATTGCAATAAATGAAAAAGATTTTGCCATATTATTTTGCTACCAATGGGCCTAATTTTTGTCCGCCAAGTAAATGCATATGAATATGAAACACTTCTTGCCCACCATTTTTATTGCAGTTCATTACTAGGCGATAGCCGTCTTCTGCAATACCTTCTTCTTTAGCCAGTTTTGCAGCAACGGTAAATAATCGGCCTAATGCTAATTCATCTTCACTTGTTACGTGGTTTACGGTTGGAATAAATTTATTTGGGATAATCAAAATATGTGTTGGTGCTTGTGGCGAAATATCACGAAAAGCTGTTACCAACTCATCTTGATAGACGATATTTGCTGGAATTTCTTTATTGATAATTTTCGTAAAAATAGTTTCTTGGTATTCTTTAGTCATAAAATTTTCCTTTTAATCGGTTAAATTAAGCACTTTTCGCACAGGAGCAAAGCTCTTACGATGGTAAGGCGTTGCACCGAATTGTGTGAGTTTTTCAAAATGTAATTTAGTTGGGTAACCTTTATGTTTAGCAAAACCATATTCGGGAAAAGCTTTATCTAATTCATCCATTTCCTGATCTCTGGCAACTTTTGCGATAATCGAAGCCGCACTAATTTCAGCTACTAAGCTATCGCCTTTCACTATGGCTTGAGCTGGCATACTCAGTTGTGGAATTCGATTACCATCGATTAGCACAAAATCAGGCTGAATATGCAGTCCTGCAACAGCACGTTGCATTGCTAACATTGTAGCATATAAAATATTAAGCTCATCAATCTCAGCAGGCTCTGCACGACCTATTGCCCAGCTTAGGGCTTTAGCTTTAATTTCTTCAGCTAAGGCTAAGCGTTTTTTCTCAGAGAGTTTCTTAGAGTCGGTTAAGCCTTGAATTGGATTATTCGGATCTAAGATAACTGCTGCAGTGACAACAGCCCCAACTAAAGGGCCTCTTCCAACTTCATCAACACCAGCGATAAGTTTCGCTTCTGGATATGTAAATAAATCTACCATTATTATAAATCGTCTGTTCTAAAATGCCGTTGGCTTTTGGTTTCTTCTCGGCTTTCAATTAATTTGTGGTAATTTTCAAATCGAATTGCAGAAATTTTACCATTTTCGACCGCTTGTCGTAATTCACAACCCGGGTCATTTTTATGTTTACAGTCTCGGAATTTGCAAGTGCCTAATACAGATTGAAATTCTCGATAGCCTAATGTAATTTGTTCTGGTTCTAAATGCCATAAGCCAAACTCACGAATACCAGGTGAGTCAATTAAATTTCCACCTTGCGGTAAATGATATAATCGTGAAGCGGTCGTAGTATGTTGCCCTAAGCCAGAGGTATTGCTAATAGCACCTGTTAATGCATTGACCTCAGGCATAAGCTGATTAATTAAGCTAGATTTGCCTACACCTGATTGCCCAACAAAGATAGATGTACCTTTAGCTAAATATTGGTGTAGTCTGTCCATATTTTCGCCAGTGTCAGCAGATAAACAGAGAGTTTCATAACCAATATCTTCATAAATTTTTAATTGTTGCTGAACGGCTTGTCTTTCTTCTTCATTTAATAGATCAATTTTGTTTAGCACAATTAATGCTGGAATTTTAGCTGTTTCGCAGATAACAAGATAACGGTCGATAATATTAAGTGATAGCGTTGGTAATACAGCAGAAACAATAATAATTTGGTCTATATTGGCAGCCATTACCTTAATGCCGTCATAATAATCAGGGCGGGTCAGTTCATTTTTACGTGGAAAAACAGCTTCAATTACACCACTAATACCTTGTAATTGCTCACTCCCTTTTCGCCAAGAAACACTATCTCCCACGACTACATTTTTTAAGGTACGGCGTAGGTTACAGCGGAATATTTCACCTTGTTCGGTTTCTACATCAGCGTGTTTTGCGTGGCGAGTGACAACAATACCTTGTTGGATTTCACCTAACATTTCATCTTGCCATTCAATTTCTTTTTTATTGATGCGTTTATGATGATTAGATTGAATTCGACGTTTTTGATTTTGGGTTAATCTAGGTTTACTCAAAGGGACTCTCAACATTTAAAATAGTTAAATTACACTTAGAATACTATAAAACCTCTTTTTATAACAGACTAAAGTAATAGAATAAAAGGGAATAAAACTAGAATAAAAATAGGGAATAAGATAGAATTAGCACCAAGAATGTTGGTGACTGCATAGAAAAAACCGCCCAAAGTGGGCGGCTATAAACCAAAACGGTTCAAAATATACAGGAAGTGAAACGAGTAACTTTCGTTACTCTAGTCTAGTCTCCTAGACCAATATGCAAACACAACATCATACTTAAAATTTAGGAATAGATATAAATCTAAAACTATCCATCTAAGTATGTCGCTATTTTATATATTCTCATTTGGAGTCTCAAACGAAATTTTTTAATTTAATCTATCAGAAAAAATAATGAGTTTACTTAGTAAACAAGTCCTAATCATAAGCAATTACTAAACTACTATGAATATAAAATTACCCCCATTAAATGCGTTAAAAGCATTTGAATCTGCTGCTCGGCATTTAAATTTTACTAAAGCGGCCGAAGATCTGTTCGTTACGCAGGCTGCTGTGAGCCATCAAATTAAATTATTAGAAGATTTTTTAGGTATTTCTCTATTTTATCGACGAAATCGTTTATTAGAGCTTACCGAGTTAGGTGCACAATATTTCTATGAAATTCAACCATTATTAGAGCAAATCGCACTTGCAACAGATAAAGTGCGTCAGCAGAGTAGCCGTCAGATTCTGACTATCAGTGTGCCACAAACATTTGGTATGCATTGGTTAGTTCCTCGTTTAACCGATTTTCACGATAAATATCCTGAAGTTGAAGTTAGAATTAAAGGTGTTGATCAAGATGAAGGTTTATTAGGTAAAGAAACGGACGTGGCTATTTATTACGGTAAAGGTGATTGGAACGACTTAGAAGCCATTCGTCTAACAGAGTCTCGTATCGTGATTTTAGCGTCACCAGATTATCTGTCACAAAATAGTATTCATTCGCCAGTAGATTTAGTGGATAAACATTTGCTCCATTCATCAACCTATAATAAATGGAAGAAAATGGTAGAGCATCTTAAAATTGAAGATAAAGTAGATGCAGAAACGGGTTCTATTTTTAGCCATACATTTATGGTGTTGCAGGCAGCAATGCACCAACAAGGCATTGCCATTGCTAATCAGATATTGGCACAACACGAAATTGATAAAGGCACATTAATTGAGCCTTTTCCAACCTCATTATTTGATGAGAAATCTTTCTATGTTGTTTATTCCCCTCAATCAAAACAGGTACCTAAAATACAATGTTTTGTAGAATGGATTCAACAAAAAATGAAAGAATGTTATGCTTAACAGTATGAAGTTTCAAGCGGTGAAATTTTAGGGCTTTTTTGCAAAAAATAGCACAAATTCAACCGCTTGTTTTTATAAAGGGATAGTATGAAATACCAATGGGTTTTATTTGATGCCGATGAAACATTATTCTCTTTTAATTCTTATTTAGGATTAAAAGCAATGCTCGCTCGCTATCAGATTGATTTTACTGAACAAGATTACCAAGAATTCCAAGCAATAAATAAACCGCTTTGGGTTGCTTATCAAAATAACGAAATTACGGCTCAAGATATTCAAATTCGCCGTTTTGCAAAATTATCTGCACAAACCGGGGTTGAACCTCTACAACTTAATCAGGAATTAATGGCAGAAATGGCATTAGTCAGTAAACCGCTAGAGGGGGTTATTGATATGCTCAATGCCTTATATGGCAAGGTGAAAATGGGCATAATTACTAATGGGTTTACCGAATTGCAGCAAAAACGGTTAGAAAATACAAAAACCTCACATTTTTTTGAAATAGTGGTAATTTCTGAACAAATTGGTGCAGCTAAGCCTGATCGCCAAGTCTTTGATTATGCTTTTGCTTTAATGGACGAGTTCGATCGTACCAAAGTGCTAATGGTGGGGGATACATTAGCTTCAGATGTGCTAGGTGGGAACAATGCGGGCATCGATACTTGTTGGATAAACACATCTAAGCAAGAAAATAATACCGCTATTAAGCCTACGTATGAAATTCATACAATTAAACAACTTATTGAAATTGTAGAAGGAAGATAAAATGAAATTACAGCAATTACGCTATATAGTTGAAATTGTAAACCAAAATTTAAATATCACTGAAGCAGCAGAAGTGCTATATACCTCTCAGCCAGGTATTAGTAAGCAAGTTCGTTTATTAGAAAGCGAGTTAGGTATTAATATTTTTGAGCGTAATGGTAAGCACGTTAAAGGATTAACTCCAGCAGGCGAAAAAATTGTGGCGATCGCCCGAGAATTATTAGTAAAAGCACAAAGCATTAAATCTGTAGCAGAAGAGCAAACTCGCCCTAATAAAGGAATATTACGTATTGCTACAACAAATACCCAAGCACGATATATGTTACCAGAGGTAATTGAGAAATTTAAAGCTCGTTACCCAGATGTTAGTTTACATCTGCATCAAGGCTCTCCAAATCAAATTTATGATGCATTGATGGCTGGCGAAGTAGATTTAGCCATTACGACAGAAGCACAATATTTATTCGAAGAGGCTATTTTATTGCCTTGTTATTGGTGGAATCGTTCAGTTATTGTTAAACCAGAGCATCCGCTTGCAACTTTTGTGAACCAAAGTGAAAAGTTAAGTGTCGAAGAACTAGGCAAGTATGATTTAATCACTTATACCTTTGGTTTTACAGGGCAATCTGATTTAGATCACGCTTTTAATAAAGAAGGGATCTTGCCAAACATTGTATTTACTGCAACAGATGCAGATGTAATTAAAACTTATGTACGGCTAGGGCTTGGTGTGGGAATAATGGCATCAATGGCTCACACAAAAGACGATCAAGATTTAGTTGCGATTAATGCAAGTCATTTATTCCAGCCGAGTATGACACAAATTGCATTTAAACGAGGAATGTTTTTACGTAACTATATGTATGATTTCATTAACTATTTTTCACCACATTTAACGAAAACGCAGGTGGAGAAAGCCGAACAACTACGGGATAATAATGCGATTTCTCGCTTATTTGAACGTATGCCTTTAGAGGAGAAATAGATGAAAATTTGGCAGAAATTGACAACTTTAATATTTACAGCTTTTGCATTAATCTCAACGGCTTCTGCAGAAAGTTATAAAATCAAATATAGTTCAAATTACTTAATGCCGGCTTATATTAATTTTAATAATGGCGGTGGTAAATATGAGATCAAAGCTCAGATTAATGTACCGTTATATAAAATTGTTTTTTCTGCAAAAGGAACAGAGCGTAATAATCAATTTAATATGCTAAGTTATCGAGATACTCGTAATGGAAAAACTTATGCGTTAGCGGAAATTGACTCAACAACAGTAAAATATGGTAAAGCAAGAGAACCATTAAAAGAAGAGGCATTAACAATGCCAACATTTGACTTGTTTACGACAGCATTTCAGCTAAGTTATTATGATAAATTACCAGCAAGTTTCCAGACAACAAATGGTAAAAAATTATATCCAACACCAAATGTGCAGTTACGTAAATCTCAAAAAGAGGTTAAATCGGGTGGTAAGACTTATCAAGAAATAACCTATAGATTTAGAACGAGCGACAGCAAAGATATTACCGTAAAAAAATATGAAGGTGAGAAGTTCCCTCGTTATATCTCTTATAGCCGAGATGGTGATAATTACGAGCTAACATTTGATAGCTTTGTAAAATAAAAAATAGTATGACAAGCGGTTGTAAAATGAAAAAATTTTGCAACCGCTTTTTTTATTTTTTCGATTCAGATCGCAAAAATAGCAATGTATTCTAGTAAATACTAAAATAGTGGGTATAATTACAGTGTTATTTGGTAGGAGAAATACAATGGAGAAAAACGATCTGATCCGCTCATCAGTTGCTGAATATCTAACCTTTATTACCGCACAGGGTGAAAGCCAAGTTGATGCGATTTATGCTGATGAAAATGTATGGCTAAGTCAGAAAATGATGGCTACATTATATGATGTTGATGTAAGAACTATTAGCTATCACTTAAAGAAAATTTTTACAGATCAAGAATTGAACGAAAATTCAGTTATCCAATATTTTTGGATAACTGCCCTTGACGGCAAAAACTATAATACTAAGCATTACAATCTTTCCGCAATTATTGCCGTAGGCTATAAAGTGAATTCGGAGCGAGCGGTACAATTTCGCAAATGGGCGACAGAAATAGTACAGAGTTTTGCAATTAAAGGCTTTGCAATGGACGATGAACGGCTGAAAAACGATGGTACCATTTTAGGTAAAAAATACTTTGAAGAACAGCTCGCCCGTATTCGGGAAATTCGTTTATCGGAACGTAAATTCTACCAAAAAATTACCGATATTTATGCTACCTCGGTAGATTACGACCGTACCGCAACTGCCACCAAACGCTTTTTTGCTACTGTGCAAAATAAGCTACATTGGGCTATTCACGGGCATACGGCAGCCGAACTCATTATGGCTCGAGCCAATGCAGAGCAACCTAATATGGGGCTAACAAACTGGAAAGATGCGCCGAATGGTAAAATTTATCCATTTGATGTAGTGGTTGCCAAAAATTACCTATCTGACAATGAACTTACCCAACTACAACGCTTGGTTTCTGCATACTTAGATATGGCGGAAGATATGGCTTCTCGCCAAATTCCGATGACAATGCAAGATTGGGAAACCCGCCTTAATCGCTTTTTAGATGCAACAGATAGAGAAATTTTACAAGACGCAGGCAAAGTAACCACCGAAATTGCCCGTTCATTTGCATTAAGCGAATTTGAAAAATACCGAGTAAAACAAGATTTAAGCTACGAAAGCGATTTTGATTTAGTGCTAAAAGAGATGGCCACAAAGTATTGTGCGGAAGAATAATTATTTTCGTTGATTTTTCTTTGAAATAAGGCTATGAACAAGCGGTCGTAAAATCCTAAAAATTTACAACCGCTTGTTTATTTTTCTGATAGCTATTCCATCGAATTTACTGTAAACTATGCTCCCGTCCTAATAGTTTTCTTTTATTAAAAGTAAACATTAACCTTATTTTCAATTCATTTAATCAGCAAAGGCAATAACAATGGCAACGAATTATATTTTCGTAACGGGCGGTGTTGTATCTTCTTTAGGTAAAGGTATTGCAGCAGCCTCTCTTGCATCTATTCTTGAAGCTCGTGGTTTAAATGTAACCATTATGAAGCTTGACCCTTATATTAACGTTGACCCCGGTACAATGAGCCCAACTCAGCACGGTGAAGTATTTGTTACTCAAGATGGGGCGGAAACCGACTTAGACTTAGGGCATTATGAGCGTTTTATCCGCTCAAAAATGAGCAAAGCAAATAACTTTACGAGTGGCAAAATTTACTCTGAAGTATTACGTAAAGAACGTCGTGGCGACTATTTAGGGGCAACCATTCAAGTTATTCCGCATATTACAAATGAAATCAAAGCTCGTGTAATTGAGGGCGGAAAAGGTCGTGATGTGGCAATCGTGGAAGTGGGTGGCACGGTAGGTGATATTGAATCTTTACCGTTTTTAGAAGCTTTACGCCAATTAGCAGTTGATGTCGGTCGTGAAAAAACCTTATTTATGCACTTAACATTAGTGCCTTACATTCCAACCGCAGGCGAAGTGAAAACGAAGCCAACACAGCACTCGGTAAAAGAATTACTTTCAATCGGTATTCAGCCCGACGTGTTAATTTGTCGTTCAGATCGTGCAATTCCAGAGAACGAGAAGAAAAAAATCGCATTATTCTGTAATGTGCCAGAGCGTGCAGTTATTTCATTAAAAGATGTAGATTCAATCTACCGCATTCCGGAATTATTAAAATCGCAAGGTTTAGACTCATTTGTATGTGACCGTTTCCGTTTAGACTGCAAAGAAGCGGATCTATCTGAGTGGGAGCAAGTATTATACCGCCAAGCTAATCCTACAGGCGAAGTGACTATCGGTATGGTCGGCAAATACGTGGAATTACCAGATGCTTATAAATCAGTAAACGAAGCATTAAAACACGCTGGTTTAACTAATCGCTTAACGGTAAATATCAAGTATATTGATTCTCAAGATGTCGAAACCAAAGGCACGGAAGTATTAGCCGGCTTAGACGGTATTTTAGTGCCAGGCGGTTTTGGTTATCGTGGTGTAGAAGGCAAAATTCGTACTGCACAATATGCTCGTGAGAATAACATTCCTTACTTAGGTATTTGCTTAGGTATGCAAATTGCTTTAATTGAATATGCTCGTAATGTTGCCGGCTTAACTGAGGCGAACTCTTCAGAATTTGATAAAGATTGCAAACAGCCGGTAATCGGCTTGATTACGGAATGGCAAGATGCAGAAGGTAATGTGGAAACCCGTTCTGATGAATCAGATTTAGGCGGTACAATGCGTTTAGGTGCTCAGCAATGTCACTTAATTGAAGGTTCAAAAGCCCGTGAATTATATGGTGCCGAAACCATTGAAGAACGTCATCGCCACCGTTATGAAGTGAATAATAAATTACTTCCACAAATTGAAGCGGCAGGTCTAAAAGTAACAGGTTTATCTGCGGATCGTAAATTGGTCGAGATTATTGAAGTACCAAATCATCCGTGGTTTGTGGCTGCTCAGTTCCATCCGGAATTTACTTCGACACCACGTGATGGTCACCCGTTATTTGCTGGTTTTATAAAGGCAGCAAAAGATCATCAAGATAGCCGTAAGGCATAATTTTAATCCTTAACAAGCGGTTGAATTTGGTAAGAAATTTGCTAAATTTGACCGCTTGTGAGTATTTATCATACGTTAATTCAAACAGAGAGTTGAAACAAAATGACAAATCAAACTATCAGCACACCTAAGCAGGCTTTCGTTGGCTTACAAATGTTATTTGTGGCATTTGGGGCTTTAGTTTTAATGCCACTTATTACAGGCTTAGATCCGAATACGGCACTTTTAACCGCAGGGATCGGGACTTTACTTTTCCAAATTTGTACTAAAGGTCAAGTACCTATTTTCTTAGCTTCTTCTTTTGCGTTTATTGCCCCTATTCAATATGGTGTTCAACAATGGGGGATTCCAGTAACAATGGGCGGGCTTGTTTTTACTGGTTTAGTTTATTTTTTACTAAGTACCTTAGTAAAATTAAAAGGAGCGAAAATTCTAGAAAAATTATTCCCACCAGTTGTTGTAGGGCCAGTTATTATTATTATCGGTTTAGGGCTTGCACCTGTTGCAGTTGATATGGCACTAGCAAAAGGTACTGAAATTGAGCCAAATACGGCATTAATTATTTCAATGGCAACCTTGATTACGACCTTGATTGTAGCGGTATTTGCAAAAGGGATGATGAAATTAGTGCCAATTATGTTTGGTATTGTTGTTGGTTATATTTTGTCATTAGTATATGGCATTATTGATTTTTCAAAAGTAAGTGAAGCTGCTTGGTTTAGTTTGCCAACAATAACAACACCTGAATTTAAATTAGAGGCTATTTTATATTTATTACCTATTGCTTTAGCACCTGCCGTTGAGCACGTAGGAGGCATTATGGCAATTAGCTCGGTAACAGGAAAAGATTTTATGAATAAGCCAGGCCTACATCGTACCTTATTAGGTGATGGTGTTGCGACAACCGCAGCCTCATTCTTAGGTGGCCCGCCTAATACCACTTATGCGGAAGTAACAGGAGCGGTAATGCTAACTAAGAACTTCAATCCTCGTGTAATGACTTGGGCAGCGTGTTGGGCGATTGCGATTTCATTTTGCGGTAAAGTAGGGGCATTCTTACAAACCATTCCAGGTGTAGTAATGGGCGGTATTATGATGTTAGTCTTTGGTTCTATTGCCGCTGTTGGTATGAGTACCTTAATTCGAGCCAAAGTGGATATGGGACAAGCACGTAACCTTTGTATTGTTTCGGTAGTAATGACCTTTGGTATTGGTGGAATGTTTATCAATGTTGGCGAGTTTTCGCTTAAAGGCATTAGCCTTTGTGCGATTGCGGCAATTATTATGAATCTGATACTTCCTCAAGAAAAAAAGGAAACTGAAAGCCACTAATAAGTAAAAGGGATAAATCGTTGGATTTATCCCTTTTGTATTATATTCAATGAGACTATATTTAGTGTAATTTCATACTTGGTCTTAAGAAACGGTTAATTTGACCGACTAATACAATAAGGCCAGTTTTTACACAACCGTGTAATGCAACTTGGTGCATTCGGTAAAGTGAAAGATACGCAAGACGGGCGACTTTTCCTTCAATAAACATATCGCCACTGACTAAATTTCCCATTAAGTTGCCAACAGTACCAAATTGAGAGAATGAAAGTAATGAACCTTTATCATTAAATTTAAATGGTTTCATCTCTTTACCTTCAATTAATGCAACGATATTTTTACCACAACGAGTTGCCATTTGGTGTGCTGCTTGTGCTCGAGGAGGAATTGGTTTCCCATCTTGCATTAATGCTGCACAGTCACCAATTACAAATACGGAATCATCAACGGTTGTTTGTAAGGTGTCTTTAATCTCAATTTGATTTAAGCGGTTAGTTTCAAAGCCAAACTCACGTGTAATATCTGGGGCTTTTACACCAGCGGCCCATACCATAATATCAGCATCAATTTTTTCGCCTAAGCGAGTCATTAAGCCATCAGGACGGGCTTCTGTGATCATTGTGCCTAAACGCACATCAACCCCTGCTTTTTTTAGCTCGTGGAAGGCTGCAATAGAGACTTTTTCTGGTAAGGCAGGAATTAAGCGAGCTCCAGCTTCAATAAGGGTTACTTTTAAGCTTGCACGGTGTAATTTACCAAAACCGTAAGAGTTGAGGTGTTTAACTAAATGATAAAGTTCTGCAGAGAGTTCAATACCAGTCGCACCTCCGCCGACAATCGCAATTTTTACATCTTTATCTTCACTATGAGAAAAGTGTAAGAATAGCTCCATCATTCGTTTTTGGAAGTCTTTTGCTTGCTCTGAGCCATCTAAGAAAATACAGTGTTCTGCAACTCCTTTGGTGCCAAAATCATTCGACTTACTACCGATAGCAATAACTAATTTGTCGTAAGGAATATTACGTTCTTTTACTAATAATTGTTGCTTATCATTGTAAATAGGGGCAAGTGAAACAGATTTGTTTTCACGATCTACTGCCACTAAAGTGCCTTGCTGAAATTCAAAACCGTGGTTTTTAGCGTGAGCTCGATAGCTTAAAGCATCCGTGCCTTCATCAATGGTACCAGTTGCAACTTCGTGCAGTAGCGGTTTCCATAAATGTGTTGCGTTGCGGTCAATTAAAATGACTTTTGCTTTTTTCTTACGTCCAAGTTTATTACCTAAATAAGTCGCAAGTTCTAATCCGCCAGCACCGCCACCAACAATCACTATTGTTTCCATAAAATACTCCGAAAATATGATTAAGATCAAAAAATAAAAACTGGATAGAATTTTAGGCAGTAAAAAAATAATGTCTAGCTGAATTATTCATTTATTTTAATTTTAACCCATAAGAGTGAGAATACTTTTACAACGGCGACAAATATACTGCCGATTTCCACGCTGTATGGCATTATGTCGTCGAATAGAGAGCTGGTGTGTTTGACAGTTGCATTGATATGCAAATTGTTGTTGTACACTTTGGGTATCAAAACAGTGGTAAATATCAGCTGGAACACCTAATACTGTTTCCATCATCATTTTCCACTCTTTACCGTGTGATTGTACTCGCCCAAAATGTTGATAAACCAAAATATGTGCGAGTTCGTGAGGTACAACCTGGCTAATGAATGCTTGCTTATTTTCTACTAATAATACTGGGTTAAATCGAACTTCGTTTCGTTCAAGATATGCAACACCTGCCTTCACACCTCGCACAGCATAGTTGATGGCAGGTGGAGTAAAGGTTTTATTGAAGTAAGCATTTGCTCGTTCAAGATCACGTTTTAATTGACGTTGAACTTGCATCTTCAGCTGGCGGATGTCATTCATTAACGAGGGCAGTCCATTGGTTGCCAATTTTTATTGTAGCAAATATAGAGCTCTTCTTTGCTACTTCCTAAATATACACCATTAAGCTGAGGATTATTCGCTCGCATCCAATTAAATAAATCTGATTTTGGACTATGGAAATCAGGTAGATTTAATGCGTTATATAACGCTTTTTGTTTTTCAAAATATTCACTCGCTTGGTTAAATGCACAGGCTCCGTGCTTTTCCCATTGACCTTGTAATAAGGTAGCTCCCGGCGATTCACTCATATAGGCTTTAATGGTATTTTCAGCCACCATAGGCAGATCGCCTTGACAATAACGAGGATGTTCTTCAATTCTCTTTGCTTTGCTACTTTGTGGCCACAACCCGTGAATAACCCACCCAAATTGTTGGGTGCCATCACATTGGTATTTTAAATGTGAAGGGATTTTCCCATTATTATTGCGTTTTTGACGTTGGCAAAATGCAGGGGACCACGAAAGTGCTAATGTATAATAATCGGTTTCCACAATATTTTGTTTTAATCGATCATTTTTCATATGTACATCATAGTTTCCTAATGATGCTGATGAAAAATCAGGGGCTGTTATATTCGTGGATTGCTTATTATTGGTTGATGTTTTTTGTTCATCAGAATCAGTTAAAAAATAGGATAGTATAGCGAGTACCGCCAATAAAATAAGAGAAATAGTCTTTTTCTGGTTCATTGTTAATCTGATTTTAAGTGTTAGGAAATTAGTGAATAGGCCTGCTTTTAGTAAATTATGAGCTAAATTAGACCGCTTGTATGCCTAATCGAATCCATTTAATTAATTCTTCAGGCTCTTCAACCGCTAATTCGGGTATAGTCCAATAATGCATTTTATGCAATTTGCCTTTAGCAAGATAGCTAAATTGTTCCGCATTTTCGGCTAAAAAGAGAGGCAAAGTCTCATCATTGGCTTTAACAAAAATGCGGTACTCTTTGTTAATGATTGCAACAATTCTATCTCGATAAAATAAGCAATATTCACCAAACATTTTTTTGGAACTTAGATTGGAAATAGAGGAGAGTTGGTCAAGTAAAAAACGAATAAATTCTGCATCCGCCATAATGCCTCCCAATAAATTACTTATACATAATACATAAATTATTAGAAAATGAATATGCTAATTGGGCAAGATACAGAATATAACTCATTAATTATTTGGCTAACTTAATTTCTGTAAGCCATTTATCTACTAAACGTTTACCTTCATCGCTAGAGCCTGCTTTTTGATAATCAATTTCAACAAACTCAAGGGCATCAGCTTTAGTTGATTGTGGTGCAACATCAGCATTTACATTTGTTGGTGTTTGATAAACTTTATGATTTTTAGCTGGAATTTCTTGTGCTTCTTTAGAAAGTACCCAATCCATAAAGAGTTTCGCATTTTCTAAATTACGGGCATTTTTCAAAATGCTTACACCGCCTAATGCATAGCCCACTTTGCCCTGTGGAATGACCGCTTCTACAGGGGCTCCTTTTTCTTTTTCTGTGGTGTAACTATGCACGAAGCCGATTGTTACCGCACTTTCGCCACGGGCTAAATTGCTGGTGACTAATGCACTTTTAACATATTGTGAAACATTCGCATTAAGTTGTTTGAGGTATTTAAAGGTTTTTTCTTCTCCCCACAAGGCTGAAAGTGTCGTGATGACAGTATAAGTTGTGCCAGAACTACGAGGATCTGGTAGCTGTACTTCGCCCTTTAAACGAGGGTCTAACAGATCTTCCCAGGTTTGTGGTGTTTCTACGCCAAGTTTTGCTAATTTTTCAGTATTTACACCAAAACCGAGTGCGAGCATATAAATAATGGAGGTAAATTTCCCTTGTTCACTTTCAATTAATCCTTTAAATTGTGGGAGTACTTCTGCTTGTAAAGGCGAACGATATTCTTCTAATAGCCCTAACTCTCCAGCTTGGAAGTGAGGTTCAATGGTGCCACCAAACCAAATATCTGCTTGAGGGTTTGCTGATTCTGCTTTTACTTTACCAAAAATAGTGCCTGTACCACCGTGTACAAATTTGGTATCAACATTGTATTTTTGTGAAAATTGTTTAGTCATATCTTCACATACACTGTTTTGTACGGAACAATAAACCGTTAAACGACCTTCTGCCTGCACATTATTCGTTGCAAAAATAGTTGCTATGCCCAGCACAGGTAATAAAGATTTGAATTTAAAAGATTTCATTATACGTTCTCAATAACTTTCCGATAAAAATAAAGTGATGAAGTCTATCATTTCAAGCTAACGATGAAAATAAAATAAAGTAATAAAGTATGCAGATTTAATCTATTAATCTCTCTATTTGAAAGCCTTTAAGCAAAAACGACCGCTTGCTATTTTATTTGAATAAGTAATAATTAACGCTTTATTTTAGGATTGATGTTATTGAATATGGAAAATAGTTGGAAATATGCGATTAAATTAACCACACCAATTTTTATGGGCTATTTTGCTGCCGGTGTGGCTTATGGAATGTTAGCAACCAATGCGGGAATGCCTGCTTGGTTTACGATTGCGATGTGTTTTACGGTAGTATCTGGCACAGCACAATATGCAGCTATTCCATTTTTTGTTTCTGGAGCTGGAGTGGTTTCAGTATTTCTTAGCACCTTATTGATGAGTTTGCGATTTTGTTTCTACACATTAAATATGATGGAGCATAAACCGAAATCTCGGGCAAAAGGTTGGGTATCAATAGGGGGCTTAACCGATGAGGGATTTGCGGTTTTATCTACCTTACCAAAAGAACAGAAACAAGCCTTATTTTTTAAAGTATCAACCCTAAGCGTGTTTTATTGGACATTTTCTACCGTAGTAGGTGTTTTATTAGGCGATTCTGTTGCGGATTATATTCCTAATTTAGATTTTGCATTACCGTGCTTATTTGCAATTTTAGCTTATGAACAATATAAAAACCAAAGGCAGTGGAAGTCGATAGTGATAGCATTAGTTGGTTTTTTACTTGCCCGCCAAATTACAGAAACAAGTGTGCTATTGGTCGCTATTCTTGTAGCAATGATTATTGTTGCATTTTTGCCTCAATCTTTTTCTGCGAAAAAGGAATTAAAAGGAGTAGAAAATGAGTACAAATGATATTTTGATTATGTTTGTCGCACTTATTCTGGGGGCTCAACTTTGCCGTTTTCTACCTGAGTTTTTGCCGAAAAAGGTATTATCTTCGCCTATTTTGCAAAAATTAAACAAAATGCTACCGCTTGTTATTATGATTTTATTACTTCTAACAAGCCTAGCATTCCCTAAAAATGGGGAAGGATTTAATACCTTATTTGCTCAGCTTTTTGCCTTAGTTTGTGTATTGGGAAGCTATATATGGTTAAAGAATACCTTTTTAAGTGTAGCGCTGGGGATTTTAGGATTAAATCTATTTTTAGCGGTATTATCTTAATCGCAAAATTAAAATAAAAAACAACCGCTTGTAACTGGTGCTACAAGCGGTTGTTTTTTTCTTATTTTTTGCAAATTAGATAGCTAAGTTGAAAGCGTAGAATGCGACTAGAATAATCGCAATAATCACTGTACCTGCATTTAATTGTTTCGCTTCGCCTGAAACTAGGCGGCCGATTACAAGCGTTGCAAAGCCTAACATAATACCGGTTACAATGTTTGCCGTTAATACAATAAATACGGCACAAACTAAGCCTGACATCGCACCGACAAAATCGTTAAAATCTAGGCGAGATACATTACTTAACATTAGTAATCCTACATACATTAAAGCAGGTGCTGTTGCATAGCTTGGTACTAAGAATGCTAGTGGTTGGAAAAAGAGCATCAGTAAGAAGCCGATACCCACAACAACCGCAGTTAAACCTGTTTTCCCACCTACAGCAGTACCTGCGGCAGATTCAATATAAACCGCAGCAGGTGCAGTACCAAATAAGCCAGATAAGATTGAACCGAATGAATCAGAGGTTAGGGCTTTATCGCCATTAATAATTTGCCCATCTTTATCTAATAGATTTGCCTGACCGGCGACAGCTCGGATTGTTCCTGTTGCATCAAAGATAGCGGTCATTACAAGGGCAAAAACAACAGGCAAAATAGCCGTATTTAAAGCCCCCATAATATCAAGCGTTAAGAATTGAGAATTTTCACCAAAAGTTGGCATTTTGAAAAAGCCAGCGTATTTTACATTTGGATCAAAAATTAAGCCAACAACAGTAATTGCAATGATTACCCACAAAATACTGCCTTTTACTTTGAGTTTTTCTAACCCAATAATTGCAGCCAATCCAATTAAAGACATTAATACAGGAAAAGAGGTGAAATCACCTAATTTTACAGGAATATCCATACCACTATTAATTACCAATTTTACATTTGTTGCCGCAATAATTAATAAGAATAAACCAATACCGATCCCTGCACCGTGAGCAATACTTTGTGGTAGATTACGTAAAATCCAATTACGAATACCTGTTGCAGAAATTAAGGTAAAAATTATCCCCATTAAGAAAATGGCACCTAATGCTACGGGAATTGGCACATTTTGACCGATGACTAAACTAAAAGCGGTAAAAGCGGTTAATGAAATCGCACAACCAATAGCCATTGGTGCATTTGCCCATAAACCAATTAAAATTGAGCCTAAACCTGATACTAAACAGGTGGCAATAAAGACAGATTCAGCAGGAAAACCCGCTTGGCTTAACATTCCAGGCACAACAATGACAGAATAAACCATTGCTAAGAAAGTCGTTAAACCAGCAATCACTTCTTGACGAACGTTAGAACCACGTTCTTCAAATTGAAATAAAGACATAAAGACCTCAAGTAATAAAATCGGAGGGAGGAGATTTTGAAAGCTGAATTTTACAGAAGTTAGATAAGATAAGCAAACGTTTGCTTTACTGATTGAGAGAATTTATAGATAACTTAGAAACAATAAAGGCAGGAATAACCCTGCCTTTATGCTTAGTAATCAATAAATGAATCTTGATCGGCACCTTCTTTTTCAACGACTGGTTGGAGCATATGCTCACGTTTTAAACCAAGTTGAAGTGCAATACCAATAGCAACATAAATTGAAGAATATGTACCAAAACCAATACCAATTAATAGTGCAAGCGAGAAACTATGTAGTGTTGGACCACCTAAATAGAATAATGCTAGCACAACAAATAGGGTTGTTAAGGAAGTCATTAATGTACGAGCAAGTGTTTGACTTAATGAAATATCAATAATTTCAATGGAATTAGAACGACGCACTTTGACAAAATTTTCACGTACACGGTCAAAAACCACAATGGAGTCATTAAGTGAATATCCCACTACTGACAAAATAGCTGCAACGAAGGTAAGATCAATCTCAATTTGTAAGAATGAGAAAATACCAATAGTCACTAATACATCGTGGAAAAGAGCCATAATACCACCAACCGCTAAACGCCATTCAAAGCGAGTACCTACATAAATAAGTAGCATCGCTAATGTTGCAAGAGTTGCATAGATAGCACCTTGGGTTAATTCTTCCCCAACATTTGGACCAACAAATTCTATACTTTTGATAATCGCATTTGGATCTAATTGTTGATGGATAATATCCATTACCTGATTGCCAACACTCATATCGCCTGCGTTTGCCGATAAGCGAATCATAAGATCTCTTTGGCTGCCTGTGGTTTGGACTAAAGCACTTCCATAACCATTTTCATCAAGTGCAGATCGAAGCGTTGCTAAATCAGCAGGTTGAGAAAATTGTGTCTCAATAACGGTTCCGCCAGTAAAGTCTAACCCCCAATTAAGCCCTTTTGTAATGATGGTAAACAAACACAAAGCGGTAATAATTAACGAGAAGATGAAACCGACATAGCGGTATTTCATAAACGGAACTAACTTATAAGGCAGTTTAATATCTGCTACATCTTGTTTTGTATTTTCAATAGCCATTTATTCCACCTTAAATCCAAAGTTTCTTCACTCGTTTGCCACCATACACCCAGTTTACTAACATTCGAGTGCCTGTAATAGCCGTAAACATAGAGATAATAACCCCTAATGCAAGTGTAACAGCAAAGCCTTTTACTGGGCCTGTTCCTACACCATAAAGTACAAGTGAGGTAAGAACGGTTGTTAGGTTCGCATCAAAAATACTTGAGAATGCACCATTATAACCTTCGTGAATTGCCTGTTGAATCGAACGTCCGTTACGAAGTTCTTCTTTAATACGTTCATAAATTAGAACGTTGGCATCTACAGACATACCAACAGCAAGAACAATCCCTGCAATACCCGGCATAGTTAATGTTGCACCAATTAATGACATTAACCCAATAGTTAAAATCATATTGGTAACAAGGGCAAGAGCGGCGAAGATGCCGAACACTTTATAGAAAAATAGACAGAAAACAATAGTGAGTGCCAAGCCAAGCATACCTGCTTCCATCCCTTGTTTTACATTATCTGCACCTAAAGATGCACCAATGGTACGTTCTTCTACAATCACAATCGGTGCGATTAATGCACCAGAACGTAATAGAACGGCTAAGTTTTGTGCTTCTGCAGATGAATTAATACCCGTAATTTGGAATTGGCTACCAAGACGAGTTTGAATAGTGGCTACATTAATCACTTCTTGGTGTTTTTCTAAAATCACTTTGCCATTAGCATCTTTACGGCCAGAGTCTTTAAATTCACTATAAAGTGTTGCCATTGGTTTTCCTACGGCAATTTTAGTAATTTCACCCATCATATTACCACCTTCAGCATCTAATTTAATGCTAACTTGTGGTAAGCCTCGTTCATCAGTTCCTGCGGTTGCATCAATAATATGTTCACCGCCAAGAGCTGGTTTACGTAGTAAAACAACAGGTGCTCCATCACGATTATTTTGCACTTCAGAATCAGCAGGTACAATTCCTCGAGTTGCTGAAGCCAAATTTGCCTCAGTATTAACTAAACGAAATTCAAGCGTTGCGGTTGCACCTAAAAGCTCTTTTGCTCTAGCAGTATCTTGAACCCCTGGTAATTCCACAACAATACGATCAGCACCTTGACGTTGAATTGTTGGTTCAGAGACACCTAATTCTTCAACACGCTTACGTAAAATAGATAAGTTTTGCTCAATGGCAGAGCTACGAGAGTCTGATAAAGCTTGATCTGAGGGTGTTAATGTTACGTTATTTGCACTAACCAAAATATCAAGATTTGGGTGCATACGACGAATTAAACGAATAGCATTTTCAGCGGTATTGTTATCTATAAATTCAATCTCAGTAGCAAAATTTTCGCCTTTTTTAACCGCTTTATACTGCAGCTTCTCTTTACGGAAATCATTACGCAGACTGTCTTGCAAAGAGTCTTGTTGCTTGGTTAGTGCTGCATTCATATCAACTTCCATTAAAAAGCGTACACCACCACGTAAATCTAAACCTCGTTTCATTGGGCTACCGCCAATATCTGTTAGCCAATTTGGTGTTGCGGGTGCAAGGTTTAAAGCAACAGAATATTGATTGCCAAGTGCTTCAGAAATTTTTTCTTTAGCAGGGAGTTGTTGCTCATCACTTTCTAAACGTACCAAAATTGAACCATTTTCTAAAATAGCTGATTTCGGTTGAATATTCATTGATGAAAGCGTAGATTGGACTTGAGCAAGAGTTTCAGGCGTTGCTTCTTGTCCACGAGTACCGGAAATTTGTACTGATGGATCTTCGCCATATAAATTTGGAAGGGCATATAAAGCACCAATGGCGATCACGAAGATCACCATTAAATTCTTCCATAGAGGGAAACGGTTTAACACAATAAATCCCCAAATGTTAAGTGTTTATTAATTAAAGAGATTTTAATGAACCTTTCGGTAACACGGCAACCACGAAATCACGTTTAATTGTTACTTCAGTTGTATCATTTAATGCGATAACAATATTATCGTTCTCTGCAGAAACTTTCGTGATTTTACCGATTAAACCACCGCTAGTTAAAACTTCTTCACCTTTTGCTAGGCTTGCAAGCAATTCACGTTGTTGTTTTTGACGTTTTGCTTGAGGGCGGTAAATCATAAAATAGAAAATTAAACCAAAAATAACCAGAATAAAGATCATTTCCATTCCGCTACCTTGTTGCATAAAAGCTCCTTAAATTTTGTATAAATTGATAAAAAATAAATGTTATAAAAAACATTTGCTAAAATAGCATAAATTCAATGAATTAACGAGTAGAAAAATTCATCGAATGCTTTTCTTTTAAACAATACTTTAAGTAAAATCAGCAAATTGTATTTGATACAGGTAGAATTTTACTCACAATAGGAATAAAAAATGAAAAAACACTCTAAACTAGCGGTTATCTTTGGCTTATGTTTTGCAAATATGGCATTTGCTCACAATGTTCAACTAAATCAAAATTTACCATCAGTGTCGGTAAAGAAAGATGGAGAATTAACTGTTTCTGCAGGCAAAATTGCGTATAAAAATTGGGATTCTTCCGCATTAGTAGGGAAAGTGCGAGTTATTCACCATTTTGCTGGTCGAAGCTCTGTAAAAGAGAAAAATGAAGCATTAATGGCAGCTATTAGAAATGCGGGACTTAACCGTGAAAAATATCAAACCGTAACTATTGTCAATGCTGATGATGCCGTTGTGGGGACTGGTTTGTTTGTAAAGAGTAGTGTAGAAGATGGAAAATTAGCTAATCCCCATACACAAGTTGTATTAGATCAACAAGGTAAAGTAAAAAAAGCTTGGGGCTTAAAAGAAAAGGAGAGCTTTATTGCTGTTTTAGATAAGTCTGGCAAAGTACAATTTACTTCAGAAGGAAAATTATCGGTAAAACAGATTGAAGATGTGATGAGTTTGGTTAAGCGATTAGCTCAATAAGTGATGAAATAGGGGAGAAATCCCCTATTTTTATCATATTTACAATGAAAATCTGTAACCTATCCAATGATGATAACTTTCTCCCGCCTTGGTAATCCCACCAAATTGTAATAGTTCAGGTTGGTTTACTGAATTTGGGAAAAACTCTGGTTCTAGTGCAATGCCTGCATAATCGTTGTGTTCGCCACCATTAAGGTTAGGTTGCCCCTTAAGCCAGTTGCCGGTGTAGATTTGAATGGCTGGCATTGTGGTGTAAAGCTCCATTTTTAAATCATCAACCGATAAACAAGCGGTTAAATTTTCGCTACTTTTTGCAAGTTGAAAAGCGTGATCGTAGCCTTTTACTGCTTTTTGGTCTTCATCTGCTAGAAGATCTTGCCCAATTTTCTTCGCCTTGCGGAAATCAAAACTTGTACCTGCCACCTCTTTAAGGGGAGCGTTGGGAATACCGCTAGCATCAACAGGCAAATATTTTTCCGCATTGAGCTGTAATTGATGTTCTAAAATATTTTCTGAGCCTTGTAGGTTAAAATAAGCGTGATTAGTCAAACAAAGCGGAGTGTCTTGGTCTGATGTTGCATCAAAAATAATTTTTAGCTCATTTTCAACTAATTGATACTCCACAAAGGCTTTTACTTCTCCCCCAAAACCTTGCTCGCCATCTGCAAAAATATAAGAAAATTTGACCGCTTGCGGGCTTTGGTTTTCTAAGCTCCAAAGCACTTTATCCGCCCCTAATGGCCCGCTGTGAAGATTATTTTCGCCGTTATTCTTAGGCAAATGGTAGGTTTTACCATTCAGGGAATATTTGGCATCGGCAATGCGGTTAGCGTAACGGCCAATGGTTGCCCCAAAAAAAGCGGTCTGTTTTTGCCAGTTTTTTGCATCTGTTGTCACTAACACCTCTCGTTCTTCATTCGGCATTTTGACAACACAAGAAAGCCAAGACGCCCCAAAGTCGGAAAGCGTAATTTTTAAAAATTCATTTTCTAGGGTAAATAAATTCATACACATCTCCTTGTGAATTAGATAATCTCACGCACACCGTTTGAAGCAGTACAAAGATGGAATGTTTCTTTAATGCCGGTGTGTTTTTCGTAATTTTCTGCAATAAGTAGGCGAAGAGCCTCAACTTTCTCATTCGGTACTAAGCAAACAATACAGCCACCGAAACCGCCACCCGTCATACGGGCTCCGCCATCTTTTCCAATCGCAACTTGGGCAAGTTCTACTAAATAATCAATTTCAGGAATAGTGATTTCAAAATCATCACGCATAGAGTCGTGAGATTGCCCCATTAGCTCACCGAGTCTTGCCATATCATTTGCATTTAATGCTTCAACTGCTTCGAGCACTCGCTGGTTTTCGCTAATAATATGTTTGGCACGTTTGTAGGCAAGTTCATTTACTTCATTTAGCTCTGCCGCACGTGTAATAAATTGCTCAGGTGTGACATCTCGCAATTTGGCAACCCCAAAGAAATGAGCTGCAAATTCACACTCTTGGCGGCGGCTATTGTATTCACCTGCCACTAAATCGTGTTTCACGTTAGAGTTAATTATTGCAATAGAGTAGCCTTGTGGCACAGGGGTTGGAGTAATGTCTAAACTGCGGCAATCTATCATCACTAAATGATCTTTTTGCCCCAAAGCAGAAGTAAGCTGATCCATATTGCCACAGTTACAACCTACGAATTTATTTTCTGCCTCTTGCCCGATTAACGCAATTTCGGTTAAGGAAAGCGGTAAATTACCAAGCACTTGAGCCGTTTTTCCGATAGAGACTTCAAGAGCTGCAGAAGAACTTAAGCCTGATGACATTGGCACATCGCTGGTAATAGCTAAATCAGCACCTTGTTTAAAATTTGGGTGTTTTGCTTGAATAAATTTCACCACACCACGTACATAATTAGCCCATTTATGTTCGCTTGGTTCAATCGGCTGGCTGAGGTCAAATTCATCTTGCTCGTTTAAATCAATTGCAAATACTCGCCATTTATTGTCATCACGTTTTGCAAAGCTTACTGCAGTGCCATAGTTAATGGCACAAGGCATTACAAAGCCATCGTTGTAGTCGGTATGTTCACCAATAATATTCACTCTGCCAGGGGCAAAAACCGTTTTTTCAGCACTATAACCGAAATGTTTTTCAAATTGTTGAATGGCAATATCTTGTGGTTTCATTTGTCTATTCCTTACTATTTATCTTTATAATGTTGTGTATCGCTGACTGCGTTTAAGCGTTCTGCAGCTTGTTCTGGGGTGAGATCACGTTGTGTTTCCGCCATCATTTCATAGCCAACCATAAATTTACGCACAGTAGCAGAACGCAATAGTGGCGGATAAAAATGAGCGTGCAGTTGCCAGTGGCTATTTTCTTTGCCATTAAATGGGGCAAAGTGGAACCCCATTGAGTAAGGGAAACTGATATTAAATAAGTTATCGTAACGAGTCGTCAGCTTTTTCAGGGCTAAGGCTAAATCAGCTTTTTCCGCCTCATTTAGATCGGTTATTGACTTAAATTGTTTAGCTTTTGGTAAGAGCAAGGTTTCAAACGGCCAAGCTGCCCAATAAGGCACTACAGCAACCCAATCTTCGGTTTCCACGACAATACGTTCTTTCTTTTCTAACTCACGCTTTGCATAATCTACCAAAAGCACGCGACCATATTTTTCAAAGTAGTCTTGCTGGCACTGATCTTCAATCGCAATTTCATTTGGTAAAAAATTACTTGCCCAAATTTGCCCGTGCGGATGAGGATTAGAACAACCCATCATTGAGCCTTTATTTTCAAAGATTTGTACCCATTGATAACGTGTTTTTAACTCGTTGGCTTGTTCTTGCCAAACGGTAACAACATCGGTAATTTCATTTACTGAAAGCTGAGGTAAAGTTTTGCTATGATCGGGTGAAAAGCAAATAACTCGGCTTTCGCCTTGAGTGTGAGAAATTTGAAAGAGAGGATCGTCACTTGGCTCAGGTGCGGGTGTATCGGCTAATAATGCCGAAAAATCATTTTTAAATACAAAGGGTTTGGTGTAATTCGGATTTTCTTCGCCTGTAATACGCTTATTACCCGGGCAGAGATAGCAAGTTGGATCGTAGCTTGGTTTCTCATCTTGAACTATTTCTTCTTGCTGACCTTGCCAAGGGCGTTTTGCCCGATGGGGAGAAACTAAAATCCACTGATTTTTTAATGGATTAAAACGACGGTGTGGGTGATCGTTGAGGATAAATTCACTCATATACAACTCCTCGAAATTAGACATTACCAAGAGTATAGCGAAAATTACTAAAAATGACTGTGATATAACTCACAAAATAATGAAGTCAAGCGGTCAAATCCCAAAATATTTTTGCAATTTTGCTCTAAAATTCAACCGCTTGTCATAGGCTTAAGGTGTTTTTCCTTCTACATCAATAATCATTACTTCAGATTGTGAACCTAACCGCATTGGCACACCCCAAAAGCCATAGCCTGAAGTTACAAAGTAATGACCTAGCCCAATTTGCTCGTAGCCGTAATGAATTCGATACATTACCTTAGTAATAATACTTGCAGGGAAAACTTGCCCTTTATGAGCGTGCCCAGACACTTGAATATCAATCGGCAATTTTGCGTGTTTTTCAATCTCGGTTGGGCGATGATCTAATAAAAACACAGGCAGTTTCGTGTTGATTGATTTCAATAACTGTTCTGCTGACGGGCGATTTTTTACTAAATCATCATTACGTCCAACAAGTGCAAATTTGCCATCAATTTCGACCGCTTGATCCCATAAAACGGTAATGCCTGCCTTTTGAATTTCGCTGGCGATACTATTTTGTGCCCCAAAGAAATCGTGGTTACCAAGGGTAGCATATACTCCCAGCGGTGCTTTGAGCTTTGCTAGGTGTGGTTGCATATTTTCGGCACGATAGACTTCCACATTATCGTCCATAATATCGCCGGGTAATAAAATAATATCGACTTTTTCTTGGTTAAACAGATCGGCCAGTTTATCGAGCTGTTTTGCACCAAACAATTTACCTAAATGCAGATCGCTTGCCATTCCTATGCGTATTGGCTTTTCTAGTGGTTTATCTATTTTTACCGAATAATGCACAACAGTTGGCACATAAGCATTATAGAGTGCTAACCCAACAAGCCCGCAAAAAGCAAAAGGGTAGGCGATTTTCAACCATCGATTAATGCTACTGTTTCCTTTGCATAGTTTGTAAATACAAGCGGTGCAAAAACTCACGAAAAATGCAAAAAGTAATAAAACTAGCACTAATGCCATTATTCTAAAAATAGGGAATGTGCGTGTAATATGTAGCACAACTAAGCCATTAATGGCTAAAAAAACAAGTGCAGTGACAATTCTGCGATATTTAGTTGAGAGATTAAACAGCCACCCTAATGTTCTGGCAAAAGAGTAGAGGAATAGCTGTAGGGTAATAACAACGATAGCTGTTGTAATGTAATAACGATATTCCAAGTGGGTTTCCTTATTGTTTGGTTGTTTGGCGAGCTTACACCCACCCCATTTGTCGTAATAAAAATAGACCAATGCTAGCACTGAACATTGAGCCAAGTGTAGTTACACCAATTAAATTGGCAGCGGCTTCACCGTCGCCACCATAGCTTTTTACCATCGCATAAGTAGCAGCGGCCACTGGTGCAGAGGCTGCAATAAATACAATGCCTAATTCCATTGGCGGTAAATTAAGGATAAATTTCCCAAGTAATAACAAGAAAATTGGTGCAAGGATCAGGCGGATAAATGCAGAAAATAAGACGATTTTATTAACCGTACTTTCTGCACCTTGGTTAAATTGTTTCAACTGTTTGAAATTAATACTTGCCCCTGTGCAAATTAATGCAAGAGGTAATGTTAAGCTCGAAATCAGTTTTCCTGCCGACTCAATCGCTTTCGGAATAGTATTTGCTAAATTGAAATAGTTGAAAATCAGACCTACTATAACCGCTAAAATCAATGGGTTTTTCAAAATAGAAAGGGTTAATTTACCCACATTAACTTTTTTCTCACTAAGTGATGAAGTCAGAGTGATAACAGCTAGCACATTAAAAGTAATAACCAGGCAAGAAATATAAACAGAAGCTGCTGCTAATGCTTTATCGCCATAGGCATTTAAAATAAGTGCAATCCCTAAAATAGCCGCATTGGTGCGAAAAGTGCCTTGAGTGAAAATGCAACGATAACGACGATTTTCAATATGCCGAGCCGCCCACCATTCCGCCCATAAATAAATTAAAATAGAACCGCCCACACCTGTGGTAATTAGGCTAATTTGGCTTGAAAAATCAAGTGGGCTTTTTAGCATATTAAAGAAAATCATAATCGGAAGTGTGAAGTTAAATACCACCTTTGAAGCAGTATTACAGAACACATCATCAATGAATTTTCGACGGCGTAAGAAAATCCCAAATAGCATAAGCAAAATGGTTGGGAGGGTAACACCAATACTAAATTGAAGAGAGTCTAAGATATTCATATCAATACCTAATAAATGCTTACTTAAAGCTATGGATATGTTGAGTTTAAAATAGGCATATTTTTTCTTAGTGCATAAGCAGAATATCCAGTCCCGAAGGGACTGAATAATGCTTAACCTAGTACGGCTTTGCCGTGCTAGTAATTTACAAACCTGCTTTCAAACTTGCTTCCACAAATTTGTCTAAATCACCGTCTAGCACCTGTTGAGTGGTACGATGTTCCACACCTGTGCGATGGTCTTTAATACGAGAGTCGTCCAACACATAAGAACGGATTTGGCTACCCCAACCAATATCGGATTTATTATCTTCCATTGCTTGTTTTTCGGCATTTTTCTTGCTCATTTCCAGCTCGTAAAGTTTTGCTTTAAGCTGTTTCATTGCCTGATCTTTATTCTGATGTTGAGACCTACCATTCTGACATTGCACCACAATACCGCTTGGCATATGGGTAATACGCACCGCAGATTCGGTTTTATTCACGTGCTGACCACCAGCCCCAGAGGCACGGTACACATCAATACGCAAGTCGGCAGGGTTGATCTCGATATCAATATCATCATCAACCTCAGGGTAAACGAAAGCGGCAGAGAACGAGGTATGTCTGCCGTTATTGGCATCAAACGGGCTTTTACGCACAAGGCGGTGGATACCCGTTTCGGTTCTAAACCAACCGTAAGCATAATTGCCCGAAATTTTCACCGTTGCCGATTTAATACCTGCTACGTCCCCGTCTGATGCCTCCATCAATTCCGCTTTAAAGCCTTTATTTTCAGCCCAACGCAAATACATTCTCAGCAACATTTCTGTCCAATCTTGAGCCTCAGTACCGCCTGAGCCTGCTTGTAAATCTAAGTAGCAATCAGCACTATCGTGCGGGCCACTAAACATACGTTTAAATTCCAAATCAGCCAGTTTTTTTTCTAATTCATCGGCTTCCGCTTGAGCCTCGTTAAAAGTATCTACATCTTCTGCTTCAACTGCGAGTTCAATTAAGCCTTCCACATCTTCGATGCCTTGTTCTAAGGCTTTAATGGTATTTACAATTTGCTCTAACATTGAGCGTTCTTTACCCAATGCTTGTGCTTTTTCCGGCTTATTCCAAACATCTGGCTGTTCTAACTCGGCATTAACTTCTTCTAAGCGTTCGACTTTATGTTCAAAGTCAAAGATACCCCCTAATCACTACCGTACGCTCGGCAAGATCGGCAAGTTGGTTTTTAATTGGATTTAATTCAAACATATTCTGTCCTTTCATCAATTTCTGCTTTCAAAATAGGGCGTGATTATACCGCAAGTGGTTAGATTTGTAGAATTTTTTGCAAAAGATGATTTGTTGCGACACAAAATAACATATCAATATGTAAAATAAGGTTTATTTACCTATGAGGAGTCGTTATGAATGAAATAATACAAGTTTTTTCTGATAATTTAAAAACAGCAGTAAAAATGGATTTTAAAGGAGAGAATTTGATAATTGAAAATTTATCTTCTGACCAAATAGGAGAGGTTCTAAATCAATTTATTCTTACTAGTGTTTCTTTAAATGACTCTATCAATATTGATATCGTAGATATTAGATATTTTATAAAAAATAAAGAATTAGAATTTATTCTTGTTGAGATTGATCATTGGAAAGATAACAATGACTTTAATCAAAAAATAGATAAAGTTGCTAAATATATTAAACCTACACAAGATATCTTGTGTGTTATTGAATCAGGAAACGATATACAATTAGATAATATCTATTATATAACTAAAATGTTGGATGGTTTTACTTCAGAAGATGGCGGTATTATTTTTGGAATAAATTTTTTTGAACATCTTTTAGGTTGCTTAAAGTTGTTTATATTCTTGGGCAAGTAATTTGAAAAATTACTTTTGCTAAGATATAGAATGTATTAACTCATATTGGGAATAAGTCAGTATAGTAATAATTTATAATCCAAGGAGGAAAAATGGAAATTAAGATGTTAGATGCATTTTTTAAAAATTGGAGAAATGTATCTCTAGAAAAAGAAACTAACACAAAAAACATTGTTATTCCCAGTTCTACGGCAATGGAAAAATTTTTTGATAATTATCAACCTATTTATCAAGAAAAAGAAATACAAATGCAGAATGGGCTAATGCTGAATGTTTGGGAGGCTGCTAACTTAGGACGAAATGAAGTGCGTAATAGTAAAACACTAAGGTGGTTTTTAGATAGGTACGCAAAACATGGTCAAAAAGATTTATTTCTAAGTGAATTTTTAAAATGTCTACCTGAACCGTGGTGTTCTATTTCTATTGGAAATTATTGGGCAATAGAAGAATGCTGTCCATTAGGAGAACAAACTGAGCGCGTTGATATTGAAATTGATGCAGATAATTTTTTGCTATTTATTGAAGTAAAGATTGATGCATTTGAAGGAGAAAAACAACTAGAACGTTATTATGAAACAGCAAAAGCAAAATCTAAAGGAAGACCTTTTGGCATTATTTATTTAACGAGAGATGGTATTTTACCTGAATTTTATAGTAATAAACCTGAATTTTGTGGACTATCTTGGGGGGAGCTGGCAAATCACTGGCAGAAATTTACTAAAAAAGCATTGGAAGAGAACCCAAATAATCGAGCTATTTGGTTAGCGGAACAATTTGTTTATCATATTTTGGCTTTTTAGCCTAAGGAAAAGAAAATGAGCAAAACACAAGCTGTTAAATTAATTTTAGAAAATTTACCAATGATTGAAGAAATGGAAAGTTTTCTTTACGATGAGTTAGCCCCATCATTATTCAACACTCTTGATAATATTATAAAAGATGAATTGCAAGATTGGGATGGTATTTTCGATTTTTATGAAAATCATACAGGATTTTGCCCCAAAAATTGGATGACAGATAAATTAGACAAAGGGTTGAATTATAGAAATAGTATCGGACGATATCACTTGGGTGAAATAAAAGAGAATAACCATCAATGGATTTCAAACTTATTTAATATTAATGGTGGTCAAATGAATTTTATCTTTTATGGACATTGGGGTAATGAACAATTTAAGTTTACTAGGGGAAAATGGAAAAATTTTTGTCGAAATATGAATGAAAAATTCCTTGAAATCCAACAAACTGGCTTTAAATTTGATGAAAAAGAAGGGCGATGGTATCTGCCTATTCAACCTTTGGATATTCAAAAGGTAATTGAATGTTATGAAAATGACCTAGAAGATGCAATGGAACCTATTTATGAGGCTTGTGGCACTCTCTTAAAAGCACATCCTTATTTTGAAAAGATCATGGAAGAAGCCAAAAATTACAAAGAATAATAGCGATATAATTTGCAAAAAAATCACTCAATTTAACCGCTTGATCTTGCTATAATTTTGCCAAATTAAAGCTTGGAGGAACTATGGCAAATCGACCGAAAGATATTGATGCAACCCTTTTACAGTTAGAAATTTTGAGAATGATTCCTAAACTGCCGGATCGTATAGAGGCAAGAACCATTCACAAAAAGCTGACAGAATCAGGCTTTAATCGAGATTTACGCAGTATTCAGCGAACCTTACAAACGCTCTGCCAACATTTTGATGATTTAGAGTGTAACGATGACAGCAAGCCTTATACCTATTATTGGAAAGAGCGTTCAGTAGGGTTCGCTTTACCGGTTTTAAATGAACAACAATCGCTATTACTAAAACTTGCGGAACAACAACTTAAATATCTGTTGCCGACAAATATTATGTCCTCAATGAAACCATTTTTTGACCAAGCGGATCGAATGGTTTCTGGAACATCTCAAAATGGCAAAGAAAAACCGACACACCAATGGCTCGACAAAGTTTGCGTAACGCCTACAAGTTTGCCGTTAATTCCAGCGAAAGTGAAAGAGGAGATTTTTTCAGCCGTTAGCCAAGCCCTGTACCAAAATAAATTGCTGAAGATTGAATACCAAAATCCGAGTGGTAAAAAATACCCAGCTACTATTATGCCTTTGGCGATTGCTCAGCAAGGTGCGAGTATTTACTTAATTTGCCGTTTTGATGGCTTTAGCGATACCCGAATGCTGGCAATGCACCGAATTCGTAAAGCTGAAATTTCTACCTTTAGCTTTGAACGCCCGAAAGATTTTAATTTACAAACTTATCAAGAAGAAGGGCATTTAGGCTTTGCAAGTTACCAAGATATTCGCAAAATTCGTCTCACTTTTTCTATTACAAAATGGGCTGGTTTTCATTTAACCGAAACACCGATTTCCAAAGACCAAAAAATTTTAGAAGAAAGCGATGAACATTACCGTTTTCAAGCAACAGTTTCTGAAAATGATATGTTGGAATGGTGGATTTTAAAATTTGGAGAAGATATTTGGGATATTGAGCGAGAGCCAGTAGAGTAGCCCCTACCCCACCTTTGGCGGTACTTCCCCCATAGGGGGAAGAAAATCGGTCTGTATTTTAACCGATTGAAACAACTATTCCTTCCCCCTTAGAAGGAAGAAAAGAAGGGAGAAAATTTATCTATCTTTTAACCGAGTGAAGCGGTTATTCTTTTTCTTCCCCCTATGGGGGAAGTACTGCCGTAAGGCAGGGAAGGGGGCGATTGTTCAGAAGAAGTAAGATAACAAGCGGTTCTTTTTCCACAAAACTTTGCAAAACGGGTTGAATTTCCTTAAAATTCAGCCTTATTTTGTTTTTAAAGCCTAAGAGAAAGAATAATGTCTGAAAAACGCTATGGGGCGGATGAAATTACCGTTCTAAAAGATCTTGAGCCTGTGCAACTTCGCCCGGGAATGTACACTGATACCACGCGTCCTAACCATTTAGGGCAAGAGGTTATTGATAACAGTGTCGATGAGGCGTTATCAGGTTATGCGGATAAAATTGATGTTATTCTTCACACCGATAATTCATTAGAAGTGATTGATAACGGGCGAGGAATGCCTGTTGATATTCACTCCACCGAGAAAATTTCAGGTGTTGAGCTGATTTTAACCAAACTGCACGCCGGCGGTAAATTCTCGAATAAAAACTATACCTTTTCGGGTGGTTTACACGGGGTGGGGATCTCAGTGGTAAATGCTCTTTCTGAAAGAGTTGAAATTCAGATTAAACGTGGCGGGCAGGTTTATACCATTGCTTTTGAAAATGGGGCAAAAGTAGAAGAACTGACAGTAATTGGTTCTTGCCCGAAAAAGCAAACTGGAACAACGGTTCGCTTCTACCCGAATGCAAAATATTTTGATTCCGCTCGTTTTTCGGTTAGCCGTTTACGCCATTTATTGCGTGCAAAAGCGGTGCTTTGCCCAAAACTCACCATCAATTTCATTGATAAAATCAACAACACAGAAGAAACTTGGTATTACGAAGACGGCTTATCCGATTATTTAACCGAGGCATTAAGCGGTTATGAAACAGTACCAAACCCACCATTTATCGGCGATGCTGTTTCTGAAACCGAGGCGGTAAGTTGGGCTTTAACCTGGTTGCCGGAAGGCGGTGAATTAGTAGCGGAAAGCTATGTAAACTTAATTCCGACCTCACAAGGTGGCACACACGTAAATGGTTTGCGTAACGGTTTATTAAAGGCAATGGTGGAATTTTGTGAAATTCACAACCTGTTACCGAAAGGGGTAAAACTAACAGCCGATGATGTTTGGAACCGTTGTGCTTACGTGCTTTCGTTAAAAATTCAAGAACCGCAGTTTGCTGGGCAAACTAAAGAGCGGTTATCTTCTCGCCAAGCGTCAAGTTATGTGGATAACACCTTAAAAGATTCTTTCAGTTTATGGCTAAACCAAAATGTGCAAACTGGTAAATTGATTGCCGAAATGGCAATTAGTTCTGCCCAAAGCCGTTTACGTGCAGCGAAAAAAGTAGTGCGTAAAAAATTAGTAAGTGGCCCTGCATTACCAGGGAAATTAGCTGATTGTACCGCTCAAGATTTAAGCCGTACCGAGCTTTTCTTAGTAGAAGGGGATTCTGCCGGCGGTTCAGCAAAACAGGCTCGTGATAAGGAATATCAAGCGATTTTGCCATTGCGAGGTAAAATCTTAAACACTTGGGAAGTTTCATCGGATCAAGTGTTAGCCTCACAAGAGGTGCACGATATTGCAGTAGCGTTAGGCATCGATCCTGATAGCGATAGATTAGATGAATTACGCTACGGCAAAGTTTGTATTCTTGCCGATGCGGATTCAGACGGCTTGCATATTGCAACGCTATTGTGTGCCTTATTCTTACGTCATTTCCCGAAATTAGTGCAAAACGGGCACGTTTATGTGGCTATGCCGCCGTTGTATCGTATAGATATTGGTAAAGACGAAGTTCATTATGCTTTAGACGAAGCAGAAAAAGAGGCGATTTTAGCACGTTTGGCGAAGAAAAAAGGCAAGCCGAATGTGCAGCGTTTTAAAGGATTGGGTGAAATGAACCCAAGCCAGTTACGAGAAACGACAATGGATCCGAGTACTCGCCGTTTGGTGCAATTAACGTTCGATGAAAGTGTAGATACAGAAAAAGAGGATGAAGTCAGCACCTTTGAAATTATGGATATGCTACTTGGTAAAAAACGGGCAGAAGATCGCAAACAGTGGTTGCAAAACCGAGGCGATGAAGCTGATTTAGCCGTATAAAATAAAGGCATAGTGATGAATTTTCACTATGCCTATTTTTATGCTTTCTTTTTGAATTTATTCCAAATTTTATCTTCTTGCCCTCGCCATAAACGTTGAATGTTATCGTGGTGGCGATAGACTAATAAACAGCAAACTAACGCAACAGGAAAAGTAAATTGCGGTTCAAACCACCATATATAAAAGGGAACGAGCAATGCTGTCATTACCGCACTTAAAGAAGAGTAGCCAAAGATTAAAAAGATAACTAGCCAAGTACCAAATGCCCCACCTGCGACTATAAAACTAAGCGGAGCAATAGCACCAAAGGCTGTTGCAACACCTTTTCCCCCTCTAAATTGAAAGAAAATCGGGAAAATATGCCCAAGGCAAACTGCTAAAGCAATAAAGCCAAGCTGGGAAGGCGGTAGCGTTAAATAAATGCCAATCGCAACAGGTAATGTCCCTTTTAGAATATCAAATAACAACACGCCTAATGCCGAGCTTTTTCCGCCAATGCGTAATACATTTGTTGCTCCTGCGTTGTGTGAGCCAACCTCTCTTGGATCTGGCAAGCCCGCTAGCTTACAGAAAATAATCGCACTTGAAATAGCCCCTAATAAATAGGCGACTAAGATCAATAAATAGGGAATTATATTCATAAATTTTCCTGATTAAATTTATCTTGTGCTATATTTTACAGAAATTCTCAAAAATAAAACAGGATGAAAAATGAGTGATAAAGTTTTTATTCGTGAACTAACCGCATTTGCCTCTATTGGAGCTTATGATTGGGAGCATACGATTAAACAACGTTTGGTTTTTAATATTGATATGGCGTGGGATTTTACGGCAGCAGTGAAAAATGATGATGTGCAATTTTGTTTGAATTATGCCGAAGTGTCTGAAAAAATATTACATTTTGTGGAATCCACCCCCTTTAAATTAGTCGAAACCGTCGCTCATCAAGTTGCTGATTTATTACAAAAAGAGTATCAACTCACTTGGCTTAGAATTGAACTACACAAACCGAAAGCGGTGGCTCAAGCCAGTAGCGTAGGGGTAATTGTAGAAAGAGGAGAGCTATGAGTCGAGCCTCAGTAAAGTTAGGTTATCTCAGCTTAATTATTGCAACCCTATTTTGGGGCGGTAATTTTGTATTAGGCAAAGTATTAAGTACAACTGTTCCGCCTATTACATTAACTTATCTGCGTTGGTTGCCTGCCTTTTTAATTTTAGCGATATTATTTTATCGTCCGACTTTACGAGCGATAAATCAGCTTAAACCCGCATTAGGTATAATGTGGGTTTTGGGTCTTTTGGGTGTGATTTTATTCCCAGCAACCCTTTATCAGGGGCTAAAAACTACAACCGCTTTAAATGCCAGCCTTTATTTAGCTGTTGTGCCGGTGCTAGTTCTGTTCTTAAATCGCCTTGCCTTTAAAGAAAAAATTCGCCCGATTATTTTAACCGGGGCAATTATTAGTTTAGTCGGTGTGTTTTGGTTATTAACACAGGGGGATATGTTTCGATTAGCACATATTTCGGTTAATCAAGGCGATTTATGGGCGATTGCCTCAACGGTAAGTTGGGCGGTTTATTGTTGTGTGATTCGGCTACGCCCAATAGGTATTAGTAATACGGTTTTTTTAACCACCTTAGTCGGTTTGGCAGTTATTACGCTAACCCCTTTTTTTATTTATGAACTTTTTACTGAATCTGCAAATATTTTAGCAAATTTGACCGCTTTACAATGGAGTGGAGTAGGCTATTTGGTTATTGGCCCTTCTATTCTTTCTTATGCTTTTTGGAATTTCGGTATTGCGATTGTCGGCTCTGCAAAAGGCTCGGTAATGACCAACTTTACCCCTTTGTTTGCCGCACTGTTTAGCATTCTTCTTTTAAATGAACCGGTACAATCTTTCCACATTATCAGTGCTATTTTAATTACGGTAGGTGTGTTGATTTGTAGTTATAAAAAATAATAATTGGAGGTATTTATGTCATTTCAAACAGAAATTTTAGCTCGTTTTGAAAATGTGTTAGCAGAAAAAAATGATGAGGTTACCCAAGCGGTTATTGACCAAATTGTGAAGCAGCATTTTCACGGGCAACTCTCAGCAGAGGTTGTTCAAACGTTTTGTCAAAAATTTTATCTTTCGCCGATAGAGTTAGCCCTTCGTTGTATTTCGGTTGCAGCTTGTTATGCGGTGACACCAATTTCGGCATTTAATGTTGGAGCGGTAGCGATTGGCAAACAAGGCGATTTCTATTTTGGTGCAAACCAAGAATTTTCAGATGAATGTATGCAGCAATCGGTTCACGCTGAACAAAGTGCGATTTCACACGCTTGGCTTGCAGGTGAAACCTTAATTACAGACGTGGTAGTTAATCACACCCCTTGTGGGCATTGTCGCCAATTTATGAATGAATTAAATAGTGCGTCAAGTTTGAAAGTGCATTTACCGCATAGTCAAAACAATTTGTTGCATAGCTACTTGCCTGATAGCTTTGGTCCGAAAAACTTGGGAATTGAAAAAGTATTATTTGATGAAGAGGTGCAAATTTTTGACGTAAAAGGCGATAAACTAGAACAAGCAGCCATTATGGCAGCTAGCCGTTCTTATGCTCCTTATAGTAAAGCATTTAGTGGTATTGCGTTGCAAGTTGGTGAACGCATCATTTGCGGTAAATATGCTGAAAATGCAGCCTTTAACCCGACCTTCTTACCGTTGCAAAGTGCGTTAAATTACCGACTGTTTTTAGGTTTAGCTGGCACTCCAGTTAGTAGAGTTATTCTGGCTGAAGCGAAAGGCTCTTTAAGCAGTAAAGCGATGACACAAGCACTAGTTAGCCGATTATTAGGTATAGAACTAGAATATATCGCGTTACAAGCGGACTAATTTTAACTTCTTTTTGCAAAATATTATAAAAAGTTAAAATTAAAGTATTTTATAGTGCTGAATTTTTGAAGAGCCTCACATTTTTATAACAATTATGTTTCCGTATATAAATTTTTTATATATAGTAAATCTATGTTATATATGTTGTGAGGTTTTTATGGAAAACACACCATTAGTTGAACCAAATAAAAACAGACGCAATACTTTAATTTTTATTGCGGATGCTATTTTATTTATTGTTTTATTAAATGTGCTACCTTTTACGCCAGAGGCGAATAAAGGGCTAGCACTGCTTGCCTTTATTGCAGTGCTATGGCTAACTGAGGCTCTACACGTTACTGTAACCGCATTGCTTATTCCTATTTTGGCTGTAGCATTAGGGTTAGTTAAATCTAAAGCTGCATTAGCTTCCTTTGCTGATCCTACTATTTTCTTATTTTTTGGGGGCTTTGCATTAGCCACAGCATTACATATTCAGCAGTTAGATCGTCTTATTGCGAATAAAATTATGACATTAGCCCGTGGTAAACTTTCTATTGCTTCTATTTATTTATTTGCTGTAACGGCATTTTTATCTATGTGGATGAGTAATACAGCAACGGCTGCAATGATGTTACCGCTAGCAATGGGGATTTTAAGTAAGTTAGATCCGAAGCAAAATCATAATACCTATGTATTTATGTTATTAGGGATTGCTTATAGTGCAAGTATTGGTGGTATGGGAACGGCAGTTGGTAGCCCTCCAAATGCGATTGTAGTGTCTCAATTATATTTAACATTTGCAGATTGGATGAAATATGGCGTGCCAGTGATGCTTATTCTTCTTCCATTAATGATTGCGATTTTATATGTAGTCTTTAAACCAGATTTTTCAGTTAAATTTGAACAGTCATTTGAAAAAATTGAATTAAATCGTCCTCGTATTATTACGTTGTCTATATTTGTCTTTATTGCTTTAGGCTGGATTTTTGGAGATAAACTAAATCCATTTATTTCTGGCTTGCTTGGTATTGATGGCAAAATAGCAAGCTTTGATACCATTCTTGCTTTAATTGCTGCAGCTTTAATTTGTATTACTCGTGTGGCTAATTGGCAACAAATTCAAGATGGAACAGAATGGGGTGTTTTATTCTTGTTTGGTGGTGGCTTAACGTTAAGCTCTGTGCTTGGGCAAACTGGAGCAAGTAAAATTATGGCTGATGGGGTAGTTGCACTGATTGAAGGTGGTCATTTTTATCTAATCGGTTTAATTGTGGCGGCATTTATTATTTTCTTAACGGAAGTTACTTCAAACACAGCAAGTGCAGCATTGCTCGTTCCTATTTTTATTTCAATCGCAGAAGCGTTAAATATGCCATCATTAGGGCTTGCATTAATTATTGGTTTAGGTGCATCTTGTGCCTTTATGTTGCCAGTTGCAACACCACCAAATGCGATTGTATTTGGAACAGGCCAAATTAAGCAAAGTGATATGGTAAGAGTAGGTTTCTGGCTTAATATCATTTCTGTTTTTGTTATTGCAACAGTTGGATATTTATTCTGGCTATAATTTTATTCTTATTAGTTAGCAAAATGCCTACATTTTATTGTAGGCATTTTTTGTTTAATTTGCTTTCTTACTAATCGTGATACCTGTAAAGCCAAAGATTAAGGTTAGGATTAAACAGGTATAGCAGAAAAATGCGTAAGGTAGATAATCTAAAACAGGAATATTTAATACGCTACTAATAAATACACCACAGACACTCCAAGGAACTAACGGGTTGATAACTGTTCCTGCATCTTCTAAAGTACGAGCAAGATTTTTAGGTGCTAAGCCTAAACGTTCATAAGTAGAGCGGAAGGTATTACCTGATAATAATAAACTTAAATATTGTTCCCCAATTAATACATTTATACCTACCGCAGTACTTGCAACGGTAAGTGTTACTCGTCCTGTACTGGTTAAAAAGCCACTAATACCGCTTAATAGTGCTGGTAATACGCCAAGAGCTTGTAATAGTCCCCCTAAACTTAATGCAAGCACAACAATAGTGATAGTAAAGAACATACTGTTAATACCACCACGAGAAACTAATGAAGCAACATCGCCTAAATTAAGATTTTCAGCAGGTTTATAGCCGGTAAAGAAGTAATTACCAAGTTGCTCAAGACTAGGAGAACTGTGGGTATAGGTAATAATGAGGGATAATGCAACGGTAGTCACAATAATATAAATTGAATTTACTCGTTTCATCGCCATTAAAATTAAGGTAACAAATGGCAGTAGAGCGTAACCGTGTACTAAACCTGTTGCTTGTAAATTCGTTTTTAAGGTTTCGATATTTGCAAAGTCTTGTGCATCAGCTGGTTCGGTAAAAAACCATAATAAAGCAGTTGTAATAATCCACGCAGGGATTGTGGTATACATCATATTACGAATATGTGCAAACATATCAATGCCAACAACGGATGCCGCAATAGTTGTCGTATCTGAAAGTGGAGAGGTTTTATCGCCAAAAAATGCACCAGAAACAACCGCACCAGCCACGATTGCAGGGTTAGCACCAAAAGCACCTGCCATACCGATGAAAGCTACCCCAAGCGTTGCAGTGGTGGTTAAACTACTACCAAGTGCCACACCTACAACAGAGCTTAATGCGAAGGCAGAAATATAGAAAAATTCAGGAGAGATAAGGCTCAAGCCGTAATACATTAAGGTTGGAATAGCCCCCGACATCATTAACGCAGAAACTAATAAGCCAATAAAAAAGAATAAATAAATAGCACCAATACCCGACATTAAACCTTTTGCCATTCCTTCTTGCATAGATTTAAACGGAATTTTATTGGCTAATCCAAAAAGCAATAAGGTAATAATCACTAATAGGATGGAAATTTGCGGAACCCAACCTAATTTGATCATCGTACCGCCTAAAATAAAAATCGTCATTATAGACAGTAAGACCGCCGTACGCGGTTTGAGCTTAAGCAGGTAGTTATTCATTCATACTCCTAAATATTTTATTGTTCTTAAAGAGTGGCATTATAGACTAATTTTCATCAACTAAGTAGTGTGCCCCTAAACTCTTCTCATTAAGCATATGCTTTATAAGTAATTGAGCGGTTTTTAGAGCATTATAAATTTCAATGCCTTGATATTGAGCGTGATAAATCGGATCAAAACGCTGTTCTAAGTCTTTTAATGCATTTAATAAATGATTGAGATTTGCTTTGGTGCGGTAAACATTGGCATATAACGCCATTTTTTCACGAATGGTTGAAAGCACCTCACTTGCAGAAAGATTAAGATCTGCATTTGGATTAGCAAGCCGATTTAAGGCTTCTTCTGCCATTGTAAGCGGTGAAATTTCGCTATTTTTTTGCAAATTATTGCTTAGTCGGGATTCAATTTGTGTTACTGCGCGTTTAGCAAACACTAAACCACCACCAACCGAATTTCCGCCTAAACGGTTCGCCCCTTCAATACAGTGGGCAATTTCGCCGACGGCAAATAAGCCTTTGACAGAACTTTCGCCCCATTCATCAATTTGAATACCGCCATTACAACTATGGGCAAAAGGTTTGATGGCAATTTTGTCTTTGAGTAAATTAATGCCAATTTCTCTTTTCAGCCAATCTAAATATACCCGATAAAACTCTTCATTATCTTTATAAAGAGCAGGGCTATAGCGAAGATAGATCCCTTTTTCCGTTGGGTTTTCAAGAAAATGTTTCATCATCACTAAATCAAATTCAACACATTTAAAATCTAGGCTAAAGGGAGCATAGTGGCTACGTTCTAGCATCATTGCATTAAACTGTGTTTGAGTTAAGTGAGGAAAAAGATTATTACCTTGTGAGTCGGTAATTTCCGTTACATATTTCAAGGTATGTTCGCCAAACAGCACCTTATATTTCGGTTCAACAAAAGCCGGAATAAACTGGATAAAGGCTAAATTAACCAAAGTTGCCCCAGCTTGTTCGGCAACGGCGTGGAGAGAGCCGATAACATCAGAAGGGTAGAGATTATCTTTATAAAGCCCAGCAATGCCACCTGCGGCTAAAATAATATGATTGGTTTTGCAAAAAATATAGGAAATTTGACCGCTTGTACCATTCGTTTGATTAAGCGAAAACACCGCACCTTGCACTTGGTTGTTTTCTACTACGATATGTAAAAGGGTCGCATCCCCATAATGGGGAATAGCTTGTTCTGTTAAAATGTTTTTAGCACGAATTGCCGATTCTCGCCAATCTTTAATCAGATAAATCGGGCGAGGATATTTGGCAAAACAGGCTGGGCGATTATCGTTTCGTTTCCAAGGTTTAAAGCCAATTTGGTTTAATAATTCAATCGCTTTGGGGGAATCTTCGATATAGGCCTGAACCACACGAGGGTTAATTTTACCTTTGCCGATATTTTCAATATCTTCTCTAAAATGAGAGTGATCTGTTTTATCGCCCGTTACTTGAATGCCGAGTGTGGCTTTAAGCGGAAAATAACTTGCCCCGGAACCGATAGTAGATTTTGTGATAAGGAATGGATTTAACCCTTGGTTTTTAGCTTCAACGGCGGCAGAAAGCCCTGCAATGCCAGCACCGACAATAAGTAAATCGGCATCTATAGTTTGAGAGATCTTGATCATAGTAGTATTAAAAAACAAGCGGTAAAATTTACCAGAAATTTTACCGCTTGCAGAATGATTGCACAATTATAATAACGATGGAGCTGCTTCAATTAAGGTGCGAGTGTATTGCTCTTTCGGATGTTCAAATACATCAGCCGCACTACCCATTTCCACAATTTTTCCGCCATTCATCACCACAATTCTATCTGAAACTTGATGAACAGTTTGTAAATCGTGTGAGATGAATACCATCGCCAGATTTAACTCTTTTTTCAAATCGGCAAGTAGGTTAAGTACCTGTGCTCGAACCGAAACGTCAAGGGCGGAAGTCGGTTCATCAGCCACAATCAGTTTTGGATTTAATGCCAATGCACGAGCAATCGCTACACGTTGTTTTTGACCACCTGATAAACGGGTTGGCTCAACCAGTGCCGCAGAGCGTGGTAAGCCTACACGAGAGAGAAGGTCATACACTCTTTTTTCACGCTCGTGCGGTTGTAGAATATTATGAATATCCATCGGATCTTTTAAAATATCTAACACACGCATACGAGGGTTAAGTGCGGTTGCAGGGTCTTGGAAAATCACCGAAACTTGGCGTCCAAACTGTTTACGGGCTTCAGAACTACCGTATTTCATCTCTAAACCGTTAAATTTAACGGTGCCTGAGGTTGGTTTTTGTAAACCGATCATCACACTGGCTAGGGTTGATTTACCACAACCAGATTGCCCTACTAAACCGACGGTTTCACCTGCGTGAATTGCAAGACTAACATCATTAACCGCTGTGAATTTTTTCGGGTTAAATAATGTACCATCACGAGAAGCAAATTGAACAACAATATTTGATAGCTCAATAATTGGCTGCTCTTTTAACACTTTAATACTGCTCATAATGCTGCCCTCCTATGCTTCTTTTTTATCTTCTAAGTGCGATGCCCAGAAGTGTTGTGGATGATCGCCTGTTGGTACCAGTTTCAAGCGTTGCTCTGGGTTTGCATCAGGTCGTAATGAACGGCTTGCAAAACGGTCGCCTTTCGCAAAATCAAATGGTGAAGGAACACTCCCCGGAATTTGATATAAGCGTTTTGCTCGTAATTCCGTTGAAAGCACCGAACCTAATAAACCACGTGTATATTCGTGAGTTGGATTAGAAAGCAACGGTGTTGTTGGTGCCGCTTCAACAACTTGACCTGCATACATTACGGTAATGTGGTGTGCCATTTGTGCAACTAGGGCTAAATCGTGGCTTACGAAGACCATTGCAAAGCCTAATTTTTCACGTAGCTCGTTGAGTAATTTAATGACTTCAGCTTGTACTGTTACGTCTAATGCGGTTGTTGGTTCATCAGCAATTAAAAGTTTTGGTTCACGAGCAAGTGCCATTGCAATTAATACACGCTGACGTTGACCGCCTGATAATTCATGTGGGTAACGATTTAAGGTTTTTTCAGGATCTAATTGCACCCATTGTAATAATGTTTCTGCAGATTGTTTACCACCACGGCTAATTAGCTGAGCCATTTGGTCTTTAATTCGCATTGATGGGTTTAAAGCACTTAACGCATCTTGATAAATCATTGAGATTTCGTGGCCACGTAAGGCATTTAGATCTGTTTTTGCATCTAATAGATTATGCTGTTTGCCAGAACGGTCAGTAAATAGAATTTCTCCTGTAATTTTAGCCGTTTTTGGCAATAAGCCCATAATTGAGAATGCTGTAATAGATTTACCACAACCAGATTCACCTACTAAGCCCATTGTTTCGCCTTCGTGCACGGTAAAGCTGATATTATCTACTAATGGAGTTTCACCATAACGATTCGGGAAGCGAATAGAGAGATTTTTTACTTGTAAAATCGGTTTTGCATTAGGATTTAACTGCATACGGTCTGTACGAGTTGTTTCTTTCTCATTTAATTTAAGCAAGTAACGTTTTAATGCAAGGGTTTCTGCCATTGCTTCTTGAACATCAGTTGAAAGTGGTTTTGATACATCATTTTTGGCTGCTGTCGGGCTACGTTTTACTTTAGGGTTCGCTAACGCATCAGTTAAACCTTCAGATAAGATATTTAACGCTAATACAGTCAGTAATACACATAAACCAGCAAAGGTTGTTGCCCACCAGAAACCACTTAATACAAGATTACGACCTTCAGATAAGATGTTACCCCAAGATGGATGTGGAGGTTGTACACCAGCACCTAAGAATGATAGAGAAGCTTCAAGAATAATCGCATCTGCCACCATTACAGTTGCAAATACTAACACTGGAGCAGCAGTATTGCGTACAACGTGTTTTAATAGAATATAAGTACGGCTACCACCGATAACACGCTCTGCACGCACATAATCTTCTTCCCACTGTGAAACGACGTTTGCACGTACAACACGGGCAAGCTGCGGAGTATAAACAATCGCAATCGTGATGATAATAACAACAGCCGAGTTACCAAATGTTGCAATTAATACGGCAGCAAGAGCAATACCTGGGAATGCCATTAAAATATCCATACAACGCATAATCACTTCGTTACCGAATTTTTCTGCGGTTGCAGCAGTTGCCCCTAAGATACTACCGAATACAATCGCACAACCTACAGCACCTAAACCGATAAAGAGTGAGGTTCTTGCCCCATAAACAATTCGAGAGAAAACATCACGTCCTAAGCGATCTGTACCGAATAAATATTCATTACTTGGAGCCTGCACAGGGCGAAGTGTCGTGAGTGGGTCGTAGGTCGCAACTAAAGGTGCAAATATTGCAACTAATGCCACGAATACAAGAAAGATTAAGGCGATTTTGGAGCTTGTTGATAATGCATTAAATCTTGCACCGCCTGAAGCAAGTCTGTCTGCTAGTCCTTTACGAAACATTATAGACTCCGAATTTTAGGGTTAATTAAAAGATAGAGAATATCAACGATAATGTTCACTAATACGAAAGTTAATGCGATTGTTAAAACAACACCTTGAACCAAATTCAAGTCGTTATTCATAATGCCGTTGAAAATTAATTTCCCCATACCTGGTAAATCAAAAATTTGTTCGATAACTACGGCACCACCAAGTAAGTAGCCAACACGTAAACCAAGCACAGTAACGGGTGTGATTAAGGCATTGCGTAATACATTGTGGCGGATAACCGTTGAATATGGCACCCCATTGCCGATTGCGGTACGAACGTAGTCTTTATCCATTTCTTCAACCATCGCAGTACGAACGACACGAATTAAAGAAGCACAAACTGGAATAGCTAATGCAAGGGAAGGTAAAACCATTGATTGGAAATAACCACTTGGACTTTCACTAAATGGAATGAAGCCACCTGATGGTAACCAATCTAATTCTAAAGAGAAGTATTGAATTAATAAGATACCGAGCCAGAAAGAAGGTGTTGCAACCGCAGCCACAGAGAATAATCGGATAATCTGATCTAATAGGCGATCACGATGTAATGCAGCAAGAACCCCAAAGGTAAATGAAATGATAGCAGCTAATAAAACCCCAATAAAAGTAAGTTGTAATGTGAGTGGGAAAAACTCTGCAATCATTGATGAAATAGGTTGTTCAGGCGGAGTGGTTACGCCTAAATCAAATTGCAATAAGTTACCAATAAAGCGTACATATTGCACCACAAGCGGATCATTTAATCCACGAGCTTCACGCCAAGCTTCTTTTGCATCTGCACTGGCAAATTCGCCTAATGCCACATCGGCAGGGTCACCCGGCATAAATTGTAAAATAACAAAAACTAATGCTGTTACACCCAAAATCATTACGGGCAATGCCAATAAGCGGCGAAGTAACAAACGAAGGACAATTTCCATTTTTATCTCCGACTATCACAAAAAGTAGGAAAAATACAGCAAGAATATCTCACTCGTAAAAAGTTGATGGATTTTTAACCATCTTGAAATGTTCTATAACAAGCAAGCGGTTATTTCTAACCGCTTGCTTAAAGAGTTATTTCACATCAACACCAAGGAATGACATACCGGTTGTAGGAAGCGGTTGGAAGCCAGTAAGCTGTTTATCGTTCCAAGCGGTTGGAAGCTTACGGTGTAGAATTGGGTAAAGCGGAACTTGTTCAGAAATTAAGTTGAATGCTTTCGCCCATTCTGCACGGCGTGCTTCTGGTGTGTCTTTCTCGATTGCAGCATCAAGTAAGCCTTGTAGCTCTTTGAATTCTGGAGTGTCGAACCAGCGATAACGAGCTTTCGCCCAACCTTCGCCACGATAGAACCAGCTTAGTAATAAGTCCACATCGTTACCGAATACTGAAGGGTCACCCGGTGCTACAACGACACGGTATTTACCTGTACCGATGAAATCACTATATAATGCACTAGATTGTAAGTGGCGTAATGTTACTTTCACACCTGGAATCTTGTTCCAAGACTCAATAATTAACGGTGCACACTCTTTAACCCAAGAAGTATCAGTTGTTAATAATTCAAACTCTAATTTATCAACACCAGCTTCTTTTAATAATGCTGCTGCTTTTTCTGCATCATAGCCATATTGGTGAGAAGCTTTTACATAGTCTGGGTGAGTTTCTTGAACATAAGACGTTGCTTCTCTTGCATTGCCTAAGAACACGAAATCAATTAATTTTTGTGTATCTAAACCATAGTGGAATGCTTGGCGAACTTTCGGGTTGCTAAATACTGGATCTGAGCAGTTAAACATCATAAAGAGTAAACCAAATGATTGTACTGCTTCTACTTTAGATTTGCGTTTTAAGCGTTCTGCATCTAAATAAGGCACACTTTCAATCGCTTGAATACGGCCTGATTCTTGTGCTGTTACACGAGCAGAGTCGTCAGATAATAAGCTCCAAACCATATTTTCTGCAGTAGCAGGGTATTTACCGTTATAGGCATCATATGCTTTAAAGACAATCTTATCGTCTTTTACTGCAGATACAAATTGATATGGACCACTCCCTACTGGGTTTGCATCAAATTTATCTAAGCCTACTGCCTCAATGATATGTTTCGGCACAATTTTCACGATATTTAAACGTTCAACAAATAGTGCGAATGGATATTTCAATTTAAATTCAACCACTTTATCATCAAGTGCAGTCACTTTATCTATAAATGGAATAAATGTTACGAAAAGTGATTTATTCACAGGATCCATTACACGTTCAAAAGAATAAACAACATCTTCTGTTGTTACTGGTTTACCATCGTGGAATGTTGCACCTTCACGCAGAGTAATGTGGTAAGTTGTCGCATCGACCTTTTCAGGTTCTTTTGCCGCTAATGCTAAATATGGTTCACGAGTTGCTGGATGCAAGTCTACTAAACTTTCAAAAATATGTAAGTTTGCTGCTTGCGGTGCAGCACCAGTTGCTTTTAATGGATCTAATGAAGATAAACCATAAGCAATACCAGCAGTAATGGTTTTACCCTTCGCTGCACCTGCGGCAACTGCATTTGCAGAGAATGTGCCAAGTGAACCAGCAAATGCAAAACCTGCACCAACACCTGCTAATAACTTCATAAAACCACGACGTGATTCGTTGTATTCAAAATGTTTAGTCATAGTAACACTCCTTAGGGTTGCTATATTGAATAGTCACATTATCTTAATTGAAGTGAATTTATCAAAATTCACTAGAGTTTTGAATCAAAATTATCATATCACTAACTTTAAAGTGGTAAAGAGCAAATTATTGAATTTGTGATCTAGTTCACGAAAAAACTTTTCTTCCCTCATTGCTTGCTTTTCGTTATCATTTTGGCTTTGTAAAACTTAAGTTAAAATATCTACCGTAATGCTAACCTTACCGCCTTTAAGCCTCTATATTCATATTCCGTGGTGCGTGCAAAAATGCCCTTACTGCGATTTCAATTCTCATGCCCAAAAAGGGCTAATTCCAGAAAAAGAATATATTGAACATTTACTTGCAGATTTATCACAAGATTTAACCGCTTACCAAACGGCGATAGCAGAAAGGAAGCTACACTCCATTTTTATTGGTGGCGGAACTCCAAGTCTATTTTCTGCAGAAGGTATTGCTTATTTATTAAAAGAAGTGGAAAAACGGATTCCCTTTGAACCCAATATTGAAATTACGCTTGAAGCAAACCCAGGGACAGCAGAGGCAGAGCGATTTTTAGGCTATGCACAAGGTGGTGTAAGCCGTATTTCAATGGGGATTCAGAGTTTTGAGCCGGAAAAATTGTTGAAATTGGGACGGATTCACGACTCAAATGAAGCAAAACAAGCGGTTATTTTTGCTCAAAATTCTGCAAAATCGGGATTGAAAAGTTTCAATATCGATTTAATGCACGGCTTGCCGAATCAATCTATAGCCCAAGCCCTGAACGATTTAAAAACGGGGATCTCACTGAATCCTCCGCATTTATCTTGGTATCAATTAACCATTGAACCCAACACGATGTTCTACTACCGCAAACCAACTTTGCCCGACGATGATGAATTATGGGATATTTTCGAGCAAGGGCATCAGCTTTTAACCGAAGCTGGCTACGAACAGTACGAAACGTCTGCCTATGCGAAAAAAGGTTATCAATGCCAACACAACTTAAATTACTGGCGATTTGGCGATTATTTGGCGATTGGTTGTGGGGCACACGGCAAAATCAGCTACCCAACGGGCGAAATTTATCGCTTTAGCAAAACCAAGCACCCAAAAGGCTATATGCGTGGCGAATATCGCTACAGCCAAGACTTAATTGAAATGGACGATCGCCCTTTTGAATTTTTTATGAACCGTTTCCGATTGCTTGAGGCTACGCCAAAACAAGAGTTTGAGTGGTTTACAGGGCTAGATAGAAAAGTAGTACAACCCACAATGGAATGGGCATTAAGCAAAAATTATATTTCTGAAACCCCAACCCATTGGCAAATTACCCAGCACGGAAAACTCTTCTTAAATGAACTTCTAGAAGGTTTTTTAGAATAATTTGCAAAAAAATTTCAAGATTAGACCGCTTGTAGTAGAATACAAGCGGTGATTTTTTATGGAAATTTTGCAAAATGAATACACTTAAAGCGGGCGATAAAGCCCCTGAATTTACTCTTCTTAATCAACAAGAACAATCTATTTCACTCAGCCAGTTTGCCGGCAAAAAAGTGCTTGTCTATTTTTACCCTAAAGCCTTAACCCCGGGTTGCACAACGCAAGCTTGCGGATTGCGTGATAGCAAATCAGAGCTTGATGACTTAAATGTGGTTGTACTTGGCGTCAGCCCAGATCTACCAAAAAAACTCGCACAATTTGCTGAGAAAAAAGCCTTGAATTTCACTTTGCTTTCAGACTCAGATCATCAAGTTGCAGAGGCTTTCGGCGTATGGGGTGAGAAAAAATTTATGGGCAGAACCTATGACGGCATTCATCGCATTAGCTTTTTAGTGAATGAGCAAGGTGTAATCGAGCAGGTATTCGATAAATTCAAAACAGGCGAACATCATCAAATGATCGTCGATTATGTGCGAGGTTAATAATGGGTAAAAAAGCCATTTTTTTAGACCGAGACGGTACGCTAAACATCGACCACGGCTATGTGCATAAAATTGATGATTTCCAATTTATTGAAGGTGTTGGGAAAACCTTAAAACAGCTCCAAGATAAAGGCTATTTATTGGTATTGGTAACTAATCAATCTGGCATTGCACGAGGTTATTTCAGTGAAGATCAATTTATGCAATTAACCGAATGGATGGATTGGTCACTTGATGAAGACTATGGTGTCGTGTTAGACGGCATTTATTACTGCCCGCACCACCCAGACGGCAAAGGTGAATACCGAGAAGATTGCGATTGCCGCAAGCCAAAAGCCGGAATGTTTACCCAAGCAATCAAAGATCTTAATATCGATCCAAGCCAATCCTATATGGTCGGCGATAAGCTGGAAGACCTGCTAGCTGCTGAAAATGCAGGTGTTAAAACCAAAGTTTTGGTTCGCACAGGTAAACCTATTACACCAGAGGGCGAAGCTAAGGCTGATTTAGTGCTAGATAGCCTTGTGGATTTGATTAGATATATTAAATAAAGAAAATGAACTACAACGATAAATCTCTTTCCGCCCTTAAGCTGGGGCAAAAAACCGAATATAAAAGCGAATACGATCCTAGCCTTTTGCAAGTTGTTCCCCGCAAATTAAACCGTGATGGTTTGGGAATTACCGAAAGCCAGCCTTTTGATAAAGGGGCAGATGTTTGGACGTGCTATGAGCTTTCTTGGCTGAATTCAAATGGCTTACCGCAAGTTGCAATCGCTGATGTGGCGGTAGATTTCCAGAGTGAAAATTTGATTGAATCTAAAAGTTTTAAACTCTATTTAAACAGTTTTAATCAAACAAAATTTGAGTCGCTAGAACAGGTAGAGCAAGCCCTAGCAAAAGATTTAAGCCACTGTGCAAGCGGTCCAGTTTCGGTAAAAGTTTACAAATTGTCTGACTATACAGGGCAGGCGATTGCCGATTTTGCAGGCAAGTGTATTGATGAGCAAGATATTCAGATCGACAGCTATGAATTTTCTACTCACTACTTAGAAAATGTGGCAACAGGCGAGCAAGTGGAAGAAACCTTAGTCAGCCATTTGTTGAAATCTAACTGTTTGATTACCTCACAACCCGATTGGGGCAGTGTGCAAATTCGCTATGTTGGCAAAAAGTTAGATCGTGAAAAATTGCTACGTTATTTGGTTTCATTCCGTGAACATAACGAGTTCCACGAACAGTGTGTAGAACGTATTTTCTGCGATTTAATGCAATTTGCTAAACCGGAAAAACTCACTGTTTACGCACGCTATACCCGCCGTGGTGGTTTGGACATTAACCCATTCCGCTCTAATTTTGAAGATGTGCCAAAAAATATAAGAATGGCAAGGCAATAATTTTGCCCCGTCTGAACCGCCTGAGCGTATTTGAATTGGTAGGCAAATTTATTCTGAGCGAAGCGAATATAAATTTGACGTTAAGCCAATTCAAATTAAGCGAAGAATAGCGGTGAAGTTCGGGTCGCCTTTCTTTTGGTTACTTTTCTTTGGCGAAGCAAAGAAAAGTAACAAATAAAAAAGATGTTAAAGTTTATGATGAACGAAAATATTCCAAATTATTACATCGGCGTAATGTCCGGCACAAGCCTAGATGGTGTTGATATCGCATTGGTTGATTTTGCAAAAAATCCGCCAAAAATAACCGCTTGTGATTTTTTCCCAATGCCAGAGGCACTTAGAGCAGATGTCTCGGCATTGGTAAAAACAGGCGAGACTAATCTGCAACAATTAGGCGAAATTGATCACCGTTTGGGCTTGCTGTATGCGGAAAGTATCAATGCGTTTTTAGCTAAAAATCAACTAAAAGCAGAGGATATTCAAGCGATAGGTTGCCACGGTCAGACGATTTGGCATTCACCAAATTCGGCTTATCCTTTTACCACCCAAATCGGCGATATGAACTTGGTGGCAGAAAAAACGGGGATTACTACGATTGCAGATTTCCGACGTAAAGATATGGCGGTTGGCGGGCAGGGTGCTCCGCTGGTACCAGCCTTCCATCAAGCCGTTTTTAATGCTCCGAATCGTTTAACTGTGGTGCTTAATATTGGCGGAATTAGCAATATTTCGGTTTTAGCACCAAACCAAGCGACTATTGGTTATGATGTTGGGGCAGGGAATACCTTGATGGATATTTGGATCGAGCAACATCACGGCAAACGTTATGATAAAAATGCAGAATGGGCGAAATCGGGCTGTGTGAATCAGGCATTGTTAGACGCATTACTTGATGAGCCTTTTTTTGCAAAAGCTCCACCAAAAAGCACGGGGCGCGAGTTATTTAACTTGAATTGGCTTGCAAAAAAATTACAAAATTTTACCGCTTGTAAGCCAGAAGATGTGCAACGCACCTTAGCAGAATTTACCGCACAAAGTATTGCTAATGAGCTGATTAAACTTGAAAACAATCTGCCTTGTTTATTGTTAGTCTGTGGCGGTGGGGCAAGAAATCCATTGTTAATGGAACGCTTTGCAACACTTCTTCCAAACTGGAACGTGACAACAACAAATGAATTTGGGTTTGATATTGATTATGTTGAAGCTGCTGCATTTGCTTGGCTTGCTTATCAACGCATTCATCAGTTACCTAGCAATATGCCGAGCGTAACTGGGGCGAAAAAAGCGGTAAGTTTAGGCGTGATTTATCCTAAGGAGTAATAAAATGCCAGAAACGAATTTACTAACTGCCTTAGGGCAAATGATCACTGAACAACGCAACCCAAATTCGATGAATATTGATAGCCTTCCGGCATTGGAAATTGTGAAGGTTATCAATAATGAAGATAAACAAGTGCCTATTGCGGTAGAAAAATGTTTGCCACAAATTGCCCAAGCCGTTGAAAAAATTGTGCAAGCCTTTCAGCAAGGTGGGCGATTAGTTTATATTGGGGCAGGGACGAGTGGCAGATTAGGTGTGTTAGATGCCTCAGAATGTCCGCCGACTTACGGTGTTAAACCGGAAATGGTGGTGGGGATCATCGCTGGTGGCGAAAAAGCCTTACGTTTCCCGATTGAAGGGGCAGAAGATAATCGTGAACAGGGTAAATTAGATTTACAAGCGGTTAAATTTAGCGAAAAAGATGTATTAGTGGGAATTGCAGCTAGTGGTCGAACCCCTTATGTACTTGGGGCAATGGAGTATGCCAACTTATTAGGGGCAACAACGGTTTCCATTGCCAGCAACCCTCATTCGGCAATGGCTCAAATTGCAGGTATTGCGATTGAAACAGTGGTTGGGGCAGAAGTGCTGACGGGTTCAAGCCGTATGAAATCAGGTACCGCACAAAAATTAGTGCTAAATATGCTCACAACTGCCTCAATGATTTTGATCGGCAAATGCTACCAAAATTTAATGGTAGATGTGCAAGCTACCAACGAAAAACTCAAAGCTCGGGCGATTCGTATTGTAATGCAAGCCACAGAATGTGAACGGGAATTGGCAGAAAGCACACTAAAAATAGCCGAAAATAATGCAAAATTAGCCATTATGATGATTCTTGGTGGCTTAGAAAAAGAGGTAGCAGAGCAGTTACTTGAGCAAAATCAAGGTAGATTGCAAAAGGCATTAAGCAACACAATTTAATTTGAGACATTGCTACGCCTAATGCTTTAGGGAAGGTAAAACAATCTCTTACCTTCCCTTCACTTTTTTAAGATTGAAATGTAATATTTTATCTCCCAAACATTTTCTCTGGGTTTTCAGGTTGTTCAACTAAAATTAAGATCGCCGCATCTCCTCCCCACTCTCTTGGTGCTTGGTGTAATGCCATAATTTTAGGGTGTTGCACCAACCAGCGTGGAATTTGATCTTTTAACGTGCGAGTGCCAAAACCTGTCATAATGCTGGCACAATAGACTTTTTCTCGCTCGCAAGCCAGAATCAATGCTGCCAACTCTTTCTTTGCTTTTTCTCGGGTTAAGCCGTGCAAATCTAAAAAAAGCTCGGGCTGAAAATCGCCTCGGCGAAGTTGTTTTAGAATATAAGGATCCACATCATCACGCAGATATTTCACTTTTTCATTTTCTTCTTTCAATAACGGCTCATATTCATCGGAAAAATAAAATTCAATATCGGCTTTTTCTTTTAAATCACGCAGTTCATTTAATTTTTTACGTGGCTCAGTTTTCGGCATAAAGGTATTTTGTTCAATTTTCTTCGTGCCTTGTGCAGCCTCTCTAAACAAGGCAAATTCATCTTCTAATTGATTTTCTGACATAATCTTTTCCTTTTCATCTATTTTTACATTCTAACATAAAGTGAAATATGGTATAACACAGCAATTTTATGAATTTTAACAAGGCAATATAATGTTTGAATATAATACTGAACTCTTAGATGAAATTTCATCCCTTCCTGTTGTGGACGATTTAGCCACCATTCAAGATATGATGCGTTGGGCATATAGCTATTTTAATGCCTCTGATCTTTACTACGGGCACGGTTATGATAACGCTTGGGACGAAGCTCAACAACTGGTGCTTGCCGGAGTTTATTTACCGATTGATGTGCCAGAGGCACTTTACTCTTCTCGTCTAACCCGAGTGGAAAAAGAGCGTATTATTCATTTAGTGTGCGAGCGTTTAGGCTCTCGTAAACCTGTGGCATATTTAACTAATTCGGCTTGGTTCTGTGGGGCGGAATATTATGTTGATGAGCGTGTTATTGTACCTCGTTCGCCAATCGGAGAGTTAATTCGCAACGGCTTTAAGGGCATTATTAAAAACGAACCGCATCGCATTTTAGATATGTGTACAGGCAGTGGTTGCATTGCGATTGCTTGTGCAGAACGCTTTCCAGCGGCAGAAGTAGATGCAGTCGATCTCTCTTTAGATGCTTTAGATGTGGCACAAATTAATATTGAACGTCATCAAGTTTCGCACCGTGTATTCCCGATTAGCTCGGATCTGTTTAATGATATTCCACAAGATAAATACGATTTAATTGTTACCAACCCTCCTTATGTTGATGCGGAAGATTTAGGCGATATGCCACAAGAGTTCCACCACGAGCCTGAATTAGCACTGGGTTCTGGCGAAGATGGGTTAGACTTAACCAAACGTATCTTGGCTCAAGCGGCAGATTACTTAAATGATAACGGAGTGTTGGTGTGTGAGGTTGGCAACAGTATGGTGCATCTTATCGAGCAATTCCCAACAGTGCCATTTAACTGGCTTGAGTTTGAACACGGTGGCTTGGGCGTGTTTAGTTTAACCAAAGAAGAGTTAGTAAAATATAGGGAGCTATTTGCTTAATCGAACCTCCCTAGCGAAAGCAAATTTGCTAGGGAAGAGCGGATTGAGCGTTTTATTTTTTGGCTGCTTGTCCCGCAGCTTTTTTGCGTCTAATTTCTTTTGGATCGGCAAGTAACGGGCGGTAGATCTCAATTCTATCGCCTTCTTCAACGGTTTCATTTAATTTTGCAGGTCGGCTGAAAATTCCGACTTTATTCTCACGCAAGTCGATTTCCGTATATTTTTCAAGTACGCCGGAGAGCAAAATAATATTTTGAATTGTGGTATTTTGTGGCACTTGTAATTTTTTCAGAAAATATTTATCTGGATAGGCGTAAGCCACTTCAACGTTGATTTTATCTTCTGTTTTGGGTTGAGTTTCCATTTCAGACACCATACACCTCTTTTGCACGTTGTTTAAAGGCATTGACCATCTTTAGAGTTAGCTCGTTGAAGACCTTGCCAAACACTAATGCCACAATCGGGCTTGAAAATTCAAAGGATAATTCAAGGGCGATTTTACAGCTTTGTTCATCAAAGGGAGTGAATGTCCAATAGCCGTGTAAATGGCGGAATGGACCATCAATTAACGACATCTCAATTTTATGCGGAGGTGTCATTTTATTGTGGGTACTAAAGGTTTGGCTAATACCTAATTTTTGAATATGCAATTCTGCTTTTAGCTCATTTTCCCCAGCAGTTAAGGTTTTGGCACTGATACAGCCAGACAAGAACTCGGGGTATTTTTCATAGTTATTCACAAGCTGATACATTTGCTCAGCACTGTAAGGCACTAACGCAGATTGATTAACGGTTGGCATAATTCTCTTTTTATTCAAATTAACAAGCGGTCGTATTTTACAAGAAGTTTGCCATTAAATCCATTTAGCAAAACCATTTAAAACATCAACATACCTAGTAATGAGCTGAAAGTTTTAGTTCCATACCACAGGCTCGGGCATAGCGTAAAAGGCTTGAAAGAGTGGCTTTATCTGCATTACGTTCTAATTTAGAAACAGCTGGTTGAGAGATGCCCATTCTTTCTGCAACTTGCGAAATATTTAATCCTGCTTTATTACGCATTTCATAAAGTAAAGATTGAATTTCATCAGCGGATTTTTCTTCAAGATAAAGTGTTTTTACATTTTCATCAGAGAGCAATTTTTCTTTGACTTTTTTATATGAGATTGGTTGTACTTTCATCTGTCATTTCCTGTAAACGTTTTAGGGCAAGTTCAATTTCACTTGGTGGTGTTTTTTGTGTTTTCTTCACAAAAGTTCGGAGAATATAGATTTTCCGCCCAATCGTAAAGGCAAAGAATGTACGAGTAATATCTTTTTTCCCAACTCTTAGTTCAAATAATCCTTCTTGAATAGGGCGAGTATCGGGGAAACGTAATTCATTGCCCAATAATTCGAGCTTATCAAGTTTCGCTAATAACTTCGCTTTCATTATATCGCTTAGTTCTTCTAGCTCTGAAAATGCTTCAGGGTGGAATAATAATTCAAACATATAAGTTATAAATAGTTTTAAAATTAAACTAATTATAACTTTTAAGGAATGATTGGCAAGTGTTAAATCATTTTAGAATTTATTTTAAAGAATATATATAGAATAGATGTTACAAAGACACACTTTTAACCTGAATATAAACTTCTTGCCTTTGCTTGATTGCTAGTTCATCGAAAGACCATAAGCTAATGGTGCTCCAAATTTGTTGGTTTTCCACATTCACTAAAATATCCACTCGGTCTGAATGTTCCTCAATTTGGCAGATAGTGCCTTTTAAGCTGTTGCGAATAGAACTGCAATTTGGTTTGCTTAAACTAATGGAAACATCACGGCTGGCAATGGTAATTCGCAATTTATCGCCAATTTGGTGGCGAGGGTGTTCGTTTATCCAAAGCATTTGTTCGTTTAGAGCAAGCCCTAGCATTTTATAAGTTGTTTGATGCGTTTTAACGGGTAGTTCAAGTAAGCTGATGCGTTGGTTATTTGGTTGCCAGTCATAAAATGCAGGGCTGTGCCATACATTTACCACAGAATCGAAAGCAACAACCTTACCGTTATCAAGCAGTAATAAGTGATCTGCCAAGCGAACGATCTCATCTAAACTATGGCTGACGTATAAAATCGGAATATCTAGTTGAGTTGCCAATTTGCTTAGGTAATCAAGCAATTCTTGTTTACGTGGCAAATCTAAAGCAGAGAGTGGCTCGTCCATTAACAAAATATCGGGGGAGCTTAGCAAGGCTCGCCCAATCGCCACTCGCTGTTTTTCGCCTCCCGAAAGACTTGCAGGGTAGCGGCTTAGCAAATGAGAGATGCCGAGTAGCTCAACAATTTGTAAAAAATGTGCCGAATCTAACCGCTTGCAACCGTATTTTAGGTTTTTTTCAACAGAGTAGTGGGGAAACAGGCGATGTTCTTGGAATACATAGCCGATATTTCGCTTTTCTGGGGCAAGGTTAATGTTTTTTTGGCTATCGAAAAGCACTCGTCCGTTTAGCTCAATCAGCCCCGATTGTGCTGCTGCCAGCCCTGCAATTAAGTTGATAAGGCTTGATTTACCTGCACCGGAACGTCCGAAAATCGCAGTTACGCCTTTTGCAGGAAGGCTCAAGTTCACATTTAAAGCAAGGTTGCCAAGCTGTTGGGTAAGATTAAGTTTTAGCATAACGTTTTTGTCTTTCCGCTAACCATTCTGAACAAAAAAGGGCAATGAGAGAAATAGTAATCGCCACCAAACATAAGCGAGCAGCAGCCATTTCGCCGTCTGGGGTTTCAATAAAGGTAAAAAGGGCGGCAGGAATGGTTTGAGTTTGGTTTGGAATATTTGACACAAAGGTAATAGTTGCCCCAAATTCGCCTAATGAACGAGCAAAACCTAATACAGCCCCCGCCACAATACCTGAAAAAGAAAGAGGAAGATTAAGGGTAAAAAAGACTTTAAGCGGGCTTGCTCCAAGCGTACGGGCGGCTTGTTCTAATTTAGTATCGACTGCATCTAAAGCAAGGCGAATAGAACGCACCATCAGCGGAAATGCCATTACCATTGAGGCAAGCACAGCCCCTTTCCACGAAAAACTGAAGCTAAACTCAAACCAATTCCACAAATATTGTCCGATAACCCCTCGTTTTGCCATTGAAATCAGCAAAAGGTAGCCGATAACCACCGGCGGTAAAACTAAGGGTAAATGGACAATTCCGTTGAGTATGCTCTTTCCCCAAAATTGTTTGCGAGAAAGTATCCAAGCCACCCAAATTGCTAAGGGAAGGGCAAGGATTACCGCAATGGAGGCAATTTTCAGACTCAGAAAAATTGCATTAAGTTCTTGGGGGGTAAAGTTAAGCATATAGTCTAATTAACAGGGTAAAATCCTGCCTCTGTAAATTTGGTTTTGGCTGCCGGTGTTTTTAAGAAGTTGAGGAATTTTACCGCAGCGGCTTTTTCACTTACAGTGGCGGCAGGGTAAACAACTTCGCCGTAGCTTTCTGTTGGGAATGTGGCAAGGACTTTCACTTTTTTAGACACTTTCGCATCTGTTGAATAAACAATGCCAAGCGGGGATTCGCCACGTTCCACAAAAGAAAGGGCATCACGTACATTTTTAGCTCGTGCCAAACGAGGTTCAACTGTTTTCCAAAGTTTGTAGTGCGTTAGGGCTTTTTTTGCATATTTGCCAGCAGGGACGTGATCTGGATCGCCCACCGATAAATAGTCATTTGCTAATTCTTTTGCAAAATCAACCGCTTGTATGCTGTCTGCTTGAATTTGGCTTTCTAATGGAGCAATAAGCACTAAATCATTTTTCACTAAATGTTGAATATTTTTGATTTTTTCAGGTTGCTTTTGAGCAACATAATCCATCCATTTTAAATCGGCTGAAATAAACACATCGGCAGGAGCGTCTTGTTCAATTTGTTTCGCTAATACGGAAGATGAGGCAAAAGAGAAGGTAACTTTATCTTCAGGGTACTGTTTCTCAAAATCTTTGTTGATTTCTTGTAAGACGTTCGTCATTGAGGCTGCCGCAAATACGGTAATATTTTCGGCAACGCTAAATGTTGAAACTAGTGTTAAAGCCCCTGCAATCGCTAATTTTTTGAATGCTTTCATAGAGATCCTTATGTAAACTTATCGTTAAATAAAGGCTTATATAAAAATCAATACAACATACTCATTGATTTAAGAACGAAGCCCGATTCCTCTCTGAATCAGAGAATATGCAACGAAGTATAACAAAATACATAACGAAATCAAGACAGAAAACGTATAACCTAAAGGCACATCGCTAATACCAAGAAAACCGTAGCGAAGACCGTTAATCATATACACAATCGGGTTGAATTTTGACACCATTTGCCAAAACTCTGGTAGAAGTGATATAGAATAAAATACACCGCCTAAATAAGTCAGTGGTGTGAGCACAAAGGTTGGAATTAGCCCTACATCATCAAAAGATTTAGCGAAAACGGCATTGATCAACCCACCTAAGGCAAAAGCAATAATAGTAAGCAACAGTGTGCCGGCAATAATGGCATAGGAATAAATATCAAAAGAGACGAAAATCATCGCCACGCACATCACTAATATTGCCGATAATCCGCCACGCATCAGGCTCCCCGTGATATAGCCCCAAATAATATTGTGAGTGGAGAGGGGCGAAATCAGCATTTCTTCAAAATCTCGAGTGAATTTACTTAAAAAGAAAGAAGAGGCGGTATTCACATAAGAGGCAGTAATTGCTGTCATCATAATCAGCCCGGGGGCGATAAACTGCATATAGCTAACACCGTTCATCTCGCCAATACGGCTACCAATCAGTTTCCCGAAAATTAAGAAATAGAGCGTAGTGGTAATAACGGGCGGAACTAAGGTTTGTCGCCAAATGCGTAAAATGCGACGACTTTCTTTAAATGCGAGGGTATAAAATCCGATTAAATTCATTTTAATGTGCCATATTGATAAAGAGTTCTTCTAAGCGGTTTGATTTATTCCGCATACTTAACACTTCAGCGTCTTGCTGAGCGATTTGTGAAAATAAGTTTGTGAGTCCTTGCTCTCTTTTTACATTAACCTCAAGGGTGTTTTCATCAAGCCATTTGTGAGGGTAATCTTTGATAACAAGCGGTTGATTTTGCTGAGAATGTTGCAAATCTAGCACAAATACTTCGCTTTCTAATTTAGATAATAAGGACTTCATTGATGTATTTTCAATTAATTCCCCACTTTGAATAATACCGATATGACGACATAGGGTTTCAGCTTCTTCCAAGTAGTGGGTGGTAAGAATAATAGTGCTGCCTTCTGCATTTAAATCTCGTAAAAAGTCCCATAATGAACGGCGAAGTTCAATATCTACCCCAGCGGTCGGTTCATCTAAAATTAGAAGTTTTGGGTTGTGCATTAAGGCTCGAGCAATCATTACTCGACGTTTCATACCGCCTGAAAGTTCACGGGTCAGATGGGTGCGTTTATCCCATAAATCGAGCAGTTTTAGCCATTTTTCGGCACGGACTAATGCCTCTTTACGAGGAATGCCATAAAAACCGGCTTGTTGCACTAATACATCAATCACTTTTTCAAATTGGTTAAAATTAAACTCTTGCGGCACTAAGCCGATTTGATGTTTCAGCTGGACTTTTTGCGTATCAAGATCGTAACCAAAGACTTTGACGCTGCCACTTGTTTTATTTACAAGCGAGCTAATAATACCAATGGTGGTGGATTTTCCTGCACCATTATGTCCAAGCAGGGCATAGAAATCCCCTTGTTGAACCGTAAGGTTAATGCCTTTAACGGCTTTTACCCCGGTTGGGTAGGTTTTAACAAGATCGATTAGTTCTAATGCTTTCATTTATCTTACTCATTTATCTGCGACTGCTCGAATGGTCGATTCATCAATTTGGGCATCAAAGGCATTACGCAATAACATTAGTTTTTCATCATTGAGTAAGGCTGATTTCGCATCTTCGGTTAATTTTTCAAAAATGGATCGACGAATTTCAAGCGGTGTTAGTTGTTCTTTACTTTCGCCAATGGCTAATTCATAAGAAAGCCCTTTATCTGCTAAAGCTGTAGCTAAATTTTGGCGAGCTTCTGCGGTGTCTAAATGTGCCATATTCGGTTTAAGCACTAAAGAGAGGTGGTTATCTGCTTGTGAAACCAAATAGCTATTTAGTGCTACTTGGCGAGAAAAACCGCCTAAATACAGGGAATTGACAATATCGCACCATCTATCTTGCTCACAAGAGAGAGCAATCGTTTTTGCTACGAGTTCAGGTGTGCGTTCTTGTAAAATAGCTTGTTTAATATCAGACGGCTTTTCACTGCTATCTTGATTTTCTAATTCCGGATTCAGCCACGTCCAACGGTAGTCTTCATCATCAACGCTTTTAGGTGTGTTTTCAGCAGGAGAGCTTTGTTCAACAACGTTTTCTTGAGTACGGTTTTCAACCATACTGATAAAACGTTCTTGTAAAGAAGCGGTCTTATTTTCGGCTTTTTTTGCAACTGTTTGAGTCTTTTTTAGCTCAGGCTTTTTTTTTTCAGTTTGGCTAAGCTCAGCTTGCTGTTGTTGCAGTTTTTTACGTGCTTCAACGGCGGCTAATGCTGGAGAAGTAATAGTTGCATTGTTGGATTCAACTTGTGATGCCACAACTTGTGGGGCTGATTGTGGCACAGGTGCTGAAGCTTGCGTTTGTTTGTTTTCAGCTAACTTTTCACGCAGTTGTGCAATTTGGTTTTGTGGTTTTGGTGTTGCAACCGTTTGTGCTTGTGGAGCCACTACTGCCACAGTCGCCATTTTTTCAGCTTGTTTCGGGTGGAAGGCTAAGGCACGTAAAATCGTCATTTCCACACCAGAGCGAGGTTCTGGCGCGAAAGGTAACTCTTTTTTACCATTTAGCATTAACTGATAGAAAAACTGCACATCTTCAGGCGAAATTTGTTTTGCTAAAAAGTGAAGTTGTGTTTCTTCTTCCGCATTATGTTTGACTAATTGCAACATCGCAATTTGATGTAAGGTTTCTGCTACACCACTTAATAATTGTTGCCAATCAACACCTTTTTCCGCCACTTGCTGAATAATCGCCATTGCTTTTTCGCCATCGGCAAGGGCAAGGGCTTGTACTAATTCAAGCGGTTGATGATCATCAATTAAGCCTAGCATTTGGCTGACTATAGGCAGGGTAATATTGGCATTGCTCATTGCAATCGCCTGATCGGTCAGGCTTAATGAATCACGAATACTGCCTTGAGCCGCCTTGGCTAATTTTTCCACGGCAAGAGTTTCATAAGGAATCTGTTCTGCTTTTAAGATAAATTCCAGATGATTGGCAATTTGGGTTTGATCTAATGCACGTAAGTGAAACTGCATACAGCGTGAAAGGATCGTAATAGGGAGTTTTTGCGGATCGGTTGTCGCCAGTAAGAATTTTACATACTCCGGCGGTTCTTCCAAGGTTTTAAGCAATGCGTTAAAACTATGACGAGAGAGCATATGCACTTCGTCAATCAGATAAACTTTAAAACGTCCAACAGTCGGTTTGTATTGTACGTTATCAAGCAGCTCACGGGTGTCTTCCACTTTGGTTCGAGAAGCTGCATCGATCTCAATTAGATCGATAAAACGACCTTCTTCAATTGCTTTACAGTTTGCACATTCGCCACAAGGTTCTGCGGTAATGCCGTTTTCGCAATTTAGGCCTTTGGCAAATAAACGAGCAATCGAGGTTTTGCCCACACCACGAGTGCCTGAAAACAGGTAAGCGTGATGAAGTCTATCTTCCCTTAAACCATTTTCAAGGGCAGATAAAACGTGTTGCTGACCGACGACTTCGGAAAAGCGTTGTGGTCGCCATTTACGGGCTAAAACTTGATAACTCATCTTTTTATATCTTATTGGCTAACAAGCGGTTGAATTTGTAAAAAACTTTGCAAATTTAACCGCTTGTATTCAAATTAGTGACCTTCAAAACTCACTAAGGTAAAGGATTTAACCCCTTCTTTTTCTAAACGTTCTTTGCCACCTAATTCAGGTAACCAAATCACAAAAGCAGCGTGTTCTACTTTTCCGCCTAAACGACGAATAAGTTTTGCTGTTGCATCAATAGTGCCACCGGTTGCTAATAAGTCGTCAATCACTAAGACATTATCGCCTTCAGATACTGCATCTTTGTGCATTTCAAGCGTATCTTCGCCATATTCTAAAGTATAAGATTGTGAAATCACTTCACGTGGTAATTTTTTTGGCTTACGCACAAGTACAAAAGGAATACCTAACGCTAATGCAACAGGTGCTCCAAAGATAAAACCACGAGATTCGGTACCAACAATTTTAGTAATACCTTTATCTTTAAATTCTGCCACTATGGTATCAACACTTGCTTGGAATGCGGCCGGTACTTCTAGAAGAGAGGTAATATCACGGAAGATAATACCTGCTTTAGGATAGTCTGGAATGGATTTGATTGAAGATTTAATTAAATCTAATTGACTCATTGTTTAACCTATTTGTAATTTGAAAATAACTGGAAAACTCTATAGAAAAATAGGGGAAATTTCAAGGAAAAATCGTGAAATCCCTATAAACATTTTGCAGGCTTTGGTAGTCCTGCTATTTTGGTGGCTTGTTTTGCAGGCCCATCGGGAAATAAACGCTGTAAATAACGGCTATTGCCTTTTTCTTCGCCAAATTTTTGTGCCATTGCTTTTACTAACATTCTAATAGCTGGCGAAGTTTTATACTCTTGATAAAAATCACGCACTAGCCAAATAATTTCCCAATGTTCTTCAGTCAGTCTGATTTGCTCTTTTTCAGCTATTTTTAATGCCAATTCTTCCGACCAATCGGTTAAGTTTTTCAAATAGCCCGAGTCATCAGTTGGGTATTGAGTATTATGTAATTCAATATATGCCATAAAATAAAAAAATGCCACATTAAAGTGGCATTCCTCTAAAATGTTAAAATTAGTCGTCGCTACCTAACACACCAAAGATTTGTAAGAAACTGATAAATAGGTTGTAGATAGAAACATATAAATCTACGGTTGCACGAATGTAGTTTGTTTCGCCACCGTGGATAATATTGCTAGTTGCAAGTAAAATTGCACCGCTTGAGAAAATTACAAATAAGCTACTTAATGCTAAACCTAAAGCAGGAATAGATAAGAAAATATTTGCAATGATACCGACTAATAACACAACAAATAATGCCATCATCATTCCACTTAAAAAGCTCATATCTTTTTTAGTGGTTAGCACATAAGCGGAACAAGCAAAGAATACTAATGCGGTTGCACCGAATGCAAGGGCGACGATATCGCCTAAACCTGCACCAATATAGCGGTTTAAAATTGGGCCTAATGTATAGCCTAAGAAGCCTGTTAAAGCAAATACGCTTAAAAGACCTGCACCGCTATTTGAGGTTGCATTTGTTAAGAAAAGTAAGCCATAAAAGCCAACTAATAATGCCCACCAAGGTAATGCAGGTGCATTCATCGACATAGCAACAAAAGCAACAATAGCAGAGAATGTTAATGTCATTGCTAATAACATATAAGTATTGCGAAGTACTTTGTGTGTACTGATTAATGATTCACTACGAGCATAGCCTTGAGCTAAACGATTTTCCATAAAAATTCCTTCTGTTTTGTTGTTTTCAAATTGGAAAAGTGGATAAAAACATATCTATGGACAAATTTCCATAAATCAAGGAATAAATTAGCGATAATTTATTGTAAAGTCAATGTGATTTTTGTGCAGGAATAGTAAAAAATTAGATTTAATTGTGTTACACTTAGCCAAACTTTTCTTTGCCTATTTTTCGTCTATGAAACTCAATTTTCCAACTTATTTAACGCTTTTTCGTGTGGGATTAATACCACTTTTTATTGTGGCATTTTATTTACCGATAAAATATGCTCCTGAAATTTCAACACTTATCTTTTTTATTGCTTCTATTACCGATGCTTTTGATGGCTATTTAGCTCGCAGATGGAATCAAACTACACGATTGGGTGCTTTTTTAGATCCTGTAGCAGATAAAGTACTTGTGGCAGTTGCCTTTGTATGCGTAGCAGAGTATTACCATACTTGGTGGATTACAATTCCTGTTAGCATAATGATTGCTCGTGAAATTATTATTTCCGCCCTGCGTGAATGGATGGCAGAATTAGGCGAAAGAGCAAGCGTTGCCGTTTCTATTTGGGGTAAAGTAAAAACAACCGCTCAAATGTTAGCTTTAGGCGGAATGTTATGGCGACAAAGCCAAACAATGGAAATTTTAGCCTTTATTCTGCTTTATATTGCAGTTGGTTTAACGATTTGGTCGATGTTACAGTATTTGAATGCTTCTAAGAGTAGTTTGTTAAAATCATAATTTATTTTACAAATCTCCCCTAACCCCTCTTTACCAAAGAGGGGAATTATTAAAGTAACTTTAACATTCATTTTACTATTCTGTTGCCTATGTTCGATTCCAAATCTTTCCTTGCTGATGTGCCTCACCAACCCGGTGTTTATCGTATGTACGATAACAAAGGAGCGATTATTTACGTCGGTAAAGCGAAAGATTTGAAAAAACGCTTATCTAGCTATTTCCGTAGCCAACTTTCCAGCAAAAAAACCGAAGCATTGGTTGCGAATATTGCCAATATTGAAACCACTATTACCCATTCCGAAACAGAAGCCCTGTTACTTGAACATAATTATATTAAGGAAAATCAGCCAAAATATAATGTACTGTTGAGAGATGATAAATCTTACCCCTATATCTTACTGACTAAACATCAGCACCCTCGCTTAAGTGCTTTTCGGGGCAGTAAAAAAATTGCTGGCGAATATTTTGGGCCTTACCCTAATGTGAGTGCGGTGCGAGAAACCTTGAATCTGCTGCAAAAAATTTTCCCGATTCGCCAATGTGAAGATAGCTATTACAAAAACCGTTCCCGCCCTTGCTTGCAATACCAAATAGGGCGTTGCCTTGCCCCTTGTGTAGAGGGCTACTATTCCCAATCAGAATATGATCAGCAGGTCAATTTAGTTCGCCTTTTTTTGCAAGGAAAAGATCAGCAAGTAGTGGAATATTTGGTGCAAAAAATGGAAAAGGCGGCGGAAGATCTGGATTTTGAAGGGGCAGCTCGTTTTCGTGATCAAATTCAATCCGTTCGTGCGGTGCAAGAAAAGCAGTTTGTTTCTAATGAACGTTTAGATGATTTGGATATTCTTTCTATCGCCTATCAGCACGGCATTGCCTGCGTGCATATTCTTTTTGTTCGCCAAGGTAAGGTGTTAGGCAATCGTTCTTATTTCCCGAAAGTGCCGAATAATACCGATTTAACGGAGCTTGCCGATACCTTTGTCGGTCAGTTTTATTTACAGATGAATCAACACCGCACAATGCCGAATCAAATTGTGATCGACCATAAACTTAGTGAGGCGGAATCGCTAAGCGAGGTATTAAGTGAACAGGCAGGGCATAAAGTAACGATTTTAGATAAAGCGACCAGAGGGGAAAAACATCGCTATTTATCTTTAGCCAAAACCAATGCGATGGCAGCTTTAACCTTGCAATTAAAGCAGGATTCTCGTATTCAAAGCCGTTATCAAGCCTTGAGAGAAACGCTTAAAATGGCGGAAATTAAGCGAATGGAATGCTTTGATATTAGCCATACAATGGGCGATCAAACTGTTGCTTCTTGCGTGGTATTTGATGAAAACGGGCCGCTGAAATCTGATTATCGTCGTTTTAATATTGAAGGGATAACAGGGGGCGATGATTATGCTGCAATGGAGCAAGTGTTACTTAAACGCTATAACCGAGAGTTAGAGCCTGAAAAAATCCCTGATATTATTTTTATAGATGGCGGAAAAGGGCAGCTAAACCGGGCTTTAAATACCTTTGAATCCCTTAACGTCAGTTGGGATAAAGGCAAACCATTGCTGATTGGCGTGGCAAAAGGTGTGGAGCGTAAAGCAGGGCTAGAAACTTTAATTATCAGTAAATGGGATAAAGAAATCCATTTACCGCCAGACAGTCTTGCTCTGCACTTAATTCAGCATATTCGAGATGAATCGCATAATCACGCTATTCAAGGACATCGCAAAAAACGGCAAAAAGCCTTTACTGAAAGCGGTTTGGAGTCTATTGCAGGTGTAGGGGCAAAACGTCGCCAAGCATTACTTAAATATTTAGGCGGAATGCAAGGGGTAAAATCAGCAACGCTGGAAGAAATAGAATCTGTTCCCGGTATTTCTAAAGCCCTTGCAGAAGTGATTTTTGATACTTTAAATAATAGTTAAAAAAACAAGCGGTTGTTTTTTTGCAAAATTTTGCAAGAAAACGACCGCTATATGATTGAAATAAAAATGGGAGAACAGTATGAAACTTTGGTACTCAACCACTAGCCCTTTTGCCCGTAAAGCAATGGTAGTAATTAAACATCATCAATTAGAAGAAAAAATTGAAATGTTGCGTATAACAGCGTCAATGGATCCAAATTCGCCTCATAATAAGGATAATCCGCTTGGACGGATTCCTGCTTTACAACGTAATTGTGGACGCTGGCTTTTTGGCAGTCTTTTAATTAGTGAATATTTAGATCAAAAAGGCAACAACACTCCATTACTTCCTAAAGAAGGAAAAGCTCGTTGGAATATTCTTGCCTTACATAATTTAGCCGACGGCATTATGGAAAATACAATGCATACCTTATTGCAAGAGAGAATGCTCCGCCCTGAAAATGAATGGTGGTTAAGTCGCCACGAGCAATTAATGGCACGTAATATCAACTCATTTAATCAGTTAGAAGAAGCATTAAAAGAATTTGGAACAGAGTTGAATTTAGGCACTCTTAACGCTGTTGCTTTAATTGATTGGTGGACATTCCGTTTAGACAAATTAGGGTACGATCTTGCAAAAAATCAGCCCAATTTAACCGCTTGGGCGGAAGAAATGAATGCGAAATATCCTATTTTGAGAGAAACAATGCCTAAAGTATAAGCACTATATTTTATATAATTTTAAAATAAGCAAACACTACGCAATCGTTTGCTTATTTTTACTTAAGTCCGTATAATTCGCCTCAATTTTTATTTTATTATCATTTTTAAGTTTGAGGAACTTATGCAAAAATTGCTTTACCCTGTCGATTCCAAACCGCCTTTTGGGCTAACTTTACTGCTTGCCGCTCAGCATTTATTAGCAGCTCTTGGGGGCATTATTGCTGTTCCATTAGTTATTGGTAATGTATTACAACTGCCAACGGCAGACACTATTGTTTTAGTAAATGCGGCTCTTTTAGTTTCAGGTATTGTAACTATTATTCAGTGCCAAGGTATTGGGCCTATAGGCTTACGTTTGCCAAGTGTAATGGGAACGAGTTTTACCTTTGTGGCGGCAGCTCTTGCGATTGGTTTTAGTGAGCACGGTGTTGCGGGCATTATGGGAGCATCATTAGTGGGTTCGCTTGTGATGATTATCGGCAGTTTCTTTATGCCCTATGTGCGTAAACTTTTCCCACCGGTGGTAACAGGTGTAGTGGTTATGATGATCGGTTTAAGCTTAATTCCTGTTGCGGTGGACTGGTTTGCAGGTGGTCAGAGAGGTGATGCCCATTATGCCGATCCAGCTAATCTTGCAATGGCAACCTTCGTATTAGTATTAGTGGTTATTCTAGTGCAATGGGGGAAAGGGATTTTCTCAGCAGCAGCTATCGTAATTGGTATGATGGTCGGCTATGTGGTGGCATTAGCGTTAGGCTGGATTAATTTTGAAAATGTAAAAGCGGCCGATGCAATCGCTATTCCTCAACCTTTACATTTTGGTTTGGCTTTCCCAATTTCAGGTATTATTGGAATGAGTATTGCTTATCTTGTGACGATTGTAGAGTCAAGTGGTAATTTTTTAGCTTTAGGCAATGCGACTCAAACAGAAATCACTGGTAAACACTTGCGTGGCGGTGTGTTATGTGATGGTTTAGGTTCAGCCTTTGCGGCGATTATGTCCACCACACCATTCTCATCTTTCGCTCAAAATATCGGGGTAATTTCACTCACAGGGGTTGCAAGTCGTTATGTCGTTACGGTTATGGGGGGATTGCTTGTGTTAGCGGGCATTTTCCCTTGGTTAGGGGCATTAATTGTGTCTATTCCAACCCCTGTATTAGGTGGTGCGGGCTTAATGATGTTTGCGATGATTATTGCAGCAGGTATCCAAATGTTAGATAAAGTTGAACGTTCTAAACGTAATGGCTTAATTATTGCAATTTCGATTGGTTGTGGTTTAGCTGTTACGACTCGCCCAGAATTATTAGATAAATTACCAGCATTTGTGAAAGAAGTTTTTGGATCAGGCATTACCGTTGGTTCACTCTTCGCACTTATTTTAAATTTAATCTTGCCACAAGAATCGGACAAAGAAGGCAGCCACGAATAGTGATTGATGTAATTGGTAAATCTTTCTTGAAATTTACTTAATTAATCACTATCTTAATTGGCAACTGAATGCCTTAACTTGTCAGTTAGGGCATTTCTTTTTTCGTTTAAATTTAAGGACAATTTTATGAGCAATGTTATTCATACAACAGACGCAACATTTGAACAAGATGTTTTAAAATCAGATGTGCCTGTATTATTAGATTTTTGGGCACCTTGGTGTGGCCCTTGCCGTATGATCGGCCCTGTGCTTGATGATTTATCAGTAGATCCACAATTTGAAGGTAAAGTAAAAATTGCCAAAATGAACGTAGATGAAAACCCAACTGTGCCAACGCAATTTGGTGTACGTAGTATTCCATTTTTACTTTTATTCAAAAATGGTGAAGTAGTTGCACAACAAGTTGGTGCAATTCCACACGCACAAATGGCGGCATTTATTCAACAGGCACTATAATTTTTTGTAGGGTAAAATGGGGTGAATTTATCACCCTATTTTTTTGTAAAAAAATAATAAAAAAAGACCGCTTATTTAGCCAATAAACCTAGTCAAACGATTGGCAAATAGGTACAATCTCTAACTTGCATTTTATTGATTAGAATGTATTAGTCGATTTTTTTGGAGATATTTATGTCGTGGAATGAATCAGGTAATCAGCAAGACCCTTGGGGTAAGCCTGGTCAAAAAAGACCGGAACAAAAGCCTGAACAGCAAGACCCGCAAGGTCAAGGTTCTCAACAAGAGCCAACTAATAATCAACGAAATGAACAACAACCCCCAGATCTAGAGGCTGTATTTAATAGCTTATTGAAAAAAATGGGTGGTGGAAATGGATCTAATAATGGATCGAACAATCAAAACAATGCGAGTTTTGGCAAATTTTTACCGATTATTTTAGGACTTGCCGCAGTTGTTTGGGCAGGTTCTGGTTTCTATACCGTACAAGAAGCGGAGCGTGGAGTTGTTACTCGTCTTGGTAAATTAGATAGTATTGTATTACCTGGTTTAAACTGGAAACCAACTTTTATTGATTCTGTACAACGTGTGAATGTAGAACGTGTTTCTGAATTAAATACTAGCGGTTCAATGCTAACCCAAGATGAAAATATGGTACAGGTTGAAATGACCGTTCAGTACCGAGTAGAAGACCCTGCTAAATATCTATTTAATGTAAACAGCCCAGATGATAGCCTAAAACAAGCGACAGATAGTGCTTTACGTTATGTTATCGGCCATATGACGATGGATGAAATTCTAACAACAGGGCGTGCGACAGTACGTGAAAGAACCTGGAGTACATTGCGTGATATTATCAAAACTTACGATATGGGGTTATTGGTAACGGACGTAAACTTCCAATATGCTCGTCCGCCAGAAGATGTAAAAGCAGCATTTGATGATGCAATTAAAGCACAAGAAGACGAACAACGCTTAATTCGTGAAGCAGAAGCTTACGCAAGAGGAGAAGAGCCGATTGCTCGTGGTCAAGCTCAGCGTACTATTGAACAAGCAGAAGCTTATAAAGAAGCGGTAGTATTAAATGCAAAAGGGGAAGTGGATCGTTTAAGCAAACTTTTACCTGAGTATAAAGCATCACCAGAATTAACTCGTGAGCGTTTATATATTCAAACAATGGAAAAAGTGATGAAAAACACACCGAAAGTGGTAATGGATTCAGAGGGTAGTAACTTAAATGTGCTGCCTTTTGATAAATTAATGAATAATTCATCACAAGTGAACGTGAATCAAAATGCAGCACCTGCAAAAACAGTAGTGCAACAGCAACAAGGTGTTCAGCCGAATGTACAACAGGTTCAGCCACAAACTACGGAGCCTCAGCAGGAACCAACACGTAGAGGGAGATTTTAATAATGCGTAAATTACTATTGCCTGTAATTGCAGTGATTGCATTTATTGTTCTTCAATCTCTGACTATTGTGAATGAAGGTGAGCGTGGCATTATGCTACGTTTTAATAAAGTACATCGTGACAGTGATCAAAAAGTGGTGGTATATGAGCCAGGAATTCATTTTAAAGTACCATTTATTGATAACTTAAAAGTGTTAAGTGCTCGTATTCAAACGTTAGATGGTCAAGAAGATCGCTTTGTTACGGTGGAGAAGAAGGACTTACTTGTTGATTCTTATGTGAAATGGCGAATCAGCGATTTTGGTCAATTCTATACCTCAACAGGTGGCGATTACCAAAAAGCTGCAGATTTGTTACGTCGTAAAGTAAGTGACCGTCTGCGTTCAGAAATTGGTTCTCGTACCATTAAAGATATTGTTTCCGGTTCTCGTGGTGAATTAATGGCGGGGGCCCAAAAAGCATTAAATGCCGGGGAAGATGGTACAGAACGTTTAGGGATGGAAGTAGTTGATGTTCGTGTAAAACAGATCAACCTTCCAAATGAAGTTTCATCTTCTATTTACCAACGTATGCGTGCAGAACGTGATGCGGTTGCTCGTGAACACCGCTCACAAGGTAACGAAAAAGCTGAGATTATTCGTGCTGAAGTAGATAAGAAAGTTGTACTGATTTTGGCAAATGCAAATAGAACCGCACAAGAATTACGAGGTGAGGGCGATGCACAAGCTGCAAAACTTTATGCAGATGCCTTTGGTAATGAGCCGGAATTTTATAGCTTTGTGCGTAGCTTAAAAGCTTATGAAGATAGTTTTGCTGAAGGTCAAAATAATATGATGTTATTAAAACCAAATAGCGAATTCTTACGCTTTATGCAAGCACCTACAAAATAACTGTATCTAATAAAACCCGATCTTGTATCGGGTTTTTGATTTTCTATTTATTAAACTTGTTGCAAGCGGGTATTCTTTTTTAAAATTTTGCAAAAGAGTTTAAAAAATTGACCGCTTGTAATATGAGTCTATAATGAGTTGTGATTATTAATTTGAACTAAAGAGGCATTTCCTATGGGTAAAAGTGTTGCTATTCTTGGTGCTCAATGGGGCGACGAGGGTAAAGGTAAAATTGTTGATTTATTAACGGATCGTGTGAAATATGTGGTGCGTTATCAAGGCGGACATAATGCGGGCCATACCTTAATTATTAATGGTGAAAAAACCGTTCTTCGTCTTATTCCATCAGGTATTTTACGTGATAATGTAACTTGCTTAATTGGTAACGGTGTTGTGCTTTCGCCAGAGGCATTAATGAAAGAGATGGGCGAGTTAGAAGAGCGTGGCATTAATGTGCGTGAACGCTTAAAAATTTCTGAAGCTTGCCCATTAATCTTACCTTATCACGTTGCTATGGATCACGCTCGTGAAGCTGCTTTAGGTAAAAATAAAATCGGAACTACAGGTCGTGGTATTGGGCCGGCTTATGAAGATAAAGTTGCTCGTCGTGGTTTACGTGTAAGTGATTTATTCGACAAAGAACACTTTGCTGCAAAATTAAAAGATATTTTAGACTACTATAACTTCCAATTAGTGAATTATTACAAAGTGGAAGCGGTAGATTACCAAAAAACATTAGATGATGTTTTTGCTGTAGCTGATGTAATTACTGGTATGGTGGCAGATGTTACCACTTTATTACACGAAGCTCGTGAAAATGGCGACAATATCTTATTTGAAGGTGCTCAAGGCACGATGTTAGATATTGACCACGGTACTTACCCATTTGTAACCAGCTCAAACACAACTGCAGGTGGTGTGGCAACAGGTTCAGGTTATGGTCCTCGTCACTTAGACTATGTGTTAGGTATTATCAAAGCTTACTGCACTCGTGTAGGAAGTGGCCCATTCACAACAGAATTATTTGATGAAGTTGGAGCAGAAATTGCTCGTAAAGGTAACGAATTTGGTGCGGTAACTGGTCGTCCACGTCGTTGTGGTTGGTTTGATGCAGTAGCCGTTCGCCGTGCAGTACAAATTAACTCTATTTCAGGCTTCTGTATGACGAAATTAGATGTTTTAGATGGCTTTGAAGAGTTAAAAATCTGTACCGCTTATAAAATGCCTGATGGCAGAATTGTGGAATATGCACCACTTGCAGCAAAAGATTGGGAAGGTGTTGAGCCAATTTATGAAACAATGCCTGGCTGGTCGGAAAATACTTTCCGTGTAACAAAACGTGAAGAATTACCACAAGCAGCCTTAGATTACATTAAACGCATTGAAGAGTTAGTTGGTGTGCCAGTTGATATTCTTTCAACAGGCCCAGATCGTGTAGAAACAATGATTTTACGTGATCCGTTCGCAGCCTAAAAACTTAAGCCATTTAGCTTCTCAAGCTAAATGGCTTTTCTTTATTTATTAAGTTAGATAAAAGAAGCTTAAGAATCTAATTTCAATGCTTTAGAAAAACTCTGCAAGCCAGTTGAATTACCGCTTTTTGCCATAGATTGCAATGCTTGGGTTGGTGCGTGTAGTAACTGATTAGTTAATTTATAGCTTAATTCATTCAGCACTTTTTCACTTTCTTGACCTTGCTGAATCGCTTGTAATGCTTTTTCCAATAATTCTTGGCGGATTTGTTCTGCATCTTGACGGTAGCGTTTAATTAAATCGCTAGATTGCTGTTGTTTTAACCATTCAAAAAAGGCTTTGCTTTCCTCTTTGACAATTTCTGTCGCTTGTTTTGCAGCTTCTTCACGTTGTGCCATATTGCGTTGAATGATATTTTGTAGATCATCTACACTATAGGCATAAACTCCGTCTAATTCGCCAGCTTTTTCATCAATATCACGAGGAACCGCAATATCAATTAAGAGTAGTGGGGCAAACTGACGTTGTTTTTGAGCAATTTGTACCATCTCTTTGCTAATCAACATATCAGGACTGCCTGTTGAGCTAATGACCACATCAGCTTGATTTAAGCCTAATTGCAATGCACTCAGTGATAAAATTTGCATTGGGGTATCTAGTTTTTCCGCCAGCATTTCAGCTCGAATATGGGTACGGTTTGCCACCATAATATTTTTCGCCCCGTGCTGAATAAGATAACGAGCCACTAACTCAATGGTTTCTCCTGCTCCAACTAGCAAGAAACGCAACTTGCCAAAATTATCAAAAATTTGACGAGCTAAACCACAAGCAGCATAAGCAACTGAAACGGCTTGACTACCAATTTCTGTTTCTGAACGGACACGTTTTGCGGTTGCAAAGGTACGTTGGAATAAACGAGAAAGCTTAGTGGACATTGCCCCTTGGTGTTGCTGATAAAATTCCTCACTGTATTGGTAAGCTTGTTTAACTTGACCAAGAATTTGCGGTTCGCCCAAAATTAAAGAGTCTAACCCACTTGCCACTTTCATTAAGTGGTTTGCAGCGTCCATATTTTGTTTGAAATATAAGCATTCACGTAGTTCATTTTCATCAAGCTGATGAATATTGGCAAACCATTGGAAACATTTCTCCCGCCATTGAATATTTTCGGGATTATCTTCTTGAGGGGAGATATTCGGCTGGTGGAAATAAAGCTCTGTGCGGTTACAAGTGGAAAGTATAACAACGCTTTCAGCTAAGCCATCTTGCTGAATTTGTTCAAGGGCAAGTTCACGTTTGTTATCAACAAACGCAACTTTCTCCCTTAAACCTACAGAGGCTGTTTTATGATTGATACCTAAAGCTAAAATTGTCATTATTACCCACAAGCATAAAATGCGATTAAAATAAAAAACTGAAGCATTTTAATCAAGAGAGCGGACCTGTGCAAATGATTGTGCTGATAGGTTTGATTTATCACAAGGTAACTACCTCATAATGAGTAAATTTAAATCAAGTGTGAAGTGAAACTTATATAAAAAGTAAGCTTTTTTTTAAATTCCACGTATAATTGAACTTCATTTTGAGTCGGTTGCATCGCCGCAAGCGGTGTTATTTTCATAAAGTTTTACAAGGAGGCTTAATGGTAGCAATTCGTTATTCTCACCAACTTGATTCAAATAATTTTGAGTTATCGAGCTGGAGTACGAGTTTAAATATGTCGCCTGTGACTTTTGAACGCATTCAATACGCTTGGAACTATGCACAAGAACAACTCGATACAGACTATAGTTTAATGTGGTACGGCATTGAAATGGTGGAAGTTTTACACGGTTTAAATATGGATGATGATAGCCTTGTAGCCGCTTTACTGTTTCCGCTAGTTAAGCACAATATTATCGATCTTGTTCAATTAAAAGACGATTTTAGTAACCAAATCAAAAACTTGGTCAAAGGTGTACTCGAAATGGAGAATATTCGCCAATTAAGTGCGAATAATGCCTCTGATCTACAAATCGATAATATCCGCCGTATGTTGCTAGCAATGGTGGACGATTTCCGTTGTGTAGTCATTAAACTTGCCGAACGAATTGCTTATTTACGTGATGGTCATCACCATTCTGAAGAAGATACTGTATTAGCCGCCAAAGAGTGTTCGCATATTTATGCACCTCTGGCAAACCGCTTGGGTATTGGGCAACTTAAATGGGAGCTAGAAGATTATTGCTTCCGCATTTTACATCCAGTTTCTTACACTCAAATTGCAAAATTTGAGCTTGCCGAACGTCGTTTAGATCGAGAGCGTTATATTGCAAATTTCGTGGCAGATTTAACCGCTTGTTTAACGCCGGAAATTGAAAACGTGCAGATTTATGGTCGCCCGAAACATATCTACAGTATTTGGAAAAAAATGCAGAAAAAACGCTTGAAGTTCAATCAGCTTTTTGATATTCGAGCCGTTAGGGTCATTGTGCCGACACTGGAAGATTGCTACACCGCATTAGGGATTATCCATACCAAATATACTCATTTACCAGAGCATTTTGATGATTATATCGCTAATCCAAAACCAAATGGCTATCAATCAATTCATACGGTTGTTTTAGGTGAAGGTGATAAAACCATCGAAGTGCAAATTCGTACCCAAAAAATGCACGATGATGCAGAGCTTGGTGTGGCAGCTCACTGGAAATATAAAGAAGGGGCAACCGCAGGACGTTCAGGCTATGAAGAAAAAATTGTTTGGCTACGTAAATTACTTGAATGGCAAAATGATATTGCTGATTCGGGCGATGTGGTGGCTGAAATGCGAACACAAGTTTTTGATGATCGTGTTTATGTCTTTACCCCAAGAGGCGAGGTAATCGACTTACCACAAAAAGCCACCCCACTTGATTTTGCCTATGCGATTCATAGTGAAATCGGGCACCGTTGTATTGGGGCAAAAGTGGCTGGGCGAATTGTGCCATTCACTTACCATTTACAAATGGGCGATCAAGTTGAGATCATCACTCAAAAACAACCTAACCCAAGCCGAGATTGGTTAAACCCGAATGCAGGCTTTGTGAACACGGGCAAGGCTCGTTCAAAAATTATTGCCTGGTTTAAAAAATTAGACCGAGAAAAACATATTCCAATCGGTAAAGAAGCCTTAGAAGAAGAAATGGCAAAATATGGTTTTACCCTAAAACAAATTGAAGAATATGCTTTACCACGTTATAACCTAAAACAGTTTGATGATCTTTATGCCGGTATTGGCGGTGGCGATATTCGTTTGCACCAGCTAATGCACTATTTGCAATCAAAACTGATTAAGCCAACAGCTGAACAAGAAGATGAAGCAGTACTTAAGCAGGTTAATAAAAATATCAATAATCAAGCTAAACCAAGCAAAGGTTATGTGATTGTTGAAGGTGTGGGGAATTTGATGCACTCCATTGCCCGTTGTTGCCAACCGATACCGGGCGATGAAATTGTCGGCTATATTACCCAAGGGCGAGGCATCTCCATTCATCGTGCTGATTGTGAGCAATTATTTGAGCTACAAAGTATAAACCCTGAACGTGTTGTTGATGCCGACTGGGGAGAAGGCTATTCCGCAGGTTTAAGTCTGACTATTCGAGTGATTGCCAATGACCGCAATGGTTTATTGCGAGATGTCAGTGCGATTATGGCAAACGAAAAAGTGAACGTGCTTGGCGTTTCAAGCCGAACTGATGTCAAACGTAGTCTTGCTACCATTGATATGGAAATTCAGCTTAATAACGTTGAAATATTAAGTAAATTATTGGCTCGTATTGCACAATTAGATGATGTGATTGAGGCTAAACGTCTTGCAAGTTAAGTAACAAGCGGTCATTTTTAGGTAGTAAATTGCAAATAAAAAATGACCGCTTGCCAATTTTTAAAGAGAATAAATAATGAAAAAATTAGTGATTTTAGGTTCAACAGGTTCTATTGGTAAAAGCACTTTATCTGTTGTTGAACAAAATAAAACCGAATATGAAGTCTTTGCCTTAGTTGGCGGTAAAAATGTAGCCTTGATGCTAGAGCAATGCGAAAAATATCAACCAAAATTTGCCGCCCTTGATGATGAAAATGCCGCTCAACAGTTAAAATCCGCCCTTCTTAAACGAGGGGTAAAAACGGAGGTATTAGCAGGGCAGAAAGCAATTTGTGAACTTTCTGCACATTCAGAAGTGGATATGGTAATGGCGGCAATCGTTGGAGCGGCTGGCTTGTTACCCACACTTTCTGCGGTAAAAGCCGGTAAAAAAGTTTTATTGGCAAATAAAGAATCGTTAGTCACTTGTGGACAGATTTTTATTGATGAAGCTCGAAAATCAGGGGCGAAATTATTACCTGTTGATAGCGAACATAATGCGATTTTCCAATCTCTTCCGCCAGAAGCCCAGCAAAAAGTCGGTTTTTGTCCGCTTTCTGAATTAGGGGTAAGCAAAATTATTTTAACCGGCTCGGGTGGCCCTTTCCGCACCAAACCGCTTTCAGAATTTGATGCGATTACTCCAGCTCAAGCAGTTGCTCACCCAAATTGGTCAATGGGCAAAAAAATCTCGGTGGATTCTGCCACAATGATGAACAAAGGCTTGGAATACATTGAGGCTCGCTGGTTATTTAATGCTTCTGAAGATGAAATGGAAATTATTATTCATCCGCAGTCAATTATTCATTCAATGGTACGTTATATTGACGGTTCGGTTATTGCCCAAATGGGGAATCCGGATATGTGTACCCCGATTGCACATACAATGGCATATCCAAACCGTATTAACGCAGGTGTGCCGCCGTTAGATTTCTTTAAATTAAAAGAATTGACCTTTATTGAGCCGGATTTCGCTCGTTACCCAAACTTAAAATTAGCGATTGATGCTTTTGCCGAAGGGCAATACGCAACCACTGCAATGAATGCGGCGAATGAAATTGCAGTAGAAGCTTTCTTAAATGAACAAATTCGCTTTACCGATATTGTGAATGTAAACCGAACTGTCGTTGAAAACATCGCACCTATCCAAGTGCGAGAAATTGCCGATGTATTGCATATCGACAAACTTGCCAGAGAATTAGCAAAACAAGCCGTTATGCAACTTTAATCATAAAACATATTGCGAAAGATAAAAATCCACCTCTTTATAGCAGGTGGATTTTTTGTTTAAAAGTCAGTATTCCTTAATCATTTCTACCTAGATTTTGATTTATCTCATAAATTTTCTATATTTTTTGAATGGGGTGTTAAATATTAGTTAATATAATAAATTAATTATCGTTAAATGAAGTTTATAAGGATGTTAAATGACGAATTCTCCAGCCTTAAATAAAATTAGAAAAGATAGGCGTGATATGGCTATTTTCTTAGTGGATGTAGCACTTTTCTTTGCTTTATTAAAATGGCTTCCTTTTGAGCCAGAGCCAACTAAAGGTTTGGCATTACTTGCTTTTGTAGCAGTATTATGGCTAACAGAAGCAGTACACGTTACAGTAACTGCACTATTTGTACCTGTTTTAGCAATAGGGCTTGGATTAGTTACTTCAAAAGAAGCGTTAATTGCTTTTGCTGATCCGACTATCTTCTTGTTTTTTGGAGGGTTTGCTCTAGCAACTGCATTACATATTCAAAAATTAGATAAAATGATTGCCAACAAAATTATGGCATTAGCAAATGGAAAACTATTTGTTGCAGTGTTGTATTTATTTATTGTAACCGCTTTTTTATCAATGTGGATGAGTAATACTGCAACTGCAGCAATGATGTTACCACTTGCTTTAGGTATTTTAAGCAAAATGGATAAAGTGTCAGAACATAATACCTATACTTTTGTGCTACTTGGAATTGCCTATAGTGCTGGTATTGGTGGAATGGGGACATTAGTAGGTAGCCCTCCTAATGCGATTGTAGCTTCACAGCTACATCTGAGTTTTTCACAGTGGCTAATGTATGGCTTACCAATGATGCTATTATTGCTACCACTAGTGATTTTTATCTTATATTTAAACTTTAAACCTAAATTTAAAGGCGAATTTCAGTTTGAATTTGAACAAATAGGCTTGAATAAAAACCGTATTATTACGCTGATCATTTTTATATTCATTGCCTGTTGTTGGATTTTAGGTGGGAAGCTTAACCCTCTCTTATCTCAGTTTTTAGGATTAAAAACAAATATTGGCAGTTTCGATAGTATTATTGCACTTGCGGCATCATTACTACTTTGTGTTACGAAAGTAGTTAGTTGGAAACAAATTCAAGAAGGAACTGAGTGGGGTGTTCTATTCTTATTTGGCGGAGGTTTAACATTAAGTGCAGTGTTAAGCCATACGGGGGCAAGTCGCATTATGGCAGAGGGGATTGTCGCTCTTATTGAAGGAAAGCATTACTTTATTATCTGCTTAATTATTGCAGCGTTTATTGTGGTATTAACAGAATTTACCTCAAATACGGCGAGTGCAGCATTGCTTGTGCCAATTTTTATCTCTATTGCCGAAGCCTTGAATATGAACCCTCTTGGTTTTGCACTAATTATCGGTTTAGGTGCATCTTGTGCTTTTATGTTACCTGTAGGCACACCGCCAAATGCGATTATTTATGGAACAGGGCTTATTCGACAACGAGATATGCTGAAATCTTATAAAATGGATTTATTATGTATGCTAATAATTGCAACAGCAGGTTATTTGTTCTGGTTGTAGCAATGTAAATATAAAAATAGCCGAGCATTCAAAACTCGGCTATTTTTTATGAGTTATAAAGAGTTGATTAACCCCATACTTCCTCAGCAATTTCTTTAATTAAATCTAATTTTGCCCATTGTGCTTCTTCCGTTAAGATATTGCCTTCTTCTGTTGAGGCAAAACCGCACTGTGGTGATAAGCAAAGTTGATTAATCGGCACAATTTTTGCAGCTTCTTGAATACGAGCAATAATTGCATTTTTATCTTCTAAATCACCAAATTTAGAGGTAATTAAACCTAATACAACTTGCTGATCTTTAATATAACGTAGTGGCTCAAAACCGCCTGCACGTTCAGTATCATATTCTAAGAAGAAACCATCAACACGGCATTTACCAAATAATACTTCAGCAACAGGTGCATAACTGCCTTCTGAGAACCAAGATGAGCGGAAGTTACCACGGCAGATATGCATAGTAATAGACATATCAGCTGGTTTAGCATCGACAATACGATTTAATAATGCCACATATTTTTCTGCTAACTCATCTAAGTTAAAACCACGAGCCTCAAACTCTTTACGTTTATCTGCGGCACAGAATTGCCCCCAGCTTGTATCATCTAATTGCAGGTTACGTAAGCCCATTTCATAGAACTTATTCATTGCTTTGATATAAGCATTAGCAATATCATCATATAATTTTTGCTCGTCTTGATATTGCGGAAGAGGTTGATAATCTTCAGCACGCACACAGCAAATAATGTGTAACATATTTGGAGCTGGGATAGTGAATTTTGTTGGGTAATCGCCCGCTGCTTCTTTTAAAATTCGGTAAGCATCAACAAATGAGTGATTATCAGAGAAATCAATATTGCCCACAATTTTCACGGTTTGACCTTTTGGTTTATGTCCTGTGAAATTTACGTTAAAGATTTCAGTTTCTTGCCAATCCATACCATCTAATTCAGCTAAGAAATCTAAATGCCACCAAGCACGGCTAAATTCACCGTCAGATACAGCGTGTAAACCGTGCTTTTTTTGTAATTCAACTAATTTTTTAACTTCTTGACGAGTAACTTCCCGTAACTGTTCACGGCTGATTTTTTGTTGATTAAAATCTTCTCTTGCTTGCTTTAACGCATCAGTACGTAAAAAACTTCCCACCACATCATTGCGGTATGGTGCTTGGTTACGTGTAGTTGCTTCTGGAAATAACTGGCTCATTGAACACTCCTATTCAGTTTTATTATCAAAGTTTGATTTATCATAACAAAAACAGATAAAAAAAGCCCTTCATTAGATTATGAAAAATAATGAAGGGCAATATGAAAATTTTTACTACAAGCGGTTATTTTTGCTTTATTTTTTGCAAATGCAAAATTTTACAAAAATTTGACCGCTTGTAAGCTTATTGAATAGCAACAATACGATCGTTTTGATAATCTATTGTTACCGCTTTATTCGGTAGCAATTTACCACTTAAAATTTGCTGAGCAAGTGGGTTTTCTAGCTCTTGTTGGATTGCACGTTTAAGTGGGCGAGCCCCAAATAATGGGTCAAAGCCGGCTTTACCAATATGATCAAGTGCCGTATCTGTTACTGTTAATTCATAGCCACGTTCCGCTAAACGTTTGATTAAGCGTTGTAACTGAATTAAGGCAATCGAGCGAATATGTTCTTGACCAAGCGGGTGGAAGACCACAGTTTCATCAATACGGTTGATAAATTCTGGGCGGAAGTGTTGCCCCACCACAGACATTACCACCTCTTTCATTCCTGCGTAATCTAATTCAGGGTTTTCTTGAATCAGATGCGAGCCTAAGTTTGAGGTCATAATTACTACCGTATTACGGAAATCAACCGTTCTGCCTTGCCCATCGGTTAAACGCCCGTCGTCTAACACTTGCAATAGAATGTTAAACACATCAGGGTGGGCTTTTTCTACTTCATCTAATAACACCACAGAGTATGGGCGGCGGCGAACAGCCTCGGTTAAATAACCACCTTCTTCATAACCTACATAACCAGGAGGGGCGCCGACTAAGCGAGAAACACTGTGTTTTTCCATAAATTCCGACATATCAATGCGAACCATCGCATCTTCATCGTCAAATAAGAAATTTGCCAAGGTTTTACTTAATTCGGTTTTACCTACCCCTGTTGGGCCTAAGAATAAGAATGAACCAATCGGTTTATTCGGATCTGAAAGCCCAGCACGGCTACGGCGAATCGCATTGGCTACAGCCTCTACAGCCTCATTTTGCCCGATAACACGGCTATGTAGCACCTCTTCCATACGCAGCAGTTTTTCTTTTTCGCCTTCCATCATTTTCGCTACCGGAATGCCTGTTGCTTTTGAAAGCACTTCGGCAATTTCTTCTTCGGTTACTTTGGTGCGAAGTAAGTGGTTTTCGCCACCTTCCTCTTCACGTTTCACGGCATCTGCCAGCTCTTTTTCCAACTGTGGAATTTTGCCGTATTGTAATTCTGACATTTTCTCTAAATTACTTTCACGGCGAGCCTGATCCATTTCAATACGTGCATTTTCTAATTCTGTCTTAATATGTTGTGTGCCTAAAAGTGCCGATTTTTCCGCTTTCCACACTTCTTCTAATTCAGAATATTCACGCTCTTTCGCCGCCATTTCTTCATCTAATTTAGCTAAACGTTGGCGGCTTGCCTCATCTTCCTCTTTTTGCAACGCTTGACGTTCTAGTTTTAACTGAATAATACGACGTTCAAGTTTGTCTAACGGCTCGGGTTTTGAGTCGATTTCCATACGTAGGCTTGATGCTGCCTCATCAATTAAATCAATCGCTTTATCGGGTAATTGGCGATCAGAAATATAACGATGCGAAAGCGTTGCAGCAGCTACAATCGCAGGGTCTGTAATTTGCACGTGATGATGAATTTCATAACGCTCTTTTAACCCACGTAAAATCGCAATAGTGTCTTCGACCGTTGGTTCATCAACCAATACTTTTTGGAAACGACGCTCAAGAGCTGCATCTTTTTCAATATATTGACGATATTCATCAAGAGTTGTTGCCCCAACACAGTGCAATTCGCCACGGGCAAGACTTGGTTTTAATAGGTTGCCGGCGTCCATTGCACCGTCTGTTTTACCTGCCCCTACCATTGTGTGAATTTCATCAATAAAGAGAATAACTTGCCCTTCTTCTTTGGCTAATTCATTCAATACCGCTTTTAAGCGTTCTTCAAATTCTCCACGGTATTTTGCCCCTGCAATTAAGGCTCCCATATCAAGAGAGAGTACACGTTTATTTTTTAAACCTTCAGGCACTTCGCCATTGACAATTCGTTGTGCTAAACCTTCTACAATCGCAGTTTTACCTACACCCGGTTCCCCAATTAGCACAGGGTTGTTTTTTGTACGGCGTTGTAGCACCTGCACGGCACGGCGAATTTCTTCATCTCGCCCAATAACAGGGTCTAATTTTCCTGCTTTGGCACGCTCAGTTAAATCAATGGTATATTTTTGTAATGCTTGTCTGGTTTCTTCTGCATTTTGTGTGTTCACGGTGTCTCCTCCTCGAATTTGGCTGATTGCATTCGTAATGTTTTCTTTTGTTAAGCCAAATTTTTTCAATAATTTACCTAAATCGCCGCTATCTTCTACTGCTGCGAGTACAAACAATTCTGATGAAATAAAGCTATCGCCAAATTGTTGTGCTAGTTTGTCCGATTGGTTTAATAACCGAATTAACTGTTGCGAAATTTGAGTATTGCCACCTTGTACTTGTGGCAAGCGGTCTAAATTGTCTTGTAATTCACGAATAAAAGTTGGCACATTTACATTCAATGTTGTTAATAACGGGGCAACAGAGCCACCTTCTTGTTTTAACAAAGCATAAAGTAAGTGAGCTGGTTCGATATAGGCGTTATCTTTACCAACAGCAAGTGATTGCGATTCTGCTAATGCTTCTTGCAGTTTAGTAGTCATTTTTTCAAAATTCATATCTGCTCCAAAATCTGTTTAAATTAATCGAGATTGGGTAGTTATGGTAAATACCTCAACCCTCAACATAGTCATAAATAGTGCTTGTCAAGATATTTTCAAGTGAAAATGTGAAAAAGATCACAAAAATATATTAAATAACTCTTATTGGGTAATTTAATGTTAAAAATTTGATAAATATCAATTAAATTTTATTTCAATTCATTTACACTCCACTAAAGTTTACCTCGTTATGGGTATTCTAATTATTTTTGAGGATATGAATATGAAAAAAACAACATTAGCAATTATGTTAAGTGGTGCATTATTAGCTGGATCTGCAATGGCTCATCAAGCTGGTGATGTAATGTTCCGTGCAGGTGCCGTTCACGTTAAAGCCAATTCAAGTTCTACAACTAAAACCGCAGTTGATGTAGATTTGAAAGTGAAAAACAATACGCAATTAGGTTTAACGGCAACCTATATGTTAGCGGATAATGTAGGTATTGAGTTATTAGGTGCAACACCGTTCTCTCATAAAATTAACGCAAATGTACCAGCATTAGGAGCGGACTCGGATCTAGGGCGAGTAGTAAGTTTAAAACAATTACCACCAAGCCTTTATGCTCAATACTACTTCTTTGAACCAACGGCAAAAGTTAAACCTTATATTGGTGCTGGTTTAAACTACACTCGTTTTTATCATGCGAAATCTGTTGATTCGAAAGTAACAGATTTAAGTGTGAAAAAACACTCATTTGGACCAGTTGCTAATTTAGGGGTAGATGTAAAATTAACCGATAATATCTATTTCAATGCTGCAGCTTGGTACACACGTATTAAAACAACAGCGAAGTTCAAAGCATTGGATTTAGATCACGAAGTAAAAGTAAAACTTGATCCAGTGGTTTTATTTGCAGGCTTCGGGGTTAAATTTTAATTAATCTATACTTAAAAAAGCGTGTTAAATTCAAAGTTTAACACGCTTTTTTATGCTTTAATTAGCTTAAATCGACATCTTTTACGGCAAAGAAATAGGTTGTGATAAAGCCTACCACATAAGCTGTAGCTGTTCCGCAGAGGTAAATTGCAATTGCTGGGAAAATTCCGCTATTTGAGGTCATTAATGGAATTGCGAGTAAGCCAGAAGGCCCGAATACCGTATTTAATCCCATTGGGAAACCTAAATAAGCAATTAAGCCAATCACAAAACCGCCTGCTGCACCACCGATACAAGCCGTAATAAAAGGTTTCACTCTAGGTAAAGTTACCCCATAAATTAGAGGTTCTCCCACACCTAAAAAACCGGGGATAATTGCACCTTTGATTTGGTTGCGTAATGCTGAGCCTTTATTGGCTTTTACATAAAGGGCGATAGCCGCTCCCACTTGCCCCGCACCAGCCATTGCAAGAATAGGGAAAAGAGCATTGAAGCCTTGAGTTTCAACAAGAGCGAAATAAACAGGCACAAACCCTTGATGAATCCCAAACATTACAGCAATTAAGAATAACCCTGCTAATACCGCACTACCTAATGGATTACCGTTTAAATGCGAGAACAGCCAAGACATTCCATCAAATAATACAACGCCAATAGGCATAATAATTAAGAAAGTAAATACCCCCATAATGAGTAATGTTAAGGTGGAGGTTAGCACCATATCTAAATTATCAGGAATGAATTTGCGAACAAGTTGCTCGACTTTTGCACCGACTATAGCCGCAATCAGCACACCGATAATATTGCCTCTCGGATCAATTTCTAAGCCAAAAAATGTACCCATTCCAGAATAAATGCCTGCTTTAGCATCAGGGTTGTAACCTAAAATAAATAATGAGGCGAGAATTGCACCATTTACACCACTGCCGCCAAAGGCTTTTGCTGCGTTATAACCAATTAAAATACTTAAAAAGCTGAAAAGCCCTTTACTGAATACTTTCATATAATTGACAAGTTCTACAAGTATCGTATTTGGCGTTTCATTTCCCGTAATAAAAAGTTGTTGAAATAAGGTAGCAAAGCCAAGTAATAAACCAGCTGCAATAAAGCCTGGTATTAAAGGTGTGAATATAGTGGCAAATTTTGTTAAGAATTGCTGTATGGAGTTAGTTTGTTTAGCTTTTAATTGCTGTTTATTCTGTTTTGCAACTGTGGCTAAATCTTCCGATAGTGTTGGAGCATCTTTAAGAATTTGATTCATTAATTCTGCCGCTTTTGCCGCTTTGCCGGGTCCTAAAATAATTTGTAGCTGATCTTCTGCCTCAACAACGCCCAATACACCTGTAGTTGCTTTAATAGCATTGATATTTGCTATATGAGGATCTTGTAACGAAACCCGCAAACGAGTCATACAATTACCTGCTCGTATAATATTTGAAGAACCTCCTAAGTGTTGTAATAATTCACTAATTGTTTGTTTATTAATGGCTGACATAATAACCCCCTTAGTAAATTGAGTTTTATGCAAGCGGTCTGTTTTTTCGTAAAATTTGCAAAAATTTCCCTAAAACCGACCGCTTGTTTTAATCAAATGTTAGTCTTCTTTTCCTAAAATTTGATTCACTTCGCTTTTATAAAGTACGGCTTTAGCTCCGAATACGGCTTGTACGCCACCGCCGACTTCTAAAACATCAATCGCCCCTAATGCTTTTAAGCGAGCTTTATTTACCGCTTTGACATCTTTTACCGAAACACGTAATCGGGTAATGCAGGCATCTACATTTTCAATGTTTTCCGCATTGCCTAATGCTGAAATAATGTGATGAGCCGTTTCAGTTAAAGAGCTGGTTTCTTGCTCTACAACTTCTTCGGTTTCTTCTGCTCTTCCCGGTGTCATCACGTTGAATTTTTTAATTAGGAATAAGAACGAGAAGTAGTAAAGTGCTGCCCAAGGTAAGCCGACAAGCACAACACGTATCCAGTTTGTGTTTTCATTGCCTTGTAAGATACCGAAGAGTAAGAAATCTATAAATCCGCCAGAGAAAGTATTACCGATAGAGATATTCAGTAAATCTGCAATAAAGAATGAGACACCATCTAAGAAAGCGTGGAAGACATAAAGCCACGGTGCAACGAATAAGAACATAAATTCAATCGGCTCGGTAATGCCTGTGATAAATGATGTTAAAGCTGCCCCAAGGAATAAACCGCCAATCGCTCTACGGCGAACTTTTGGTACTGCGTGATACATTGCTAAACAAGCAGCGGGTAAGCCAAACATCATCGTATCAAAACGGCCGGCAAAGAAGCGAGTACCTTCAGTAAATAAGCCTTGGTGTGTTGGGGCTGCTAATTGAGCAAAGAATATTTTTTGTGCCCCAATAATTGTTTCGCCATTTACCACCTCGGTTCCGCCTAGTTCGGTGTACCAGAAAAGCGGGTAGATCATATGGTGTAAACCAACTGCACCGCTTAAACGCATTAAGAAGCCGTAGAAGAAGGTGCCGATTTCGCCCATTGAGCTAATCCCTTCGCCAGCAGACACTAACCAGTTTTGGAATGTTGGCCAAATTAAGAAGAATACCGCCCCAACAAAAATAGCGGCAAAAGCTGTAACAATCGGTACAAAGCGGGAGCCACCAAAGAAACCTAAAATTTGTGGCAGTTGAATATTATGGTATTTATTATGTAGTTTTACCGTAATTAAGCCCATAACTAATGAACCGATAACACCCGTATCAATTCCTTTAGTTTCAGGTGAGAAAAGAGGAATCAGGGCCGCTATTGTGCCTGTCATAATTAAATAACCAACCACCGCAGCTAAGGCTGCAACGCCTTTATCTCGTTTTGCTAGCCCAATGCCTAAACCAATACAGAGTAATAAAGCCAAATTGCCAAAAACGACAGAACCTGCCGCCGACATAATTTGGAAAATACCTTGCAAGGTTGGGTTATCTAAAATAGGGTAGGCTTGAACGGTTGCTTTATTTGATAATGCACCGCCTATCCCAAGTAGTAAACCTGCGGCAGGCAGAATAGCAATCGGCAACATAAAAGCTTTGCCGACTTGTTGAAGTTGCTTAAACATAATATTCTCCTTTAATTTATATTAATAATGAAAGCATACTGAAATTTATAGTTTTTCGATGTGATATAACTCACATTTTAGTAAATTTTTTCTTAAATTTGACCGCTTGTAAAAAAATTACCGATCGCTTTAAAATTCAAGTAGAATGGTTAAATTTAGCAAACACAACAAAAAACTTGGAGAAGATTATGCCTATTTTACGTTCAGCGACTTCAACACAAGGTCGTAATATGGCGGGGGCTCGTGCACTATGGCGTGCAACCGGAATGAAAGAAAACGACTTCGGTAAACCGATTATTGCGGTAGTGAACTCATTTACCCAATTCGTACCGGGACACGTCCATTTAAAAGATATGGGGCAACTGGTTGCTGCTGAAATTGAAAAAGCAGGCGGTGTAGCAAAAGAATTTAATACCATTGCGGTGGATGACGGTATCGCAATGGGGCACGGTGGTATGCTTTATTCTCTACCGAGCCGTGATTTAATTGCCGACAGCGTAGAGTATATGGTAAATGCTCACTGTGCAGATGCAATGGTTTGTATTTCAAACTGTGACAAAATTACCCCAGGAATGTTAATGGCAGCACTTCGCTTAAATATTCCAACTATTTTTGTTTCCGGTGGCCCGATGGAAGCGGGAAAAACTAAACTTTCCGACCAGCTTATTAAGCTAGACCTTGTTGATGCAATGGTACAAAGTGCAGATAAAAATGTTTCTGATGCAGATGTGGATGCAATTGAGCGTTCAGCGTGCCCAACTTGTGGTTCTTGCTCGGGAATGTTTACTGCTAACTCAATGAACTGCTTAACTGAAGCACTTGGCTTAAGCTTACCGGGCAATGGTTCTTGCCTTGCAACTCACGCAGACCGTAAACAGCTTTTCTTAAAAGCAGGTCGCCAAATTGTTGAGCTATGCAAAAAACATTATGAACAAGATGATTATTCTGTGTTACCGCGTTCAATCGCAACAAAAGATGCATTTGATAACGCAATGAGCCTTGATATTGCAATGGGCGGATCAACCAATACTGTATTACACCTACTTGCGGCTGCTCAAGAAGCAGAAGTCGATTTTACGATGGCAGATATTGACCGTTTATCTCGCAAAGTCCCTTGTTTAAGCAAAGTTGCACCAAATACCAATAAATACCATATGGAAGATGTACACCGTGCAGGTGGTATTATGGCAATTTTAGGTGAATTAGACCGTGCAGGACTTCTAAATAATCAAACCCGTACGGTATTAGGCACAAGCCTAGCAGAGCAAATTGCTAAATATGACATCGTATTAACGAAAGACGAAGAGATTCATAACTTCTTCCGTGCAGGGCCAGCTGGTATTCGCACCACACAAGCATTCTCACAAGATTGTCGTTGGGATAGTGTGGACGATGACCGTGAAAATGGTTGTATCCGTTCTAAACAATATGCTTATAGCCAAGATGGTGGCTTAGCAATGTTATCGGGTAATATTGCTTTAGACGGCTGTATTGTAAAAACGGCAGGTGTGGACGAAAGCATCTTAAAATTCACTGGTAAAGCCATTGTATTTGAAAGCCAAGAAGATGCTGTAGCAGGGATTTTAGGCGGTAAAGTGCAAGCTGGTCACGTTGTAGTAATTCGTTACGAAGGCCCTAAAGGTGGCCCAGGTATGCAAGAAATGCTTTATCCAACCAGCTACTTAAAATCAATGGGCTTAGGTAAAGCCTGTGCATTATTAACTGACGGACGTTTTTCAGGCGGTACATCAGGTCTTTCAATCGGACACGTTTCACCAGAAGCTGCCGCAGGCGGTTTAATCGGTGTAGTACAAGATGGTGATACGATTGAAATCGACATTCCAAATCGTAAAATCGAATTAGTCGTTCCAGAAGCCGAGCTTGTACAACGCCGAGCAGAACAAGATGCTAAAGGCTGGAAACCTGCAAACCGCCAACGTGAAGTTTCTTTTGCTTTAAAAGTGTTTGGGCACTTTGCAACATCAGCAGATAAAGGTGCGGTGAGAGATAAGTCTCTATTATAATTTAAGCAAAAATAAAGCCTCAATGTTTAATATTGAGGCTTTTTTGAACTTAATTAAATTACTTTTTCTGTTTCAGAAAATGCACTGTTATTGCAGCTATTAATAACACCACGGCTGCACCTAGGTAAAGTTCGTTTTTCTTCCAGCCGGCATCTAATAAAATACCTGCAAGTGTTGGAGAAACAATAGAACCTAATCGACCAACACCGATTGCAGTGCCCACACCTGTGCTACGGAAATCAGAGGCATAAAGGGTTGGGTTGATAGTATATAAGCCTGTAATACAGCCGTTAATTAATCCACCAACAATAATTGCTAACACAATCGCTAAACCAAGGCTACCTGAGAATACAAAAGCAACTACTGCGGTTGCAGAGAGAATACTGAAGGCTTGTAAAATGTGTTTGGCTGCCCAACGGCTCACTAAAAAGCCGAAAATAAGAGAACCGATTGTGCCACCAACAGAAATTGCCATACCAACAGTTTGGCTTTGTGCTTTGGGCATACCTGCTTCTTCTAATAATGCTGGTGTCCAAGAGCTAATAAAGTAGAATGATGCCGAAATTGCAATAAATGCTACCCAAATTAATAGCGTATTACGGCGATATTCGGGTTCAAATAAGCGGCTGATTGCAACTTTATGCTGGCTTTTTCTTTCAACTTCTGGTAATTCCCAGCCATTACCTAAGCCTAATTTTTCTGCAATTTGATTTAAGCGAGCTTTTGCATTAGCAGGACGTTTTGAAATTAAAAACTCAACTGATTCTGGTAATACGAAAAAAAGTAAGACAAATACCGCACCAGTAATGATTGCCCCAACTAAAAATACGGCTCGCCAGCCATAAATATCTTGTAGTAATACGGCAGACATACCGCCTAACATTGCGCCAATACCAAAACCGGATGCATAGATAGCAATGGCTAAACCACGCCATTTTTGGCTTGAATATTCACTAACAAGCACATTTGTACCAGTTAAAATAGCCGCAACACCTAAACCTGTAAGCACACGATATAAGCCAATTTCAAAGGCAGAACCCGCAAAATAGGTTAGTAGCATACCAAGTGTTGATAAGCCTGTACCAATTAAAAGTAGCGGACGACGACCAAATTTATCGGCAAGAGGCGAAAGAAATAGAGAGCCGATAGCCATACCGAATAATCCTGCGCTCATTAAGCTACCAATTTCGGCACCGTCTAAATTTAGTTCTTGGCGAATACTTTTGGCTGTAAAGGCAAGGGCCATTAAATCAAAACCATCAAGCATATTGAGTAAAACGGTAAGTCCAACGACTGTCCATTGAAATGAGGTCATTTTGTTGTGAGCAATTTTTTGACGAATATCCATAAGTCCCTCTAAATGTATAGTAAGTTATAGTGTTATAGAGTGAACTATATGGATTTCAATGATTGGAATCAAACTCAAAATTTACATAAAATTTATGAAAAAAATTCATAAATGTTGACTAGTTAGCTAAAAAAGTAACAATTTTTCCTATAGCAATATCCATTAATTTAGGGTTGGAAAAAGCGTGATCTGCCCCTTCGATAGCAAGTAGCTCAATAACGTTATTTTCCGCAAATTGTTGTGATGTTTGTAATGAAACCATCTCATCTTCTGTACCGTGCAAAATCAATATTTGATCAGCATAGTCTAGGTAATCATTTTGTGTAATATCATTTTGAGCCAGTTCATCAAAAAAGCTTTTATTGATTTTCATTTGGCGGTCAAAGCCAACTAAAACATCCTTCCCTTTCTCTAATTTATGACGTTCTTCCTCAGACAAACGGTTCATCAAGGAGTGATAAATTTTAATGGCAGGCGCACGCAAGGCGATTTTTTGGAAAGGGTTATGTTGTTCAGAAATATATTTAAGTACTAAATAGCCGCCAAAACTGGTGCCGTAAGCAGAGAGAGTTTTGGCATTGAGCGTATTGTGGGCATAATCAATCACAATTTGCAGATAAGTTAAACATTCTGCAACAGAGAGTTTTTTACGAGCGTCAGTGCCGTGGCAGGGGAAATCAAAGGCAAGTGCAGCAGACTTTTTATATTTTGATGTCAAACGTTCACCAAATTTTGTGTTGGATTTTAAATCTTTAGACGAGCCAAAACCGTGCAGAATGAGTACGACATTCTCAATATTATTCAAATCTTTTTCATAAAACAGTTTGCAACGAACGCTTAAACCTTGTGCATTAATATCAACTAATTTTTCCATTTTTAGCATACACCGAAAACAAATAATGAATGTAGTTTAGCATTTTTACGATACAAGTGGTCGGATCTCTCTTGTTTTTTGCAAATTTACAGAAAAATTTAACCGCTTGCTACTAGCGAAATGAATAACATCTTTATAGAATGTGCGTTCCATTTTTAAAAGGAGAAAATGAAAAATGTTACAACTTGTGTTAGCTATTTTATGTAGCGTAACAGTTGGTGTGCTGATTAAATTCGCACGCCAAAAAGGCATCAGAATCGATCAGAGTATTGCCGTAAACTATATCATCACAACGACTTTGACTTTTCTACTACTCAAGCCCGATTTTCAAGGGCAATCTATAACAGAGATTGTGGCGAATAATCCGTCTTCCTATATTTTTGTTATTTTAAGCATTACATTACCGACAATCTTCTTAGTACAAGCGAAAGCATTAGAGTTTGCAGGCATTATTAGAACCGATGCGGCACAGCGTTTATCGCTTTTCCTTCCTATTTTAGCGGCATTTACCATTTTTGGTGAGCAAGTTACCAATAATAAATTACTAGCACTTGCTTTGGCTTTTATTGCCCTAGGCTGTTTGCTATGGAAAGGCAATCAAGGTATGGAGAAAGGCGGTAAAATCGCTATTATTAGCCTTGCTCTTGTTTGGGTTGGCTACGGTGTGAATGATATTTTATTTAAACAGATGGCAAAAACGGGATCAGCTTTCCCAGTAACACTTGCGATTGCCTTTATTGGTGCAGGTTGCTTTATGTTTATCTACTTATTATTAAAACGTACACAATGGCACGTACCGAGTGTTTTAACTGGTTTATTATTGGGCGTTTTAAATTTCGGTAATATTTTATTTTACATCCAAGCTCACCAAGCAATGAAAGATGATCCAACTCTTGTTTTCACAGGGATGAACTTAGGGGTTATCTGTTTAGGTACTTTTATTGGGGCATTCTTCTTTAAAGAGAAAATTCATAAAGTGAATTATTTAGGTGTTGCCATTGCGATTATTGCGATAATTTGCTTGTTCTACTGGCGTTAATTTTATTTTATGGGCGAACATAATGTTCGCCCTAATTTTTATGCGAAAATAGTGTAAAATGTTGAATAAATTTAACCGCTTGCCAGTCTTATAAACACAATATTAATTTAGAGACAATCAATGAAACTTAACGCATTATCTACCATTGTCGCATTGGCCTTTACAGCTAATAGTGCTTTTGCTACACCGCCTGAAAAAACAGTAGAAGAACCCATTCCTTTTTTTAATAAAACCGAATCAGGCTATGATTTAGAATTTAAAGATCAGAACTACCGCTTAATTGAAACAGAAGTAAATGGCGAAAAAATTCAATTTAGAGCTTTTGAACGCATTGTTTATGTGCAGAACCCGGTTGATCCTGATTATCAAACTATTAATGTTTATGTGCCAGAAGCCTATTATAACAATGGAGAAATAAACGGTTATAAAGCAGAAACGGCACCGATTTTCTTCCCTAATTCGGTAGGTGGCTATATGCCAGCAAAAGCGGCAAGTTATGACAAAAAAAGACGTGATGGTTCGCCAAATGCTATTTTAGTTGCACTGTCTAAAGGTTATGTCGTGGCAAGTGTTGGGGCAAGAGGGCGTACATTGCAAAAAGAAGGGAAATACATTGGTAAAGCACCGGCTGTGATTGTCGATTTAAAATCAGCAGTGCGTTATCTACACGCAAATGATGAAAATATGCCAGGCGATGCAAATAAAATTATCTCTAATGGCACCAGTGCAGGTGGGGCTATTTCTGCATTATTGGGTGCATCTGCCGATCATTTTGATTATGAGCCTTATTTCAAAGAAATCGGTGCGTTAAAGGCAAGTGATAAGATTTTTGCGGTTTCTGCTTACTGCCCAATTACTAACCTAGAGAAAGCAGATATTGCTTATGAATGGGAATTCAATGGATTGAATGAATATAGCCGTATTGATATGAATAGACTAAATGCACAAAGTTATAATGATCGTTCATCGCCAATGCCAAAAATTGAGGGGGTATTGAGTGAAACAGAAATCAAACTTTCTAACAAATTGGCTGCTAAATTCCCTACTTATTTAAATAGTTTAAATTTAATAGATGAAAATGGTGAAAAATTAACACTCGATCCTCAAGGCAATGGCTCATTTAAAGATTATTTAGTGAATGTAGTAAAACGAGGAGCAAATCAAGCCTATAGCCAATTACCTGCAGAAAGTGAAGAGAAAAAAAGCTTTCAAGAGATAAATTGGTTATCTTTTGAAAATGATAAAATCACAGATTTAGATTGGTTTGGTTATATTTTTTCAGCAAAACGAATGAAATCGCCTACGGCATTTGATGCTTTATCTGCAAATTCAGGTGAAAATAGTTTGTTTGGATCTGAAACAGAAAACAACCGCCATTTCACCTTATTTTCAATGGAGAATTCCACTAATAAAGCGATTCAGTTAGCTTCTCCACAAATAGTGAAACAGATGAATGCGATGCATTATTTAGATAACCCAAATGCAGCAGAGCATTGGCGTATTCGAGTAGGATCTGCAGATAGAGATACCTCACACGCTATTTCTGCGATTCTTGCCGTTAAATTACAAATGACAGGTAAAAATGTAAATTATGAAATACCTTGGGGAATACCACACGCAGGCGATTATGATTTAGATGAGCTTTTTCAATGGGCTGATGAAATCGTAAAAGGTAAAAAATAGAGTAAAATAAAGCAGATCGATTGATCTGCTTTTTGTCTTTTTATGAGGTTTTATGCAAGTTAAAAAATTTAGTCAAAAATATGTAAGTTGGGTGCTAAGATTAGGACGTTTAAAAGCGTCAATTCTAGGCTTTTTTGTGGTTTCTATTTCTGCTATTTTGATTCAAAGTGGATTAACTTATCTATTTATTGGGCGGGTTGTTGTTAGTGATATTTTACGCTCTATTGCTTTTGGTTTAACCTCCGCTCCTTTTGTATTATATTTTTTCACCCTGTTAGTCGAAAAGTTAGAACGATCTCGCTTAAGATTAGAAAAAGTCGTTCAAGACTTGGAAGAGCTACGAGAACAAGATGCTTATCTTAATGCCAAATTAGAAAAAAATAATCGAGATAAAACTATTCTAATGGCAACCATTAGCCACGAATTACGTACACCACTCAATGGTATTATTGGGTTGAGTCAAATTTTGCTAGATGACGAACCAAATGAAAAACAGTACGAATATTTAAAAACCATTAATATGAGTGCGACTGCCTTAGGGCATATATTTGGCGATATTATCGATTTAGAAAAAATTGACAGTAGCCGAATTGAACTATTTAGAAAAGAAGTTGAATTTCAACAACTGATTAATGATATTGCTAACTTTGGGCATTTTATGGCGGGCGAGAAAAATATCCATTTTGAATTGAAATACCCACCAAATTTACCAAAATATATTTATATTGACCACGCACGTCTTAATCAGATCTTATGGAATTTAATGAGTAATGCCGTTAAATTTACTCCAACAAGCGGTCAGATTTTGTTAGAAATTTGCCAATTAGGGAAGGAGCAATATAGTTTTAGTATTACCGATTCGGGTATTGGAATTCCTGAAAAAGATCAACGCAAAATTTTTGATATGTTCTACCAAGCTGAAAATTCAAAAGAGAAAAAGGCTCAGGGTAGTGGAATTGGATTATCAGTTTCAAAACGTATTGCCAAATTAATGGGTGGCGATCTCGTGGTTGAAAGCCAAGAAAATCAAGGTTCAACCTTTACTTTAACGGTTCAAGCAGAATGTACGGAAACTAAGCCTACGCTCGATCTTCAAAAACACGCATTAAAAGTGCTATTAGTAGAAGATATTGAAATGAATGTGGTCGTTGCTCGAGCAATGCTAGAAAAAATCGGTTGTGATGTTGATGTAGCAATGAGTGGAGAGGAAACCTTCCAGCTTTTTGCTAAAAATAGTTATGACTTGATTTTATTAGATATTCAACTTCCTGATATTAGTGGCTTTGAGATTGCTCAAACGCTACGACATCGATATGAAAATGAAGAGATTGATTATTTGCCATTACTTATTGCTTTAACTGCAAATGTGATTCAAACCAAAGCAGACTATCAAGCTCAAGGAATGGATGATGTATTACGTAAACCGCTCTCTTTAGAGGAGCTGGCAACCTGTTTAAATTATTATTTTGACAGCGGATTTATGCAAGATAATGATGAAAAACAATCGCTTGTAGAGCAAAATACTACCTTATGTTATAACATTCAGATCTTAAATGAATTAATTGATGTAATGGGTAAAGAATCGGTATTAAAAAATATGGACTTATTTGCTCAGCTAATGCCAACTTATACTGAAAATCTACAAAAATACCTTAATGAGTGGGAGCTGACAGGTTCTGCTGAAAAGCGTAAACAAACCGCAGAAGAAGCTCATAAAATAAAAGGTGCATTAGCTTCTGTTGGCTTACATCAATTACAAGAAATTGCCCAATTAGCTCAATCAGATAACTTAGCAGAGTGGGAGAATCAGGTTAAAGATTGGACACAAACAATTATTTCTCGCTGGCAAGGGGATTTAGAATTGGCAAAAGAATTTGTTGCGAGAACAAGTTAAATCTTTAGTAAAGATATTTTATGTCTGTAGAAGATCAAGCCTAATCTTAATCTGCATTTTAAACGTTGGACTAAATAACCAACTAATTAAAGTGCAGATTTTTTTATGATTAGCCCTTAATTGTTCAAATAACAAGATCTAAAAAATGATAAAACTATTCACTCTCGTTTTTACAGCTGAGAACATTCAGAGTATTCTTGCTTTAATTCTAATTTTTTTGTTATAGGTTTAACTATTTAAAAAGAGCTACAAGCCTTGTAATATAAGACTCTATGATCCCTATTTTTCCCCATTTTCAAAATAGGGGTCATTTTAGGGATCATAAACGCTAAGATGCAATGCAACTAAAAGAGACAATAAGGGACTATAAAAGAACATAAGTTCTTGTTTTTATAGTAAATTTGAGACAATGTAAGACAATATGCAATGCTTAAATGGTCCCCTGCCGAGTTTGAATTGATCGCCGAAAGCCTTGATATTACTGAAAAGCTTTATCAGGAAGTGTCAATCGTACCCTTAAATATACCCTTAAAATGAAAAGTCACCCCTATTTTTGATTATTATTTATACAAATATCCGTGATGTTTGGCATTCTGTATTTCAGAGAAATTTTGCGTGTACTAAACTTTAATGAAATAGTTTTGAAAAAAATATCACTTTTATCACTTAAAAAGCGTTTGAGGATTGTGCCACAAGGCTTGAAGGCAAGTGATATTTAAGTGAAGTAAGTGATAAATGGTGTTTTTAAGTGATATTTTGAGGTTTAAAGACAATAAAAAAGCCGTCAATCTTTCAATCAACGGCTAATTTAGGTTTGTTTTGGTACAAAAAAGCCTAGCGTATTTCATCTAGGCTTTGAGTTTGGCGGTAGTCTATCCGTCTTGCCATTCGTTCATCGTTGCGTGATAGTTCTTAAAGAATACATTTAGCATTTTATTACCATCTCTTATACCCTCTACAATTTGAGCATTCTCGCCACTTGCTTTTAATGCTTCGGCAAACGCTCGCTTAAAGTGCTGAACACCTAGTGGTCTTTGTCCGATACAATCACAATAAAATAAATAGGCTTTATATAGGGCTTTGCTTTCGCTTAATGGTGTTCTAGCAGACCCCCATCGCATTTCTAATTTGCGGTTGTTGTCGATTTTAAAGTGTGAGGCAAAGCTAATTAAATGATTGCTGTCTCGTTGCATTTCTACCGCCTCGCCTTGCTGTTGATGTAATAGTAATACCTCTTTCGCCTGTTCAGGGGTTTGAAATGTAGTAAGCAGCTTTTTCACTATGCCGTAAATTTCGCCTTTTACCTTTTCAATAAAATCATCATCTCTTACGTCATCAGGAATTTTACGTCCAAAGTAAAAGGTTATTTTTCGTCTTAAGTGTCCGCTGTTTTGATTGCCATTTCTGCCGTCTGTAAAGGTTATAACGTTGTTTGTAGCATACATAAAGATAATTTTAGGGTAGTAGTCCACACCTTGTTTATAAAGCATTCTAACGCCAACTGCCTCGCCTCCTGTTGCTCGCTTTAAGCCGTCCGCATTTCCGCAGTAGTAAGGCTGTTCAGGCGATAATACTAACGACTTTCCAATAATTTTCGCTAGTTCCGTTTGCTCGTCAAATCCTGCTATATCTAAAATAGTGGTATTGCCTCGCCCGTTGATAACTTTTGCGATTTCGCCAAAGATTGATTTACCTGCTCCCGCCACACCTACAACTTCAAAATAGAATTGCCATTTATGGCGGTTGGTTAATACCGCATATAAAGCCCCTAGTAATGCGGTCTTTTTCAGTTTATTACCATTTGAGGCAAAGTCTAGCCATTGATTAAAATGCGGTGTATCGGTGCTTTCGGTGTGTAGTTCAAAGTCTTCTATCTCTCTTAAGTAGTCATCTTTTGTAATGGCGGTAAATTCGCCTGTTAGCTTGTTTAGTTTGCCATTTTGAAAGCCGATAAAATCAGGTGTGCCATCAGGCATTTGCGGAATTTTACGCTCAACCAATTTAGCAAGGCTAACTATTTTTCTATCTGAAAAATCAACCTCTATGCCCTCAAAAAATGCCATAATCAACCGTTCTAAATCTTCACTCCCTAACGCTTGCCAGTAAATGCCGTTGTATGCGTAGTTTGTGCCTAGATTGGTGTCTCTAGCCAGTTGCGGTTGCCATTCTAAAAACGCATATAAAAGTTCTTTCTGTGTTGGGTTATCCGATAGCTCTATTTCAGCTCCTCCGCCATTCTCTGCGATTTCTTTGCGTAGTCGTGCGATATAACGGCTAGTATTCTCCTCAAGCTGTAATGCTTCATCATAGAAAGCTACAGTATCAGCCGTTGAATGTTTGGCGAGGTTTTGACAAATAGACTGCTTGTTATTTTCCGTTAGCTCTCCAGCTCGATAGATTGATATAGTGCCGACATCTACCGCCAACTTTAAGCGGTCGATTTCTTGAAGTTGCTTATCGCCTAAAATAATAGGCTGATAATCTGATTCCGCTTTCGTCCATTCAAGTACGGTTTGCTGTTTGGTTTTATCCCACGCTGTCGAACCAGCAATAATATAAGCCTCGTAGGGTTTGCCTTTGGGTTGCTTGCTAACATTCGGGGCATTTTTGAGTCTAGTCATTTTGCCCCCCTTGTGAGTTGAATGTTAAATCCTCCATTTCACATAAAGCAGAATATAAAATGCCGTGAATACCTTCTAACGCTACAGATATATCTACACCGTCCATATCTTGAAGACGTGATTTCATCATCGCATTAAGTAAGCAAGTCGCCTGCCAGCATTTACTAATACCTTGATTGAATTGTTTTTGCTGATTAGTCATTTTCCACCTCCAATGATAAATAAACACCTTTTCTATTTTCTTGAGCTACTTTTAAGAAATGTTGAGCGGCTAAAATGGCGGTTTTAATTGTCTTTGTACTGGTAAAGAACTCGTCAGATTCGTTCCCCTCATTGTTTACATCATCATTCTGAATAAGGGTTAGAATGGCTTGAGCATAGGAAATAGACAAATCAATTTTACCCGCTTGTTCTTGGGTTAAAGCGATATGAGTTGGTGCTTTAGATTTACGCATATTGCACCCCCATTACGTTAGAAGTAGATACAATCGGATTGCGTAAACGTGCGATTAAAAGCGGTTTAGAATTGAATTTAACTTTTGATAATGCTTCGGCTTTGTTATTAGCTCGTACGGTAATTTTTAAGCGTTGTGAGCCTAGTAAGAGGAATTTGTAGATCATTGCTGATAGCTCCGTGTTTAATCTTTTAGGGGCTACCGCTAAACTTTCGAGGGTTTGGGCGGTAACGTGTAACGGGCTCGAAAACTGCGATACACGGAACACAGCAAAGGGCGAACCTTTCCCGCTACACGCTACCATTGATAGAAATGGGGTGTGTCCAAATTTGGGCAGACCACTTTCTTTAGGTGTGCGTGAGCTACGAACAAAAAAAGCACGGTTTAATGGCGTGCTACTGTTCGCCGTGTATAAATTATTCGAGTTTCGAGGCTCGGCAGTCGATTTTGCGACTACGGAGAGAGAATAGCCTAAAAGGGTTAAATCTGTAAACGCTTTTGTGTGAGAAATATTTTCAAGTTCATCTAATTTATGATGAATTGAATTGCTAAATGGTTTAAAATCTATAGCGTTTGGTTTCATATTTGTTCCTTATCCCTAGCTGTATATGGCTGGGGATTTTTATTTACTGTTTCGGTAAAGGTTTCCCTTTTTGGGTAATATTTCTTACCTGTTTTGGGTAATGTTGTCGGAAAAAAGTTGGGTTTTATAGGGGATCGTTTTTAATCTCTCTCACCCTCTAACCATTCCGCCACTAGTGAACCTCGCCTAAATCTTGGCAATGGTTTACCCTGTGCTTTACGCTCTATAATCAGCTCTTTCACTCGGGCAAATACTCGATAATCGTTCATCATACCGCTTGCCCTTGCTCGCATTGAATGCGGTTTCATTGTGCCTGTATTCACAGATTTATAAGCCTGTAAAATATTGCCCGTTTCAACGTAAGCGTGTGAAAAAGCCTCTTGCTTGGCGGTTAGTATTTCAGTTCGTACTCTTGGCATTTGGTTTACTCCTATATGAAGTTATAAGGGGTTATATAGCCATATACTACACATCAAAACGGCTTAAAATATGCTGTACTTGTTCTGCAGTAATGGCGGTTTCTCCACGTAAAGCAGATTTGGCATTTAGGTATTTGATAACCTTTTCGGCTGTATGGCGGTCGGGTAGTTGATAGCGGTAGTATTGCCCCTCGCCATTCTCGGTTTTTTCCCATTGTCGATTAAATTTAATGCCTAGTAGTTTCTCTGCAGTGTTGATATAGTTTCGCCCGCTTGTAAAGTTAAGATTGAATACGCCCTCCCGTTCGCTAAATCCCTCTGGATTGAGAATTAAATAACATAATGCTTTTTCTTCGTTGGTTTGTTTAAGTGTTGATGTCATATTTTAAATTTCCTCTAATTTATTATTTGAATTTCTTCATTCTCTCCGCCACTTTTAGCAGCTTATTGAGTTGTTTCTTTAATATGCCTAACGTAATTAAATCTGTTTCGGTTGGCATTTCTTCGCATTCCCGTTCTAGCTTTGCTATTCGATTTCCTAGCGTGATTAAAAGCTCTGGTAATGGGTAAGGCTCATTATCTGAAAAGAGGCTTAAAAACGTGAATAGAGGTGTTTCTATGCCTTTGTCGTTTTCTAGGTAATGCTTAATGGCTAACCGCATTAAAACGGGGTTTTTCTTGGCGGTAATGCACCTCATTTTTTCCCCTCTGTTGCAACTCGTTCTACTTCTTGGATAATGCTTTCAAATTGGCGGATTAGATAACGGCTTGAATGAATGGCTTGCTTAATCTCGACTTCACTCACATCATCAAGCGGTTGGTTTTTTCTGATTTTTTGTAAAATCTTCACACCTGCCGCCAATCGTGCGGCTAACGACTTACATTCTTTTGCGGTGTGTAGTTTGTGATGAAAACAATCGGGAAAATTGTTTTTACAGTTCTCTACACTATCCGCCAGTATTTTGAATTGTCGTGTTATTTGCGGATAAGGAACGATAGAAAGCGTTTTAGCATTTAGGGCTATAGTTGCTTTACTTTCGCCTTTATCTTCGCTCTGCGTGCGATTTATGGCGGTTTCTGTGCCTTTACGCTGTTTTAATTGTGTGATTGGGTTAGTCATTTGATTTGTTCCTTTTTATGGACTACAAGAATTAGCTAGTAAGCCGTTTAGTTGTGGTCATAAGACCATAGCTAGGTAGGCTCAAAATTGAACCCATCTGCTGCGATGCCACAACGGTTAAATAATCCGAAAAATTTTGGCGGTGTTTACCGACTTGTCTGTGGACATAACATAACTTACGGTAAGGTTACGGTAATGCTTGTTTCTAGCAGTCTGTGAGCAAGGGCGGTAAGCTGTTTTTTACGAGTGGAATAATCAACATCTAGCTCAAGCAATGCAGTATTCGTTTTCTCTAGCTCTGTAAGTAGTGATAGTTGTTCATCATTGAAATAATCCCTTACCTTTCCTTGTATGCCGTTAGCTTGTTTCCATTGCTTAATACTTCCGCCAATAACAAGGCTATTCAGTAGATTTTCTTCATTGATGAAGTATTTTGGTTGTGGTTGTTTACCTTGTCGGAACAAGTGCTTTTCTAGGGCTTTTTTCATTACGTGGTTGTAGTCAATGCTTGCTAGTCGTTCTTTCGTTTTCTGTAGGTTATTGCGATAAACATTCGGGGCATACTTCTTCAATGCTTTTTCAGCGTTGATGAAATGCTGGCGGATTGCTTGCCCGATTTCGTTTTTCTCCATTAAGCAAATATGCTTTGCGGTGTCGATTGAGAGAAAATAATCATTAGTCTTTTGCGGTCTTGCCATTGGGGAAAGCTCATTATTTGCGTTCCCCAGTTTTGGGGAGCTCAAATTCTGAACAACAATAAAATCTTGCTCCTCGATAAAATTCGCTCCGTTTAGACGGGATTTAATCCACGTTGAAAAATCTCTCCCCACTTGTAAGGCTTGATGTAGGTTTCGGGCATTTACCCCGTTAAATTTCCCTGTTTCCGTGATTTGTAGAATGTCGGTTAGTGTATTTCTCATTGTTTCCCCCTTATGCGTTGATGTACTCTTGAATATCAGCTAACCGCCAACGAGTAGAACGACCGCATTTCTTGGGTTGTGGAAATATTCCCTCCTTAACGTATTTATAAATCGTAGTAACTGAAAAGCCTGTTAATGCTCTAACATCTTGAACATCTAAAAGCTGTTTTTGGGGTAGGGTAGGGGTTTGCTGTTCCATAATCTTAAATCTCCGTTTGAATTATTACGTTTTTGAACGGGGTTATTGTGTTGGAACGTGTAGGAAACTTCATCGCAACCGAAAAAGATTTCTTTGTTGCGAAAATAATTGATTGATTTAATAAGAGTATTGAGAAATAAAAAGCCCCTATTGAATTTTTGGGGCGTTAGTAGTTAGTTGGATTTTAGTTTTTTGTTGGCGGTTAAAAAGTATTCTTCTATCATTCTTTTCTCTAAACCGTTAGCTTTTTCATCTCTGTTTTGCCGGTATAAAAGAATTTCATCAATGATATCCCCTTGTGTCCATTTCTTATTTTTTGATTTTGTTGCTCGTAACATTTCAGCAATCAAATAAAGGGCATTATCTAAAGATAATTTACTAGGTTCATCTTCTTCTAAACTATCTAAAAATTCATTGATATGCTCTGTCTGAATAACAAAGAAAGCACCCTCAATATCGGCAATTCCAGCACAAGGATAATCAAAACTATCTATTTCCCTTGTTGCTAAATCGCAAAAATTTTTATATAGCCTACTTTGCCTTTCTATTACCGTTCCATTGCTAGATAATACATAAAAGCCATTTAATTGAATTACATCAACGGCTGGTAAATCATTTTCTAGTTTCATCATAAATTCTAGATCTAGTTTTTCATTTCCAATAAGTTTTAACTCATATACTCCAGCTTCGAAATAGTAGATTTCAGACAAAATTTTAATATATTCTGTTTCACTGCATTTTTCATATTCACATAATTTAAATGGCTTGCCGTCTAGCCCGATAACTTCTGTGTATTGATTTGCCTTTTCTACGTCTGTTGTTACATCACAATTTTTTCCTTTCCAATCGTGAGGAAAGTTTACTGATATTCTCAATACCTTATCAATAGCAAGCTGTAACACATCAGCTGCAGTAACTTCATCTTCTAACTCTGTGGAAAGTCGTTTGGCGGTTTCTTCAAGCGTAAGCCATTTTTTTAATTTAAATAGTTTCTTTGCCATAAACGCCCCTTTGCGTTGCCCTTTACTGTGAGAACGTGGAAAGAGAAATAAAGGGCTTTCTCCTTTCGTTTTGGTAGCTACTCCGCCACTATCCACGTTAATTTGGATAAATCCGCATAGATACGAATGAATTTGTATATCTGCATTCTGCCAATTATTCAAATAAATTACAAATAATAAACTGTGTTTTATTACAGTAAATGAAATGGCGGTTTCTATTTGGATAAGCAGGGTTTAACACTCCTTTTTTATAGTGTCCGCAAAATCTGCATTTTCTCCCCCTATTTGTCTAAATTAAGTGATATTTAAGTGATAAAAGTGATATTCAAGTGATGTTTTTTTTGAAATATCACTTGATTTCAAGCCTTGATATATAAGGCTTTATCCTCTTTTAAGTGATAAAAGTGATTTTTTTCTAAAAGTTTGGCTGTAAAAAATAAATATATAAGAACGGTAATAAAAAAAGCCGTCAATCTTTCAATCAACGGCGTTATAAGTAGTCATATTTAGCAGCAAATTTGTTAAATACCAGTAGAGCAGCTTTCTATATAATCCGCCCATTGCTGCATCACATCTACACGCCGCTCTAAATAATCAGAACGGTTATAAGCCTTTCGGGTTTGGTCTTTGATAGTGTGAGCTAAACAAGCCTCTACTACATCATAATTGAGTAACAGCTCATTCAAATACGTTGAGGCAATAGACCGCATACCGTGAGATGTCAGAATGCCCGTATAACCTAATAAACCTATGGCTCTGTTGGCGGTTTGGCTGTTCATTGGTTGGTTAGGTTTCTTTTCGCTTTGAAAAACAAATGGGCTATGCCCTGTGATTTTTCGCATTCTTTCCAAAATTTCGACCGCTTGCCGTGAAAGGGGGATGATATGGAGGCGTTTCATCTTCATTCTTTCGGCTGGAATAGTCCACGTTTTCGCATCTAAATCAATTTCGCTCCATCGTGTTCCGCTTGCCTCTCGTGGGCGTGTCATTGTTAATAGCTGCCACTTAATCAACATCTTGGTTTGAAATGATAGGTCATAATCACGCAAGGCGACAAAAAATTGCAGCAGCTCTTTTGGGTGTATCGTTGGGTGATGTTTAGATTTGGCAACGCTAAAATTAGAGCCTACATTTTGGCATTTATTAAACTCGATAATATCCGCATTTACCGCAAAATTCATTACTTCATTAAGCAGTCTAACAGCTCGTTTAAGGGTATCACTCAAGCCTTTTTCTTTGGCAGGCTCTAAAGCACTAATAACAAGCTTTGGTGTGATGTTTGAAATAGGGTAGTCAGCAAGGCGTGGGAAAAGATATTTTTCAATAATTCCCCAATTCTTTTTGAGTGTTAAGGCTTGAATTTCCCCATTTTTTACACGGCTTTCACCCTTATCACGCCATTTAAGGGATACTTTATAAAAGGTATTTTCAGTTTCTGCCAGCATTTCAGCTTCTAATCTTTGGCGGTGTTCAAGTGGATCGATATTTTCCACCAGCAATGCTCGATATTCTTCCCTAATCGCTCTTGCTTGAGCTAAAGTGGTTTCGGGATAACTCCCTATACCTAAATCGCTCTCTTTACCTGTAATAGGCTTTTTATACCTAAACCGCCATAATTTAGAGCCGTTTTTCTTAACCAACAAAAATAGACCCTTACCATCCATTAGTTTGTAGTCTTTGGTTTGAGCTTTAGCGTTTTTGATTTGAGTATTGTTTAATTCGGTAGTAACTCTAGCCATAAAAATTTACCTAAAATCACATTGAGGTTTTTATCAAATAATATGGGTTTTAAGGGTATAAGTTCCGTACCCTTTTATGTTATACCCTTAAATGTACCCCTAAAATAAGGGGATGTAAACGAATGAATCCGAAAGAATATGAATGAAGAAATAAATTAAAAGCTAGTTATGTTTAGGATTATCAAGGGTTTTGCGTAAGATTACGAAAGAAAAAATAAGAGTGGATAATTCAGTTCCCTGCCGCATCTGAATTCACTTGTAACTTATTGATTTATAAGGATATAAAAAAGGCTTTCGTAAAATAGGGATCATTTTAGGGATCATATCAAATAAAGCCCTTTATTTTCGTTTATAAAGTAGTCTATTTTTATGCAGCTAGGGTAGTTTGTCTTTCTTGGTTGCATTCGTCTCATTATCAACAATTTTCCCATCTTTCAGCAAGGTGGGATTTTTTTCACGCTTTTGGGAAATTTGTATTTAAAACTACTGTATAAAATATTCTAATTTTTTACTTTTTTATATATATGTTCAAAAATACTGACCTCGTTGACCTCACTACTAAAAACAGGTTTTCAAGCCTTGATAAACAAGACTTTAACTGAGGTCAAAACTATTGACCTCAAGCTGACCTCACTACCCTTATTTTTTGACCTCAGAAAAAAATGATTTTTTTAATTTGACCTCAAAATAGGATTTTTTGACCTCAAAAATGATATTTTTGACCTCATTTTTAAGTTTTTGACCTCACTAATTTTCTATACTTTCCTTTATTTATAAGGCTTTAAGGCTATTTATATATAAATTGAGGTCAATGAGGTCAAAAAAAATTTAATCCTCTATAAAATTTAAATAATAAAGGCTAAAAAATAGCCGTTTTATACAGTGTATAAAACGGCTTTATATTTATGTTTAGGCTACTTGAAAAACTAAATAAGCGTATGATTGAGTCGGGTCTATGCCTCTTGGTATTTTCTTTTGATAGCTTCTAGGGTTATGCTCAAGTTCTGAATCTAAATAGCCTGCTTCGGATAATGCTCTGAATGCAACTTCTTTTGCTCTACCTCTGATTACCTCTTTAAACGTACCAGCGTAGATATAAAAATGCTCATTTTTATATTTACCTCCTTTTTTTGATAACTCCTTATGTTCAGCTGGGATTTTATAGCCTGCAATGGTTCGTGTAGGTGTTCGTTTTGTTGAATAGTCATTTGAGCTGATTTCTATAAAATCAGTGTGTCTTGCTTGCTGTAACCAGTCACTAAAGGCTTCTATGATATTGGTTTCTTCTTTGCTTTTTGTACCAAAGACTGCAATCCAGCTATTAAAGCTTTTTATTATTGCTTCTCTATTTTCTTCTTCGCTAAATCCTGTTAGGTTTCTAGCTAATTGTAAGGCGGTTTCTAATACAGTAAAGCTAGTTACTACTCTTTGTACTTGTCCGCTAGCTTCCTCTGGTGTCCTTTCTACCCATTGTTTTTTACAATCCTTGAATGTTTGAATAACTTGCTCTTTATTCTGAATAATGAAATTTATCCATTCACGTCCTAAAACGCCATAATTATTCATTGCTGAATCGTTTAAATGATCAGCGTGCTCTTTTCCATTTTTGAAATGATGAAGGTTTTTCGCTTCAACTATCGGAATATTTAATAGTCTGACTAATTGCCCTGCTTTTATTTGCGTTTTTGGGTTGTGTTTTTGGATAAAACTTTCTAAATCACTTTCGCCAGTTGAGAGTGCGGTAAGTTTCCAACGAGCGGTCTTTTGGTTACCGCCTGTTTTTTTTCCTCTGTCTCTACCTGTTTCATTAAAAAGAATGTAAGCAGCATTTTCTACATTTTCATAGTTTGCAGCCTGTCCGATTTCGTCCAGTGTTAAAAAATTATCGTTTCGGTTTTGGGCATTATTCATAATTGCTACATTTGTTTGATCCCATTTTTTATTCAATAAAAGGGGGTTTCCCCATATGCTATTCGCAATATTTAAAGAGGTGGTTTTACCTTTACTTGAATCATCATATAGGTGTACTCCAAAAGATTGAATATTAAGAATCCGTAAAAGGGGGCTAGCTAATGCGGTGGCTATAGCTAAAATTAAGCAGTGGTTCCCCTTTAAATATTGCCCTATTTCAGTTTGCCAACTCTCTAGCGTGCCTTTTGTACTATATGGATCCTCTCCATCATTATTTTTTAAAAAGAAAATCGGCTGTTCTATTTGTCCGATCATCTCCCCATTTGGTAATAAATAACCGTTGTTTTCCTCTTTCCATCCTGCTGTATCGGTTACTTTCCATTTTGTTGAGTGATTTCCACTATGGTGAAAATAATCGGCTAAATCGCTGGCATGCGTTTTTCGGGTAATTTTGAATCCATATCTTTCCATCATTTCCCATCCTGCATTTTTACCAAAAATAGGGAGAGGAATAGCCTCAGTGTGAGGTTTATTTGTTAACGGGTGGTTCCATTCAAAAATATAAAATGCTTCCTTGCTCTCGTTGTATCCTTCGCCTCTAAGCGTTAAAGGCTCACAAGTCCATTTTATTTTCTCTGAAATTACATCGCCATCTTTGTCTAATTTAGGAATAATATAGTAAATTCCTTTAATGCCGTTGACTTCCATTTCTTGAAAATAAGGCTCTTTTGGTTGTTGATTAGCCTCATTCTTCATTTGAAAATCAGCAATAATAGTTTTTACTGCCTCATCATTATCAGTTCGGATTTTCTCTATATAATGGCTCATATTTTCATTATTTTGTAATGCACAATCATATAAAACAGTGGTTTTTACGTTGGGGCTATTGCGTGCAATAGCGGTGCAAATTAGCGTTTTATGGTCTTCGGTTAATTCGCCTAGTTGAATAAGGCTTAATTGATTGCATTGGTTTGATGCGGGTGTTAATCGAACATTGGGTAATAGCCCTAGTTCTTTTTTGCCTACAAATACGGGCTTGTAATTAGGTTCTACTCGCATTGCTTCCATGGCAAGTTTTATGCCTGCTTCATTATAAGGTTCTGCTTCTGTGCCAACAAAAGCAATGATTTCATCAAATTTTCCTGCAGTTTGGGCTTTGGCATTACGGGCATATTGTGGTTTTTGATTTGGGTTCATTTTTTACTCTCGTCAATCGGTCTTTTATTGATGAACGGGCGGTAAATTCCGCCCGTTGTGATGTGATTTTATCGCTGTTTTCTGCGTGCCAGTTTTTGGCGTTTACGAGCTTGTTTTATGGCTTTATTAGCCTTTTTTCGTCTTTGTTGTGCGATAAATTCGGCATAGGTTGGAATATGTAAATTTTCCATTTCTTGCTGAATTTCTGAAAATGTTTCAGGGTCAGTATCTGCAAAAAATTCAATCTCTGTGCCATCTGGTAATTTAATGCGGTGTGTTAGCATAAATCCCCCTCATCAAAAATAATGTTTTCTAATTGGCTAAACTGTTCTGAAATATGCCTGTTATAGGCTTTATGCAATTCTATTAGCGTTTCTATTCCTGCGTTTAGTTCTAGCCCATCATTTGCCCTTTCTCTGATACAGTTATAAATAAATGGGATTTGCTCCGCTATTTGTAGATTGACTGAAAAATAGAAAGCGGCTTCTTGTTTATTTATTTCTAGGCTTTCGGCTTTTGAATTGGTTAAAAGCGTTTCTAAACCAGCTAAAGTCGTTAGCGGTGTTTTAGGGATTCTGCTTAAGTTTTCCGCCTTTTTTAGCTGATCTTTCAGTCGTGCGATTTGCTTTAGCTGTTCGTCTTGTTTATTGATTAAATCATCAAAATTTATGCCTAATTTTGAATAGTCTTTAAATTGTTGTTCAAGCTGCCTATTTTCTCTGATGGATTGCTCTTGCTTTTCAAAGTAACTATAAATTTTTTGGACTTCTTTAAAAAATGCCTCTTTTTCCGCTTCTGTGCCGTTGTTTTGTTCTAAGGCTTGCAAGCTCTCGGCAGTTTCTAAGAATGTATGATAGAAATTTAACGGTTTATCTCTTTCTATTTCGCTGAATCTGAACAAATTATCAATAATTTCTTGCCAGTTTCTTTGCGTAGTTTGTGCTGTTGTATTATTCATTTTCGCCCCCTTGTTCGTAGTCCATTAATAAAGCCAGAATAAATCGTTGTGCTGTGTTAAGTTCTGCTATGGCTTTGAACTCTTCATCATTGTCTAAAGCCTCTTCAGCTTGAACCATAAAATAGCGGATTTGTTCAATATCGGAATAATTAAGCATAAATCCCTCCTTTTGCTGTGCAAGCGGTTGGTTTTAGGCGAATTTTTGCAATAGGGTGGGCGAGTAGTAAGCGATAATCGGCGGAAAGCTGAAAACGGGCGTTTTGCTCGTTGTTTGCGATCACTCTTACAATTTCTTCTTGATAAATTTCGGAAGTGCGGTTTACGCACAAAAAGGAATAAGCAAAGGTATTCATTGCTGATAGCTCCGTTTGTTGATTTTTAGGGTCTATCGCTTCACTTTGCAGGGTGATTTGGCGATAGCGTGCAACGAGCTGCAAAACTGTTTCAAACGGAAAACAGCAAAGGGCGAAACCTTTCCCGCTACACGCTACCATAGAGGAACACGCCATTTTTAGGCGTTCTTTAGGTGTGCGTGAGCTACGAACAAAAAAAGCACGGTTTAAAGGCGTGCAACTGTTCGCCGTTTGAATATTCGAGTTTGCAGTCTCGGCTCTTGATTTTGCAAAAGCGTGGTTAGCATAAGGCGAACGATTGAAGGTTGTCAATAACAACGTGAAATTTTTTTGAAGTATAGCAGAATTTAAGTTATACTGTTTTTGATTTGGAAATAATTCTTTCATAAATCTTTTTACTCTCTATATTTAGTAAATAATTTTTGGTCATTCGTTAGGTTAGCTTGCTTTTCAGCGTGGAAAGCAAGCTTTTTTATACCTGTTCAATGTGTTTTAGAAAGGCTTGCTCGTAGTGCTACCCGTTCCGCTGGGGTTACTTTTTCGGGTGGTAATGCTTTCGGACCTGGTGCAAATAAATCTTGCTGTGAGCCTCTTAACTCTCTCAAGCGTTGAGCATTGTCTTTCCCTTGAATTTTGCCCTCTTTGATTAGCTCGTTTTCGGGTTTATCCCACTTGCTTGCATCTTCACAATCGATATAAACCGCTCGCTTAATATTGATGAGTTGCCCCACAAACTGGGCTTTAAGTTGCCCGCAATTTGGGCAATTTACTTGAGCTTGTACGCTTAATAACGTGGGGCGTTCGCTTTTTCTAATACGAGCAGAGCCACCACAAAAAGGGCATTTTATTTCTAATCCTGCCATAAATTAGTTTTTCTCCTGTGATTGCGGTTTGTCTAGAAAAGCCTTGATTTCGCTAAACTTCCAGCGGCTAGCATTGCCAATTTTGGTCGGTTTAGGGAAAATCCCTTGCTTAATTTGCCTATAAATTGTGGAACGGTTGAGCTTCAGCATTTCGCATACATCTCGGGCGGTTAAATAGGAATAGTCAGAAAAGTTAGATTGCATAAATCCCCCTTGTGATTGTTATTGCATAATCTTTGAATTGTCGTCTTTTAGTTGCATTGTCGGGGGAAAGTTTGAGGGATTTTATTTTGGAGGGTTTGGAAATTTCCAAAGTAGATTTGGAAATTTCCAATATTTTAGGCTTTTGAATACCAATTACTAAGAGTTACATAGGATGGGAATTTGAAATTTTTATCGGTTTCTATATTGGGGTTTTCTCGTCTAAATCTTTCAATTTTCTTTCCTAATTCTCCTGTATTAAGGGCATTTTTCGCTTCTTGCGGCGTGTCTATGCCATAATCCATATAAAGTAAGGCTCTAATAAAGTTGATTTGGTTTTCTTGTATGGTTTTAGAAAATTGCTTAAATTTATGTTCTGTTTTTTCTTGTTCTTCTTTGTAAGTATCAGATAAAACTTTTAGATATTTTTCAATCTCTCCACTAAAGAATAGTGATAAATCTTTTTCTAAAATGTAAAGATTATCTATTGAAACATTTAATTCTTCAGACGAGTCAAATTCAAACGGAGTTATTAATATTAATAAGCATTCATTTTTTGAATAATCCAATGGTGGCTTGAAATACTCTTTAAAATAATTTAAATCTAATCCTCGGTTTAGTATTCTTTCGATTTCTATATTTCCTTTTCTTTTAAAGTTTGCAGCTATAGCTATAAATCCATCAATTTGATCGCTATTATCTAATAGAATATTGTCAGCATTTTCTTCTATATTGTATTTAATCGTGCAGTATTCATCTTCTGTATCAATAATTTTATATCCCTCATCTTCATCATTAAATGGAAAGAAATGGGGGCAAGCATACTTTAATTTTACATTCCCTATAGTGCAAACATTTTTAATAGAACTATAATTTACGGTTGTATAAATTATAATTTTGCCTATTTGCCAATAATGTAATAAATCTTCTATTCCTAATTCCACCCCAGTTAGTTGCTTAATTCTTTTGGTTGCTTGTTCTAGCGTGTACCACTTTCTAGGTGGTAATTTATATTCATTCATTTTTTACTCTCTTTGATTTGGTTATTGTTTTTTATCAATGATAGCAATAATTTCAACGGGTGCAAGCGGTCGTTTTTAGTCGATAAAATGCAAAAAAGCCCTTTCGGGCTTTGGGTTAGTCATCTAAAAAATCTATAAATGCTCCTCGGCATTCGGGGCTTTCTTGCGGTTGGGGTTCGCCCTGTGCTGTAAAAATGCGATAGGCTTCTAACTCGTCAATTTCACTATCATTCAATAGATTTAGAATGAAATTGAGCTTATCGGCAAAGGGCATTTTCTCGGCTTGCTGAATATAATTCTCTAGGCTCATTCTTCGATTATTTCGATATTTTCAATCAAGCAACAAGCATTAAAATCTTCTACAATGTAGTCAATATTCAGAGAATAGAACGTCTGTACGCTGTCTTTTCGTGGTTCGTCAATCACTCTTCGGCGAATATTGTTTAAATGAACATATAGCGAAAGATTATCAAGCCTTGTAATTAAGATTGCATTGCTTGGAAAGTAAGGAATACTCACCGCTTTTAGTCCGCCTTTGGTCTTTTGGCATAGGGTAAGTAAATCGGCTAGGTTTTCGCTTAAATCAGTATGCTCAAACTGTATGATTTCTTCGCCAATAATATTACGTCCACAAATTGCGATCATATCTCCGCCTGTTGAATAAGCTGGGCTGATTTTGCTTAATCCTTGCTTAATTAGGGAGTTGATGTTCTTGAATGTTTGCCCTTCGCCTACGCTTGCCCCGTTGATTACCGCTTGCGGTTTCCCTTCTCGGATTTTCTGTAACCAGCCTTTTTTCACGTCTTGAGCCAGTGGGTTTAACTGTGGGTTTGAAGTGCTTGTACGGCTCACGCCTTGCCAGCCTAGCATTAAAAGCCCTCTTAATAGGTTATCATCGAGTAAGTGATTTAAACGTTCTTCCAGGCTGTTTTCAAGGTTGTAAGCGTCCATTTTTTCATAGCGAATATAGCTATCAATATTGACTTGCTCACAATCGTATTTTTGAGCTGGTGCAAGGGCGTGTTTAGGGCTACGTTCAGCTACATCTGTGTTTGTTGTGCCAGCAATCGGGGTAAATAATCCGATTGCTTCGCCTTGTGGATAGCGTGTTTGCACAAGGTTCAGCAATTTAAAAAGGCGGTTTTGTTTTAAGCGGTTAAGTAGTTTTGTTTGTTCTGCTGGGTTGTCATCAAATAAAACGATATTCCCTTGTGTATCTAATTTTAAAGCATTTGCAAAAGTAACTAAGCTCATTGTTTTTTCCTTACATTTCGTTAATTAAAGCAGATAAGCCTTTTGGCTTTTCCATTCGGTCTTCTTTTTGTTTGGCTAGGGGCGATTTGGGTGTAAAGCCCGTAAGCGTTGAAGAATAAAGTTTATATTCTTCTGAAATGTTGCCCTCTTTAGGCATTGCAGATTTAAATTTCTCTACTAAATGATGAAGAATTAAATCGCTTTGCGTGGCATTGCCTGTATATTGGGTTGGGTTTATCGTTCCGCTATGTTCTAAACAAGCCCATATTTCTGCTAATTTAGCTTGGTTTTCTTCCATAATTTCAGAAAATAGCTGTTCGGCTTGTTCAATAAAAATATGGCTTCTTATTCTTTTTGCTTCAGCTTGGATAGAAAACATTTCTTCTTTCTCATCATAAAGTTTATTTTCTAAGTCCACTAAAATAGCTTGGTAATATTCAATGCGTGCATCTAAACCGCTATTTTTATTTTTCAGCTCTACATATTCATCGGCGGAAAGTGTACCGACTTCGGCAAGTTTTTCTTTTTGGCGTGCGACAAATTCCGCTTTTTCATTTTTTAATGCTTCAAGAATATTCTTCGCTTTGTCTAACTCGGTTTGAATAGCTAAAACGGCTTTTTCTTGTTCGTGGAATTTGGCTTTTTGTTCATTAAATTTTTCAAGTTGCATAATTTGCCCTTACTGGTTGCGGTGTTGTTCAATTTTGCTGTTCATCCATTGCTGGATTTCACTTTCTAGCCATACTTTGCTATTTGCCCCAATACTGATACTTTCGGGAAAATCGCCTACTTTCATTTTGCGGTATATCTGCGTTTCTGAAAGAGTAGTTACGGCTGATACTTCATCAATTTTCATAAATCGCTGTTTCTGTGCGGTGTTCTCCATTTGTTTTTTTCTCCGTAAAAATTGCTCTGGCGTGCCTGTGCCTGCCAACGACTGACAGAATAAATGATTACCGTTTTTTTGCTATTTGTTCGGGGTGTGAAAGTGTGTTTAACATTTTGGGGCTTGTTTTATGTGAAATTGAGCATCTTCAAGCGGTCGTTTTTTACTGATTTTTGGCAAAATTTCAGTAGTTCTTACATTGCTCATTCATTGAATTTTGAGAAAAGGCGGTTTTGCGTGCGTAAAATTGCGTTTTTGTGCGTAAATTTGCGTAATAAAAATGGATATTTTGAGCTACTTTCACGCTATATAGGCTAAGGCTAGGGGGATTTTTGCATTTGCGTTCAATTCGCCATTTTTAGTTTGTGCGGGTGTGGTGGGGGATACGGCTCGCATTGAGGGCATAGCAGCCAGCAAGCGATTAATTAAAAATTTTGGTTTTAGTAAAATAAAACGAGTATAAGAAAAGCGGTCATTGACCGCTTATTGAAATTTGCTTTTGAAAAGGCTGAATAACAAATTAATAGGATAAGTTAATAAACTCAATACAATAAAAAGTATAGGAAGGATGCACAAAGCTGATATTAATAGAAATATAGTACCAGCAATTAATGCTCCGAAAAATGAGACAGTAAGGCTACTATCTCCCTTTAAAAAATAAGTAAAAAAGCCGAAAAACGAACAAATACCATAGAAAATATAAAACGGTAAATAATATCGTGATAGATAATCCATTTTAAAGCCTCCCAATATTTATTGAGTTTCATAATATGAACAACGCTTTATAAATTCAAGGAATTCTTTTACTTTTAGCCTTTTAACCTCTATTACATTGCTCTACAAAATCAGCCCATTCTTGCATAATCTCCCGTCTTCGGTCTAACCATCTTTTGCGGTGGTATGCACTCATTACGGTGTCTTTGTTTGTATGCGATAAACAAGCCTCTACAACCAGGGGCTCGGTTGTAAAGCGTTCGTGTAAATAAGTGCTGGCAACACTTCTTAAACCGTGAGCAACTAAAATGCCTTTGTATTTACCACTGTTTAAACGTTTGATTGCATTATTCACACTTTGGCTATTTGTCGGTTTATTTCTATTGGTTCTACTTGGGAAAATATGCTTACAATGCCCGCTATATTTTTTCATTTCCTCTAAAATTGCTAAGGCTTGTTTCGTTAAGGGAACAGAATGCGGATTTTTACCGCCTTTCATTCGTTCAGCCGGAATAGTCAGCGTTTTAGTTTCCCAATCAATATCGCTCCATTCTACAGCAGCAGCTTCAAACGGCCTAAGGATATTAAGAAGTTGCCATTCAACTAATAATTTTATTTGTGGTGTTCTGTTCGATTTCTGCAAGTCTTGCAAAAATTCAGCTAAATCTTCAGGCATTATAGCGGGTTGATGCGTTGTACTTACTGTTTTAAATGCTTTTTTTATTACGCTAATAGGATTAAAAGCAATTCGTCCGCATAAAACTGCATAATCTAAAATTTCTATTAAATTCCCTGCAATTCTATGTAATGTGTCAGGCATTATTCGCTCTAAATCAGTTAAGCGGTTAATCGTATCTGTTAAGGTAAAATCTTCTAGCGTATATCCATCAAAACGGGGGAATAAATGGTTCTCTAATCTCTGCAAGCATTTTTCCATTGTTTTAGGCTTGCATTTACCTTTTGATAGTTTCCAATCAGCCCATTTATGAGCAAAAGATTTTATAGTTTCCTGCTTTTGTTCCAGTTCCTTTTGTTGCTGGGCTAGATAATCAAAAGGGTCTAAGCCTTGCCTTACAATAGCGTTTAACTCGTCCCTTTTTTTCCTTGCATCAGCTAAGCTCATTTGCGGATAGCTTCCGATTCTATTTTTTGTGCTTCGCTTGCCTGTTTTCGGGTTGATATAGCTATAAATCCATACTTTTGCCTTTTTCTGTGCAAGGATAAATAGCCCGTTACTATCTGCGATAGGTTTTGAATTTGGGGAATATTTGAGGTTTTTAATAAAAATATCAGAAATAGTTTTTTTAGTTACAGTCATTTCGTCTAAGCCTTGTAATATATGGGTTTATAAGACTTTATGATCCCTATTTTTCCCCATTTTCAAAATAGGGATCATAAACGCTAAGATGCAATGCAACTAAAAGAGACAATAAGGGACTATAAAAGAACATAAGTTCTTGTTTTTATAGTAAATTTGAGACAATGTAAGACAATATGCAATTCTTAAATGGTCCCCCCTGCCGGACTTGAACCAGCGACCAAGCGATTATGAGTCGCCTGCTCTAACCACTGAGCTAAGGGGGGATAGAGATGAGTGGTTGCGATTATAGAGAAAAACCGAGTATTCGTCTAGTCAATTGCGATTACTCGGCTAATTATTAGTCGTAATATTATTCAGACCGCCAAATCAATGTTGCCATTCGTCCTGTTTGCTTATCTCTACGATAAGAGAAAAAACGTTCTTTTTCAGTATAAGTGCAATATTCTCCGCCTGAGATATTAACAATACCTAGCTTATTTAAGCGTTGTTTTGCAATTTGGTAAAGATTGCCTAAAAATTTACCGCTTGCAGAGCTGTCTTTAACAAAGGCATCTTTAGCTTGAGCATCAAAAGCACAGAATTGCTCAATCACTTCACTCCCTACCTGAAAAGCAGTTGGACCAATAGCAGGTCCTAGCCAAGCGGAAATTTGTGAAGGTTCGCATTCAAATTCCGCAACAGTTGCCTCTAACACACCATCGCATAGCCCACGCCAACCTGCGTGAGCAGCCGCGATTTCTTTACCATCTTGGCTGACGAATAATACCGGTAAACAGTCTGCTGTCATTACCAAGCAAACTTGATTAGGTTGATTGGTATAAACGGCATCTGCTTCAGGTACTACACCTTCATACGGAAGACGAATAACTTTTGTACTGTGAGTCTGTGTTAAAAATAGCGGTGCTTGTGGCAGATGAAAATTTTCCACTAATAATTCACGGTTTGTTGCTACAAATTCAGGGTTGTCATTTACGTGATCACCTAAATTAAAGCTATCAAAAGGAGGTTGGCTAACGCCCCCTGTTCTTACGGTCGTAAAAGCGTGAATATGTGGCGGTATATTCCAGTTTGGGCTGATTTTTTCCATTTGCAAAATATTTCCAAAAAATAACCGCTTGTTATTTACGTACTGCAATGGCTTCAATTTCTAAGCCAACATCTTTTGGTAAACGAGCGACTTCTACACAAGAACGAGCAGGGAATGAAGGGTGATTGTGTTCACGGAAGAAAGCTTCATATTCGGCATTCACAGTGGCAAAATCATTAAGGTCTTTAACAAAAACTGTTGTTTTGACAATATCGCCCACTGTTAAGCCTGCTTGCTCAAGAATAGCTTTTACATTATTCAGTGATTGCCGAGTTTGTTTCACAATATCTGTTGGTATTTCACCTGTTTGTGGATTTACCGGAATTTGCCCCGAGGTAAGCACCATATTACCTAAATCAACAGCTTGTACATATGGGCCGATTGCTGCTGGGGCATTTTCTGTATGAATAACTTTTGTCATCTTCTGTTCCTTTTCAATGAAAAATAAGTGAATTAATGATAATATCTTTTCTTATTATTTGGAATAAAGAGAATAGAATAAATGAGTATAAATGTTTCCGAAATCGTCTTACACCAATTACATAAAACAGAAGGTGAGAGCCCAGAATTAAACACTATTTTGCGTGAAAACTTATTGGATATTTCTGCAGAAGTGGATCAAATGATGTTGCAGTTACATCAAGCTTATCAAACAAAGGCAAAGGCTTATGGTATTTTTAAAGCTGAATCTGTTTTTGCCCAGCAACTGAATCGATTATTAGAAGAAGAGACTGATTTTCTGCCTTTTAGCCATAGCTGTGCCAAAATGTTGGCTTCTGAATTAATTAAATATCCGTTTGCTGAAGGTGGAACATTTATTCTTTGTCGTTATACTTTTTTAGCAACCGACTATTTGTTTATTGCTTTAATTGACAGTCGTAATTCAATGTTGGTAGATGACCAGCTAGAAGTAAAACGCACACAATATTTGGAAATTTCTCAATATGATATTGCGTGCCGTATCAATTTAACGGAGTTACAAATCAATTCGCAGTCAAACCGTTATTTAACCTTTGTGAAAGGCAGAGTAGGGCGAAGAATTGCTGATTTCTTTATGGATTTTTTAAGTGCGGAAGAAGGCTTTAATCCACAAGTACAAAACCAAACTTTATTGCAAGCAGTAAGTGATTATTGCGAACAAGGCGAATTATCGGCCCCACAAACCAGAGAAGTGAAAAAACAGGTTTTTGACTATTGTAAAGGTCAGATGAGTCAAGGAGAGGAGATTGCATTAAATGAAGTCTCGCAAGTAATGCCAATACTAAATGAAATGGAATTTGCTCAATTTACTCAAAATGAAGACTATGGATTAGAAGAGAATATTCCTCCGATGCGTAGCACCTTAAAAGCCCTAACAAAATATTCGGGTTCGGGCAAAGGGGTTACAATTAGTTTTAATGCGGAATTACTAGGCGAACGTTTAATTTGGGATGAACTAAATGATAGTTTAACAATCAAAGGATTACCGGCAAATTTACGTGATCAGCTTGAGCGTAATAAATAATGGAAAATTTTTATTAGTTTAGGTATTATTCTTACCATTACATTTTGTATCGTTAAAAGGTCAATATATATGAAAATGAAATCTCTTTTCGCAGCGATATTAGTCGCAATGAGTGTAACATCTTGCTCAACAGTTAAAAAAGTGGTTTATCGAATTGATGTGCCGCAAGGAAATTATTTAGAGCAAGAAAACATTGATCTATTACGTGTGGGAATGACACCAGAACAAGTCGAATATGTACTCGGCACCCCGATGCTAAAAAATATTTTTGAAACGCACCGTTGGGATTATGTGTTCATTAAACGTGAAGGGTATAATGAGCCAGAACAACGTAATGTATTTGTTTATTTTGATGCAAATGGTTTAGTTAGCAAAATTGATGATAGTAATGCAAACAATGAAATAAATCTTGAAAATTAATCATTAATTAACCTAGAAACCCACCTTTTAAAGTAAGGTGGGTTTCTTTTTTTTGTGTAAAAAATCGACATTTAAACTAAATTTTTCTTATTTTAATGATAAATTTTTCTAATATGCCTTTTCAATTTTATTAATGCTTGCTAGACTTATCTCAACTTAAATACACAACATCAAAATAAAATCAGGAGTCAGTAATGAGCGATTTAAACGCCCTTTTCCAAAAAATCAAACAACGTGATCCAAACCAAGCACCATTCCATCAAGCAGTTGAAGAAGTATTCGGCAGTCTTGCTCCATTTTTAGCGAAAAACCCAAAATATACGCAACAAGGTTTATTAGAACGTATTGTTGAGCCTGAGCGTGTAATTAGCTTTCGTGTAACGTGGGTAGATGATAAAGGCAACGTACAAGTAAATCGTGGCTACCGTGTTCAAATGAACTCTGCTATCGGCCCATACAAAGGTGGTATTCGTTTCCACCCAACTGTAGATTTAGGTGTATTAAAATTCTTAGCCTTTGAGCAAGTATTTAAAAATGCGTTAACAACATTGCCAATGGGTGGTGGTAAAGGTGGTTCTGATTTTGATCCTAAAGGGAAATCAGATGCGGAAGTAATGCGTTTTTGCCAAGCGTTTATGAGTGAATTATATCGTCATATTGGTGCAGATACCGATGTGCCAGCAGGCGATATTGGTGTTGGCGGCCGTGAAATCGGTTATATGTTTGGTCAATATAAAAAATTAAGTAATGAGTTTACTTCTGTATTAACTGGTAAAAGTTTAACTTGGGGCGGTAGTTTAATTCGCCCGGAAGCAACAGGTTATGGTGCAGTTTATTTTGCAGAATCTATGTTAGCCACTAAAGGCGAGTCTTTAGAAGGAAAACGTGTTGTTGTTTCAGGTTCTGGTAACGTAGCACAATACGCTTCAGAAAAAGTACTTCAAAAAGGTGGTAAAGTATTAACAGTTTCAGATTCTAACGGCTACGTATTATTCTCTGATTCAGGTATGACAGAAGAGCAATTACAAGCATTGTTAGAGCTTAAAAATGTACGTCGTGAGCGTTTATCTGTTTATGCTAAAGAGCAAGGTTTACAGTACTTTGAAGGTCAAAAACCTTGGGGTGTTGCTTGTGATATCGCATTACCTTGTGCAACTCAAAATGAGTTAGATACAGAAGATGCAAAAGAGCTAGTAAAAAATGGCTGTGTATGCGTAGCGGAAGGTGCAAATATGCCAACTACTTTAGGTGGTGTTGAAGTGTTTATCGGTGCAAAAATTCTTTATGCACCGGGCAAAGCTGCAAATGCGGGTGGTGTTGCAACTTCAGGTTTAGAGATGAGCCAAAATGCGATTCGCTTATCTTGGACTCGTGAAGAGGTGGATCAACGTTTATTCAACATTATGAAAGCAATTCACGAAAACTGTGTTGAAAATGGTACCGAAGCAGATGGCTTCGTAAACTATGTAAATGGTGCTAATATTGCAGGCTTCAAAAAAGTGGCAAATGCAATGCTAGAACAAGGTATTGTGTAATTAGCTAAATAAAAACATAAAGAGAAGCCTGAGTGATTTTTATCACTCAGGCTTGTTTTTTTACCATTTCTTTATTTTAGGCTTAACAAATTCAATGCCTTTATCTTGATATTCAATGCCTTCAAGCTGTAATAAATAGCGTTTATTTGGTAATCCACCACCAAAACCAGTTAAGGCTTGATTTTTACCTAATACTCTATGACAAGGCACTAAAATCGAGATCGGATTACGACCAACCGCACCGCCTACTGCTCGCATAGCACTTGGTTTGCCAAGCTGTTTGGCAATCTCGCCATAAGTCGTTGTTTTGCCATAAGGGATTTGACGTAAGATTTTCCAAACAGATTGTTGAAATGCAGTACCTTCTGGTGCTAGAAAATCTAAATGCTCAAAGGCAAGTTTTTCACCTGCAAAATAGCGGTCTAAAATTTCTTTTGTTTTGCAAAAAATTTCAAAAACTTGACCGCTTGTATTTGTTGCTTTTATAAAATTTTCTAATGATGTAGTTTGCTGCTCTTGCCCTAATTCAATATAAATTAAGCCCTTTTGCTTGGCTAATAAAAGTAATTGACCTAATGGGCTTTGGTAAAAATCGTAGTAAATTGGCGATTTCATTTTAAATTCCAATAAAAAAGACGTGTAAGTTAAGTTTACACGTCTTTGTTAGTTAATTCATTAAATTAGAATTTATAATTAACATTTAAACCGTAAAGGTTAGCTCTTGCTCTGCTTTTAAAAGTAGCCAGATTATCTTCATTAAAGGTTAATTTACTTCCACGTAAGTGAGAATAACCAATATCAACAGATAGGTTTGGAGTTGCTCTTACTGTTGCACCTAAAGAGTACCAGGTACGGTCAGTATCTGGAATTGAAATAGATGGATTTCTTACACTTGCACTTTCATCGTAGGCAATACCTGTGCGTAGAGTAAGCATTTCATTTAAATCATAAGATAAACCAAATGCGATACGTTGAGAGTCATTAAAGTTCTCTACTTTATGGAATAATAAGTTATCATTTTGACCGTAAGCATCTAAACTCTTGAAGCTACTCCAATTTGTGCGTTTGTAGCTATATTGAGCAGCTAATTTTTCAGTGAGTTTATGATAGCCTGAAACTTCCCAATAGGCTGGTAAACGCAATGTTAATGAACCATCGATTTCAGCACCGCCTGTTGTAGTGTTTACTACGTTTGGAATAGCAACTGCTACGGTATTTGAGTATTTTCCTTTAAATTTCAGGTTAATAGCAGAATGGTAGCTAATACCTAAGCGATTATTTTCATTGATTTCATAAAGTAAGCCAGCGTTCCAACCAAATCCCCATTTATCGCCTTTTAATTTATGAATTGTCGTATCTGTGTTGATCGAGGCTATGCCATTTACTAATAGTTGTAATTGATTAGATGTTGTAATAGTTTGAGATAAGCCATTAGCTTGTAAAAGTCCATTAACTTGAGTAAGTAATGCTGTTTTTTGTGTCTCAAGTGATGTATTTCCAGCTGCGATAGCTGTTTCTAGGTTTTTGAGATTTTGAATTGCATTATCAATTAAATCTTGATTGTTTGCTAATGCCTGTTTTGCTTCACTAAAGCGAGCCGCAATAGCACCTAAATAACGCTCTAATTCCGCTTTTGCATGAACAGCATTAATACCTGCACCAATACTAAATCCATATCCAAGATTGTAAGCACCGCTTAAATTTACATTTACAGCACTTAAATCAGTACGACCACCGAAGAAACCCGCACTATAGTTTGGGCTAAATTCAGATTTTAAGCCGTAATTTACATTTACACCGCCACCAATCGAAAAACGATCGTTAATTGGTGAAACAACATATAAATTTGGAATAATTGCATTTGGGACAATATTTTTATGTGATGCGTCACTACCAGTTGAATTTAATTTACCTTCAATGTTGATATCTGCATCTACAAAAATACCCCCAACAGACACTTCAGTTTGTTTAAATAAAGTCATTAATGCTGGGTTAGTGGCAACAACAGATGCATTATCTGCAACCGCAGCATTACCCGCATAAGCCATACCTAAGCCTGATGTTGAAACTTCAGCTAATTGGAAAGCTGCAGAATAAGCACCTGCTGAGGTTAATGTAACTAATGATGCAAGTAAGGTTTTTGAAAATTTATTCATATTCATAGGAAATCTCTTAAAATATTTAATTAAGATTGATAGTTGTAATTAGATATAAAAAATAGTTATTAAAAATATAACGGGCTGATTGTACGGAGCGAAATACACTCTATCAATTAAATTTTGTAAAAAAAACATCTGTTCCGATCAGTTAGCGAATAAATTGCGTAAATTCTCAGCGTGTTTTGACTTTTTTTGGCGTTTTTATGAAATTTTTCGTATAATTAGTGCTTATAGTTTTGTCATTTTTAATATATAAAACCTTTCACACTAATTAGTGTAAATGCTTGACTAAATTAGTGGGGTATATCAAAATTTAGCAACTTTTCCAGAACAAATTCTGGATAAAATCAACGGGGATATTTATGAAACTTACCTCAAAAGGTCGTTATGCTGTTACCGCTATTTTAGATATTGCTTTACACGGCAAATTAGAACCTGTGAGTTTGGCCGATATTTCAGATCGTCAAGCTATTTCTCTTTCCTATCTAGAGCAATTATTTGCACAGCTTCGTCGAGATGGTATTGTACAAAGTGTTAGAGGCCCGGGTGGTGGCTATCAATTAGGTAAAAAACCAGAAGATATTAGCGTAGGAATGATTATTTCAGCGGTAAACGAAAACATTGATGTAACCAGATGTAAAGGTAGTGGTAATTGTCGTAAAGATTCTCAATGTTTAACACACTCTTTGTGGGAGCGATTAGAGGATCAAATTGAGAAGTTTTTAGGCACAATTTCAGTTGCAGATTTAGCCGCTGAACATTCTGATCACGATTGTGAAAAAGAACATTGTCACGAACATCCTCATCACCACTAATTGCAAATTTTTTATTAAAAATAACCGCTTGGTTATTTAATCAGGAGTAACAATGAAATTACCAATTTATTTGGATTATGCTGCAACAACACCAATGGATGAGCGTGTTGCAAAAAAAATGATGGAATATATGACCAAAGATGGAATCTTTGGTAACCCTGCTTCTCGTTCTCACAAATTTGGTTGGGAAGCTGAAGAAGCGGTAGATGTTGCACGTAATCAAATCGCTGATCTTATTGGTGCAGATAGCCGTGAAATCGTATTTACATCGGGTGCGACAGAGTCAGACAACCTAGCAATTAAAGGTGCGGCACATTTCTACCAAACTAAAGGTAAACATATTATTACGGTTAAAACTGAGCATAAGGCTGTATTAGATACTTGCCGTCAGTTAGAACGTGAAGGTTTTGAAGTTACTTACTTAGACCCAGAAGAAGATGGCTTATTAGATTTAGCTAAATTAGAAGCAGCCATCCGTCCAGATACTATTTTAATTTCTGTAATGCACGTAAATAATGAAATGGGTGTCATCCAAGACATTAAAGCAATTGGTGAAATCTGCCGTGCGAAGAAAATTATTTTCCACGTAGATGCAACACAATCTGTGGGTAAAATCCCTGTGAATGTGCAAGAGTTAAAAGTGGATTTAATGTCATTCTCTAGCCACAAATTATACGGGCCTAAAGGTATCGGTGGTTTATATGTATGCCGTAAGCCTCGTGTACGTTTAGAAGCAATTATTCACGGTGGTGGTCACGAGCGTGGTATGCGTTCAGGTACATTACCTGTTCACCAAATTGTCGGTATGGGCGAAGCTTATCGTATTGCAAAAGAAGAGATGGCAACTGAAATGCCTCGCTTAAAAGCACTTCGTGATCGTTTATATAATGGCTTTAAAGATATTGAAGAAGTTTATGTAAATGGTTCAATGGAAGAAGGAAAGCGTGTAGATTCAAACTTAAACATTAGCTTTAACTTTGTTGAAGGTGAATCTTTAATGATGGCACTACGTGATATCGCAGTTTCATCTGGTTCAGCTTGTACCTCTGCAAGTTTAGAGCCTTCTTACGTATTACGTGCAATCGGCCGTGATGATGAATTAGCACATAGTTCAATTCGTTTCACTGTTGGTCGTTGGACAACTGAAGAAGAAATTGATCACACTATCGAAATCGTGAAAAAAGCGATTGTGAAATTACGTGAACTTTCTCCACTTTGGGAAATGTTTAAAGAAGGTGTAGATTTATCAAAAATTGAGTGGAATCACCACTAATTTGTGTGGGCGAATGTAATTCGCCCACACAAAACAGGATATGGCGTATTTACGTCAAAAATGAAAATTTAATGTAGGGGCGAATTATATTCGCCCAATACTCGAGGAATACAAAATGGCATATAGTGAAAAAGTAATCGACCATTACGAAAACCCACGTAACGTAGGGACTTTTGATAAAGAAGCTACAGATATTGGTACAGGTATGGTAGGAGCACCAGCTTGTGGCGATATTTTACGTTTACAAATTAAAGTAAATGATGACGGTATTATTGAGGATGCACGTTTTAAAGCATATGGTTGTGGTTCTGCAATCGCATCAAGCTCTTTAATTACTGAATGGGTAAAAGGTAAATCTTTAGATGAAGCGGGTGCAATTAAAAACAGCGACATCGCAGAAGAATTAGAATTACCACCGGTGAAAGTTCACTGTTCAATCTTGGCGGAAGATGCAATCAAAGCAGCGATTGCAGATTACAAAGAGAAAAACGGTAAATAATATAATCCAAACTTAAAGATTAAGGTGGGACTAATGTCCCACCATTTACATTTTTAGGTAAGTGAACTTCAAATAAAAACAACAAGCGGTCTAATTTTTCAAAAAATTTTCATTTAAAATAAGTATTTTTAGTGTAAGATTTTCTTGATTTAACAAATTAAAGGATAAATTATGGCAATAACATTAACAGAAGTAGCAGCAGATCGAGTTCGCACATTCCTTGAAAACCGTGGTAAAGGAATTGGTTTACGTTTAGGTGTTAAAACGTCAGGATGCTCAGGATTAGCTTATGTGCTTGAATTCGTTGATGTGTTAAATGAAGATGATCACGTATTTGAACAATTTGGGGTAAAAATCATTGTTGATGAAAAAAGCCTTGCTTACCTAGACGGTACCCAATTAGATTTTGTAAAAGAAGGCTTAAACGAAGGTTTTAAATATACCAACCCAAATGTGAAAAATGAATGTGGGTGTGGTGAAAGTTTTAATGTGTAAGGAAAGATAATGAATAATCCATTTACACTATTTGATCTCCCAGTTCAATTCCAAATCGATAACGCTCAGCTTTCAGAGCGTTATCTTGCATTACAAAAACAACTTCACCCTGATAACTTTGCCCATACTTCAAATGCTGAACAGCTTGCAGCGGTGCAAAAATCAGCAGATGTGAATGAAGCGTTAAATATCCTTAAAGATCCGATTTTACGAGCTGAAGCTATTATTGAAATTCACACAGGTGAATCTAAAAACCTTGAAGAAAAAAGTATGCGAGATGTTGAGTTTTTAATGCAACAACTTGAATGGCACGAGAAACTTGAGACAATAGAGCATCGTCAAGATGAAACTGAATTAACTGCTTTTTTAAAACAGATAAAAACAGAACAAAAAGCCGTACTTGAACAGCTTGAAAGCCAATTAAATGAACAAAAGTGGCAACAAGCAAATGCCTTAACGGATCGTTTACGCTATTTCAAAAAATTAATTATTCAAATTGAAAAAGTGGAAGAAAAGTTTTTTGATATGTAATACAAGCGGTTATTTTTTAAGGAAATTTTGCAAATGAAAAGTTTAGAAGAATTAGTAGATAAACAATCTGCTTGGTTGATTTTAAGAGATTGGTTTACACAAGCGACAAATCATTACGAAATTTTAGCAAGTTATCCTGAAGATGCTGGAAGTTGCTTGGTCGGTATGCAACTTTCTACCCGTTCTCCGCTTGGGGCAATAGCCTATGAAACGGGCGGTGTTTTTATTGATCACGGCTGGTTGCGTCTTTTAGGCTCGGGCAATGAAAAGTTACCACGTGGTCTATTTGATTGGAATTTTGGCAAAACCTTTAAACAATCTGGCGAGCAACCAAGCCACTTATTAATTGCAGATGATGCAATCGGTGGTTATTTTGCGATTAACGCTGGTGGGATTGGTTCAGAAATCGGTAAAGTTTATTATCACCACCCTAAAAATAAAAACTGGGAAAATACCAATTTAACGTATTCAGAATTTTTAGGTTGGGCATTGGCTGGTGATTTAGATAATTTTTATAAAGATTTACGTTGGGATAGCTGGCAAGCGGATATTGCAAAATTACAAGGACATCAAATTTTAGATATTAATAGCAAAATTGCCGTGCCAATCGAACGCCACTACCAAGGCGAATTTGCACCTGAAAATATGGGATATTCGGTGGCTTAAAGTTTAATTTCTTCCAAATGGAAGAGGATATATTTAGAGAGATAAAAATATAATGGCATTACTTCAAATTGCTGAACCCGGTCAAACAGCCGCTCCACATCAACATAGATTAGCGGTAGGAATTGACTTAGGGACAACAAATTCATTAGTTGCAACTGTACGTAGCGGGCAAGCACAAGTTTTATTAGATGCACAAGAACGTGCATTAGTACCCTCAGTGGTGCATTATGCAGAAAATCAAAAAATTGTAGGTGTAGAGGCTTTTGCGAAAGCATCTCTCGATCCGAAAAATACGGTAATTTCTGCAAAAAGACTAATCGGTCGCTCATTAAAAGATGTAGAGCAGCGTTATAGCAATTTGCCTTATCAATTTAGTGCAACAGAAAATGGTTTGCCATTAATTCAAACAGCACAGGGTAGTAAAAGCCCAGTTGAAGTTTCAGCTGATATTTTAAGCCATTTAGCACAATTTGCGGAACAACGTTTAGCTGGCGAATTATCGGGCGTTGTGATTACCGTACCGGCTTATTTTGACGATGCACAACGTCAAAGTACGAAAGATGCCGCTCGTTTAGCAGGCTTGAATGTTTTACGTTTATTAAATGAACCGACAGCGGCTGCGATTGCTTATGGCTTAGACAGCGGTCAAGAAGGTGTTATTGCTGTTTATGACTTAGGTGGCGGTACTTTTGACTTATCTATCTTACGCTTACGTAAAGGCATATTTGAAGTGCTTGCAACCGCAGGCGATACAGCTTTAGGTGGTGATGACTTTGACCATTTATTAGCAGATTGGATTGCAGAACAAGCAAATCATCAACCCAAAACGGCAGGTGAGCAGCGTGAATTATTAACTCTTGCTACTCAAACAAAAGTCGCTCTTTCGCAAGCGGTCGAAATTGAGATAAATTTTGCAAATTGGACAGGTACAGTTAGCCGTTTGCAATTTAATGAACTAATTCAACCGCTTGTAAAACGTTCTCTAATGACTTGTCGCCGAGCATTAAAAGATGCAGGGGTAGAATCGGAAGAAGTGCGTGAAGTAGTAATGGTTGGTGGTTCAACCCGAGTACCATTTGTGCGTGAACAAGTCGGGGAGTTTTTTGGAAAAACACCATTAACATCAATCGACCCAGATAAAGTAGTAGCGATTGGTGCTGCAGTGCAAGCAGATATTTTAGTGGGTAATAAGCCAGACTCTGATATGCTTTTATTAGACGTTGTGCCGCTATCCCTTGGTATTGAAACAATGGGCGGATTAGTAGAGAAAATTATTCCACGTAATACCACGATTCCTGTTGCTCGTGCGCAAGAATTTACCACCGCAAAAGATGGGCAAACCGCAATGACGGTTCACGTATTACAAGGTGAGCGTGAATTAGTGGAAGATTGTCGTTCTCTTGGACGTTTTACTCTACGTGGTATTCCTCCAATGGTAGCCGGTGCGGCGACTATTCGCGTTACCTACCAAGTTGATGCAGATGGTTTATTAAATGTAACCGCTATGGAAAAATCAACTAACGTTCAGGCTTCTATCCAAATTAAGCCTTCTTATGGTTTAACTGATGAAGAAGTTACGAAGATGATTAAATCTTCAATGGCAAATGCCCAAGAAGATATGCAGGCTCGTCAATTAGCAGAGCAAAGAGTAGAAGCTGATCGTGTTATTGATACAGTAATCTCTGCTTTACAAGAAGACGGTGCAGAAGTACTTAGCGTTGATGAATTTAAAGTGATCGAGGCCGAAATAGCTAAATTAATTGAACTGAAAAAAGGTGCTGATCGCACTGCGATTCAGCAAGGCATTAAAGATTTAGATATTGCGACTCAAGAGTTTGCCGCTCGCCGAATGAATTTATCAATTCAAAAAGCGTTAGCAGGTAAAAAAATGGATGAATTAGTATAAGGAGAAATAATGTCTGATTATGTAAAAACAGAACTCTCTGAAAAATTCAGAACCCTTTCTATAGAGCTTGATTTAGAAGATAACCGTCTGTTTGAATTAGGCGAGAGAATTAATGCTGAATATGAACCAGCCTATATGAACGGCTATAACTGGGCTGCATTTTTACGTGCTTATTTAAGTGTTTATCGTCCGAGCCTATTAGAGTTATTAGAAGAAGATCCGGAAGCAGGATGTTATTATGCGACTTATCCGCTTTCGGAAAAAAATAAAGAAAAAATCCGAGAATTGAAAAATATTATTGTCTATTTAGTGGAACACGAAGAAGAAATTTTAAATTTCATCGGCGAACATTTAGACAATATTGAATGGGATTAAATCAAAAGGAACTTAAAATGCCAAAAATTGTATTTCTTCCACACGAAGAGTTTTGTCCAGAAGGTATGGTAGTTGAAGCTAAACCGGGCGATAATTTATTAGAAGTCGCACACGATGCGGGTGTTGAAATTCATCACGCTTGTGATTGTTCTTGTGCTTGTACGACTTGCCACGTTGTTATTCGTGAAGGTTTTGATTCTTTAAATGACACATCGGATCAAGAAGAAGATATGCTGGATAAAGCTTGGGGTTTAGAGATGGACAGCCGTTTAAGTTGCCAATGCGTTGTTGGTGATGAAGACTTAGTTGTTGAAATTCCAAAATATAACTTAAACCACGCAAATGAGGCTGCACACTAATGAAATGGACTGATACGCGAATGATCGCAGAAAATCTGTATGATATGAACCCAGATTTAGACCCAACCACTGTTCGTTTTACTGATATGCATAAATGGATTTGTGAAATGGAAGATTTCGACGATGATCCAGAAGCATCAAACGAACATATTCTTGAAGCCATTTTAACAATCTGGTTAGAAGAGTACGAATAAACCGCAAAAACCTAAAGTGAAAGCTTTGGGTTTTTATTTTTTATAGCGACAAGCGGTTAGAAATTGTAAAATATTTACAATATTAATTTCCTCAAGTGTCAAAGCCTAAAGTAGCTCTGAGAACGAATTACAAATAATTTATTCCTATGAATTCATCAAAAAACTTTCCAATCACAACAGGTTTCTTTGCTATGCCATTAGGGCTAGGGGCTTTAAGTCTATCTTGGTTAAATGCAGAGAAAATTTATATTTATGCCCAACAAATTGGTAATGCAATAGGCTTAGTTTCTATTATTCTCTGGGCAACTTTAATTGGCTGTTATATTTATCGGGCTATTTTTTATTTTGAGCAGATTAAAGCGGAATTCCTTCATCCTGTACAGTGTTCTCTATTTTCTCTCGTTACAATGACAACGATGATAACAGGCGATATTTTGTACTTATGGGATATATCATTGGGTCAGCCATTGATTTTTCTAGGGGTAATTGTACATTTAATTTTTCTCATTCTAGTAATTGGTCGTTTATGGAATGGAACACAGTTTTTGCCAGATACGTTACACCCAGTACACTACCTACCTCCTATAGCCGCTTGCTTTACAATGGCAAGCTCATTTGGTCTAATAGGCTTAAATGATATTGGGTCTCTCTTTTTCGGCATCGGTATTCTTTCTTGGTTGGCTCACGAGCCTATAATGCTACAACGAATGAGACTAAGCCCTTTATTTCCTATTGCTCGTCCATCATTAGGTATTGTACTTGCTCCCTCTTTTGTTGGTTCGGCAGCTTATCTCGTCATTGGTGGGGAAGTTGATTTGTTTGTAAAAATGCTATGGGGATATGGGTTTGTTCAACTTTGTTTTGTATTACGGAATTTTAATTGGATTATAGAAAATGGATTTTCAATGAGTTTTTGGGCATTCTCATTTGGATTAGCCGCAATGGCACGAGGTGCGGTAGAAATTTATAAATTTGAGCCTTTATCAATGCTTGGGTTCGGAGCATTTATATTTGCTAACTTAGGCATTAGCTTATTAATTCTATTTAGCCTAAGATTATTAATTAATAAAAGAACTGAATGAAGGAGTGAAAAATAAGTGCGAGCCAAAATAGCTCGCACTTTTGTTTTATTAGAATTTCATATTAACCGCAAAGGTAAAATTACGTCCCATTTGTGGTACATAAGGTAAGAATGAATTGTGAATATAAACTTTTTCATTTAAGAGATTATCAGCTCTTAGTGAAAGAGTATAGTCAATCCCTTTAATCACTCGATTATAATCAATTCCCACATTTAGTAAGTTATACCCTTTCGTCACATTTTCAGTAATATAACGAGGTTGCATTTTTTGTGTATTGTCTGGATGATAGTAATAGATTGGTTTATCATTATCATCAAGTGTTAAGTTGCCATTTTCATCTCTCATTGCAGGTTTTATTGCAATAGTTGAAGTAGAAATTCTATCTTGTTTAAAGATACGACTATATTCTAAATTGACTAACCAATGCTCGCCAATCGCCCCTTGGTAACGAAACCCTAAACGCATAGGCGGTAATCTTGGAGAAATAGTCGATTTCCGTTCTAAGACATCATAATCTTCTTCACCTGGTGTTAATGTCCCATTTTTATAAACATTGATCGTTGTTGCACATTCATTGTCAGGGTTTATTGCTCCCCATTGCTCAGGGCTTTTATTACTACAAACCATTGAGCTTTCATCATCATAATACCCCTCTTCATCAACTGGCATCTCTTTGGTATCTTCATCAAAATACATCCATTTTGTATTTGAGGCGATAAGTTTACCTTTTACAGGCGATAGATTACCAATTTTGCCTCTTACTACATCACCAAAGAAGGTAATTTGATGATTATCTCCAACTGGGAATATTAGTTCGCCTTCTAAACCATAAAATTTTGCGGTAGTTTGGTTATAACGGCGGATATATAAATTCCCTTTTTTAGCAATATTTTCATTGAAGATATAGTTATCAAATTTACTATAATAGGCACTGGTTTTATAACCAAAATTCTCCCCATTATAGGCAAGCCCTAATTCGATATTATCTGATTTTTCTTTCTTCAAATCTTTGTTACCGTATTCAAAAGAGTTGGTCGCAAGATGCTTACCACTGTAATAAAGTTCCATTGGTGCCGGTAAACGTTCATTATGAGAATAAATCAAGTTAAGTTGATGGTTTTTAGCAAAATCCCATAAAAATGAAGTTGAATAGGATAATGCACTTTCTTTATAAGGTGTAAGGTCTGGGTGGCGAGGTGTTCTTGCCACAATAGCAGCACCTTCCTTATAACGTTCGAGTTTTTCTGCTAATAACTCGTGATTATAATCAATAGGTGTTTTTTGTCTTTCATAACGAATTGCACCTTCAAAAGTCACATTATTCTTTTTCAGCTTTTCAAGGGCAAATAAGCTGAAGTTTTTATTTGTATGTGGCACAAGTAGATTACGAGGATCCGCCCCTTTTGTGTTTCCATAGCTTGGTAGGTATGGTGTTAATGCACTTGATTTTTGGGTTTGGTATTGCCCACCGAACACACCTTTTAACTCGGCATTCCAAAATGAAATTGGCGAGTGGTAAAATTCAAGACGGCTATTAAAACCTTTATTTTTAAAAATAGCAGCTGCGTGTCCATAATCTCCTTGGGCCGTAAAACCTTCTTCAATTCCCGTTCTACGTTCAGGGTTACCAGGATCTTTTTCATCGTGGTAGTAATCAGCATAAGTAAGGCTGAGTTTTGCTTTTTCTAACCAAGATGTCGGATTATTGAGTTCACCTCGTAAATCATAGCGAGACATTTTCATATCTACCCAAGGCCCAGAATGGTTATGATTATGTTCAAAACCAAAAGGCTGATCGTGGCTATGTCCGTGATCTTCGCCGTGTTCAGTTAGACGACAACCATCAAAATGTGGGGTATCAACAATATCTTCATCATCCATTAAATGAGGGTAGGCATTCAGATAATAACGTCCTGCAACTGCCCGTTCAGGGTTATCAATCGCACTAATAAAATGTGCAGTACAGCTATCATAATTGTGGTTGTGTCCTGGTATTCCGTATTTATCTTTACGTTTACTATAAGAAGCTCCGATAAAACCTTTATCACCGATATAAGATAACCCGAAAGTACCAACCGTTGATTTATTATTACTATCAGGCAAGTAATTTAATACTTTATCTGACTTAAATTCTGGCACTTTATAATCATCGGCATTACGTTTTAGCCCTTCAATACGAGCCACAATATTATCGGTTAAGGCTAAGCTCACTCCAGAAGTAACAACTTTTTCTTTACTGCCCGTGTTATAGCGAATTAATGCTTCACCCTCGATTTTTTCTGTCAATAACCCCATAGGCATTTGGTTTGGAATACGGGCATCAACCACATTCACAACCCCAGCAGGTGAGGCGGTACTATATAATAGCGTGCTGGCACCTCTTACGAGTTCAACCTTATTAGCTAGTAGCGTATCTGTTGCAACAACGTGGTCTGGAGAAAGATTAGACATATCAATAACATCAGTACCATTTTGTAAGATTTTAACTCGTACACCATCTTGCCCACGAATAATTGGCTTACTTGCCCCACCACCAAATGGATTAGAGTGAACACCTAACTCGCCAGCTAAAGCATTGCCGAGTGTTGCAGATCGAGTTTTTAACTTCTCTTTATTTACAACATTGTCACTAATATTCGATTTTTGTTTCAAAATTGAATCAGCCAGCCCATCTTGAGCATTAACATTAATTTCATTGAGCTCAACTGTTTCCTCCGCCCAAGTAGGTAAGCTAAACAATGCAACTAAAGATAAGGTGATTGCATTCTTTTTCATTATGTCTCCTTTTATAAAAATAATTCTTGTTTTTAAAGGAGGCAATTATAACGCTAAATAACCATAAAAAAAAAGTGGATAAATTAAATATATTTATCTGATTACAGATTTATTTTTGTAAAAATAAAGAAAGAGAGGCATTTAAACCGGCAGGTTTGGTAATTTTAATGGGGCTGACATAGCCTCCGAAAAGAAAGGCATATCCTCCGATATGCCTTTCTTTTCTCTACTTAAACCCCAAGACTTAACCTAAATCTTGGTGCAGTTCCTGTACGGAATACACATCAAATTCGTTGATATGTTTCACACCGACGGAAACGGCATCTGCACCGGCAATGGTGGTGTAAACCGGGACACGTTGTTGTAGGGCAGTGCGACGGATTGAGTGACTATCAGCAATCACTTCTGGATCACCACTTACCGTATTGATTACTATCGCAATCTCATCGTTTTTAATTGCATCGACAATGTGCGGCCTGCCTTCACGCACTTTGTTGATCGTCTGCACGCCAATGCCGTTTTCACGCAGGAATTTCGCCGTGCCGAATGTGGCACATAAGCCGTAACCTTCGGCTTGGAAACGTTTCGCCACGTCAAGCAGGGCGGTTTTGTGTTCGTCCATTACCGACATAAACACTTTGCCCACTTTCGGAATACGTTCGCCTGCCCCTAGCTGGGCTTTGAAGAACGCTTCGGCAAAGGTTTCGCCCACACCCATTACTTCCCCTGTCGAACGCATTTCCGGCCCTAACACCGTATCTACGCCCGGGAATTTAATGAATGGGAAAACCGCCTCTTTCACAAAATATTTTTCAGGAATAACTTCGTTTAACGCATTCTGTTCTTTAAGCGAGATACCCGCCATCACACGGGCGGCGATTTTCGCTAATGGGCGTCCTGTGGCTTTGCTCACATAAGGCACGGTACGGCTGGCACGTGGATTGACTTCCAACACATACACCACATCGTTTTGCACCGCAAACTGCACGTTCATCAAGCCTTTTACCCCTAATGCGAACGCCATTTCTTTGGTTTGGCGGCGGATTTCGTCTTGAATTTCTTGGCTTAATGAATAGGGCGGTAATGAGCAGGCACTATCGCCGCTGTGAATACCGGCTTGCTCAACGTGTTGCATAATACCGCCAATCACCACATCTTCACCGTCGCAGATACAGTCCACATCGACTTCAATTGCATTGTTTAAGAAGTGGTCAAGCAAGATTGGGCTGTCGTTGGAAACCGATACCGCCTCACGCATATATTTGTTCAATTCTTCATCGTTATAGACGATCTGCATCGCACGTCCGCCCAATACATAAGACGGACGCACCACCAACGGATAGCCGACTTCATTAGCTAAGGCAACCGCCTCTTGGGCGTTGCGTGCGGTGCGGTTTGCCGGTTGTTTTAAGTTGAGATCGTGCAAGATTTTTTGGAAACGCTCACGGTCTTCCGCCGCATCAATGCTGTCCGCCGATGTACCGATAATGTTTACCCCGTTGTCGTGCAACGCATTCGCCAATTTCAACGGTGTTTGACCGCCATAATGCACAATCACGCCCCACGGCTGTTCGACACGGATCACTTCCAACACGTCTTCCAACGTTAATGGCTCAAAATACAAGCGGTCGGACGTATCAAAATCGGTAGAAACGGTCTCTGGGTTGCAGTTCACCATAATGGTTTCAAAACCGCTTTCACGCAACGCTAGGGCAGCGTGGACACAGCAGTAGTCAAATTCAATCCCTTGTCCGATACGGTTTGGCCCACCGCCTAAGATCATCACTTTTTTGCGGTCGGACGGGTTCGCCTCACACTCTTCTTCGTAGGTCGAATAGAGATAAGCAGTATCGGAAGCAAATTCCGCCGCACAGGTATCTACCCGTTTATACACCGGCAAGACGTTTAAGCTATGGCGATAATCACGCACCGCTTTTTCGCTGACTTTGGTCAGCTGGGCAATGCGTTTGTCAGAGAACCCTTTGCGTTTTAAACGGCGAATTTCCGCACCGTCTAAATCGCTTAATGATTTTTTCTCTAAGGCTAACTCTTCTTGGACTAAATCTTGGATTTGGATTAAGAACCACGGATCGATTTTGGAATAGTGATGCACTTCTTCCAAACTAAATCCGGCACCGAATGCGTCCGCCACATACAGAATACGGTTCGGGCCTGGGTTGGCAAGTTCACGACGGATTTTTTCCGGCTCTTCCGATAACAGGTTAAAACCGCAAATACCGGTTTCTAAGCCACGCAACGCTTTTTGTAAGCTCTCTTGGAATGTTCTTCCCATCGCCATCACTTCGCCCACCGATTTCATTTGAGTGGTTAAGCGGTCGTCTGCGTTGGCAAATTTCTCAAAGGCAAAGCGTGGAATTTTCGTGACTACATAGTCTAAGGTCGGCTCAAATGAGGCTGGGATTAAACCGCCGGTAATGTCGTTACGCAGTTCGTTTAAGGTATAGCCCACCGCCAATTTCGCCGCCACTTTGGCAATCGGGAAACCGGTCGCTTTACTTGCTAAGGCGGAAGAACGGCTGACACGAGGGTTCATTTCGATCACGATCATTTCGCCATTTTCAGGGTTGATCGCAAACTGTACGTTTGAACCGCCAGTATCTACCCCGATCTCACGTAATACCGCCAAAGAGGCGTTACGCATAATTTGGTATTCACGGTCGGTCAAGGTTTGAGCTGGTGCAACGGTAATGGAGTCGCCGGTATGCACGCCCATCGGATCGAAGTTTTCAATCGAACAGATGATAATGCAGTTGTCCGCTTTATCACGTACTACTTCCATTTCGTACTCTTTCCAGCCGAGTACCGACTGTTCAATCAACAATTCGTGGGTTGGCGAGGCTTCAAAACCACGCTCACAAATCGCCATAAATTCATCACGGTTATAAGCGATACCACCGCCTGAACCGCCCATTGTGAAAGACGGACGAATTAGGGTCGGAAAGCCGACTTGCTCTTGTGCCGATAACGCCTCTTCAAAGCTATGGCAAACAAAGGATTTCGGCGTATTTAAGCCGATTTTTTCCATTGCTTCTTTAAAACGTCCACGGTCTTCGGCTTTATCGATAGCATCTTCTGTCGCCCCGATAAGTTCGACATTATATTTTTTCAGTATGCCATTTTTAGAGAGAGCTAAGGCACAATTTAACGCAGTTTGCCCACCCATTGTCGGCAAAATCGCATCTGGACGCTCTTTTTCAATGATTTTCGCTACCGTTTGCCACTCAATCGGCTCAATGTAGGTAACGTCCGCCATATTCGGGTCGGTCATAATGGTTGCTGGGTTGGAATTAACCAGCACCACTTTATACCCCTCTTCACGCAACGCCTTACACGCCTGTGCACCGGAGTAGTCAAATTCACACGCCTGCCCAATCACAATCGGGCCTGCACCAATAATCAGGATCGTTTTTATATCTGTACGTTTTGGCATTTTTATTTTCTCTATGTAACTGATTTATATTTAACTGTTAATAAAGCCATCTCTGAGACGGTTGATGAACACGCTGAGACGATTGCTGAACCTGTCGAAGCAGATGATTGCTGAACACGCTGAGACGGTTGCTGAGCTTGTCGAAGCAGATGATTGCTGAACACGCTGAGACGGTTGCTGAGCTTGTCGAAGCAGATGATTGCTGAACACGCTGAGACGGTTGCTGAGCTTGTCGAAGCAGATGATTGCTGAACACGCTGAGACGGTTGCTGAGCTTGTCGAAGCATAGTCTCAGCAATTATCCTTCCCCCCATCATTCCCTTTAGATTTTGATAATTCAGGTAACATTTCATATCTATTAGAAATTAAGGCTTCTTTTTTAGCTCTACTCCAGCCTTGAACTTGCTTTTCTCTGTAAAAAGCAAGATCTATTCGTTCAAATTCTTCACAATAAACTAATTCAACAGGTAAGCGTTTTTGTGTATATTGGGCACCTTTACCTGATTGATGCTCATACAATCGAACTTCCAAATTCTTTGTACTTCCTGTGTAATAGCTACCATCAGAGCATTTTAAGATGTACATCCAACCTTTCATTTTTTAACCTTGTTGTGTTGAGACGATGCTTCGACAAGCTCAGCAACCGTCTCAGAGACTCAGCAACCGTCTGCTTCGACAAGCTTAGCAACCGGCCCAAGAAGACCTAACGGTCTCAGTATAAAAGCGTAATCAACGGCTCTTTACTTTTTCAATTATTTTCTGTTTCTCATATCCGCAATAAAACGGTCGAATAAATAGGCGACATCGTGTGGGCCTGGGCTGGCTTCTGGGTGACCTTGGAACGAAAACGCTGGGCGGTCGGTTAATTCTATCCCTTGTACGGTGCCGTCAAATAAAGAGCGGTGAGTGATACATACGTTTTCTGGCAGGCTTGCTTCGTCCACTTCAAAACCGTGGTTTTGGCTGGTAATCAACACTTTTTGACTGTCTAAATCTTGCACTGGGTGGTTTGCTCCGTGATGCCCGAATACCATTTTTTTGGTTTTACCGCCGGCTGCCAAGCCTAACAGTTGATGCCCTAAGCAAATGCCGAAAACAGGGATTTTGGTTTCAAGAATTTTTTGGATTGCGGTAATGGCATAATCACAAGGCTCAGGATCGCCCGGGCCATTAGAGAGAAATATACCGTCCGGATTCAATGCCAATACTTCATCAGCCGACGTTTTTGCCGGTACAACCGTAATGCGACAGCCACGTTCGGCAAGCATACGCAAAATGTTGGTTTTTACGCCGTAATCATAGGCAACAATGTTAAATTCCGGATTTTCGATTTGGTTAAACGGCTTGCCATTGTTGGTAACTGGTAAATGCCATTCACCCTCATTCCATTGGTAGGCTTGGGCACAAGTTACTTCTTGAGCTAAGTCTTTGCCTGCCATTGATCCGAAACTGTTTGCAAAATTTTTCGCTTTTTCGACCGCTTGCTCAACACTTTCATTTTCGGCTAATACATAAATACAACCCGCCTGAGCCCCTTTTTCACGTAAAAGACGGGTTAAACGGCGGGTATCAATATCCGCAATAGCGACAATTTTGTGTGAAACTAAGTAATCAGAAAGAGAGGAATTAGCACGGAAATTGCTATGAAGAAGAGGAAGATCTCGAATAATAAGCCCTGCGGCACAGATATTGTTGGATTCTACGTCTTCGTTATTTGTTCCAGTATTTCCAATATGTGGATAAGTTAAGGTAACGATTTGTTTGGTGTAGGAGGGATCGGTTAAGATTTCCTGATAGCCGGTCATTGCGGTATTAAATACCACTTCGCCGATAGTATGTCCTTGATAACCAATGGATTTTCCTTGAAAGGTTGATCCATCAGCAAGAACTAAAATTGCAGATTGAGACATTATTTACTCCTAAAAATGAATTGGGGTTGGTACTTACAAGTCGCCATTAACCTATACTAGAAGTAGGCGATAAATTCTAATACGGCAATCGTTTGCGTGCAACCAATATTTATAAAATACAACATATTGATTATTTATTCAATATTTTTGCATATAAATTCATTTTTAAGCATAAAAAATATACTTTTCCAAGGTGGTATATCAATCCTTAGCTTTTAGGTAAGGATAAAATCTGTTTTATTTCTTTAATTGCTTTCACTCTACGCTTATTAAGCTCTTCTCGAATCGCCTGTTTTTCAAAACCATCGGCAATTACTTGCTGAACATCAATTTCGATAGCGGCTTGGTAATAAGCTTTGGCTAATTCAGGTTGGGGATAATCTCTTTCCTCAAAACCTTTTCTGCCTCTTGCATCGGCTTCACAAGCAAGTAAGAAATCAAAAAAGCGTTTTGGTTTACGCCAAACATCAAGAGTATTAAATAATTTAATCACGGTTTCCGGGCGAAGCTCTGCCATTTTATGGCAATGGGTGTGATATTCAGCAACCAAAATCGCAAAATCTTTAACGTCTGTCGGGGCTTTTAAGCGATTAGCCAACTCACGAGTAGGTTTTATTCCTTTAACTTCGTGACCATAGTGATGGGGCAAAATATCTGTTGGAGTTAAGCCTTTTCCTAAGTCGTGGCAGAGAGCCGCAAAAAGTAAAGCGGTCGGATTTTCTGCTTTTTTTGCAAGTTTTTTGGCTTGTTCAATGACCATTAATGTATGAATGCCCGAATCAATTTCAGGGTGATGTTGAGCAGGTTGTGGCACACCGAATAAGCGATCTACTTCAGGAAAAAGCACCTTTAATGCACCGACTAAACGCAGAATATGGAAATAAATTTGCGGATTATCCGTTTCAAACGCTTTTTGTGTTTCGAGCCAAACACGTTCGCTGGTTAAGTTTTCAAGCTCGCCACTTTTAGTTATTTCTCGCATTAGCTTGAGAGTTTCAGGGGCAACTTTAAAGCCAAAAGCGTGAAAACGTGCGGCAAAACGAGCCACTCGCAGTACCCGTAGCGGATCTTCACTAAACGCAGGGGAAATATGACGGAGAACACGGTTTTTAAGATCGTCTGCACCCTTATAAGGGTCGTGCAATTTGCCTTGTTCATCTAGGGCGATTGCGTTAATGGTTAAATCACGGCGGATTAAATCTTGCTCAAGGGTAACAGTAGGCGAAAAATCGCAAATAAAGCCATTGTAGCCACTGCCATTTTTGCGTTCTTGGCGGGCGAGGGCATATTCTTCTTTCGTTCTCGGGTGAAGAAAGACAGGGAAATCCGCCCCAACTTGTTGAAAGCCTTGCGAAATTAACATTTCAGGTGTGGCACCAACTACTAAAAAATCTCTATCTTTAACAGGCAAGCCGAGTAGTTGATCTCGCACTGCACCGCCGACTAAATATATTTCCATTTGCAAAAAATTCCTAAAAAATAACTGCTTGAACCCTTTCTCTGTTTGGAGTGGTAAAAGTGTTTTAATCCGTTTTTTCTTTAAATTCGCATAAATCTTCAATAATGCAGGAACCACAACGGGGCTTACGAGCAATACAAGTATAGCGACCGTGTAAAATCAGCCAATGATGCACATCTACCTTAAATTCATCCGGCACTACTTTGAGTAATTTTTTCTCTACCTCAACCACATTTTTACCGGGGGCAAAATTAGTACGGTTAGAAACACGGAAGATATGAGTATCCACCGCAATAGTTGGGTGCCCGAATGCAGTATTCATTACCACATTAGCGGTTTTTCTGCCAACACCAGCAAGGGCTTCAAGGGCATCTCTGTCTTCTGGTACTTCGCCGTTGTGCTTTTCGATTAAATCACGGCAGGTTTTAATAATATTTTCCGCCTTGCTGTTATATAAACCAATGGTTTTAATATATTCTTTGAGTCCGTCTAACCCTAAATCCAAAATCGCTTGTGGGGTATTGGCAACAGGAAATAGTTTGTCTGTCGCTTTATTAACGCCCTTATCTGTTGCTTGAGCAGAAAGGATTACCGCAATCAGTAATTCAAACGGATTGCGGTAATTTAATTCGGTTGTAGGGTGCGGGTTCTCATTACGTAAGCGAGTGAGAATTTCAACACGTTTTGCTTTATTCATTTTTAATTAAAAATTCCTTGTTCATAGAGCATTTTGGCAACCATAATAAAAGACATTGTGACTAGCATTGGGCGAACCAATTTTTTGCCTTTAGTCATTACCATTTTAGCCCCTAATGTGCCACCAATAAATTGCCCAACCATCATAATTAAGCCGACTTTCCAAATAATTGCACCGCCAAGGGCAAAAAAGATTAACGAAGCAAAATTTGAGGCAAAGTTTAATATTTTTGCGTGGGCAACGGCTTTCGGTAAATTAAATCCAAGCAGTAAAATAAAGGCTACGGTAATAAATGAACCGGTGCCGGGTCCGAACATACCGTCATAAAAACCCAGTGCGACAGAAGCGGTAAAGGCAAACATCGGAAAGCTAATGCGTTGTCTACGGTCTTCATCGCCAACAGTGGGGCTAAATAAAAAATATAAGCCGATAATTAACACTAAAAAGGGTAGTAGCGTTTTTAAAAATTCCACATCAATGCTTTGCACAAAGATTGTCCCTGCGGCAGAGCCGATAAAGGTCATTATGACAAGCAGGGCGATCTCTTTTAGATTAACCGCTTTTTTACGAATAAAATAAAGTGATGAAGAAAAAGAGCCTCCACAGGCTTGTAATTTATTCGTGCCTAATGCCATTGCAGGGGGAATGCCAACCGACATTAAAGCTGGAATTGTGAGTAACCCACCTCCGCCAGCCATTGCATCAATAAAGCCTGCAAGCACTGCAACAGCAAATAAAATGGCTAAAATATCAGCTCCAAGTTCCATTAATACACCACCATTTCATCACTGTGAACGGCAACAGAGCCAAATTCATAACCTAACAAGGTTTCAATTTCTTTTGATTTTTTGCCCTTAATGCGAACCAAAGCCTCGCTACTGTAACGAGCAATTCCTAGAGCTAATGCTTTACCTTCTTGATTGAAAATTTTTACAACTTCTCCACGGGTAAATTCCCCTTTAATTTCAGATACGCCAACCGGCAATAATGATTTGTGCTGAAGAAGTGCTTTTTCTGCCCCTAAATCGACCACGATTTCGCCCACTTGAGGTGCTGCGAATAACCAACGTTTTCTGCCTTCCAAGCGGTCAGATTGCACTAAAAATTTACTACCGATTGCTTTGCCATTGGCTAAATCAACCAATACATTCGGGCGAGAACCTGAGGCAATAATGGTTTCCACACCTGAACGGGTGGCAATATCAGCAGCAGTTATTTTGGTACTCATTCCCCCTGTGCCTAGCCCTGTTGAACTACCACCTGCAATTTGGCGAATTTCCGGTGTGATTTTTTCCACCACAGAAAGTAATTCTGCATTAGGATTAGAACGCGGATCAGCACTAAATAGACCTTCTTGATCAGTTAATAAATAAAGTTGATCGGCTTGGGCAAGAATCGCTACTAGAGCGGATAAATTGTCGTTATCGCCAACCTTAAATTCTTCGGTAGCAACTGCATCATTTTCATTGATAACGGGAATGATTTTTTGAGCCAGTAGAGCATCAAGGGTATCACGAGCATTTAAAAAACGTTCACGATCGTCCAGATCCGCTCGGGTTAATAGCATCTGCCCGATGTGAATATCATAAATATCAAATAGATTCTCCCATACCCTAATCAGCTGGCTTTGCCCAACTGCCGCAAGCATCTGTTTTGAGGCTAAGGTTTTAGGCAGTTCAGGATGCCCTAAATAATCTCGCCCAGCTGCAGCAGCCCCTGAGGTAACAACAATAACTTTATGGTTTTTATGCAGTTCGGCAATCTGTTTGACTAACTCTAGCATATAAGGGCGGCTTAAACTTTTTGTGCCGTGTGTGAGAGTGCTTGTTCCAAATTTAATGACGATAGTTTTTGACATAAATTGATTCGCTTTAATCTAAAAATAATGTTGTCAAAATTATCATTTTTAAGGTTTAAAATCACGTTTAATTTGAGATAAAATCAAACTAAAAGATATAAAAAAGGAAACTTGATGGAAATTAGTATTGTTGTTGCCAGAACAAAGAATAAAGTAATTGGTAAAGATAACCAAATGCCGTGGCATTTACCTGTGGATTTAGCGTGGTTCCGCCAAAATACGGTTGGAAAACCGGTGATTATGGGGCGGAAAACCTATGAATCTATTGGCAGGCTATTACCAAAACGGCCGAATATTATTCTTTCTCGCTCAGGTTTTGAGATTGAAGGGGCATATTCAGCAAGATCGCTAGAACAAGCGGTCGAATTAGCGAAAAATTTTGCAAATACCGATGAAATAATGATTATTGGCGGTGGAGAACTTTTTAAACAAGTGATTCCAAAGGCAGATAAACTCTATTTAACCGAAATTCAAGCCGAGATTGAAGGGGATACTTTCTTTGAATTCGATGAAGAAAACTGGCAACTAAGTGAAGAAAAATGGTCAGAAATTGATGAAAACAACCCCTATCGTTGCCGTTTTATGATTTTAAAACGCCGTTAATGTTTAATTTATAAGCAATCAAAAATAAAAATGTGAACGCAAACCTTTGCTATTTCTAGGGCTAGATACAAATAAAAAAAGAATATTTAAAATAGAGAAAGTTAATTTTTTTATTTAAGGAGACCCTATGGATTACGTAGAGATTTTAGGTTATGTGGCAATGATTTTGGTGGCTTGTTCTTTTTTATTAAAAGATGTAATTAAACTACGTTTAGTCAATTCACTCGGTTGTGCCTGCTTTGTGGTTTACGGCTTATTGATTGGCTCTTTCCCTGTAACTGGGTTAAATACGTTAGTGGTTTGTATTAACCTTTATTATATTTTTAAAGGAAATAAGCCAGAAGCAGTGGCTCATTCATAATCTTTTAAAAGAACCTAGTACGTGGATAACGCACTAGGTTTTTTTATTTATAGATTATAAAGAATATCTAACGCATCACTTAATTTTTTTACCGTAAATACTTCCATTCCTTTAATCGGCTTTTTCGGTGCGTTACCGTGCGGAATAATTGCTCGTTTAAAGCCGTGTTTTGCTGCTTCACTAATACGCTCTTGCCCGCTAGTAACGGGGCGAATTTCGCCAGCTAACCCCACCTCGCCGAAAACCACTAAATCTTGTGGTAACGGGCGGTTTCTAAAGCTTGAAATTAGGGCTAAGATCAAGGCGAGATCGGCACTGGTTTCGGTTACTTTTACTCCACCAACCACATTCACAAATACATCTTGATCCGACATTTGTAGCCCACCGTGGCGGTGTAAAACGGCAAGTAAAAGCGATAAGCGGTTATGATCTAAACCTACTGCCACACGGCGAGGATTTGCGAGCATTGAGTGATCGACTAGGGCTTGAATCTCAACCAATAATGGACGAGTTCCTTCCCAAAGTACCATTACTGAGCTACCTGGTGTTTGTTCTTCACTACGGCTTAGGAATATGGCGGAAGGGTTTTTAACTTCACGCAATCCTTGTTCCGTCATTGCAAACACCCCTAATTCATTTACCGCACCAAAACGGTTTTTTTGGCTACGAAGAGTTCTAAAACGAGAATCCGATTCGCCCTCTAATAGTAATGAAGCATCAATAGCGTGTTCTAGCACTTTCGGGCCGGCTAATGTACCATCTTTAGTAACGTGACCGACCATAATAATCGCCACTTGGCGAGTTTTAGCGTAACGGGTTAAAAATGAGGCACATTCACGAACTTGAGAAACACTGCCTGGGGAAGATTGAATATCTGATAAATGCATAACCTGAATAGAGTCGATTACCATTATTTTAGGTTTTTCTTGGTCGGCAATATTACAGATATGCTCAACAGAAGTTTCGGATAGCATTTTTAAATTGTCAGTCGGTAATCCTAAACGGTTAGCACGCATTGCAACTTGTTGGAGCGATTCTTCGCCCGTAACATAAAGGGTTGGAATATGCTGTGCCAAACCACACATCACTTGCAGTAATAGGGTACTTTTCCCTGCCCCAGGGTGTCCACCAATTAAAATGGCGGAACCAGGAACTACACCACCACCAAGTACACGATCTAACTCATTAAAACCACTGCTAAAACGAGGCACTTCTTGCAAGCTAATATCAGAAAGTGTTTGCACTTTACCGGAAGTTTCGCCGGCATAACCACTAAAGCGGTCGGATTTTGTTGATTCTTTGCTAGAAATTAGCCGTACTTCACTAATGGTATTCCACGCTTTACATTCTCGGCATTGCCCCATCCAGCGTGAATATTCCGCACCACAATCATTACACACATAAGCAGTTTTCGGTGCTTTTGCCATTTTTTACCCTCAATATTTCATTTTGCGAAAATTCTAACAAAAAACTGTATGGATAAACAGAGGAAAATATTATTTTTTCGATCTGCGTCGAAAAATAAGTTTTTGCTTATCGCACAAGGTTTAAAAAATTTGCACACTATATTTGCCTATTTTTGAGGCACTTTTAAAATAAGGAATAAATATGCAAAAAATAATGTTTTTTCGACCGCTTCATAAAGCCTTTACCTTAATTGAATTGATGATTGTAATTGCGATTATTGCAATTTTGGCAACCATTGCGATTCCATCTTATAACTCCTATACCCAAAAAGCAGCGTTGTCTGAACTGTTGCAGGCTTCTGCCTCTTATAAATCGGATGTGGAACTCTGTATTTATAGCAGTAATGGTGTTGATAATTGTTCTGGAGGGACAAATGGTATTCAGGCAAATAAAACCGCAGGCAATGAAACGAAATATTTAAATACGGTAACGGTAACTAGCGGAGCAATTACGGTAACAGGTAAAGGTTCCCTTGAGAATTACAGTTATACTTTAACTCCGAAATTTGAAAAGGATACCTCTACAATCGGTTGGGTAACAACTTGTACTGGAGTAGATACAAGCTTGTTTCCAGCAAACTTCTGTTCAGCAACTAACTAAAAGTTCAGAGGAAACCCAATGCAATATTCAGTTACCGAGTTAAGTAGCCAACAACTTTTTGAAATTTCGGAACAACAATGGCAAAAGAATTGTGATGAAAAACATATTTTATTGCGATATTTGGCTGTACCGCTTAAAGAAAATGAAGAACGTTTATGGCTAGCGATTGATGATATGCAAAATCTCAATGCTTGTGAGATTTTCGCCTTTATCGCTCATAAGCAAATTGAGCCGGTATTGGTTTCCTCCGATGAATTAAAATTTTTGCTTAATGCACTTTCGCCAGAACAAAATAGTATCCATACCGAAATTTATGAAGAAAACGGAGCTTATCAGACGATAAATGATGCGGAGCATTTAGATAAAAATGATCCGATTATTCAGATTTTAGAAAACCTGTTTAAATTCTGTTTACAGAAAAATGCCTCAGATATTCATATCGAACCTCAAAAAGCGAATTTGTCAATTAGGCTAAGAATTGATGGGGTATTACATCTCTATAAAACCTTACCCCAGAGCCTTACAAGTCGCATTATTTCTCGCATTAAATTGCTGGCAAAATTGGATATTAGCGAAACTCGCTTACCACAAGATGGGCAGTTCCATTTTAAAACAATGCTTGCTGAAACATTAGATTTTCGGGTTTCAACATTACCTACTCATTTGGGCGAAAAAATTGTACTTAGACTGCAAAAAAATAAACCGACCAACTTTGATTTTCTGGATTTAGGCTTTAACGTAAACCAAAAAGAAAAGTTGATAGATGCTTTAAAACAACCACAAGGCTTAATTTTAGTAACAGGTCCAACAGGGAGTGGCAAAAGTATTACCTTATATAGTGCATTAAGCTATTTAAACAGTAGCGAAAAGCACATTTTAACGGCGGAAGACCCCGTTGAAATTGAGATCGGGGGCATTATTCAAACCCAAGTAAACCGAGGAATCAATTTAGATTTTAGCCAACTGTTACGCACTTTTTTACGGCAAGATCCTGACATTATTATGCTAGGCGAAATTCGAGATGAAGAGAGTGCCGAAATTGCTTTACGAGCAGCTCAAACAGGGCATTTAGTGCTTTCAACCTTGCATACCAATAATGCTCCCTCTGCCATTGAGCGACTTTTGCAATTAGGCATAAAAGAGTATGAGTTGAAAAATTCGTTACTTTTAGTGATTGCCCAACGGTTATTACGTCGATTGTGTGAAAAATGCGGTGGCAAAGGTTGTGAGCATTGTTACCAAGGTTACAAAGGCAGAATCGGGATCTATCAGCTATTTAGCCGATCTGCAAAAAGTTTTGAAAAAACGACCGCTTGCTTAGACTTTGAAACTTTAGCAGAAAGTGCAAAAGAAAAATTGGAGGAAGGAAAAACCGGTCAAGCTGAAATTTTAAGGGTATTGGGCAATGGTTAAAATTTATGAATACCACTGGCAGGCTTTAGATCGCTTTCAACAAAAACGGAAAGGCAAACAGTTAGCCAAAAGCCGTGAAGAATTTGAGCATTCCTTATTGGCGAAAGGCTATCAACAAATAAAAATTAGTCGAAATTTTGTTTTGCCCCAAAATCCGAAAACAGATGAAATCAACCAATTTTTATCCCAATTTGCTTTGTTGGTAAATTCCGCTATTCCACTGAAGCAAGCCTTTTCGATGATTTTGCAAAATTGCCGAAACATCAAACTTTATCAATGGTTAAGCGAGCTGATTAGCTTGATTGAAAGTGGTTACTCTTTTTCGCAATCGCTTGAAAAATTAAATCGTTATATTGCCAATCAAGAAATCCAACTGATTAAAATGGGCGAGCAAAGTGGCAGGCTTGGCATTATTCTAACTAATCTTGCCGAAAGCCGCATCAAGTCAGAAAAGTTGGCGAAAAAAGTGAAGAAGATTCTATTTTACCCTGTGATTGTGTTGGTAATTTCGCTTTCCCTTTCCTTAGGTTTATTGATTTTTATCGTCCCGCAATTTGCAGAGCTTTATGGTTCAAAAGAGAAAACCTTGCCTTTAATTACTGAAATTTTATTTTCACTCTCTCAATTTTTACAAGAGCAGGGGAGTACCTTGCTTATTGTGTTGTTACAAGCGGTTATTTTTCTGGTGATTTTTGCAAAAAAGACAAACTGGGTTACAAAGTTAAAAGTGAGAATATTAAGTTGGCTTCCTGTTTTTAACCGAATTTTAGCTCAATCTCGAATTGTCTTTTTTAGCCAAAATATCGCCTTAATGCTCAACGCCCATATTCGGCTAGATGTGGCGTTAAACGCTTTCTTATCTGAAAAAAGTAATGACCCGATTTTACAAAAAGAGATCCAATTTATGCTGGGTTTACTGCAAAAAGGTTATAAGTTTTCAGAAGGTATAAATCCAACGATTTTTGGCACAGAAGTGGTGCAGATGATTGATATTGGCGAACAAAGCGGAAACCTTGCCAAAATGTGCGAGCATATCAGCGAGATGTATCAGCAAAAACTAGATTACCAAATCGATATTCTCTCTCAATTATTAGAACCGATGCTAATGTTGCTGATGGGTATCATTGTCGGCACTATTATTGTTGGATTATATTTACCGATTTTTGATATGGGCTCACTAATGGAGTAGCAATGTTTGTACTAATTTCTATTGCTTTGGCATTTTGGTTTAAGTCGGAAATACCGAATTTTGCTCACCGCACCAATCAGCAAATTTACCAAGAGTATCATTCTTTAACTGCGAGTGAATTATCCAAATCTGCCTTTTTAGCACAATCACGCTTACAACCTAAACAGAGTAAATGGGCTAACCTGTTTTTTCTCTGCTTTCCTGCCATCGCCATATTTTCTGAAAGTGTAGGCATTGGGCTGATTTTTATTATTCTCTGTTATTTATCGGTATTAGATTATTGTTATTACCTAACGGATATTCGCTATATCGCCTTGATATTCTTGCTTGTTTTATGGGAGAACTTAAATAGTTTTCATAATGAAACTCTGTTACTCATTATTTTATTTTGCGTTGGAATCGGCGGAATTTCTCAATTTATCTTTAAAAAAGAAACCTTTGGCTCGGGCGATATGTTGTTGTTAATTGCCCTATCGCCTCTTTTTACAGTCGAAAAAATGCTACTGTTCGTTTTAGCTGCAAGTTTACTCGGCATTGGTTATTACCTGATTTATTGGCTTATTCAAAAACAAAAACTCGAAAAATTACCTTTTATTCCTTTTATTAGTGTGGCTATGTTAATTATAGTTATGCTTGAAAGGGGAAAGATTAGTTAATAAAATTAATATATTTTAATTTTGAGGAAAAAATATGCCGAAATTAACAACATTAGATGAACTGATTGCAAGTTTACCGCAAGAACAACAAGATAAGATTCATAAACTGTCAGAGCAGTTAATTTCTGAAATAGATTTAAAAAATATTGAATCTGAAGTGGGGCTTGCAGAGAAATTAGGTGTATTTGATATTGTAAATTAAGGATATTTATGGCTTATGTAATAGGCTTAACCGGCGGTATTGGCAGCGGTAAAACAACTATTGCCAATCTATTTGCGGAATTAGGTATGCCGGTTATTGATGCGGATATTGTCGCTCGCCAAGTGGTTGAAAAAGGCTCCCCATTATTGGAAAAAATTGCAGAACATTTTGGCTCACAAATTCTAACTTCTGAACAAGAACTAAACCGCACAGCATTACGCCAAATTGTTTTTAACAATGAAAGTGAAAAAATGTGGCTGAATAACTTACTTCATCCTGCGATTAGAGAAGAAATGTTAAAGCAGTTATCACAAGTTAAAGCTCCTTATGTTATCTGGGTTGTACCGCTTCTTATTGAGAATAAATTAACAGAATTTTGCGACCGTATTTTAGTGGTAGATGTGTTACCTGAAATTCAGCTAGAAAGAGCGAGCAAGCGAGATAAAAGCAAAATCGAAACCATTAAAAACATTATGGCTGCCCAAGTAAGCCGAGAAGAACGTTTAAGCTATGCAGATGATATTATTGAAAACAATCTCCCTCTTAAACAAGGTTTAGTAAACATTCAGAATCAGGTTAGAATGCTACATAAACAATATTTAGTATTAGCAGAAAAATAAAGGAAAGAAATGTCAGAAACTATCGTAAATTGCCCAACTTGTGAGAAAGAAGTGGTGTGGAGCAAAGAGAGTAAATATCGCCCGTTTTGTAGTGAGCGTTGTCAGCTGATTGATTTAGGCGATTGGGCGGCAGAAAAGCATACTATTGCCAGTGTGGAAGATGAAGTTTTTAGCAATGATTTAGAACAGTATTAAGCAAAGTTTGCGGAGAAACGTTCAAGCTCTTGCCAGACATCATCACTAAATTCTTGTTTAATTTTACGCTCTAATTCAGCGAGTTGCTGGATAAGGGCGTAAAGTTTTTTATAGCTAAGTCGCTGTACGACTTGGCTGTAAAACGGTCTGCGGTTTTGCCAGATTTTCAAGCGGTCAAATTCCGTGCGTAAATTACCAATAAATAATGGTTGGTTACTTGAAAGTAGAGATGTTGGGCTGCGGGTGATTTCAAGTAAAGTAACCAATTCTTTTTGCACAATTCTCAATAAAACTACCGCTTGCACATCTTCATTTTTCAGATGATGTAAAATGCGAATAGCTCGGGCAGTTTTCCCCTCAAATAAGGCATCAATCCATTGAAAAGGAGTAAATTGAGCTGAGTGTTCTACTACTTCTTTGGCTCGGGTAAGTGTGATATTGCCATCGGTAAAACGGAGCTGGAGCAGTTGCAACGCTTGTTTAAGAGCGAGTAAATTGCCTTCATAGCTATAGCAAAGTAATTGGTTTGCTTCCGGCTCAATTTGTAATTGCATTGCTTTAGCACGGTTGTTAAGCCATTGCGGTAGCTTGCTAATTTCAGGTGTTTGGCAGTTGATTTGCACAAGCTGAGGTTCAATTTGGTTAAACCAAGCCTGTTTTTCCACTGCTTTAGTAAATTTTGGCAAATGCAGTACAAAGAGTAAATCTGAATGGCTTAAGGCGAGAAGTTCTGCTAGATTTTTAAATTGTGCAGTAGTTGGGGAGTCCGGCAGATTTAGAATAATAATTTGGCGAGCAAAAAACAGCCCCATAGATTGAGCCGATTCAAACAGTTCTTCCCAGTTTGTGTCATTTTTCACATCAATTTCTTGCTTTTCATCAAAACCATTTAGGCGAGCCGTTTGGTTGATACTATCTTTAGCTTCATTCACTAATAAAAGATCGTTACCCGTTAATAAGTAAAAGGGCTGTAATCCTTTTTCTAACGAAAATTGAACTGCTTCAGGGAAGATTTTTTGCATATAGTGATTCTTCTAATATAAAGGAACCCCTCTTTAGTAAAGAGGGGCTAGGGGAGATTTAATGCCCCCAATAATTATTCCAAAGAGAGACTATTTTTTACTTAACTTGTGAAAGCTCTTTGTTTAAGCCTGCCATTTTTATAATTAGCTGGCGAGCAGCTTGTTCATACATATCTTTCATAATCATCTCTTTTTCTGCAGATTTTGCCAGTGCTGCACGAGAATCATCAAAGAATGTACGGTGTACAGAAACAGTTAGCGGATATTGCCCTTTATTCGGAATATCTGCAATAGCTTCTACATCTAAAGTTAAGATTTTTTCTGCCTCACGAGCCTGTTTAAATACAGATACAACTCTATTACTGCTTGATGTGGAAACTAAGCGTAATTTAGCTACATTATCTGCACGTGGAACCAATTTTACATCACTTAATTTAAGCTGATTACGTAAAATTCGAGACATTTCACTGTGTTGGTCTGCACTTTCAAATGTTAGCGTTCTGAGTGATTCAGGTAACACTTCATTATTTTTGAAATGCCAACCGCAAGCACTAAGAGCGAAAACAAAAAGTAGAGAGAATTTTTTTAACATTAGCGTTTCCTTATATTCCCCCTCTTTAATTAAAGAGGGGGTAGGGGGAGATTTAAGCTTTAACTACAAAGTTTAACATTTTAAATGGAATGTAGATTTCTTTTACGATTTGCTGACCGTCTAAGAATTTGGCTACATTGGCATCGGCTTTGGCTGCTGCTTTGACTTCATCTTCTGATAAGGTTGCTGGCACTGTTACTTTACCACGCACTTTACCGTTTACTTGCACTACAACTAGCTTTTCATCTTCAACCATTGCGGTTTCATCAGCCTCTACCCAAGGGGCGAAGTCGATAGTCTGTTCATTACCAAGAGCTTGCCATAATTCAAAGCAGATATGCGGAGTGATTGGGTAAAGCATACGTACTACTGCACTTAATGCTTCTGCCATTACCGCACGGTCTTGTTCGCTTTCAAGCGGTGCTTTCGTTAATTTATTCATTAACTCCATCACGGCTGCGATTGCGGTATTGAACGTTTGACGACGACCAATATCATCACTCACTTTCGCAATAGTTTTATGCACATCGCGGCGAAGTTCTTTTTGTGCTTTATTCAATGCGGCAACATCTAATGCAGTTGTTGCTGGGTTTTGTGCGTAGGCATAAACTAAATTCCACACACGGCCTAAGAAACGTTTTGCCCCTTCAACACCAGACTCCTGCCATTCAAGGGTCATTTCTGCAGGGGAGGCAAACATCATAAATAGACGAACCGTATCCGCACCGTATTTTTCTACCATTTCCTGTGGGTCGATACCGTTGTTTTTCGATTTCGACATTTTGGTCATACCGCTGTGAACAAGCTCACGGCCTTCAGGATCTGTCGCTTTAATAATGCGACCTTTTTCATCACGCTCAAGGGTTACGTCTGTCGGGCTAACCCAAATACGCTCGTTAGTCGGGCTGGTGTAGTAGAACGCATCAGCCAGTACCATACCTTGACATAACAATTTCGTTGCAGGTTCATCAGAGGTTAAGATGCCAGCATCACGTAATAATTTATGGAAGAAACGGAAGTAAAGTAAGTGCATTGTTGCGTGTTCAATACCACCGATATACTGATCCACCGGCAACCAGTAATTTGCTTCATCGGAATCTAACATTCCGTCAGCAAAGTTTGGTGTGGTATAACGAGCGTAATACCAAGAGGATTCCATAAATGTATCAAATGTATCGGTTTCACGCAGAGCTGGTTTGCCATTGTAAGTGGTTTTCGCCCATTCCGGATCTGCTTTAATTGGGCTTTTTACTCCGTCCATTACGACATCTTCCGGCAGAATAACCGGTAAATCTTTTAATGGCACAGTGACTACTTCGCCATCTTCAGTCGTCATCATCGGAATTGGGGCTCCCCAATAACGTTGGCGAGAAACACCCCAGTCACGCAAGCGGAAATTCACTTGACGTTTGCCCACATTCATTGCTTCTAATTTATCGGCAATGGCATTGAATGCAGCATCAAACTCTAAGCCGTCAAATTCTGCTGAGTTTACTAATTTACCGTGTTCGGTATAAGCGGCTTTTGAGAAATCCCATTCTGAACCGTCAAGCGGTTGAATTACAGGGTTAATTTGCAAATCGTATTTTTGAGCGAATTCAAAATCACGCTCATCGTGCGCAGGCACTGCCATTACCGCACCCGTACCGTAGTGCATTAACACAAAGTTCGCTACCCAAACTGGCACTTCTTTGCCTGTTAATGGGTGAATAGCAAATAAGCCTGTCGCTATTCCTTTTTTCTCCATTGTGGCAAGTTCTGCTTCTGCCACTTTGGTGTTTTTTGCTTCACGGATAAACTCAGCAAGTTCAGGGTTATTTTCTGCCGCTAATTCTGCTAATGGGTGAGCCGCTGCAACCGCTACATAGCTTACGCCAAAGAAAGTATCCGGACGGGTGGTGTAAACAGGTAATGTTGCGTTAGAACCTGCAATTTTAAAGGTAATTTCAACCCCTTCAGAACGACCGATCCAGTTGCGTTGCATCGTTTTTACTTGATCCGGCCATTGCGGTAAATCATCTAAGCAGTTTAATAATTCTTCTGCATAGTCAGTAATTTTGATAAACCATTGTGGGATTTCACGCTGTTCTACAGGCGTATCACAACGCCAGCAACAACCTTCGTGAACTTGCTCGTTTGCAAGCACGGTTTCATCGTTCGGGCACCAGTTTACGGTTGAAGTCTTTTTATACACTAAACCTTTGTTATAAAGTTCAGTAAAGAACCATTGTTCCCATTTGTAATATTCCGGACGGCAAGTTGTTACTTCACGATCCCAATCGTAAGAAAAGCCCAACATTTTAAGCTGACCTTTCATATATTCGATGTTTTCGTAAGTCCATTTTGCCGGAGCAGTATTATTTTTTACCGCAGCCCCTTCCGCCGGCAAGCCGAATGCGTCCCAGCCCATCGGTTGTAATACATTTTTACCAATCATACGTTGGTAGCGTGAAACTACATCGCCAATGGTGTAGTTACGCACGTGCCCCATATGCAGTTTGCCTGATGGGTAAGGCAACATTGAAAGACAATAATATTTTTCTTTAGATGTATCTTTGATTGCTTTGAAAACTTTATTTTCTGCCCAATAGTGCTGAACCTTTGGTTCAATCTCACTTGGGTTATATTGCTGTTGCATAAATTTTAACCTTAAATTTCATTGAAAAAATTGGTGAAATCATACCGCAAAAACGTATTTTTTTGAATGGTAAGCGGTCGAATTTACAAGGTTTTTTGCAAATTTTTATGAAAAGGATGTTAAGAAATAAATTAGTGTACAATTAGTAGTAAGAGAGGGGGTATATTCAAACCTCTAGAAAGCTCTAGAGGTTTGATGATACTTCGTTTTTACAAATTAGAAATTCGCATTGCGTGGTGCACGTGGGAATGGAATTACATCACGAATGTTTTGTAAGCCTGTTACGTACACGATTAAACGCTCAAAGCCTAAGCCAAAGCCAGAGTGCGGTACAGTACCGTATTTACGTAAGTCACGATACCACCAGTAATCTTCTGGGTTTAAGCCCATTTCAACCATACGAGCATCTAACACATCTAAACGCTCTTCACGTTGTGAACCACCGATGATCTCGCCGATTCCTGGGGCTAAAACGTCCATTGCAGCAACAGTTTTGCCGTCTTCATTTAAACGCATATAGAATGCTTTAATATCTTTCGGGTAGTTTTTCACAACAACTGGTGATTTGAAGTGTTCTTCAGCTAAGAAGCGTTCGTGTTCAGATGAAAGATCGATCCCCCAAGATACTGGGAATTCAAACTCTTTGCCTGATTTTAATAAAATCTCAATCGCATCGGTGTAATCTACTTGTGCAAATGGCGAATTGATAAAGTTTTCTAGGCGAGTAATGGCATCTTTATCAACGTGTTTTGCGAAGAATTGCATATCATCTTTACGCTCTTCAAGTACCGCACGGAAAACGTATTTCAACATATCTTCCGCTAATTTTGCATTATCGTTTAAATCTGCAAAGGCAACTTCAGGTTCCATCATCCAGAATTCGGCTAAATGGCGAGTAGTATTGGAATTTTCTGCACGGAATGTCGGGCCGAAAGTATAAACTTTGCTTAATGCACAAGCGTAAGTTTCTGCATTTAACTGACCAGATACGGTTAAGAAAGATTCTTTGCCAAAGAAGTCTTGGTTGAAATCGACTTTGCCACTTTCAGTACGAGGTAAGTTTTCTAAATCAAGCGTTGAAACACGGAACATCTCACCCGCACCTTCGGTGTCAGAAGCTGTAATAAGTGGAGTAGCAACCCAATAGAAACCTTGTTCGTGGAAGAAACGATGAATAGCTTGTGCTAAACAATGGCGAACACGGGCAACCGCACCGATTAAGTTTGTGCGAGGACGTAGGTGTGCAACTTCACGTAAATATTCAATAGAATGACGTTTTGCCGCCATTGGGTAAGTATCTGGATCTTCTACCCAACCAACAACTTCAACTTTGCTTGCTTGTAATTCAATAGCTTGACCTTCAGCTGGCGATTCCACTACTTTACCTGTTACTACAACAGAACAGCCTGTTGTTAAGCGTAAAACTTCATCTTGGTAATTTGCGACATCATTATTTACGATAGCTTGGATAGGATCAAAACACGAACCGTCATAGACAGCTAAAAAAGATAAACCTGCTTTTGAATCACGGCGGGTACGAACCCAACCACGAACTGCAACTTCTTCACCTACGGCAACTTTACCAGATAGGATTTCCGAAACTGTTGGAAACTTAGACATTTAATACCTCAAATTTTTCTTGTAAGCTTTTAAGAAAATAAACGTTCAATATTCTACAAGAAAATAACTAGAAATATAATAAATTTACGGAATTATTTAAAAAATAGTTGGTCAATATAAACATTGCAACAGTAAATCTTAATGTGCTTAGAACCTTCAAAAATTTTTTTAATTTTTTAATGAACTTTCGTTCATTTAGACAGTCTGAGTATATGTAACAAGATTTACGCAAGTTTTTTTCATATTTCCTTAGGTAAGACCTCCGCCCCTTTTCGCTGTTTTTGATTAGGGGCTTTTTTTTATCCTCTAGTTACTTTTCTTTAATATTTTCAATTAGTTATATTTTGTATTAACAAATAGTAGTTGAGTTTTTATTGGCCGTTATTTGTTTAAAAAAGAAAGATATAATATAAATTACGCCTAATTCACGCCTAAATTACGATAAATTTATAGCTTAAGAGAAAAACTACTTTTAAGTAAAAGAAAAAGGATTGAATCTAATAGTAAGATTCAATCCTTTAAAAATCAAAATAAAGTTTGAGGTTCTAATTAACCTTTATAGTTGTAAACGTGAGCAACTAAATCTAAAACTTTGTTTGAATAACCAACTTCGTTGTCGTACCAAGATACTAATTTAACGAATGTATCTGTTAATGCGATACCTGCAGCTGCATCAAATACAGAAGTTTCAGTTGCACCGTTGAAGTCTGTTGAAACTACAGCATCTTCTGTGTAACCTAAAACACCTTTTAATTCGCCGTTGAATGTTTTACCTTCAGCAGCGTCTTTGATAGCTTGTTTGATTTCTTCGTAAGTTGCTGGTTTTTCTAAATTAACAGTTAAATCAACAACAGATACGTTTGGTGTAGGAACACGGAATGCCATACCTGTTAATTTACCGTTTAATGCAGGTAATACTTTACCTACAGCTTTTGCAGCACCTGTTGATGAAGGGATGATGTTTTGTGAAGCACCACGACCACCACGCCAGTCTTTAGCTGATGGACCATCTACAGTTTTTTGAGTTGCAGTTGTTGCGTGAACTGTAGTCATTAAACCTTCTTTGATACCGAAAGTTTCGTGAACAACACGAGCTAATGGAGCTAAACAGTTTGTAGTACAAGAAGCGTTAGAAACGATGTCTTGACCTGCGTAAGCATTGAAGTTTACACCATTAACGAACATAGGAGTTGCATCTTTAGATGGGCCTGTTAAAACAACTTTTTTCGCACCTGCAGTGATGTGTTTGCGAGCAGTTGCATCGTCTAAGAATAAACCAGTTGCTTCAACTGCGATATCAACACCGATTTCATCCCATTTTAAGTTAGCTGGATCACGCTCAGCAGTTACACGGATTGCTTTACCGTTTACTACTAATTGACCATCTTTAACTTCAACAGTACCATTGAAACGGCCGTGAGTTGAATCGTATTTTAACATATACGCCATATAATCAACATCGATTAAGTCGTTGATACCTACTACTTCGATATCATCACGTTGTTGAGCTGCACGGAAAACGATACGACCGATACGACCGAAGCCGTTAATACCAATTTTAATTGCCATAGATTTTTCTACCTATATTAAAGTTAAACAAAATTTGTTCTTTATGTACATAATTAAAGATGTGACAATTATAACACATCTTTTTAGCTTACTGACAAGTCAAAAGAACGCTCTCAATATAACAGATATATTTTTTGTGATCTATGTCAAATTTTTAAATTTATAACGATTTTTGAGTAAAAAGCAGATACAATATTTTTGCTTTATGTGAGGAGAATAACCAATGATTAAACCTATTCAGGCATTAACAGACCAACAAGTTGATATTTTGATAAATCACGGTACTGAGCGTCCATTTACCGGTAAGCTTTTAAATGAAAACAGAGTGGGGACTTATCGTTGTGCGAGATGCCATAATGAATTATTCCGTTCAGATACTAAATTTGATGCAGGTTGTGGATGGCCAAGTTTTTATGAAACCATCTCGGAAACAGCTTTACGTTATTTAGATGATTATAGTTTAGGAATGCATCGTGTAGAAATTCGTTGTGGAAATTGCGATTCACATATGGGACACGTTTTTAATGATGGCCCCGCTCCAACAGGTTTACGCTTTTGTTTAAATTCCGTTGCATTGAATTTTAAATGGGATGAAACAGGCGAAGAAATTGATGGATAATCATTAAAATAAAACAAGCGGTTAAATAAAGAGGAAAATTTGCAAAAAATTTTCTAAATTTAACCGCTTGTTCGTTATTAAGCTAAAATATTTTTCGCAATCACATCACCCATTTCAGAAGTTGAAACAGGGGTGTTTTCATCTGCTAGATCTGCGGTGCGATAACCTTCTGCTAAGGCTTTTTGAATTGCTGCTTCAATCGTATCTGCCGCTTCGCCTAAATTGAAACTATAACGTAACATCATTGCAGCTGATAAGATCTGTGCAATCGGGTTTGCAATATTTTTACCTGCGATATCGGGTGCTGATCCACCTGCTGGCTCATATAAGCCGAAGCCTTTTTCGTTTAAGCTTGCAGAAGGCAACATCCCCATTGAACCTGTAATCATTGCTGCTTCATCTGAAATAATATCGCCAAAAATATTTGAACATAATAAAACATCAAAAGATTCTGGAGCTTTGATTAATTGCATAGTCGCATTATCAATATACATATGCTCTAAAGTTACTTCTGGGAATTCTTTTGCAACTTCTGTTACTGTTTCTCGCCATAAAATTGAGCTTTGTAATACATTTGCTTTATCAATAGAGGTTACGTGCTTTTTGCGTTTCATTGCCGATTCAAAAGCAACGCGTGCAATACGTTCAATTTCATATTTGTAATACACTTCTGTGTCAAATGCTCGGGTTTGAGCACCTTCACCATCTCGGCCTTTTGGCTGCCCAAAGTAAATACCGCCTGTTAATTCTCGTACAACTACCATATCAAAACCTTTTGCTGCGATATCTGCACGCAGTGGACAGAATTTTTCTAAGCCTTGATAAAGTGCCGCAGGGCGTAAGTTACAGAATAAAGAGAAATGTTTACGTAATGGTAATAATGAACCACGCTCTGGCTGTTCATCTGGCGGTAAATTTGTCCATTTAGGGCCACCAACCGAGCCAAAAAGAATCGCATCAGCTTCTTCACAACCTTTTAAAGTGTTTTCAGGTAATGCTTTGCCTTGAGCATCAATGGCCGCACCACCGATATTGTATTCATTAAAATTTAGTTTAAAGCCGAATTTTTGTTGAGTTGCTTCAAGCACTTTAATAGCTTGTGCCATTACTTCTGGGCCAATGCCATCTCCGGCTAACACTGCGATGTTGTAAGTTTGCATATAAAATCCTCTTAAAATAATAACTTATATGATTCTTTTACATTTTGCCTCAAAATTCCCTTTTTTAAAATGAAATTTTCAGGAAATAACGTAAAATAACAGAGTTTTTTGGGAGATTTTTATGCGATTTGGTTTTTATAGAATATTAGTAATGCTCTATATCTGTTTGAATTTAAGTGCTTGTGGAACAATGATAAGTCTAGTTGAGAAAGATTATAGCGTATATGCAGGGGTAACTAAAAATTTTTATGCAATACAAGAAGGGGGCATAATTGCTGTTCTTGCAGTAATTGATTTACCTCTTAGTTTTGTATTAGACACATTAATGTTACCTGTAACTTTAAGCCACGAATAATGCTATATTCTGATCTACTACCTTTATTTAGCTAAAGAATTATTATTTTAAATAATACCTACATATCATAATTATCAATTTTTCATAATAACTTAAACCTCTTATTATATTGATATAGTTGGTTATTTAGGAAAATATATTATGACTTATCCTGTAAAATCCTACGCAGCATTTAGTGCTACTACACCTCTTGCTCCACACCATTTCGAACGTCGTGAGTTACGTGAAGATGATGTGTTAATCGATATTCTTTATTGCGGTGTATGCCATTCTGATTTGCATACTGCTCGCAATGACTGGGGTTGGACCCATACTTACCCGATTGTACCGGGGCACGAAATTATTGGTCGTGTAACTAAAGTGGGTGCTAATGCTAAGAAATTCAAAATCGGCGATTTAGTCGGTGTTGGTTGTATGGTGGATTCTTGCCGTACCTGCTCACCTTGCCAACACGGTTTAGAGCAGTATTGCGAACACGGCAACACCGGCACTTACGGCAGCCTTGATCGTCATGATGGCACATTAACCCAAGGCGGTTATAGTACAGAGGTCGTGGTGAGCGAAGATTTTGTGCTGAAAGTATCGGAAAAATTGGATACCAAAGCCGTTGCACCATTACTGTGTGCTGGGATCACAACTTATTCGCCACTTCGCCACTGGAATGTAAAAGCTGGCTCAAAAGTGGGCGTTATCGGCTTAGGCGGACTAGGGCATATGGCAGTTAAACTTGCCAAAGCTATGGGGGCAGAAGTGACTTTATTTACACGTTCTGTCGGTAAATCTGATGATGCTTTCCGCTTGGGGGCAAGTAAAGTGGTGCTTTCAACCGATGAAGAACAAATGAAAGCGGTCGCAAATACCTTTGATGTAATTATAGACACCGTGCCTTATACTCACGATTTAAAACCGTACATCCCAACATTAGCATTAAATGGTACTTTAGTTTTAGTTGGCTTAGTTGGCGAGCTTGAGCAAACTATTAACACTGTACCGATGATTACAGGTCGCCGTAGTATTGCTGCCTCGGTGATTGGTGGCATTACTGAAACACAAGAAATGCTGGATTTCTGTGCCGAGCATAACATTGTGCCAGATGTAGAAATGATCGATATGCAAGACATCAACACCGCCTACGAGCGTATGCAAAAATCTGATGTGAAATATCGATTTGTGATTGATATGGCGAGTCTGAAAGCTTAAAAAGCAATAACAAGGCCCCACTTGTTTATAAGCAAGTGGGGCCTTGTTATGCAGCCACCAAATCCTCCGCAATCGCCTCCGCCTGCTGAATCACAAACTCAATCGCCTCTGCTTGCAAATCAGGCGGATATTTATAGCTTCTTAAAGCAATCCGAATCAGCGTCCGCATTTTGGCACGCACCGAATCTTTGTATTGCCAATCAATCGTTACCGATTTACGCAATTTGTCGGTGATGTCTTTGGCAAGTTTCATCAGCACCTCATCGCCCATTTCTCGTACCGCACTTTCGTTACGAACAAGGGCATCATAAAACGCCATTTCGGCAGGATTTAAGCCCAACTCTTCGCCCCGTTTTTGGCGTGCCTCAAACTCTTTGGCAAGGGAGATAAGCTCTTCGATGATTTCAAGTACCGATAAATTATGATTGTGGTATTGGTTCATCGCCTCTTTTAGGCGTTCTTCAAATTCCTTTTTGGTGGCAAGATTGACACCGCCTTTTTCTTTGAGTTCAGACGATAAAAACCGCTCCATCGCCAACAGCCATAAATCTTTGGTTGGGCTATTTTTAATGCTTTCTAAGAACTCATCAGACATCAGATTGATGTTGGGGCGGTCTTTTTTGAGTAAATCAAACAAATCTACCACGCCGTCTGAACTCACCGCTTTATTCATCAATAAGGCGAGTTGGAGTAGGCGGTCGTTGTCGCCTGTAGGCGTGCGTGTGGTGGTGCTGTTTTTGATGATGGTGGCTCGCACCGCATCATAAAACGCCAATTCCTGCTTATACGGCTCAACGTCTTTTAACGCACCGCACAAAGAAAAGCCTTTTTGGGCAAATCGCACCGCCTGCAAAAAAGCGTTTTTGCGTGGGGTTTTGTCTTGTTTGTCCGTATCATTATTTGGATTGACACGGTCTAACGCCAAAATGTGGTTGGCAGATGTCAAAATGGCGGTGAGCAGTTTTGGCGGTTCGGTGATTTTTAAAATCGCATTCACATCAACCGTTTTGCCGTCCACAGGTGTGGCAAATTGCCCACGAATGACCGTGATGTATTCCACCAGTTTATCCACCACCGCCCCAATGTCTCGCACTTGCTGGGTTTTACCGCTGGCGTTGGTGTACTGTTTGATTGCCTTTTCTAGCTCGTCAGTCAAGCCAACATAATCCACAATCAAACCACCATTTTCTGTGCTTTTGTTGCGAAACACACGGTTTACCCTTGCAATCGCCTGCATCAGATTATGACCGCTCATCGGCTTGTCTATGTACATTGTGTTACAGCACGGAGCATCAAAGCCTGTCAGCCACATATCACGCACAATCACGATTTTGAGCGGGTCGTCTGGGTCTTTAAAGCGTTTTTCTAGGGTCTTTTTGTCTTGGTTGTGGCGTTGCCACTCGGCAGGGTCGCTTGCTGTGCTGGTCATCACGATTTTTACCGCCCCTTTTTGCACATCGTCAGAATGCCAATCAGGACGCAAGGCGATGAGTTTGTCATACAATTTGACGCAAATCTCACGGCTCATCACCACAACCATCGCCTTGCCGTCTTGTTGCTCGGTGCGTTTTTCATAGTGGCTCACGATGTCTTCTGCCATTTGTTGTAAGCGACTGTCCACGCCGTGCAATTTTTCACGCAAGCGAAAGGTTGGGCTGTCTTCATCAAGCAACGCTTCGGCTTCTTGCACCGCATTGGCGAACTCGCTACTTTCGCCCAAGCTGATTTGGCGTGGCTCATAAATAATCGGCACGGTCGCACCGTCCGCCACTGCATCTTCAAAATCATAAATCGACACATATTTACCAAAGACTTCCTGCGTGTCCTTATCATCTAAGGCAATGGGCGTGCCAGTAAAGCCGATAAAAGACGCATTAGGCAAAGCACTTCTTAAATGCTTGGCATAGCCTTCTTTATATTGCCCTTTGTGGTCGATTTTTTGTTTAAAGCCGTATTGGGAGCGGTGGGCTTCATCGGTGATGACGATGATATTTTCTCGCTCGTTTAGGGTAGGGTGGGCAAGCTCACCGTCCAACAAGCCAAATTTTTGAATGGTGGTAAAAATCACCCCGCCTGCCGAACGGCTCGCCAATGCTTGACGCAGTTCGTCTCGTCCGTCTGCCTGAATGGGTGTTTGTTTGAGCAAATCTTTACCGCCACAAAAAGTCGCATACAGCTGACCGTCCAAATCGTTGCGGTCGGTAACGATAACAAGCGTTGGGTTTTTCAGCTCGGCACGGCTTAACACTTTGCCTGCATAAAACAGCATTGATAACGACTTGCCAGAGCCTTGCGTATGCCAAAACACGCCCACCTTGCGGTCGCCATTTTTGGCGGTGGCGTGCAAAGTGCAATCCACCGCTTCATTCACGCCATAAAACTGATGATACGCCCCAATCTTTTTAATCACACGGTTTTTGCTGTCTTTTTCATACACCACAAAATTTTGCACATAATCAAGCAAATCCTTAGGGGTCATTATCCCTGTGGTGAGACCTTCTAGTTCATTTTCAAAGGCAATCTGTCGGCTTTGGTCTTTTTCATCAATCACACGCCAAGGGGTAAAACGGTTAAAATCCGCCGTCAATGAGCCAATGCGAGCCACCACACCGTCTGAAATCACAAGGGCTTGATTAAACACGAACAAATCGCCAATTTCATCTTTATAAGTCTGCAACTGGGCGTATGCCTTGCCAATGTCGGCATTTTCTTTGAATGGATTTTTGAGTTCAAACACCACGAGCGGTAAGCCGTTTACATAGCCAATCACATCAGGAATCCGCTTGCCCTTGGTACCGTGAATGTCTAGCTGATTGACCACGCAAAAATCATTATTGGACGGTGTTTGAAAATCAATCAATCGCACCACGTCCGCCCGTTCTTCGCCGTCTTGTTGATAGGTGATTGACACGCCATTTTTTAGCCAGTCGTACGCCTGACGGTTACGTTCGGCAAGGTCGCCATTGTCGCTACGGCACACCAACCGCACCACGTTTTCAATTTCGTTGGCGGGTAGGTTGGGGTTGAGTTTGGCGATTGTCTGTGCCAATAGGGGCTTAAAAATCACATCAGATGTACGCTCTCGCCATTCGTGGGTATTGCCTGCCAAAATGGTTTTGCCGTACACATACCGCCAACCCAAAGATTGCAGGGTGTCGATGGCGTTTTGCTCGATGGTGTTTTCGTTGATGGTGAGCATACTTATCTGCCTTCTATTAATAACTCTAACAACGATTCTATGCATTCATCGTGATCATCGTTGTACCAAATAGGAAATATATTTGCTTTTGCCAGTTCTTGTTGTCTTGCTATTCTTTCTGAATCTGACATTTCCCCGACTGATAAAAAAGCATAATGCCTAGCTAAATTATCACTACCTTTTTCACAAACTATTTCTTGTAAAGTCTTAATTGTTCTATCGGTAGATAGACTACAACCTAAGAACAAAATAGATTTTGAAAATAATTGGGAAATGCAATTTGAAATTGTATTATTTTCACCATAATGTCTATTGTATTCGTTGGTTGTTAAAATCCTTTTGTTTCTGCTGGTATGTGAGCCATGCAGTTGCAAAAGAATCCTTTGACCAGAACTTAATAAACGAGGGAATTCTGTCGCATCAAGCCCTATGAGATAATGTGCAAAGCTACTTCCATTATTTTCATAGATTATTTTTAACAAACAATCATAATTTGTTGTAACAATAGATGTGTTTGGGAAAAATTCAGGCATTCTCTGAATAACACCATCAATATCATCTATATTAAAATTATTACCATAGGTATTATCTAATTGTTCTTGTAGATAAGTGGAAGAATCATCATCTAGCATTTGTGCTGCTTCTTCAAATTCGCCATTGTTTAGCAACTGGATAAAGGCATAAAAACTTGTTAAAGTTTCTTTTTGGACATTCTCCAAAAAGGTTCTCCAAGCGGGCAAACCAGTGGGTATTGATAGTCCTGCACCGATAAAAGGAATAATTTGATTTTGTTTAAAAATACTTTTTAATTTATTAAAACGAACTTTATTATTATAAAGTTCTAATAACTCTTCTCCTTTTTCTAACTTTCTTGATTTGTAATCATTTAACCATTCATTAAAAACATCATCGTATGCTGGTTTATCTAAGGTTGATAAAATCTGATCTCTTTCGAATTGAATACCTCTGATATCAATAATGCCTTCATCATTAAGCTCATTGATAAATTTTCTTTCTAAGTATGAGTTACTCATTTAGTAGCTCCCCACTTAATAATTTTGGCAAGAGTTCATCTCGGATTTTGACTAATTTTCTATTTTCTTCTCTGAGAAAATCAATTTTTTGATGAAACGAACTGACAATATTAGAGAAATGCTGGCATAAAACTTCATCATCAGGAACAATAATTTCTTTAATAATAAATTCCATATAATGCCGTCTGTATTCTTGAAATTTTTGCTTGTCTTTTATTGCCCAATAAACCCAATAAGTTGGCAAATTAAGACCTTTTAAAGCGATAACATTTTGATAAATTGAAAAAGGCTTGGTTGAAATTTGTGTAATACAGGTATGGTCGCCAAATATAAAAATGGGTTCTTTTAAGGTTGCTTTTTGACTTGGATTTTCATCAGTATATCCCATCAAAATATTTGCACCTTGTTCAAAAACAGGCGTTTCTCCAGTATCAGAAATATGTTCTTTTTTGAGTTTTTGTGAATTTTTTAATCTTTCTACAACTTCCCCAATCTTTTTAACTTCCCACCCCTTCGGCACTTCGCCAAATTCTGCATTTTCCACCAATTCACAAGGGAAATGCTCCGCCAATTGCCATAATTCATCATAATCTTGGGGATTGTCGGCTTGCAGTTGGGCAAGTTCATCAAGCGATTTTCCGCTAATCACGCCCATTGCTGATAAATTAGCGTCCGCCATACTACAGCCATTTGCCAAACAATCGGCTTTGGCACGCACAGGGTCAAAATCCACAAACCAGCTTTTAAAAATCGCTTGGGCGATTTGTTCTAGGGTTTGGTTGGTTTGTTGGTTTAGGTGGATTTTTTGGGATAATGAATCTAATATCTTTATGATTTTTAATTGTGTATCAATAGATGGAATGTTAATTTCCAATGACTTTAATCCAACTATAGTTAAGGCTTTTTGTGTTGAACCTATACTAATTTTTTCAATTTGTTTTTTGCCAACATTTGAGGAAATCCAATAAAATAAAAATTTAGAATTCAATTTATTGCTAAAATTTCTAAACCAAGTTAGATTTCCATCTTTAAAGTAGAATTTATCCGTATTCTTAACTAGATAAGGAATTCCCAGCGTTCCAACAGATGTAAGTAACATATCCCCTTGTTCGGGAGTGCCAAATTTATTTCTTATTTCTATATACTTTTCTTTAGAGATAAATAACTCAGTACTTATGCTGTTACCTTTATTTAATTCAATTATTTCTTTTGACCTAAAAAAAGAAATGCCAGAAGGTGTATAATCTGAACGCATAATCCGTTTACTTGATGTAATTTCAACCAATTCCCCCAACTTATAAACTTTCCAATCACTCATACCCCAACCCCTTTAAATTCGCCTGAATTTGTGCTTGTAATGCTTGCCCTTGTTGAAATTGCTCATTTAATAAAGCGGTTAAATTTTGCATTTTTTCAGCAAAAGGCACGCCGTCATCTTCGGTTTCTTCTGCTCCCACATATCGCCCTGCGGTGAGTACAAAATCATTGTTGGCGATTTCGTCCAGACTTGCCGAATAGCAAAAGGCAGGGATATTTTGGTAGTCTTGCTCTTTTTGCCAGTTGTGGTAGGTGGTGGCGATTTTGGCGATGTCATCGGCAGTAAAATCACGCAAGACACGGTCTTTCATATAGCCGATGTTGCGTGCGTCTATAAATAGCACTTCGCCTTTTTTGGCTTTGGCTTTATTCAAAATCCAAATACAGGCAGGGATTTGGGTGTTAGTAAATAGCTGATTGGGCAGGGCAATCATACATTCCACAAGGTCGGCTTGGACGATGTTTTGGCGGATTGTCCCTTCGTTATTGGTTTGGCTAGACATTGAGCCGTTGGCGAGCAATAACGCCATTTTACCTTTGGGCGATAGGTGGTAGAGCATATGTTGTAACCACGCAAAGTTGGCGTTGCCTTGTGGGGGCGTGCCGTATGCCCAGCGTGGGTCGCTTGCCAGACTTTCGCTCCACCATTCTTTCATATTAAAGGGCGGATTTGCCATCACCACGTCCATTTTTTTATCAATGTGCAAAGGATTGACGAGCGTGTCTTCGGGCTTGTCGCCAAAATCAAAAGGAATGCCACGAATCGCCATATTCATCACGGCAAGTTTGCGAGTGGTGGGGTTGGATTCTTGCCCATAAACGGAGATGGCGTTGCGGTTGCCTGCGTGGGCTTGGATAAAGCGGTCGGCTTGCACAAAGAATCCGCCACTACCCATTGCGGGGTCGTAAATCCGCCCTGAATAGGGTTCAAGCATTTCTACAATGAGCGTTACGATGGATTTTGGCGTGAAATATTGACCGCCTTTTTTGCCTTCAGCTAGGGCAAACTGCCCCAAAAAGTACTCATAAACGTGTCCTAAGATGTCTTTGGCTTGCAAATGCACAGGTTCGCCGTTGTACATTGGGCGGGTAAAATCGGTGCGTGAGAATAAGTCAATCAAGCCACGGAGCATTTCATCAGGCACGCCAAAAGTGGCAATGCGTTGCAATACGCCTTTGAGTTTGGGGTTTTCTTGTTCGATGGCTTCAAAGGCGTCATCAATCAGACGGCTGACACCTTTAAACGTACCGCCCCAAGGCAGATTGTCGCCAATGTTTAATTTACTGACTTCTTTTAGGTTGTCCTAGCGGGCTTGGGTAGGCACCCAAAAGATGTTTTCGGCGGTGTAATAATCCCGTTCTTCTAGTTCGGCAGACAGGATTTGTTCAAATTCGCTTGGCTCAAACAGAGATGGGTCAAGATAAATATCACTCTCGGGGTTGGCGATATTGGCTTTTAATTTGCCTTGAAAATCGGTGAACGTGTCGGAGATGTATTTTAAAAAGATAAAACCGAGAACGATGTGTTTATAGTTGGCAGCATCTAGGTTTTTGCGTAGGGTGTCGGCGGCTTTCCATAGGCTTTGGTCAAGTTCGTTTAGAAAGGCTTGGTTGTTGGTGTTGGGCATCATAATATTCCTTATGAACAATTGGTTTGATTATAGCATTTTAGGAATTATTTTAGAAAGAAGACCTTTTAAGTTATCATGAAAAATGATACCCACCCATAACCATTCTCAATTTCCCTTAATATCTAAAACCTTGTATAATATCCTTTTCAAACAAAACCATTAGGACAGCTCATTCCCTAATGGTTTATTTTATTTGCCAAACCGATGAAACCGACTGTTAAATACCCCATTTTAAAACACCTTCTAAAACTTACCCTTGCCATCTTTGGCATACTCACCCTTATCATCACTGTTTTAGGTATAATGCTCTATCACAATTTGGGTGATTTGCCTGATGAAAGCCGTTTTGCTCATTTGCCTTATTATCAAAATGGGCAATTTGTGAACCTTTATACCGATGATTTACCCTATTACCCCGAAAAAGCCACAGGGCAAGGCGGTTTTGTACGTTATGACGGTTATACCCCAAATGGGCGGTTGCCGATGGTGAATTTACATAAAAGTGATTTTGGTCAGCCTGAGAACTTTGCTTATTATTGGCTAGGACACGCCTCTGCGATTTTGGAGTTGGACGGTCAGCGGTTTTTGATCGATCCGGTGTTTGACAACGCCAATCCGCTCAATTTGCCGTTAATCGCACCCCGTTTTCAGGAAGCACCGATAGGTCGCAAAGATCTGCCACAGATTGATGTTGTGCTGATTTCCCACGATCACTATGATCATTTAGAAGCAACTACCATTCGCTATTTGGCGGATAAGGCAAAGCGTTTTATTGCCCCGCTGGGCGTGGGGGCAAGGCTACAATCGTGGGGCGTGTCGCCTGATAAAATCACCGAGTTAGGCTGGGGTGATAACACGATGATCGGCACAATTCAACTCACCGCCGAACCCACTCAGCACTATTCATCACGCTGGACGAATGACCGCAACAAAACGCTATGGGCGTCTTTTGTGTTTGAAGGATCTAAACGGCTGTATTGGAGTGGCGATACCGGTTATGCCCCACATTTTGCTGACATTGGTAAAAAATATGGTGAATTTGACCTTGCTTTTATGGAGATTGACGCTGCCAACGCAGGTTGGCCTAAAACCCATATGTTTGCTCATCAATCAGTACAAGCAAGCCTTGATTTGAATGCTAAAAAGATGGTTCCTATCCATTGGGGTGTATTTAGTTTAGGGCGTAATCCTTGGTATGAATCTATTGATAATGCAGTAAAAAGTGCAAATGAACATAATCTTGCAATTGATATTCTCAAAATGGGCGAAAAATACCAAGATGGCTTTGAAAATAATGCTTGGTGGCAAGATGAGGCATTAAGACAAAAGTAAATATTTGATAGGATAAATTTATGCAACAACTTGAAAACTACCGCTGTTTCAATGGTGAACAGCAAGTTTGGCAACATTCATCAGCAACGCTAAATTGCGAAATGAAATTCGCCATTTATCTGCCCGACACCATCAAAACGCAAAAATTGCCTGTGCTTTATTGGCTTTCAGGCTTAACTTGTACCGAGCAGAATTTCATTACTAAATCAGGCTTTCAGCGCTATGCCGATGAGCATAATCTGATTGTGGTTGCCCCTGATACTAGCCCTCGTGGAGAAAATGTAGCGAATGACGATGCCTATGATTTAGGGCAAGGTGCGGGGTTTTATCTGAATGCAACCCAATCCCCTTGGGCGGAACATTACCAAATATATGATTATATTGTGGATGAATTGCCGAAACTCATTCACGCCCATTTCCCAACCAATGGCAAGCAGTCGATTTTCGGGCATTCAATGGGCGGACACGGTGCATTAACCATTGCTTTTAAAAATCCCGAGCAATATCAAAGCATTTCTGCTTTTGCTCCGATTGTTGCCCCAACCCAAGTACCTTGGGGGCAAAAAGCCTTTTTTGCCTATTTAGGTGAAAATCAGACCGCTTGGCAAGATTACGACAGTGTGGCTTTGTTAGAAAAATATCGTCCAAACTTGCCGATTTTAATCGACCAGGGGAGTAAAGACAGCTTTTTGGAAGAGCAGTTAAAACCTGAAATTTTCTGTCAAACAGCAGATAAACTTGGTATAGCTTATCAATTCAATTTGCGAGAAGGCTATGATCACAGTTACTATTTCATCAGTAGTTTTATTGGCGAGCATATAGCTTTCCACTCACAATATTTGAAATAGCTAGTGAAAAGGCTCAAAACCTTAAATAGAGTTTTGAGCCTTTTTATATCAGTATAGGTATATTTAAAGTGAATTATAAATAACGTTTGCTGATTACTTTTAAATTGTCATCTAGTTCATACACTAAAGGCTGACCTGTTGGGATTTCTAAATCCATAATGTCAGCGTCTGAAATGCCTTCAATGTGTTTTGCTAAAGCACGTAATGAGTTACCGTGTGCAGTAACTAAAACACGTTTACCAGAGATTAATGCAGGGGCAATTTGATCTTCCCAGAACGGTAATACACGCTCTAAAGTGATTTTTAAGTTTTCTGCATTAGGAATTAAATCTTTTGGTAAGTTAGCATAACGACGGTCTTTATGTGCAGAGTTTGGATCTTGCGGATCTAAATCTGGAGGAGAAATATCATAAGAACGACGCCAAATGTGAACTTGCTCATCACCATATTTTTCAGCGGTTTCTTTTTTATCTAAACCTTGTAAAGCACCGTAGTGACGTTCGTTTAAACGCCAGTTTTTTACTTGTGGAATCCATAATTGGTCAGACTCTTCTAACACGATATTACAAGTTTTAATTGCACGAGTTAAAACAGATGTGAATGCAATATCAAACTCAAAGCCAGCTTCTTTTAATTTCTGACCTGCTGATTTTGCTTCTTCAATACCACGTTCTGTTAAATTAACATCACGCCAGCCTGTAAATAAATTTTTAGCATTCCATTCACTGAAACCGTGGCGGATAAATACTAATTGCATAATGACTCCTTAAGTTATGAGTTAAATTGAGGGATTTGAAATTATGCTATTTATAGCAAAATTCTACCTATTTTTAAATAGATAGTTAAATTCTTTCATTAAAAAGCTGATCTTAAGCAAATAACCGATTAGAATATAAGCTTATTGATGTTTTGAATAAAAGGTATATTGGTGAAACAACGTAATTCTTATTATTGGGCTTTATTATTAGGCGGTGTGCTTGGCATTTCTTCTGTGCCTTTTTCATATGCAAATAATTTAAATCAAATTCAGCAGAAAATTCAGCAACAAACATCAAAGATTAATGAGCAAAAACAAAAGCGTTCAGCTCTGCAAGCAACCTTAAAAACCCAAGAAATTGAGATGGGTAAGGTGCTTGATAGATTGCAAAAAACAGAAATGTCTTTAAGCGAGATCCGTCAAACAATTAAGAGAACAGAATCAGATATTGCTCGTCTTGAAAAACAAGAAAAGCAACAAAAAGAGAAATTAAAAGAGCAGTTAGATTCCGCTTATCGTTCCGGTGTGAATCCTTCGGTTTTAGAACGACTAATGTCTGAAAAAGCAAAAAATTCAGAAAGAATGACCGCTTATTACGAGCATATGAATAATATTCGAATTGACGCAATTCACGAAATTCGTAAAACACAAGCAGATTTAAGTGCCAGACGTGACGAATTAAAATCTCAGCAACAAAATCAACAGTCGCAATTAAATGAGCAAAAAAAGCAAGAAAGAGATTTAAAGAAAGTACAAAGCCAACGTGAAAGTACGTTACGTTCTATTGATAAAACCCTAGAAAAAGATGAAAGCCGTTTAGAGAATTTGCGTAATAACGAAATTGCTCTAAGGCAACAGCTTGAGAAAGCACAAAGAGAGGCTGCTCAGGCACAAAAACGTGAACAACAAGCTGCAAAATCAAGTCAGTCTAAAACCACAAAAGTGGATAATACACCGATTAGGGCTGGGCGATATACTATGCCAGTTTCGGGTAATGTGATTACCAAGTTTGGGAATAATTGGCACGGTGTAGTAATTGCTGCACCTGCTGGCACATCTGTAAAAGCGATGGCAAGTGGGCGGGTTATTATGTCTCAATGGTTAGCTGGTTATGGGCAGATGGTGGCGATCGATCACGGTAATGGCGATATTTCACTTTATGGTTATAATCAATCAATTTCTGTAAGCAAAGGAAGCCGAGTGAAAGGCGGACAAGTGATTGCAAAAGTTGGTAATTCAGGGGGGCAAAGTCGTCCTGCACTTTATTTCGGGGTAACTAGAAAAGGTACGCCAATAAACCCATTAACGTTGGTAAAATAGATGGTAAAAAAGATATGTAAGCGGTTATTTTTATTGATATTTTTGCAAATTTTTCTTCTTTTTTCACCGCTTGTTTATGCAGGAAAATTAGCAATCGTGATTGATGATATTGGGTATAAGGTAAAAGATGATAATGATATTTTTGCTTTGCCTAAAGAGGTAAGTGTTGCCATTATTCCTGTTGCACCTTATGCCAAAACGAGAGCAGCAGAAGCGTATTCACAAAAGCGAGATATACTGATTCACTTACCTATGGAGCCTAAATCAAAACAACCGATTGAAGCAGGTGGCATTAAAATAGGTGATAATGAAGAAAAAATTAGGAAACTTATTGAGGTCGCTCGTGGTCAAGTACCTTATGCGATAGGTTTGAATAACCATATGGGGAGTGGGGCAACATCAGATAGTTTCACAATGCTAAATTTAATGAAAGTATTGAAAGAAAACGGCCTCTTCTTTTTAGATAGTAAAACGATAGGTAGTAGTGTTGCTGCTAAAACGGCTCGTCAGCTAGGGGTTAATGCATTAGAACGTAATATTTTTTTAGATGATAGTGATAGACTTGAGGATGTTCAGCGACAATTTGCTTCAGCTATCACTTATGCACGAAGAAATGGGGTTGCTATTGTTATTGGTCACCCACGAAAAAATACTATTAGTGTGCTAAAACAACAATTAGCCCAACTCCCCAAAGATATAGAATTAGTCGGCATAGGTGCTTTATGGCGAAATGAAAAAGTGGTGCCAGAAAAACCATTTATTATGCTATTTGAGCAAGAACCAGCCCTAACCTCTGTACCACCTTATGAGAGCATTCCGCTTTTGCGTGGTATTCCAAAATAATAAAAAGGTCATCAATGAATACAAAACTGCATTTTTTAACGTTATGTTGTTTATCTGCCTTTGCCACTATGGCTCAAGCCGAAGAAACGAGTCGCCTTAGTGATGTTGATGGCGATAAAATAGCAGATTTAGAGCAAAAATTAACAGAGGAACCAGAAGAAGATAAGGTGGAGCCACTTGTTGATTTAGAAATAAAGGGTATTGATGATAAAGACGCTCAGAAAAATGTCAATTTATACTTAGCTCAACTTTCAAACGATTATGCAGATGGCTCAGAACGCCATAAATACCTTGTTGAAACAACGGCTGATAAAGCGTTAAGAGCATTAGGTTATTACAATACGCAATATCAATTTGTTCAACTTCCTCGCTCGGGCAAGAAGCCTTTGCTCGTATTAAATGCCCAGTTAGATAAAGAAACCGTAAAAATAGACGAAACGGATATTGTTTTACACGGCGATGCTAACTCGGATGAAACCTTTATACAGTTAGTTGAAAAAGCCCCTAAAAAAGGTTCTCGCCTTAACCATAAAACCTATGAAAATTTCAAAAGTGATATTGAAAGCATCGCATTTAGTAAAGGGTATTTTGATGGTACTTGGTTATATCATCGTTTAGAAGTTTATCCTTCCGATCATAAAGCGGATTGGCGGTTAGGCTACGATAGTGGCAGTCGTTATCACTATGGTGAAATTGGTTTTGATGGTAATCAAATTAAAGACGAATACTTACGTAATATATTAAAAATTGAATCTGGTGAACCTTATGTTGCAAATGATCTTTCTGTTTTGACTCAAGATTATTTATCAAGCAACTGGTTTTCTTCGGTAATGGTTGAGCCTCATTTAAATGAACAAGAAAAGCTAGTTGATCTAAATGTATTATTTCAACCAAAAAAGAAAAATGAGGTAGAAATCGGGCTTGGTTTTGAAACTGATGTTGGGCCTCGCTTGCAGTTAAATTGGAAAAAACCGTGGTTAAATGAACGAGGACACAGTATTGAGAGTAGAACCTATGTTTCTAAGCCCGAGCAGACGTTTGAATTTGGCTACAATATTCCGTTAAGACAAAATCCGCTACATTATTATTATCAAATTTCAGGTACGCTTGAAAATGAAGATCAAAATGATACAAAATCAACGGCGGCAACATTAGCTTTTCAACGCTTTTGGACCAGAGAAACCGGTTGGTCATTTTCGGCAGGGGTAAGGGCTCGTTATGATTCTTTTACTCAAGCAAATGATCGATATAAAACATTATTAATTTACCCTACCGCATCCTTAAACCGAACCCGAACAGATGGAAAACCTTATCCATTATGGGGGGATTCTCAAAAGCTTACCGTAAATTGGGGGGGTAAAGCGGTTGGATCAGATGTAAATTTTTATAGCTATAAAGTGTCTAGTTCTTGGGCAAGAACTTACTTTGATAACCACCGTTTTTATTTAAGAGCGGAACTCGGGTATATCAAAGCAAGTCAATTTGAGCGAATTCCTCCTTCTTTACGTTATTTTGCTGGTGGTGATATGAGCGTTCGAGGCTTTGGTTATAAAGATATTTCGCCTCGTAATCCTGAAAATGGGAAACGAGTCGGTGGCTCGCATTTAGCAACAGGTACAGTAGAATACCAATATCAAGTTTATCCTGATTGGTGGGCGGCAGTATTTTATGATACAGGCTTAGCGGCAAATAAATTTAAAGAGAAAGAACTACATTCTGGTACGGGGCTTGGTGTACGCTGGGCATCTCCGATTGGAGCCATTAAATTTGATGTTGCCACACCAATTCGCTCACCTGAGAGCAAGAAAGGTATTCAAGTTTATATTGGATTAGGCTCAGATCTTTAATTAAGTAACAAGTGGTAAATTTTTAGAAAAATATGACCGCTTGTATAATTTACATTGCTTTATTATTTGTACAATTATGATGAACGAAGAAAAAAAACAAACGACAGAAACAGAAATATCGTTAGAACAATCTGAACAGACAGAGAAGGCACCTAAAAAACAAAGAAAAACGGCTAAATTACGTGTTTTATGGTGTGGTTTAACTATTTTTTTGTTCACGCTATTATGTTTGATTTTATTTCTTTTTACAGGCTATGGGCAACGTAAAACGCTTGAATTAGTAGATAGATTTGTTGAACCACTACAAATTGGGCAAATAGAAGGGAGTATTCAAGAAGGTTTAACATTAACCGATGCTCAATTTATGATTGATGGTGTAAATGTACAGGTTGGAAAAGCAGAATTACATATAGGCTTTAATTGTTTGCTTGATTATGAAGTATGCTTGAATAACGTATCGCTAAAAGATACTTCTGTTGTGGTAGATACTACGCAATTCTCCCCAAGCGAAGAGAAAAAAGAAAGTGAACCATTTACCGAATTACGTTTACCGCTTGGTATTTCAGCTAAGAATATAGAGCTTGAGAATATTGATGTCAAAGTTGATGATATGGATATTCATCTTAATCATTTTCAAACCGCATTATCAGGCAAAGGGCGAACGATTACAATCAAGCCGACTACGCTAGACGGATTAGATCTTCTACTTGCTTTAAAATTAGAAGAAGAGGCTCAAGCGGTCGATTTTTCAGAAGAAAATGCAACATCAGAAACTTTAACACCAACTAATGCCCAAGATATTGCGGATAAAGTTGTAAAAGAAGCTGCAGTAAAAACTGGTGAGAAAGTGGCTGAGCGTTTTCAGGAATTACAAGGCAAAAATGTAGCACAAGCACAACAAGAAAATGATAAAGTTGATTGGGCGGCAATTCAAGCTCAATTAGAAAAACCATTCTTAGATAAACAATCTCGTATCAATTTACCGTTAGATCTTATTATTGAGAAAATTGATATTTCCAATGTAGCCCTCTCGCAAAAAGCAAAAGATGAGGCGGGTAATTTTATTGAGCCAATTTCGCTCTTAAATGTTGAATCATTACAATTTCAAGCTCAAGCAAAAGAACAGAAAGTGGAAGTAACACATTTAGATCTTAAAAGTGATCAAGGCGATTTAACGGCTACAGGTTCCTTATTATTAAAAGATGATTATCCACTAGAATGGCGATTAGAAGGCAATGAAGCCGTAAATGCGAATGTTAAGTTGCCATTCGATCACGCAAAGGCGACGCTTTCTGGCGAATTATATAATACAACAATGCTAACGCTAAAAACGGAAGGGGCGATTAATGCCGCTTTATCGGGGCAATTTGAGTTAGCGGAGCCTAAAATGCCGTTTGATCTCTCATTAGAAAGTGAGTCAATGAGCTATCCGTTTGCCCCTCAAAAAAATGAAGAGGTATTAAAGCTAGAAAATATTGATATTCAGCTAAAGGGTAATTTATTACAGTACAATACGAATATTAAAGTTAAAGCTCAGGGAATGGGCGTGCCTGCTAGCTCGGCAAACTTAGAAGGAAAAGGCGAGCTAACGCATTTTGAGTTTCAACAGCTAGAATTAAATACTCTCGAAGGTAAAGCAACACTAAGCGGATCTGTTGATTGGACAGAGGGGGTTGAATGGGATAGTCAGCTTACAGTAAATAATATCAATACGAAATCATTAGTGGCAGATTGGCCTGCAATCCTTTCAGGAACGTTAAATTCTAAAGGCTATGCGGGGCGAGGCGAATCGGGAACAGATTGGAAAGCTGATGTTTCAACTATTGATATTAACGGCTCTTTATTTCAAAAAAATCTCCAGCTAAAAGGAGAATTGACGGCGAATAATCAACAGCTTTTAAATGTTCCTGCATTATCACTTGTTTACGGCGAAAATAAAATTGATGTAAAAGGTATTTTAGGCGAAAAATCAGATTTTTATGCCGATATTAAGGCTCCAAATTTGCAAGGCCTTGTACCTAATTTAAAAGCCAATATTAATGGTAACGTAAAATTATCAGGTAAAGTTGTCGAACCAAACATTGATTTAGATTTAACCGCAGCTAATGTGAGTTACGATCAATTAAAACTACAGAATTTAACGGCAAAAGGTGTTATTACAACTGAAAAAAGTATTCAAGGTGATCTTGAATTAGGTCTTCGTCAATTCTCTTATAACGATATTAAAATTGATTCGGCAACCTTAATTGCAAAGGGAAATGAGGAAAACCATACCTTAAAACTGACTTCAAAAGGTAATCCGGTTGGGGCAGATTTGCAAATTTCTGGAAAATTTAACCGCTTGCAAGAAGTTTGGGAAGGGCAATTAAGCCAGGTTGCTATTCAATCTACCGACTTTGGTAAATTCCAAACAGATAAAGCAGTAAATGTGAAATATGATAATAAATCTATTAATGCAAATATTTCTGCACACTGTTGGCATAACCCTAAAATTAATTTGTGCTTCCCTTCTGCATTTAATGCAGGCGAAGAGGGGAAAGTTCCCTTTGATATTCGCAACTTTAATTTAGCTGTTTTACAACCCTATTTAGACAAAGATAGTCAAATTACAGGGATTGTGAATGCAAAAGGCGATGCGGCGTGGTTTAAAAACAAACAGCCGGAAGTGAATGTTGAATTGACCTCTAACTCGCTTAAATTTGTACAAAAAATGGAAGGAAGTAGAAACTTCCCATTAACCGTTTCGCCGTTAAAAATTCAATTAAAAATGGCAGATAATAATTTAACATTAAAATCTGATTTAAAGGTTGAAAATAATGGTAAGCTTTCCACAGATTTGGTAATGAGAGATCTAAATAATGCGAGAACCTTATCAGGCAATATCCATATAGATCAGCTAACATTACGACTAATTCGTCCTTTATTAGACAGAGGGGATTCTGTTGATGGAAATATCAATGCACGTTTAACGGTTGGTGGTTCTGTAACATCGCCTTTATTGAATGGGAATTTAAATTTAACTAACTTAAAAGTACGCTCAGTGACAATGCCATTTGATATTACTGGTGGTAATTTAGCAATGAATTTTCACGGAGCAACTTCAACCTTAACTGGCAGAGTTCAAACGAATAATCAAAGTGAACTGAAATTAGAGGGTGATGCCGATTGGCGAGATCTCAATGCGTGGAAAACAAGAGTTCACGCACAAGCAAATAGGTTTAGAGTGGATGTGCCAAATATAGCTAAAGTAGCTATTAGCCCAGATATTCAAGTGATAGCAACTCCAACACTATTAACATTAAGTGGTAATATTGATTTACCTTGGGCAAGAATCGAGGTGGAAGAATTACCCGAAAGTGCGGTAAGTGTGAGTGGTGATGAAGTGATTATGGACGGCTCAGCTAAGACAAAAGTGCCTTTTAATCAGCGAAATATTCCTGCTCAAACGTCAGGTGGAATGGCCATTAATGCGGATATAAAAATTAATATCGGTAATGATGTGAAGCTAAAAGCTTATGGCTTAAATAGTGATGTAAAAGGGTTACTTTCTGTACGACAAGGTAGGCAAGGCTTAGGGCTTTATGGGCAGGTACATTTAGAAAATGGCCGTTTTGCAGCATATGGGCAAGATCTCCTTATTCGTAAAGGTAATGTAAGTTTTGCAGGGTCGCCATCACAACCCACATTGGATATAGAAGCCATTAGAAACCCAGAAGCAATGGAAGATTCGACTATTACCGCTGGGGTTCGAGTAACAGGATTAGCCGATAATCCAAATGTTAAGGTTTTTTCTGATCCAGCAATGTCGCAAAATGAAGCACTTTCTTATATCTTAACCGGACGTTCACTTGAAACGAGTGGGGACGCAGGCTCAAGTAATGCGGTTGCTGCAGCCTTACTCAGTATGAGCTTGTCGAAAAGCAGTAAGCTAGTGGGAGATGTTGGTAGTACATTTGGATTAAAAGATCTTAGTGTAAGTACAGCAGGTATTGGCGATAATACAAAAGTTGAGGTTAGTGCAAGTCTTTCACCAAGATTTAGAGTGAAATATGGTGTCGGTATTTTTGCACCTTTAACTGAATTAACATTACGTTATAACTTAACTCCAAGACTTTATTTACAGTGGGTATCAAGTATTAATCAAGCGGTTGACTTAATGTACCGTTTTGAATTTGATGAATTATTCTAAAAGAGAATATAACAAATATTTTTAATACATAGAGGTGAAAAATGACAGAAGTATATAACTTTAGTGCAGGCCCAGCAATGATGCCTAAAGCCGTGTTAGAACAAGCACAAAAAGAATTACTAAATTGGCTAGACCAAGGCACGTCCGTAATGGAAGTTAGCCATCGTGGTAAATTATTTATGGAATTGGTTACGCAAGCCGAAGCCGATTTACGTAAGCTTTATAATATACCAGAGAATTACCACGTTTTATTTTTACAAGGCGGAGCAAGAGGACAATTCGCTGCAGTGCCAATGAATTTAAAGGGTAAAAAAGGAAAAGCACTTTATTTAAATTCAGGACATTGGTCTGCAACTGCCATAAAAGAAGCTCGTAATTTTATTGAAATTGATGAAATTAATATTTTAGATACTGAGCCACAACTAAAAGTGAATCGCTTAGATTTTAGCGATGTTGCAGATCAGTACGATTATGTTCATTACTGCACTAATGAAACGATTAGCGGTGTTGAAATTTTTGATATTCCAAATGTCGGCGATACCCCATTAATTGCAGATATGTCTTCTGATATTCTCTCTAGAGGAATTGATATTAGTAAATTTGGTATGATTTATGCAGGAGCCCAGAAAAATTTAGGCCCAGCAGGTATTACAATAGTGATTATTCATGATGATTTGCTTGGAAATGCACGCCAAGATACACCTTCTATTTGGAATTATGCTGTTCAACGTGATGCAGATTCTATGATTAATACTCCGCCAACATTTGCTTGGTATTTATGTTCATTGGTCTTTAAGCATCTATTAGCAGAAGGTGGAGTGAAAGCAACAGAAGAGAGAAACTTAGCAAAAGCAGCCTTATTATATGATTATTTAGATAGTTCTAAGTTCTACCACAATACCGTTGCAAAAGAAAATCGCTCTTTGATGAATGTTACTTTTACTACAGGGCAGGATGAGTTAAATGCAAAATTTGTTGCAGAAGCGACCGCTTGTGGCTTACAAGCCTTAAAAGGACATAAAGTTTTAGGTGGAATGCGAGCATCAATTTATAATGCAATGCCGATTGAAGGTGTACAAGCATTAATCAAATTTATGCAAGCCTTTGAACAACAAAACGCATAAAAACAAGCCCCAGCAAGTCTGGGGCTTTCTTTCGATGCTATTAAATAGCCGTTTTAAATAAATAGAGGTTATAACCAATATAAGCAGAAAATAATACAAGACCTTCTAAGCGATTAATTCGCCCGCCCTCAATTCTTCGTTTTATATTAATACCAAATAGGAATAATAAAAGGGTTAATCCTGACATTATCATAATATCACGAGAAAAAACTTCAGGTGCAACGCTCATTGGTTTAATAGCCCCGGCAATACCTACCACAGTTAATGTATTAAATAAGTTAGAACCAATAATATTTCCCAACGCTAAATCAACTTCGCCTTTTCGAGCTGCGGCAATAGATGATGCTAATTCGGGTAATGAGGTACCAATAGCAACAATGGTTAAGCCAATAACTAAGTCACTTACACCAAAGAATTTTGCTACTTCTATTGCTCCCCAAACGAGTAATTGTGAACTTGCCATTAACAGTAATAAGCCGATACCTAGCCACATTAATGATTTAGCTAAGCTCATTGGAGGGTGAGAATTTAATTCTGCATCAACATCAACCGCTAAAGCATCATTTTTATTACGCATTGCGATGGTAATAGTCCAACCCATATAAATAAAAAATACAGCAAGCAAAATGATAGCATCTAATCGAGTAACATCAGCATCGTAGAGTAAATATGCAGAAAGTAAAGTAACCGCTATTAGAATTGGAAATTCTTTTTTTAAGACTTCAGATGTTACTGTTAATGGTTTAATAATAGCAGTAAGGCCTAAAATAAGTGCAATATTAGTGATATTTGAACCATAGGCATTACCCAAGGCAATACCAGGTGAGCCACTTAAAGCCGAAGATGCCGAGACAATCATTTCAGGTGCGGAAGTACCAAAACCAATAACAATAATTCCGATTAATAGTGGTGCCATACCAAAATGACGAGCAGCTGAAGCTGCTCCATCTACAAATTTATCTGCACTCCAAACTAAAATGATTAAACCGCCAATAATGGCAGCTAAAGCAAAGGTCATAAATTATCCTTTTAAGAAAATTAGAGAGTATTTGAAGCCCTATATTATAGCGAGTCATAAAAAAATAAATATAGGCAAGCTCAAATAAATAGCCTATTATTTTGTAAATTTTTGGTGGTTAATGAATGATGAAAAATAGTGAAACTTTACAAAAGTGGTTGGCTGAATTTAATAAGCAAGAACATATCGCTTTTCAAACAGAAAATGTATTAGAACTCATTGCTAAACGTAGTCAATTTTATGATGAATTACTCTCTAAATTGTGGCAAGAATTTGGTTTATCGCAAAGAGAAGAGCTTGCCTTATTAGCAGTAGGTGGCTATGGGCGAAGAGAGATGTTCCCACTTTCTGATCTAGATATTCTGGTGTTGGTCAAAACACAATTAGACGACGAAACGCTCGAAATATTAAATACATTATTTAATTTACTTTGGGATAGCAAACTTCAATTAGGTGCGAGTATCCGTACGATTGAAGAGTGTATTGAAATAGGGAAAGCTGAAATTTCAGTTGCTACTAATATGTTTGAAGGACGTTTTTTATTAGGCAATCGAGATCTTTGGTTAAACCTTAAAGAAAAACTCTACCAACCTGACTTTTGGCATATTGAATCATTCTTTAAGGCGAAATTAGAAGAAAAAAATTTACGCTATGCTCGTTATCATAATACCAGTTATAACCTTGAACCTGATTTAAAACATAGTCCGGGCGGATTAAGAGATCTTAATTTGCTTTCTTGGATTATGCTTCGACACTATGGTGTTCATTCATTTTTAGAATTATTAAACCGAGATTTGCTTTATGCAGAAGAATATAATGAATTAATTGCTGCGCAAGCGGTACTTTTTCGTATGCGTTTTGCACTTCATCTACAGCTTAAACGTTACGATAACCGCCTAAGATTTGACAGACAATTACAGCTAAGTGAAATTTTAGGTTACCAAGGCGAAGGAAACTCTGCCGTTGAAATGATGATGCGAGATTATTTTCAAGCGACAAAATCTATTTCACAACTTAGCCAATTAATACTAAATAGTTTTGAGCAAACCTTTTTGGCTAATTTGCAAAAAACAGCAGAAAAACAACCGCTTGATCAGCATTTTTACCAGCAAAATCAAATGCTGGTAATTAATGATCCTAAAATATTCAAAAATGATCCAAGCACAATGTTGGACTTATTTTTCCATTTAACAAATTATCCAACCCTTGTTGCAAATGCCGACACCCTGCGTAATCTACGGTTATGCCTAAAACAACAAACGGAGCCTCTTTGCTATCAGCCAATTATGCGAGAAAAGTTTGTACAGCTATTTTCTCAGCCTAAAGTAATTCATCGGGCAATCATTCCTATGCATCAATTAGGTTTTTTAAAGGCTTATCTGCCACAATGGCAAGGCATTGAAGGATTAATGCAATTTGATTTATTCCATATTTATACGGTAGATGAGCATACTATTCGGGTAATGCAGAATTTAGAACATTTTACTGAAAGCCCTAAGAATGCTTTTTTTCCGCTATGTAATACATTATTTAATCAGTTAAAAGATAAACAGCTGCTTTATTTTGCCGCTCTTTTTCACGATATTGCTAAAGGTAGAGAAGGCGATCACGCAAAAGTGGGGGCGGAAGATATGCGAGAATTTGCACAGCTTCACCAATTTGCAACACCTCAAATAGATTATATGGTATATCTCGTTGAAGAACATTTAACAATGTCAATTACCGCACAAAGACGAGATATTCACGACCCCGAGGTTGTGAGTATTTTTGCAAAAAAAGTAAAAAATCAGACCGCTTTATCTGCACTACTTTGCTTAACCGTGGCAGATATTTGTGCCACTAGCGAAAGTTTATGGAATGATTGGAAACGCTCGCTATTTACCCAGCTTTATCAATTCACATTACAACAATTAAATGAAAGTTTAGATTATAAATCGGTGGCACAGGAACATCGTTTACAAGCATTGGAGCTAATGAAATTTGTGCTGTTAGCACCAGAAAGAAAAGTGCTAAATGATTTTTGGCAACCTTGCCCAGAAAGTTATTTTTTACGCAATAAGCCAACTCAATTAGTTTGGCACGCATTGAAATACGTAAAAAAACAAAAAGAGCCAATGGTTTTAGTGAGTAACGAATATGCACGAGGTGGAACGGAAATATTCATTTATTGTCAAGATCAAGCTCAGTTATTTGCTAAAATCGCACAAGTACTAAGTCGAAAAAAAATCAGTATCCACGATGCTCAAATTATAACAAGTGAAAACGGGTTTGTTTTTGATAGTTTTATTGTCACAGAAATTAATGGGACTAAGCTGACAACAGAACGCAGTGAACAAATTCAACAAGCATTAATAAAAATGCTAGAAGCAACACAAAAAACCGTTAAATTTGTAAAAAAACCGATTAAGCATTCATCATTTAAACGGAAGACAAGATTACGTTTTTTAGAAAATTCATCAGAGCAACAAACCGCATTTGAATTATTTACACTTGATAGAGAAGGCTTATTAGCCCAAATAGGCTATATTTTTAATCGACTCCATTTAAATTTAATTAATGCAAAAATTACAACTATTGGCGAAAGAGTAGAAGACTTCTTTGTTGTAAGCACATTAGAAGGAAGAGCATTATCAGAACAAGAGAAACAAATTTTAAAAGAGACTATAGTGATGGAGTTAGATAGTGAATAAAAAATACCCGCTTGCATTGAAAACAAGCGGGCATTTTTTTGAAAATATTTACGATTTTAGTAATCCCGAAGAACCTTCAGAATAGTCTCTCGGTTGATCTTCTTCTGTTTTTTCTTCAGATTGTACCGAAAGTTGAGCTTGCTGGAAAAGCTCAATATTTTTGGTTGCTTCAGGTAATAACTGCTCAGAACTTTGTGCTAAATGAGCATAAAGCTTTTTATAATCAGTGGCTAATGTTGAAAGTAATTGAGCTGATTGCTCAAAGTGTTGTTCAAGTTTTTGTTTTTGCTCATCAACTTGGGTTTTAGTCTCTTTTAATTCAGCCTCTAATTCGTGTTGTTTTTTTACTCCGCTATGAAATGCTCTAACTAGAGTGCTTCCAATTATAATTCCAATTATAAGTGCCGCACAAATAGCAGCCCAAATGTCCATAGACCATTGTTCCATTATACTCTCCTCGCTAATGTGGATTAATTTATCACTATTTTTAGCATTTCATTTTTTATTTGAAAAGCTCCAAATGATTAAAATGTGATATAGATTCAATTTTTGCGAATAAGTACAAAAAATATTAGATTTTTGAACGAAATATCTGTATAATTCTGCCACCCTGTTTTGCTTGGATTTTCCCGCCAAGTAAGTTTGGTCAGAATTGACTCGAAGGGGTCGGATTCTACCGTCATATAGGTAATTCCTTAATTGGAATTGGGTTATAAACTTTAAATTTTGGTATTTAATTAATGAAAACTTTTGTAGCAAAACCAGAAACAGTTAAACGTGACTGGTATGTAGTAGATGCGACAGGTAAAACTTTAGGTCGTTTAGCTACTGAATTAGCACGCCGTTTACGCGGTAAACATAAAGCTGAATATACTCCGCACGTAGATACAGGTGATTACATCATCGTTATCAATGCAGAGAAAGTAGCAGTAACTGGCAAAAAAGAAACTGATAAAATCTACTACTGGCACACTGGCTATGTAGGTGGTATCAAAGATGCAACCTTCAAAGAAATGATTGCACGTCGTCCAGAAGCAGTGATCGAGATCGCAGTAAAAGGTATGTTACCTAAAGGTCCTTTAGGTCGTGATATGTTCCGTAAATTAAAAGTTTACGCAGGTAACGAGCATAACCACGCTGCACAACAACCACAAGTTTTAGACATCTAATCACGGAGCAGAAAAATGACAGCAGCAAATCAAAACTACGGCACAGGTCGCCGCAAAAGCTCTTCAGCTCGTGTATTTATCAAACCGGGCAGTGGTAACATTACCATCAACCAACGTTCTTTAGACGTTTACTTCGGTCGTGAAACTTCACGTATGATCGTACGCCAGCCATTAGAATTAGTTGAGTTAACAGATAAATTAGACTTATACATCACTGTAACTGGTGGTGGTATTTCTGGTCAAGCAGGTGCGATCCGTCACGGTATCACACGTGCATTAATGGAATACGATGAAACTCTACGCCCAGCATTACGTGCTGCAGGCTTCGTTACACGTGATGCACGTCGCGTTGAACGTAAAAAAGTGGGTTTACACAAAGCACGTCGTCGTCCACAATATTCAAAACGTTAATTTTATTTTCGTTTTCAAAAGGCAGGATATTTTCCTGCCTTTTTTATATCATTTATATTTTACTTGACATTATTTTTGGAGAATACAATGCTGCCTTGCCTTGCCTTGCCTAAGCTAAAATTGCAAGCATTTTTTGCAAATTTTTCTAATTTTCTTACCGCTTGTTATTGCCTTGAACATTTCACTTTTAAAGAGGATGTGTAAATGTTAGCTTGGAAATTAGAAAATGATGTAAATGATTTTGTCCAAAAATCACTTGAGCAATTAGGCTTATGTAAACTCAAAGATTTCAATACAGAAAGTGCAATGTCAAATTATATGAAAATGGCATTGACTAGTGCATCTAAAACCCAAAAGAAAACTAATTTTGGCAAACCCGATTTTCACTGTGAAAAATATAGTGTTCCCGTCATTATTGAAAATAAACTTAATCTTAAAAAGCTTATTAATCAAACCAAAAATGAAATTAAATTCGATGAAAAATCAATCTCAAATTATGCAGTAAATGGGGTCCTTTACTATACTCGTGAAATGCTAGCATCTGGGAAATACCAAGATGTTATTGCGGTCGGGGTGGCAGGTGATAACCAAGAAAATGTACAGCTTCAAATCTATTATGTTTAGGTAGCAATGATAATGCATTTAAGAAAATGCCACATACTACCTTTGACTTTTTAGGGAGTAGTAAAGCATTTGATGAATTTTTAAATGAAGCACGTTTAACTGAGGCTGAAAAACATCAAATTTTGATTGATAGCCGAGAAAAATTACAATCATATGCTAAGAAGCTAAATGTGCTGATGAATAATCATAATATAACAGCTTCTCAAAGAGTGTTGTATGTATAATGAAATTATTGAAACTAAATTATTTTTTATTGCAGTCGTAAATAGTAGCCTTAAACAATTTACAGGTGGTTATGCTCATTATCCCACGCTTGAGAGCCTAAAGGGGTTAGATATTTATATTCCTCAGTACAATAATGGGCAAAATGCATACCAATTTATGAATGATTTTATAATGGCCTTGCAAGTAGAACCCATTGTTAATTTATATGAATATTTACAATTAAAAGGTTTAATAGATACCAAATTAAGTGAAAAAGAAAGGACAGCTATTGAACAATTAGAACAAGGAAAAGTGTCATTTGAATGGTTTGATGTGGTAGATATTTTTAATGTAAAAAATACATTTAATATTTTATCTAGAGATATAATTTCAGATAGTGGGAATACCCCTTATTTATCGGCAAGTAAAGAAAATAACGCAGTATCAACATATATTTCTTACGATCAGCGATTTTTAGATAAAGGTAACTGCATTTTTATAGGGGGAAAAACATTTGTTGTGACTTACCAAGCTCAAGATTTCTTTTCAAATGATAGCCATAACTTATGTTTACATTTAAAAAATAAAGAAATAGCAACTAAATTGATCCAGCTTTTTATGAAAACTTGTTTAGAAAAAGGGCTTGGACATAAATATTCTTGGGGAAACAGCATTAGTAGTAAAAAAATCCAATCAGATAAATTACTATTGCCTATCAAGGACAATATAATTGATTATCCATATATGGAAATACTAATGTCTGCCCTTCAAAAAGGTGTACTTAAAGAGGTAATGTTTTGGATTAAAACACAGTATGGTGATTTAAAAATTAATTTATAAAGTGTTAATTTTGCTAAAATTCTTGTTTCTAGTGGTATTAACTCTTGAATTCAAAAATTTAAGCCTTATTATAATCCATTGATTTTAAGTATAAAAATTAGAGAAAAAAATGGGTAGAAAACGTAGTGCAAGCTCTTCACGCTGGCTTGCAGAACATTTTAAAGATCAATTCGTTCAAAAAGCACATAAACAAAAATTACGTTCTCGTGCATATTTTAAGTTAGATGAAATCCAGAAAACAGACAAATTGTTTAAACCAGGAATGACCGTAGTAGATTTAGGTGCTGCCCCTGGTGGTTGGTCTCAGTATGTGGTTACGCAAATTGGTAGTAAAGGGAGAGTAATTGCTTGTGATATTTTGGATATGAATCCGATTGCAGGGGTTGATTTTTTGCAAGGGGATTTCCGTGAGGAAAGTGTTCTAAATGCCTTACTTGAGCGTGTAGGCGATGAAATGGTTGATGTGGTAATGTCTGATATGGCTCCAAATTTTAGCGGAATGCCCTCTGTAGATATTCCACGAGCAATGTATTTAGTTGAATTAGCATTGGATATGTGTCGTCAAGTTCTGGCACCAAAGGGTAGCTTTGTTGTCAAAGTATTCCAAGGCGAAGGCTTTGACGAATACCTACGAGAAATACGTTCAATGTTTAGTGTAGTTAAGGTGAGAAAACCAGAGGCATCACGAGATCGCTCAAGAGAAGTTTATATAGTCGCAACAGGTTATAAGGGCTAGAAATAAAACAAGCGGTTGTTTTTTGTTAAAAAATTGCAAAAAACTCAAGAAATTTAACCGCTTTTATAGTAACCTTGAATAGTTTTATTAAAAAATAGGGGATTAACCTTGAACGATATGGTTAAAAATATTTTACTTTGGGTTGTAGTTGCTATTGTAATGATGGCTGCTTATGAAGGCTTCAATTCAAATTTTGGCAGTGCTTCAAATACTGTTCCATATTCTACATTTTTAAATGATGTTAAAGAAAATCGTTTAAAAGGTGTAGATTTTAGACAAAATGAAGATACGATCTCTGTTACCAAAAATGATGGAGCAACCTATAAAACTGTAATGCCAATGTATGATCAATACTTAATGGCTGATTTGGCAAAAACGAATGCAGTTGTAACGGGGCAACCCGTTGAGCGTCGTGGATTGCTTTCACAAATCTTGATTTCGTGGTTCCCGATGTTGCTTTTAATTGGCTTTTATGTCTTTTATATGCGACAAATGCAAGGCGGTGGCGGTCGTGGTGCAATGGGCTTTGGTAAAAGTAAAGCCAAAATGCTGACAGCCGAAGAAGTCAAAACTCGCTTTAGCGATGTTGCAGGTTGCGATGAAGCCAAAGAAGAAGTTGGCGAAGTAGTAGAATTCTTACGTGATCCTTCTAAGTTCCAAAAATTAGGTGGTCGAATTCCAAAAGGGATTTTAATGGTTGGCCCTCCTGGTACAGGTAAAACATTATTGGCAAAAGCAATTGCGGGCGAAGCAAAAGTTCCTTTCTTTACAATGGCTGGTTCAGACTTCGTTGAGATGTTTGTCGGTGTAGGGGCTTCTCGTGTACGTGATTTATTTGAACAAGCAAAGAAAAATGCACCTTGTATCATCTTCATTGATGAAATTGATGCGGTTGGTCGTAAACGTGGTGGTGCAGGTTTCAGTGGTGGGCACGATGAGCGTGAACAAACCTTAAACCAAATGCTTGTTGAAATGGACGGTTTTGAAGGTTCTGAAGGTGTCATTATTATTGCAGCAACAAACCGTGCAGATGTACTTGATGATGCATTAACACGTCCTGGTCGTTTTGACCGTCAGGTAACGGTTGATTTACCAAATGTAAAAGGCCGTGAGCAAATTTTGAAAGTTCACTTGAAAAAAGTACCGCTTGCAGACGGTGTGGATCCAATGCAAATTGCACGTGGAACACCTGGTTACTCGGGTGCTCAATTAGCGAACCTAGTAAATGAAGCCGCTTTATTTGCAGCACGTAAAAATAAACGTGTAGTCACGATGGAAGATTTTGAAGAAGCTCGTGACAAAATTAATATGGGGCCAGAGCGTCGCTCAAATACGATGACAGAAAAAGAGATCATCAATACGGCTTATCACGAAGCTGGTCACGTAATTGTTGGTTATTTAATGCCTGAGCACGATCCTCTTAATAAAGTAACTATTGTACCTCGTGGGCAAGCATTAGGTTTTGCACAATTCTTACCAGAGGGGGACCGTGTAAGTGAAACCTTCACAAAATTAGAAAGCCAGCTTTCAACACTATTTGCAGGACGTATCGCAGAAGGTTTAATTTTCGGTGAAGATAAGATTACTACAGGGGCATCATCTGATATTCATCGAGCAACACAAATTGCTCGAGCAATGGTAACTCAATGGGGCTTCTCTCAAGAACTTGGGCCAATTTTCTATCAAAATGAAGATGGAATGGGTGCAATTAAGGGGGTGTCTGAAGAGTCACAAAAATTAATTGATGTGGAAATGCGTAAAATCATTGACCGCAACTATCAACGTGCGAAACAGACATTGGAAGAAAATATGGACATCTTACATGCAATGAAAGATGCTCTATTAAAATACGAAACATTAGATAGCAAGCAGATTGATGATTTAATGGCTCGTCGCCCAGTTGGAGAACCTTCAGGTTGGAGTGATACCCCAACTAAAGATGATGACAATGCTGTTCCACCTAGTGGTGAGCAAGCGGCAGATACGACATCAACTTTAGAAGATAAACCAAATAAAGATAATAATGTAGGTGATTCATTAGCTGATACGAAAGCTGATCACTAATTAAATTAAACCGAGAGTATGATGCTCTCGGTTTTTTTAGTATCTGAATTTATAGCAAGCGGTCTATTTCTATTACATTTTTACAAAATGTATCGTTTTCTTTCCAGTTGTAACATATTTTTTACTAGCTAAATTTACTATTCTCTACTACAATCCATTTACTATCTTTATAAGAATGAATAAGAGGATATTATGCAATTTCTTAACATCGCAAATGAAGGTGTAAAATCGTTAGCACCTTATCAAGCAGGCAAGCCTATTGAAGAATTAGAACGAGAATTAGGCATCAGTAATATTATCAAATTAGCCTCAAATGAAAATCCGTTTGATTTTCCAGAAAGTGCTAAACAAGCGATTATGAACCAATTAGATGATTTAACCCGTTATCCTGATGCAAACGGTTTTGAGCTAAAAGTGGCTATTTCTAAAAAATTTGGTTTGAATGCAAATCAAATTACTTTGGGTAATGGCTCAAACGATTTGTTAGAACTTTTTGCTCACACTTTCGCAAGTGATAAAGATGAAATTATTTATTCTCAATATGCGTTTATTGTTTATCCGCTTGTCACCAAGGCGATTAATGCAGTTGCCCGTGAAATTCCTGCTAAAAACTGGGGACACGATTTAGAGGCATTTTTAGCGGCTATTAACGAAAAAACAAAACTTATTTTTATTGCGAATCCGAATAACCCAACCGGTAATTTTTTAACAGAAGCTGAAATTGATGCATTTTTAGCAAAAGTACCAAGCCATATTCTTGTCGTATTAGATGAAGCTTATACTGAATTTACCGCTAAAGAGGAGAGAGTAGATTCATTTGGTTTATCAAATAAATATCCAAATCTAATCGTTTCTCGTTCACTTTCTAAAGCCTATGGTTTAGCAGGGCTTCGTATTGGTTATGCGGTATCTAATGCTGAGATTGCAGATTTACTAAACCGTGTTCGCCAACCTTTTAACTGTAATAGTTTGGCATTAGCTTCAGCTATTGCGGTTATGAATGATGATGAATTTGTCAAAAAAGTGGCAAAAAATAACCGCTTGGAAATGGCTCGTTACGAGGCATTCTGCCAAGCAAATGGTTTGGAGTATATTCCATCTAAAGGTAACTTTATTACGATTAATTTTAAACGTCCAGCGGCTGCAATTTATGATGCTTTATTACGTGAAGGGGTTATTGTTCGCCCTATCGCAGGCTATGGAATGCCGAATCATTTACGTATTAGTATCGGTTTACCTGCCGAAAACGATCGTTTCTTTGGTGCCTTATTAAAAGTTTTAGGATAGTTATATAAAATGGAAAAATTAGTTCTTAATCCGATTGCTCGTGTTGAAGGCGAGATCAATTTACCCGGTTCAAAAAGTCTTTCAAACCGTGCTTTATTATTAGCAGCCCTAGCAAAAGGGACAACACGAGTAACCAATTTATTAGATAGTGATGATATTCGCCATATGCTTAATGCGTTAAAGGCATTAGGGGTGCAATATACATTATCAGAAGATAAAACGGTTTGTACTGTGGAAGGCATTGGTGGTGCTTTTCAAGCTAAAAATGGTTTATCGTTATTTTTAGGCAATGCAGGTACGGCAATGCGTCCACTTGCAGCGGCGCTTTGTTTGAAAGGTTCTGATAACGCTCAAGTGCTTTTAACCGGCGAGCCTCGTATGAAAGAGCGGCCTATTAAGCATTTAGTGGATGCTTTACGCCAAGTTGGAGCAGAGGTTCAATATTTAGAGAATGAAGGCTATCCGCCACTTGCAATTAGTAATAGCGGGCTTAAAGGTGGAAAGGTTCAGATTGATGGTTCTATCTCTAGCCAGTTTTTAACGGCATTATTGATGTCTGCTCCATTAGCAGATGGCGATATGGAAATTGAAATTATTGGGGAGCTAGTTTCGAAGCCTTATATTGATATTACGCTGGCGATGATGAAAGATTTCGGTGTTGAGGTAGAAAATCAAAATTATCAAACTTTCTTCGTGAAAGGCAACCAAAGCTACATTTCGCCAAATACATACTTAGTAGAAGGTGATGCTTCATCTGCAAGCTATTTCTTAGCCGCGGGGGCAATTAAAGGAAAAGTAAAAGTAACGGGCATTGGTAAAAATTCAATTCAAGGTGACCGCTTGTTTGCTGATGTATTAGAAGCGATGGGGGCTAAAATTACTTGGGGAGAAGATTTTATCCAAGCAGAGCAATCTCAGTTAAAAGGCATTGATATGGATATGAATCATATTCCGGATGCTGCAATGACGATTGCAACAACAGCTCTGTTTGCTGAAGGCGAAACCGTTATTCGCAATATCTATAACTGGCGAGTGAAAGAAACGGATCGTTTAACGGCAATGGCAACAGAATTGCGAAAAGTAGGAGCTGAAGTGGAAGAGGGCGAAGATTTTATTCGCATTCAGCCGTTAGCGTTAGATAAATTCCAGCACGCAGAAATTGAAACCTATAACGATCACCGTGTGGCAATGTGCTTCTCTTTAGTGGCATTATCAGATACACCTGTGACGATATTAGATCCAAATTGCACGGCAAAGACATTCCCAACGTATTTTACTGAGTTAGAGAAATTATCAATTAGATAAAAAAATAAGGCTTCAATTTGAAATTGAAGCCTTTAATCTTTATGCCCAGCCACCGTTGTTACGTCGGCGACGAGGAATTAAGAATGGTATAATTAATCCAAGTAATAGACCTACACCAAGCACAGCACCACCATAAATAAACCATTGAATGACAATTTCACGTTTTTCTGAATCGTGCATTGTTTCTAAATCACGGTTTTTATTTTTTAGAATCTCCAATTCACGTTTTAGCTGAGCATTTTCAGCCACTAAATCACTGCTTTTTTGCACAGAGTCTTGTGTTCTGCGTTGCATTTCTGCAGTACGTTGTTGCCACTCAGCATCAACTTTACTTAAACGATTTGTTAAGTCTTGCACTTGTTGTTTTAACTGTGGAATCAACTCTTTAGGGCTTGCCGTATCACTTAATTCAGAATTTAATACCCAACCTTCACGATTACGACTATCTCTAATAAGACTATAACGTTCCCTTTTTTCTAAAACGGTAACCTTTTCACCTGCTTGTATAGCTCCAGAAATACGGTATTGATCACCTGCTCCTTTACGCATATATGTATTTAAATTTTCGGTAATGTAGGTATCTGCTGCAATAAGTGGAGTAGATATGCCGAGTAACACACAAGAAAGAATTACAGATGATAATTTTCGCATTATAAATATTCCTTTTTAAAAGAAAGAATGCAGTTTTACATTCTTTCTACATAAGATTAATGAAAGAGAGCACTTAGAATAAAATATATAATAATTGATAACATTGCTCCAGCAGGTAACGTAATTACCCAAGAGACAATAATATTACGAATTACTCCTAAATTAAGTGCCGCAATACCACGAGCAAAGCCAACACCTAAGACCGCACCAACTAATGTTTGTGTTGTTGAGATTGGTAAGCCAGTTCCTGATGCAATAACAACGGTAACAGCACAAGCAAATTGAGCAGCAAAACCACGGCTAGGGGTAAGTTCGGTAATACCAGTCCCGACTGTTGCCATTACCGATTTCCCCATAATAGCTAAACCAAACATCATACCTAAGGCACCTAATGGTAAGATCCAAGGAGCCATCATTGTTTTGCCTTCAATAATACCGCCACTGCGAACAATGGATTCAACTGCAGCTAAAGGACCGATAGCATTAGCAACATCGTTTGAACCGTGGGCAAAAGCCATTGCACAAGCAGTTAATAACATTAAGTTACTAAAGATTTTTTCAACACCAATAAATCCTTTACCTTCAGAGCGAACTTTCATTGTGAAGCGTTTGCTGCGGAAATAGAAGTAACCAAAGATAAATGCAATTAATGCAAATGCAAGAGAAACAACTAATGTTTGTAGTGTATTTAAATGTAAGCCAACGTGTTTTAAGCCTTTTGAAACGGTAACAATAACAAGGATAAAAATTGTAATTGCCATATACATCGGGCCATATTTTTTAGCTTGTTTGAAGGGTTGAGAGCGGTTAAAAATCAGTTTTTGTGAGTTAATAAAGATTAAATAAGCCACAACACCAGATAGAATAGGGGTAACAAACCAACTTCCGACAATTCCGCCTAATGCTCCCCATTGAATTGCTTCTGAGCCAATAGTGACCAATGCAAAACCGATTACAGCACCGATAATAGTGTGTGTCGCTGAAACAGGCCAACCCATTTTAGTTGCAATAATAAGCCAAAAGCCTGCTGCACACAGAGACGACATCATACCAAGAACAAGTACATCAGGGTGATTCGCAAACTCAGAAGGGTCAATAATACCACTTTTAATGGTGTCAGCTACCTCACCACCAGCAAGGTAAGCACCGGCAACTTCAAAGATCATTGCAATAATGATAGCTTGTTTTACGGTAATAGTGCCTGAACCAACAGAGGTCCCCATTGCATTAGAAACATCATTTGCCCCAATGCCAAATGCCATCATAAAACCTACAATAGCAGTAAAAATAACTAAAACCGAGCCATATTGATTAAGTAGTTCCATCAAAAATTCTCCTATGATTTTGCTAGCATTAATTCAATACGGGAGCCGATACGTTGTGCTTGGTCAGCCAAAATACTAATACGTTCAATACATTTATATAAGAACATCACATCAATCGGATTTAATGTTTTCTCTAATTCTAATAATGTATGACGTAAGGTAATTTGATACTGATCGGTATCATCTTCAATTTGATCAAGTTCGAGAATCATTTTATTTACGAAATCAAGCTCACGACCTCTAAAGCCAGTTTCTAGTAATTCGTCCATTTCATTTAAGACTTTGCGAACTTGGCGACAAGCATCAATACTACGAGAAAGAAATTTTTTAAACAGAGGTTGCATTTCAGCAGGAATGACTAATTTACGCCCAATAATGCGACCAGAAATATCTCTAGAGTAGTTAGCTAATTTATCTAATTGAGTAACTAACTCTAATAAATCTGTTCTTTCAACAGGCATAAATAAACCACGAGGAAGTTTTAAGCGAATTTCACGCTTAAGGGAGTCTGCTCGACGTTCTAAATCAACAATTTTTCCTCGAACATCAGCAGCCTTTTCCCAATTATTTTCAAAAGTGGCTTCAAAAAAAGGTTCTAGTAACTCACTGCATTCAGTCACTTTATTTGAGTGTTTTTGCAATGGTTTTAGTGGCGATTGAGCGAATAAACCTAAAATGTTATTCAGTGCCATAGAATATCTCCAAAGTGTTATAAAATGTACAAAGATTCCATTAAACGAAATCTCTCATATTTTACTTTATGTACTAGTAAAGATCACGAAATTAACGATGTTTTTTAAACAAGCGGTCAGATTTAGGCAGAAATTTACAGAAATATCAATACCATAGTACAACGATGGAGATTCTTTAGCTTATAAACCATTAAATATGGTGAATAACCAATGGTTTCCCTTGGCAATTTAGGACTTCAGCATCTAAATTAAATACGGATTTTAAATTTTCGGTAGTAATAATTTCTTTTGGTGAGCCAATCATTTGAATTTCACCATTTTTCATTGCGACAATCGTATCTGCATAAGCGGCAGCCATATTAATGTCGTGAACTACCATAATTGTTGTTAAAGCTCTTTCATCTGTTAATTTACGTAATAATCGCATTAACTCTCGAGCGTGAAACATATCTAAATTATTTAATGGCTCATCTAACAATACGTGTCCAGTTTGTTGGCAAAAAGTCATTGCAATTAATGCTCTTTGTCGTTGCCCTCCTGATAGTTCACTTAAAAAACGTTGGGCGAAATGGTCAAGATCAAAAAATTCTAAGGCTTCATCTACAATATTTTCATCTTTTAATGTAATTTTCCCCTGATGGTGAGGGTAGCGTCCGAACATTAATAAATCACGAACAGTAATTCGGCTATGGATAACATTATCTTGCGTTAAAATAGCCAATTCTTGTGCGATAGTTCGAGATGGAGTATGTGCAATATTATAGTCGTTTAAATGTATTTCGCCTTGTTGAATTTCTTTTAGGCGAGCAATGAGTGAGAGCAATGTTGATTTACCAGCTCCATTAGCTCCAACTAAGGCTGTGATACCGCCGTTTGGAATAGTTAAATTAATATTCTTTAAAATCGTTGTATTGTCGATTTTATATTGAAGATCTTTTACTGTTATCACTATTTATTCCTTATTTTTTCTTTTTAGCATTAGGTAGATAAATACTATACCGCCTACAAATTCAATTACGACGCTTAATACACCTTGCTGCTTCAATACTTGTTCAAAAATCGCTTGCCCTAGAATTAAGGTAATTGCAGAAATGAAAAAGACCATTGGAATACGCACACTATGTTGTACTACAGGGCTAATGGCATTAACAATGGCACAAACAAGCAAACCTAAGAATAGAATAGGGCCGACTAACGCAGTTGAGACGGATACTAACAATGCACAGCAAACAAGTAACTGGCAACAGAATTTAGTATAGTCTAAGCCGAGTCCAATAGCGGGATTTTGCCCAAGTAATAAAATATCTAACTTATGTCGTTGCAACCAAATCCAAACCGCAGATAAAATAGCGATAATGCTACCAATCCATAATAGAACTGGATTTGTTAAGTTAAAAGATGCAAAAGATGAACCTTGTGCAACAGCAAATTCTGTTGGATCAATCATTCTTTGTAATAAATTATTTAAACTTCTAAATAACACACCAAAAATAACCCCAATTAAAATCATACGAGTCAAATCAGAGCGATTTTTTGCTAAGGAGCTAAATAGCAATATAGAAGCACCTAGCATTAATAATGTTTCAAAGAAAAACTTCTTACTAGGATCAAGCTGAGTAAAACCTAAACCACCAAAGAAAAAGACTAAGGTGGTTTGCATTAATAAATATAGTGAATCAAAACCTAGGATACTCGGCGTTAAAATCGGGTTATGTGTTAGTGTCTGGAATAAAAGTGTAGAAACGCCGATTGTATAAGCGACCGTTAATAATAAAATTAGCTTTTTACCACGGAAAGGAATGATAAAATCCCAATTACCATTAGCGTTATAAGTCATAAAAAATAGACTTGTCGCAAGTAGCAATGATATTAACAAGAGTAAACGAGATTTAACCACGACTTTTCCCCTTAACACGTTTTCCTTTTAGTAATAAATAGAGGAAAATAATTGTTCCGACAATACCAAAAATAGTGGATATTGGTACCTCATATGGATTATTAATAATACGGCCTAAAATATCACAAACCAGCACAAGATTCGCACCTAATACAACAACGGTTGGCAAGTTTTTGCGTAATCTATCTCCTGCAATTTGAGAGACAATATTCGGCACAACTAAGCCAATAAAAGGAATCTGCCCAACGGTTACTACGACAATAGCGGTAATCATAGCGACAAGAATAAGAGCAAGCCAAGTCATCAGTTTATAATTAATACCTAAGCTAGTACAAATATTCTCTCCAAGCCCTGCAATAGTAAGCTGATCTGCTATAATATAAACAACGATGCCTAAAATTACCGTGATCCAAAGCAATTCATAGCGACCGGCCAAAATACCCGAAAAATCTCCAGAAAACCAAATGGCAAGCACTTGCAGACTATCGGTTTCATAAGCAATAAAAGTAGTAACAGCTTCAATAATATTACCAAATACAATACCAACTAAAGGTAGCATTAACTGTTGATGAGGCGGTAAATGACGAATAAGCAACATAAATACCCCCATTCCAATTAAGGCACTGACTGTTGCAATAGACATCTTTAAAATTAAAGCAGAAGCAGGAAAGAGTAGGCTAGCAAATAGAATACCAAGAGCAGCACTTTGACTTGCACCAATCATACTTGGCTCAATAAAGCGATTTTTTAGCACGATTTGCAGAACCATTCCTGCAATCGCAAGAGTTGCACCTACTAATAAAACAGCAATAGTTCTTGGCAGGCGGCTAATAAGAAGTAATTGAAGCTGCTCTGAAGAACTAAAAATCTCACTCCAATGGAAATCGGCTACACCCACACTAGCACTGATTGGAATGAGAAGTAATAATATGAAAAAATTAACTCTAAAAAAAGAAAACATAAAATATAAAAGTGACAAGCGGTTGAATTTACCTTAAAAATTACAAAATACTTTGCAAAAAATGAGTAAAATTCGACCGCTAATTAAAATTAATTATTTTTTTCAAATGCAGCTTTGATTGCACTTAAATCCATTTTAATTTGCTCATAACCACCTGGTGCGAGGTAAGAAGCACTGCTTAGATAAATTACATTTCCATTTTTCCAAGCTTTAGTTTGACGGACTAGCTCATTGTCTAATACTTGCTGAGCTGTTTTACCTTCTTCACCGATAGCAGCAATTCTATCTAATACAAACAACCAATCAGGATTTAGTTTTTGGATAAATTCAAATGAAACCGGTTGCCCGTGACCTGCAGTTTTAATACTAGCATCTGCCATTGGAATACCTAAACCTTCGTGGATCCAACTTAAACGATAACCTGAGCCAAATGCAGAAATTTTACCGCCATTAACCAGAATAATTAAACCATTACCTTTGTCTTTTACGGCTGCTTTTGTTTCTTCATATAAGGTATTGATTTCCGCTTTTAGCTTGTCAGCTTCTGCTTCTTTATTGAATAGTTTACCAAATGAATCAATACGTTGAATAGCACTGTCAATTAGCTTATCACCGTTATCTGTCATATCAATCGTTTTTGCAATACTACTCACATCATTAAATTTCTTAGCTGAACGAGTACCAACAATAATTAACTCAGGTTTTAGTGCATTTAATGCTTCTAAATTAGGTTCAAATAATGTACCAACATTTGCAGCTGCTTTATCAACCGTTGGTTTTAGATAAGGCAAGGTTTTTAATTCTGGTACACCATCAACAGTTACACCTAATGCTTGTAAAGTATCAAGACTACCGGTATCAAACACTGCAATTTTAGCAGGATTATCTGAAAGGGTTACATCACCACGAGCAGTTGGAATGGTTACATCTTTTGCAAATGCCGAAGATGTTAAAGTTGCTACTGCAGTTAATGTGAATAAAACTTTTTTAAACATTAAATACTCCCATTTAGTATTGCAAATAATTCTCAAAGATTTTAACCGAAATTAAAGCGATGTAAAGCAGAAAATACAAACAGGTTTAGATTTTGTTTAAAAAATGCAAATTTCAATTTAAACAAAATTCCGATAAACTATATCGCTAATAAATATGCACTCATTAGATGAGGAATGTATGGCAGAATTTAATTCATCTACTCAAGAAAAAACAAAAGATAAACAAATAGAGCAAATTAGTATTTCTCCTCACTCTATTGAGGCAGAACAGGCTGTGCTTGGTGGCATTATGCTAAGTAATGATCACTGGGATAACGTAGCCGAGCGACTTCAATCTCACGATTTTTATAATTATGCACATCGTACTATTTTTGAGCAGATGGCGGAATTGGTACGCAATAATATTCCTATTGATATTATTACCTTAGACCAAGCATTAAAAGATAAAGGCATTTTGCAAGATGTTGGCGGTTTTGCATATCTTGCTGAACTTTCACAAAATACGCCGAGTGCCGCCAATATTTTAGCTTATGCTGATATTGTAAGAGATCGTTCTGATTTACGTAGCGTGATTAGTGCGGGCAACCAAATTGCTGAAATGGGCTATAAAACAAAAGGGCGGAATTCGAAAGAAGTATTAGATGAAGCTGAGCGTATTGTTTTTGAAATTGCAGAAAAACGAAATAATGCAAATGAAGGCCCACAAAGAATTGATGATATTCTATTTAAAACTCTTGCTCGTATTGATACCTTATCCAAAAATCGCCATAACGGTGGTGTAACAGGTGTTTCAACAGGCTTTACCGATCTCAATAAAAAAACGGCTGGGCTACAGCCTTCCGATTTAATTATTGTTGCAGCACGTCCATCAATGGGGAAAACAACCTTTGCGATGAATTTATGTGAAAATGCTTCACTTGTGGATGATATTGATCCAAATGTTTTAGATGAGAATGGCAATCCAAGTAAAACACCGGCAAAACCAGTGCTGATTTTTAGTTTAGAGATGCCCGCAGACCAAATTATGATGCGTATGCTAGCCTCACTTTCTCGTGTAGATCAAACCAAGATCCGTACTGGTAACTTATCAGACGATGAAGATATGGCTAAAATTTCTACTACAATGGCAATTTTGCAAGAGAGAAATAATATCTACATTGATGACAGCTCTGGTTTAACACCAACAGAATTACGCTCTCGAGCTAGACGTGTTTACCGTGAAAATGGCGGCTTAAGTTTGATTATGGTGGATTATTTACAATTAATGCGAGCACCAGGATTTGCAGATAATAGAACCTTAGAAATTGCGGAAATTTCACGCTCATTAAAAGCTCTTGCAAAAGAATTGGAAGTTCCTGTTGTCGCCCTTTCGCAGCTTAATCGTAGTTTGGAACAACGTGCAGATAAACGTCCGGTAAACTCAGATTTACGTGAATCAGGCTCTATTGAGCAAGATGCAGATTTAATTATGTTTATTTATCGTGATGAAGTTTATAACGATAATTCAGAACTTAAAGGCATTGCTGAAATTATTATTGGTAAGCAACGTAATGGCCCGATTGGACGAGTTCGTTTAACCTTCCAAGGGCAATATTCAAGATTTGATAACTACAGTGGTGGGAGTTATGACGATGAGTACTAATCAAACAAAGTTATGTGCAATTTATCGCAGTAAGAAAAAAGAAGGAATGTATCTTTACGTACCTAAACGAGATCAGTTTGACAGAGTGCCTGAATCGCTACTTCAAATGTTTGGCAAACCAGAATTCTCAATGTTTTTCAATTTAACGGGAGATAAATCCCTTCTACGAGCCAAAAACGAAGAAGTCATACAGTTATTAGAAGAACAAGGTTATTACTTACAAATGCCACCACCGCCAGAAGATCTACTAAAAGATTTTTTAAATAGCACTAAAGGGGAAAAATAATGCGTTGCCCATTTTGTTCAACAGAAGAAACAAAGGTTGTGGACTCTCGTTTGGCAGCAAATGGCTATCAAATTCGCCGTCGTCGAGAATGTGTCAGTTGTAAAGAACGTTTTACAACCTTTGAATCTGCAGAATTAGTTGTGCCATATGTTATTAAAAATAATGGTAGCCGAGAGCCATTTGATGCAGAAAAACTCAGAACTGGCTTAAGACGAGCCTTAGATAAACGCCCTGTGAGTGCTGATGATGTAGAAAAGGCGATTAGCCAGATTATTATTCAATTACAAGCAATGGGAGAGCGAGAAGTACCAAGCCGACATATTGGTAATTTAGCAATGAATGCACTGAAACAATTAGACAAAGTTGCATATATCCGCTTCGCCTCTATTTATTTAAGCTTTAGCGATATTGAAGAATTTACCAAAGAAATTGAAAAATTAAGAGAATAATATAAAGCTAATGAAAAGAGCAAACTTTGTTCTTCTAGTGTATTAAGATAACCGCCTTAGAGGCGGTTTATTTTTCACCGATACTCTCAAAATACACTACGATTAAATCTCATTGTATAATATATAATTGATTGAATTTAAAAGAAATAAATGGCACGCCCTAAAGGATTCGAACCTTTGACCCACGCCTTAGAAGGGCGGTTAGTGGTTTATAAAAGGCGTTAGTTTTAGTTAATAAAAACAAGGACTTACAGAGATACCTCCACTAAATGAACTACCATCTTTTCACATATTTTTATATAAAATACCATATTTTACGGTACATTTACGGAACATATCATATATTTAATCCATCCTTTTTTTTCTCCTTCCCAAAATACCAACCGAACAACCTTACCACAATCCAAGCACACCACGCAAAAATAGGGCGACCTTGTAAAATTAAACATTCGCGCAATCTCTTGTCTGCTTCCGCTCGGTTTACTTTGCCATTTACGCCATAGTCACGATCGTGTTGATGACAGCACGAGTTGATATTTTTCGGGGCATTTTTCAGCCCCGTACAATAATTTTTCTTTACTGCCATAAATTACTCCCAGCTTGGAGTTCCGTATTTGCGGCGAGCATATTCAAAAAGCGTGTTTGTAAAGATTGGGTCTAATTCTAGATCAGCATCAAAAATCATCACGTGGCCAATATAACCATTCCAGTTAATAGCTTTATTTGGATTACCTGAATCAGCCCATTTACCAACATATAATGGGCTATCAACACAATCACGATTATCATGAGTAGTTTGATTAACTGCATTTGGAGTCCGTAAAGTTGTTTTTTCTAATAAAAAATCACTTACATTAATGATATTAAGAGGTTTTCCAATCAAATTACCTAAACTTAGACTAATCACACCGCTTGAGGATAAACCTGCATTATTAGTATAAACCCCAATATGAGGAGAAGTTTTAGGTGAGACTAAAATAGTATTCGATGGCGTAGTTGTTTTATGCTTCATCGCAAAAACAACAATAGTCATATTCTTCCAACTTGCCTGAAATAAATTATCCTCTGTTTCAAAGTGTGAAGAACCATCAAAGAAAGCTGATGGCATATTACCCAAAGCAAAATTATCAATCTTTGGAGCTGTTGCTAATGCAGCAGTTAAATTCCGAGCTTTGGTGGACTTGTCAGAAACTCGAGTAATTGATGTACCTGACATTAACATTGTTGATTTGTCGGAAAAATCCCAAAATCCCTGTAAATTTTTATGTTTTAAAATTTCAGCTTCAATAGCAGCTACATCACGATCTATTAACGCTGGTAATTTGCTATTTGAAAATACTGTATTTAGTCTTGTGATATTACCCATTTTAATAATCCTTTTTAGTTAATTGAAAGTTCAAAGGCAAAAGCCCAGTTATATAAGTTAAATTCTCCATCGATGGACATTGTTTTATCTGAATCTCTTAAATTTCCTCTTGCTCCCTCTGTTCTCCCTGACTTACCAAAAGTCCCATTATCAAAAGCATATGTTAGCGTTGCACCAATCGGAATATCGTTATCTGCTGTAATACGTACTTTATTTGAGTTTGGAATCAAATTTACGCTGGAAATATTAGCACTACCCCCGTTATAAATAGTAAAACCATAATTACCTGGATTAGTAACTAGAGTTGTATCTAGTACCAATGGCGGAACCGGAACATAAAACTCAACTTCTAATGTGCGAGCATCAACCTTGGTCAATTGCTTAGGGCGTGTACCTAACCATTCATTACCTTTATCAATGACTTCACGTTTAACTTTTGCGTAATACTCACCAAGATAATGTGTATCTTTACCTAAAATATGAGCATAATCTTTATAATTGAATTGATATTTAGGACAAACAAGAAAATGATAAGGGCTTTCTTCTGTTACTTTCAATTGTAAGAATGGGCTAGTAAATGTATGACGAGTTTCAGCGCTTTTTCTATAACCACTTACGCTTGAGGTTTGGCAAAGCAACATTACAGGCTTGTCTCTTTGTGAAGTAATCGAAGTAAGGTCTTGAGTGAAATCACTAAGCCATTGCTTTAAATTTTCATCATAGTTAGCATTACTAATATTTCCATCTCCTTCACCATGAATAACAAAAATGGCTCTGTAAGATGGTTTAATAGGAAAATTATTTACTGCCTTTGCACTCGCGGTAATTTTCTCATAAATACCAGTCGTTCCCCCTTTTTTGATACGTTCATATACTTGTCCGCCATATGCCGCACCGAAAATAACAATCGGTTTGTTATTTTGTGCAGTTTCTACTTTCGCAAAACCCGATGAAATGGTTTCATAAATTTGTTCTTGTAACTCAACAAGTCGAGTTCCTGCACTTCTGCTCTGATTAGGAATCGGCCCCGTTTCTATTGTAAAAGCATTCTCTGTTACATCTGTACTAATTGCACTATTAGCCCCGCCTTCTGCGAGCGATTGCCCTGTAATAACAAACCCATCAGAGATACTATTTTGAAATACTTGTTTTGTTTCGCCATCATTCCATTCGTACATTAACATCACACCACGACGTGGAGCTACATATCTTACGGAACTACCTGACATTTCACACGCCACTACATCACCACGATTTGTGACTTGAATATTCTCAGTCCCACGTTGTAAATAAACGTCATTATCTTTTAAATAACAAATACCGACATCCGTGATAATCCCAGCTGGGATATATTTAGCACCAGCATCAGTTGTCATTGACGAAAGTTTATAATTTTTATCAACCTCAGCATTTGAGTGTTCATTCGAAAAGATAACTTGTTGTCCCATCATAAAACTTTCTGATAATGCAGTGTTTACACCAACAAGCATACGATCTTGGGAATCCGTAACAGCCCATCCTGGATAATTAGTATTTCTTTGTTCAGCCGACGGTTGGAAAAAATCGCCACGTTCTGTAATACCAATAGCAATCTTATCTTTTTCATCTGTCCAAGCATGAGCAAGTGTTGTTTCGCCTTGCAACGCCCCCACATCCACAACAGAAGCAGCAACTTCGCTATATCTTCATTTAGCATAATTGCTTGTGCTTCTGCTTTATCAACCGACTTAACCCACTCGCCAGCTAATCGAATATAACGATCTCCTGTTGTTAGTTGTGCGATTGTTCCATCAGGTTTACTTTGGTCTAACTGCATTGAAGCATAATCCAAATAACCGACCGATCCGCTTTCAATATTGCCATCTAATTGAATAATCAACTTATTCAATTTATCAAAAGCAACTCGAGCCGAATCGCCTTTACCATCATTGGCGTGCTGCCCGATATTAACTAAATCTTTTTCTGCAATAGCCATAAAAAACTCCAAATAAAAAAGCACTCTTTCGAGTGCTTGATTTAAATAATTACCGAACCAGCAAAAATCTTATCTGATTCATTCCCTGATATATCAACTGATGAAATCCAGTAATATGATGATTGTTCGATTGTGTCAAGATAGGTGTTGTAACTCCCTTTCATTGATTTTATATTAACCAATAGTGTGGCTTGTTCAACATTATTAAGCTCACTCCTATAAATTACATTATGGCTGAAATCTATATTATTAGGTGATTTCCATCGTAATACTGCATCTTTATTTTGATTTGATACACTAAGGTAGGATGGTGGTTCTGGCGGGGTTGATACAGTTTTAATGTCAATTAAATCACTTATAACCCAGTCAGACTTAGAAAAAAATAAATTCGTTTGTACTTTAAATCTATACAAATAAGGAACATCCTCACTTGGTAGTTCTTGACTAAACTCTGTTTCGGATGTTGTGAAACTGCGGAAAGTTCGATAAGTTGTTTCATTCTTATCTCTTCTTTCTATGATCACTTTAAATGTGAAATTCAAGCGTGTATTCGGTGATCTAGTCCACCTGATAGATAAATAGGGTTTACCATATTTAGGCTCTCCGCTGATGACTAAATCAGTTACTGGAGATGGCTTACCATCGTCTGATTCAGGTTTTTTCGTACTTTCAATGATTTTTTCATCAGATAGATAATTCCAGTAATAGAATTCAGGTCGTTCAGAACTGAGCGTTAAATCAATACCACCACCTTCGGCAAAAGAGAATTCTGTTACTCGAAAGGCAGTTCCAACTTGGAAAATTTCAGGGATATTGAGTTCGACTACATCCCATAACCGAATAGGCAGAGCAGCCCAGTTACAGCTCAAACTGACAGTAATTGTATTATTCCCTTTCACGAGCTGAATTTTAGCCAACCGCTGGGCAATGGCCCCGTTGGTTGTGTAAGGTAACTTGATGTCCTGTTTAATCTCTTCGCCCTGATAACGTTTGATATAACTATTGTCCCGCTGTGGCGGGAAATCTGTTTCATTCCAGTTGTGAGATGGTTCAATATATGAGCCGGAAACAATATTGAATAGCTCATTTCGACTAGGCTTCATTCGTACAGTTGGAGCCTCTCGCAACATTTCTGTTGTGATAGTGAATGATGGGTAACTATAAGCTCCAGCATAAAAACGATATTTACCTTGTGAAAATACTAAATTCCCGTGACAAGACGACTGCATATCTTCAATAATTTTTGATGGTGCTGCCGACATATCAATTACACCGTCCAAGGTGTAACGTTTTACAAATCCAACTTTACCATTCACTTCATATCGATTGTCTTTGCTCGGGACTTCTTCATCACAAATATTTGCTGCTGTAATAAATGATTCAAAATCAATTAAATCATTTGGAACAGCTTTACCTTCTTTCGCTCGTAACCAGTCTAAAATACATAAAGCTGGGTTGTTTGAATGAACCATTTGCCTAATTCGTGGATCATAAACTGGACGCCCTTTTATGAGGAATGAAACATTAGGTACTCCATTCTGAAAAGTCTCAGGATCATATTTCAAACGTACGTAAGCATAAGCTACGCCGTTTAATGTATGATTCTCAGTCCATTCGTTTGGTTTTTTATTTACTAACCCTAACATTGCACTTTGTTCATTATGGCCTCTTCTATAGTACATTGAGACTAAACCATCAAACTTTGGATTATCGGTTTTATCATCATTTAACCAAAAAATAGGATCGATTTCGTGAATTCTGCCGTGAGATAAAGCAAGTACCATATCTAGATACTTATTATCCTTATCGGATACAGAAGCATATACTAATATTCCCCCTGCTCTTACTGTGCCATAAATAATACGCCGATTTGATGCAGCTTCTTTAATCGTCCGCTTTAAATCTTGCTGCGGTATGCTAGGAGCTTTAGCTTTGGTTAGTTTGCTACCTATTGTGGTAATAGTAAAAGCTGCGGCCATACCAAGAGCTGCAGCACCAATTCCACCAATTGCAGAGATAACTGCTGCAGATGTGGTAATGGCTGCTGCGGCAACTGAAGCTATTATAGGAACTACCATTGGCATATCAAACCTCCCAACATTTTAGCCATTTTTCACGCTCAACAATCACCGGGCCATTTTCACCCATTGCCATTGCTACGTTACCCACACAAATAGCCAATGCTTTACAATTAAAAGCAACATCATCACTTTTAATCATTAGCAGATCGCCTCGTTTGGCGAGGTCAGCTGATTTAGCTTGTTTATGCATTAAATACTCAGCCACACCTTCAATTCCACCAAGTTCTGCTAGCACAGATAAAGCCTATCGTAGTGAGTGGTAATGTGGTATTTCGGGTATGTCTCCTTGGCTGATTTCAACGACACAATTACGAGCGAATTGACAGCAATCCAATTTACCCAATAAAAAAGGCTGGTTGTGATGTTTTGCAATCACATTAACCAGCCTTTGTTCCCAATCAAACTTCCGCATTATCCACGCCCCCAAATAATTTCCATGTCGGCCACAGCCGACACAAATTCAAAGCCTTTATCATTTGGGTAGAGTGCGACTTGATCTTCATTCGTGAAACGCCTCACTTTCGCTCGTTGCCAATCAATAAACAGGCTTTCTACTGTTACTTCAATCTCAGTTGTTTTCCCAACTTTAAGCATCTGAGTGTCCATTCTGCCAACAAAAATGATGATCGGCTTACCAATTAATTGATGATTATTGTCTAAGAATCCCATCCATACTTTGGCTATTCGCCCCTGGATATCTTGTTTTAGTAGATAATCAGTCCGAACACTTGGAATCCCACTTAATGTGATTGTTACACCATAGCTTTTTTGCTCAGCACCTTCAGTTACCATGCTAATAGCACCGAGATCACCTGTACCTGTAAATGTATGCTCATCAATAACAATATCAAATGGCAAAAAAGATAAACGGACAATACCGTCAGGGTAGTCAAGCTCAACTGCCGAAAAAGGTCTTAGCCTATCTTTTCTGCTTTCTGTTTTAGCAACATCGTCTAAATCTCGCATTATTCAATCCTTATCGGTCTGGCCTGCACAGCCTCGATAGACACTTCACCTTTTTTATGTAACAACTCAGAAATACGTCCTTGCTCGTCATCGCTTAACATAAAAACTGCACTTGGTCGTGCAGTATGAATAGGGGCATTTTCAATCGGTGTATCTCGTAATGGTGGTTCAATCGAAATGCGAGCGAAGTTATCTCGGCTGACAAAACAATCATCAGTTACAATACCTAAATAACGATAACCATTGGTAAGATCAAACGATATATATTGCCCAGCTTTTAACACCAATTCTCCAAAAGATTTATCAGATGCAACTTTAAGTGTTGTTGGGTTTAATACCGATAATGCTCTTAATGGCGACACTCGATATTTATGTTCCGAGTCAGCCGTAATATCTAATGATGTCGAGAACCAATCATCTTCATCAGCTGTTACAGACAAATCAAAAATTCTAGGCGTTTCCGGCTCCCCAAAATCAGGAATGAACTTAGGGCAAAATTCAGCCGGGAAATAAAATCTCCCGGCAGAACCTCGAAGTTTGGCAATAAAGGCTCGGAAAATCCGCTTTTTATCCTCATTGTTTAAATAAAAATCCGCTCTAAATGTCCATACAGCCCCAGGCATTTCCTGAGTTTGTATAGTGTTTGAAAACGGATTCGTAAAGGTCGTTGTATGGGCCTTTAAGAAAAAACTCGCCGATTTTGGGCGAATGTTTTCAGGGAATTTAATAATTTTTGTCATTATGCAACTCCAAAATCTTTACCGAATTGACCGCCACGTCTAATTTGGTTTCGAATCTCGGCAATCGTGTCACGCTTATTCTGTTTGAGCAAATCAGAAATTCTTTGTTCCACGCCGTGATCTGCACCGCGTGCATCAATCGTGTAATGCTGAGTAACGTTGATACTTGATGACGGAGAAGATTTATTTGCTCCTGCCGGTAGAAGAGAAATACTTGGCACTCTAGGAACAGCAACACCGCCACCGCTAGAAAATCCACGTTTGCCGTAGTTAAGATGATTAAGGAAATCTAAACCTAGTCGAGCAGTAGCCTCTTTAGTGATAACGTATTCCCCGCGATGTACTAATCCTGCTGGAACGTATTTACCGCTATCACCTGTGTAACCACCTCGACTAAATCCACCTAACATCACTTTCGGCATACCAACTGACCCAATTAAACCACCTTGAGCTGCAGAAGATACCGGGATACCAAGAAAATTACCGAACGACGTGCCTCTAAGAGAGTTTTCAAGAGCCTTGAATAATGTCATCTTGATAATCATATTCGAAATATCACGAATGATTGATTCAGCCATAGATTTAAAATCCGCTTTACCGGTCATCACAAAATCAGTCATTGCATCTGCCATTCCGTTAAACGCATTTTCTGTAATATTGGCGACATTCGCTGCAACATTACTTACATCTGCTTCAATATTATTCCAACCTTGTTTAATTCCTTCTTCCCAGCTACCTCTAGCTTGTTCCGCTTGAGCCTGTATTTCTGCTCGGCGTTTTTTAAGTGCCTCAATTTCTTTCTCTAGTAAGGCAATATTCTCTTTAGACATACCGACCTTAAGACGTGCAGCCTCAAGATCTAATTCGTGGTTATACTGGATTAGCTCTTGCTCTTGGCGGGTTTTACCAAGCAAGGTTAATTCAAACTCCATTGCTTTGAGCTTTTCGCCGTTATTGTAGGAAAATTGAGAAATAGCGACTTGTTGCTGAGCGGAATCTAGCTGGCCGGCTAACTCTTTGAGCCTTGCGACACCTTCCTCACCATAGCCTTTGTATTTTTCGGCATTGATCGCAATATCTTCAGTCAGTTTACGGACTTCTTGATAGTCTGAGATTTGTCCAAAAACAGCAATGTCGGCGGCATTTGCTTTCAAGCCTGCCAAACGATTTGTCATCTCCGCCACTTGGTTTTGATAACTTTCCGCCGAGCGTTCGGCTTTGGTTTGCTTAGGTTTACTGCCTTTGCTACCGCCTGTTTTGATACTGCTTTCTTTTAGATTAGCTAATTGAGCCTCATAGGCTTTTTGATAATCTAGCCCGGTAAAATCTTGCCCTTCAAGATTAAGCTCCGCTTGTAGCTTATTGGCTTCATCAGTTTTGCCATCTCGTTTTAATTGGCTGATTTTGGTTTGTTTATTTAATCGGTCAATGTATTTTTGAGCCTTGTCAGATACAACTGCACCTTCGCCAATATTTAGCCCCATACCGGATAGATTAGCGACCATTACCGCTGCACGCATCGCCTCACCAGCAACACCGCCAAGAGCATTCGCAATATTGTTTGCTGCGATAACCATTTCAGGCGATTTGACAGTAAAGTTACCAATAGAGAGGTTTAATCCATCAATCTTGATTTGGCTATCATCAATATGTGGTAGGAGTTGAGCAAATTCATCTCTTAAATTAGCAATCGGGATATGGGCTTTTAACGCATCTTGTGCCTCTAAGCTAGAGTTCAAGGTTCTTTGAGCTTTTTCAGCATCTGCGGTCACTAATTTCAGATCTTCTTGTTTTTTCGCAAGCTCTTCCGCACTCATCGTAACACGCACCGTGCCAGCAAACGCATCCTCATAAACCGTAGCTCCTTGCTCAATTTCTCGTGTGAGTTCAGCTTGGCGTTGTTTCAGACTAGCTAATGCTGTTTCCTGCTCTTTGATTGAGCGAGACAATTTAACCATTTCAGCATCAGTTTGAGCTTTGGTCATTCTTTCAATGTTAGCCCTAACCGCATCCAAACCTTCAGCATAGCGAAGAGCCTCTTCTCTAGCTGCTTTTTGGCTTTCCAAAAATCCCCAAATGGCGGTGCCGGCTGTGGTAGCCACCATTGCAAGTGTCATTAATGGATTTGAAAGTGCCGCAGCTTTAAGTAAATTTAGCTCCACTCTTGCAGCAGCTAAAACACCATTCATCGCTCTTGTTGTCGTGGTGGTAGTTATCATACTCGCAGCCATTGAGCTTTGAGCAACTGCGTTTTCGGCGTAAGCCACTTTTAAAGCTTGTTTTGTTGCGATTTGCTGACGTTCAACAGTTATTTTTTGTTGCCCTAGAGCTATTTCTTTCTGGTCTAAGGCTTGCAGTTCAGCAGATAGTGCAAGTCTTTCAGTACGGCTTGCAGCTGCTTGAATTGCGACTGCAATCTCTTCGCGATCTTTCGTGATTTTTTGCTGTTTAACCGCGATAGCCTCTAATTCTGCGTTATTTTGGTTATAGGTCTGTAATGTTTGTTCAAGTTTTAAGGCAGTTTGTTGAGAAAGTACGGTCAATTCTTGCTGGCGAGTGACAATTGTTTGTTGGCGAGCCTGATTTTCTGAAATAATCGCTTTTTGATTTTCATAAATAGCAGCCCTTGCCTCAATAAATGGTCGTACACTCATATAGCTTTTTAAAATAACAAATGTACCACCGGCAAAAAGAGCAAATTTTGCAACAGTATCTAAATTAGCACTGAGAGCATCTAAAACTGCAACAGCTTTTCTTGATGCACCAACAGAATTATCCATCTCGCCAATCCATTTTTCAGCGGAGGTTGATAGGTTCTGCATTGCACCGCTTATTGTTGTTACCGTTTGGCTATATTGCTCATTTACATAACTCTCAGCTTTCTTTAAGCCTTCAATCATCTTTTCAGCAGACATTTCTCCATTGTCCACCATCGCTTTAAGTTCGGCTGTGGTAACACCAAGCCCTTTGGCAATTGCTTGCACCACAGACGGCGTTTGAGTCATCAGCGAGTTAAACTCTTGGGCTTTCATTTTGCCCATTAGCAAAGATTGACTAAATTGCACCAACGCATTTGATGCGGTTGCTGAAGTTGCACCAGAAATAGCCACCGATTTTGCAACAGTTTCTGTCAATTTTGCAACATCACCTTGAGAAATACCCAGCTGTTTAGCATTTTGAGCAAAGGTTTGATAAACAGATGATGTTGCTTGTGTGGATTGTGCCGTTTTAAGTGATATATCGTAAACCGCCGCCATTGCTCTAGCGTGCTGGGTTTCGCTTTCTGTTACTAATCTTAATTTATTGCCAAGTTCGGTATAGCTATTCGCATAACCAATCACTTTACTCGTGGGGAATTGCAATCGATTTGTAATTTGCCAAAAACGCTCTTTTGATACAGAACTGTTAAGATTATTTGCAGCTTGCTCAATATTTTTTAGATATTTTGTTGATCTATCAGCAAATTGACGTGCTTTTTGCTGTGCTTGCTCCATATTGACGATAAAATTACGAGCAAATTTCTTTGATTCAGCATCAGATTGAGTGAATCCGGATAGTAATTTAGAATTCTCTAAATCTAAAATAAGAGTTAATCTATTTGAACTACTCACAATTACTAGCTCCAATAAAAAAGCCCGCATAAAGCGGGCTATCGGTTATTTGTATTTAGATTTGATGATTTTTTCTCATATCTTCAGCTAATTCATTCATTTTACGATGGTATATTTCTGTATTTCGCCACCAATATTTATCGAGCAAATAGGCTGCTGGGAAAATCACTAAGATGGAAACTATCCACCAGTTTGGCATAGTAATAAAGAGGCAAGCGACCAAAAATACAATAATTGCAATTTTAATGGTACTAATCATAAAACGGTCGAGTGTTTCAAACATGATATTCTCCTTCTCTTTTACTAAATATATATTCAAGTAAAAGGAATTTCAAGCTGTTTTATTTATCGTTTTGCCAAATAATTTGCCACACCATCATCTTCCATATCTTCTGATTCGTGCGTCCTCTTAAAAAATGGCATAAACTCTGATAATTCGGGAGCTTTGCCTTTCGGATCACGATTTACCATTGCGGTTAAATGGGCAAGTTGTGCGGTGCGGTAATCTTCCCGCCAAAGCCCGAACGGTTGCTCTTGGTAGAAAAGCTGGTATTCAGCAAAGTGCCGCTCGGGCATTTGTTCGATTTCTTCGAGCGTTTTACCGAGTGCGAGCGAAAGGGTTAATTGGAACTTTCTTCGCTCGGTAAGTTTTTTGGTTCACCCGCCGCTACGGCTGTACTAAATGCTTCGAAAACACTACCATCTAGTTTGGAGATGGCAATTAAGTCATCTTCGCTTTCTGGGTTAAACAGATTATTACCATCTTCATCGCATAATCGAGTGGCAATTGCACGAGGCAATGAATATGGGTCATAAACATTGCGCAAAGTGGCTTGTAGCTCATCTTCATCTTCAAAATTTAGCTCAATACCTTGTGCCTGCGCCAACTGTATTAGATGCTGACGTTGCCCGAAAATTTGTTTATTGGTTTCACCGACTGTTAAATCACGTAGGAAATATTCTTCACCATTGATGTTAATTTTACGCAGAGCTGGTTTGTTTGATAATAATTTATCGCGGAGAGTCATGGAGTATTCCTTTTGTAAAATTCTGATCTAAAAAGACCGCTTGTTATTTCTACAAGCGGTCGAATTTTATGGATTTTTTGCAATTAAACTAACAAGTAGTCACGTTTGCTTGGCTTGATAGATACAGAGCCTTCGTATTTGCCCTTGACTTCACCGCTGAATCCATTGCCGGATTCGATAAAGCCTACACCGTAAGTTGTGCCGTGGTTATCCGGTAATTCCAGTTTATAGGCAAAGGTGGATTTGCTGAAAAACAGTTCGCGTAAGCGGGTTTGCATTTCTGTAGTTGGCTTGTGAAAAAAGCTCAATTTAATTGAGCCAAACTCAATTTCACCAGGCTCAGTTTCTGTGCCTTCCGAGCAAACCGTTGTGACATCTTCTGTATTTAATGTATCATCAGATTTTTCGATATGTTTAACCGCACAGAACTGCTCAGAAAACTGCACCAAAGCAGCTTTCGCTTTAGTGTAACTGGTCGGTAAGTCTTTACCAGTCCACTTCACTTCTTCGCATAGTTTTACCTGATCGGTTGTTACTGATAACACCGGGTAGATACCATCTAACTGACCGCAACCGGTAATTTCGATTGCATCACCTTTTTTATAACCAGAGGATGCAATTGTTAGAGTAGCAGTGTCTAAGTTGATTGCAGTAATTGCTTTTTGAGTGTCACGTCCAACACTAATTCTAAATTTCGAGCCTTGGACTTTTGTTGTTTTTGCCATTTTAAGTCTCCTATAGAGATTATTTGTTTAATACTCAACATCAAAAATTAATGTTGCTGTGTACCACGTACGCTGATTTTGATCCGACTCATACTGATACTGAGAGAGATTTACGGACTCCAAATGCTCAAATTCGGAATAATTGTCGATGATTTCCCGAATTTTTTCCGCCCACTCATCTAATTCATCTTCTGCATTCTCGACCGATTTCAAATGGATTGTAATGTTGAGATTGGCACTCCATTGATCATTACAAACAGTCATTTCTTGCAGACTGATGTCATCGAGAGAAACCGACACTGCAAGTTGCTGCTCCTCAATATCAATAAAAGTTGGCAGCCCGTTATAAAAATTCTCAATATCCGGTAATTTGGCCTGTAATAATTCAAGGACTTCTTTTCGGATTTTTGTGTGGATTTTCATAATTTCCCCGCAATTTGTTTAGCTAATTCAGCTTGCACTTTTTCGGGATAGTTTTTCAATTCCCGCTCAAATGCTTGTGTAAGTGGTTGGGATAACGGCACTTTTGCCACATCAATGCCGTAACGCTTACGACCTTGCCGGTACATAATGTGCGTTCGTCCGTTGGCAAGGCGTTGGCGGAAACCACGTTGTACAGTGTGTTTACCAACTCTAATACTGCCTTTGGAGGGAGACAGGCGGTTCGACTTTCGCTCTAGCACCCGAATCATCGGCATGTGTGAGCGATTAACCTTAATAGTGGCTTGCAGTCTTGACGGTGTGGGTTTTGCCGTCATTTTTGCTCTGCCTTTGATTGTCTTTTGATTTACGCCAATCTCTGCCGCCACCGATTTAACCGCCTTATTCATTGCCTGTCGCCCAACAGTACGGATTGCTTGAGCTGCTGCCTTGGGAATGGTTTGCTTAGCGATTTTTTTCAGAGAGGCTTGCAATTCTTTTAGACCGGTCACTTTAGAACCCATAACTTACTCCAATTGCAATACGATTAACTGATCGACAAAGTGATAGGATTTAACAAGATATTTCTTGCCGTTTCCGCTCACTCGGTCGTCCAATTTTGGTTTATAGCCACTTGCCCGGAATAGGGTCAAGGTTCGTTCCGTGCCGTGGATAGCTCGGTCATCGCTTGAGTGTAAGCCATTAAAAATCGCCGGTGCCTCATCGTATGTCGCAGGGTAGGGCTTACCGCCAATCAGCCATTCGCTCATCATTGTTGATTGAATGGTTTGATCGGCGGTTGCCATTGCCTGTTCAAACAAGCTAGGCATTGATTTTCACATCAACTGTTGCCGATGATGTGCCAGATGCTTGCCACGCAATACCTAAGCGTTTATTCGAGCCAGCTGTGATGGTGGCTCCATCGGTTTCAGACCAATACAACACAACACCTTGCTTGATATCGTCTGCTTGTTTCGCTTTCACCGTAAAAACACCGGTGGTTAAGCCGACTACCGCATCGTTTTTATCGGCATCAGTAACCGCAATCGCAATTAAATCTTCAGCAACCATAACATCGCCTGACTTGATAGCTTTGGTTGCGTTTAGACGTACAGTATTGCCGTCTTGGATATAGTTTTTTGCCATAACAATTTCCTTTTTTCGGATAATAAAAAACCGCACTTATAAGTGCGGTCGCTTGTTAGTGTTTTAATTATTGGTTGGTGACTTTCACCACGCCACGATAATCAATTACGTTCACGCCGGCATCAATGCGGACTTTGGTCGATACACCATCAACAGTAAATCCGTGTTGCTGCTCGATGTAAGGTGTATCAACACCATCAAGGTAAGATACCTCGATTGCCTCTTTATTGAGTAAATACCACGATTTAGCATCAGCAATCTGTAAGCGTGATGATTTAATCGGTGTCACAATATCACGGATCGGATTAATGATACCGCTATTGATATCCGCACCTTCAACACTTGCTGAGCCTAAAATTTGCTTAGCTTTAGTGTGTAATGAGGTCGGCAACAACATAAATTCAGGCTCAATAGATAATGGCTCGCCACGACTATTCACAAAGCCGTTCATTAATTGGATTGCCTTATCAATGTTTTCTACATTCAATGCAGCACCGGTTAAGCTATTTTTGTGTGTAGCATCAAACAGCTTTTTACCGTCTTGAGCGATTGCATTACCGGTAATTAGAGCAAATACTAATTTAGCGATAGTGGCTTTTGCAGCTGCACCCATTTTTTCAGGGATTTTGGTTAAAAGGTGCATATCATCATTGATAATTGCCTGGCGGGTAATGCTAAATAATTGACCGTAAGTTGCTAGTGCCACAGATGCACCTTCATCACCAATTGTGCCGTAGGTATATTCTTCGCCTTCACCTACTTCCGGCAGGTAGCCGAACTCACCTAAACCAACGCGTTTTGCCGGGCGGAAGTCCGTTAAAATACCACGTGATGTAAATTGCTCGTAATTTTCGGTCGCTGTTTCCCAACCTTTAAGTAGGGATTTGTGAGCAACATCAATCAAGATTTGACCAAAATCAGAGCTTGAGTGTGTAAAGGCTAAACCAACCATTTGCATTGGAGTTTGGCCAGCAATACCCACGCCACGATCAACCAATGAGGCACGAGCCAACTCACGCAAGGTCATTGCATTGTAAGCGTTGTCTCTTGCGTTAGTTTTGTCGGTATCTTGACCCGCACGAGCCATTAAGGACTGCTTCACGCTGTCGCCGACAATGTTGCCGTTACCGGCATGGATGTGGTTTTGCGGTACGCTTGGGGTGGTATTTTCGCCCAATTTGGCAAGGAGTTTGTCTTTGGCTTGCTCTGCGGTCATTGAGACATCTGCTAAGCAGTCTGCCATTAAACCGTCATATTGATTGCCGAAAGCGGCAAAGGTCGCTTTGATGGCAGCATTGCGTTGGGCTAATACAGCCATAGCATCAGGTTTTGCAGTATTTTGCGGATTTTCACTAACTTGTGGTGGAGTTTGTGGTTGTTCAGGTTTTGGATTTGCACCTGCATTGCCTTGTGGCACAAACAACATATTTTTAATTGTTTCAGGCATATTTGTATAGTCCTCTAGTTTTTTGGATTGGATACAAGCCATCGCCACAAGGGGATCGGCTAGTTTATCAGCGAAACCTTGCTCTACGCACTCTTTGCCTGTGAGCCAAGTTTCTTCTTTCAGCATTTCTGCTAAATCGGTTTCGGATTTACCGGTTTTGGAAACGTAAGCCATAATCAGCGTACTTTCGACTTTATCGAGCAAATCCGCATATTTCCGTATATCATCGGCATCACCGCCCTGAATGCCCCACGGTTTGTGGATCATCATCATAGAGTTTTCCGGCATAATGATTTCGTTTCCCGCCATTGCAATCACACTTGCCATAGATGCAGCAAGACCGTCAATATAGACGGTCTTGTTGGCAGGGTGATTTTTTAGCAAGTTGTAAATTGCAATGCGGTCAAACACATCACCACCGGGAGAGTGGATATGCAGATTGATTTGTTTTAAATTATTGCCAAGAGCTTTTAAGTCTTTGGCAAATTGTTGAGCGGTTACGCCCCAAAAGCCGATTTCGTCATAAATGCTGATCTCGGCGGTGTCGTTGGCGGCAGCTTTAATCGTAAACCACGACTGATTATTCGTCTTGGTTACTGCCGCTGCCATCGCCATCGGTGCTAGAATCATTTGGTTTTTTCTCATTAATAATTCCTTGTGTATTGGTTAAATCAGTATCAAATTTCAAGCCCTCACGAGCATTCTCTTTGATCTCTACAATCCGTTGCCGTTTGACTTCGGCAGGATTGTTACCACTGGCTCGTATTGCTTGCCCTTCAGTAGCCAAGCCGCCTTTGATACGCTCTTTCCAAGCGTTAGCCTCTTTGATTGGATCAATCCAGGGCATTACTGGGCCGGAATAAACCGCATTAAATAGCGAGTTTGGGTCAATATCAGGCGGGATTTTGAGCGCTTGTGAGGCTATAGCCATTTTTAGCCACTCCCGATAAATCGGGCGACTAATTGCCGCTACAAACGCATCTTGTAGCACCGCATAACCTTCAAAACTTTCTACCAGCTCTTGGCGCTGTGCGGAGTAAGTGCCGTTGTAGTCTCGGGCAATACTGGAATAACTGGAACGAGTACCTGCTGCAGTCGCTCTAAGCTGTCCATTGCGGAATGTTTCCAAATTCACATTCGGGCGGTTGGAGTTAATTAAACCAATATCTTCGCCCGGCTTTAAGTCGTCAATGACTGCACCAGGAGCAATATCAAACAAACGTTGGCCGTCTGATTGTTCTTCGTTATCGTACAAAGCCGCATCACCTTTTTTGATGTACATCGTCATCGCTGCCGCAATGCGTGCCGCCACTCGTTCGCTCTCTTCGTACTCTTTCAGATCCGCCAAGCGTACAATCACACCGTGTAACATACTCACGCCACGAATTTGATGTAGCCGTTTGCGAAAGGCAAGGTGCAACATATTTTCTGCCGGCACGGTTTTGATTTTGCCGTACATTGAGGTACTTTCTTGCGGGTTATCCAAATAGACTTGGTAAGCGGTCGGTTTCCGCCACGCATTCAGAAACACGCCTTGCACTAAGCCGTTTTTTGCCTCATCCGACTGCATAGGAACAAAATCCGGCTCTAATGCCTCTAGGGAAAATGCCACTTGTGACCCGTGTTCCAAGCCTGATACTTTGCCTTTTACTAGCTGAACAAAGACTTCGCCATCTCGTAGCCAAGTGCGAAGTAACATTCGCTCCAGTAGTGGGCGAGTGTATAAGCCCGTCACATCCGGTTTCACCGACCATTCCGCCCACAGCTTGCGGATTTGCCCCGCTAATTCTTCGTGGACATCACCAGCCATAGTGAGCGGTTGCGGTTCAATATGAATGCCTTTCGAGCCGATAACCCGCTCTTCCATTTTGTCCAAAATACCGATCACAATGTCATGATTCTGATCTAAAGCTCGGGCTTGTTCACGTAGGCTCACCGCACTTGTGCGAACGGTGGCATTTGCCCCTTTCCCTTCTCGTTGTGCTTTATGGGTTCTACTTGGTTGTGCCGCCTCATAAGCATTCAGCACATATCGGTTTCGGGAGCGATTTGCCGCCCATTTTGGAGAAAGGGCTGCAATGGTTTTTTCCAATAAATTCATCAGGTAAACCTCGCGTATTTAATTCTATGCTGTTTAGTGCGTTGCCCGCTTTGGGCAAGCTGTTCGTCCAGCATTTTTTGATAGCGATCACGCTGTTTGGTTAGTTCCGCCACTTGATAGGAAACCGACCGACCATTAAAGCTAACTTGGCTTTGGGCGGTTTCGATTTTTTCATCAAGAGTGCGGATTTTTTGTTTAAGCTCGTCAATGGTATAAAGGCTCATAGCCAGCCTCCTGTTTTTCTTCCGCCACCACTTAGCCAACTGCTTTTTGCTTTGGTCTGTTTGGTTTGTGGTTTTGCGGATTTTTCTTCAATTTCGACCGCTTGTTCAGCCGTTCTTGGCGTTTCCCGAATGATGTTAGGGTTGATGTCGGGCAGTTTTGCCCAGCTTGGCACATCGTTTTCATCGCCCCATTTGATTCGCTCGTAGCCTCGTAAAATTGCAATGGCGTGGGCATAGCAGAACAGGTCGAAGGCTTCGTTATTGCCTTTGCCCGGTTTCCGCCATTTACCGTCGGCTCCTCGCTCCTCGTAGGTCAATTCATTGAAAAACCATTCGCCTAGCCAGTCTGGGAAGTGAATATAGTTCGCTCCCACCGTATCACGTGATAGGGCGTTGTTGATTCGATCTTTGAGGTAATCGGTTTGGAGCAGGTACAACGGCACATCCCCCCGTGCGGAGGAATGTCTGTCGCTCCGTGAGGTGTTGTCGGGGTGCGTTTTGGTGATGAGCTTTTGTCGTTTGGTGCTGTCGCCTTTAACTAGATAGACCCGTTTCGCATAACCGTCTCGGCGACATTTTCGCCAAAATTGGTAGGCGTTGTCGGTTACGCCCTCTTCGCCACCACTGTCCACCGCCATTGCCAAAATCGGCATAAAGTCGTTCGGCTTATGAGCAAGGGCATAGCGCTTTTCGAGAACATCGGAGATCAGAATATGCCAATCTTCGGGAATACGAGGGTCGATTTTCTCAATCACACCATCGCCATCAGGTAGCGTGTGCGAGATGTTATAGCGGTCAATCAACCAGCGTTCGCCATTTTCACCGTAACCGACCATCTGCACCACAAATCGGCGATTTTTACCGCCCTGTACATCGACTGCCGCCACAATAAAGCGACATTGAGCTGGTACAGTTTTCTCTTCTACTTCTTCTCGGCGTTCCATCAACTCATCAGAACGGCGTTGTTCTAATGCAGATCGTGGTAAGTAAGGTAATCCCCAGTCGGTATTGGTTACCGCTTTGAGGGTTTCCTCGCTGCCGGTCATCTCATACTCGTGTTCAGCATTAAGCAACTTGTAGGTGAGTTGCGCCCACGTTTGGTAGGCTGCCGCAGGGCCTTCTAGCCAAAATGAGGCAATGCGTGATTTGCGACTTTCACCCGTAATTTGACCGCTTGCATCAATTTTCTGCCCCTCTTTAAGCCATACACCTTTAATGTTTAGCTCTCGTTTGAGTTCGGGAGCAATCAGCGTTTGACAATGAGGGCATTGCAAGCGTGCGTTTTCGCTGGCTTTGACAAAATCACTTTCCTCACGGTAGCCAACCATATTTGCCATTGACGGCTCGAAGTATTCCGAGCAGTCGGGGCATTGCCAGTAAAACCGACGGCGATCACCTCGATTATAGAGGCTTAAAATACCGGTAGTCGGTGGAGCCTCGTGGGTGCTTTTCGGGATATGTTTGAGATCAACAATATCTTTACCGGGCGAACTCTCCACCAAAGTCATTCCTGCTGACATAAAGGTGGTCGTCCGCTTTGAGGCAAGGGAGAAACCATCACCTTCACCGTCCACATCTTCGGGCCAGCGGTCGTAGTCAGTCAGAGCAACATATTTGTAGTCCGATGAAGAAAGCACATTGATAGACGGCCAGCCGATTTTGAGCAAGTTGCCCGCTCGGAAATACTTGTCGTGGACATTGTTATCGTTTTTGCGTGGGCTTAGCCGCTTGGCAATTTCGGGCGAACAGCGGAATGTGCGGTCAAGACGTTTTCGGCTATGTTCGCTGGCTTTCTCTTGGGTAAGTTGCACCAACAGGAAATCGGACGGATCGCAGATAATTGAGTAGGTTATCCAGCCGTCAATCAAGCCGATGGTTTTCCCCGTTCGTGCCGGCCCGACAAAAATCACCGCATCATATTCTCGGCTGTTGAGGCAGTCCATCGGTTCTAACATATAGGCGGCGGTGTGCTTATCCCATTTGACCGAGTTGCCTCCGCCAAGTGGTACACGCATATATTCCGCCACTGCGTCTGAAACTTTCATTCGGCGTGGAGCTTTGACCGCGTTCGCCATATCTCGGCGGATCTCTTTCGCACTGGCAAACATTAGTCATCTCCCTGTTCGGTGGTTGGTGCTTGTTGAATATGCAACGCCATTTGGTCTCGCACATCATCAATCACTTGCTGGACTCGGATCAAATCTTTTGGCTGCAATCCACAGTCACGCTCTAAAATATCAGGCAGCGTTTCAAGCGTTTGCACTACCGCTTTTGCCATTGCGCCCATTTCTAAAGCCACTTCACTTGCTGGTATCAGCTCGCCTGTTTTCTCCTCATATTTGAGACGTTCATTTTCCGACTGCCAAAATGCCTTTCGATCCATAGGGGAGAGGCTATCGACATCCGCCGTCATCTTTTCCGCCAACCCGGTGAGAATTAAATCACGCAACGCATAGAGCTTTAATTTGCTGTTACTGCCGATAGACGGCGTAAGCCCTGCCACTCGCTGAGAGACCGTCTGGCGGTGTAATCCGGTGAGTTCGGCAATCTGATTGATGTTAAGTTTTAGCTCAAATAAGTTGTCCATTTGCTCACATCCTAAAAATCAAAACCGCCTAAAAAAACGGCAACATCATCACAAGATGATGATGCCTAGAAACTCAAAAAACTGCCGAAAACCGCGCTGCCTCAACCCCGTGGAAAGGGTAGTCCCCTCGGGAGTACCTTTTACAAATTAACGGACAGCTGAACTTGCTCTTACCGAACTTAATTTAATACCTGTATCTGTCAGTACTTCCGCATAATCTGTTTCATAAATGAAAATAGACTGTAGCTCGCCAACCACGTTATCATCTGGAATTAATACTACCGCAACAGGCTCACCACTTACGCCATCAGAACGTACTGTGGTTGCAATCTGCTCAGGGCAAACTTCTTCTTGTCCATCTTCATCGGCATACACAGCAGGGAAGTGAAGAACGGTTTCAAATGGCTTGCCTTTATCTTTATCAAGTAAACCTTTCTCGGCTTGCTCGATGGCTGTTTGATAGCCTTCAGAACCTGCGTATGCGATGGTGGCTTGTTTAACTTGCGATAGCACAACCACCGAGCCTAATTTCAATTTAACAATCATAAATAATCCTTATGGAATAAATAGAACACATTGCTTAGTTATGATCTCGATATAACCAAAAGCATAACTAAGTAATGCGATACAATAAAAAAGGGAGCTGTTACGCTCCCGTATGTCATCATAGCGGCTCACTCCGCCAAGCTATTTAAACCCTTGCTTGGTCTGTGCCTGCCACTCTCTGATACGAGCAATCTGACTCGCACATAAGTCACGCTCTCCCATCACTTTGATGAGATACTCAACCGTATCGCCGTAGGTTTTACCGCTAAATTCCGTCCGCTCGCACGGCACAAGGTAAGCCGCCGGCGGATACAAATATTCAGTGCTTGTTATTGTTTTGCTGGTGCAGCCGCTTAAGGCTATCAGCAACGCCATTAGGCAAATCAGTCTTAGCACAACTGTCTTTGGCAAGGATTGATTTAATCTCATTTTGAGCAATCTCCACTTTGTTTCGCAGCTCATTTGCAATTTTTTGACTATTTTCGACCGCTTGTCGCTCTTGTTCGAGCGTATCTGCAAGTCGTTGATTGGCTTTTTGCTGCTGCTCAATGGTTTGGGCTTGTGCGTGATTCTCGGCTCTTAAGTTATCAATTTGTTTTGACTGGTGCCAAATCCAGCCACACAAGCCCAAAATCATTGCTGAGGCTGCTAGATAAATGTATTTAATCATTTAGTCCGCCATTAACTTTTGATAATAAGCTGTACGCTGAGCTAGACCGTGCGTTCCGCCATTAATCTTTTTGGTAACGGTCAAGATGTCACTAAATTCGGATAATCCACGGCTCACCCAATACCAAACAGCCACTTGCACTGTCAATGCTAGATTCTTGGTGATTTGGTCGGGATCGGTCACTAAACTTGGTAAGCCTTCCCATTTTGCAAAATCAATATAATTCGCCTTGCCGGTAATTTGAATTAGCCCACGACCACGATATTTCCAACCGTCGCCACTTCGCTCATTACCATTTCCCATTCGGTTAGCGTAAACACGGTTAGCAATGGCTTGTTTGTTTCTCGCATAAAGCACAACATTATGCGGAGCAAAGTATTTTGGGAATGTCCGTAACAGAGCAGTTGCAGAATAGTTAAGGTTTTCTTCAAATACACGATAACCGCCGCATTCCAATCCACATTGAGCCAAGAACATTGCTTGTTGTTCTTTCGTTTTGCAACCAGCCTTTTCGATATTTCGGGCGATTTCTGCATAAATCCCATTAGCTGCATTTGGAAATACTTGTTTGAATTTTCTTTCACTAATCACCATATATCCACCATTACTTATTCATCACGTTTTCTGCCAAAACTTACATCGTTCACTTCAATTTTTTTGCGAATTAAGGCAAATAAAAATTCACGGATTTTTTCAGCTCCCACAAACCCAATCATTCCACCTGCAAAGGTAGATAAACTTTCGCCAACCCCAAAGTGGGTTAATAAAGACATACAAGAAAGAGTTAATGCCCCACAAATTGCACCATCAAGAAATCGTTGGCGATAGGTGCTTTTTTGTTGTAAGAACCACGCCCTAAGCATAGACATAAAAAAAGCCATTACAAATCCTGTAATGGCATTATAATTTTGCTGAATGTATGCACTAATTACCAGCCATACATTCGGATCTTTATCCGGCATCTTCATACTCCACCCCGCTATCTCGGGGTAATAAAAAAGCCCCAAACATTTCTGCTCAGGGCTACAAATTCTTTTAAGTTCACCACCTATGCAATGAACCGCAACTTACCACAAATAATACACTTCAAGTTCGGACTTTGCAACAATTTTTAATCAAACAAATACAAAAAAGCCCATAATTTACAAAACTATGGGCTTTTTAATGAAAATTCACTTGCTTTATTCGGTATTCCGAACTATAATAATCTCACTTTCAACGGTTTGGGTTGAAAGTGAGTGTGAGGCTTAATCCTCACGCTTGAAGAAGGAACAAACGATGTTTAAGTACATTGTCCTAGTTATCTTCTTGTTAGTGTTAAGCTCCCCAGCCTACTAACTTGAAATAACTCGCTGGGGGCGAAAGCTCCCAGCTCTTCAAACATAATCATTTTAGGAATTTAGAATGAAATTGTCAACCAATGAATTAAAAGCGCTATCTGATGAAAGACGTGGCGTGAGAGCTAAATCTTATAAGCTGAGTTTTGAAACTATCGCTCTTATTGAGCAATTAGCCAAACAGCTAGAGATCCCACAAAATCAACTAATCAAATTAGCGGTTGAGAAATTACAGGAACAAACGAATCTCGCTGCCAACTAATACACCTTCCACAAATCGCTCAGCAAGCAACAATTCTGTATGATATGCTGTTTTGCTGAGTGATAATTTCTGCCAAATCTGTTTATTTTCAAAACCGGCAACATACTTGAGGAAAATTATATCAAACTGCAATTTGTTATCCACTTTCAGTTTCTGAATTTGTCTATCTGCTTTTTCTAAAGTGTCGTCATCTAATCGAGGTAAATAACGCTGTCTTGTCCTCTCTTGCGGAGATTCACGCATAAATGCTTGCATTGTTGGATAGCCTTTGCAGTCTGTAAACCGAACAAAACTACCCCATAAATTTAAAACGCCTTTAATATCAATTAACATTTAACTACCTCAACTATGATTTTTCCTACCTCTCCCCAAATCTTACTGACTCTACCGTCCCAGATTCGACAATCATCTTCAAAAATTGCATCAAGTAATGCTTTTTCTAGGTTGTCTTTATCAGGCTTCTGCTGATGGGGTTTACCATTCATTTCTGTTTTTTTCTTCTTGCTCCAGCTTTGCGGCATCGGGATAACAAAAGTAATGTGATAGCCGCTTTCAGGAAGAGAAACTTTATTAAGCCTCACTTCATCTTTGAATGCTCGATAACGCAATACTTCAGGACGCTGCTTCCATTTATCGCTTCGAGTCATTCTAGGCTTACCCATCGGGGTTATCAGATATTCCTTTCTCATAACTTACCCTCCCTACGCAAAATCGCTTGTGTTCTAAATACTCCTTCTGCGTGAGCCTGTCGCACATAATCCGCCTCTAAATTGCGTGTTCTGCGATCACATTCATCGTGACAAGAAGAACAAGCCCACGCCCCGAAAATATCATCAGGCTTCATTCCTACACCATTAATCCCTGCCATTCGATAGTGAGCCAACACAGTCGTTTCGGGGTTGAAATTACAAATTCCCGGCAATCTTACTTGGCACTCCCTACCTTTTGCCTCTTTGCGTAAATTAGCCATTCCAACCCTCACTATCTCTCTTATAAAACCACTCACCAGCACATACGCCAATAATGGCAAAAGTCATTAAAAATTCATTAATCATTCCTTACTCCCCTTATTCTTTTTTCTCTCATTCCATTTTTCTTGTTCTAATGCAGTTCGCTTTCCAATATAAAAAGCATTAATAAATAAACCGACAATGAAAATCCAATCCATTAAACTGTTACACTGGCTCATTTGTTATTCTCCTTAAATAAAACCCCCGAATTCGAGGGAATTAATAAACACCACTAAATCGGATTAAAATCGCTCTTAAAGTCATCAAGGCATTCTTGATATGTCCATTGACCAATAGCAATAAATTTACCGACTGCCACAAAGAATGCTAATGGATAAACCAATAAGTAACCGATATATCTAAGGGTAAGAATTGACAAAGAAATAAGCACCGCAATAATTCTGAATGGTACACTAAGCAAAAATCTCACTTTCTTTTTCATTTTAATTTCCTGTAATTACACCAAATTAAATAGGCGACTTCGCCTTAATTAAAAATACGAATACAAGCGGTTAATAATGTTTTCGTCTCTGGTATTGTTAAAAACGTGCTTAAGAGCTGCGTTAATTAATGCCTTATACACTTGCTCGAACTCGTCTTGCTCCATATTGGCGTATGATAGGCTTTTCGCTTCTATGTACACTCTGCCTTTCAAATCCCACGTTTGGGTATAAAACCCAGCCATTACGGTCAAATGCTTGCGAAATGTGTCAAATTGAGCCGTAGGGTCTTGGAACTCCCATTCGCTATGGCTACCGCTCCAACAATCAAAACAGAAATTGAAGAACGCAAACACCTTGCGATGAAATGCCGGATTACGCTGGCGTTTGATTTCGATTTCATACTGTTCGCCATTCTGAAACGATTTCAACCGCTCCGCCTCATCATCATTAAGCGGTGCAAGTAAACCGCCTGCGAGTTTAGTCATTTGGTATTTAGCCATTCTTTTTTCTCTGCAAATTCTCTGCACAAAACAACTTAATTTCTGCAAGTTTTCTGCATTCCATCTTTAATCGCTCTCCACTTCAGCCTTAGTAAAATACCCACAGGATTTCGTGCGATTTAGCGTACTGTCTCGGCTGATATGCGGGAACCGCCCCGTATAGTGTCCGTTGCAACGATACGGCTCATCTAAAAACCAACCCCATTCGTCATTAATGCTTAAATCTTCAAGCTCTCCGTTGCATTTGGGGCATTTAACATCAGCAAACATAACCACCAACCTTTTTAATAAAATCCAAACTTACCGACCGCTGCACAAAATCTTCCATTGTTGGGTCAAATACAACGACCATTTGCCCTTTGCTATTACCTTTGATTTCCTGCCCCGTGATAGGATGGATAAATGCAATTCGGCCGCCGACAATATCAATCACTTCATTTGCCACGTTGTGAATATGGTTTTGATACCATTGCGTTGATTTATCGTTATTCAGCAACATCACCACTAAATGACCGTTATCTCGTAAGCGTTTAGCCTGTTTGATAAATGGCGTCACGTCTGAGTAAGGGGGATTGACGAAAATTCCTGTTGCACCACCAAATTTTCGATCCAGAATCTCCACATCAAAATCCAAGAAGTTTTCGGCTAAACCACCTTGCCCGATATAATCGGGGCATAGTGCGTTTTGAGGATTCGCACAACCATCAACTTCGATCATATGAAAACGATAAAGCAACCAATTAAAAACATATTCAGGCGTTCGCCAAGTGTCTCTGTCAAAAACTGTCATTGTATCGCTCCTGCTCGTTTCTTTTCGTCTAAAATCCGCTGAATACGTGGATCTATTGGCACTTTCTTTTTCTCTTCAATCACTAGCTTTGGAGGCGGTATTTGTTCCCCACTCATAATCCGTTTTGCCATCTCTACTAACGCTTTTTCAGCTTGGTTGCGTAGTGTTTCATCTTTCCAACTATGCTTGCGGTTACGTTCGTAGAGGTCGGTTAAAAGCCAATATTCGGCGTTTGAACGAAACTTAAAATTATTGATTTCAGCAAATCCAAAAGCGGAAAAATGATTTAAACGCTTGAGTAATTGATCCACATCTGGCAAGCCTAATTCGTGATAGTCAATCACATTGCACCACTGGATAAATTTGCCGATACTTGGTACAAAATCATCGGTTTTGGCTCGTAAGCCTTTCATTCCTTGTCTAACTTGCTCAACGGTTCTAATACCGTTTTCTGCAAAGCCTAAAATCCATTGCTGCTTAGCCGTTGCGATTTGCTTTTCCGTCCAGTATTGGATACTTGGGCAACTGGCTGGCAACTGGTCGAAAATACGATCAACCAAGTTTTCAATCTCGCCCGACAATTTGCCATCCGGATTATTCGCCACCACAAGCGGTCGATTTTGTGCAGTATTTTGCAGATTCATCACAGCACCTCCGCCCACGCTTCCGGCGTATTCCATTCGGCTCGCATATTGTCTTTTGGTCGATGTTGCTTAGGTTGATCATCTTGCCATTTCCAATCTGCTTTAAACCCTGTCCAGCCATTTCCAATCTGCTTTAAACCCTGTCCAGCCACGTTCAATCGCAATTTCCACTGCCTTTTGAATCGGGATTTTGGCTTTATCAGCCTCTCGCTGATAGCCATTCAGTGCGGTTTCGGTAATAGGGGATTTTTTGGCTTTGCGGTGTACAATGAAGTCCTCCGCTAACTTGCCTGTGATACCGAATTGTTCAAGCAACACTAACACCGAAGATTTTTTCGTTTCGTGCGTGTGTGCGTTAATACCCGTAAGGGTATTATTTTTATTGTTTTTAATAGTGTCTTTTGTAGAGGTGCATTTTTTGTACCCGGTACTAGGTACATTTTTTGCTACTGGTTTTGTGGAATTTTTGCTACTAGGTACATTTTCTGCTACTGGTTCATTTTCAGTATTTTCAAACTCAAAATTCAGCATAAATTCCGTAATCTCACCTAAGTGTCTGAACGCAATAATTAAGCCTAATTCTTCCAATTCAGCCACTCCATTTTGAGCGGTACGTTTATCCTTAATACCACACTTTTCCATAAATTGAGCGATGGAGATGCGGTCTTTTTGTTTCTGCCAGCCTGTAGTTTGGCGTGTAATCAGTAAGTAGCATTTAATGCCAGCCCCTGACATATTTCTTAAAAATTCATCAACTACCGCATTTGGCACTTGAAATGAATTTGGGATAAAACGGCTCATTCTGCACACTCCATAAAATACTGTTTCACTTTCTTGCCACTTGGCACGGTAATAAACACGCTATGAATATCGTGGCCACGATCACGCAAATCTTTGATACGAGCCGATAAACGTAAGCATCCGAAGTTGTCTAACGCAGAAAGCGAGGTAATGCGACCGCCATTTTGAAGATGTGCCAAAATTTTTGCATTTTGGCTTTGACTTGATATTTCGTTTGGATTAATATTCACCCCACACATATAGGGAATCTCCTTAGTAATTAGCCACCGTTCCAGCGGTGGTTTTTTATTTGCTTTTGTTTCTATAAAGGGAATGTTTAACTTTTAATTTGCCTTCCGTAATCTCTTGTAATCGGTACGCATTTTTTTCAGGGATAATATCTCCCCATTGAGAAACAGCAGAAACACTAATCCCCAACACAGTGGCTACTTTTTCCAAAGCTCCAAAATGCTCAATCACATCATCTTTTTTCATATTTTCTTAATTCCTTCACATTTAAAAATTTAAGACTTCTTAAATATATATTTAAAGGAAACTTAAGTCAATAGATGTTAAGATAACTTAACAATGATTTTTTTTATTGACCTTGGGAGGTTAGTATGAGCATTCAGACTTTAGGTGATAGAATTAGAAGCCGTAGAAAAGAACTGAAATTGACACAAAAAGACCTAGCTACTGCATTGAAAGGCGTTTCACATGTTGCGGTATCTCAATGGGAAAGTAGTACTACCAAGCCAAATTCGGAGAATATTTTAGATTTATCTACAGTATTACAATGTGACATTAGCTGGCTTTTGCGTGGTAATGGCGAATCAAACGTTGTGCCGGCAAGCATTGGAATGATAAAAATCCCACTAATTAGCTATATCCAAGCCGGACAATGGACGGGTATTGATGATTTTCGTGAAAGCTGTGGCGATTATGAATATATCCTAACCGATCTTGAGGTGTCTGAAGATGCTTTTGCTCTAGAAATCAAAGGGGACTCGATGGAGCCTGATTTTATTGAAGGAGACCGAGTAATTATTGATCCTGATGTACAACCGCACGCCGGTGAGTTTGTGGCAGCAATTAATGGCGATTATGAAGCCACTTTCAAAAAATACCGTCCGTTAGAAGACTTAGACGAATACGGAAGACAACATTTTGAGCTTATCGCTCTTAATCCGGATTACCATAAATTATCAACGCTAAAGCAAGAAATCCGAATTATTGGAACAATGGTAGAGCATCGTATTTATCGTAGAAAGAGATAGGCCAGCAGTTGAATTTTATTGGGTAATGGCGAACAAATACATCGCCGCCATTATTAAGCCGCCGAGAGGTTAAAAGGAGTAACAATGTCTACAGAAATAACACGATTAACCCTTAGATTTGATGGGCTAGATGCAAAGGAACATCAGATCGATCTTTATAGCCTCGGCGAGGCACTACAAGGATTTGCCCGAATTATTTCAACTGCTGGTCATTTTTCAGTTACTCAAACCTACTCTAAAAGTTTTTCTATGCATAGCGTGAAAACTTATGCACAAGAAGTCAGAGCGAATTGCTTTTCGGTTGATATGGTATTAAACTGGGCTCAACAGAATCAGATATTATCCGGTTCATTCGGCATACTGCTTGCGGCGGTTATCCCTTATATTTTCCAGCGAAACAAGGCAAAAACAGAAGAAATGAAAATGTTGAAAGACTCGTTAGACAAGGCTATAGAGGCTTTGGGTAATCGAGATCAAGCTGTTATCGAAAGACTGGCTTCCACCATTGAAAAAATGGCGGAAGAGCTTCGCCCTGCAGCAAGACTTGCTGTTTCGCCAATCGGGGAAAGTTGTAAGACTATTTCAATCATTGATACACAGACCAAACAGTCTCTAGGCATAATTAATGAGTCAGACAAAGAATCGATTATGTCCTTGTCTGAAAATGAAATAACTGGGATTCAGGTATTTGATATACTGATTTCAGAGCTGGATAAAGTTAAAGCAACTTGTAAAGTAAACATCAATAACGCTGAGCAACGCACAAATGCGGTGATTTCAGATCCGCTATTTGGCAGTGCGGAGAATCCTTATTTACAAGCCTTTGCTCAAAACAAAGCAATCAAAGTAACCGGCAAAGCAACCATAAAAGACGGCGAAATCATCAAACTGACGATTATGGATATTCACTAAATTTTCTGCCCGCCATCAGCGGGCTTTTTCTTACCTCACTCCCAAATACACAAAATCCATTATCCCACTAATCAAATAACCGCCCTCGTGGCGGTTTTCTTTTGCCTCTCCGACATTGATGCCGGAAACATCAAAACAAGAGGTCTAATTTCACTAAAATTTTTCCAATAAAAAAGCTACGTTAAACGTAGCTTCTTATCTTATTACCGGCTAAAAATGCTTCCACTCTAAACCTTGTGTATCAAAAGTAAATTGCCCTTTGCCATAATTGTAAAAGCTCGCCTCTACAATTAATTTTTTCGACTTTTTCAGCTTATCTACAAAAGTTTTCATTGCTTTTGCATTTTCGATGAAAAGCGTATCATTGCTGCCGCCATCTGCCCCTACCATTCGATAACTTTCCAATTTACCATCATCAAACTTCACGGTAATTTTACAACTCTCAATCATACAGCCATTAAACTGTCCATGAATGCTGAAAATAACATCATTGCCATATTTAGGATCTTTGCGTAGCATTAAATTCAGTCCGGATGAATCATACGGAAAACCAAAATCTATTGTATTAGTCGATCTCACTCTAGCAAGATAAGTTGTGGCATTACGCAGTTCATCTTTCTCTTGCTCATATTCCCACTTAGATTTTTCAGCGGTCGTTTCTTCTTTACCGGCATCTTTTTTTACAAAGATACTATCGTAACATTCCAAGCGTTTTGTACTATCTTCAATCTTAGAACAACTTTCCCCGGTTTCATTAGCTAAAGCAAAAGCGGGTAAACAACATAAAGTCATCAGTAGTTTTTTCATATAACCTCCATAGAAATTCTTTCTCATTTTCTCAAAAGCGTGATTTCCGGTCTGTGATCAAGCTCGCAATCTCAATAATTATATTTTAATGGTTTAAAAAACAATCAATTAAGAAATCATAACTAATTGAAATTTAAGAAATCTTAAAAATATTTATTAAATAAACTTAAATTTTAATTGACTTGTAATTTAAGTTTTCTTAAACTTAATTCATCAAAACGAGCTACGGCTCAATGCTCTTTAAAAATTTGGTGCTTGTGCGAACGAATATTAACAACCTCGGACAGTTGTAAAGTAATACTTTATAACTTAGCAAGGTTGGTTAGACCCTGACAAGTAAACTTGGGCGACTTATTCAACAGAGGGAATAAGGCATAGGCAACACACTCGCAAGGTGTGGAGAGCTGAAAAGGCAACACTGGTATCAGTCCTAAGCAATCACGCTTATCTCAAGTTTGAGTAAGTACGGATACAAGCAGCACCCGACGGAATGGCAAAAGCCGGACGGGCGACGGCGTGGGCAGACACGCATTTATTCCAAAGCCTATTATGAGTGGGTTTTGGAATAATTTAAACACGAGGTAATTATGAAAAACAAAAATTTTGAAATTGCGAAATTTATTATTTTAAATGAGCAACTAGGAAGCCCTAAAGATTTGGAATTAAAGGTCGTAGAGAGTAGCCTGTCTGGCAGCGATAAAAATCGTATCAAACAGGCTATTTTAGAAAGTGTGGCAAGAAATACTGATTACCCACCTGACGAATTAGCGAAATTAGCTTGCAAAGCTATCTGTCTGATTGACTCTTATAAGCATTAATAATTGTTGGTAAATGAACCATATCATCTAATGCTTCAAAGCGTTTTGATAACGTTTCAACAAAATCTGCAATGCTATCAGCGGAGTCTTTATTTAGGTAAATAAATGGCAATCCTGTTGAAGCACTTGATGTTTTAGCAATATCTCTTGCTAAAAGTAAAGCAAGGGTATCTGCACTTGATTTTCTCATAATGTTCTCCTTGATTAAATTGTGGTCGCAGAGAACATTGTACTCCTCGATGTGGTCGCACACAAGAGGACTTGAGCCTTACAAGTATAAAGAAAGGTACTTATTCCAAAATACCCACAACTAGACGCAAGTCACTCCATTTGCCCACCGTAAAACGTGGGCTTTTTTACCCAAGAGGACAATCCTATGAACAAAATGAAACAACTTGCTCCGTTTGCCTTGCTAATTTTGATATTAGGCATTGTCGGACGAATGGATTACGAAGATCAAGTGCAGCTCGAAAGATACAAATGCGAACGAAATCAAGGCGTTTGGCAAGTGGAAAGCAGTGGCAACCAATACTGCGGAGGGAAATATGGCACGAAAAATTGATGCCGGTGTTGAGATTGTTGAGGTAGATAAACGATTTGTCGCCAAGTTTTATTATGACGGCAAATTACAGCACGAAACCTACCCACAATATAGCCGCCAAAACGCCATTATGTTGATTAACCGCAAAATTGAGCGGTTCAACGTTGGCAGAGATAAACCTATTAAACTCTACAAGGAATAACAATGCTTGACGTTGATAAGCAAAGCGAATGGGAAGACCCACGAACTGGCACAGCGTACACCACGCTACCAGCCAACACCGATTACTTAAACCACGCCAAAACAAGAGGGCAAACAATGAAAATTTACATCGACATCGAAACAATCCCAACTCAAAACGCCGATTTCCAAGCCTATGTAACGGAAACGCTGAAACCACCAGCAAATTACAAAAGTGAAGATACCATTGCGAAATGGTTTGAGCAGAACAAAGGCGAAGCGGTGGCGAAAACCGCACTAGACGGCACTTTTGGCGAAATTGCTGTAATTGGTGTAGCAATCAACGACGAACCGCCAGTGCTATTCTACCGTGAAGATTGGCAATCAGCAGACCGTGAAGCAGATATTTTGGCACGTTTTAACGACTTCCTGCGTGAAAAAGCGAATAAATGCAATACCGCTCCACAATTCATCGGGCATAACATTACTAAATTCGATGACCGCTTTATTTTCCAACGCTCGGTAATTAATGGTGTAAGACCTTATTACACCACCAGTCGCAATAATATCTACGACACAATGACAGAATGGGCTGGTTACGGCGGTACGGTGTCGCTCGACAAGCTGTGTAAAGTGCTAGACATTGAGCAAAAAGGCGAGATTGACGGCTCAAAAGTATGGCAATACGTCCAAGACGGCAAAATTGCCGAAGTAGCAGAATACTGTGCGAAAGATGTTGAGCGTGTCCGCCAAATCTACAAACGAATGACTTTTACGGAGTAATCACAATGCAATTCCAAAAAGCAGAACGCAAAAAATCCAAACTTCGCTTGGCTTTAACTGGTCCTAGCGGTTCGGGAAAAACTTACGGTGCATTACTTACAGCAAAAGGCATCGGCGGCAGAATTGCTGTGATCGACACAGAAAAAGGGAGTGCATCCCTTTATTCTGACATCGTCGATTTTGATGTATTAGAACTCTCCGCTCCTTACACACCTGAACGCTACCGCCAAGCGGTACAACTTGCCGTAAATAATGGCTTTAACGTGATTATTATCGACAGTATCACGCACGAGTGGTCGGGGGCTGGCGGTTGTTTAGAGTTAAACGACGAAATCGCCAAGGCAAAATTCAAAGGGAATACGTGGAGTGCGTGGAGTGAAACCAAAGCACGCCATCGTGCTTTAATTGATGATCTGCTTGCTTGCCCTGCTCACATCATTGTAACGATGCGAAGCAAAACTGAAACAGCCCAAGCGGAAGTAAACGGTCGCAAACAGGTTCAAAAGCTGGGAATGAAAGCGGAACAAAATGACGGTATTGAGTATGAATTTACTACCGTCTTGGATTTAATCCACGACGGTAATTTTGCTCAACCAAGCAAAGACCGTACAGGCTTATTTCCACCTAACGGCAATCCGTTCAAGCTATCTGTTGAAACAGGGCAAAAGCTCGTGGAATGGTTGGAAAGTGGGGTGGATTTTGAGCTGGAACTTTTGAAAAAAGCAGAAGCTCACAAAGATAAAATGCTTGAAAAGATTAACGAAGCAGATACCAATGATCGTATTGAAGAAATGCGTAAATATGTGGATGAAAAATTCGTTGAATATCCTCAACTGTTATCGGAGCTAATTCAAGCTATCGAAGTGCGTAAACTCAATATCAATAATCAAGAGGGCTAATTATGGCAGGTGTAAACAAAGCAATCATCGTCGGCAGATTAGGTAGCGATCCTGAAATGCGAACAATGCCAAACGGCGACTCAACCGCCAAAATCAGCGTAGCAACTTCGACCGAATGGACGGATAAAGTATCGGGCGAAAAAAAGCAAGCGACGGAGTGGCATAGCATTATCGCCTTTCGGAATTTAGCTGACATTATCGGCAAATACCTGAAAAAAGGTTCACAAGTCTATGTTGAAGGTAAGCTACGTACTCGCAAATGGCAAGCCCAAGACGGCACAGACCGCTGGACAACCGAAATCATCGCCGACCAGTTAAAAATGCTAGGTAGCCCGAACGGTGGTAACAGCAACAATAATTGGGCGACCGAGCCGCCAGGCAATCCACCGCCAAGCAATCCCTATAACCAAGTAATGACGGATTCAGAATCACGAGATTTTGATGATGATATTCCGTTCTGAAATCCATATAACTTGAGTTTTTGAAATTTAACGAAATTCAAAATTAAAGGGGTAATAGTATGAAATTATCTTCACGGGAGCGTAATTTTATTGGCAAAACTGGCTTTAAAGGCGTTCATTTTCTCCAGCATAAAGGGGTAAATAATCCTTGTTTTGAGGCTAGTGTAAAAGTAACAATAAATGGACGGCAGCATTGTATTTATTTAGGCCGGAGTAACTCAGCTCACGAATGTGCTGAAATCTACGATAGAGAAATAATAAAGATAAGAGGTAAATCAGCAATGACAAATAAAGGTTTAGGATTGTTTGACATCGGTGCATTAAATGATGCTGGGCTAAATGATCAGTATCTCTGTTGTATCGCTCTGTTATTTGTAGATTGGCTTTATAAACGTCCATCAAAGCGAGGAAGTTTTACCGAATTTGTTCGATTGCAAAATAAGGAGCTAAATCATCGCAAGTTTACATCACGAGAAATTGAGCAAATTCTGTTCCATCTAGAAAAAGTAGGAGGGATTAGTATTGCAAATAAAAAACAAGTGCCTCAACTTGCCATAGTGGCATATAAACACGGTTACAAACAAATTGCTGAGCATAAAGCTCAGCAAATCCAACAAAAAGAGGAAAATGCAATGAAAGATGCAAAAGATTTAACGGCTAAAACACCGGAAGAATTAGAATTATTAGCTAAACAGCTATTAGAAATGTCCGAGGTAAAGAAAAAAGAGATTGCCAGCGGTGATCAAATTCGAAAAACACTCAATCCGTTAATTTTGAATGTTTGTCAAGCTAAGGGGAAATATGACCGCCTATTAGAGCAAATGCTGGATGCATCAACTGAGCTTGATAACGCAGTAAAAGGACTAAAAGCAGCATTAAAATTTTAATAAAGTCTCGTAAGGAGCTTTTTTATTATCAAAAATCCGACAACCCTAGTTAGCTTATAAGTTTACTTGTAAGTTTTTGATGAAAATAGACCGCTTGTATTCAACCAAGCGGTTATTTTTTAGGAAGTTTAACAATGAAAACAATCCAAAATATTTTAGATGAACGTGAACAACAACACGGAAGTTATGATAGCTTTTGCGAAATCTACGGAGGTTTACGCAAAGTGAGCGATAAACACGTCGAAAAATTAACGTGGCAAAAGCAGGTATCAGTCGAGATGATGTTATTCAAAATTGCTAGAATCTTAAATGACGGTGCGAATTATGAAGACAACTATCAAGATATTGCAGGCTATGCAATCTTAGGGGGTGGAATTTATACTCGCCATTTATCAGATAATGTAAAAGCTTTACCCAAGCCATTAACAGATAGTATTTACCCCGAATCACATCTTGATAAAAACTCTATTTGGCGACTTGATTTGGAATTTGAAACAAAAGGGCAGGCTGTAGAGGTATTGGAGTTTTTAACTGGTAAAAGGATGGTAGAAAAATAGTAGGATAATCTGAGTATTACCTAAAATAAGGCAATAAAAACCCCCCTATAAAGGGGGCTAAGCAAACGTAAGCGTTATAACTAAATAACTGCTACATCTACTGCTGAAGGTCCACGTTGTGAGTCTTGTACATTGTACTCAACTTTATCGCCTTCATTTAAACTGCGATAGTTATTTCCCATAATGCCAGAGAAATGAACGAAAAGGTCTTTTCCACCATTTGACGGAGTGATGAAACCAAAACCTTTATCAGAGTTAAACCATTTTACTAAGCCATTTAATTTAGACATGTTGTCTTCCTTATTTTTTAAATTTTAAATTTGTGTGCTTGAATCAAGCGTTAATGCTAATAACGTGAACTTAAATCGAGATTGGTATTAAGAGAAACTTCAAGGAACAAATTTAGAACTTGTAAAGAGGAAGAACTGTAATAACTAACTTTTATTAAACTGCTGTCTAGCTGGAAAGCATTAGAACACGGTTATGACATTAACACAAGCTTTATTTCATCTTTTTTGTAAAAAATATAAAACACAGATAAACAGCCCTCTACAGAGAGCTTTTTATCAGGCATAAGAAAAATTTATGGGTAATAGGAGTATTTTATAACCCCAAAATAAAATTTTAAATTATGCAACGACTCCGAATGATTTTCCAATCATTCCTGTTACTGTTAAGGCAATAATTCCCCATATAACTACACGAATGATCGCTGGTTGTACTGGTGCTCCACCTAATTTTGCAGAAAGAAAACCGAGTAAGGCCAATCCTATTAGAGTACTTATACCAAGTGCCCACAATATCAGAGACTGAGGGAAAAGTAATATAACAATTAAAGGCAATGCTGCACCACCACAGAATGCTAATGCTGATGCACCCGCAGCTTCTAGAGCATTAGTTTCAATCACCTCACTGATACCAAGTTCATCTCGAGCATGCGCTGCAAGAGCATCATTTGCAGTCAGTTGCTCCGCAACTGCTCTAGCAGTTTTAGGATCTACACCACGATCTTGATAAATTTTTGTTAGCTCATCCAATTCTAACTCTGGATTTTTTTCAAGCTCATCTGCTTCTTTTTTTAAATCAGCTTGTTCTGTATCTGCCTGACTAGATACAGAAACATATTCGCCTGCTGCCATAGAAATAGCACCGCCAACTATTGCAGCGACGCCTGTAACTAATAATGTATGCCATTCTGGATTTGCAGCTGCTAATCCCATTAATAAACTAGCGACAGAAATCAACCCATCATTAGCACCAAGCACGCCAGCTCGAAGCCAATTGTTACGATTTGAATAATGTTGCTCAGTATGCCACGAATATCCCATTATTATAGTTATCCTTGATAGAAAGATGAATTAAAATAGGTGAGGATTATAATAGAAGCCTGATAAAAAAGAAACTCTTCTCTCAAGGAAAAGAAATATATTAGCGTGATACAATAGATATTTAATATATAACTAAAAACGCCCCCAAATCATTTTGCAATACGTTGATTTTATTTAGACTAAAATAAACTAAAATTAGTTCTTAAAAAGCATAAAAATAATATGTATTTGACAAAAGCCGCTAACACGGATTAAGATAACCGCACTACAAACTCATAGCGGTTATCCGCACCCGAAAGCATAGCGGTTTTTTTATGCCTAAAATTTACAAATCCTCAGATCTGAGGATTTCAATGTTCGGGTCTAGAGAGCCTAATACAATACCTCACGGAAATAAGCTCCGCTGTCTATGAGCAGTAGTTGAAGCCCGAACAACCCTACTAAGGTTGTTCGTAATAGAAACAAACTCATAGGGGCATAAAAATGTCAAATTTAACCATTCTCAACACGGCAATCCGCCAATACGAAAATCTATTCAGCTTAAACGATTTACACCAATTAAGCGGTAATGGTAAAAGTCATCAACCAAGTAATTTCACACGACTAGACACAACGCAAGATCTTGTTGCGGAAATTCAAAAAGACAGCCCAGCGATTATTCCAATAAAAGCCCTACGAGGCACACAAGGCGGAACATTTGCCTGTGAAGAAATCGCCCTAGCTTACGCAATGTGGATTTCCCCGAAATTCCATTTAGTCGTCCTACGGGCATTTATTGCAATGCACAAAGGCGAAGTAAAACAGCAACAACTGGCTTTGCCTGAACCAGAGAAAAAATACACGTTTGAGTTTACCGAAGATACTTGCTTACGCCTTGTAAGCATGTGGTTTGCGCTCTACAACAACCTAGAGCTATTAGGACAACTACACCAACCACTCAGCAATATCGGCTCACATTTTGGCTCAACCGCGTACACGCATTACACTGAATATCAAACTACACTTGGTGTAATGAAAAGTGTTCTTGAACCAATGACAAAAGATTTTAATCCTGATCCTTACCAAGAAGCGCATTACTACAAAGCGCTCAAAACGCTACGCGATTATCAATTAAAAGGCTTGGCAAGAATCGTCAAACACCCTACACCACCAACGCGTAAATACGAGTTGTAAAAGATCCATAAAAACCGACCGCTTGTGAAAAATCAAGTGGCGGTTTTCTGCACCCAAAATTTAAGGATTAGATGATGAAATACGCAAAAATCATTCTATTTTTAACCGCCTTTGCAGTTGCTGCCGACTACTTAGAGTTAGGCAATGACTGCGATGGCAAAATTTGTATGGCTCAACGCTAAAAGTAAATTTTTAAACAAAATCGACCGCTTGTAACTCAAGCGGTTTTTTATTATCTGGAGGAAGTAATGAATGGAACATCTCACTATTAATCAAGTGGCAGAAGAATTAAGTTGCCACCCAAATACAGTCCGCCAACACTTAGCCGATTGGGGGTTTTTTAAAATGGCAGGCTCGGAAGTTTGGCGGATCAACCGAGAAGATTTGGAAAGAGCCAAAAAGCGAGCCGGTATTGACCCAATAAGAAAACGATCTGATAATGGCCGAGGGTTATCTCTGTCGGTCGAGGAGAATAAAAAATGTCGATCTACAGACGAAAAGCAAACGGTCCGTGGTGGGTTGATATCACAACCCCAAACGGCAAGAGAATTAAGAGAAGCACTCGCACGCTTGTAAAACGTGAAGCTCAGCAGTATCACGATAAAATCAAGCAAGAAATGTGGGCAGAAGATAAACTCGAAGAAAAAAGAAAATATATCTTTGAAGATGCTTTGCTTCATTACGTTCGCTCTGCCGAAGAATTAAAGGACAAAGCCACTAAAAAGCGACACGCTGAATACTGGCTATCTAAATTCGCCGGTCGTGAACTCAGCTCTTTAACAGCTCAGGAGATTATTCTAAATATCCCGAAAAAGAATGCAAATACGAAAAAGCCTCTATCTCATAGTACGCAAAATAAGTATGTAAAATCTTTATCGAGAGTATTAAATATCGCTCATAAACTTGGTATGTTGGATGCAGTCCCACACATACCGAAAAAGAAAGAGCCGCCAATTCGTGTACGTTGGATCACCAAAGATCAGGCTAAACAGCTAATAGATAAATTAAGTTCAGACTGGATGAAATCTATCTGCAAGTTCGCCTTGATGACAGGAGCAAGACGTACAGAAATTTTAACAATGACTTGGGATAAGATAGATTTTGTGAGAAAGGTAGCAATCGTGACTAATGATGTCGCTAAATCAGGTAAGGCACGATCGCTATTACTGAATCAAGAGGCAATTAAGCTGCTTGAATCTATCCGCCACCGCCATTCTAAATATGTATTTGTTGGCAAGAACGGTAATCCTTTACAGGATATTAACCGAAAAGCATTTAATTTGGCTACAAAAAAATGCTTGCTATCGGATTTCCACTTTCATGACCTCCGTCACACTTGGGCGAGTTGGCACATTCAAGCAGGAACTCCACTTTTTACATTAAAAGAATTAGGTGGTTGGGAAACCTTAGAAATGGTTAAAAAATACGCCCATTTAAATGCAGATCACCTGCTAGAACACGCAAACAAGGTCGAAATTTACGGTACATTTACGGAACATTCGCAAAATGAACCAAAATTAAAACTGGTTGCGTAGTGTATAAGTGATTGAATTTAAAGGAATTTAATGGCACGCCCTAAAGGATTCGAACCTTTGACCCACGCCTTAGAAGGGCGTTGCTCTATCCAGCTGAGCTAAGGGCGCAGAGAAATTTGAAAATAGAAGAAGTGGTCGGCGAGATAGGATTTGAACCTACGACCCACTGGTCCCAAACCAGTTGCGCTACCAAGCTGCGCTACTCGCCGAAAGATGTAGTTGATTATAGATTTCTTTATGAAACAGTCAATCTTTTTTTACTTAAGATGAGTTTAAATGGTGGAACTTTATCCGCTACTTAAATTTAACTTATCAAAAAGCGAATTTTTTGCGAAAATAGCAAACGCTTTCGTAAAATAATTTTTTGGGAGGGAAAATGGCTGCACAAGTTATTTCTGGAAGTGCGATGGCATCGCAAATTAAGCTCGATATTAGTAAAAAAATAACCCAATATATAGAACAGGGAAAGCGTAAGCCTGGGCTTGCAGTTATTCTTGTCGGGGCGGATCCTGCATCTCAAGTGTATGTCGGCAGTAAACGTAAAAGTTGTGAGGAAATAGGCATTTATTCTAAATCTTATGATTTATCTGCTGATACAACGGAAAGCGAATTATTAGATTTAATTGAACAATTAAACCAAGATGAAAGTATTGATGGTATCTTAGTGCAATTACCTTTACCGAAACAGATTGATTCTACAAAAGTGATTGAAGCGATAGCACCCCATAAAGATGTAGATGGTTTTCATCCTTATAATGTTGGTCGATTGGCTCAACGTATCCCAACTTTACGTTCTTGCACACCTTATGGTGTAATGAAATTGCTAGAAAGTACTGGAATTAATTTATATGGTCAGCACGCAGTGATTGTTGGGGCATCGAATATTGTTGGTCGCCCAATGGCATTAGAATTGTTATTAGCAGGTTGTACGGTAACGGTAACTCATCGCTTTACTAAAGATTTAGAAAGCCATATTCGCCAAGCAGATCTTTTAGTTGTTGCGGTTGGCAAGCCAGAATTTATTCCTGGTGAATGGGTTAAAGATGGAGCGGTTGTGATAGATGTTGGCATTAATCGTGGAGCAGACGGCAAATTAAAAGGCGATGTAGAATATGCGGTGGCATCGCAAAAAGCGAGTTTTATTACACCAGTGCCAGGCGGTGTAGGGCCGATGACCGTTGCAATGTTAATGCAAAATACGCTACAAGCTTACGAACAGAATTTACAAGCGGTCTAATTTCTCTCTAAATTTGCAAATCCTCAACCTAGTTTGAGGATTTTCTTTTCTCTAGGCTTTTCGCCGATAAACCGCTAAAATAGCCCCTATTTTTAATCCCAAACATTAAGTAGTATGAAATTTATTATTAAACTTTTCCCTGAAATTATGATTAAAAGCGATTCTGTTCGTAAACGCTTTATCAAAATTTTAACCTCAAATATCCGCAATGTGCTTTTAAAAGAAACCGAAAATGTGTCTGTTGTTCGCCATTGGGATTTTATCGAAGTGCGAGCTAAGCTTGAAGAAGAGGCTCCGCTTGTTTTAGATTTACTTAAACGTACACCGGGCATTCATCATATTTTAGAAGTGGAAGAAACTCCTTTTACCGATATGCACGATATTTTTGAGCAAACTTATTCTGCGGTAAAAGATGAACTTGAAGGAAAAACTTTTAGCGTACGAGTTCGCCGTAAAGGTAAGCACGATTTCCGTTCATTAGATGTGGAGCGTTATGTTGGCGGTGGTTTAAATCAACGTATTGAAAGTGCAAAAGTAAAATTAACGCACCCAGATGTAACGGTAAGAATTGATATTGAACACGATAAAATGTTGCTGATTAAAGCTCGTCACGAAGGGTTAGGCGGTTATCCAATCGGTACTCAAGAAGACGTGCTTTCACTGATTTCAGGTGGATTTGATTCAGGTGTATCAAGCTATATGTTGATTCGCCGTGGTTCTCGAGTGCATTACTGTTTCTTTAATTTAGGTGGAGCTGCTCACGAAATTGGTGTAAAACAAATGGCTTACCATATTTGGAGCCGTTACAGCACTTCGCATAAAGTGCGTTTTATTGCAATTAATTTTGAAAATGTGGTCGGCGAAATTTTAGAAAAAGTCGATAACGGGCAAATGGGAGTTGTGTTAAAACGTATGATGGTACGTGCGGCAAGCAAAATCGCAGAACGTTTCGATATTCAAGCGATTGTAACCGGTGAAGCCTTGGGGCAAGTTTCTAGCCAAACACTGACTAATTTGCGTTTAATTGATAAAGCTTCTGATACTTTAGTTTTACGTCCGCTCATCACGCACGATAAAGAGCAAATTATTGCAATGGCAAAAGCGATTGGCACTGACGATATTGCAAAATCTATGCCGGAATTCTGTGGTGTGATCTCTAAAAATCCAACAGTAAAAGCGATTGAAAGTAAAATTTTAGAAGAAGAGGGAAATTTCAATTTCGATGTGCTTGAACAAGCGGTTCAAAATGCAAATTATTTAGACATTCGTGAAATTGCACAACAAACAGAACAAGAAGTTGTGTCTGTAGAAACCACCTCAGAACTTGCTGAAAACGATATTATTTTAGATATCCGTAGCCCTGAAGAAGTAGATGAAAAACCATTTAGTTTAGAAGGTGTAGCAGTTAAAGAACTACCGTTTTATAAACTTTCTAGCCAATTTGCGAGCCTTGATCAAAGTAAAACATATTTACTCTATTGCCAACGAGGAGTAATGAGCAAATTGCAGGCTCTTTATTTAAAAGAAAATGGCTACACAAATGTGAAGGTGTTTCGAGCAAAATAGTAGTTAATTGCCGAAGTGATAGTGGCCTAGTACGGTAGAGTTCGTAGCCCAGCACGGCATAGCCGTACAGGGTTAAGTATAAGTCAGCCTCGTTGAGGCTGATTTTTTTGAAGCTCTCGCCCTTAGGGAGAGAGACCGCTTATTGAAGCGTTTAGCGAAATAAGTAGAGAGAGTAATTGGGTAAGTTTGCAAATTTTGGCGGGAAATAGACCGCTTGTTTGGGTACGAGCGAGGACGCTCGCACCATCGGGGCTTGCACATCAAAGAGCTGTTTCAATGAATAGAAATATTATGCCGAAAGCATTTCTTCTAACTGTTCTTGTGCCTCTAGCCATTGCATTTCAATTTCTTCCACTTGCTTTTTAGCTTCAAGCTGCTTGGCAAGGGTTTCGGTCAGTTTGGCTTTGTTTTCCGCCTCGTAAATTTCACTGCTTGCCAGCATTTCTTCTAATTTAGTAAGTTTTTCGGTGGCTTTTTCTAGCTCTTTTTCAAGTTGAGTGATTTTTTTACGCAATGGGGCGGTTTGTTGGCGGAGCTCTGCCTCTAGCCGTTTTTGCTCTTTACGGTTTGCCGCACTGTTTTCGCTGTTTGTAGCCGGTGTGCAAGCGGTTGAATTTTCCGAACTTTTTGCAAGTACCGATTTGGGTTCATTTGCCAGTGCATTTTGTTCGTTTAGCCATTTTTGGTAGTCGTCTAAATCGCCTTTAAACTCTTCGACTTTGTGATTATGAACTAAATAAAATTCGTTTACCGTGCTACGTAGTAAATGGCGGTCGTGCGAAACCACAACTAAAGAGCCTTCATAATAAGTTAGGGCATCGGTAAGGGCTTGTCGCATTTCTAAATCTAAATGGTTGGTCGGCTCATCTAACAACAGCAAATTCGGGCGTTGCCACACAATAAGAGCAAGCACTAAGCGAGCCTTTTCTCCACCCGAGAAGGATTTTACCGCTTGGGTAACTTTGTCGCCTTTAAAATCAAAACCGCCTAAGTAGTTGCGTAATTCTTGCTCGGTTTTTTCTGGGGCAATTTTCTGCAAATGCCAAAGCGGGCTTTCATCAAAGCGTAGCGTATCGACCTGATGTTGTGCAAAATAACCTAGCTGAACACCTTTGGCGAGCTGGGTTTTACCACTTTGAGCTGGAATTTCACCTGCTAATAATTTAATCAGGGTCGATTTACCTGCTCCATTTCGCCCAAGCAAACCAATGCGAGAACCCGGCACAAGATTAAGTTTTACCGATTCCAATACGGTTTTTTCCCCATAGCCGGCACTCACTTTTTCCATCATCAACAATGGGCTAGGCAAGGCAAGCGGTGGGCGAAATTCAAATTCAAATGGGGAGTCGGCATAAGCTGGGGTGATAAGCTCCATTTTTTCCAACGCTTTAATTCGGCTTTGTGCCTGTTTCGCTTTTGTGGCTTTGGCTTTGAAGCGGTCGATAAAACTTTGCAAATGTGCCACTTTGCGTTGCTGTTGTTGGAAAGCCGCATTTTGTTGGGCAATTTTGGTCGCTCGCTGAATTTCAAAAGAGGTGTAGTTGCCGGTGTATTCGTTGAGTTTTTGATGTTCAATGTGAATCACACGGTCAATAATCGGATCTAGGAAATCACGATCGTGCGAAATTAACAACAATGTGCCACGATAATTAGTTAGCCAACGTTCGAGCCAAATTACCGCATCTAAATCTAAGTGGTTGGTTGGTTCATCTAATAATAGAAGATCGGAACGGCAAATCAGGGCTTGTGCCAAGTTAAGACGCATTCGCCAACCGCCCGAAAAAGATTTTACCGGCAGTTGTAATTGTTCGGTGCTAAAACCTAAACCGTTGAGCAGAGTTGAGGCTCGGGATTGAATTGTCCAAGCATCAATAGTGTCTAAATGAGCGTGAATAGTGGCAATTTGGTTGCCATCGTTTTGATGATTTGCCTCATCAAGCTGTGCCATTAGTTGTGTATATTCACGATCGCCTTGAATCACATAATCTAAAGCGGAAATATCTAACGCTGGAGTTTCTTGATTTACCCACGAAATCGCCCAATTTTTAGGGAGCGACACATCGCCCCCCTCAGGTTGTAGTTCATTTTTTAGCAATGCAAAAAGGGACGATTTCCCACACCCGTTTTTGCCGACTAATCCTACTTTCTGCCCTGTGTGAATGGTTGCTGAGCTGTTCTCAATCAGGACAGAATGCCCTCGTTTTAAAATTAAGTCTGTAAAAAAGATCATTGTAAGCGGTCTGTTTATGTTAAAATTTTGCATATTTTAACATAAAAACGAATAGGGAGCTTTGGCTTCCCAAGAAGAACAAAAATAACTAAATATTCGCTAGAAACTAGCTTAAACCAGGTTTAGGCTAGATTTTGTGGTTAATTGATAAAACGATGAATTTTAATTGAACATTAAAGTTTAAAAATTGTTAATATTTCTGCAATATGGTATTTTTTAACAGGTAAACAAACGTATGGCTACTATTAGCTAGATTATCTCATCACCGCAAGGAAAAATTATGTCAAACCATCTTACCGAACACCGCTTTATTGATTTTTCAATTCATTCAAGAGTATTAAATGCACTTGATAGTAAAGGTTTTGAATTTTGTACCCCTATTCAAGCAAAAACATTACCTATCACGCTATTGGGTAAAGATATTGCGGGGCAAGCTCAAACAGGAACCGGTAAAACATTGGCTTTTTTGGTTGCGACATTTCATTATTTATTAAGCAACGAAATCGAAACAAACAAAAATCAGCCGAGGGCATTAATTCTTGCTCCAACTCGTGAATTAGCAGTTCAAATTGCCGCAGATGCCCAACTATTTTTACAACATACCGATTTAAAATTAGCATTAGCGTATGGTGGAGATGGCTACGATAAACAATTACAAGAAATTGGAAAAGGTGTGGATCTGCTAGTAGGTACAACAGGGCGAGTGATTGATTATGTTAAGCAAGGTGTTATTAATTTAGATAAGATCCAAGTAATTGTGCTTGATGAAGCCGATCGAATGTTTGATCTTGGTTTTATTAAAGATATTCGTTATTTAATGCGTAAAGCACCAAAGCCACAAGAGCGTTTAACATTACTTTTCTCGGCAACGCTTTCTCCTCGTGTAAGAGAGTTGGCATATGAAGATATGCATAATGCAGAATATGTAGAAATTGAGCCGTTACAACGTACAGGGCATCGTATTAAAGAGGAATTATTCTACCCTTCTAATGAAGATAAAATGGCTCTATTGCTTACGTTGTTAGAAGAAGAGTGGCCAGATCGTTGTATGATTTTTGCAAATACCAAACATAAATGTGAAGAAATTTGGCAATATCTTTCGGCAGATGGTCACCGTGTAGGTATGCTAACAGGCGATATTCCTCAGAAAAAACGGTTATCTTTATTAGATAATTTTACTAAAGGCAATCTAGATATTTTAGTCGTAACCGATGTGGCGGCAAGAGGATTGCATATTCCAGATGTTACCCACGTGTTTAATTACGATTTACCCGATGATAAGGAAGATTATGTACACCGTATTGGCAGAACCGGCAGAGCAGGTGAAAGCGGTCACTCTATAAGTTTTGCTTGTGAGCGTTATGCCGTAAATTTACCTGCAATAGAAGAATATATCGGGCATCAGATTCCCGTAAGCCAATATAATAAAGAATCTTTATTAGCTTTACCGAAGATCAACCGAACACGTGGCAGAAATACTTTTGTTGTGAAAAAAAATAGTCGCCGTTAAAATATTAGTTTCATTTAAAAATATAAAAATACTCGGGGTTAGCGAGTGTTTTAGCGGTTATAGGATCAAAATGAAATTAATTAAATCGGCACTTATTTTTAGTGGGCTTTTGGTTATTGTGGGATGTTCATCATTGAATAATGGGCATCAAAAAAATATAGCTAATAACATTACCACTAAACGAATAAATACCACGCAATGTAAAGATAGTGATGATTGGTATTTAGATGGTTATCGGGTAGGAAAATCTTTCCGTTCGGAAAAACAAAAAATGCTCCAACAACGTAGTACATATTGTGGATATACATTGTCTCGCTTACCTTCAAAATATCGAAAAAACTGGGAACAAGGGTTTCGCATCGGTATAAAAGGGTAGTTTTTTATTTATAGAAGAAATTAGAGAATTAAATATGAATTTATACGAAATTGCTCAAACAGAATCAGGGCAAAAAATCTCATTAAATGCAAGAATGGCAAACCGACACGGTTTAGTTGCAGGTGCAACTGGTACAGGTAAAACGGTTACACTGCGTAAGCTTGCTGAAGCTTTTAGTGATGATGGTGTACCAGTTTTTTTAGTTGATGTAAAAGGCGACCTCTCAGGGCTTGTACAAGCGGGTAATTTTTCGGGAAGAATTGCAGAACGTATTGAAAAATTTAATTTAGGTGGCGAAGGGTATTTAAACGGTTACCCAGTATCGTTTTGGGACGTATTTGGCGAAACAGGTATTCCACTTCGTACCACCATTTCCGAAATGGGGCCAATGCTACTTGCTCGTTTACTAAATTTAAACGATACCCAAGAAGGCTTGCTAAATTTAGTTTTCCGTGTAGCAGATGACCAAGGATTGCTCCTTATCGATCTAAAAGATTTGCGTGCTTTACTAAAATTTGTGGCAGAAAATGCAAAAGAATTCCGAGTTGAATACGGAAACGTTTCAGCGGCAAGCGTTGGGGCAATTCAACGTGCATTATTAGCACTTGAAAATGAAGGAGCTGCGAATTTATTTGGAGAACCAGAATTAGATCTTCAAGATTGGATGCAAACACGTAATGGACGAGGTGTGATTAATATTCTTAATTCGGAAAAATTGATTAACTCTCCAAGAATGTATGGTGCATTTTTGCTCTGGTTTATGGCTGAATTATTTGAAAATTTACCAGAAGTCGGCGATCCAGATAAACCAAAATTTGTTTTATTCTTTGATGAAGCTCACTTGCTATTTGACGGTGCACCAAAAGTATTAGTCGATAAAATCGAACAAGTTGTTCGCTTAATTCGCTCTAAAGGGGTTGGTGTTTATTTTGTTACGCAAAACCCATTAGATTTACCAGATTCTGTACTCGGGCAATTAGGTAATCGTATTCAACACGCACTACGTGCTTTTACACCACGTGATCAAAAAGCAGTTAAATCAGCGGCAGAAACATTTCGTTCCAATAAAGACGTGAATGTGGTTGAAGCTATTACCCAGCTAGGTGTAGGTCAGGCATTAGTTTCTGTATTAGATGAAAAAGGTATGCCAACACCCGTTGAAATTGCTTATATTTATCCACCAAAAAGCCAATTAGCACCGCTTGAGGCAAGTGAACGAACAGCGTTAGTAAAACAGGATGATTTATATCATCACTACAGTCAATATGTAGATAATGAATCAGCATTTGAATTACTCAATGCTAAAGCTGAACAAGTGAAAGCAGAGCAGCAAGCTGCAGAAGAAGAGAATAATGGCTTCTTAGGTGGAATTATCTCATCTATCTTCGGCTCTAAAAAGAAAAAAGATCAGTCTGTGGCAGAACAAGTCGTTAGCCAGGTTGCACACTCGGTAGGTAGAAACTTACGTAATCAAGTTTCTAAACAGATTATGCGAGGCATTTTAGGGGCGATAAGTAAAAAATAGCCTAAATCGTAAATATACAAGCGGTCAGATTTTGTAATAAAATTACAAATCTGGCCGTTTTTTATATCAATATTTGCTATGAAAATAATTAGCTAAATTACATAAAAACTATTGGCAAAACTGCTTGTTTTTTGGCATAATATGTCCCGTTTTTTGTCGGTTTTTGGCAGAAAACATAAACATTTATTTTTAACACTAAAACACACACATATCACAAGCTAGAAATTGGGGTGTCTATAATAGTAGATCGGTTTTCTAGGATATGTGGAGGCTAAACCCCGTTTTGCCGTTCATAAGTGGCAAAACAAACAACTTTGAAGGAAAATTCTTATGGCACAAGTTTCTATGCGCGATATGCTTAACGCAGGCGTTCACTATGGTCACCAAACTCGTTACTGGAACCCAAAAATGAAACCATTCATCTTTGGTGCTCGTAATGGTGTTCATGTAATCAACTTAGAAAAAACTTTACCTTTATTCAACGAAGCATTAGCAGAATTAACTCGCATTGCAAGCAACAACGGTAAAGTATTATTTGTTGGTACAAAACGTGCAGCGTCAGATGCAGTTAAAGCAGCAGCAGTAGATAGCCAACAATTCTACGTAAACCACCGCTGGTTAGGTGGTATGCTAACTAACTGGAAAACAGTTCGTCAGTCAATCAAACGTTTAAAAGATTTAGAAGCTCAAACTCAAGACGGTACTTTTGACAAAATCACTAAAAAAGAAGCGTTAATGCGTACTCGTGAGTTAGAGAAATTAGAGTTAAGCTTAGGCGGTATCAAAGATATGAACGGCTTACCAGATGCAATTTTTGTAATTGGTGCAGACCACGAACATATCGCAATCAAAGAAGCAAACAACTTAGGTATTCCTGTATTTGCTATCGTTGATACTAACTCAACTCCAGATGGCGTTAATTACATCATCCCTGGTAACGACGATGCAACTCGTGCAATCCAACTTTACTTAGATTCAGCCGTTGCTGCAATCAAAGAAGGTCGTGGTGTTGAGACTGTTGAAGCTGAAGAAGTAGCTGCAGCAGAATAATCGTATCAGGCAAACGATAAGGCATAGCCCTTAATCATTTGATTATCATTTGAGAGCAGGGGTGAAAACCTCTGCTTTTATCGTATTAAAAATCATCTCAGAGGAATAGTAAAATGGCTGAAATTACAGCATCATTAGTTAAAGAACTTCGTGAACGTACTGGCGCAGGTATGATGGAATGTAAAAAAGCGTTAGTTGAAGCGAACGGTGATATCGAATTAGCAATCGACAATATGCGTAAATCTGGTCAAGCGAAAGCAGCTAAAAAAGCTGGTCGTGTTGCAGCTGAAGGTGTGATTCTAGCACGTGTAGCAGCAGGTTTCGGTGTATTAGTTGAAATGAACTGTGAAACTGACTTCGTAGCAAAAGATGCTGGCTTCGTAGGCTTAGCAAATGAAGTTGCAGATTTTGCAGCAGCAAACAAAGGTACAACAATCGAAGCATTACAAGCACAATTTGAAGAAAAACGTGCTGCATTAGTTGCTAAAATTGGTGAGAATATGAACATTCGTCGTGTTCAATACTTAGAGGGCGAAGTAATTGCACAATACTTACACGGTGCGAAAATCGGTGTATTAGTTGCAGGTGCAGGTTCAGAAGATGAACTTAAGAAAGTAGCAATGCACGTTGCAGCAAGCAAACCAGAATTCGTAAACCCAGAAGATGTTTCTGCTGAAGTTGTAGCAAAAGAGCGTGAAATCCAAATTGAAATTGCAGTGAACTCTGGTAAACCAAAAGAAATCGCTGAGAAAATGGTTGAAGGCCGTATGAAGAAATTCACTGGCGAAGTTTCATTAACAGGTCAGCCGTTTGTTATGGATCCTTCACAATCAGTAGGTGACTACTTAAAATCAGTAAATACTTCTGTGTCTAACTTCGTTCGTTTAGAAGTTGGCGAAGGTATCGAGAAAGTTGAAGAAGATTTCGCAGCAGAAGTTGCTAAAATCACAGGCGGTAACGCTTAATTTTAACTTTAATTGAAATTAAAACAGGTTTTAGTGCCTAATACTAAAAATGCTGATCGGTTTAGCTGATCAGCATTTTTTTGCTTTATAATATTTCATTACAAATAAAGCACACCCTGCACCAAGCATATCAGCTATCCCATCTAACCAAGAGCCTTCACGTGTTTGCGTAAAGTAGGTTTGGCCTAATTCGCTCCCAAAAGCATAAAGCAGGGCAAAAAGAAATAAACTAAAATAAGGTATGTAATTTCTGCTTTTTATAAAAGCGATTGCTAATAGTAAGATTTGCACAAAGAATAGAGCAAAATGGGCAACTTTATCGAAGTGGGGAAATAAAGGTAAGCTATTGCCAGCCTCACGGAAAATTAACCCATAAATGCCTAAAATAAACCATATTAGTGCTAAAAGAGTATATTTATTCATCTTTTTAATAGGGTGGAAGTTATCAAGTAAAAACAAGCGGCCTTTTTAGGTAAAGATTTTACTAAAAAAGACCGCTTGTACGAAGTTAAAGATTATTCAAATAATCCTAAGTGAAGAGAACGGACAATATCATCTGCTTCGTTGTTTTTAACTAAAGTACAAACGTTATTTGTGCTTGCTCCATAGCTAATTAAGCGGATATTGTAGTTTTCAATAGTATGGAATAATTTTTTCGCCACACCGGATTGAGTGTGTAAGTTGTTTCCAATAATGGCAACCAGTGCTAGATCATCTTCTACTTGAACATTGCAGTAAGCATTTAGTTCATCAAGTAACTCTGATGATAACATATTGGCTCCTGATGATGCTGATCCCGTTTTGTCTAAGGTTAAAGCAACGCTAACCTCTGATGTAGTAATCACATCAACGGAAATTTTATGTTTCGCTAAAATGGCGAATACATTTGCTAAGAACCCTTGTGCGTGAAGCATTGACAGGCTTGAAAGCGTTAATAGTGTTTGGTTACGACGTAATGCAATCGCACGGAAAGTCGGGCGAGGTTGAGGATCTCTTGTTACCCAAGTTCCCCCTTGCTCTGGTGCTTTGCTTGAACCAACATAAACAGGAATATTGCTACGCACAGCTGGTAATAATGTTGCAGGGTGTAAGACTTTTGCACCAAAGGTTGCCATTTCTGCCGCTTCGTTAAATGCCATTGTGTCAATACGTTGTGCATTTGGTACTACACGAGGGTCTGTAGTATAAATTCCTGGTACGTCTGTCCAAATTAAGACATCATTTGCCCCTAATACTTCAGCAAGTAGTGCCGCTGAATAGTCTGAACCACCACGGCCTAAAGTAGTGGTTTTGCCTTCATCATCTCGGCCGATAAAACCCTGAGTAATTGCAATTTTGCCTGATGCGATAAGTGGTTTAAGCACGTTATTAGATTGTTGTTGGGTTTTTTCATCATTTGGTGCTGCTTTTCCATAGTGGTTATTGGTTGCGACAACATCACGTACATCAACCCAAACAGCAGGGTGTCCACTTTCCACTAATAGCTGGGTAAAGATTTTGGTGGACATCATTTCACCGTGGCTGATTAATTCATCGCTTAATGCTGCAGAGGTTGCAAGGCTAGCTGATTCAGCGAGTGCAGCAATGTGGTCTAATAAATTATCAATTTCAGCTTTTACTGCGTCTTGATTTTGTAATTTTTCAATGATGTTATATTGAATTTGGCGAACAGCAGAAAGCACTTCGTCACGGTGTTCTTTTTCGCATCCGTTTGCTAACTCCACTAAATAGTTAGTAACACCTGCTGATGCAGAAAGCACAACAACACGAGTATTGGCATCTGCCATTACGATATTGGCAGAAGAAGTCATTGCTTCAAAATTTGCAACACTTGTACCACCAAATTTAGCCACAGAAAGATGAGACATAATAAAATTTCCTTAAAACAAAATAGATAAATGTTGTGTTAGGGGATATTCGGAAAGGAAATTTGAGTAGATTATACGGTTTGATAGTAGAACCAATTAATCAGAGCACTCCATTTAATATGTTTTATATTAAATGACAGCTGATAGGATTCAACCTGCTCAGCCGATGTTAATTCCAGTCTAGTGAATTCACACCTCGGCAATCACTCCCATCACTTAATTTTCAAACGGCCCTAGTTGCCTCAAATTAAGTTGCCTGAGTGTTGCACCTCTCCTGCAATGGTAGAACATTGCTATTTTTCAATGATTGAAAAACCTGCATAGAAATACTCTTTTATCTAAAGTTTGTCAATTAATATTTATATCATTGCTAACAATAGCGGTATTTATAATTAAAAACTGAGCGTTTTATAGGATATTAAACTCATTGAAGTAAATCTCCTAAAAATATTTTGAAATGGATCACAAAACCAAAATTATTTTGTTGTTCTTATGATTATTTTTCCTTATGCTTTTTATACTCATTATGAGGTAGTTTTTATTGGAGGCTATTATGAGTATTTTAAATTATTTACAAAAAATAGGGCGAGCTTTAATGGTGCCGGTTGCAGCATTACCAGCAGCGGCTTTATTAATGGGGGTTGGATATTGGATTGATCCAGACGGTTGGGGAGCCAATAGCCAACTGGCAGCATTATTGATTCGTTCTGGTGCTGCAATTATTGATAATATGGCCATTTTATTTGCGGTTGGTGTTGCATTTGGAATGTCTAAAGAAAAAGATGGGGCTGCTGCGTTGTCAGGGCTTGTTGGTTATTTGGTTATTACAACCTTACTTTCTCCTGCAGCGGTAGCACAACTCAAAGGCATAGCAGCAGATCAAGTGCCTGCGGCATTTGGTAAAATTAACAATCAATTTATCGGTATTTTAGTTGGGGTAATCTCAGCAGAGCTTTACAATCGCTTCTATCAAGTGGAATTGCCAAAAGCTCTATCCTTCTTTAGTGGTAAGCGTTTAGTCCCAATCATTGTTTCAATTATAATGATTGTTGTTGCCTTCATCTTATTATATGTATGGCCTGTTATTTTTGGTTCATTAGTATCATTTGGTGAATCTATTAAAGATATGGGGTCTGTAGGGGCTGGTATTTATGCATTCTTTAACCGTTTACTCATTCCAGTTGGATTGCATCACGCTTTAAATTCAGTCTTCTGGTTTGATGTGGCAGGTATCAATGATATTCCTAATTTCTTAGGTGGTGCAAAATCACTTGCTGAAGGTAAAGCCGTTATTGGTGTTACGGGTATGTACCAAGCAGGTTTCTTCCCTGTAATGATGTTTGGTTTACCTGCTGCGGCTTTAGCTATTTACCATAGTGCTAAACCAGCGAAAAAAGTACAAGTTGCTTCAATTATGTTTGCAGCTGCACTTGCTTCTTTCTTTACAGGAATTACTGAGCCACTCGAATTTGCTTTTATGTTTGTTGCTCCTGTGCTTTATGTTGTACACGCATTATTAACTGGTCTTTCTGTTTATATTGCTGCATCAATGCAGTGGATAGCAGGTTTTGGTTTTAGTGCGGGTTTAGTGGACTTGGTACTTTCAACAAGAAATCCTCTCGCTGTTCAGTGGTATATGTTATTGGTTCAAGGCTTAGTTTTTGCGGTTATTTACTATGTATTATTCCGTATCGTTATTCGTGCCTTTAACTTAAAAACACCTGGGCGAGAAGAAGAGGCTGATACTCAAACATTAAATACGACCTCTCATAGTGAACGTGCGGCACATTTTATTGCTGCATTGGGCGGTAAAGAAAATATTGTGAATATTGATGCCTGCATTACACGTTTACGCTTAACATTGTTGGATGTTTCTAAAGCAAATGATGTGGAATTAAAATCACTAGGTTCAAAAGGAAATATCAAATTAGGCGAAAATGGTTTCCAAGTGATTCTTGGAACAGAAGCTGAGTTTGTTGCAGATGCAATGAAGAAATTAGTTTGATAGATAAACAAGCGGTCATATTTTTGTAAAATTTTACAGAAAGATGACCGCTAAATTTTTATGATTTTTTATTTACTGGTGCGTGTTTGTGTGCAACCATTTTTTGACGAATTTCACGGCGTTGTTTTGAAAGCTCCGCATTACGAATCATATAATCATCAACACGGTTTTCATAGTCATCACGCATATTGGCAATAATTGCTCGTACTTGCTCAATAGACATTTCATCAGTAATGTATTGGGTTAAATTATCTAATAACAATACACGTTTTTGGTTGTCTCGGATTTTACGATCATTATCGGCAGTTTCACGATGTAATTTATTTTTTAAACGATACAGATGCACATATTCCAACATATCGTGGAATGATTTATTGACTTCAGACATAGAAATCCCTCTAGGTTAAGTTTAATGAAAGATGAATAAGTAAATCCTAGTCTTTTTCCATTCGTTCGTCAAAAAGTTTTATTGAATTTTATGATTTAAACCAATTATATGAAATAAAGTTAATTTTTTGTTGTAGATATAGTGATTAGCAAGGCTTAAAAATGTTAATATCAGTAATTATTAGTGATTAAACACAGGGATTTTTTATGTCACCTCCAAATACTGCTCCTCGAGAATTTGCAGCGATTGATTTAGGCTCGAACAGTTTCCATATGATCGTCGCCCGTATTGTGAATGGCTCAATCCAAGTTCTTTCTCGTCTTAAACGTCGAGTAAGATTAGCTGATGGACTTGATGAAAATTTAGTGTTAAGTCAGGAAGCGATTGATAGAGGTGTTGCTTGTCTTGGTTTGTTTGCTAAACGTTTACAAGGCTTTTCAACGGAAAATGTAAAAGTTGTTGGTACTTACACGTTACGCCGAGCTATTAATAATCAAGATTTTCTAGAACAAGCAAAAGCGGTATTCCCTTATCCTATTTCTATTATTTCAGGGCAAGAAGAAGCAAAGCTGATCTATTCGGGAGTAAGTCATACTCAGCCAGAAAAAGGGCGGAAATTAGTCGTTGATATTGGCGGTGGCTCAACAGAAATAACCATTGGTGATAATTTTACCCCGATTCGAGCTGAAAGTCGTCATATGGGATGTGTGAGTTTTGCTAAACGGTTTTTCCCAAATGGAGAATTGACCGTAGAGCGTTTTGATAGTGCCTATCAACTTGCTATGGAAAAAATGGAAGATTTGATGTGGGAGTATAAAGATCTTGGCTGGGAACACGTTTTAGGTTCTTCAGGTACAATCAAAACGGTTCATCAAGTATTATTAGCAAACGGCTATCGTGACGGCTTAATTACGGAGCCTCGTTTACAGAAAATTATTGATATTTGCCTAGAATTTAAATCACTAAATGATATTAAATTGCGAGGTTTGCTAGAAGAACGAGCAGATGTATTAGTGCCTGGCTTAGCAATCTTGCTAGCATTATTCCATACTTTTAGAATGAATGTTTTACGTTATTCTAATGGTGCATTACGAGAAGGGGTAATGTATGGCTTGGAGAAAAGTTTCCAAGTAGGAGATATTCGTCAACGCACAGCAGAAGCGTTAGCAGAACAATTTGACTTAGACCAACAGCAAGCTAATCGAGTAGAACGAACCGCTCTGATTTTATTTGATCAAATTAAGAGTTGGCGAAATCGTCGTCAAATTTCAGATTTACGTTCAATGCTTAAATGGGCAAGTTTGTTACACGAGATAGGCATTGTTGTAAATCATAATAATGTTCATCGCCATTCTGCATATTTAATTTCAAATCGAGATTTGCCGGGGTTTGATTTTGAACAGCAAACATTACTTTCTGTATTAATGCGTTATCATTTAAAACATTTTAAACGTTCGGATATTCGTAGCATTAATCGTTATCAATGCCGAGATGTACTCACATTAGTGCGAGTATTTCGATTGGCAGTGTTGCTAAATCGCTCTCGTCAGGCAAGTGTCGAACCAACTCAATTAATGCTAACGATTGATAAAAATCATTGGTACTTAAAGTTTGATCCAGATTTTTTAACCCAAAATCCGTTGGTTTTAGCTGATCTGGAAGAAGAACAAAAAATATTATCCTTAACCGATCTTGTTCTTTCAATTTCTTCGTGATTAACCGTAGAGATGTCTTATTTTATAAGCTAATTGCCAATACCAAGGCAATTAGCTTTCTCTATTTACAATAAATTCAGCCAATTCTTTTAGTGCCGTGCTATCAAAAGGTAGCTCATTAAGTGCATCTAATGCGGTTTGGTAAAGCATTTGCGCTTTTTGTTTTGCCCCTTCTAGGCCAAGCAATTTAGGATAAGTGCTTTTATTGTGATTTTCATCAGAACCGACCGTCTTTCCGATTTTATCTGTTTCACCTACCACATCTAAAATATCATCTTGCACTTGGAAAGCTAAACCAATAGCTTTGGCATAACGCTCAAGCGGTTGTTTTATTGCTAAATTTTGCGAATGTTCAGAAAGATGAAAACCCATCATAACAGAAGATAAAATCAATGCTCCAGTTTTATTGCGATGAATTAATTCTAAAGTTTCTAAGCTAACCGCTTTATTTTCTGAAAGTAAATCTAAACTTTGCCCTAAGCACATTCCGCTTACGCCAGCCGCTTGCGAAAGTTCTCGCACTTGAGCCACTTTTTCTTTATCAGTTAAGGTAGCGTCGTTTGCGATTAACTCAAAGGCAAAGCTTTGTAAGGCATCACCGGCAAGAATAGCAGTTGCTTCATCAAAGGCGATATGGCAGGTTGGTTTGCCACGGCGTAATTCATCATCATCCATTGCCGGTAAATCATCGTGAACAAGGGAATAAGCGTGAATAGATTCCATAGCCGCCGCACTGTGATCTAATTTTTCAAGTGCAACACCCAACATTCTACCAGTTGCATAAACTAAAAAAGGACGAACTCGTTTGCCACCTAATAGCACTGCATAAGCCATTGCTTCCATTAAAGGCGAGCCAAAGGTTTCGTTTGATTGTAATTTATCAGAAAGGAAATGATTAACACGTTGTTGTAAAGTTGTGAGATCTGATGCTAATTCATAAGACATTTTGTTATTCTCTTTCATAATCAGCTAATTCGGCAGTTTCATTTTTATTTAATAGAATTTGAATGCGTTGTTCTGCTTTTTGTAAACGTTCTTGCCCTTGTTGCACTAATTTAATTGCGGTTTCAAACTCATTTAATGCATCTTCTAAAGGAAGATCGCCTGCTTCTAAATGGGTAACAATCGCTTCTAATTCTTTTAATGTATTCTCAAAATCTTGTGTTGGTTTTTTTGCCATTTTCATTTCCTATTTACTGAAATAAAGTTGCTCAAGTTTACCGATGTATCAAGGGATTTGCAAATTCCTTTTACTTTTTAACCGCTTGCAGTTATTGTACTTCCTTATTTAAAGAGGAGGTTTCTATGCAAGTAACAGAATTAAATATTTACCCAATAAAATCGACTTTAGGCACTCAAGTCTCACAAGCCTTTGTTGAGCCCAAAGGGTTGAATTTTGATCGTGAATTTATGATTACAGAACCAAACGGCAAATTTATTACCGCCCGCAAAGATCAAGAATTATATCGTTTAACCGCTTTTCCGATTACAACAGGAATTGTGATTACTCACACAAGCGGTCAGAAATGCGTTGCACTTTACCAAGATTTTATTGAAGAAAGCAGCAGTGAGGTTTGGGGAACAAGCTTTAATGCTAAAGTTGCAGCAACTTCGGTTAATCAGTGGCTAAGTGAAGTTTTAGGCAGAGAAGTCCAACTGCGTTGGTTAGGTGAAAAAAGCCAACGCCAAGTGGCTAACTTTGCGGATCACCCAATGAGTTTTGCTGATAGCAACCCAGTAACATTGATGTCACAAAAATCATTAGCACAAGTACAACAGTGGTCGCCTATTCCATTAGAAATGGCACGTTTTCGCCCAAATATCGTCATTGATGGCGAAGTTGCTTTTGAAGAAGAACAGTGGGAACAAATTCAAATCGGCGAAGTCTTATTTACCAAATCCGAGTTATGTACTCGCTGTGTACTCATCACTCGAGATTTAAAAACCTTGGAATTAGACCCCAAAGCAGAACCATTTAGAACGTTAAAGCAAAAACATTCAAATGAAAAAGGTAAGCCGGTTTTCGGTATTCACCTTGTGCCACAAAATAGCGGCATTATTCGCCTAGGCGATATAATTACAATAAAAAAATAAACAAATAAAAATTTATATAAAAGGAGAAAAAATGGAGCAACGCAGCCAAGCAAGAACTGTGTTATTCCCTATTGTGCTGTTTGTAGGGATTAATTTACTCATATTATCTTTAGCCCGCTTAGGTTTAGCTTTTTGGCAAGCCGAGCGGGTATCTGAAGCGAATGGTTGGTTGCCGTTAATATTACAAGGCATTCGTATTGATATTTCCTCTCTTTGTTGGCTATTTGGTTTGCCTGCACTATTTAGCGTGATTTTCTTCCACGCAAATCTCATTGGCTCAATTTGGCGAAAAATACTCAGAATATGGCTAACTATTGGCAGTAGTTTTATTCTATTTATGGAAGTTGCCACTCCAAACTTTATCGAAACTTTCGATCTTCGCCCTAATCGCTTATTTATTGAATATTTAGTACACCCGAAAGAAGTGTTTACCATGCTTATTAATGGGCATTTGGCAAGTGTGATTTCAGGTTTGTTGGCTTTAGCTATTTCAGTTTTGGCTTATTGGAAATTATCAGGCTGGGCAACTAAAAATCTTACATTTCCTAGCTGGAAAATGCGCTCATTACTTGCATTATTAGTAGTGGCGGTCGTTTTTGTTGGTGGGCGTTCAAGTTTTGCGCACCGTGGCATTAACCCGGCGATGGTGGCATTTTCAGATGACCCACTAGTCAATTCTTTAGTGCTAAATTCAGGTTACTCTGTGCTTTATGCGGTGCAACAATTAAAAGATGAAGATAAATCTTCCGAGCAATATGGCAATATGTCGGCAGATGAAATGCTGAATATTGTTAAGCAAGCACGCAATCGCCCAAGTGAAGATTATATTTCAGCGGAAATTCCGACTTTAACTCACAATAAAGCTAGCTATCAAGGCAAGCCTAAAAATATTGTAATTGTGTTAGAAGAGAGCTTAGGAGCACAATTTGTTGGTTCTCTAGGTGGCAAACCTCTTACCCCTAATTTAGATAAATTAGCTCAAGAAGGTTGGTATTTTACTAATCTCTATGCCACCGGCACACGTTCGGTAAGAGGAATTGAGGCAGTAACAACAGGTTTTACTCCAACGCCTGCAAGAGCAGTGGTTAAATTGACCAAAAGCCAAACTAACTTTTTCAGCATTGCAGAATTATTGAAACGTCAAGGCTACCATACTTCATTTATTTATGGCGGCGAGAAACATTTCGATAATATGGCAAGCTTCTTTTATGGCAATGGTTTCCAACAAATTATTGATGAAAAAGAGTACAAAAATCCAAAATTTACGGCAACTTGGGGCGTAAGTGATGAGGATTTATTTGATAAAGCTAATGAAACCTTTAATGAATTGCATAAACAAGGAAAGCCGTTTTTTAGCCTAGTGTTTAGTTCAAGTAATCACGACCCATTTGAATTCCCTGATGGCAAAATAGAGCTTTATGAACAACCTAAACAAACACGACATAATGCCGCAAAATATGCTGATTATGCTTTAGGTTATTTCTTTGAACTCGCAAAAAAATCAGGTTATTGGAAAGATACGGTGTTTTTAGTAATTGCTGATCACGATTCTCGTGCAGAAGGCAATGAATTAGTCCCTATTCAGCATTTCCATATTCCAGCATTATTGCTAGGCGAGAATATTCAAGCGAAAGTAGATAACAGACTAGTCAGCCAAATCGATATGCCAACCACCTTGCTTTCAGTGGCTGGAATAAGTGGCGAATACCCAATGATTGGTTACGATCTCACACAAAATATCGACCCAAATCGTGCTTTTATGCAATATGATGCAACCCAAGCAATGATGAAAGGTAACGATGTGGTAGTGCTTCGCCCTAATTTACCAATAGCCGGTTTTATGTATGATAAGCAAAGTGATGACTTAATACCGAAACAACAGTCCGAAGCTTTTAAAAAAGAGGCTCTTGCTCACGCACTACTTGGTAGTTATTTATATAAAAATAAATTGTATCACTTACCTGTAGCCAAAAAGTAATAGATTTAAATTGAATTAAAAAAGGTTGGGAATGTAGAAACATTCACAACCTTTTCATTTTTGTAGTAGAATGGTCGCTTTAATTTACAAGCGGTTAAATTTCATCACACTTTTGCAAAATTATGGAAAAACAACGCCAACACGAACTACAGAAATGGCTTAGAGGTCAGCAAAAAGTAATTAAAAAATATATGCACCTTAATGTGCTTTTAGGCACAATGAGTAGTATATTGATGATAGGGCAGATGTGGTTGCTTGCAACAATGCTACAAAAAATGATTGTAGAAAAACAAAGCCCGAATATGTTTTTAGGTGAGATAGGCTTGTTATTCCTCTGTTTTGCACTGAGAGCCATTCTAATTTTCTTACGTGAACGAGTCGGCTTTAAAGCAGGAGAAACCTTACGTTTACATCTTCGCCAGCAAATTATTGATAAAATGGAAGATGTTGGTCCAATGGTTATTCAACAAAAACTAGCGGGTAGTTGGGCAACTTTAATGCTTGAGCAAGTTGAGAACCTGCATAATTTCTATGCTCGCTACCTTCCACAACAATTTCTTTCACTTATTATTCCGTTGGTGATTCTCTGTTTTGTATTCCCGATTAACTGGGCAGCAGGCTTAATTTTATTGGCAACAATGCCATTATTGCCGCTTTTTATGATATTAGCAGGTATCAAAGCGGTCGAGGCAAACCAACGAAATATCGGCATTCTTTCCCGTATCAGTGGGCAGTTCTTAGATAAATTAAAAGGCTTAGAAACGATTCGCCTTTTCGGACAAGCTAAAAAACAGACAGAGCAAATTTATCAAAGCACAGAAGATTTCAGAACAAGTACGATGGATGTACTAAAAATGGCATTTCTGTCCTCTGCTGTTTTAGAATTTTTTACTGCAGTTTCTGTTGCAGTAATGGCGGTTTATTTTGGCTTTATTTATTTAGGTGAATTGAATTTTGGCTATTACGGCACAGGTGTAACCTTGTTTGTGGGCTTTTTCTGTTTGATGATGGCTCCTGAGTTTTATCAGCCAATGCGAGAGCTAGGTGTTTATTACCATGATAAAGCAGCTGCTATTGGTGCTGCCGATAGTATTGAAACCTTCTTAAATGAAGAGGTAAACATCCAACCACATAATTTGCAAAAATCTTACCAAAATCAACCGCTTGTCATTCAAGCAAAAGAGTGCGTGATTTTATCGCCACAAGGTAAACCGCTTACTCAAGCGTTAAATTTTAATATTAATGCTCATCAGCATATCGCCTTAGTTGGTCAAAGTGGGGCGGGTAAAACCTCTTTAATGAATATGTTGCTTGGTTTCTTACCTTATCAAGGCTCAGTGACTATTAATGGTGTAGAGTTAAGAGAACTTAACTTAAGCCAGTGGCGAGCAAAATTGGCTTGGGTAGGGCAGAATCCTCAGCTGATTCGTGGCAGTTTAAAAGAGAATATTTTACTCGGCAACCCAAATGCGAACGAAGAGGAATTAGCCAATGCTTTAACCTTATCAAAAGCCTATGAATTTGTGTCTCGTTTAGGGTTAGAGCATCAAGTGCAAGATAGCAATATCGGTATTTCAGGCGGGCAAGCTCAGCGTATTGCGATTGCTAGAGCATTGTTACGACCTTACCAACTGTTATTATTAGATGAGCCGACGGCAAGCCTAGATATGGATTCAGAGCAACAAGTGCTAACGGCCTTACATCACTTAAGTCGTCAGCAAACTACGTTAATGATCACCCATCGAGTAGAAGATTTAGCCCAATGTGATGAAATTTGGGTAATGAAACAAGGGCAAATTATTCAACAAGGCAGTTTTGCCGAGTTAGAACATACAGGCTTTTTTGCTGAATTATTAAATAATGAACTTATTCCACAGGGAGAATTATAATGAAATCACTTTTTCCATTCCTTTCTCTCTATAGCACTCACTGGGGGCGTTTATTATTAGGTATTGTGCTAGCGATTATGGGGCTTTCTGCCAGCATTGGTTTATTAACCTTATCTGGCTGGTTTCTGTCTGCTTCTTTTTTAGCGGGTTCAGTGATTACCTTTAACTTTTTCTACCCATCGTCAGGGGTGCGAGGGTTAGCCATCGCTCGAACAGCCTCTCGCTATTTTGAGAAATTAGTTACACACGATGCAACCTTCCGAGTACTTGCAAATTTACGAGTTACGGTATTTAAAAAGTTAATTCCGCTTAGCCCAAGTGGACTAAACCGTTTTAGAAACAGTGAGTTACTAAACCGCTTAGTAGCGGATGTAGATACGCTAGATACCCTTTATTTGAATTTAATATCGCCTTTTATCAGTGCGGTGATGATTATTATATTTATGGCATTTGGGTTGTCGTTTGTATCTGTGCCATTAATGTTGATTATTTGTGGCTCCTTGTTCGCCTTATTGCTAATTATTCCAGCAGTGTTTTACCGTTTAGGCTTGAAATTAGGGCGAAATGCAATACAAAACCGAGCAAATTATCGTAGCCAATTTATTGAATGGGTACAGCTTAATGCAGAGTTTTTACTGTTCGGCACCTTAAATCAGGCAAGTGAAAAATTACAACAGACCGAACGACAATGGCTAAATGCACAAAGCAAAGAAAGCAAACTAACAGGTTTATCAAATGCGGTTTTAATGTTCTCTAATGGTATTTTAGCTTGTGTAGTGATCTATCTCGTTTCAACCGCTATCAATGTACCAAGTGCTGAGTACCCAGAAGCTTTAATTGCGTTAGTGGTTTTCTGTGTAATGGCAAGCAATGAAATTTTAACACCAATCGGCATTGCCTTTTTGCATTTAGGGCAAGTGATTACTGCAGCTGAACGCTTAAATGAAATTACGGAACAAAAACCGACAGTTGAATTTAATGGTTCGGCAGATTGGCAAAATTTAAGCCAAAATCAACCGCTTGTTCGTTTTGAAAATGTTGATTTCAGTTATTTAGCGGGTGAGCAACAAGTACTTAAACAACTCTCTTTTGACGTCTTAAAAGGGCAAAAAGTGGCCATTTTAGGTAAAACAGGCAGTGGAAAATCAACCATTTTTCAGCTACTTAACCGTAATTATGAACCGACAAGCGGTCAAATTTGGTTGAATAATTGCAAAATTGAAGATTTCGCAGAAAATACGCTACGCTCAAAATTAGCTACACTTAGCCAACGAGTGCATATTTTTAGCCAAACTTTAAAAGATAACTTGTTGATGGGAAATGCTCTAGCCTCTGATGAGCAAATGTTAGATGTTGTTCAAAAAGTTGGGCTTGGCTACTTGCTTGAAAGCGAAGGCTTAAAATTATGGTTAGGCGAAGGTGGCAGACCGCTTTCAGGGGGCGAGCAACGTCGGTTAGGCTTAGCAAGATTGCTATTAAGTTCGGCAGAATTAGTGCTATTAGACGAACCAACCGAAGGTTTAGACCGAGAAACAGAACAACAAATTCTAAACTTAATTTTTACCCATTGTGCTGAACGTACTTTATTGATGATTACCCATCGCCAAAGTGGGCTTGAAAAATTTGATAAAGTGTATCGCATAGATAGCGGAAGGTTATTAAATTAGCATTCAAAAAAACAGGAAAAAATGCTATATTCCCCCTAAAATTTACAAGGTTTAATAAAAAATGGCTGATTATCACAATATTACGATTGCTTATGCGGGCGTTTGCCAAGCAGCAACTTTAGTTCAACAATTTGCTCATAAAGGAACGGCAGATAGAGAAGCTTTTGGGCATTCTTTGCGTAGTTTATTAGTGACTCAGCCTGAATCGACTTTAAGTGTTTTTGGTGATGATTTATCGCATTTAAGTCTAGGGCTTGAAACGGCATTATCTCAAACCGGTGGCGGAAATGGCAAACTAGATACCGAAGTGGGTCGTTATTGGATTAGCTTATTAGCACTTAGTCAGAAATTAGATAAAAATGCTGAAGCGAAACAACAGCTTGCACAACGCTTACAACAGCTAGAACGCCAATTACCGCTTTATGAAGGCAATATTTTATCAGATCAAATGATTGCGAATATGGCAGCTATTTATAGCGATATTATTAGTCCGCTAGGCTCAAAAATTCACGTAGTCGGGATGCAAGATTATCTTGCTCGTCCGGATATCCAACATAAAATTCGTGCTTCATTACTTGCAGGTATTCGTGCAGGTATTCTCTGGCAACAGGTCGGAGGCAGCCGTTGGCAATTTTTATTCTCTCGCAAGAAAATTTTCAACCAAGCACAACAGTTTTATAAAACGCTTTAACCAAACATTAATTCATTTGGAGAATTTCAAACAATGGAACTTACCGCTTTAACCGCTTTATCCCCAATCGATGGTCGTTATCAAGACAAAGCTGCTGCTTTACGACCAATTTTTAGTGAATTCGGCTTATTAAAATTCCGTGTAACTGTTGAGGTTCGCTGGTTACAAAAATTGGCTTCTCACGCACAAATTAACGAAGTTCCAGCTTTTTCAGAAAAAGCAAACGATTACCTTAATCAAATTGTTGCAAATTTCTCGGTGGAAGATGCTGAACGCATTAAAACGATTGAGCGTACAACTAACCACGATGTAAAAGCGGTGGAATATTTCTTAAAAGAAAAATGTGAGGCTTTACCGGAATTACAAGCGGTCAATGAATTTATCCATTTTGCCTGTACCTCTGAAGATATTAACAATACTTCTCACGCTTTAATGCTTAAAACCGCCCGTGAAGAAGTGTTATTACCTGAATGGAAAAAAGTGATTGATGCTGTTGTTGATTTAGCAAAACGTTATCAGCATATTCCATTACTTTCTCGTACGCACGGTCAGCCGGCAAGCCCAACAACTATCGGTAAAGAAATGGCAAATGTGGCTTACCGTTTACAGCGTCAGTACAAACAGTTAGAAAATTTAGAGATTTTAGCTAAAATCAATGGTGCAGTAGGGAACTACAACGCCCATTTATCTGCTTATCCGGATATTGATTGGCACACATTCAGCCAAGAATTTGTGGAATCGTTAGGGGTAACTTGGAACCCGTACACAACGCAAATTGAACCGCACGATTATATTGCAGAATTCTTTGATTGCGTTGCTCGTTTTAATACCATTATCATTGATTTTGACCGTGATATGTGGGGCTATATTGCGTTAAACCATTTCAAACAACGTACTATTGCAGGCGAAATTGGCTCAAGTACAATGCCACATAAAGTGAATCCGATTGACTTTGAAAACTCAGAAGGGAATTTAGGTTTAGCCAATGCGGTAATGGCTCACCTAGGGCAAAAATTGCCAATCTCTCGCTGGCAGCGTGATTTAACCGACTCAACCGTATTACGCAACTTAGGTGTTGGGCTAGGTTATGCGTTAATTGCTTACGCTTCGACTCTAAAAGGCATTAGCAAGTTAGAGGTAAACGAACAGCATTTACGTGATGAGCTTAACCAAAACTGGGAAGTATTAGCGGAGCCGATTCAAACGGTAATGCGTCGTTATGGCATTGAAAAACCATACGAAAAATTAAAAGAATTAACTCGTGGTAAACGGGTTGATGAAACGGCTATGCGAGAATTTATTGAAAAACTGGAGATTCCAGAAAATGAAAAAGCTCGCTTAAAAGAGATGACTCCTGCAAGTTATATCGGTTATGCAGTAGAGTTAGTAGATAAATTGTAAAATTTAGGGCAAATTAGACCGCTTACAAGCGGTCTTTTTCCGTATTAATTTTGCAAAAAGGAAAGTATATGAAACAGGCAAATAGACATAAAAAAATTCTAGCCTTAGTTAATCAGCTTGGCTATGTAAGCACAGAGCAGTTAGTTGCTGAATTAAATGTTAGCCCGCAGACCATTCGCCGAGATCTGAATGATATGGCGGAAAATAATTTAATTCTTCGTCATCACGGCGGGGCAGCAGCACCCTCAAATACAGAAAACAGCGATTACATTCATCGTAAACAATTCTTTTCGCAAGAAAAAAATGCGATTGCACATCAAGTGGCAAAATTAATTCCAAATGGAGCCTCGGTTTTCTTAGATATTGGTACAACTTCTGAAGCGGTGGCATTTGCTTTGCTTTCACATAAACATCTGAAAGTAGTAACGAATAATCTTAATGCTGCCCATATTTTGTTGCAAAATCCAGATTGTCAAGTAACCGTTGCGGGGGGGAGTTTAAGGGGAGATGGCGGAATTATTGGGGAAGAAACCGTACGTTTTATTAATCAATTCCGCTTAGATTTTGGTATTTTAGGCATTAGTGCGGTGGAGCTAGATGGCTCTATGCTCGATTATGATTATCACGAAGTACAAGTAAAACGAGCATTAATGGAATGCTCTCGACAAGTGGTTTTAGTGACCGATCACTCAAAATTTACCCGAAATGCGATTGTACGTTTAGGAAATGTTAAAGAAGTAAATTATTTGTTTACAGATACATATTTACCGTTAGAATTACAAAATCATTTAAGCCTATCAGATGTAGTAGTTAAAATTTGTAATGAATAAGGAAAAAATCTTTTCTAAAGAAAAATGGATTGCATACGCACAATTAATGCGATTTGATAAGCCCATTGGCACCTTGCTATTATTGCACCCGACCCTTTGGGCATTATTTGTCGCAGCTCAAGGAATGCCGCCTATTCCTGTTTTGGTTATCTTTATTTTAGGGGTAATTATTATGCGAGCGGCAGGTTGTGTTATCAACGATTATGCAGATCGAGAAATAGATGGGCAAGTGAAACGTACTTCATCACGTCCGCTTGCAACGGGTAGGGTATCAACGATAGAAGCAAAAGTAATTTTTTTTGTGTTGCTAGGTTTTGCTTTTTTGCTTGATTTAATGCTCAATCAATATGCGTTTCTACTTTCATTTATTGCGGTATTCCTTGCCGTTATTTACCCTTTTATGAAACGTTTTACTCATTTACCTCAAGTGATATTAGGAATGGCATTTGGTTGGTCTATTCCAATGGCATTTGGGGCGGTAAATGAAGCGTTACCGCTTGAATGCTGGTTGCTGTTTTTTGCAAATCTTGCTTGGACGGTCGCTTATGATACCCAATATGCAATGGTCGATCGTGATGATGATCTGCGAATCGGTGTGAAATCAACTGCTATTTTATTTGCTCAATATGACAATAAAATCATCGCTTTATTGCAGTTTATTACCTTGATTTTATTGGTATTATTAGGCATTGTTCAAAATTACCATATCGGCTATTTTGTTGTGCTAGCATTAAGTGCAACACTATTTATTTACCAATGTTGGTTAACTAAAAAAAGAGAACGAAGTGAATGCTTTAAGGCATTTTTAAATAACCACTATTTTGGCTTAGGCGTATTTATTGCCATTTTAGTCGGTATTTATGCTTAAATAACCTCTCTTATATTCTTCTTACAAGCGGTCAAAACTTCAGGAAATTTTGCAAATTTCTGATTAAATTTTACCGCTTGTTTCTCAATACTTTTCCGCATTTTTCTGCTATAATTACCGTAATTTTAAGGCTTTTAGCCTTTTTCATTTTTTAATAGTAGGAATAACAATGTCTGAACAAATTCAACCAAAAAATTATGATTCTTCAAGTATTAAAGTATTACGTGGCTTAGATGCCGTACGTAAACGTCCGGGAATGTATATTGGCGACACAGATGATGGTACAGGCTTACATCATATGGTGTTTGAAGTGGTTGATAATGCTATCGATGAAGCGTTAGCAGGACATTGTAAAGATATTATCGTTACTATTCATTCAGATAATTCGGTTTCAGTACAAGATGATGGTCGTGGTATTCCGGTTGGTATTCACCCAGAAGAAGGCGTTTCGGCGGCTGAAGTAATTATGACCGTATTACACGCTGGCGGTAAATTTGATGATAACTCTTATAAAGTATCGGGCGGTTTGCACGGTGTAGGTGTTTCTGTAGTAAATGCACTTTCATCAAAATTACAATTAACGATTCGTCGTGAAGGGCACGTTCACGAGCAATTCTATAGCTTAGGCGAGCCAGATGCTCCTCTCTCAGTTATCGGTAATACCGATAAAACAGGAACCAGCGTGCGTTTCTGGCCAAGTTTAGAAATTTTCAAAAATAAAACCGAATTTGAATATAAAATCCTTTCAAAACGCTTACGTGAGCTTTCTTTCTTAAACTCTGGTGTTTCTATCAAATTAGTTGATGAGCGTGACGGCAAAGAAGAGTATTTCCACTATGAAGGTGGTATCCGTGCTTATGTGGAATACTTAAACGAAGGTAAAACCCATATTCACAATACCCCATTCTATCTTTCAACCGAGAAAGACGGTATCGGGGTGGAAATTTCTCTGCAATGGAATGATAGCTATAACGAAAATGTTTACTGTTTTACCAACAATATTCCGCAACGTGATGGTGGTACGCACTTAGCCGGTTTCCGTGGGGCTTTAACCCGAGCGTTAAAAAACTATATGGATAACAGCGGTGTATTGAAAAAAGCCGATGCCAATATTGATGCTTCAGGCGATGACGCTCGTGAAGGCTTAGTTGCGGTGATTTCGGTAAAAGTACCAGATCCAAAATTCTCATCACAAACCAAAGATAAATTAGTTTCATCAGAAGTACGTGGTGCGGTAGAAAGCTCAATGAATGAAGCTCTAACAGAGTATTTAGCTGAAAACCCAGATGATGCAAAAAATATCGTCACTAAAATTGTTGATGCCGCTCGTGCTCGTGAAGCAGCTCGTAAAGCCCGTGAAATGACTCGCCGTAAAGGTGCGTTAGATTTAGGTGGTTTACCAGGAAAATTAGCAGACTGCCAAGAAAAAGATCCTGCATTATCAGAGCTTTACTTAGTGGAGGGGGACTCTGCGGGGGGCTCGGCAAAACAAGGTCGCGATCGTAAAAACCAAGCGATTTTGCCGTTAAAAGGTAAAATCTTAAACGTAGAAAAAGCTCGTTTTGACAAAATGCTGTCTTCTCAAGAAGTTGCAACCCTAATCACTGCATTAGGCACAGGTATTGGGCGAGATGACTATAATTTGGAAAAATTACGCTATCACAAAATCATTATTATGACCGATGCGGATGTGGACGGTGCACATATTCGTACCCTTTTATTAACCTTCTTCTATCGCCAAATGCCGGAGTTAATTGAGAACGGTTATATCTATATTGCTCAACCACCGCTTTATAAAGTAAAAAAAGGTAAGCAAGAGCGTTATATCCAAGATAACGATGAAATGTCGCAATATGAAATTGATATCGCATTAGAAGGTGCTGGTTTATACGTGAGTGACGATGCCCCTGCATTAAGTGGTGTGGCATTAGAAAACCTTATTTCACAGTACAATAACGTGCAAAAACTGATTGATCGTTTAAGCCGCCGTTATCCTGAGTTACTGCTAAATGAGCTTATTTACACTAAAGCATTATCAGCAGAATTTGCAAAAAATGAAGAAAATATTACCGCTTGGAATACACAATTTGTTGCCAAACTAATGGAAAAAGAAACTGGCGGAAGTTTCTATCGTGCAAATACGTTCTTTAACGAAGAACGTCAAATCTATGAACCGGAAATTATTGTTACCACACACGGTATGGATACCACTTACCGCTTAGATTATAACTTTATCAGCAGTAATGAATATGCTCGCATTGTAGCATTAGGCAATGAATTAAATGATTTATTATCAGACTCAGCCTATGTGGTACGTGGTGAACGTCGTCAAAACGTTTCAACCTTTGCTGAAGCATTAGAGTGGTTGGTGCGTGAGTCTCGTAAAGGTCTGACCGTGCAACGCTATAAAGGATTAGGCGAGATGAACCCAGAGCAGTTATGGGAAACCACTATGGACCCAGTTGCACGTAAAATGTTACAAGTAAACATTACCGATGCGATTGCAGCAGATAAACTATTCAGCACCTTAATGGGCGATGAAGTTGAACCAAGACGTGATTTTATTGAAACGAATGCACTATATGCACAGTTAGATATCTAATCGACAAAATAAAAAATGGGGTAAAGTCTAATTTAAAACTTTACCCCATTTTGTTTTTCTGTATAAGAAATTGGCGGTTACCTATATACCTTCGGTAGCGTATTTTGTACTCGCTGATAAATCTCTTTATATCTAGGTTTAAATGCCTCACATCTTTCTTTATCAACATTTGCCTTCTGATGATTTAATTTTTGATGTAGCGAATAAAAATAATTCATAGAGGATTCATCGGTTAGCATTATTTGAGAATTCTCTTCACCTAATAATTCTTTAAGTATTTGACGCTCAAAATACTGCATAGTTAGGTTTTCAGTTACACTCCAGCTATCATAAATTTTTTTATAATCTGGTTTAGCTAAATCAGGGTAAATACATTGCTCAATATTATTGAGTTGGCGAATTAAGATCTTCATATCTATTTCTGAAATCTTATATTGAGGTTCGCTTAAAGCGGTCGAATTTTCTGGATTACTTGCAAAAGCACAAGAGGTTCCAAAAAAGAGAATAATGGAAGCTTTTTTCAACATATTTACCTACTTTATCGATTAATTTAAGACCCAGACACGTCCGTAGTGTTTTAGCAACCCTGCTGTATGGCCTGCTTTATCGCCAATACCTTGATATAAATCGAAATGATGTCCTTTAACTGCACCACCAACATCAAGAGCAATCATTAAACGCATTTGATGCTTTCCAGTCCACTTGCCTTTATGATCAATAAGAGGCATTTCGACTAATAAAACACTACCAGAAGGCACAATAGTTCTATCTGAAGCAACAGAAGCTAATGGTACTAATGGTACACCCGCAGAGCCTTTTACGTCAAAAGTAGGATCTTCACGGAAGTAAACATAGGATTGGTTTCTTTCCAATAAGCCTTGTAAACGAGATGGATTATGAGCTGCCCACTGTCTAATAGCTTGAATAGACATTTTTTCTTTTGGAATTTCCCCATCTTCAACTAATAAACGTCCGATACTGGTATAACCGTAGCCATTTTTATTACCATAAGCAAAGTGACGAAGTTGCCCATTAACTTTCATAAACCCAGAACCTTGAACTTCCATTAAGAAGTTATCTAGCATTGAGTTGGAATAAGCTAGCTCTAATCCACGGCCATTTAACGCACCGGCATAAATTTCTGCTCGAGAATATTTGCGATTACCTTGTGGAATACCATAAACTGGGTGCTGAAATTCTCCTCGGCGAGTGCTACTTGCCTCTATTACAGGGATATAATAACCTGTCATTAATACATTTTGATAACCATCATCGCCACGCATTAACCGAGTATTAATACCATATTTTGCAAGATCATTAATATTTCCACCAGAGGCGATCCAATTACTCACTTTACCATAAGCAAGAGCGTGTGTATTTGCTAGGCGACTATAAGCTCGGACATTTGATAGTTGTTGTAAAAAATCACGTTGATTAACAGGTGCAGCATTTAAGCTTAAACGTCCGCTTTGAAAATGTGAACCGTAAGGCATAAATTGACGGCCACTATATTTTGCACCGAATTTTGCTTTTTCTGCTTCGCTAGAACTAGATTTACTTTTAGGGTCACTTGATGAACAGCTAACTAGAAGAGTAGTAGCAAGGCTAATTGCTGTTACTGCTAGTGCTTTTTTATATGCTTTCCAACTCATTGTAAAATCCTTGTATCAATAATCAATAAAATGTAAAAAGAACTACGAAGAATAACAAAAATAGTACTAAAATAAAACAAGAATATATTATGCTTATTTTTGCATCATTATTTGGTTTTTATACTGTTTTTGTTTTAATTTAAACCAATTAAACTAAAATCTTATAATTTTTCTTGATATAATACTGAATTACGTTATTATGAACACATCAGACGCGGGGTGGAGCAGCTTGGTAGCTCGTCGGGCTCATAACCCGAAGGTCGTTGGTTCAAATCCAGCCCCCGCAACCAAATTTCAAGCCTCGATTTTATCGAGGCTTTATTTTTGTAAAAAATAAGTCAAAAATAACCCCTTGTTACCTTTCTTTACTTTCACTCTTAGGTTTTTATCGTTACACTAATTGAAAATCCTTCAAACCGAATAAAGACTATGAGCAATATTTTAACTGTCACTCAACTAAACTATTCTGTTCGCCATTTATTAGAAATGGAGTTAAGCCAGATTTGGCTAACTGGCGAAATTTCTAATTTTAGCCAACCTGTGTCAGGGCATTGGTATCTCACTTTAAAAGATGACAAAGCCCAAGTGCGAGCAGCAATGTTTAGAATGAAAAATGCAAGAGTAAATTTTCGCCCACAAAATGGAATGCAAGTGCTTGTTAGAGCAAGTGTAACTTTATATGAACCAAGAGGTGACTATCAGCTGATTATAGAAAGTATGCAACCAGCTGGAGAAGGACTTTTACAGCAACAATTTGAACAACTTAAAGCCAAGCTAGCGGCTCAAGGATTATTCAATCAAGAACATAAAAAAAATATTCCTACCTTTGTTAAGAAAGTAGGAGTTATTACCTCTTCTAGTGGAGCGGCTTTACAAGACATTCTCAACATCTTGCAACGGCGAGATCCGAGTTTATCTGTGATTATTTACCCAACCTTAGTACAAGGCAAAGAAGCAACGCAAGATATCGCAAATACGATTGCTTTAGCAAATGCTCGTAATGAGTGCGATGTGCTTATTCTCGGGCGAGGTGGCGGTTCGTTAGAAGATCTCTGGTGTTTTAATGAAGAACTTGTAGCGTATGCTATTTACCATTCCGATATTCCTATAATTAGTGCAGTAGGCCACGAAACAGATGTGACGATTGCAGATTTTGTTGCAGCTCTTCGAGCTCCAACCCCTTCAGCAGCGGCAGAATTAATAAGCCGAGATCAAAAGGAGTTAGCTCGCCAATTAGAACACCAATTTGCCAAGGTTAATTTAGCTTTTGATCGTGTTTGGAATGAAAAAGCGGGTTTCTTTAAACAGCTAATATTAAGGTTAAATGCACAACATCCTACCCGACAAATTCAAATAAAACAGCAACAACTTCTACATATTGAATACAGGCTTGAACAAGCTCTATTTAGACTATTGTTTAACAAACAACAGACGATAAAAGAGCTTAATTTCCGTTTAGCAAACCAACATCCACAAAAACAGATTGAGCGACAGCAACAAAAATTACTACAAGTTGAACAACGTTTAAATTTGCAAATAAATCAGCTATTTATCAAAAAGCAACAACGGTGGAAAAGCTTCACGCAACGCTTTGAGCGAAATCCTTTACCTTATCAATTAAAGGAACAGCAAAATTTCTTCGCAAAATTAGCCCAACGTTTAGCATATGCAATAGAAAAGAAACAATCTTTAGAAAATCAACGTTTTCAAGCACTTTGCACAAAGTTAGATGGATTAAGCCCGTTGAAGATACTTACTCGAGGCTATTCAATTACACAAACTGAAGATGGAAAAATGCTTACCTCAACAGATAATTTAAAACAAGGAGAGAAGATTACAACACAACTAAAAACAGGAAAAATAATAAGTCAAGTAGTGGATTTTTTGTAGGGGAAATTTTGAACGCCCCGAATTTTGAAAATTAACTATATGAAAATCAGAGGGTTAAATATTTATACATAGGGTTGTTCACTTAGTTATCCACAGTTGATGTGAATAACTATTTTTGTAAAGATGAATCGAATGCCGATTTTTAAATCAACTGATTTTTATCGTGATTTTTACGCTTGCACAAGCGGTGATATTTTTCTATAATTTCGCAAAATTCAAACTGAGATATAAGACATAACTGTTCTATATCTGCATTGATATTTTTTACATTTCACTTTGCCTGAGTGACGAAATTGGTAGACGTAGCGGATTCAAAATCCGCCGGTGAATAACCGTGTCGGTTCGAGTCCGACCTTAGGCACCACAACCCTATTGTATATTGTCTTTTATTGTTGCATTTCTAGTATAACACATTGTTTTATAAGTCTTTTTTAACCTTATATTGTCTATTTTAGTTGCTTATTGTCGCACGTTTGGTGATTCCCTTATAGTGGTTATTTTTTGCCTAGGGAGCATCATTGAAATATAAACCGTTCAAACTTCAATCATTAAATGCAGACCGATTATTTTCAAAAATGAAAACAAGAGTCTCATAAATCGCTATTCTGCTATTACTTTTGAAATATTATAATTTCCCTCATATTCTTTATATATATGGAGATTATTTATGAAAACGTTTAAATACTCTTTAAGTGCTTTAACCTTAGGTATAGTCACTTTATTTACTACTGCTTGTACACCAATTAATTCAGATATGTCAGTAGCAAATAGCAATATTACAACAACCCGAATAGTAGAAAACTTGAACTATATTACTAATATACAAAATCCAGAAGATTTAGTGCAAATTCCCAATACTAAATGGCTGATTGCTAGTGGTATGACTTACAACAGCGGATTATATTTAGTTGATAGTGAAACTAAGACAGCTAAGCGTCTAATAGCCCCTAAAGCTATTGCTCCATCAGCTAAATTCCCAAATAGTGAACCGCAACCTCATGCTGATGAAATGCAAATTCACGGTATTAGTATTCGTGAAGTTGGTAAAGATAAATTTTATTTATATGCAGTTAATCATAATGGGTTTGATAAAAAAATCACACGAGAAACGATTGAGATTTTTGAGATAGATAATACAACAGCTGAGCCAGTTTTAACGTGGCTTGGCAATGTACGTATGCCTAAAGATACTATAGGACGAGATTACGTTGGAAATGCGGTAGTCTCGGGAGTAGACAGTTCAATCTATGTAACAGTGATGATGCACCCAGAACATAATTTAGATGATATGTTTGCGGGTAAAACAACAGGAGCGATCTACCGTTGGACACCTACGACAAGCAAATTTGAAAAGCTACAAGGCACTGAACTAAATGGTAACAATGGCATTGAGTTATCTAAAGACGAGAAGTTTATTTATGTTGCTCATATGCAAGGTTTAAGTAAGTTTACCAATACTAACCCAGCTAAAAAAGTTGCCACAACACATTTGGATTATGGTGTAGCAGACAATTTGCATTGGGCTGGGAATGAGCTTATTACAGCAGGTTCTATGGTAAAAACCTGTGATAAAGGGCTAACTTTTGATTGCTTAAAAGATTTTCACGTTACTAAAATTAACCCTGATAATTTGACGTTAAATCCTGTGTTTAAAGGTAAATACAATCAAGAGTTTAGTGGTGTTTCAACCGTATTAGCAGTAGGAAATACTTATTACTTAGGTTCATTCTATCGGGATAAAATGGCATATTTTGAAGAAAAATAAATAGACTAAACAGCTTGAAATATAAGCGATTTATTTTTAGAAAACCGTTTATTACTATCGAACAGTAGTGTTTGTTAGTAATGAACTGTTTTGCTTTTTATGGAGTTTAAGTTATTAATTAATGCAAAAATTTATTCCTTACTTTTTTTGCAAAAATGTCTTGAAAAACGACCGCTTTTTCCTAAATCTAAAAAACATCTTTCCAAAAATCGCTATTCTTTATTTATTTCTAAAAACCTATAATTTCTCCATTCACTTTTAACGGAGAAAATTCAATGAAAAACAGATTTAAAACTAGCCTGATTGCACTTGCATTGGCATTCACTATCAATCCACAAACTTTTGCTCAAAATACACCAAGTGAAGCTACAAAACAAAATATTGCAACGCAACAAATTCAAACCATCCGCACCCAAGACGGTCTGAATTTACACCTGCAAAAAGACATTCCGCACACCAAGCCCAAAGCCATTGTCGTGATTTCGCACGGTTTGGCGAGTCATTCGGGCGTGTTTGGCGATTTTGCCAAAACGATGAATGCAGACGACATCGGCGTGTACCGCTTTGACCACCGTGGACACGGCAAATCGGACGGACGAGACAGCATTCACATAGGCAGCTATTTTGAAATGGTGGAAGATTTGCGTCTGGTCGTACAAAAAGCCAAAGCCGAATACCCAAATACGCCCATTTTTGTACTGGGACACAGCATGGGCGGACACATCTCGGCACTGTACGGCACCAAATACCCTGATGACGTAAACGGCTTTATTTTGGCGGCAGGCGTGCTTCGTTATCATCAGATGAATTTTGGCTACCTGCCACGCCCAGAGCCAAAAGACAGTTTTGTGAGTGGGGCGGTTTCTTTAACCACGCTCAATATCCCATTTGAAGGTGTTGGCTTGTCGCTTGACAATGATCCATTGATGCTTGAAAAATTCTCGGTCTCTTTCCCCAACGGCTTTAAAGAAGGGCTTGCATACTTAAAAGACCATAGTCGTCAATTTACCGCCCCTGTGATGCTGATTAGCGGTAATAAAGATGTGTTTGTCTCGCCACAAGATGCCATTGATTTTTACAATGAAACCAAATCAGGCGATAAAAGTTTGGTATTGTACCCCAATTTTGGGCATTTACTCATGCTTGAAAAAGGCGGACAAAAAATCAATGATGACGTGGCAGAGTGGATTGGCGAGCGGGTGAAGTAAGGGCAGAAATGATGAATATTGCGGTCATTGGTATCGGGCAAATTGGCGGTACAATTGCCCAAAAACTTGCTCACGCAGGGCATAACGTCTCTATCGCCAACTCAAAAGGCGTGGACGGCGTGCGTGATTTTGCCGACAAAATTGGAGCAAATGCGTGCGATTTGGACACGGTGGGCGTGGGGGCTGATGTGCTGATTTTGTCGGTGCTAACGCCTGCTGTTGCCGATTTGCCAAAATCGCTGTGGCAAGGTTTATCGCCTGATTGCGTGGTGGTGGACACCGCCAATTATTATCCAGAATTTCGGGATAGACCGATTGACAAGATTGATAACGGCATGGCGGAGAGTGTGTGAGTTAGCCGTATTGTGGGGCGAGATGTGGTAAAAGCGTTTAATATGCTACTTGCCCATTCGCTTGCCAATCTTGGCAAGCCTGACAAAAAAGACCGCCTAGCCATGTGGGTAGCGGGCAATGATGAGCGTGCCAAAGGGCAGGTTATGACGCTGGTGGAGCAATGTGGATTTGAACCGCTTGACGGTGGCGATTTGGCAGGTTCGTGGCGACAACAACCCAATTCAGCAGGGTATTGCTATGATTATACCGCTGATGAATTATGCCAAAGCCGTGCCAAGTCCGCCCAAACGCCCACCAGCGTCCGCCAAAACCGTGCCTATGCCATCGCCGAATTACCCAAAATGACAGGGGGCGACTTTTCGCATGAGAATGTGATTCGGGCAAATCGGATTTTGAATGTGTAGTTTTAAGCACCGTTTATCATGGGATAAGCGGTGTTTTTCTTTTCAGTCTATCAGGAGACAAAATCCCCAAAAAAGAAATCTTTGCCAAGGAAAAACGTATACCAATGATTGCAGTCAATGGGCTATTGATTTTTACAACAAAACAAATTCGATGGATAAAAGCCTACGCAAACTGAAGAACGCCGTCTGAAAATGTTCCAAAGGCGTTCCTGTTTACAATCGGTTTTAAAAGTTTAAAATGTTACAAAACAACCGCTTTTTCGGAGATTTTACCTTATGCCGAACGCCATCAAAATCACCAATGCCTTTGAAAACAACCTCAAACACGTCAGCGTATCCGTTCCCAAAAATGAGCTGGTGGTGTTTTGCGGGGTGTCGGGGTCGGGCAAAAGTTCGCTGGTGTTTGATGTGCTGGCGGTGGAGAGCGAGCGGCAATGGCAGGCATCCTATCCGATGTATATCCGCAATAAAATGCCGCATTACGAACGCCCGAAAGTGGAGCGGATAGAAAGTCTGCCCCCTGCGATTGTGATCGACCAAAAACCGTTGGGCGGCAACAGCCGTTCCACCGTCGGTACGGCGAGCGACATCGCCCCATTGTTACGCCTGCTCTTTTCCCGTGCGGGCGAGCCGTCCGCCGGTGGTTCTATGGCGTATTCGCCCAACCACCCGTTGGGCATGTGTTCTGAATGTACGGGCTTGGGCGAGCGGTTGGCATTGGATGAAAACCTGCTGTTTGATACGGATTTATCGCTCAAAGACGGCGGTATTCGCTTCAGCCAGTTTCAGGCGGGCTGGCAAAGCCTGCTGTATTTTTCGCACCCAGGCTTGGACATTGACAAAAAATTAACCGATTTTTCGCCCGAAGAATGGCGGCTTTTAAAATACGGCGGTGATAATCCTGTCAAAATAGAAATCCGTTCCAATAATACGGGGCGAGTGGATAAGGTGGACTACGAAGGTGTGGTTCCCCGTTTCCGCCGTCTGTATTTAAGCCGCGACATCGGTAAATTAAAGGTGAATCTGCAAGACGAAATCCGCTCTTTTGTATCGCAATGCACCTGTGAGCATTGCGGCGGTTCGGGGCTGAACCCGCAGGCGTTGTCGTCCCGAATCAACGGTTTGAACATTCTGCAAATGCAGGCGATGTCGGTGGCGGAACTTTCGGCGGTGCTGCAAAATATCGCTCATCCGCTCGGCACGCAGTTAGCACGGCAAATGCTGGCACAGATTGAGCGGATGGTGCAGGTGGGTATCGGCTATCTTGCCCTTGACCGCAAAACCGATACGCTTTCCGGCGGTGAAGCCCAAAGGCTCAAACTCGTCCGCCATTTGGGGAGTAGTCTAAGCAATATCAGCTATATTTTTGATGAGCCTACCGCAGGGCTACATCCTTTCGACGCCGAGCGGATCGGACGCTTACTATTGGAACTCAAAGCCAAACAAAACAATGTGCTGATTGTGGAACACCACCGCCAAATGATTGAACTTGCCGATACCGTGATTGAACTTGGCACGGGGGCAGGTGCAAACGGCGGGAAAATTATTTTTGCAGGTAGCCTGAACGGTTTGAAAAACGCCGATACGCCCACCGCTGAAATGTTACGCCACCGCATTGCAATCAACGCCGCTCCTTTGCCTTTTACCGACTGTTTTGAAATAAAAAACGCCTGTCTGCATAATCTCAAAAACATCAGCGTATCAATTCCCAAAGGCGTTTTAACCGCCGTTACCGGCGTGGCAGGTTCGGGCAAAAGCACGCTGGCGTGCGTGGAACTGGCAAGCCGTTATCCTGCGGTGGTGATTGACCAAAAACCGATTGGCACCTCCATCCGTTCTACGCCTGCAACCTACACCGGCATTATGGACGAAATCCGCAAACTGTTCGCCAAAGCGGGCGGCGTATCGGCATCAATGTTTAGTTTTAACAGCCCGAAAAGCAAAAACGGCGGAGCGTGCGAAGCCTGCGGCGGCAAGGGCGAAATCGCCTACGATATGGCATTTGCCGATGCGGTAGTGGAAGTGTGCGAGCAGTGCAACGGTAAGCGTTACAACGACACCGCGTTATCCTACCGTTATCAGGATAAAAATATTATGGAAGTGATGCGTTTGACGCTGTCGGAAGCGTATGAATTTTTTGACAATAAAAAAATCCGCACCGCACTTGGAATGTTGATGGATGTCGGCTTGGGCTATCTGACGCTCGGACAACCGACTTCCACGCTGTCAGGCGGCGAAGTGCAACGCATAAAACTCGCCGGCGCATTAAACCAAACAGGCAAACTGTTTATCTTGGACGAACCAAGCACAGGCTTACACAATCAAGATTGCGAAAAACTGCTGGAATTATTGCGAAAACTGGTTGCAAACGGTAACAGCGTAGTAATGGTAGAACACCGTCCGGAACTCATCGCCCAAGCCGATTGGGTGATTGATATGGGCGAGGGTGGTGGTTCAGACGGCGGCGAAGTGCTGTTTAGCGGAACGGTGGCGGATTTGCTGGATTGCAAGCGGTCGAAAACGGCGGAGTTTTTGCGGAAAATGAGTTAACGTCAGTCTGAAATCTTTTCATTTTAAAAAATTATATTACTATAAATTGCCATTCTTGTTTTAAAAATAGAAACCTATACTCTCAGCCCATACTTTGTTATGGAGAGAAACAAAATGACTGGTTATTTAGACAACTCAAACAAATCAAACCAAACCAGCCCATTACAAAGGCAAGCATTATCAAGTCAAAGGGGCATTGCTTATTCCTGCCACACCGCAGGGGCGACAGACGGCTTTTCGCTTGCCCCAGACAGCCAAAAAGGCGTGCAGGATTTTGTGGAAAAAGTTGTGCCGATTTTGCAGGAGCGTGGTGTGTTTCATCAAGATTATGAAGGGGATACGCTAAGGGAGCATTTGGGCGTGCCTTATCAGTATGGGGTAAGGAAATAAGGGGTAAAATAAAAAAACACCGTTTGTAAATTGCAAGCGGTGTTTTTTTATTGGAACTTTGGAAAATGATTTTTCAGGCTGTCTGAAAATATATATTTCCATATTTGAAAATCATCTTCCCATAAATCGCCATTCTTATCCTAATTTCAATACATTAAAATATGTCCGTTCCATTTCATAAATAAGGTAAAAAAATGACCAAACAAATCCAATTTACCAAAACAGGTTCGCCTGATGTCTTGCAAATCGTTGATGTGGCAGTTCCTGCACCAAAAGAAAATGAAGTACAAATCCAAATCCAAATCCAAGCCATAGGCTTAAACCGTGCCGAAATGATGTACCGAGAAGGGGCGTATGTGATTGACCCTGTATTCCCTGCGACTTTGGGTTATGAAGGGGCAGGCGTGGTTGTGGCTATTGGCGAGGGTGTGAACGAAGTTGCCATTGGCGATAAGGTCAGCATTATTCCGTCTTTTATGTTTACCGAATACGGCACTTACGGCGAGATTGTTAATATGCCCAAACACGCAGTCGTCAAGCACCCTGACAATCTGACAATGGAACAAGCGTCCGCCAGTTGGATGGCGTTTGTTACCGCTTATGGCGGACTGATTGAGTTTGGCAAAATGCAAAAAGGCGATGTGGTGGTGCTGGGCGGTGCAACCAGTTCGGTTGGTTTAGCCAGTATCCAAATCGCCAAAATGCAAGGGGCAACCGTGATTGCCTTATCTCGCACCCACGCCAAAGGCGATGTGCTTTTGGAAAAAGGAGCGGATTTTGTGATTGCCACAAGCGAAGACGATGTAACCGCCCAACTTCTTAAAATCATAAATGGCAAAGGCGTGAATGTGGTGTTTGACCCTGTGGGCGGGCAAGAAGCGTCCAAAATTTTTCACGCAATGGCACAAGACGGTCGCTACATCATTTATGGGGCGTTAAGCCACGATGATATTGCCGTACCAGTCTTTCCGATTTTGGGTAAGCATTTGACCGTGCGAGGTTATGAACTCTTTGAAATTACCACCGTACCTGAAAAATTGGCAATGGCGAAACAATTTGTCTATGACGGCTTGGCAAACGGTCAATTACGCCCTGAAATTGACAAAATCTTTGCCTTTGATGAAATGGTTAAAGCCCACGAATATATGGCAAGCAATCAGCAGATTGGGAAGATTGTGGTGAAGGTTTGATTGTTTTAAGGTAAATATGCCGTCTGAAAATTGATTTCAGACGGCGTTTTTGTTTTCAGGCTGGCTGAAACTAGCGATACTGCTCACCCCATTCGCATAAATTATCCAAAATCGGCATTAAAGATAATCCCTTATCCGATAAGCTGTATTCCACTTTGGGCGGGATTTGGGGGTATTCGGTGCGGATAATCAGTCCGTCATTTTCAAGCTCTTTTAGCGACTGGCTCAATGTTTTGACCGAAATTTTGCCGATTTTGCGTTGTAATTCATTAAATCGCATATTGGGCGGATTCAGATAAAGCCAAAACAAAATCACCATTTTGTATTTACCACCAATGAGCGATAAAGCATAGCCAAAGCCTGTTTCATCAAGCGAGCTGATGTTTTGGTAATGGGGTGCGTTGAGCATTGACACTTTCCTTTGGGTTAGTATGTTACCAAAAGTCCTGTATTGAACTTTAAAATTGTGCTGAATTATAATACACGCACTTTCTTTTTTAAACTGTCAATCGGAGTATTTTTATGAAAATCCAAATTTGGTCAGACTATGCTTGCCCCTATTGCTATATCGGCAAACGCCATTTAGAACAAGCCCTTGAACAATTCGCCCACAAGGACGAGGTTGAGATTGAGTTTAAAGCCTTTGAACTGTACCCCCATGCAGGCAAAACGGCAGTCAATACCACCCAACAACGCATTGAGAAAAAATACGGCAAAACCCCAGAAGGGGCAAAACAGATGATTGCCCATATTGAAACAATGGGCGAGCGGGCAGGGCTTAATATGAACTATGCTGATGTCAAAAACACAAATACCTTTGACGCTCACCGCCTGTATCAGTGGGCAAAATCACAAGGCAAGGGCAGTGCGATGAACGAGCGTTTAATGCAAGCCTATTTTAGCGATAATTTAGAGCTTGCCAATCACGACAATTTGGCACGCTTTGCCTCTGATGTCGGCTTAAATGGCGATGAAGCCAAAAAAATGCTTGCAAGTGATGACTTTATCCAAGCGGTCAAAGATGATGAAGTGGAGGCTCAAAGCGTGGGCGTGCAAGGCGTGCCGTTTTTTGTGTTTGACGGCAAAACCGCCACATCAGGGGCAATGCCTGTGAGCAGTCTTTTGGGGTTGTTAAACCAAGTTTATGACGACAATCAAGCGGACAATCTGACTGGGGCAAGCTGTGGCATTGACGGCTGTGAATAAGGGGGTAACAATGGCAATGCTAGATTTTACACCGTCCGCTAAACCCATTGTCTTGGGCAATAAAAATGCCGATAAGGTGTTGATTTTAATGCACGGATTGACGCTTTCAGGCAGGCAGTTTGCACCGATTGGCGAGTTTTTGCTCGCTCATTTGGGGCAAAATTGGCAAATTGTGTTGCCCACTGCCCCTAGCCAAAGCGTAACTTGGCTGGGCGGTCAAATGACAACGGCTTGGTTTGATTTGCCCAAAGGCAGGTTTGATCAAAACCAAGACGAAACAGGGCTAAACCAAGCCAAAACCTACCTTCACCGCCTGATTGATAAACTCGTGCAAACAGGCGTAAATCCCAGCCATATCGTGCTTGGCGGATTTTCACAAGGCGGGGCGTTGGCGTTGTTGTCGGCTTTGACTTATCCCAAAAAGCTTGGCGGTGCGGTGTGTTTGTCCGGCTATCTGCCGATTGCCGATACATTGGGCGGATTTTTGCAACGCCCTGATAAACCGCCGATGTGGATAGCCCACGGCACACACGATATGCCAATCCCTATTGAGTTGGCAGAGCGTTCGGCACAACTTTTAAAAGAGGCAGGCTGTGATGTGGAGCTAAAAGTTTATCCGATTGGGCATAGCATTGATGAAGATGAGTTGAATGATGTGGCGAAGTGGCTGGGTAGGCATTGATAAAGACACCGTCCAAATGGACGGTGTCTTTAATTTTGCAAAACATCCTTCCAAATCCAAAAACCACTTTCTCAAAAATCGCCATTCTGTTTCTAAAAATAAAACCCCATAATAATCCCACACTTTTTAAACAGAGAAATAAAATGGCTGATTATTTAGACAATTCCAACAAACAAATCAAACTCGCCCTGCAACTGGTTTCAGGCTATGGCGGAGAGTTCCAGTCGTGGCGACTTGCCGACAGTAATGAGCGTGCCTATACCGACATTGATTTTTATGTCCAAATGGCAAAAACGGCTGAAAAAGGCAAAATCCACACGCTTTTTATCGCCGATACGCCGTCTTTTAGTGGGGCGGGCGGTGGCTCGGACATTTCTACCCGTTCGCCTACCTTTCCGCTTGAACCTATGGTGATGCTCTCTGCCGTTGCCTATGCCACACAAAAAATCGGCATGGTGGCGACTTTTTCCACGACTTACAATCTGCCCTACAATTTGGCTCGTCAATTAAAAACGCTGGACACATTAAGCAAAGGGCGTGTCGGCTGGAATGCGGTAACCACAGGCACACGAGAGACCGCCTACAATTTTGGCGACAAGCCCCTGCCTGACACCACCACACGCTACGAAATGGCACACGAAATGGTGGAAGCGGTGCAAACTTTGTGGGGCGGTTTTGGAGAAAATGCCTACATCACGGACAAAGCCACAGGCGTGTTTGCCGACATGAGCCAAATCAAACCTGCCCATTACAAAGGCAAGCATTATTAAGTCAAAGGGGCGTTACCTATTCCTGCGACACCACAGGGGCAACCGCCAATTTTTCAGGCAGGCCCAAGCCCAGAAGGGGTAGAACTGGCAGGACGTTTTGCCAGTGGCGTGTATGCCAATCCGTTTACGATTGATGAAGCACGAGCCTACCGCAATGTGCTAAAACAAAGTGCCATACAGCACGGCAGAGATGCTGATGACATCAATATGTTTAGCGGATTTATGTTCACGATTGGCGACACGTATGAAGAAGCGTTGGCTCGCCGAATGAAGCTCATTGATTTTATGAGCGATGAGGATTTTTATGGGCAAATTCGCTATTTGTCGGCGATGATTGGCGTGAATTTGCATGGTTTGGATTTGAATGAGCCTTTGCCAAAACATTTGCAAAATCAGGCGACACCGCACCCACACGCCCCCCGTTCGCCACGAGCGGTGGAGCTTATCAAGCAAGGCATGCTGCCCAAAGAAGCTCTTGCTAATGGCGTGATTAACTACCACCCTGTGGTGGTCGGCACGGCAAAAGATGTGGCAGATTTTATGGAAAAATGGTTTAAGGTAGGGGCGACAGACGGCTTTTCGCTTGCTCCAGACAGCCAAAAAGGTGTGCAAGATTTTGTAGAAAAAGTCGTGCCGATTTTGCAGGAGCGTGGGATTTATCATACTGATTATGAAGGTTCAACTTTGCGAGAGCATTTGGGTGTGCCGTATCAGTACGGCGTGAGAGGGTAGTTTTAAATTTATAAGCGGTCGTTTTTTCTGAAGAATTTGCAAAATTGTTTGGAAAAATGACCGCTTTATTATTATCTTACCACTTCCAACAATACTTTTCTCAACCATTGGTGGGCCATATCTTGCTCGGTGCGTTCGTGCCAGGTCATCATCATTGTAAATCCTTCCACATCAATAGGCGGTTGTTGCAAACAGACATTGGGTAAGGTTTGAGCAAGATGTTTTGGTAGAACTGCTACTAAATCAGAATCTTGCAATAACTGAGGCAGTAGAGAAATGTGATTAACCGACACCATTACTTTGCGTTTTCGCCCTAGTTTTTGCAGAGCAATATCGGTCGCTCCGCTAAATTCACCACCGTTATAAGAGAGCATCGCAAAGGGGAGTTCGCAGAATTGATCGATCGAGAGTTTTTTCTTTGCCATTGGGTGAGTTTTGCTCATTGCACAAACATAAGGCTCATCATACAAAATTGTTTGAGGCATATCGTCACTAATATGTTGCTGGCTAACCAATGCTAAATCAATCTTATTTTTTTCAAATAGCGTTTTAATATTTTGCCCTTGCACTGGTACTAAGGCGACTTGTATTTTAGGGGCTAATCTACGCAAGCGTAAAATTAACGGTAGGGCGATAATCTGCTGTACATAATCCATTGCCGCAATGCGTAAGGTCATTTTTAATTGTTCGGGTTCAAGAATTGGTGGTTGGAGCATTGAGCCGATTTCCTGCAACACTTTACGAGCCGTCTGTCCTAATTGTAATGCTCTATCAGTCGGTTGCATTCCGTGTTGTACACGCACAAATAAAGGGTCGTTAAAGCTTTCTCGCAAGCGGTTTAAAATCCCGCTCATCGCAGGCTGAGTAACAGATAAACGGTGAGCTGCACGGCTAACATTGCATTCGTCTAATAAGATGACAAAGGCTTTCAGCAGATTAAAATCTAATGTTCTTATATCACTCATTTTTATACCTTAATATCACAATAATCAATTTGAATTAATAATAGCATTTTCTTATTATTTCGCCACTTTATATTTTGGAGAAAATAAAATGGCGAAATTTAGAAAACTACTCACTCCATTTAAGATTAAAAATCTTGAACTCAAAAACCGCATTGTTATGCCGCCGATGTGTCAATATTCTGCGACCAACGGTGTGCCGAACGATTGGCATTTTGTGCATTACACTAGCCGAGCTATCGGTGGTGTGGGCTTGATTATTGTTGAAATGACTAATGTTGCCTCAAACGGTCGTATCACCCCAAATTGTTTGGGATTGTGGAATGACGAACAGCAACAAGCATTCAAAAAATTAGTCGATAGCGTTCACGCCCAAGGGGCGAAAATCGGTGTGCAAATTGCTCACGCAGGTCGTAAAGCTCAAGATGAGCCAAATGCTGTTGCTCCAAGCGCTATTCACTATGGCGAATTAGACTATGCAGGGCAAAATCTGGTTACTCCTAGAGAATTGACAACCGATGAAGTCAAAGAATTGGTGCAAGCATTCCAAAATTCTGTAAAAAGAGCGGTGGAAGTTGGTTTCGATACGATTGAAATCTACGCTGCTCACGGTTATTTAATTCATCAATTCTATTCGCCAAAATCGAATAAACGCAGTGATGAATACGGCAAAGATCCAATGTTATTCGGTGAGCAAGTTATTCAGGCTGCTCGTGCGGTAATGCCTGCCGATATGCCGTTAATTGTACGAATTTCTGCCCAAGAATATGGCGAAAATGGTTTTGACAGCGATTATGGTGTGCAAGTGGCAAAACGCTTTGCCGATGCAGGGGCGGATGTGCTGGATGTCAGCGGTGGTGGCGATGGCGTGTTACACGCAGGTAATCACCCAGAATTTTATGCCGGCTATCAAGTTGATTTAGCTCGTAAAGTGAAACAAGCAACTGGTAAACCTGTAATTGCAGTCGGAATGTTGGATAACGCGGCCGTTGCCGATCACGTTTTAGGGGTGAATGATGCCGATTTAATCGCAGTTGGGCGTGCTTTATTGCGTGATCCTTACTGGGTGCTGAATGCACAATATCATCAAAATAATGCTGACAGTGGCGAAATGCAGTTCGTGCCAAGCCAATATCAGCGTGGGTTTATGTAACGGAGAAATTAAATGAAATTTTTTAACAAAGACGATGTTTTAAACGCTTTTCACTATCGTGCGTCCACTCGTTCGTATGACGGTAGTAAAAAAATCCCTACCGATGATTTTAACTATATTTTAGAATTGGGGCGTTTAAGCCCGAGTTCTGTGGGTTCTGAGCCGTGGCAATTTATCGTGTTGCAAAACCCAGAATTGCGTCAAGCAATCAAACCTTATTGCTGGGGCATTCCAACAATGGAAACATCTAGTCATATCGTAGTGATTTTGGCGAAGAAAAATGCTTGTTATAACACGGAATTTATGGCGGAATCAATGCGTCGCCGTGGTGTAACCGAAGAACAGATGGAAGTAACCATCAACAAATACCGTGAGTTCCAAGAAAACGACAGCAAAGTGTTGGAAAGCGAGCGTTCATTGTTCGATTGGTGTAGCAAGCAAACCTATATCGCCCTTGGCAATATGATGACAGGTGCGGCGTTAATCGGTGTGGATTCTTGCCCGATTGAAGGTTTTGATTACGAAAAAGTAAATCAAATCCTTGCCGATGCAGGGTTATTTGACCTAAACGAGTGGGGTATTTCAGTAATGTGTACCTTTGGTTATCGTGATAAAGAGATTCGCAAAAAACTTCGCAAAGACTTCGATGAAGTCGTGAAATTTGTAGAGTAATGCTAGAAATTGATGATTCTATTTTATTCTAAATATTAGTTATCCTCTTAATTTAAGGGTTGTTGCCAATTTATTGGTACAGCCCTTTTTTAGTAGCAGTTGTTTTTTGTCCTCGGCCAGATTCGTTAATATATGCATTTAATTTTGTTATACTATTAGTAGTTATTAATAGAAGAAAAAGAATATTACTGTGGAAAAATTAATTAAACGTCGCCCATTATTAACTGCGGATATATTATCGCCAAATCCGCTATTAAATCGTATCTACCAAAGTCGTGGAATAAAAAATGCTCAAGAATTAGAACATACATTACAACATTTACATCGCCCTCAGCAACTTGCCAATATTGAGCAAGCGGTTGATTTATTAATAGAAGCCTATAATAAAAAAAGTAGAATAGTGATTGTTGGGGATTTTGATGCTGATGGAGCAACCAGTACCTCACTTGCTATTATCGCATTGCGTCAATTAGGTTTTACGCAGGTTGATTATTTGATTCCAGACCGTTTTTCACAGGGCTATGGGTTAAGCATAGCTGTCGCTGAAATGGTATTAGCTAAAGGAGCAGATTTAGTTTTAACTGTAGATAATGGTATTTCTTCCTTTGATGGTATTGCATTATTAAAAAGCCAAAATATTAATGTTTTGGTTACGGATCATCATTTACCTGCTGAGACACTTCCTATTGCAGATGCAATGGTTAATCCTAATTTATCGCTTTGTACTTTTCCGTCAAAATCGTTAGCTGGTGTAGGTGTCATTTTTTATGTAATGATGGCATTACGTTCTCGTATGCGAGAGCAAGGATATTTTAATAATAAAGTAGAACCTAATTTTGCGGAGTTGTTAGATCTTGTGGCACTTGGAACTGTCGCTGATGTAGTGCCATTAGATCAAAATAATCGAATTTTAGTACATCAAGGTTTACAACGCATTCGCAGTGGGCATTGTCGAGTTGGTATAAGAGCATTAGCGGAAGTAGGAAAAAGGGAGTTATCGACATTACAAGCAGCCGATTTAGGCTTTGCAATAGCCCCTAGACTTAATGCGGCAGGGCGACTAGAAAATATGGCATTAGGTGTAGAATTACTGACTTGTGATAGTATGGAAACTGCACGAAAGCTCGCTTTTGAGTTAGATTCCCTTAACCAAACTCGTAAAGAGTTTGAGCAAGAAATGAAAACAGAAGCCTTGGCTATCTGTGCTAAATTACCCGCACTTGCACAATCAGAACAGGCACACGGAATTGTATTATACCAAGCAGATTGGCATCAAGGTGTGATAGGTATTTTGGCATCTCGTATTAAAGATCAATTTAATCGCCCTGTGATAGCCTTTGCACAAGAAAGTGAAGAGAGTGAATACTTAAAGGGATCTGCACGTTCTATTTCTGGGGTGCATATGCGAGATTTATTAGAGCATATTGATACACAATATCCTGATCTTATTACCAAATTTGGTGGGCACGCAATGGCGGCGGGCTTAACAATTCATCAATCCAAATTGGATTCCTTTAAGCAGATTTTTGATCGCAGTATTGATGAAATATTGGAACCGGAGCAACTTCAAGGTGTTATTTATACAGATGGTGAGCTTTCTGCTCAAGAATTTAATTTAGAAAGTGCGGATATTTTACGTAATGCAGGGCCTTGGGGGCAACATTTCCCTGAACCTAGTTTTGAAGGGGAGTTTAAAATTCTGCAACAAAGATTATTAGCAGGTAAACATCTAAAATTAATGTTGGAATCAGAAAACAAACAGTTACTTGATGCGATTTGGTTTAATGTGGATGTTCGTTCTTTTCCTGATTTATCGGTTAAAAAAGCAAAATTAGTCTATAAATTAGATATAAATGAGTTTAGAGGAAATCGATCTTTACAGCTAAAAGTCGAATATTTGAGTTATATTTAGCAAAACTTTACACTAATTTACAGAACTTGGGGAATTAATGGTGTAAAATGAGCAGGGATACAGCTTATATTGTAGTTGTTAAATTGGTCAATTAATTTAAAAAGGGTATTGAAATGGAAAAAACAGTAATTTTCCGTGGTTTATTACTATCAGCAGTCGCATTAACTGTTGCTGCTTGTGGTAACTTAAGTAAAGTAAGTGATGAGGGAACAACTGAAAATCCAGTATTCCCAAGAATCTCTGAATCTAAATTTAACCACGATGGTTCCCAATTTGGTTCTTGGCCAAATTGGGAAAATGTTCGTCAAATTGAAAAAGGGATGAACAAGGATCAGCTATATAATCTAATCGGACGTCCTCATTTTTCAGAAGGCTTATTCGGTGTTCGTGAATGGGATTATGCGTTTAACTATCGTGAAAATGGTATTCATAAAATTTGTAAATTTAAAATTTTATTTGATAAAAATATGAATGCACAAAGCTTCTTCTGGTATCCAAATGGTTGTAATGGTAACTCATCATTCAACTTAACAGGTGATTTCTTATTTGACTTTGATAAAGATACATTAACTGCGAAAGGTAAAGAAGTTGTTGATAATGTTGCAGCACAATTAAAAGCATCTAAAGCACAACAAGTTAAAGTAGCGGGTTATACAGACCGTTTAGGTTCAGTGGAATATAACTTAGATTTATCACAACGCCGTTCTAACACAGTGAAAGCTCGTTTAATTCAGCAAGGTGTGAATGCTCAAATTGAAGCGGTTGGTTATGGTAAAGCAAATCAAGTGAAAGCTTGTGATGGTGAAACTGGTCAAGCATTAAGAGATTGTTTACGTCCTAACCGTCGTGTAGAAATTTCTGCAAATGGTGGTGTGCTAAAACAAAATGAAAGTGGCAATGTGGCAGGTCCGAACGGCCCAGCTCCACTTTATGAAACACCAGCATATAATAGCGGTAAATAATTTCTAGTTTTTACTAACTTAGAGTAGAATATAAAGGCAGCCTTTTAGGTTGCCTTTTCTTTTATCTTATTAAATTTTGCTTCACAGGAGAATGTTATGACCTACCAAGCGGTTGCTTTTGATTTAGACGGCACATTACTTTCATCAAATGCTACGATCTTAGAATCGAGCAAACAAGCTATTCAAAAGATAAGAGAAAAAGGCATAAAGGTATATTTTGTAACGGGTAGACATCACACTGCAGTTCGCCCTTATTACGCTGAAATAGATTTAGACACTCCGGTAATTTGTTGTAATGGTACTTATGTTTACGATTTCAAAAATGAAAAAATTTTGACAGGAAATCCATTATCGCCTGAATTAGCATTAAATCTCATTACTCAAGCTCAATCAGAGGGGATTCATACGGCAGTTTATTTTAAAGACGCAATGACTTACGAAGAGCTAAACCCGCATTTCGCAAAATTCCAAAACTGGGTGCAATCTTGCCCTGAATCCGTTCGCCCTGATGTGCACCAAGTCGAGAGTTTTCAGCAAGAAATTGAAAAAGGCATTACCGTTTGGAAAGTGCTAATTAGTGATCCTGATTTAAATAAAATGCAAAAATTTGTGGAAAAACTACCGCTTGATAAAGTAAGCCCTGAATGGTCTTGGGTGGATCGGGTAGATATTACTAGTGTAGGTAATACGAAAGGTTCAAGACTAGTAGAATTACTAAAAATGGAAGGTATTGAACCACAAAATGTAATTGCATTCGGCGATAATTTTAATGATATTTCAATGTTAGAAACGGTTGGTTTAGGTATTGCAATGGGCGGTTCTGAACAAGAAGTTCGACAAAAAGCGAAGAAGACAATCGGCTCAAATAACGAAGACAGTATTGCTTACGAACTAAAAGCTCAATTTAATCTTTAATATTATGATTAAACCAAAAGATTCGATTGCCAGACGTATTGGGCTTTATTTCTTAATAATGATTGTGTTTGCCTCAATTATTAGTGGCATTTCACTTGGCATTATGTGGAGTAACAAATCTGATGCCAGCTTAATTAATGTGTCTGGCTCACTACGTATGCAAAGTTATCGTTTATTATCTGAAATGGATAGTAAACGAGAGGTATTGCCAGAGCGACTGCTAGAGTATCACCGTACTTTGCATTCCGTTGAGTTAAGCTCATTAAAAGATAGTTTTTTATTACCGAGTAATGTTGTGCAAAGCTATCAACAGTTGTTGAAAGATTGGTATGCAATGCAATCTTATCTTAATGATGGAGACCGAGAAAGCTATGTTGCACATATTGATGGCTATGTACAACAGGTTGATGATTTTGTTTTTCGACTACAAGAATTTGCCGAATTAAAATTAAAGATTGCAACTGGGGTAATAGCTGTTTCAATGTTATTGATTATTGCCCTTGCTTATTTCGGAGTTTGGTACACTCGTAAAAATATTATTATCCCACTTAAACAATTAGTTAAGGCTAGTATTCAGGTTCAAAATAAAGATTTTGATCACATCAAGTTAGCTGTTACAGAACGAAATGAATTAGGCGTGCTTTCAGAAACTTTTACGGGTATGTCTAATGAACTATTGAAATTTTACACTTCCCTTGAGGAAAAAGTACAAGATAAAACACGTCGTTTATTGGCGGTAAACCGTTCATTATTAGTGTTATATCAATGCTCTCAACTACTAACAGCAAAACCTATTGATAAAGATGTGTTACATCAAGTGCTTAAAACAATAGCCGATAATGAACACTTACACGGTATTGAATTGCAAGTATATGGTGCAGACTATTGGAATGTGCTTATTGATGATAACGAAGATGTTGCTTGGAATAGCAGTGAAATTGCTATTGAAAATGAAAAAATAGGCAAATTACGCTGGAAAGCTTCTCTTGTTTGCCCAGATGAAAGGGTGATCCAGAATGTCTCAGAAATGATTGGGCGAAGTTTATATGTTGTGCAAGTACAAAAACAACAACAGCAACTCGTGCTAATGGAAGAAAGGGCTATCATTGCTCGTGAATTGCACGACTCATTGGCACAATCACTCACTTTCTTTAAAATTCAAGTAAGTCTTTTGAAATTAGCCAAAACAGATGAAAAACGAAATGAAATCTTAGCGGTATTTGAAAAAGCATTAAACGATGCCTATAGTCAGCTCAGAGAACTGCTGACAACCTTTAGGCTAACTATTCAAGAGGCAAATTTACAACAAGCCCTTGAAAAAACGCTAGAGAATTTAAGGCCTAAAACCACAGCACAAATTCGCTTAAGTTGTAAATTACCTTCACATATGTTTAATGCACAACAACAAGTACACGTTTTACAAATTGTTCGAGAGGCAGTCATTAATGCGATTAAACATTCAGAAGCGACGGAAATAAACGTAATTGCAAAAACTAACGATGATGGCGAACACTGTTTGATCATTCAAGACAATGGAAAAGGCCTACCAGCTAATACCCAATTAGAAGGCCATTATGGATTAACGATTATGCAAGAACGAGCAGCAGAGTTAAAAGCTGATTTTGCTATCCAAAATAGCGAAAACGGCGGTGTAAAAGTACAGGTTGTATTACCGAATATGATAAGCAAGCGGTAGTTTTTTTACAAAATTTTGCAAAGAAGATTATTCAAGGATATAACAATGCAGATCCGAAAAACAGTAGAAGCGGATTTTAAAGCGATATTAGCGATATATAATCAAGCAATTCCCACCCATCAAATTACAGCAGATTTGAAGTTGGCAACAACAGAAAACCGTAGAAAATGGTTTGACTTTCATTTGAATAGCAAACAATACCCATTATGGACGGTAGAAGATGAAACAGGCATTGCAGGTTGGTTTAGTTTCTCACCTTTTTATGAACGATCAGCATTTATCCATACGGCTGAAATTAGCATTTATTTAGATGCAAAAGCAAAGGGGAAAGGCTACGGTTCAAAAATTATTGAATTTATGCAAGCAGAGATGCTCAATCATAATATTCATACATTGATGGCATATGTTTTTGAGCTAAACAGCGTCAGTCAAAACCTAATGAAAAAAACACGGTTTTGAGCAATGGGGGCGTTTTCCGAATATTGCGAATATGGGAAAAGATGAACAAGGTAATGATAAATGGCGAACCTTATTGATGATGTCTTATCAAAAAGGCATTGAGTAAAACGTAGTCAAGCGGTTATTTTTCAATATTATTTTGCAACAAAGAGATACTATGAATAAAACAAAAATTGTACTGGCAACAGGTAATGCTGGTAAAGTGAAAGAAATGGCTGATGTGTTATCACAATTTGGTTTTGAGGTGGTTGCCCAAACTGAATTTGGGATTGAATCGCCAGAAGAAACGGGCTTAACCTTTGTGGAAAATGCACTAATTAAAGCACGCTATGCCTCAAAAATGACAGGATTACCTGCAATCGCAGATGATTCAGGTTTATCTGTAGAAGTATTAGGCGGGGCTCCTGGGTTATATTCCGCTCGTTTTGCTGGGGAAAATGCCACAGATGCGGATAATCGCCAAAAATTGCTTGCTGAAATGGCAGAGGAAGATAATCGCCAAGCAAAATTTGTAAGTTGTATTGTGTTTTTAAGACACGAAACAGATCCGACGCCTTATATTGCATTAGGAGAATGTTTTGGTGAAATCTTAACTGAAGAACGAGGGGAAAATGGTTTCGGTTACGACTCTCTGTTTTTTTACCCACCTAAGAATCTAACTTTTGCCGAATTAGAAACGAAAGAGAAAAAAGCGATTTCGCATCGTGCGATTGCACTAGAAAGCTTAAAACAGCAGCTAGAAGGAAATAAATAATGATTGTGACTACAACGCCGATGATAGAAGGCAGACAAATTATAGAGTATAAAGGTTTAGTATTTGGAGAGGTTGTCTCTGGTGCTAATTTTATCCGTGATTTTTTAGCAGGCATTACCGATGTGATTGGCGGACGTTCTGGAGCTTACGAAAGTAAGCTACATCGTTCTCGTAAAGAAGCATTAGCGGAGCTTGAAAAAGAAGCTAAAAAAGTAGGAGCTAATGCCGTGGTTGGTGTTTCAATGGAATATCAATCAATGGGGGGCGATAAAGGAATGTTTATTGTGGTGGCAACGGGTACGGCAGTGGTGGTTCGCTAGTTAATATGTTACCTAACTTACATAATATTGAGCCTAATTTTTGGCAGAAAAAAACGCTATTAGAAATGAATGAGGCCGAATGGGAAGCCTTATGCGATGGCTGTGGTAAATGTTGCTATCGTAAATATATTCAAGGGCGAGGTAAGCGAGAAAGGCTTTATTACACTTCAGTTGCTTGTAATTTATTAGATGTAACTAGTGGGCATTGCACAAATTATCTGAACCGTTTTAAGATAGAGTCAGATTGCACGAAACTTACAAAAAAGAATTTACCTGATTTTGGTTGGTTACCAAAAACTTGTGCTTATCGCTTACTTTATGAAGGTAAGCCTCTATTTGATTGGCACCCATTAGTCTCCCAAGATCCGAATTCTGTTAAAAATGCAGGTGTGCTCATTGCTAATGGTATTCATGAAAAAGATGTGATTGATTGGTTTGAATTTGTGATAGATGAGGTTTAATAGAAAAGGCGTTCATAAGAACGCCTTTTGAGATTATGCTTTTGCCATTTCAAATTCAATTAACATCATTAAAATGTGGATTACTTTAATGTGAATTTCTTGAGTGCGATCTGCATAGCGAAAATGTGGCACACGGATCTCAACATCGGCAAGACCAGCCATTTGCCCACCATCTTTACCTGTCATCGCAATGACTTTCATTCCTTTTTCTTTTGCCACTTTAATCGCATTTAATACGTTTTTTGAGTTGCCTGAAGTAGATAAGCCGAATAGCACATCGCCTTTTTGACCAACTGCTTCTAAGTAACGAGAGAAAACATATTCATAGCCAAAATCGTTACTTACACAACTTAAATGGCTAACATCAGAAATAGCAATGGCAGGATAACCAGGGCGATTTTCACGGTAACGACCGGTTAATTCTTCTGCAAAGTGCATAGCATCGCAATGAGAACCACCATTACCGCAAGATAAAACTTTGCCGCCTTGTTTAAAACTATTGGAAATTAATAATGCAGCCTCTTGAATTAATTTAATGTTATTTTCATCAGACATAAATTTATCTAGTACATCTGCAGCTTCTTGAAGCTCTGCTTTAATTTGCGTTAAATACATAAGTTGTTCCTTTTGCAAAAAATAGATTTTTTGACCGCTTGTTGCTGTCAAAAGTAAGTTTAGTTTAGAAGATATGCATTCTGTTGTAAATCTTGTTAGATCAAATAATCGTAATTTGATTGTAAACATAAGTTTCCAAAATGCCAAAATAGCGGTATTATTTAATGATTATTTTGCAAGTAAAGGGGGGCAAATATATGGCAGAAAATCAGGAATGTTTCGATAAAATTATTGGTCAATCAACAAAAATTAAACAAATTATTGAACAAGCTAAAAAATTCGCAAATTTAAACGCTCCGCTATTAATTCAAGGCGAAACAGGAACAGGTAAAGATTTATTTGCTAAGGCTTGCCATAATTTTAGTTCTCGCAATACACAAAAATTTATTGCAGTAAATTGTGCGGGTTTGCCGGCAGATGAGGCTGAAACAGAAATGTTTGGGCATCGTGGAAATGGCATAGAAAGCATCGGCTTTTTTGAATACGCCAATGGTGGCACCGTATTACTGGATTCTATTTCCGAATTATCAAAAGATATGCAAGCAAAATTGCTCCGATTTTTAAATGATGGATCTTTTCGCCGAGTCGGCGAAGATAAAGAGGTTCAGGTTGATGTAAGAGTGGTTTGCACTTCTCAAAAGCCGTTATCCCAGTTGGTTGCCGAAGGAAAAGTGAGAGAAGATCTTTATCATCGCTTAAATGTTTTAACCCTAGATTTGCCACCACTACGTGAAAGAAAAGAAGATATTCCATTATTGGCGGATTATTTTATTGCACAAGTTAGCGAGCAACTTGGTGTAAGTAAATTAGAGTACGATGAACAATTTTTAACAGCCTTACAGAACCATCGCTGGCCAGGTAATTTAAGAGAGCTTTATAATGCAATTTATCGTGCTTGTACGCTTTCGCATAGCTATCGTTTAGCAGTAAAAGACTTAAATTTACCAAATGAACTTCCGCCGATAGAAGAAATTGAAACGGGTAATGCGACATTAGAAGAGTTAATGAATCAGTACGAAGCTCAATTACTAAGAAAGTTCTATGCCGAATATCCAAGTACTCGAAAATTAGCACAACGCTTAGGTTTATCACATACGGCAGTCGCCAATAAATTGCGTCAATATGGCTTAACAAAAAACGGAAATGGTAAAAATGAATAAACTAGCGGTTATTTTTTCTGTGATTTTTGCAAATTTATCTGCAAATTCAACCGCTTGGGCTGCACCAAGTATCCCTAAAGAGTTGTTAGTCAATAGTTTAATTTATTGTACTACTTCATCAGGCTTTTCATTTAACCCACAAAAGTCAGATGTGAGTTCCAATATGAATGTGGTTACTGAACAAATTTACGATAAATTAGTAGAATTTAATCCACATAAAAATCGACTAGAACCAGCATTGGCAGAGCGTTATTCTATTAGTGAAAATGGCTTGGAAATTACGCTACATTTACGCAAAAATGTGGCTTTCCATACAACGAGCTGGTTTACCCCAACAAGAGAATTTAATGCTGATGATGTGGTTTTTTCATTAAATAGAATGATTGGGATCAACTCTGAGTTGCCAGAGGTCAGCCCTGCTTTATCAAAGGGGATTTTGCATCATCAACGCCAAAGTTATATGTACCAAAAGGCAGCCAGTCAAATCTATTTCCCTTATTTTGAAAGTGTGGATTTACGTAATAAAATCGCCAAAATTAGTGCACCATCAAACTATGTCGTAAAAATTGAGCTAACTAAGCCAGATTCTTCCATTATGGCCCATCTTGCCAGCCAGTATGCTGTTATTTTATCTAAAGAGTATGCCTTGCAACTTAATGCTGATGAAAATTTAGTTCAGCTTGATTTATTGCCTATTGGCACAGGTGTTTATCAGTTAGAAAGCTATGAAAATAATAACAATGTACGCCTAAAGCCTAATTTAGATTATTGGGGAGAAAAAGCCCATATTCAGAATATGATTATTGATTTTTCAACAGAAGCAACAGGTAGAATGGCTAAGTTTTTAAATAATGAATGTAATATCGTTGCTTTTCCCGAGCCTAGTCAATTATCGGTTTTACAAAATGAGCATTTAATTAGTAGTAAAGGTGCTAATTTAGCTTATTTAGCGTTTAATATGCAAAAAGAGATTGGTAAAGATTTAGCTCTTCGCCAGAAAATTGCACGCAGTATAAACCGTAAAAGAATAGCTGATAAACTTTTTTATGGTATTGCAGAAGTTGCAGATAATGTGTTGCCAACGACTCTATGGGAAAAGAAAAATATAGAGAGCTACCCTTATATTGCTAATATGGTTCCTGCAACACAAGCGGTCGAAAATGGTAAAAATTCTGCAAAAAATAACCGCTTGATATTATGGGTAATTGATGAAAAACGGGTTTATAATCCGCATCCTATTAAAATGGCGGAGATGATTCGTTCTGATTTAGCCACACAGCAAATAGATGTTCGTATTCGCCAAGTCAGCCGAGCTTATTTGGTGCAACAATTAGAGAATAAAACAGCAGACTACGACCTAATTTTAGGTGGTTGGTTAGCAAATAATTTAGATCCAAACCATTTTTTAGAAGCATTACTAAGTTGTAAAGCTGCTGATACAGTAACTAATTTATCAAATTGGTGTAATGAGGATTTTGATTTTTGGCTACAAACAGCTCGATTAAGTGAAGATAGTGCATCAACCAATTTATTATACGAATTTGCACAAAAATTATTGGAAGAGCAGTTACCTATTTTACCTTTAGTCAATGCAAATAGAGTATTAGCCGTGAATACCGCTATCCAAAATGCGGATATTTCACCATTTGGGCAAGTTAAATTATCTGAATTACAATTAAGATCGGATAAGGAAAAAGGAAAATAATATGTTTACGGCATTTATCCGAAAGATTTTTCTGACATTTATTACGTTGATATTTCTATCTATTATCAGCTTTCATATTTTATTACGAGATCCACTAAACCGCCTTACCGATATGAAATGGTTTGAATCTTACATTAATTATGTAAAAGCATTAACACAAGGTGATTTTGGTATCAGTTTTAGTAATGGAGAATCTTTAACAACGCAGATTTTACAAGTATTTCCTGCAACGATAACACTTTGTTTATCTGCACTATTTATCTCCTTAATTTTAGGGATCCCACTTGGTTTTTTTTCTGCCACACAGCAAAAAAATATGCTGGGAAAATTACTGAATATATTCGGTTCCTTAAGTTTAGCAGTACCTGTTTTTTGGCTTGCTTTGGTTTTGATGTATTATGCCTCTCTCAATCAATGGGAGATAGCCGCTATGGGCGAAATTCACGCTATCTACCCAAAAGAAACGGTAACAGGTTTTTTATTTCTTGATATTTGGTTATCGGATAGCCCCTATAAGCTAAAAATGTTACAAAGCACATTGCACCATTTAGCATTACCAGCTTTGATTTTAGCCATTCCTGCAACATTAGAAATGATGCACGTAACACAAGAGCGAGCAAGTTATGTATTAAAACAAAATTACATTAAAATTGCTAAAACATTAGGCTGGACACCATTTAGAATTTGGAGAACGCATATTATCCGCAATACTTTGCCATCACTAGTGCCAATGATTGCTCACACTTTTATATTAATCTTCGCTTTTGGAATGCTGATTGAAACGATTTTTAGCTGGGGAGGCATTGGTCGTTGGTTGATTTATGCTTTAAGTATTCAAGATTATAATGCAATCTCTGCAGGTGTTGTCGCCATCGGGCTTTTTGTTTTATTAGTGGATATGATAACAGGGTTTATCAGAGTGATTTTAGACCCTTCAGAAAAAAAGGATTGGTATGGCACTCATTAGAGAACCTGAGCAATTTAGAGAAACAGAATCACTTAAAAAATTCTGGCAGTATTTCCGCAAAGATAAACTGGCACTTGGTAGCTTTTATCTTTTTCTCTTATTATTAACATTAGTTTTTTTTGGTAGTTTACTCGCACCTTATAACTATAACCAACAATTTATCGGTTTAGAATTGATGCCTCCTTCGTGGGATGAAAATGGGGAAATTAGCCATTTCTTAGGAACGGATGATTTAGGTAGAGATATTTTAAGCCGAATTTTATATGGTTTTTATTATACGGTTGGTTCCGCATTATTTATAACAATACTGATTGGTATATTAGGAGGGGCGATAGGTATTATTGCGGGTTTTAAGCAAGGGCGTTCAGTTTGGCTAATAAGCCACTTATTTGATACTTTTTTATTTATTCCTATTCTGCTTATTGCCATCATTATTGCAACATTAATGGATGCAAGTTTAATGAATGCAATGCTTGCCATTTTTTTAGCGATGTTACCGCACTTTATTCATAAAATATATCAAGCAACAGAACAACATCTAAGAAAAGAATATATTGTTACATTGCGTTTAGACGGTGCAAACCGCTGGTATTTAATACGAGAAGTGATTATCCCCAATTTGAGTGGTGTCGCAATTAAAGAACTTTCACATATTTTTGTGATTGCCGTGTTAGATATTAGTGCTTTAAGTTTTATTATGTTAGGAGCACAAAACCCGACTCCAGAATGGGGGGCAATGATTAGGGAATCGATGGAGTTAATCTATGTTGCTCCTTGGACGGTTATTTTACCTGGATTAGCCATTATTTTTAGTATTTTTAGCATTACAATGCTTGGTACACGTTTAAGTAATGTATTTGAACAATACCGAAAAGACTAGGGTGTATCGCTTCCTTTGGAACATCAATATACTCTAAAACAAGCGGTTATTTTTCATTAAAAATTTACAAATTAAGGAACATTATGGCATTACTGGATATTCGCCATTTAAGTATCGAAATTAACACGCCTAAAGGGCGAGTAAAAATGATCGACAACATCAATCTAACCCTAGATGAGGGTGAAATATGTGGGTTAGTTGGTGAGTCCGGTTCAGGAAAAAGCTTAATAGCAAAAGTAATTTGTGGAATTACTAAAGATGAATGGATTGTTACCGCCGATCGCTTTCGCTTTGATGATATAGAGTTACTTAAGTTATCACCTAAAGAGCGTAGAAAATTAGTGGGTGACCAAATTACAATGGTGTTTCAAGATCCTTTAACCAGCTTAGACCCAAGTTTGCCTGTTGGTAAGCAGCTTATGCAAACCATTAATTTTAAAGGAAAATGGTGGCAATGGTTTGGTTGGAAAAAGAAAAAAGCGATTGAACTCTTGCACCGAGTGGGTATTCGAGATCATAAGGATATTATGAGCAGCTATCCAATTGATATTACAGAAGGTGAAGCTCAAAAAGTAATGATTGCCATGGCAGTAGCAAATCAACCTAGATTACTGGTTGCAGATGAGCCGACAAACATTATGGAAGCCACAACGCAATTACAAATCTATCGATTACTTTCAAGTATGAATAAGAATTTAGGCACATCAATCTTACTTGTTAGCAATGATATGAAAAGTATTAAAAATTGGGTGGATTCTTATAATGTACTTTATTGTGGACAAACCGTTGAGATTGCAGATAAAGAAACTATTTTAGAATCACCTTATCATCCTTATACTCGAGTACTATTGCATAGCTCCCCAGACTTTTCTCAACCCTTAGCTTTTAAAAGTAGTTTAAATACGCTTCGAGGGTCAGTCCCAATGCTACAAGAAATGCCAATAGGATGTCGGCTTGGGCCACGTTGCCCATTTGCCCAGAAAAAATGTGTGAATAAACCGCCACTGATAAAGGTAAAACAACACGAATTTGCTTGTCACTTTCCAATTAATTTTAGAGAGCAAAATCTCTTGAAAAAGAAAAAGGATCTTGTGCCATTTGTGGTGGCAGAAGTGGGCGAAAAGGAATAAAGAAGAAATAAGGCATAGTACAACTTATGTATAAAATAGCGTTTACTATGCCTTTATCATTGAATTGATATCTCTTTATGCTTTCAAGAATAACGCAGCTGCTCCTCTTGTACCGCCAGAATCTCCGTGAATGGCTTTTTTAAAGACAGGTACTTTTGCAGAACGCATTAAATGTTTAGGTAATGCTTTTGGTAAAGCCTCATAAATATAATCGAAATTAGATAAACCACCGCCAAATACAATCATATCGGGATCTAAAATAGTAATTAAATTACCAATGCTAATTGCCATCAGCTCAATATATTTATCAACAAAAGCAACCACATCTTGTTCGTTTTTATAGAAACGCTCAATGATCTCTTTAGCAGACGCTTTTTCACCCACTAAATCAGCGAATAATAACTCAAAGCCTCTACCTGAAATATAAGTATCTAAACACGCACGATTACCACAACCACAATCATAAATAGGTGCGTTATCCCAGCCTAATAATTTTAATGCGTGATAATTTAATTGCATATGACCGACTTCACCTGCCATACCAATACGTCCAGAATGAATTTTTCCATCAAATACAAAACCCCCGCCAAAGCCTGTACCAATAATCAGGCCTAAAACGGTGGAGTAAGATTGATTGCTTTTATCCCAAGCTTCAGAAAGAGCAAAGCAGTTAGCATCATTTTCTGCACGAACTTCTCGCCCCAAACGCTGGCTTAAATCTTTAAGGATAGCCTTACCATCTGCGACTCGAATATTAGTAATTTCGGCAATCCCTGTTTCACGATTAACGAACCCAGGTAAACCCAAACCTACGCTACCTTTCTCCTTAAATTTAGCATCAGCATTATTAACTAACGCAACCACCGTATTTAACCAATCTTCATAATTTGTTTGTGGTGTGGGAACACGCTCGCTATAAAGTTTCTCTAATTTTTCATTAAATGCAGCCAGCTCAATTTTTGTACCGCCAATATCTAAGCCATAATAAATTGCCATAGGTAAATTCTCATCTAAATTACAAGGTAGGGTTAATTTGATATGATTTGTAGATTACTAAATTTTTAGCCCCTTTTCCATTCTTTAAAAAACTTTATTGATGCTAAATTTACACAAGTAATATAGTTACTATTTACTTTTCATTTAAGTTCTTATCTCTGTTTATTATCACTTTAAATGATACCTGAATATCACAAATATCAATTACAAATAATATATCTACCCTTTTATAATGTATTTTTATTGTATATTTATTTTTTATATTTATGAATACTATTAAATCCCGTGCGGCGGTAGCTTTTGCTCCGAACGAGTCGTTAAAAATCGTTGAAATTGATGTGGAACGTCCTAAAAAAGGCGAAGTGTTAGTAAAAATTACTCACACCGGTGTGTGCCATACAGATGCATTCACATTATCAGGGGCAGATCCTGAAGGTATTTTTCCAGCAGTACTTGGGCACGAAGGGGCTGGTATTGTAGTGGAAGTAGGGGAGGGGGTCACTAGTGTTGAGCCAGGCGATCACGTTATCCCTCTTTATACAGCAGAGTGTCGTGAATGCGATTTCTGTAAATCAGGTAAAAGCAACCTTTGTGTAGCAGTACGTGAAACGCAAGGAAAAGGTGTGATGCCAGATGGTACGACCCGTTTTTCTTATGAAGGTAAGCCTATCTATCACTATATGGGATGTTCAACATTTAGTGAATATACTGTAGTTGCTGAGGTTTCTCTTGCAAAAATCAACCCTGAAGCTAATCCTGAAGAGGTTTGTTTGCTTGGTTGTGGTGTAACAACGGGCATTGGTGCGGTGCATAATACGGCTAAAGTACAGGCAGGCGATAGCGTTGCGGTATTTGGTTTAGGTGGTATCGGTTTAGCGGTTATTCAAGGAGCAAAACAGGCAAACGCAGGACGCATTTTTGCTATTGATACTAACCCTGAAAAATTTGCTTTAGCTAAAGAATTTGGGGCAACAGATTGTTTAAACCCGAACGATTTTGACAAGCCAATCCAGCAGGTAATTGTCGAGATGACTAAATGGGGCGTAGATCACACCTTTGAATGTATTGGTAATGTAAATGTGATGCGTGCAGCATTAGAGTCCGCTCATCGTGGTTGGGGGCAATCTATTATTATTGGTGTTGCTGGAGCAGGACAAGAGATTTCTACTCGTCCATTCCAGTTGGTTACAGGACGTACTTGGAAAGGTACTGCATTTGGCGGTGTGAAAGGACGTACCCAGTTGCCTGGTATGGTTGAAGATGCAATGAAAGGCATCATTCGCCTACGTCCATTTGTTACTCATACAATGGGGTTGGATAAAATCAATGAAGCATTTGACTTAATGCACGAAGGTAAGTCGATTCGCTCGGTCATTCATTATTGATTATTTAACTTAAAGCATTAACATTAGATAAATAATCCGTATTTTCATTAGAGATTAACTAGTTGAAAGTACGGATTATTTTTATATTTATTTCCTAATGTCTTATTGACCAAAACTGCATCGCCATTGCTTAGGACTAACAAAATGCTTAGCTTTAAAATGCTGGCGGAAAGAAACGGCGGTTTGGAATCCTATCTCAGAAGCAATTTGTTCAATACTCAAATCGCTACTTTCTAATAATTCTCTACCACGTTGTAGGCGGTTTTCAATTAACCATTCTCCCACAGCCATCCCTGTTGCTTTACGAAAATGACGAGTGAAAGTGCTTCGGCTCATTGCTAATTTTGTGGCAAGATCATCAATATTATGCGATTTAGCTAGATTTTGTTGCAAATAGTCCAATAATGTATTGATGGTTTGATTACTAGTCCGTTGAGCAATTGGTTGCTCTATAAACTGTGCCTGACCACCTTCACGATGTGGGGCGGTAACCATTAAACGTGCAAAATGATTACTAATTTTTACACCATAAATCTTTCGCACAATCGCCAAACAACAATCCATTCCTGCGATTGCACCTGCAGAGGTAATCACATTATCTTGTTCAACATAAAGTGCGTTTGGGTCAAGCTGAATTTGTGGGAAACGTTGATTAAAATCTTGTTTTGCAAGCCAATGCGTAGTGGCTTGTTTACCGTCTAAAATGCCGGCATAGGCAAGAGCATAGCTACCATAACATAATCCGACAATGGTTGCCCCTCGAACATTCCCTCGCTGTAATACTTCAGTGAGTGCTACCGAAGGTGGTACTTCAATATTTCCCCAACCAGCGACTACAATAAGATCAGCTTGATCCGCCCAAGTTAAATCTTCGTCGGCAGAAATTGCAATTTTTCCACCATTTCCGACCGCTTGCGTTAGATTTTCTGAAACGGTTTTTACTTCAAAAAGAGGTTTTCCCTCTATTTCCATTGCAAACAGCATTTGCGGAATCACAAACACAATCGGGTTAAAATCAGGGTAAAGCACTATAGCAACTTTAGGTAGATTCATCTCTTTTCCTTATTTTAATTTGACCCAATTCTTTCGCTTATTGCACAAAAAGTCAATTTTTTCTGGGGACGCTTTTCAGCATAATACATCCATCGCAAACAAGCGGTCATTTTTCAACAAAAGTTTACAAAGGAAACAGTATGAAATTAAATACATTATTCTCAGCACTTGCTCTTGGTTCTATCGTGGCAACATCAGCACAGGCAGAAATTCAATATCAACATATTCGCAATGCTACAGCTAAAATCACCTATGGTGATGCCACTTTTTTAGTCGATCCTTACCTTGCTGAAAAAGGTGCATATGAAGGGTTTGCAGGCACGCCAAATAGCCAATTACGTAACCCATTAATAGCATTAGCGGAACCAGTAGAAAGTGTGTTAAAAGGTGTAGATGCGGTAATTGTGACTCATACTCACGATGATCACTGGGATGAAGCTGCACAGAAATTAATTAATAAAGAACTACCAATTTTTGTGCAAGATGCAAATGATGCCAAAATCATTCGTGCCCAAGGCTTTAAAGATGTACGTGTAGTTGGCAAAAATACTGAATTTAAAAATGTAAAACTATCTAAAACAGGTGGTCAGCACGGCACTGATGAAATGTACTCTAACCCTATGGTTGCGGAAATGTTAGGTGAAGCAATGGGGGTAGTATTCCAAACTGAAAATGAGAAAACATTATATATTTTAGGCGATACCATTTGGAATGAAGAAGTAGAATCTGCATTAAATCGTTATCAACCAGAAGTTGTTGTAATGAATACAGGTGGTGCAGAAATGGATAATTTTGACCCAGCAGGCATCATTATGGATACAAAAGATGTAGCAAAAATGGCAGAAACAATGCCGAAAGCCAACATCATTACCGTACATATGGATACAGTCAATCACGGAATGGTCAGCAAAGCGGATATGCGTGAATTTATCAAAGGAAAAGCCTTTGAAAAACGAGTTGCAGTACCGAATGAAAGTGAAGTGTTAAAATACTAATCTTATTGTAAAACACCGCCTAACAAGCGGTGTTTTTTTATCTATTTTTTACAAAATCAGGCTTTAGCAAACTTTACTAGAGTAGGATTAACAATCCGTCCGTAATCGCTAGTATTTAGTATAACGGAACGTTCTAATGTACCAGCATTAAAGGCGAGTTCATCGTAGCGTTCGAGCAGACTTGGATCGGCAATTAACATCAGATCGGGGTGGAAACTAAATGGTGGAATAGCACCGAAGACGCAATCAGTGAATGCCGCTACTTCTGCAGGACTAGCGAGTGAGGCTTTCAATCCGCCTAAGTGTGTAGCAATTTGGCTTAAATCTGCTTGGCAGTCGGCAGGCAGAACGGCAAGGATTACTTGTTTTATGCCATTGCCTTTTACTTTACAAACAAGGGCTTTTGCTCCTTGCCCTATTTGAGTGCCACGGATTTTCGCTACCTCTTCTGATTTCCCCGCAGTTGAGTGTTCTACTACACGATAGCGTGCTTGATGTTGTGTTAAAAGTGTAGTTAATTTTTCAAAAGTTTGTTCAGACATAATCATCCCTTAGTGATCAGATTTTAAACCTGCACCACACATTGTAATTAAGCAATCGTTAATAGTTCCGTATAATTCACAATAATGTAAATAAGCAGCATAGTTTGCAGCAGTAGTATGTTCGCAATAAATACCTTTTAAGGCTAAATGTTCACGAGCGATTAGAATTTTATCTTCAGGAGCGTGAATAAAATGAATTGGGTATTTTTGTGCATAAGTGAGAATTTCTTCAGCTCTCATTGGCTGACCAATCGCAATGCCTTCTGCAAGAGTAGGTTTTATTTCGACCTTTTCAGCTAAGTTTGTTCCTTTTTTATTTGCTTGTAATAGAGGGTCACAAAATTCACTTTGTACTGCAATAATGGTTGGAAATTCTGTAATAATGCCACTTTCTAGTAAATGTTCTAGCCCTTTTATTACCCCAATAAAGAGTGTGCCATTCCCAACAGGAATAACAAGATGTTTTGGTATTCTGCCTAGCTGTTCGAATGTTTCATAAATATAGGTTTTTGTGCCTTCATAGAAAAATGGATTATAAACGTGGTTTGCATAATAAACGCTTTGTTGTTGTACTTTAGCTCGGCATACATCAGCACAATTATCCCGGCTACCAGGAACAATATTTATTTTGGCACCATGAGCTTTGATCATATTGATCTTTTTTGGTGAAGTACCTTCAGGAACAAAAATTTCGCATTCAATACCAGCTCTAGCTGAATAAGCTGCAATACTATTACCAGCATTGCCACTACTATCTTGCACAACACTTTTTACGCCGATAGATTTGCAGTGGCTTACTAATACAACCGCACCTCTATCTTTAAATGATAATGTTGGCATATAGTAATCCATTTTAAGTAATACCTTATCATCAAGGGGAACAATAGGTGTCATTCCTTCACCAAGAGATACTGAACGCCAAGCGTCATCTTGTAATGCAAGAAACTTGCGGTAACGAAATAGACTCCATTCATTTTTATCAATTTGATCAATCGAGAATGTTGGTGGAGAGAAATCCAGTTTCCATAAACCTCCACATTGGCAATTTGCTTGATGGGTAGATACATCTTCAAGGTGATGACATTTAGAGCAGATGAATTTCATATTATTCTCCTAATTTTTACGCATTTCAGCGATAGCATCAATTTCGATTAATGCGTTGTAATGTAATGAGCGTAATGAGCGGCAAGGTACTATTGTTCGTGCTGGTTTATGCTCACCAAAAAAGTTAGCGTACTCTTGATTAACACTATCCCAATAAGCAATATCAGGAATATATAAGCGGCATTGCACTACATCATTTTTGCTAATGCCAGTTTCTTTTAAAATCTGTTCTAGATTGTGTAGAGCTTGCTTTGTCTGTTGGACGATATCACCAGTGATATTGCCTGATTTATCTATAGGCAATTGGCCTGAAACATATAGCATTCCATTTGATTGAACGGCAGGTGTGTAATGTCCTTTGCTTTGATTAGGTAAAATCATTTTCATCCACGTTTTCCTTTAATTTCATCTAAATAGCTGTAAATCGTAACTTTATTTACCTTTAATTTTTCGGCAACTTTATCAATACCACCTTTCATTAAGAAAACTCCTTTTTCTTCCATAAAACGAACCTTTTCAATTTTTTCATCTCGACTGAGTGCTTGTGGTAAATCTGAACCTAAAATACTTTCTATCAGCCGATTCATTAAGGCTGATAATGGTAATTCTTCATCGCTTGCTTGTGATTGAGCAGGGTGCAGATTAGGTAAAAATTCGTTTAAATAAGCGATTTGGGTAGTAATAGGGCTTGTATCAATATTGATACACAAGGCTCCAATTAATTTATGCTCGGGTTGTGCATCTTCATCAAAAATAAGCTGGGTAGAAGAACGAATAAGCTTACCTTGACTTTCAAAGTAATAATTGGCAACAAAATCATTTTTAAGACGGTCTGACATTATCACTTGAGTAACTAAATGATCAAAGTTTTGTCCAACTTGCCGATGAGTAACATTACCTGCAACATAAACAACAGAATTTTCAGGAGTAGCAAGATCGTGTAAAACAACCTCACAATGTTTACCAAAGGTTTCTACTAACATATCAGCAGTAGTAATATAGGGAGTTAATTTAGGGTTCATATATTTTTTTCTATTTAATATAAATATTTATAAATAGTAGAGATTTTTTTGTAAGAGTGCAATATGCTTTTATAATAAAAATTGATTTGACTAAGATAAAGCTATACAAAATATAGCATTTCAAAATCTATCAATATAATTTGGTTACTTAAATGGTTACTATAATGAAATGTCTATTGATGATTTGTTCAATAAATGATCTTATTCGATTACGTCTAAAATACGTCTATACAATACACTAAACACATCACAAAGTATCTAAATTTTTCCGCCAAGCATTGAATGTGCCAACAGTAGCAATCAAGTATGAGCCAAACGATGTATGAATGCCTTGAATTGAATCTAGTACATTTGAAATCGTTTTTAATATTATTATACCTTTTAATTATTAATATCTGAAATGGGATGATATTGTGTTACTACCAATCAATTTCATTAAACATTTTCAAACATATTACACCTTTTTAATTATTATTATCTGAAATGGGATAGTATTGTGTTACTTAACATTGAATTGATTTAATTTTAATCAATCAAGCATATTATTCAAATTAACAGATTAAAAAAACAAACAAAAAATGTTAGAAATTGAATTTTATGTGTTAGCCTGAATTCAGATACATTGAAATGATAAGCCATTTAGATCATTTATCAGTGTATCGTCATAATGAAAAACTATTTAGATGAAAGGAGTACAATGTTTAACAGAAAATATTATACATTAGATGATTTTAACAACAGTTTACGAGATCACATTAAGTAGACTGATTGTTTTGGCGATGGCGTATGGATAAATCGAAAAGAAGTTGCATTAACACACAAGTACATTCAATTTAATGATTTATTCATTAAGTTTATGGTGTTTGATTTAGATCGTGAAAATTCAGCAATGGATTGGGAACTTGTTGGATTACCATAGCCAAATATTATTGTTCAAAATAAATTGAATGGGCGATGTCATTATATTTACGCACTTGAATAGCCAATTTGTAATACAGCTAATGCAAGAATAAAACCAATCGTTTATTTTAGAAAAATACAACAAGCATATATTGATAAATTAGGGGCTGATAAACATTATGTTGGTGTTTTTACCAAAAATCCTAATTCAGATTTTTGGCGAACATTTGTATTAAATGTGCCAGCATACAGTTTAGATTATTTGGCTGATTTTGTTGATTTATCAGATGTTTCAGTATTTTATAAAACAGATGATGAATTTATCGAAGGAAGAAACTGTGATTTATTCAATCAAATTAAACGAATTGGCTATCGTAAAGTATTACAATTTAAAAAATCAGGTCAAAAATTAGACCAATTTAATCACTATTTGTTGTAGTTATTAGAACAACTTAATCAAAATCAATAGCCTCCGTTAGCATATCGTGAATTGAAAGGTATCGCCAAAAGTGCTGCTCGTTGGATTTGGGAACGATTTAGTGAATCACAATTTAGTAAAATTCAGTCAAATCGTTCGAAAAAAAGATGGACTAATCAACAAGTTAGTAAAGAACGATTGATTAAAATGTTTGGGTACAATAAACCTGATATATCATTAAAACAGATCGCTCAACAATTTGATGTTAATATTAGTACAATCAATCGTTGGGCTAAAGAATTAGGGTGGGTTAAATCAAAAGAAGATCTAAAAAATCATTCACAGTTAAAATATCAACAAATTATGGTGTTAAAGAACAATAATTTAACATGGCGAGAAATTGCTCAAAAGTTATGTATTACAGAAAGTAATGCCAAAATGTGTTTTAAACGTCATTCACAATCATAAAAATAAGCCACTGAAATAAAATCAGTGGCTTAATTATTTAGATTTTACAGCTTTCAAGATAATGAATAATCTAAGATTCAGGAATACGAAGTTGGCGACCGATTTTTATTGATGTCAATTTTTTAGATTCAATCAATCGTAAAATTGTTGATCGGCTGATACGTAAACGTTTTTCAAGATCTTGAATAGATAAGTAGTAATCAATATGTTCTGTCATATTAAACTCCTTTTTGTAATGAAATTTGAAGGAAGCCTAACACAGAAAATTTTTAAGATAACTTTTTATTGATAATTTTTTTCAAATTTTTTGCAAGAACTTGTTTGGCTTGTGAATTACGTTGGAAAACCCTTAATAAGAAAATCAGTTCATCAAGTTCAAGCTTGTTTAATGTTGCTTCAAAAAGCATATCGGTATCCGCATCATTATGATACGGAAAAAATTTTGAGATTGTTGCCATTTTTGTTTCATTGTGCACAATTATTATATGTAATTATTTATTATGCACGAGAATGATCCTAAATGACGCATAATGACACAGTTTAATGAAAAATGAGTTACCCTATTATAGTATAAAAAAGATCGCCAGGAATGTTAATTGGCGATCTTTTGTATTAAAAAACTAACAATTTCGATAAGTTATTGGATTTTGTGGCGCTTTATAATCATCATTTGATGAATAAGTCAATTTATCAACTAATTCTTGATGAATTGGTGAATTTTTAGGCAGGATTTTTCCTTCAAACCCTTTACGTCCTTTTCGTTCAATTGGAGCATCAACCCAACGTTCAATTTCATAGGCAGCTAATGTCCAACCGCGATAAACAGCAACAGCATATTTTGCCTTTTCACGTCGATTACTTATTTTCCAATATCCACGAGTACGATTATAAATTTCCTGTTCAAGATCTTGTTCACTAATTTCGCCAGATTTAATTTTACTTTTTAAATCTTTATAATTTCTATTAATCGTAATCAATACAATTGGCAAATCAGTATTTAGTTCTTGTGGTTCATAAAGTTTTTTAATTTCAGATAACGTAATTAACCCTTTTTCAGATGAATATGTACCGCCTTGAATATTTGTTAAAGGTTGCTGATTTTCCTTTACTATTGATAATAAATCGATTGCTAGTGCTTCATATTCAAAGGCTTGTAATTCACTTTGAATATTATGGCGTAAAATATAATAGATTGGTTCTAATCCTGCGTGATGAATTTCATTAATTAATGAAATTTTATCGCTTTCAGTAATTTTTCCTGATAATGCACCTTTAGCGTGATGAAAAACACGATTTCCTTTACCTTTACCAATATAAAAAATATTTTTATTTCTTGGATCAACTAAACAGTAAATATAATAACCAATTTTTTCTATAATACCAGTTGAAAACATTCATCCTCCTAAATTTAACGTTCTTACAAAATAGCAACTTCATTTATTATATTGGTAAAATTTTTGCGTTCTACCAACAACAAAGGTATGATATACACCTGAATTTTGTGTAATGTAGCCAACAAATAGGTGTAAGCAATGAATGTGAATGAAAAGATAAGAAAACTTCGAGAGGCTAAAGAATGGTCGCAAGAACAAATGGCTGAAAAAATGAATATGTCATTGAATGGTTATGCAAGGATTGAACGAGGCGAAACCAAATTACACCTAGATAAACTTCAACAAATTGCACAAATATTGGACATTGATATTGTTAATTTGATTTCGCCAGATGATAAAAACGTATGTTTTCAAATTGGTGAAAACATACATTTAAGCCCTGTATATCAAGGTAATAATGATCAAGCATTGATCGTAGAAATTGAAAAACTAAGGCTAATGTTGCAACATAAAGATGATTTATTAGCCCAAAAACAGTTAGAAATTAATCGGTTGGATAAAATTATACAATTATTGGAAGCAAAATAGTTAAACATTGTCGTCTTTTTGATATAAAAAGACACTATATATTAGACATTTTTTTCATACATTCTTCAACAAAATTTCCCCAATCATTCATCAATGGCTTACGTTGTTCAAGATATGTTGAACGATTGTAAGCATTGCGTACTTGATTTTGGCTTTTATGTGAAAGGCAAGCTTCAATAATTTCAATATTAATATCTGTAAATTTTTCGCTTAGGTAAGTATTTGCAATCGAGCGTAAGCCGTGTGATGTTAATACACCTTTATAGCCCATTTGTTTGATATTGTTATTGGCAATTTGTTTACCAATAGGTTGCGATGGTTTTTTTGTACTTTGAAAAATATAAGGACTACGACCGGTAATAGGTTGTAATTTTTTCAGAATAGCAATAGCTTGTTTCGATAATGGTATAGTAAATGCCTGTTTCATTTTCATTCGTTCAGCAGGAATGTGCCATAATGATTGTTCAAAATCAATTTCAGACCATTTTGCATTTGTTGCCTCTTGTGGTCTAGCAATCGTCAGCAATAAAAATTTAATCAATGATTTAATGATTAAGTCGGCATTTGAATCACGTAGTGCCTCAAAGAATTCAGGAAGATGTTCAGGTCTAATAGTTGGATGATGTATTGATTTTACCTTAACAAAGGTATCAGCGATATCCGCACATTTATTGAATTCAATAATGCCACGGTTTACAGCAAAACGCATAATTTCATTGATTGTTTGTAATAAAGATACGCCTGTTGCGTTTACACCACGTTGAAATAACGGTTTAACCATTTCAGTAACTTGTAGCGGTTTAATCTGTGCAATAGGTAAGTTGCCTAATGTATCAAATGCATAAAGTTCAAGACGGCGCCAATGATTTTTTAATGTTGCACCTTTGATTTCAGCTGATTTTTTTAGCTTCCATTGTTCAGCAACAACAAAAAAAGTATTTTGATTAGCGTGCAATTTTTCTTGTTTTTCAGCTTTAAGGTGTTCTTGTGGATCAATATGATTTGCAAGCAACTTTTTGTATTCATCACGCAATGAACGAGCTTTTGATAGCCCAATAGTTGGGTAAAATCCAAGAGCCATTTTTGTACGCTTTTTAGTGATTGGATGATAGTAATTGAATCGCCACGATTTTGAACCAGTGGTTGAAATCAGTAAAAATAGTCCGCCACCATCAGTTAATGTATAAGGTTTATCAGCAGATTTTGCCTTTTTTATTTCAGTATCAACAAGTTGATGAACCTTTTTCGCCATAAAATCCCCCAATCATAAGTTCAATAATTGATCATTATTCATAATTTCAAGTCATTTGGTAACCATAAAATTTGATGATATCGACTATGGATACCAAAATGGTTACTAAAAAACTGAATTTTGATGATATATTCTGAATTATAATGAGTTACTTAAAACGTGTAAATTTATTGATTTATAAGGATATTTGATATTTTATGATATATACTGAAACATAAGAGCAATTTTTATAAAAAAATCTATTTTGTATAAAAAATTATATTTTATATGTAAATAGAGCGGAGGCTTTGGTATCAATAACTAGGGCTAATTAAACGAATTGGTTACGTAAAAGAAAAATTATGTTATTATTTCAGAATGTTAAACAAAATTGGGAGTAACCTGATGAAAAAAATTAAAACGGCTATCTTTGCTGCACTTACTGGTTTTGCGATTGCGGGAACAGCTAATGCTGCATATTTAGATAAAAATGATGAAGGGATTTATGCGATATATAATGCAGGTACAAACCAAGTGCTTAATGTCGGTATCCGCTTACAAAAATTCAGCAAACATTGGGAAATAGAAGCAACTTACGATGGTGGCCAACAATGGGTTAAACTAAGTGATGCAAATGGTAAAGTTGCAAGATTTACCAACACATCTCGTAGAACCTTAGCACGTTTGTTTGACGCCCATTCAAATAAAGATCTTGTAAAGCGTATTACTACACGAGATAAACTTGAAACAGATTGTATTGATGCTGGTGAAGATATGTTCTGTCGTTTTAAAGCAGCAGGGGAAGAACAAGTAAGCTTTGGTTGGCGTCAAAAACAAAATGGCGAAGTACAATTTTATGATTTAATCAAATCGCAATAATCTATCTAGATCGCTCTTATTTAAGATAAGGGCGATTTTTTTATCAATATACTTAAAGAGTTAAACTAGAATTAATTTCGTAAACTTTTTAACTATTTTAACCGCTTGTGTTTTATCCATTCCCATTTTCTTCTCATTCAGTTACAATAGCCCCTATTTTTATAAACAATTTAACATTATTTAGCCCGTATGCAGAACGAATTGGCACAGACTATTCCAGAACTCATTTCTTGGACGAAAGATCGTGAATTTTCCCTTTCTCTTTCTTCCGACCGTTTAGCTTTCTTATTAGCTATTGCAATTTACAATCAAGAACAAACCGATGGTGAATTATTAGAAAGCGATCTTATTGATCTTTTTCGTTATGTCTCTAATGCTTACAAGCAATCGGAAGCTACACTCGTTCAACGAGCAAATAATGCGATTAACGATTTAGTTAAACAGCGTTTATTAAACCGCTTTAGCAGTGAATTTACCGAAGGTTTAGCCATTTACCGTGTTACACCGCTTGGTGTTGGGATTTCGGATTATTATGTGCGTCAGCGAGAGTTCTCTACCTTGCGTCTTTCTATTCAACTTTCGATTGTGGCTGATGAAATTCAACGGGCATCTGTTGCTGCAGAAGAGGGGACTGAGCAAAATGCAGATGAACGTTATTGGCGGAATAACGTGTTTGCTCCGCTTAAATATTCGGTGGCAGAGATTTTTGATAGTATCGACTTATCACAACGAGTAATGGACGAAAATCAGCATCAGATTCGTGAACGTATTGCGGAACTACTAAGCCAAAATTGGCACGAGGCGATTACGAGTTGTGAGCGTCTATTAGACGAAACGTCAGGTAATTTACGTGAATTACAAGATACCTTAAATGCCGCTGGGGATAAATTACAGGCTCAATTACTAAGAATCCAAAGTTGTTTGCTTACTCGTGATGACTTAGATTTTATCGACCAGCTTATCGTGAATCTACAAAATAAACTTGATCGTATTATCAGCTGGGGGCAACAAGCGATTGACCTTTGGATCGGTTACGATCGCCACGTGCATAAATTTATTCGTACGGCGATTGATATGGATAAAAACCGTGTATTCGGGCAGCGTTTACGTCAATCTATTCAAGACTACTACAATAATCCTTGGTTACTTTACACCGCAAAAGCTGATTCGTTACTTGACTTGCGTGATGAAGATGCAATGTTAAATGAGGCAGAAGCCGTAGGTGAATTACCAAGTGAATTAGAGTATGAATCTCTCTCCGATGTTCAAGAACAAATTGTAGCAACAATGCAGGCTCATTTGGCACCGTTTAGAGCAGAGGGCAAGCCGATTGATTTAGGGGCGATTTTACGTGAGCAACTTGCGATGTTCCCTCAATCTCGCCATTTTGACGTGGCTCGCATTATTGTGGATCAAGCCGTGAAATTAGGTATGGCAAGCCAAGATAACCAAGCAGTTTACCCGGAGTGGCAAGCAATTAACGAGCAAGGTGCAGAAGTTCAAGCCCACGTGATTGACCAATACAATAAATAGCAAGCGGTCGTTTTTTAGAAAAAATTTGCAAATTAAGAGAAAGATAAAATGACAGACAATATCCAAGATGTAATTACCCCAAAACTAGCGGTGGCGATTGCAAATCCTATTTTTCCAGAACTAGATAGCCAACTGCGTGCCGGTCGCCATATCAATACCGAACAGCTGGACCAACACGCATTTTTGATGGATTTTCAAAATGAGTTAGAAGGTTTTTACCGCCGTTATCACGTGGAATTGATTCGTGCACCGGAAGGCTTTTTCTATCTTCGTCCGAAAGCTTCAACCCTAATTGCTCGTTCGGCAATGTCTGAAATGGAGATGTTAGTCGGCAAGGTGTTATGCTATCTCTATTTAAGTCCGGAACGCTTGGCACAGCAAGGTATTTTCAGCCAAGATGATGTTTATGAAGAGTTATTAAATTTAGCTGATGAAAGCAAATTATTAAAAGCGGTAAACCCACGTTCGACAGGCTCAGATTTAGACCGTGCTAAATTAGCCGAAAAAGTAGGCGGAGCATTACGTCGTTTAGCTCGAATCGGTATCATTACCCGTGTAGGCGAGCAAAATAGCAAGAAATTTGTGATTTCAGAATCTGTATTCCGCTTTGGTGCCGATGTTCGTACCGGCGATGACCCTCGTGAAGCTCAATTACGCTTAATTCGTGACGGCGAAGCCACAACCCCAGAACTTTTAGCTCAACAAGCGGTTGAAATTGATGAAAATTTTGCAAAAGATGAGTTGGAAAGTGAAGACGAAATAATAGACGAATAGATACTTTGATAAGCCTAGTACGGCATAGCCGTACTAGGTTAAGCATAATTCAGCCCTTTTAGGGCTGTTAAAGAACTAGGGTAGCAAAGCTACTGACTTATGCGTAACCTAGTACGCTTTAGCGTGCTAGGTCAATCAGTGAGAGATAATAATGATTGATAACCAAAATTTGCAAAATAATCCTCAAATTTCACCGCTTGTACGCTCAAATGAGGTAAAACGCGGTAAATTCCAATCTTTAACCTTAATTAACTGGAACGGTTTTTTTGCTCGTACCTTTGACTTAGATGATTTGGTTACGACGCTTTCTGGTGGTAACGGTGCTGGTAAATCGACCACTATGGCGGGCTTTGTTACGGCACTTATTCCTGATCTAACTTTATTAAACTTCCGAAATACTACTGAGGCAGGTTCAACTTCAGGTTCTCGTGATAAAGGCTTGCACGGTAAATTAAAAGCGGGTGTTTGTTATGCAGTGCTAGAGTCTGAAAACTCTCGTGGTCAGCGTATTATTACCGGTGTTCGTTTACAACAAGTAGCAGGGCGTGATAAAAAAGTCGATATCCGTTCATTCTCTGTGCAAAACATTCCTGCAGATCAAACCATTATCAGCTTATTAACAGAACAGGTCGGCGAAAAAGCCCGAGTTCTGCCGTTAAACGATCTGAAAGATAAATTTGAAGGAACCGAAGTTCAATTCAAGCAATATCACTCGATTACCGATTACCACAGCTTTATGTTTGATTTGGGTGTAATCCCGAAACGTTTACGCTCTGCATCTGACCGTAGCAAATTCTATAAACTCATTGAAGCCTCTCTTTACGGCGGTATTTCAAGTGTGATTACAAAATCATTGCGTGATTACTTACTGCCTGAAAATACCGGTGTTCGCCAAGCATTCCAAGATATGGAATCGGCATTGCGTGAAAACCGTATGACTTTAGAGGCGATTAAGGTGACCCAATCTGATCGTGATATGTTCAAACGCTTAATTACCGAATCGACCAATTATGTGTCGGCGGATTATATGCGTAATGCGAATGAGCGTCGTGGCAATGTTGAGCAAGCATTAGCACAGCGTAAAGAGTGGTATGAGGCAAAATCTAAAATTTTAGTTGAACAGCAACGCTTTGTTGAATTTAGCCGTGAAACGGCGGATATTGCCGAGGCTGAAAATGCACTTGAAGCGGAATACAATAGTGCGAACGATCATCTTAATTTAGTGATGAATGCACTACGCCATCAAGAAAAGATCGAACGCTATCAAGATGAAGTCGAAGAGCTAAATATTAAGCTGGAAGAACAGCAAGAAGCGTTAGAAGAGATCGCAGAAATTGCGGAAAATGCACAAGCCAGAGCAGATGAAGCCGATGATCAAGTTGAAGAATTACGCTCGCAAATGGCGGATTATCAACAAGCGTTAGACGCACAACAAACTCGTGCATTGCAATATCAACAAGCCATCAATGCGTTAGAAAAAGCCAAACAGCTTACCGGTTTGGCTAATTTAGACTTAAATAATATTGAAGATTATCACGCAGAGTTTGCGGCACAGGCGGAAGATCTTACCGATAAAGTGTTTGATTTAGAACAGCGTTTAAGTGTGTCGGATATGGCAAAAACGCAGTTTGAAAAAGCCTTTGAGTTGGTTTGCAAAATTTCAGGCGAAATCGACCGCTCGCAAGCGTGGGAAGAGGCTCGTGCATTATTAAGTGCATTCCCAGAACAAAAAATGCAGGCTCAACAAGCGGTTGCATTACGTCAAAAACTTAATGAATTAGAACATCGCCTACAACAACAGCAAAATGCCGAGCGATTACTTGCAGAGTTTAATCAAAAATCGCAACAACAATTAGCCTCTGCCGAAGAACTGGAGGGCTATTTTGAGGAGCAACAAGCTCGCTTAGAAGATTTAGAAGCGGAGCTTTCGGAATTTGTTGAACAGCGTTCAACCCAACGTCAGCAACGTGAACAGCTTAATCAGCAATATCAGCAGTTAGCAAAAAATGCCCCAGCTTGGCATACGGCACAATCGGCATTAGCTCGCTTAGAAGAGCAATGTGGCGAAAAATTCGAAGCCAGCCAGTCTGTAATGCAATTTATGCAGGCAATGCTAAGCAAAGAGCGTGAGGCGACCTTAGCCCGTGATGAATTAGCTCGCAAAGAGCAATTATTAGAAGCTCAAATTACGCGTTTAAGTCAGCCAGACGGTTCGGAAGATGCCCGTTTAAATCACTTAGCTGAGCGTTTTGGCGGTGTATTACTGTCTGAACTTTATGATGATGTATCGATTGAAGATGCTCCATATTTCTCCGCATTATATGGCGAAGCTCGCCACGCAATCGTGGTGCGTGATTTAGAGGCGGTTAAAGCACAATTAGAACAATTAGACGATTGCCCGACCGATCTTTATTTAATTGAAGGCGATCCATCAGCCTTCGATGATGCGGTATTCAGTGCCGAAGAATTAGGCGATGGGGTTGTAGTTAAAGTTTCTGATCGTCAATGGCGTTATTCTAAATTCCCAGAAGTGCCATTATTTGGGCGAGCTGCTCGTGAAAAGCATTTAGAAACCTTAAAAGCAGAGCGTGATGAAACTTCAGAATTACACGCAGAACGAGCCTTTGATGTGCAAAAATGCCAACGTTTACACCAACATTTAAGCCAATTTGTGGGAACGCATTTAAGCCTTGCTTTCCAAGAAAACCCAGAAGTTGTGATGCAAGAAATTGCGGCAGAGCGTGCAGAAATTGAACGTGAATTAGCCCAATCTAACGGTAATGAGCAACAATTACGTCATCAATTAGACAGCGTTAAAGCTCAGTTGCAAATGTTGAATAAAATTCTACCGCTTGCAAACTTGCTTGCCGATGAAACCTTGATTGATAGAGCACAAGAGTGTCGTGAACAGTTGGAAGAGGCAGAAGATGATGAACTATTTATTCGCCAATTCGGTAGCACCTTAAGCCAATTAGAGCCGATTGCGGCTGCGTTAAAAAGCGATCCAGCACTGTTTGAACAACTTGAAGCAGACTACAGCCGTTCTGTTGCCGAACAAAAAGTATTACAACAAAAAGTATTTAGCCTTGCAGATGTAATGAACCGCCGTTTGCATTTTAGCTATGAAGAAACGGTTGGAACAGAAGGTTCAGCTTTAACCGAGCAATTACGAGCAAGACTTGAAACGGCACAACGTGAGCGTGAACAATCTCGTGAACAATTACGTCAAGCTCAAACGCAGTTATCTCAATATAACCAAGTATTAACCGGGTTACGCAGCTCTTATGATGCGAAAAACCAAATGTTACAAGAGCTAATTCGTGAAATTGACGACTTAGGTGTGCGTGGCGATAGCGGTGCGGAAGATCGTGCAAGATCTCGCCGTGATGAGTTACAACAACGCTTAAGCCAACAACGTTCTCGTAAAGGTTATTTAGATAAGCAAATTGCCGTGATTGAAGCGGAAATGGATAACCTCAACCGCACATTACGCAAAGCGGAGCGTGACTACCATACGCAGCGTGAAATCGTGGTGCAAGCAAAAGCCAGCTGGTGCATTGTTCAGCGTTTATCTCGTAATAGCGATGTGGAAAAACGTTTAAATCGCCGTGAATTAGCTTACCAATCGGCGGAAGAATTGCGTTCTATTTCCGATAAAGCATTAGGTGCATTGCGTACTGCGGTGGCAGACAATGAATACTTGCGTGATAGCTTACGGGCCTCTGAAGACAGTCGTAAACCAGAAAATAAAGTAGCCTTCTTTATTGCGGTTTATCAGCATTTACGTGAGCGTATTCGTCAAGATATTATCAAAACGGACGACCCGATTGATGCGATTGAGCAAATGGAAATTGAGTTATCTCGTTTAACTAACGAATTAACTAGCCGTGAGAAAAAATTGGCAATCAGTGCTGAAAGTGTGGCGAATATCTTACGCAAAACAATTCAGCGTGAACAACAACGTATTTTACAACTAAACCAAGGCTTACAAAATATCGCCTTCGGTCAGGTTAAAGGGGTGCGTTTGGTGGTTAATATTCGTGATACGCACGCTATTTTATTAAATGCGTTATCGAATAACCGTGATGAGCATAAAGATCTCTTTGACAGCCAAAAACTGAGCTTCTCAGAGGCATTGGCAATGCTTTATAAACGTGTGAATCCGCATATTGAAATGGGACAACGCACACCGCAAACCATCGGCGAAGAGTTATTAGACTACCGCAACTATTTAGATTTAGAAGTGGAAACTTTCCGTGGAGCAGACGGCTGGATGCGTGCAGAAAGTAGTGCGTTATCAACAGGGGAAGCGATTGGTACAGGTATGTCAATTCTATTGATGGTGGTACAAAGCTGGGAAGAAGAAGCTCGCCGTATGCGTGCCAAAGATATTCTTCCAGCCCGCTTGCTGTTCCTTGATGAAGCGGCTCGTTTAGATGCAACCTCAATCAATACACTATTTGAATTATGTGAACGTTTAGATATGCAGTTATTGATTGCTGCCCCTGAAAATATCAGCCCAGAACGTGGTACAACCTATAAATTGGTGCGTAAAATTACCAATAACCAAGAATATGTACATGTGGTCGGCTTAAAAGGATTTGCTAAATAAATAGCTATTTTTCTTTCCCTTTTGGGGAAAGTCCTCTCTAACCATTTTCTTCCCCCTTTGGGGGAAGTCCCTTGCAAAGCAAGGGGGAAAGCCGTCCCCCTTAAGCAATTAACTATTTAAAACACCCATCAATTATTTCCAATAATTTGAAACTCTCGTTTGATTTTTTATTTTATTTAAAACTTTTTGAAAATTTAATCTTTTTATTGGTTTATTTCCAAAAATTTGAAAATAATCTAATTTTAGAGTAATCTATAAACAGAGGTGATGATATGAAACTAATTTCTAGACCAAATTACATAAATTTCCTAAGGCGACATAAAGACAAACATATCATTAAAGTGGTTAGCGGTGTTCGGCGAGCGGGGAAATCCGTACTATTCCAATTATTCAAAAATGAACTTCTCGCACAAGGTGTTGCAGAGAACCATATTATTTCAATTAACTTTGAAGATCTAGCGTATTACGAATTAAGGGATTTTCTAGCCTTAAATCAATATATTGAACAAAAATTGCTTGACGGGCAAAAATACTATGTGTTTCTCGATGAAATTCAACACGTTGAAAAATTTGAATTAGTGGCAGACAGTTTATTTATTAAACCTAACATTGATCTCTACTTAACTGGCTCAAACGCTTATTTTATGAGTAGCGAGCTTGCGACTAATTTAACCGGTCGCTATGTAGAAATTGAGGTCTTACCGCTTTCATTCCAAGAGTATTTGCAAGGTGTTGAAGACAGGACAAATTTAGCGAAATGCTTTAACGATTATTTATTTAGTGCGTTTCCTTATTTATTGCAAACCGAAACTTATACCGAAAAAGTCGAGTATTTGCGGGGGATTTATCATTCAATTTTATTAAATGATATTGTGCCAAGAATAGGTAATCCCAATCCGTCAGTCATAGAACGTATTGTAAGGACGCTATTAAGTAGTATTGGGAGTGTTATTTCAACCAATAAAATTCGCAATACTTTAGCCAGCCAGCAGGTAACTTTATCGCACTCAAGCCTTGAAAATTATTTAACGACTTTGACGGATAGCTTATTGTTCTATGCTGTCCCTCGTTTTGATGTAAAAGGTAGAGCATTGCTACAACGTTTAGAAAAGTATTATGCGGTTGATTTAGGGTTTCGCAATTTGTTATTGCCTGATCATCAACAAGACTTCGGGCATTTGCTTGAAAACTTAGTCTATCTCGAATTACGCAGACGTTATGCCAAGGTTTATGTGGGGAATGTGGATAAATACGAGGTTGATTTTGTGGTGGTAACGGATGTTGGAAACTATGAATATTACCAAGTGAGTGAAACGGTTTTGTCTGCCGAAACCTTAGAGAGAGAGCTTCGCCCATTACAAATGATAGATGACCAATATCCGAAATATCTTTTAACAATGGATATAATTCAACCAAATGCGAACTACAACGGTATTCAGAAGAAAAATATACTGGATTGGTTGTTAGAGCCAAAAGTATAGTTGCTACAAGCGGTATTATTTTTTATGAATTTTGCAAAATAATTATTTATACTATTCATTTACCCCAAAAGCAGAATAATGGTTTTGGGGCATTTGTTTTTTATTTTCTCGGATATTAATTTTATGATTTCTCGAAAAATACAACGCAAATTAGCGTTTTTTAGAGTCTTTGCCTTGGCTTTTGCGGCCTTTATTGTCAATACGACGGAATTTATTCCTGTTGCACTTTTATCTGATATTGCAACTAGTTTTCAGATGGATACCTCTACAACAGGATTGATGATCACCGTTTATGCGTGGGTTGTTTTTTTACTCTCACTTCCACTAATGCTACTTACTGCAAAGATGGAACGAAAAAGTTTATTGATTAAGCTTTTTATTATTTTCACACTCAGCCATATTTTATCTGTTATTGCGTGGAATTTTTGGATTTTACTTATTTCAAGAGCAATGATTGCCATTACGCACGCAATTTTCTGGTCTATTACGGCATCGTTAGTTATTCGTATGGCACCCCGAGATAAAAAAAGCCAAGCATTAGGGTTATTAGCCTTAGGTAGTTCGCTTGCAATGATCTTAGGATTGCCACTAGGCAGAATGATAGGTCAAGCGTTCGGCTGGCGTGCGACATTTGCAATTATTGGTATTATTGCCTTTATTATGCTACTTATTATTTGGAAATTACTCCCTTATCTGCCAAGCAAAAATGCAGGTTCAATGAAAAGCGTGCCAATTTTGTTTAAAAGGCCAATGCTGATAGGGATTTATCTTTTAGTCGCATTAGTTGTTTCTGGGCATTTTACCAGTTATAGCTATATTGAGCCTTTTATGGTGCAAATCAGCCAAGTTAAGCCACAAACTGCCACATTTATTTTATTAGTGTTTGGCTTAGCGGGTGTTGTCGCGAGCTTTTTATTTGGTCGTTTATACGCAAAAGCCCCGAAAAAATTTATTGTCGTTGGTATTATGATTGTAATGTTAGGTCAGCTATGCTTATTGCCATTAAGTGATTCCACCGTTTCAATGTTTATACTCGTCTTTATTTGGGGCATAGGCATTACTGGAATGAGTATTGCATTACAAATGAAAGTATTGGAACTTTCGCCCGATGCAACAGATGTGGCAACTGCTATTTTTTCAGGTGTTTATAATATGGGGATAGGTGGTGGAGCCTTGATAGGCAGTCTAGCAATGAAACATATTGGTTTACCCTATATTGGGTTTGTTGGCGGTAGCTTAGCTGGTATAGCAGTTTGTTGGTTTATATTTATTAGTATTCGATACAGAAATGCTTAGTGAGTTATTCATTATAAGCGGTTATATTTGGGCTAATTTTTACACTTGAGATTCAATTTAATCCTAACCTACTGCAACAATTCGTTGCAGTAGGCGTAAAAGTTTATCAGCACTAGGCTAATAATCTTTGAACTAAAGATGTATAGATATTTACCCCTGTTAATAGCTGTTCTTCATCAAAATCAAATTCGGCTTGATGATGTTGAGCTGTTCTATCTGCCCCAATAATGAAATAAATTGCTTTTCCTCCATTATCTTGCACTCGTCGCCCAAGCACAGTAGCATCTTCACTGGCATTGAAAGAATATTCAACATCAGTACTGTGTACCTGAGGTTGCTGACTAGCAATTTCTTTAACTAAAGCAACTAATTCAGGAGAATTATTCATATCGACTGCTTCGCCCATAATTTCTGTTTCATACTCAACATCAAAACTAATGGCAATACCTTTGGCAATTTGCATAACTTGATCAACCATATATTGATTAATGTCTTTGTTTTCTCCTCGTACTTCTAACTTAATTTCGGCATCAGAAGGAATAACATTTCGCCCAGAACCAGCTTTAAATACCCCCACATTAATACGAGTCATTCCTTCGCCGTGGCGAGAGATACCGTGTAATTGAGTAACTGCGTGGGAAGCAGCAAGTAGAGCATTATGACCTAAATGCGGTGCAGCCCCAGCGTGTGCTGGCTTTCCTTTGTAGCGAATATCAATTTTAGTGGTAGAAAGGAAGTTTTTCGGATCAGCTAACACCGTACCAGTATCAGCACAGAAACTTAGATGTGAACTAGCGAAGTAATTTGCATCATCAATAATACCGCTTGCTGCAATAGCAGCAGCACCTCGCACACCTTCTTCGGCAGGCTGGAAGACAATTTTAACTTTGCCGTTTAATTTTTCTTTATTTTCCATTAACCAATGAGCAACGCCAAGACCAATAGTGATGTGTCCATCGTGTCCGCAAGCGTGCATTTCTCCATCATTGATAGATGCAAAACCAAGTTGATTTGCTCGATGGTCAGGGGATTTAGTTTCAGCAACATCAACACAGTCAATATCAAATCGCAATGCAACTGTTTTTCCTGGTTTTCCAGAGTCAAACACAGCAACGCAACCTGTATAACCGTCCATTTTATCTAACCATTTAGGATTTGCACCGTAATCTTTCGCTCGTTGAATGCCTTTTTCAACAACGGCTTTATTTCTACCCCGCACAAAATCAGGATTGATAATTTGTTTGCCTAATAAAATTTCAAAACCGATTGCATCTAAATAGTCGGCAATTTTACTTGTGGTCCAAAATTCACTCCAACCTGTTTCTGGAAATTTATGAAATTCACGACGCCATTTAATTAACTGTTCTAATGAAATACTCATATTTTTCTCCTCATAATAAATAGCCCTTCATAATAATATGAAGGGCAGTTGGTTATAGCATAAATAATGCTAGGAATAGAGTAGCTAACACCATACCTGGTGCGGTTCGTTTAATCATTTCAACAGGGTTTACACCTGCAATACCGGCACAGACAATTACAACACCTGCAATAGGGGACGCAGTACGTCCGATTGCACCTGCAATCGCTGCTGCCATACCAAGATTTACGTGGGTATAGCCTAACTCGGTTGCGTGAGGGGTAACCGCAGTATTAAAGGCAATAGCAGCCGCATCTCCCGAACCTGTTACAACACCCATTAAGAATGGACCGATTGTTGAACCCCAACGAACAAATTCATTTGAATGTTTTAAAAATTCAATGGCTGCATCAATAGCACCTGTTGCTTTTAAACCTGCTACAAATACACCGGCAGCAATAATAATACCTAACACATTAGCATAAGCACTGCCCATACCATTAAAGAATTCATTGGTAATTTTTGCAGGTGATGTGCGAGTAACAATTAAGCCATAAATTGCACCAATTAACATTGCTTGTGGTACGCCCATTTTGGTCCAATTCAACCAAGAGATTTGCTGTAGAGATGTACCCCCAATAACTAAGATTACTAACGGTACTAAAGGAGCTATGGCGAATAAGATATTAGTTTTAGTAGCAGCTGTGTGATTATGTGTTGCTTCATTCAAATAAGCTTCCCGATGCTCTTGCCCATAATCTTTTAGAATTAATGCAATAATAGTTAGGGTCACTGCACCAATCGCACCTGCAATCATTGTATAAGGAGCGTGAGATAAGTTTACCTGAGTAATAGTTAAGCCAGACATTTCACTAATCATTGCTGAGTGAGAAGAACCAGGGCTCATCATTGAACCGAAAGTCCCGGCAAGAATTGCAGCACCAGCTGTTGCGGGGCGAACACCTGAAGATTTCAATACCGGAATTAAAGTTGCACCTACTGCAGCAGCACAACCTGCTGCAGAAGGAATAGCAATATTAATAAAGAATGTAATGATGGTTGCAACAGGAATTAAGAAGAATTTTAATCCACTCAATGGTTTTGTTAATAATTGAACCAAATGATTGTCACATTCGGTATATTTCATTACATAGGCAAAACCCATACTAGAACAGATTGCCATAATTAAACCGCTTGAGGTCATACTTTTAGCAAAAGCATCAAGGGCTGCCATAGGTTGTAATGTTAATAATGCCATTCCTAAACCGATAGCAATAAGGACGGTGCGGGTTTCGTGCTTTTTAATCAGTAAATAGATGGTTGCAATAATACCAATTATTGCAATCACAATATTAAACGTTGCCATATTTGTCTCCCTAATAAGTAAACGTTGATTGAGGCTCAAATGTGTTTAACTGCATATCTTTGCTAAATTGTAAAATAGCTGTTTCTCCTAAAACAGTTGCTTGGGTATCTTGAATCTGTAAAGCGGTACCTTCCGGTAGGGCATACACGAGAGAGTTAGGATTTACAATTAAAAATTCAGATAACCGTTCCTCACGACTTTCGCCATTATGACCTTGCATTTTGCCAGAAATAAAATGAGGATTAATTTGGTGTGGAAAGAGGTTAAGTGCTTGAAAAGAAGGAGGATAAGTAATCGGCATATCGTTAGTCGTCATTATTGAATTGCCAGCCACATTAGCCCCTGCACTCCAGCCAAAATAAGGTGTGCCGTTTTCGACTTTTTGACGAATGCACTCTAACACATTGTTTTCATACATCTGTTTTAATAAGCAAAAGGTATTACCACCGCCTATTGCAATAACATCTGCTTGTTCAATAATATCAGTATGTTTTGTTGCTCGATGAACAGAAATAATCTCCATATCCAAATCGGAGAGTACATTTTGGACTGTTTGTTCATATTCATCGTAACTACGTCTTACACCCGCATAGGGTAAAAAGGCAATCTTTTTCCCTTTATAGTCTGATAAAAATGTTTTAAGCCAAGGAATACAATGGATAAGGTATTCCGTATTTTTATATTTAGAACCACTCATTAATAGCATATTTTTCATAATTGTCTCCTTATGTATATGCCAATATATGTTTTATATAATGGATGACTTTTTGATATAAATAAATGTTTATATTTTTAAATTGTATATAATTCTATCAGTCTTAAATAAAAAAAGAGGTGATTTATGTCAATTAATATGCAAAGAGTAAAGCAAATTTTTTCAGATTTAGCAAGTTTTACCTCCGTTGAAAATGAACTTACTCGTTTAGCTTTTACAGCTAAAGATATTGAAGCAAGAGATTATGTGATTAACCTTTGCAAACAGTATGATTTATCTGTTCGTATAGACACTATTGGCAATGTGTTTATTCGTCGTAAAGGCATTGAAAATAACCTCCCAGTTGTTGCCTTTGGTTCGCATATTGATACGGTGGTAAACGCAGGGAAATTTGATGGCACTCTAGGTACTATTGCCGGCTTAGAAACGCTTTTCCAAATTTGCGAGCAGAATATTCAAACTCGTTATCCACTTGAATTGATTATTTTTACCTGCGAAGAATCCAGCCGTTTCAATTATGCGACCTTGGGCAGTAAAGTAATGTGTGGAGTTGCTAATCAAGAAACTCTCAGTAAATTAAAAGACAAACAAGGCTTAGGAATGGAGCAGGCTTTGGCAGAAGTTGGCTTTGATTTTAACAAAGTGAATGACTCCAAGCGTAAAGCTGAAGAATTTAAAAGCTTCTTAGAATTGCACATTGAGCAAGGCCCAAGATTAGAAAATGAAAATAAAACAATCGGGATTGTAACGGGTATTGCAGCACCAATTCGTTGTATTGTAAAAATTACAGGTCAAGCAGATCACTCAGGAGCAACGGCAATGCACTATCGCCACGATGCCTTATTAGCCGCAGCTGAGCTTGCCCTTGAGTTAGAACAAGCTGCTATTAAGGCTGAACATTCTACTGTGGCAACGGCTGGAAACCTAACAGCAAAACCGGGAGTAATGAATGTTGTGCCAGGTTATGCGGAATTATTAGTGGATATTCGAGGCATTCATACTCAAGCGAGAGAATCGGTATTTATTGCTCTACAAAATAAAATTAAAGAAGTCGAACAAAAAAGAGGTGTAACGATTGAGCTACAGCTTATTTCAAAAGATGAGCCTATTGTTCTGCCGAATGAAATGGTTGAGCATTTAACCAAGATTACTCAAGCATTAGGTTATAGTTATGAAATTATGCCAAGTGGAGCCGGGCACGATGCAATGCATATGGCAACACTCTGCCCAACAGGTATGTTATTTGTACCTTCGCATCAGGGAATTAGCCATAATCCGCTAGAATTTACCGAGTGGAAAGATATTGAGGCAGGTATTTGTGTGCTTCAGCAATCTGTTTTAGAACAAGCAGAGATTCTCTAACTTTTAAGTGATTTCCACAAGCGGTTGTTTTTTTGCAAAAAAATTACAAAAAACAACCGCTTGTTCTTTTGGGTTTTACTTTGCAAAACCTTGTATTTCAAGTACAATTCTTCGATTAATTTTTCGATAAACAAATAACAAAACAGGACATTAACTGCCCGATGAAAATGCAAAATATTCGTAACTTTTCGATTATCGCTCATATTGACCACGGTAAATCGACTTTATCAGACCGCTTAATTCAAACTTGTGGCGGTTTATCAGATCGTGAAATGGAAGCTCAGGTATTAGATTCAATGGATCTTGAGCGTGAACGTGGAATTACAATTAAAGCTCAAAGTGTAACCCTAAACTATAAAGCGAAAGATGGCGAAACATATCAACTAAACTTTATCGACACACCGGGGCACGTGGACTTCTCATACGAAGTTTCTCGCTCATTAGCCGCTTGTGAAGGGGCTTTATTAGTCGTGGACGCTGGTCAAGGTGTAGAAGCCCAAACTTTGGCAAACTGTTACACCGCAATCGAAATGGATTTAGAGGTTGTGCCGATTTTAAATAAAATCGACTTACCGGCGGCAGAGCCGGAACGTGTTGCGGAAGAAATTGAAGATATTGTCGGTATTGACGCAATGGAAGCCGTGCGTTGTTCGGCAAAAACAGGTGTGGGCATTGAAGAGGTATTAGAAGATATTGTTAAAAAAATTCCTGCCCCTGAAGGCGATCCTGAAGCTCCGCTGCAAGCATTGATTATCGACTCTTGGTTCGATAACTATTTAGGTGTTGTCTCTTTAGTGCGTGTGAAAAATGGTGTGTTGAAAAAAGGCGATAAAATTAAAGTAATGAGTACCGGGCAATCTTATAACGTAGATCGTCTTGGTATATTCACACCAAAACGAGTTGATACTGCAGAACTTAAAACAGGCGAAGTAGGTTGGGTTGTTTGTGCGATTAAAGATATTTTAGGGGCTCCAGTGGGGGATACTTTAACTCATCACCATAATCCGGCGACTGAAGTTTTACCTGGCTTTAAAAAAGTTAAACCACAAGTTTATGCTGGTTTATTCCCAATTAGCTCAGATGACTATGAGGCTTTCCGTGATGCGTTAGGCAAATTAAGCTTAAATGATGCTTCGTTATTCTATGAGCCGGAAACCTCAAGTGCATTAGGCTTTGGTTTCCGTTGTGGTTTCTTAGGTTTATTACATATGGAGATCATTCAAGAACGTTTAGAACGTGAATATGATCTTGACCTAATTACCACTGCACCAACGGTAGTTTATGAAGTAGTGCAAACCGATGGCGAAACCATTTATGTAGATAGTCCGTCAAAACTGCCTGCAATCAATAATATTACAGAAATTCGTGAGCCGATTGCAGAATGTAATATGCTTGTGCCACAAGAATATTTAGGCAACGTTATTACCCTTTGTGTGGAAAAACGAGGTGTGCAAACTAATATGGTGTATCACGGCAACCAAATTGCACTTACCTATGAAATTCCAATGGGCGAAGTGGTGCTAGATTTCTTTGACCGCTTAAAATCAACTTCTCGTGGTTATGCGTCATTAGATTATGGTTTCAAACGCTTCCAAGCTGCAGATATGGTACGTGTTGATATTATGATCAACGGCGAGCGAGTCGATGCGTTAGCCCTAATTGTTCATAAAGCAAACGCACCTTATCGTGGGCGTGAGCTGGTTGAAAAAATGCGTGAGCTCATTCCTCGCCAACAATTTGATATTGCGATTCAAGCGGCAATCGGCAACCACGTAATTGCCCGTTCAACGGTAAAACAGTTACGTAAAAACGTATTGGCGAAATGTTATGGTGGCGACGTCAGCCGTAAGAAAAAACTACTACAAAAACAAAAAGAGGGTAAAAAACGAATGAAATCCCTCGGTAATGTAGAGGTACCACAAGAAGCATTCTTAGCGATTTTACACGTTGGGAAAGATTAATATAAAAAGCATACAGAATTAATTGCGTGGCAAGCGGTCAAATTTCGCAAGAAATTTGCAATTCTGTATGATTAACAAGGAGTATTCAATGGCCCAATTTATGCCGATAGTATTTTTAGGCATTATTTACGGTATTTGGAAATGGTTAGATTCAATGCAACTGCCAAATACAATTTCAATTATTTTGGTTGCGTTAGTTGTTATTTGTGGAAGCTTTTGGGCATTCTATAAATTTAGTGCAGACCCAAGACGTAAACAGGCGATTGCACAACAGCAAAAACGTTTAGGCAGAGAATTAACAGAAGAAGAGATTGCAGAAATTCAGCCCAAATCTGCAGTAGGCGAATTTTTTGCATCACTTTTTGGTATTTTATTCTTTGTAACGGTATTACGCTCATTTTTATTTGAGCCTTTCCAAATACCAAGTGGTTCAATGGAACCTACTTTACGAGTGGGAGATTTTTTAGTCGTCAATAAATTTAATTACGGTATTAAAGATCCAATTTTTCAAAATATGATCATTGAAACTGGCAAACCACAACGTGGTGATGTGGTGGTATTTAAAGCACCCGCACAACCTCATATTGATTACATTAAACGTGTTATTGGTGTGGGGGGCGACAAAGTTAAATACGATTTTGCAACTCAGCGTTTAACCGTTACTAATGCAAGTGGCGAAGTTCAAATATTTGAATATAGTGAAGGAAAAGCAAACCCAGACTTCTTCTACCACGGTGAAATGCAAATTGAACGTACAGAAAAAAGTGATGTAACTCACCAGATTCTTAATCACCCAATGGCATTTAATTATGCACCTTATTTCTTTAAGCAAGAAGGGCAAGCTGATGGCGAATGGATTGTGCCAGAAGGTCACTATTTTATGATGGGTGATAACCGAGATAACAGCGAAGATAGCCGTTTTTGGGGATTTGTACCAGAGAAAAATATTGTTGGGAAAGCAACATTTATTTGGTTAAGTTTAGATAAAAAAGCAAATGAATTCCCAACAGGGCTTCGTTTCTCAAGAATGTTTACTTCAATCAATTAAACAGTAGGTCGGGTATTTATGCCCGACTTTTATCATTATGATTAGACATATAGTCTAAAAAATAACCCTATGAAACTAGAACGATTACAGAAAAAATTAGGTTATCAATTTAATAACCTAGATTACCTCACTCAAGCCTTAACGCACCGCAGTGCTGCAGCAAAAAATAACGAACGCTTAGAATTTTTAGGCGATTCGATTTTAAATTTTACTATTGGCAAAGCATTATACGACAAATTCCCTAAAGCAAATGAAGGGGAGTTAAGCCGTATGCGTGCCACATTAGTTCGTGAACAAACGTTAGCCATTATTGCTCGTCAATTTGATTTAGGCGATTATCTCAAATTAGGACCAGGCGAGCTAAAAAGCGGAGGCTACCGCAGAGAATCTATTCTTTCCGACTGTGTCGAAGCCATTATTGCTGCCATTTACCTTGATTGCGATATGGCAAAAGCAATGGAAAAGGTTGTAGATTGGTATGCTGATTTACTCAAAGAAATTAGTCCAGGTGATTCACAAAAAGACCCGAAAACACGCCTACAGGAATATTTACAAGGCAAGAAACAGCCATTGCCAGAATATGATGTGCTTGATATTAAAGGCGAAGCCCATAACCAAACGTTCCGTGTAACCTGCAAAGTGATTACCATTGATGAAACCTTTATCGGCACTGGCACAAGCCGTCGCAAAGCAGAGCAAGATGCAGCGGAAAAAGTATTAGCGGTAATTAAGGCAAAGAAATAAAAACAAACCCTCTTTTTAGTAAAGGGGGAACGAATGAAAGGAATATAAAATGACAGAACAAACTCAAAACCAAGCAAAAACCTATTGTGGTTTTGTTGCTATTGTTGGTCGCCCAAACGTAGGGAAATCAACCTTATTAAACAAAATTTTAGGACAAAAAATCTCAATTACTTCACGTAAAGCCCAAACTACACGCCACCGTATTGTTGGTATTCACACCGAAGAACAATACCAAGCAATTTATGTGGATACACCGGGGTTACATATTGAAGAAAAACGAGCGATTAACCGCCTAATGAACCGTGCTGCAAGCTCAGCGATTGGCGATGTCGATTTAATTATCTTTGTGGTTGAAGGCACAAAATGGACAGAAGATGATGAAATGGTGTTAAACAAACTCCGTTCAGCCAAAGCCCCGGTGCTATTAGCTATCAACAAAGTGGATAACATCAAAGAAAAAGAAGAGCTATTACCGCATATTACCGAGCTTTCACAAAAATTTGATTTTGCGGAAATCTTACCTATTTCGGCTCAACGTGGTAAAAATGTCCATCTTCTACAAAAATTTGTGCGTAAATCACTGCGTGAAGGTGTTCATCATTTCCCTGAAGAGTATGTAACAGACCGTTCTCAACGCTTTATGGCATCGGAAATTATCCGTGAAAAACTAATGCGTTTTACCGGCGAAGAGTTACCTTATTCAGTCACGGTTGAAATCGAACAGTTCAAAATGAACGAACGTGGTGTTTATGAAATCAACGGTTTGATCTTAGTTGAACGAGACGGACAGAAAAAAATGGTGATCGGAGCCGGCGGTCAAAAAATCAAAACAATCGGTATTGAAGCCCGTAAAGATATGGAACGCTTATTCGACAACCAAGTACATCTTGAGCTTTGGGTCAAAGTGAAAGCCGGCTGGGCAGATGATGAGAGAGCGTTACGCAGTTTAGGGTATATGGACGAATAGTCCTGTTTTGAATGTTTAATTAGATCAAATCTCCCCTAACCCCTCTTTTCTAAAGAGGGGAACTAGAATATCGTAAATTTTCATTCATCAAAATTATAAATAGATGAATGAAGATTGCTCGCTGAACGATTCCCCCCTCTTTCGTAAAGAGGGGAAGGGGGAGATTTAAAAAACCATTCTAACCTTATAACTAAATAAAAATGACCACAGACCAATGGCAACGGGCGTTTGTTTTACACCGCCGAGAATATAGCGAAAGCAGTTTGCTTGTTGATTTCTTTACAGAAAACCACGGGCGGATCACGCTTTTAGCAAAAGGGGCAAGACGTGCTCGTTCGCCATTAAAAGCGGTACTTCAACCTTTTACGCCGCTATTGTTACGCTGGTCTGGTAAGGGCGATTTAAAAACCCTAACTAAAGCAGAACCTGCAGCACTCACGTTGCCGATGAATACCGTCTCACTTTATAGCGGTTTTTATATCAACGAAGTACTTGCAAGAGTGTTAGAAAATCAGACCGCTTACCCAACGCTTTTTCATCACTATTTGCACTGTATGACGCAACTAGCAGCAACGGAACAAGTAGAGCCAATTTTACGTACCTTTGAATTTCATACATTAAAAGCATTAGGCTACGGAGTTGATTTTACCCATTGTGCTGCAACAGGGTTGGAAATAGACCCGAAAATGAGTTATCAATTTAGTGAAAATAAAGGCTTTATCGCTTCACTACTGCAAAATAATAACAGTTTTTTAGGCGAGGATTTATTAGCTTTTGCCGAGCTGAATTTTTCTGAAAAATCGACCCAACAGGCAGCAAAGCGTTTTACTCGCATCGCATTAAAACCTTATTTAGGATCGCAACCTTTAAAAAGCCGAGAGCTTTTCCAATCGATTTTGCCAAATAAAATAAAAAGTGGTTAAGTTAAATGTAAGGTACATTTTAAAACCTAACCACTTTATTTTTATGCTTTTTTATGAGCGACTACCCTAAAACTTTTCGTAGGGCAGAGCCAATTTCAGCGAGGCTTCTGACGGTGGTTACACCGGCATCTTCCAAGGCTTTGAATTTTTCATCAGCTGTGCCTTTACCGCCGCTGATAATTGCCCCAGCGTGTCCCATTCGTTTGCCTTTAGGAGCGGTAACACCTGCAATATAACTGACAACAGGTTTGGTTACATTTGCTTTAATGAAAGCTGCCGCTTCTTCTTCTGCAGTACCACCAATTTCCCCAATCATTACGATGGCATCGGTTTCAGGGTCATTTTGGAATAGGGTTAAAATATCAATAAAGTTTGAGCCAGGAATCGGATCGCCACCAATACCTACGCAGGTAGATTGCCCAAAGCCTTCATCAGTGGTTTGCTTAACTGCCTCGTAGGTAAGCGTACCAGAACGAGAAACAATACCGATATTGCCTTTTTTATGGATATTACCTGGCATAATACCAATTTTGCATTCATCAGGTGTGATCACTCCCGGGCAGTTCGGCCCAATCATTCTCACACCGGTTTCATTTAAGCGTTGTTTTACTTGTAGCATATCTAAGGTTGGAATGCCTTCAGTTATGCAGACAATAAGCTCAATACCTGCATCAATAGCTTCTAAAATCGCATCTTTACAACCTGGTGCCGGCACATAAATAACGGTTGCTGTTGCCCCAGTGTTTTCAACTGCTTCACGCACAGTATTAAAAACAGGCAAGCCTAAATGGGTTGTGCCACCTTTATTTGGGGAAACACCGCCGACTAATTGGGTGCCATAAGCAAGAGCTTGTTCACTGTGGAATGTGCCTTGCCCACCGGTAAAACCTTGGCAAATGACTTTTGTATCTTTGTTAATTAAAATAGACATTATTCCCCCTCATTTGCAGATTTTACAGCTAATTCAGCCGCTTGTTTAAGTGATGTCGCTGCTAAAATGCTCAAATCACTGTTCGCTAAAATTTCACGTCCTTGTTCTGCGTTAGTACCTTCTAAGCGTACGATAACCGGCACAGTTACACCGACTTCATTCACGGCATCAATCACACCATTGGCAATTAGATCACAACGAACAATACCGCCAAAAATATTCACTAAAACCGCTTTTACATTGGTATCAGATAAAATCAATTTAAAAGCCTCTGCCACTCGTTCTTTGGTAGCTCCGCCTCCGACATCTAAGAAGTTAGCAGGTTTGCCGCCGTAGAGCTTGACAATATCCATTGTTCCCATTGCTAAGCCAGCACCATTTACCATACAGCCGATGTTGCCATCTAATGCCACATAGTTTAGGTTCCATTTTTCAGCAATCGCTTCACGCTCATCATCTTGGCTTAAATCTTGTAACGCTTTTAATTCTGGGTGGCGGTAGAGTGCGTTGCTGTCAATCGACATTTTGGCATCTAAGCAGAGCAGTAAGCCTTCTTTTGTAACGACAAGCGGATTCACTTCTAATAAGGCTAAATCTTTTTCTACAAATAACGTAGCAAGTTTAACGAAGATATCAGCAAATTGTTTAACTTCATCACCTTTTAGACCGAGTTTGAAAGCAAGCTCACGGCCTTGATAAGCTTGTCCGCCTGTAAGTGGGGCAATGGTTGCTTTATGAATAAGCTCAGGTGTTTTTTCTGCAACTTCTTCAATATTCATTCCGCCAGCACTTGATGCCATAAAAATAACTTTTTGGGCAGAACGATCCACAACCGCCCCTAAATAAAGCTCACGAGATATATTGCAGGTTTCTTCCACATAGATAGCATTAACAGGTTGCCCTAAACTATCGGTTTGAAACGTTACTAAGCGATTACCAAGCCATTGTTGTGCAAATGCTTTTGCTTCATCTGTACTACGCACCAATTTTACACCACCGGCTTTGCCTCGCCCACCTGCGTGAACTTGACATTTTACAGCCCATTGCTCGCCTTCTAATTGTTGAATGGCTGCAACGGTTTCATCTGCTGAGAAACACGGAATGCCTTCACTTACGGGCAATCCGTACTGTCTAAATATTTGTTTTGCTTGATATTCGTGTAGATTCATATTAGTCCTTGAGTATTAATTATGATTGAGTAGGAATGTAATTCATCTAATGAAAAATTGCAAATATTCCATAAAAAACAACCGCTTGCAAGCAAGCCTTACAAGCGGTCTAAATTTGCGACTAAATTTCAAGAATTAAGCGAGTTGGGTCTTCTAGTAACTCTTTAATTGTAACTAAGAAACCAACAGATTCTTTACCATCAATTAAGCGGTGATCGTAACTTAATGCTAAATACATCATCGGGCGAATAACCACTTGCCCATCAACTGCCACAGGGCGATCTTTAATAGCGTGCATACCTAAAATCGCACTTTGTGGCGGGTTAATGATTGGTGTGGACATCAGTGAGCCGAATACTCCACCGTTAGTAATGGTAAAGTTACCGCCAGTTAAATCTTCAGCGGTTAATTTACCGTCACGTCCTTTTTCGGCAAGCTCTTTAATTTTTTTCTCAATCTCAGCCATACTCATTTTATCGCAATCACGCAATACTGGCGTAACTAAGCCACGAGGGGTTGAAACGGCAATGCTCACATCAAAGTAGTTGTGATAAACCACATCATCACCGTCAATAGAGGCATTGATTTCAGGGTAACGTTTAAGGGCTTCAACCACCGCTTTAATATAGAACGACATAAAGCCTAAACGCACACCGTGTTGTTTTTCGAATTTTTCGCCATAAGTTTTACGCAGGTTCATAATCGGCTGCATATCTAACTCGTTGAAGGTGGTCAGCATTGCAGTGGTATTTTTCGCTTCTAATAAGCGTTCTGCAATGCGTTTGCGTAAACGAGTCATCGGCACACGTTTTTCGCTACGGCTATTGAATGCAACAGTACTTACTGTATTTTGATTGGTTGCTGCATCTTTTGCTTGAGCAAGTTGAACACGTTTTGCAATCTCTTTTTCAATATCTTCACGGGTAATACGTCCACCTACACCGCTGCCTTGAATATCATTTGCAGATAAATCGTGCTCAGCTAATAAACGGCGGATAGCTGGGCCTTGATCATCGGCATTTGTATGGCTGTTTTCAATCGCAGCATATTTACGATCAGCCGGTGTCGCTTCTGTTTGTTGCTCTAGTTTTTCTTGCGTAACATCACCAGCTTTGGCTGTTACTAATTTACCAAGTGATTGCTTAGAGACTACCGTAGCCCCTTGCTCTTGAGTAATCTCTGCTAAAATACCGTCGCTTGAGGCAGGTACTTCTAATACAACTTTATCGGTTTCAATCTCAACTAAGATCTCATCACGTTTGACACTTTCGCCTACTTTTTTATGCCAAGTGGCAACGGTTGCGTCAGCAACAGATTCAGGTAAATCTGGTGTTAAAATTTCGATAGTCATTGTTTTTTTCCTTTTATGAATTATTAGCTTACTTTTAGGTAATAAGCGGTTTTTATTATAATGTTAATGCATCTTCAACAAGTTGTTTTTGTTGTTTTAAGTGTAGCGATGGATAACCTACAGCAGGAGACGCAGAAGCCGGTCTGCCTGCATAAGTTAATTTCGCCCCTTCAGGAATCGAAGCTTCAAAATTATGCTTGCTACAATACCACGCACCTTGGTTAAGTGGCTCTTCTTGGCACCATACAAAATCTTGCACGTGAGCATAAGGTTCAAGAATTTGTTTTACTTCCTCAATCGGGAACGGGTAGAGTTGTTCAATACGAATAATTGCCACATCTGTTTGGTTGTTTTTACGACGTTGCTCTAATAAATCGTAATACACTTTGCCTGAACACATTACCACTCGTTTAACTTGTTTTGGGTTAATCTCATCAATTTCACCAATCGCATTTTGGAAAGTTCCGTTTAGCAATTCATCTAAAGAAGAAACTGCAAGAGGGTGACGTAATAGTGATTTTGGTGTAATAGCAACCAACGGACGACGCATTTTGCGAATCGCTTGGCGACGTAGCATATGGTAAACCTGAGCTGGGGTTGAAGGCACACAGACTTGAATATTTTGTTGAGCACAAAGCTGTAAATAGCGTTCAACACGGGCGGAAGAATGTTCAGGACCTTGTCCTTCATAGCCGTGAGGTAATAGCATTACTAAGCCACACATTCTGCCCCATTTTTGTTCGCCAGAACTAATAAATTGGTCGATAACAATTTGAGCACCGTTGGCAAAATCACCAAATTGGGCTTCCCAAATAGTGAGTGTTTTTGGATCTGTGGTTGCAAAGCCATATTCAAAGGCAAGAACTGCTTCTTCAGAAAGTACGGAATCCCAAACTTGGAAGCGACCTTGATTTGCGTGCAGATTAGTTAATGGCACGTACCCCGTACCGTCATTTTGGTTATGAATAACTGCGTGACGGTGGAAAAAAGTACCACGTCCGGCATCTTCACCAGATAAACGCACGTGAGTGCCTTCATCAAGCAAGGTGGCATAAGCCATTGTTTCCGCCATTCCCCAGTCTAATAATTTTTTACCTTCATACATTTCTCTACGGTCGGCATAAATTTTTTCAACACGAGAATGTGCTTTTAATGTATCAGGGTATTCGCAAACACGTTTTGCAAGGGTAGCAAAACGATCAGCTGGGAATTTGCTTTCATAAGGCTCAGTCCAATCATAGTTAAGATATTGTAACCAATCGACTGCAGCCATATTCATTTCACGCCACTCTTCAACCACTCGTTCGCCATTATCTAAAGCATCACGATAAAGGTTGAGCATTTCAATTTCGTCCTCATTTGTTAATACACCTTCAGCAATTAAGCGATCGGCATAAACTTTACGAGGAGTCGGGTGTTTTTTGATGATGCTATACATCATCGGCTGTGTTGCTAACGGCTCGTCAGCCTCATTATGACCGTGGCGACGATAAGAAATCAGATCAATAAAAATATCACGTTTGAATTTAGTACGATATTCCACTGCCATACGAGCGGCAAAGGCAACGGCTTCAGGATCGTCGCCATTTACGTGAATAATAGGTGCTTGGATCATCTTCGCAATATCGGTACAGAATTCAGTTGAACGAGTATCATTAGGGTTAGAGGTCGTAAAACCAATCTGGTTGTTGATAACGATACGGATTGTACCGCCGACTTTATAGCCTCGGGCATTTGCCATATTTAACGTTTCTTGTACCACACCTTGCCCAGCTACTGCGGAGTCGCCGTGTACAGTTACCGCTAACACTTTTTTACGTTCAGTATCACGCATACGCTCTTGTTTTGCTCGTACAGAACCGATTACAACAGGGCTTACAATTTCTAAATGCGATGGGTTAAATGCAAGGGTTAAGTGAACACGTTTATCATCAACGGCAAAATCAGATGAGAAGCCTTGGTGATATTTCACATCACCCGTACGGTTTTCATCTGCGTGCTTACCAGCAAATTCATCAAAGAGTTCAGCAGGCCGTTTACCAAATACGTTCACTAACATATTTAAACGACCACGGTGAGCCATACCTAATACCACATCAGACATATCTTGACGAGCTGCGTGGCGAATAATTTCTTTCATCATTGGAATAAAGGCATCGCTTCCTTCAAGTGAGAAACGTTTCGCACCTGGGAATTTAGCACCTAAATAACGCTCTAAACCATCTGCAGCCGTTAATTCTTTTAATAAATTTAATTTTTCTGCTTTGCTAAAGAGAGGTTTATTTATCACACTTTCAATTTTTTCTTGTAGCCAGTTGCGTTGCTCAATATCTTGAACGTGCATAAACTCTAAACCGATTGAACCTAAATAAGTCTCTTTCAAAGCCTCATTTAGCTCGCCAAGTTTCATCGTTTCTTTACCATAAACATAGCGGCCTACGGTAAAAGTTTCGTTAAGATCGGCATCGGTAAAACCGTGATATTTATAATCTAATTCAGGTACGTTAGAGGTTTTCCAACGATAATAATTAATAGGATCAAGTTTTGCTTCCAAGTAGCCACGAAAACGGTGTGCGTTAATCCATTGTAGTAAACGCACTTGCTTTGCACTGGCTTCAGGATCGATAACGGTAATAGATTGAGGTTGTTGTTCACGAGCAAGCTTTCTAAAGTAGTCACGAACTTGGGAATGAGGTTGTTCAACCTGAGGAGTTGTTGGTTTTGGAAATGAATCAAAAATAGCTTTCCAGCTTTCATCAACACTTGCTGGGTCTGCTAAATATTGCTCATAAATTTCTTCAACGTAAGACTGGTTTGAGCCACCAAATGGTGATGACGCAAGCCAATCGTCAAAATTGTTATATTGCATAAAGACCTGACCTATTTACTGGTTTTGAATTCGGAGGTAATTATACTCCATATTAAGCCAAGAAACTGTGAGCTAGGTCAGATTTTTACATAAATTTTGGTAAAACAAGCGATCATTTTTAGCAAAAAAATTACAATTTTTAAACAAATGAGATTTATCTTAATAACTGCACTTGCATTCACCTGGGCAAACATCGCCGTGTAAATTGTGATGATGGTTATGTTTATGTGAATAAAATGCAACATTTCGAGCAAATTGATCGCCAAAAAAATGAATAAAATGAGGATCGTTAGCAATCACTTCAGGTGTACCAGCACAACAAATATGCTTATTCACGCAAAGCACTTCATCTGTATTTGCCATCACTATATTTAAGTCATGTGAAACCATCAAAATAGCACATTTTAACCACGAACGAGTTTCATTTAGTAGTTGATAGAGTTCAGTTTGCCCTGTAATATCTACCCCTTGCATCGGCTCATCTAGCACTAATAGCTGAGGACGATTCAAAATAGCTCGAGCGAGCAAAACACGTTGTAGTTCCCCTCCAGACAGTTTTTGCATACTATTTTTAGCTAAGTGCGTAATTGAAAAAAGAGACAAGGCCTCATCAATCATCTTTTGATCTGTATTTGGCTTCAACGCTAAAAAATGGGTCACAGTGATTGGCATTGATGGGTCTAAATGCAATTTTTGTGGAACATAACCAATTTTCAACCCTTTTTGATGGGTAACCGTTCCACTATTTGGGGTAAGCAACTTCAACAATACTTTTAGCAAAGTGGATTTACCGCCGCCATTAGGCCCAACAATAGTAGTAATGGAATTAGGATAAATAGATAGATTAATATTTTGTAAGGCTTTTTGCCCGTTAAATGAAACATCGATATTTTCGAGAGAAATTAAAGGTATATTTTGTTGAATAAGTGTAAATTGAGTTGCTTTTTGACTGAATGTAAGTTGATTTATTTTCATTACTATAAAAATTTTATGGATATTAATTTAAAATTAGCTGATTTTTCCTATTATGACAATAGATTAAATGAATTTTTTCTTGATAAAATAGTCTATCGTTAGGTTATGTAAATTTAAGTAAATTATTGAATGAAAAATAGGCGAGATATATTTTGCAACACGTTATTTTAGCAAGAGATCGTAAAAGGCATAAAAAACATCTCAAAATAGCGGTATTTTTATTGGCAGTAGCTAGTTTACTGGTTGGAATTGTTCTGGCATTAAAGGAACAACCTTCAGTTAATAAATCCTTATCACGAGAAAATACCTTAATTTTAGATGAGCAACTAGGCACATACGAAGATGAAATTGAACTAGCGGGTACATCGGCAAATAAATCAGGACATCCTTCAGGATTTATTGGCTATATTACTGATCTAGTTACTGTATCTTCATTGTCAGTGGATAATAAAAATATTCTTGAAGACCAAACGGCAACATCTTATACCGATGAACTGCGAGACCAAGATGATGAAGTGGAAGAACCGATTGATACGGCAGAAGCTACCTTAGCCGAAGATCAGCTACCAGAAGATGCAGAAAAGTTACTTCAAGATATACTTGATGTTGCCGATCAAGCATTACGAATTCAGCATCAATTCAGTTACACCGTTGCCAGAGGCGATAAACTAAAAGATGTACTAGACCAATCAGGGTTAAGTGCTGCTGTTGCTCAACGATTAATAAAGCAATATCCGGCATTAGCACAACTTAAATCAGGGCAACAGTTTTACTGGGTGCTAGATAATGACGGTGAATTGGAATATATGAACTGGCTTGTATCAGAAAAAGAAGAGCGAGTTTATGAACGAAGAGAAAACGGTACTTTTGCTTTCCAAAAATTTGAGAAGAAAGGTGTATGGAAACTTGACGTTGTCAGAGGCACAATTAAAGGTAGTTTTGCGGCAAGCTTAAAAGCAGTAAATTTATCTGACCGACAAATTAACCAGCTAGCGGTAGGATTACAGTCACAAATTGCAACAAATAAACTAAAAAGAGGCGATAAATTTGCAATTTTAGTTAAGCGTGAATATGTTGATGGAAAAGTAACAGAACTGGGGAACGTAGAAGGTATTCACGTTATTAGCAATAAAAAAAGCTATTATGCTATTCAAGCGGATAACGGACGCTATTATAGTCGCCACGGGGAAACCTTAAGCGGTGGTTTTGCTCGACATCCACTACTATATGCAGCAAGAATAACATCTTCCTTTAACCCTCAACGAAGACACCCTATTACAGGGCGAATTAGCCCGCATAAAGGGGTAGATTATGGTGTTCCTATTGGTACGCCAATTATTGCACCAAGTGATGGGGTTGTTGAACACGTAGCCTACCAAGCAAGAGGTGCAGGACGTTATATTCGCTTAAAACACGGGCATATTACTACGGTATATATGCATTTAAGTAAATCTTTAGTTAAGCCAGGGCAGCGAGTTAAAAAAGGGGAGCGTATAGCCTTATCTGGCAATACTGGTGGATCAACAGGCCCACATTTGCATTATGAATTCCATATTAATGGGCGGCCTGTAAACCCAATTACGGTGAAATTACCTGGTTCAAATTCAGGTATGAGCAATAAAGAACGCCAAGCATTCTTGAAAAAAGCAAAGAGTGTTGAAGCAAGATTAAAAATGTAAGGATATTCAATGAGAAAAAATCTAATTAGTTTAGGTATTATGGCTTTATCGAGTGTTGCATTTGCATCAGATGCAGCACTAAAAAATAAGCTAGAGAAAATAGGGGCAACAGAGGTTCAAATTTCAGAATCGCCTTTATCTGGCTTTAAAATGGCAACGTCAAATGAGGGCGTTGTATATATTAGCCAAGATGGCCGCTATGTTATTCAAGGTAAAGTTTTTGAATTAAAAGGCGATAAGGTTATTGATATTACCAATCAAGGATTGTTAGCAGAGCTAAATTCTTATCGTAATGAAATGATTGTGTATCCTGCAAAAAATGAAAAACACGTAGTAACAGTGTTTATGGATATAACCTGCCATTATTGCCATTTATTGCATAAACAAATTAAAGAGTATAACGATTTAGGTATTACTGTTCGCTATCTAGCCTTCCCTCGTGGTGGAATGAATACTCAAACTGCAAAACAGATGGAAGCAATTTGGACATCAACAGATAAAGTAAATGCACTAAATGAAGCGGAAAAAGGGAATTTACCAACCCAATTAAAAACACCAAATATCGTAAAAAAACATTACCAACTTGGTATTAAATTTGGTGTAACAGGCACACCAAATATAGTAACCTCAGAAGGCGAACTCATTGCAGGCTACGTAGAACCCAAAGAGCTAGCTAAAATGTTAAATGAGTAATTCATTTACTTAAGCACAAGCGGTGTAATTTTACAAAAATTTTACAAATTTACACCGCTTGCATTATGTTCAAAATCTTATCTTCTACTATTTAAACTGCAACTGTTGTTCTAAATTTTCAATCGCTTTTAAACATTTAGTTTTCCGATATTCTGTTTCGGTAATACTGTTTTGTAGTACTTGTTTTAAGCCCTCTTGCTCGGCATTATAAAGCTGTTCTATAAGCCAACTGATTTTTTCATTTAATGCACGTAAAGCTTTGCGATATTCTTCTAAACGTTTAGCAGGCGATAAACGATGAATATTGGCTGGAAATTGAAATGAAGAATGAAATTGCACAGTTTTCTTTGTATTTTTTTGCTGTTTTTCCACCGCTTTATTTAAAGCATCGAACTGTTTTACCAGCTTTTCTGCATAAAATTCAGTGTATAACACCTCCTCTTGATGCACCAGTGCGTTAAGTGTTTGTTCTATTTCTGCTATGAAAAAGCGTACCAACCCACTTTTATGCGAAAAATAAGGGTTGTCAATCGTGACTACCTGTGTTGAAAATGGTTGCAATTTTGCTAGGTTTTGCTTTATTTGTGAGATAAATAGCTGTTTTTGCATAAGTAAGAAAGCAATATGAATAAAATGAGGCTATTTTATTTATTAATACTCTGATGATGCAAGTATCCACGCTTGCATCATAGCAATATAAGGGGGATGGAAGTGCGTTTAGGAGCTAGATTACCAGCTTCCGCCCGCACCACCGCCACCTGATGAACCACCGCCAAAACTGTCTCCGCTACCTCGGCTTCCGCCAAATCCGCCACCAAAGCCACCAGAGTTCCGACCAAAACCGCCGCCAAAGCCACCATTAAAACCGCCGTTTCGACGTTGGCTTTCTCTAAGCACTCTACCTAATTGATCCATTGATTCTGGGCTAATATAAGTACTGTTTCCACGTGGGCGGAAAATAAGGAAAATCACAACACCCGCAAAAAGAAAGAAGAGCAGTCCATCAATATCATCAAATTCTTCTTGCTGTTCGCCGTAGCTTGCATAAGGAGCATATTCCCCATTAATTGCAGCCATAATAGCTGATAAGCCTCGGGCAATACCTGCAGCATATTGTTCTTGTTTAAAGTATGGCGTAATCTCATTTCGAATAATAGTTGCGGCAATGGCATCAGGTAACACACCTTCTAGCCCTCGCCCAGTTGCAATAAAGAGTTTGCGATCATTTTTTGCAATTAAGAGTAAAACACCATTGTTTTCGTTGTTTTTAGTTCTGCCGATTCCCCATTTATTAAAGAGGGTATGAGCGTAAGTTGAAACGGCTTCACTCTCTGTGCTTGGCACGATAACCACAATAATTTGTGAACTGGTTTTTGTACGATTTGCAATTAATGCATCTTCCAATGTTCGCCATTCTTGCTGAGTTAGGGTGTTTTTAGTGTAATCAGTTATGTAATAAAACGGATTTGGCGCTTCAGGGTAAGTAACCGCAGCTACATTTAAGCTAAACAGTGCTAATATTACTAATAACAAGCGGTCAAAAAAGCGAGAAATTTTGCAAATTGGTTTTATCATTTCACCACTACCTCGTTTGAAAGCTCATTTTTATCATCAAAATAAGGAAAATGCAGAGCTAATGGAGTTTCAACTGTTTTAATGGCATCACAAATTGCTTTGGTGTAATCGCCATTTTGGCACGCTATGCACATTGCTGCATAAATTTTTTGCCAAAAATCATCGCCAACTTTTTGATGAATCCCTTCGTCACCAATAACCGCAACATAATGCGGTTTAAATGAAAGATAAATCAACACACCATTACGCTCAGCAGTTTCATACATTTTTAATTCATCAAAAAGTTGAGTAGCACGCAAAACAGCAGCATCTTCAACATTTTCTATTTTAGCTTTACGCTCAACAACAACACGCAATTCCGCTGAGGTTTGTGTTTCTAAATGTGCAATAGCTTGTTCGATAATATCAGTATCAACAGGTAATGTATTAGAAAGAAAAGAAAATAATCCCATTTGACCCTCTTAAAAATAAAGCAATAAGCACCGAATAGAAAAGGCTTATTGCTTTAAATATAGATAAATTAATCAGTAAAAATTAATTAAAGTTTACAACTGGTGCTTTATCTGAACCCGCATCAGCTTTAAATTGTGGTTTTGCTTTAAAACCCATAATCATTGCGGCGAGTTTGGTTGGGAATTCACGCACGAGTTTGTTGTATTCTTTCACTTTTTCATTAAAGTTATTACGCTCAACGTTGATGCGGTTTTCTGTTCCTTCTAATTGTGCTTGAAGGTTTAAGAATGCTTCGTGAGCTTTTAATTCCGGGTATCTTTCAACTGAAACTAATAAACGAGAAAGAGCAGAGTTTACACCTTTCTGAGCGTCTTGGAATTGTGCCATTTGCTCTTCGGTTGCGTTGCTTGGGTCAATCGTTACTGCGGTTGCTTTTGCACGAGCTTCAATAACAGACGTTAAAGTTTCTTGCTCAAAGTTGGCCTGACCTTTTACTGTATTAACTAAGTTTGGAATTAAGTCTGCACGGCGTTGGTATGCTGATTCAACATTCCCCCATACTGAGTTAATATCTTCTTCTGCACGCATTAAATCATTATATTTAGTTAATGAATAGCCACCAAGAGCAACAACGGCAATAACTAAAATCCAAAAAAACTTTTTCATTTTGAGTCCTATAAATTAAATGAAATTAAGAGATGAGTTTTCACATAATAACTGATGTGTTTTGTTTAATCAATGAGGAAGCATTTTTATGATAGATAATCTAAAGCCTCTTTATTAATGCTTTTTAAACATTGTATTACACTCTAATTTTGGCAAAAGCCACAAAAAGATCACTAAATGCATAAACCAAGCAATTAATGAGCTGACGAATAAATCTATAGGGTAGTGCATTCCTAAACGTAAGCGGCTAATAAGCATTAATGCAGCCCAAAGAGTTGCAAAAATTTGTAAAAAAATGGCCGCTTGCGTACGCACATTCATACAAAATCCTGCAAAAAGCAGTAACCAAGAAACCGCAAAAATCGTATGACCAGAAGGGAAAGAGAACCCCACCTCTTTTACGTGATGAGCGGTTAAAAAATGCTCTTTATCTTCAATCTTTTCAAATACCGCAGCCGAACGCTCTGAGCGAGATAATTGATAAAAGCTCTCTGTTTGTTGTGGAAACATTGCCGCAACAAAAGGCCTTGGCTCTTCAAATAAAGACTTTAATCCACTTTTAACAGCTTGAGTCGAAACCATTGAAATTACACACACCAAGATAACTAAAATTGGAGAGTAATGTTTTCTGACTACGGCTGCTAATATTAAAGAAAAAATAACGCAGGTAATTGCTGCATAAGGCACAGAACCAGTTTCTGTCAATAAAAAGAGAAAGTAATCTACACCTATTGCAGATGATGGTGTGTCAGATGCCCATTGCCAACTAATCATCCAAGTTGTAATAGGAATGAGTAGCATAATAAAAGTATAAAAAGAGAATTTTTTAACCATAATAGTATTGAGTAATAAAAAGTCATAATTCTAATAGATAAAATCTTATTTCAAAAGGAATTTATGTAAAGATTTGTAAATTTACGTAAATTTATGTAAAGGAAAAATGGAGTTGTGTGTAAAGTTCCGTGGAGTTGTGTAAATTCGTTCGTTTCCTTCTATCTTCTTTGGGATAATTATAATCGCTTGAAGTCTATACAGTTTTCTTCTGGAGTGAATATTAATAATTTTACTATTTAATAATTTTACTATAAAGTGGAGAGATTTGTTTAGACTTTTATGATTTATAAATAATATAAGGAACTTTTTTCGTATGAATAAAATTTATCGGGTTATATTTAACCATGCAACTCAAACTTGGACTGCTGTGACCGAGCTTGCAAAATCTCATGGCAGATCATCAAGTAGTGCGACCGTAGGTTCAATCAGTTCTACCTCTGCTACTAGTAACAAAGGGTTAAATCATTTTAAGAGAAGCTTATTAGCTTTAGCTGTTTTATTAGCCTCTACACAGCCAGTGTTTGCTTCTGTGGCTATAGGTGGAGAGGATGAAGATGGAAAACCTAATAGTGCTTTTGCTAAGAATAATCCTGAAATGCGACATATGCCATATGATTATGGTACACCGAATAATACACATCGAACAGAGAATGGTCATTATAATGATAGTATCGCATCTGGTATTGCGGTAGGTAACCGTGCGAATGCAGTTAGTGGAGATGGATTTTCATCTGGTATTGCGATTGGTGACTATTCAAAAGCAGTTGTACCAACTTATGGTGGGCTATCTGTGGCATTAGGCCATTATTCTACAGCTTCAGGTGTTGGTTCTGTTGTTGTAGGTACAGCAGGGTTAGCGAGTGGATTTAATTCATTAGCTATTTCTCGTCAAGCTGGTGCAACAGCTGATTTTGCAATGGCTATTGGTACAGCATCTTCTGCGAGTGCTAATCGCTCAACAGCTATTGGTCAATCAGCTCAAGCTACAGGTGTAGGGGCTATCGCTTTAGGTAGTGCAGAAATGCAACCTATAACTAATGAAAACCAGAGAGCACCTACTACGCAATTTAACACAACAACTAATACCCAAGCTAAGGGTAAAAATTCTATTGCAGTCGGTACAACAGCTCAATCTTCGGCAGAAGATGCAGTTGCAGTAGGTACTTTATCTCGTGGTGTTACTTCGGCTCTATTGCGGTTGGTAGAAAGTCTGTAGCAGGTGCAGCAGATATTACAGGTAATTGGGCAACAATCATCAACCCAGAAACTAATCGTAGATTTACTTCTAAGGAAGACTTACAGGCTTATTTTGATAAGATTTCTGCAAAAGGTTTCCGACGAAATCCAGCACAAGAAAACCTATATCGCACTTTCGTTGGTAAACAAAACAATATCGCTATCGGTGATGGTGCTGAGGCCATCGGTGGTCGTAACATCTCTATCGGTGAAAATGCTGGCAAATATGTAAATGACCAGTGGAATATTCATAATGTTAATATTGGTACTGAAGCAGGCCAAAGATCTAAAAAAGATCACTCGGTTGCCATTGGTTACCGAGCCGGCGCACTTACTGAAGCACAGCAAGCTAAGCAATCAGAAGTAAAAGATAGTGATCGTTATCCAAGCGTACTAATTGGTCAGGAAGCAGGTAAGGGTAATGTTAATTACGGTAATATTGCCATTGGTCGAAATGCGGCACAGAATAGCCAGACCGATTTAATTACCCAACAGAACATTGTTATTGGTAATGACTCGGGTAAAAATATCACTGGTGATGCCAGAAATGCACAATTTGGTCCTCATCATGGGCAAAATACCATCGTAGGCCCTGCGTCAGCAAATAATCTAAATGGTGATGCTAACCTTATCCTAGGTACAAAAACTGCAAACGATTTTGTTGGTGACAATAACGTTGTGTTAGGCCCGGTAGCAGCAGCGAATGCGACATCAGATCGTTCTGTTATCATTGGTGCGCAAGTTGCTAATAATAGCAATAATGACCGCAATGTATTGATTGGTAACTTTGTCAATGGCAATGGCTTTGATGGCAAAAAAATCAGCAATGCAGTTGGTATTGGTTCATCTGCTATGGCATCAGGTAATGAATCTATTGCGATTGGCCGTAAAGCAGCAGCAAAAAATGTTAATGCGATTGCGATTGGCACAGAAGCTCAAGCAACGGCAAAACAATCTATCGCTATCGGTACTGGCAACCTAGTAAATGCTGAAAACGCGGGTGCGATCGGTGACCCTTCTATCGTTTCCGGCACAGGCTCTTATACTTTGGGTAATGACAACGCTGTTGGCTCAAGTTCAGCCAATACTGGCGCGTTTGGTAACAACAACCAAATCGGTGCAACCGCAACTTACGATGATAATCGTAAATTACAGCTTGCTAATGGCTTAGCAGGCACTGTTGACGCGACCGGTTCTCGTGTGGTTGGTAACAATAATGCCATTACTTCTAAAGATACTTATGTATTGGGTAGCGGTATCAATACTGGTGAAGATGGTAAAACACCATTGGGCGAAACCGTTGCTAACTCAGTGTATCTGGGCAATGACAGCACCATCACTGCAGGTGAAGGCTCTGTTACAGCAGAGGGTAAAGGTACGCTATTTAACGCATTGAAAAACTCTGCAGCAGCAGGAGCTACCACTACTGGCGGTGCAACTGGCTCAGTAAGCAGTGCTACAGTAAATACCATCAGCTACAGTACTTTTGCTGGTGCAAGAGCTGTGGGTGCAGTTTCAGTCGGTGCCGCAGGTGCAGAGCGCCGTATCCAAAACGTTGCAGCCGGTGAGATTTCTGCAACTTCAACTGATGCCATTAACGGCTCTCAGCTATACCTTACCCAAGATCGTTTAGGTAATGTTGCTAACTCAGTTGTAAAAAACTTTGGCGGTGATGCTAAATTAGGCCAAGATGGAAACATTACATTTACTAATATTGGTAATACAGGTCAAGATAATATTCACGATGCTATTTCGGTAAGTAAAGTAACGCTGAAAGAAGGTGCTAATGTAACAATTGAATCTAAGGAGCTTACTAATAGTACAGGAGAAAAACTAGGAACTGAATATACAGTTACGGCTAAAGACACTTCAGCACATGTTAAAAGTGCTGATGAAAGTGTTATTTCTGTAACTCAAGCTACTGAAACTCGTCAAGACGGTACTAGAGAGATTACAGATTATACTATAGACCTAAGTCAGGAAATTAAAGATGAAATCGCTAAAGAAGAGTCAGTAGTATCAGGCGACAATAATATTGTTGTAACTCCTAAGACCGAACCAAACAATACTGGTGGTAAAGAGTTTGAGGTTACTCTTGCCAATGAAATCACTATTG